>NZ_JBHLEV010000002.1:0-1219481 GCF_042263385.1 Bradyrhizobium tunisiense
ACGCAAGCAAAGCTCGGGCGAAGTCTGTCGCGAGATCGAGAGCTCATGTCCGCGGCTTGAATGGGTGGTCGCTTCACACCCCGGATATGCCCAACGTCGCTCTCGATCTCCACCTGCGCGAAGCGTCGAGCCGTCAAGTCACCGGCTAACGGGACCGCTTCTACGCCGGTTCGGGATTGGTGTTCAGGTCTTCTTGAGGCTGATTCAGAACTTGACGTTCTGCATGATAGGCATCATTCTGTTGGAAAGATGACGAGCATCATTTCAGTTCCGCTCGGACGTTCATGGTGGGGATGGAAATGGAGAACGTGGTGGGCGTCGAACTTGCGCGTGGTGGCCCGTTCTCCGAAGCTGGGCCCCGCGATGTGGGGCCAGAGCCGGCCGGTGGAAACCAGCATAGATCTCGCGTGACGGAAACCAACTGGGATCTGTTCAGGCTCTTCTTTTCGGTGGCGCGAACCGGAAGCGTCAATAGGGCGGCCCGCGAGTTGGGCATGAGCCAGCCGACCCTCAGCAGGCGCCTGAAGGAGCTGGAGCGCAATATCGGCGCGCCGCTGTTCTTTCGCGTATCGTCGGGGGTGAAGCTTACCCAGGAGGGGCAGGACCTGCTCCGCTCGGCGGAAGAGATGGTTCGCTCTTTCGAGGAGTTTCAGCGGGATTTATCCCTGCGCGTCGGCCAGCGTTCGACGGCGGTCAAGATTTCCGCGACTGAAGGTCTGACCAAGCATTGGCTGCTGCCTCGCGTCAAGAAGTTGCGTGCGCTGAGTTCTCAGATCCGCCTCGAAATCAATTCGACGGTTGAGCAGCAGAACCTGGCCACCAGCGATCTCGATCTCGTCATCCGGATCGGGCATCCGGGTGACGGTGAACTGATCGGTCGCCGCGTTGGATCCATCGCCTTTGGTCTGTTTGCATCCGATAGCTATCTGGCGGAGCACGCTGCACCGAAGACGCTGAAAGAGTTGGTCGACCACGAACTGATCGGATGCTCGGTCGAGTACGGGGCAGCCGATAGCGAGCGCACCAGTCAGATTTCGTTGTTGGCGGCTTTCAATTCGGCGGCAAACGCCCATAGCACGCTGAAGCTCATGCCGGTCGTCAATCATTTCGCGGCGACGGCGGAAGGGCTCGGCTTGGCGTTTCTGCCGGTGCCGTTTGCCCTGGCTGAAGGCTTGGTACGTGTGCTCCCGGGCGACACGGCCATGCTGGATTTGTGGTTGCTCCGCCGCCGCGAGAGCGACCTCAGAAAGATGACCAAGCAGGTCTGGCGCTTCCTGGAAGCGGAGTTTGCGAACACCAAGTCGTGGCTGGTCGGTCAGCAGGGGGCTCAGAAGCGCCTGCAGCAGGTTGCATGATCCGTACGCTGCCGGCGAAGATCGACGCAGCATTTCGCGTGGTATGCAGCATGGGTCATGGTCGTTTCTCACCACTCATTCGAGAGCCGACCGGCGGGTTTCGACGAGTTCGAGAATGCTTCGCTGCGCCGCGCGCAATATCTTGTCGGACATCGAGATATCCCTCGTCACCCGTGCAAGAGCGACCGCTCCGACCATCGTGCAAACGATGGCAACCGCCGACTCGTCGGGATGGTCGCCTTCCACCAGGTCAGCCACGTTGTCGAAGTAATGCGAAAGAAATTCCGTCATGACGGCGCGCGTCTTTCGATCGCTTCGTGCGACATCGCCGGCCAGGGCCGCCACCCCACATCCCACGCTCGGATCGTCCCGATGTGCCTTGCTCAGGTAAGTGTTCAGCAGCGCTTTGAGGGTACGCGGACCGTTCGCGCTTCCCGGGCGCACCGCTTCCGGGCCTCCTTCCGAGAGAGCTTTCGCCAAAGCCTCGGAGATCAACTGGTCGCGCGAGTCGAAATGTCCGTAGAATCCGCCATGGGTCAATTTCGCGGACTTCATGAGCTCGGCGATACTGAGGCCGTCCAATCCCAGCTCGCGGATCTGCACTGCGGCCGCATCCAGTATGCGCTGCCGGCTCTTTGCCTTGTCTGCCTGGGAGTGGCCCATCCAGTCGACTCCAGTCCAATAGCTCCGGGAAACGGCATATCAAAGACCGGGGATGACAGCCAACATCCAATCGTCGGGTCACCCCTTCGTGGCTGTCCCGAAACTCCGCCATTCGCGCTTTTTGCCAGTTGGATTGTGGGTGCGAAGGCCGGATCTGAATTGCGGCATCGCAGGAAAGAAATCGAGCTCTCCGCCGCCCTGCCGACGTTCCACCGTCGCGCTTCCTGTTTGTCGATCGCGCGCGGTGAGATCCGGGATACTTTGCGCGCAGGCCTTCTACCAGCGTTTGAAGATGACGCTGGCGTTCACGCCGCCGAAGCCGAAACCATTCGAGATCACATGGTCCATCGCCATGCTTCTGGCCTTTGGACCGACGAGATCGACGCCCTCGGCAGCTTCATCCGGAGTCTCAAGATTCAGAGTGGGTGGGGCCACCTGGTCTCGAAGAGCAAGGACTGCGAAGATGGCCTCGGCCCCCCCTGCGGCACCGAGCAAATGACCGGTCGCGGACTTCGTCGCGCTCACGGCGATGCCGCCATGGGCTCCGAAAACCGATTTGATGGCCGCCAGCTCCGAGATGTCGCCGACCGGGGTCGAGGTCGAGTGAGCATTGAGATGCTGCACGTTGCGCGGATCGAGCTCTGCCTGGCGCAGGGCCGCTTCCATGGCCCGCCGGGCGCCCGAACCGTCTTCGGGGCCCGAGGTGATATGATGGGCGTCAGCGGAAGTTCCGTAGCCGACGAGTTCGGCGATCGGCCGGGCGCCACGGGCGTGAGCGTGCTCGAGGTCTTCGATCACCAGGATCCCGGCCCCTTCACCCATGACGAAGCCGTCCCGGTCCCGATCGAACGGGCGAGACGCCTGCGAGGGCCGGTCGTTGAAGCGGGTGGAGATTGCGCGAGCCGCCGCGAAGCCTCCAAGACTAACAAGATCAATGCAGGCTTCGGCACCGCCGCATACGGCCACATCGGCTTCCCCCGAGCGGATCAACCGAGCGGCATCGCCGATCGCCTGTACGCTGGCGGCGCAGGCCGTCACGGGGGCACCGAGAGGTCCTTTGAAGCCATACTGGATCGAGACGTGTCCGGCGGCGAGATTTGCCAGAAAGGACGGGACGGTGAACGGCGAGAGGCGGCGGATGCCGCGTTGATCGACGGTCCGCACCGCTTCGACGATCGCCGGAAAACCGCCAATTCCAGAAGCGATGATCGTGGCGGTTCGCTCGAGAGCGCGCTCATCGGCCGGAGTCCAGCCAGCTTGCTTGATTGCCTCCGCGGCTGCGACCAATGCGAACTGAATGAACCGATCCATCTTCCGCTGTTCCTTGGGCGGAATCGTCAGGTCGGGGTCGAACCCACCATCGAGGTCGTCGGCTTTGGTCGGCACGAGTCCGGCAACTCTCCCCGGCAACGAGGCGGCCCAGTCGGGCAGGATCGTCAGCCCGGACCGGCCAGCCAGCAGTCTCGACCAGGCCAGCTCTCTGCCGCAGCCGAGCGGAGACACCAGCCCCATTCCCGTAACCACTATTCGGCGCATGCGAGAACCCGATTTCCTGGAGATGAGAGGGTCGATTGCCGAAGCTGACTGCCAGAGTAGATACAGAAATTCAAGTAACTCTTGATAAGAAAGTAGCGACCGAGGTCGACTGGCAACCTCGGCCGCTCTGCGGTCTAATCGATGGCGTGGACCATGGCGGCCAACTTCGCCTGCAACCCCGCCGGGTCCGCTTTGAACGCTGCCGCGGCACCTTCGGAAAGGGCCCCCGGAAAGACCTCGTCCTTTCCGGCTTCGAGGGCATCCAAGGTATGGATCGCAACTTCGCTGGGTTTCAGCTTGGGATCCGGCATCGCCTTTCCAAGCGGAGTATCAACCTGCACCGGCAGTACAGCCAAGACCTGCGATCCGCGTGCCTTCAATTCTGCTCGCAGGACGCGCGTCAGCGACAGTGCCGCCGCCTTGGAAGCCGAATAGGTTCCAGCTTGCGGAATGGTCACGAGCGACAGGAAGCTGAGGATATTGATCATCGCCCCGCCTTTCAGCGCCGGGGTGTTCCTGAATGCCTGCGCAAGAGCCAAAGGTCCAAAATAGTTCACTTCCATCTCCTGGCGCGCCGCCGCAAGATCGCTGACGGACAGTGCGCCGTGGCCGCCGATGAATCCCGCATTGTTCACGAGCAGGGTCACATCGGATGCCGTCACGGCTGCCTTGGCGACCTGGTCGGGCCTACTTACGTCCAGCTGGAGCGCGATCACTCGCGATTGGTCCTCGAAAAGCGATTGCACCGAGCCCGAGCCGCGCACGCCCGCGTAGATCTTCGCTGCGCCTCGCTTGAGCAATTCCTCGACGAGCGCTCTCCCGATCCCACCGTTCGCTCCGGTGACGAGGGCGACTGAACCTTCAACCTTCATCTCGATCTCCAATCCGTGCACGGCCGGCGGCCCGCGTTGGCGTCTCAATATTCATTGCGGTTGCAATGAATATGTTAATTGCGTACGTAATCTATGAATGTCAAGGAGCCCATGAGCATCCGAGCGAGCAAAATATGAAGGTGTCGAAAGCTCAGGCGGCTCAGAACCGATCTTCAATCCTCGAGGTCGCGTCCAGACGGATGCGCAAGGGCGGTTTCGGAGCCATGACGGTGGGGGAGGTCGCCAAGGCCGCAGGACTTACCCACGGTGCGCTCTATAGTCATTTTCCTTCGAAGGAGGCGCTCTCGTCGCAAGCGCTGGCAGAGAGCTTCCGCCAATGTCATTCGGAGTTTTCCCAGCTGCCCCTTGCGGAGCTACTGAGCCAATATCTATCGCTGCAACACCGGGATGTTCCGGAGAGCGGCTGCCCCATGGCCGCGCTGGTCTCGCAGGTCCCTCACGAAGAGGGCGCGATCCAGGAGGAGTTCGCCGCCGGGTTCGACAGATTCGCCGGCTTGATCAAGAATGGGCTGAAAGCTACCGGCAGATCGAATACGGAATCCCGAGATCTGTCGCTTTTTGCCGCCGCAGCGATGGTCGGAGCGCTGGCCATTTCGCGAGCCTTGAAAGACGCAAAGCCGGCCGCTTCTGAAACGATGCTTGGCGCGGTCCGTCGGCAACTGCAACGGCTCCTGAAAACGCCGTAGCAAGAAAGCGACGATCCTGCTCCCGCAGGAGTTTCGCGGATCATCGTCGACAGACCCGGAATCGGAAGCGTTCGAGAAGTTCTGAACTCGATTTTCGATCGAGCACATTGGAGTTGGGGTCTCGTCAAAAAAGAACCGGCTGCTTTCGCAACCGGTTTAGTAGTCCACGTCCATTGCCTCGTCGTGCTGGACCGGACTGGGAGGTCCCAGGATAGAAGACCGCTGCCGCAGGTTAGTCAATTCAAAAAAAGAACTAATCGGGCGGAGCCGCCAGCAAGCGGCTATCGCAGCGAGGTTTGCGCCGCGCCGTGAATGCCAAACCTGAGAGAGTGGTCAGTGAAGCAGCTATCTCGGAAAACAAGCGCCGAATGCCTTGAGCAGTTTCAGGGGCCCCTTGAGTCGGATCTTCCGTTGAGCGAGTGCCAGGATGATGGAGAGCCGTCCCGTGAGCGTCTGTAACCATGCCGTCGAGTCGGCTTGGATCCGCAGGTCGGCAGTCCCGGTCAGGCCAGGGGTGACGGTCAGCTTCTGATTCCTTATGACCACCGTGGCTTCTGCAGGCTGTTCTCCCGTGAACACGAAGTGGTAAGTGGCGTTGAGGCCCTTGGACTTGCCCCGCTGGAAGCTAAGTCCCATCCCGAAAAGAAACGCACCGATGCTCGTCGCACGGGCGCTGCTGCGCACGAACCGAAGCGTCTTGTGCGGGAACATTTTCGCAGCATGACTGGCTGCGTCCGAGTCTCGGACGACGTAGAGAGGCTCGATTTTCTCCTGGAGCGGTTTGAGGATGGTCTCAACGTGGGCCTTCCGATCCGCCAGGTAGTCCGCCATGACATGCTCGCCGGCGGGGCAGACCGCGACGCAATAGGCGGCGTTGTAGTTGGGGCCGTAGGAGAGGCTCTGCCAGCGCTTTACGGTTTCCGCGAGCGGCTGACGGCTCCGGTAATCCTTGGCCGATTTGGCATCGGCGATATCCTCGATCCAGTGTGCGAACCCGCCCATGAACTGCTGATAATTGTGGTTCAGACAAGACGAGAAATCGAAGTATCCGTCCGGTTTGAGTGCGCCGACCGGACAGGCCACGACACACAGCTTGCACTCGAAGCACGGGTTGTAGTCGAGCGCCGTCGCAGGTGCTTCGATTTCGAGGTCGACCAGGACCGTGCCCAACAGGATGAAGCTGCCGAACTTGGGATGAATGACGCTGCGATGGATACCGCGCTTCCCCATGCCGGCTGCCTCGGCCACGAGCTTGTGTGAGACGACCCAGGCCCGTTCAGGATAGCGATCGAACTCCATCGGGAAAGCCATCGGCGGGTTCATCGCCGAGATTCCCATATCCTCGAGCCGACCAACCAATTCACGCGCGATGTCGTCCACGTCGTGGCTGACTTGATGGAATTCGTTGTTGGCCGCCGAACGGGTGGGCGAGCGAATTGGGGCGCGATGCGTTCGGCTCACGATGCTCACCGCCAGCCGAGCTCCCGCGAAGGCGCGGCGGGCATGAACGGCTTCGTCCCGCAGAAGCGGATCGTCAAGGCTCACGACGCCGCAATCGTCGGCACCGCACTCCATGACCAGCGCCTTCAAAGCTTCAAGGCTGAGCGATGCAGGCGGTGCCGGCGGGTTGAGCCGTATGCGGTCGGCGATCGGGTGATCTTTGAGTCCCGCCATGCTGGTCTCCTGATCGAAGGCTGCGTGAGCCCTTGTGCGGTGTATCGTGCAATTACGGGCATATGAGACTATCATTAGACATCAATGCAGGCAAACTGCCATTTCAATTGAAGTCTGCCTCGCGATTTGGTGCTAAGGATCTGGCGCACCGACCCAAACGACCGAGGAAGCCTGAACTTGGCACGACGTTCGATTGCGATGAGTGATCTTCCTCAGAACTGCACTTGCAGCCAGCTCAGGCGGGCGGCCCGGCGCATATCGCGCTATTACGATCTCTGTCTTGCCGGCACCGGGCTCAAGTCAACCCAGTATAGCCTGCTGGGCTTCCTCGCCTCGGAAGGCCCGATGACGATGGCCAGCCTGGCGAACATCATGACGATGGATCGAGCGACCGTTGGCCATAATCTCCGGCCTCTGGAACGCGATGGCCTCCTCAAGATCGAGGTGAGCGAGGAGGATCGGCGGGTGCGGGAGGTTGCCATCACGGATCGCGGGCAGGAAATGTTGCTCGCGGCCTATCCGGCCTGGCAAAAGGCGAGAGCTGGATTCGAAACGGCGTTCGGGGTGCGTGAGGCGGGCCATCTCCGCGAGCTCATGAAGCGGGTCATCGATGCGCCATTGCCCAAAGTCGGGTCGGAGCAGGCCGCCACTTCTGGGCGAGGAGGGCGGCGGAAACTCAGGTAGCTCTGAGTTGCTTTCCGACAATCCATGGCATGGATCGGCTTCGCCGACACGCACCTCGCGGCTATTCAGCGGTAAAGCAAGGTTATTCGATTCTGAATTGGCCGAGGCCGCCGTAACGTCCTAATCATTAAGGATGAAATCAATGGGCGGACGAGGAAAGCAATGCCGCCTTCTCGAAGCCCTGCCGATCTCTGCGCGGCCGTTCATTCATCAACGAAGCGAGAGTGCAGGGATGTGTGCCAAGTCCAGCGCACCGGAACCGGCCGGCCCCAGCCCTCGGGAAGGCCGGTGATCGTTGTTCGCCGTCTTTCGCAGCTACAGGAGCATTCCCAATGCAATTGACCGTCAATGGTAAGCGCCACGACCTGGACGTTGAACCGGAAATGCCGCTCCTTTGGGTGCTGCGCGACGAGCTTGGTATCCCGGGATCGAAGTACGGCTGCGGTGCGGGCCTTTGCGGCGCGTGCACCGTTCATATCGACGGCGAGGTGGTTCGCTCCTGCTCGATCAACGCTGGCGAGGTCCGCGGCAGCATCACGACAATCGAGGGTCTGGGGACTCCGGCAAACCTGCATGTGGTTCAGCAGGCCTGGATCGAGCACCAGGTCGCGCAGTGCGGTTATTGTCAGTCCGGCCAGATGATGACTGCAGCGGCCCTGCTGTCCAAAACCCCCGATCCTTCGGACGCCGAGATCGCCGAAGCCATGGACGGAAATCTCTGTCGATGCGGAACTTACACGCGCATCCACAGCGCCGTCAAAACTGCAGCCCAGATGATGAAGGGGAAATAGCGTGGCTCGGCTCAAGACGATTGCAAGACGCACGTTTTTGATCGGCTCCGCGGCGATCGCCGGCGGCGTCGCGTTCGGCTATTACCAATTGCGCAAGGAGCCTCTCAATCCGCTGCTCGAGGACCTCAAGCCGGGCGAGGCCGCGATCACGCCGTATGTCCGCATCGACGCAAAGGGTGTCACGCTCATCACTCCGCGAGCCGATAAGGGGCAAGGCTCGTATTCCATCCAAGCTCATCTGATCGCCGAAGAGCTCGACGTCGATCCGCACAAGGTTCGCATCCATCCCGGTCCGCCAAGTCCGGCCTACTTCAACAGCCGGGTGATGGACGACAGCCTGCCGTTCTCTACGATCGACGATGGCATGATGGCGCGTGGGGCGCGGGGAGGCGGCGAAGTGTTGAGCCGTCTGCTGGGTATGCAGATCACCGGCGGATCGTCCACCGTACCCGACGGTTATCATAAACTCCGTCTGGCTGGAGCGGTCGCGCGAGAGACTTTGAAGGAGGCGGCCGCCAAGAGGGCGGGAGTGTCCCGATCGCAACTGAAAACCAAGGACGGTCAGGTCATCCTGCCCGACGGCAAGTCTATCAGCTACGCGGAGCTGGCCGTCGAGGCCGCGCAGCTTGCGCCCATTACCGATGTCACGCTCCGACCGGAACAGGAGTGGCGCTACATCGGCAAGAAGATGCGCCGGATCGATATGGTCGCGAAGTCCACGGGTACCCAGCAGTATGGGATTGATGTTCGTCTGGACCGAATGGTGTACGCCACCGTCAGGGCCAATCCGGGCATGGGAGGCACGATCAAACGATATGATGCCTCCAGCGCGGAGAAGATGAGGGGCGTCAAGAAGATCGTCCCGATCAAAGACGGTGTAGGCGTCATCGCCGACAACACGTGGAGAGCTTTTCAGGCCGCTGCCGCCATTAAGATCGAATGGAACGATCCTCCTTATCCAGCCGATTCGGCCGGAATGTGGAAGGTGCTGGAGAATTCGTTCTCCAAAGACCTGCAGGACAGCCGGCTCCGCAATGACGGCGACGTCGAGAAGGCGTTCGCCGGCGCGTCCAAGCCCGTTGAGGCGGAGTATCGGACGCCGTACTTGGCCCACGCCCCACTCGAGCCGATGAATGCGGTTGTACTCTATACGAAGGAACGGCTCGACATCTGGACGGGAACGCAGATCCCGGTGTTCCTCCAGGGGCATGCGGCGAAGCTGACCCAACTGCCGGAAGAGAAAGTTTACGTGCACGCTCAGTCGATCGGCGGCAGCTTCGGAGCACGACTCGACGACACCTACGCGCTACAGGCGATCGAACTCGCGATGGGCATGGAAGGCGTTCCGGTCAAGATGATCTGGAGTCGCGAGGAGAACATGGCGCACGACTATCCGCGCCCGATCCAGCTCTCGCGCGCGAAAGGTACGGTTCGCGACGGCAAGGTCGAGAGCATGGACATCGATGTCGCCGGGCAATCGATGGGCGCCTCCTGGTTCAACCGTCTGCAGGCGCCCGTTCCTCCCGGCCCCGATGTTTCCAGCGTCAACGGTATTTGGGACCAACCTTTCGCAATACCGAACTGCCGCGTGACTGGTTACAAGGCGAAGGAAATGGTGCCAGTCAGCCCGTGGCGATCGGTTGGAGCGTCCGCCAACGGCTTCCACCATGCTTCCTTTCTGGACGAGCTGATCTATGCCGCGGGCGCGGATCCGATGGCAGAGCTCATTCGTCTCTGCAATCATGAGCCGTCTCAGAAGGTGCTGCATACCTTGCGTGATATTTCCGCCTGGAAAGGCTCGCGGATCGACGATCGGCGAGCCCGCGGCGTGGCGCTAACTTTGTCCTTCGGCGTGCCAATGGCTCAAGTCGTCGACGTCAGCGATACGCCTCAGGGCATCAAGATCGACAAGGTGTACGCCGTTTGCGATGTGGGGCGCATTCTGGACCCGGTCAACTTCGAAGCGCAGGTGCGGGGTGGCATCATTTGGGCCTTGGGCCATGCCATGAACTGCGAGCTGACCTACGAAAACTTTGCGCCGGTCCAGACCAATTTTCATCTGTTCGAGGCCATGAGATTTCATCAGGCACCCGAAATCGTCGTCAAGGGATTGGAGCTTGGGGGGGAAGTGCGAGGAATTGGCGAACCGCCGGTCCCGCCAGCCGCACCTGCTCTCGCGAACGCAATCTTCGCTCTTACCGGAAAGCGTGTGCGCGAACTGCCGTTGAACAAGAGCGTCACGTTCGCGTGACGCCTCGAGGCATGAGCAAACCTGCGAGGCGTCCCAGATCGCCTCGATGCTCATTTCGCACGCCGTGGACGTGCTGAATGGTTTGAAGTGAATTCCCGAAATTGCGCCCGGTCGCCGAGCCGGGGACGAAATGGTGGTCGGCGGCTGGGATATGCGTGCGCTCCCATGGGGCGTGCGATGCGAAAAGGGTCGCGCGGCAGGCGCGGGGGCGGGCATTCATCTCTGAATAAGGGCGGCACAAGATTGTTGTAGCCGGCTCCCGAAGCTCATTGTCCACTCGCCCGGGAGAAGGTGCGCTTCCGCGACACGTTCACTGTCTTGCCAGGAGGACGCAACTGGGACCGTGCTCCCTCCAGTTGTTCGTCGGCGGCGCGTAAGTTGGACGTGAGTTCGTCATGCGGGCACGTCAATTCGGCCGGAGCAGGACTCGCTGTCTGAAGAAGTAAGTTCGGTAATAGAAGTGATAAGGGTGACGCACGGGACCCAGTTGTCGAGTGCAAGAATTCCAATGATTCGGCATATCTCTGCTGCATCGAAGAAGATCTCCTAACAGAATAGATTGACGAGTTCTAAAAAAGAACGGTAGGTTGAAGAAAAGCCAATCACGACAAAAAGGGCTGCTTCGGCCTGCTATCCTGAACGACGATGTCGTTCAGGAGATCGCACAGCGGAAGATAAACAAGAGACAGTTCCGTGCCAGGTATGGCGCGCATGGGGAGGACGGTTGATGATGTCCAAATGGAAAATTGCGATAGCCCTCGCTGTACTTCTGAGCGGTTCGGCCTCCGCTGCGGAAGAGCCGGGCATTTCCGATACCGAGATCAAGATTGGTGGGGTTTTTCCCTTCAGCGGACCGGCGTCATCGATCGGGCTCATTGGCAAGGGTCTTATCGCCTATATCCAATCGCTGAACGAGCGAGGCGGCGTCAACGGGCGCAAGATCAACTACATCGCCTACGATGACTCATACAGCCCACCCAAGGCGGTGGAGCACGTGCGCAAGCTGGTCGAGAGCGACGAAATCTCCTTCATGTACGGCCAGCTAGGTACGCCCGGCGTCTCGGCCACGGCGAAGTATCTCAGGGCAAAGGGAGTGCCCAGCATCGCAATCGTCAGTGGTGCATCCAAGTTCACGGACGTCGAGAACTATCCCCTGATGACGACCGGTATCGTGAGTTACGATACCGAAGGGAAGATCTACGCCAAGTATCTGACCAAGGTGCTTCCCAACGCGAAATACGCAATTCTCTATCAGAACGACGATCTCGGCAAAGACTACGTCAATGCGTTCAAGGCGTATCTCGGCAGCGATTTCGACCGAAAGGTCGTGACTGCCGCTTACGAGGTGACCGAGCCGACGATCGACTCGCAGATCACGAACCTGAAGAGTTCAGGAGCCGAGGCTCTCGTGATCGCTGGGACACCGAAGTTTGCGGCGCAGGCGATCAGGCAGGCTTCGGTGATCGGATGGAAGGCGACCATCATCATCAACTTTCCTTCCGCATCTGTTGGCGGGACGCTCGCGCCGGCCGGTCTCGACAAGTCGATCGGCGTGATCGCAGGCACGATCACCAAGGACGTTGGGGACGAGGCTTGGAAGGACGATCCCGGTCTGCGGGATTATCGAAACTTCTTCGAGAAGTATCTACCCGGCGCCGACATCAGCAATGGGACCTACGCGGTCGGATATCAGCAGGGCATTCTGCTCGAGCAAATACTGAAACAATGCGGCAACGATCTGTCCCGCAAGAACATCCTGGCGCAAGCAAAGAATCTGAAGAGCGTCATCGTCCCTGTCGCGCTGCCGGGGATCGAGGTCAATACCAGCGAAAACGTGAACATGATGTGGACTCAAATGAGGCTGCAGCGCTGGACCGGCACGAGCTACAAATTGTTCGGAGACGTGCTCGACGCGAAGTCCGAGTAGCGGTTTCGGGCAGGAAACTGCAAGGCAGCGCGTGATCAAATGCGCTGCCGGAGCTCCTTAGGCAAGTCGCCCGCACGAGTTTCGTGAGGTTGGCGGCAATCAGAAGCCGGATCACACGCGAGCGTGCCGGGACGGCCTGCGGTAAATCATGGGATCATCTTCAATGTCAACGAACACACCTGTCTTCGCGCCCAAAGAGGTCTCACTGCAGCGTCGCGACGACGGTACGCTCATCCTGAGTTCGCCGATCGAGCTCGGAGATTGCGATTGGCGCATTACGGATTTCCTCCCGACCTGGGCGAAAGCGGCTCCGAATCGTATCTTCCTGGCTCAACGCAACTCCAGCGGCGAGTGGGAGGAGATCACCTATGGCCGGGCGTGGGCTCTGGTTCGGGCGGTTGGTCAAAGCCTGATCGAAATGGGGGCCAAGCCTGGGGACAGCCTCGCCATCCTGTCCGGAAACTCGATCGAGAACGCGGTGATTTCCTTCGCCACAATGTCGATCGGCCTGATCCTTGCGCCGGTATCGCCGAACTACACCTTGATGCCCGGCGGCCTTTCTCGCCTGAAGGACATCGCAGAGGTGCTGCGTCCCAAGTTCGTCTTCGTGCAGAGCGGGCAGGCCTTCTCCGCTGGCCGCTCCATTCCCGAACTCGGGGCCGCCACCTGGATCAGCGTCGACGGTGCACCGGACACGGTACCGTATTCGGACCTGACGAAAGAGCGGGACGGCTACGAGGGCTTCGAACGCGCGTCGAACGCGGTATCTTGCGATGCTGTCGCAAAAATTCTCTTCACGTCAGGCTCGACAGGCCTTCCGAAGGGGGTCTTGAACACCCACCGCATGATGGCAAGTTCTCTGCAAATGGGGAGCCTGCTCGTAGCGCCGTCCGAGGCACCGGTCCAGGTTGAGTGGATGCCCTGGCACCACACGATGGGAAGCAACGTCATTCTGCACGGCATACTGAAGAACGGCGGAACGCTCTACATCGATGATGGCCGGCCGCTACCTCAGCTCTTCCACAAAACGCTCCTGAATCTGAAGGAGATTTCACCGACTGCCATGTTCAATGTGCCTGCCGGATATAATTTCCTATGCGATGCGATCGAGAAGGATCCCGAGTTGGGCGCAAGCATACTGAAGCGGTTGGACCGGCTGAGTTACGCGGGCGCGGCCATCTCGCAGAACACGCTCGAGCGGCTTTATCGGTTGATGTCGTCGATCACGGGCCGGCAGATCCCCGTCATGTCGGGATACGGCACGACGGAAACCGCTCCAACGATCAGTACGACCCATTGGGCCACAGACCGTCCCGGGGAGATCGGCCTTCCGGCTCCCGGTTTACAGCTCAAGCTGCTCCCCGTTTCCGATACTTACGAGGTCAGAGTCAAAGGTCCCAACGTCACGCCGGGTTACCTCGGAAGACCGGATTTGACGAAGATGGCCTTCGATGAAGAGGGCTTCTATCGTATCGGCGATACTGTCTCCTTCATGGACCCGGAAAAACCGGAAGCCGGGCTTCGCTTCACAGGCAGGATCTCCGAAAACTTCAAGCTCGCCAACGGGACTTGGGTATCGATTGGAAACATGCGAGCTGCGATCCTGGCGGCGGCGCGCGGCGTGCTGTCAGACATCGTGGTTGCAGGCGCGAACCGCGAATGGTGCGGCCTGCTTTGCTGGCTTAACCCGACGGAAGCCGCCCGGATCGCGGCGCAGCCGTCTGCAGACCTCAACCGCGATGACCGCGTCGTGCAGTTCCTGAAGGACCGCTTCCAGGAATACAACCAAACCGTCGGTAGCAGCGAGAACGTCGGCGCATTCTTGCTGCTCAACGACCCGCCCTCGATGGCTGCGGGAGAAATTACCGACAAGGCGTACGTCAACCAACGTGCCGTTCTGAAACACCGGTCGGACCAGGTCGAAGCTCTCTACAGCTCCGACCCGAGCCGAGGCGTAATCCGGGTTTGAACGTGTTGCTGCTTGATCGCTTCATGGAAGACCAAGACGAAGGGCTCATCGTAGACGCGGAGAGCCGACTACGCCGCAACCTCTCGCAGAACGGCAGAGCTGCCGCGCGGAGCGCTCTCAGGCCGCCTTGCGTCGCGGCTTGGCTTTCGGCGCAGGCCCTTCCGCTGCGTTCCCCGCGAGGGGCCGTCTGGCGCCAGGGCCCGCATGCGTGTGAACCTCTTTGGCTAGAACCGGTTCGCCGCACTCGGAGCACACCATGACGGGATCGAAGTCCTTCCCGCAGTTGCGGTGCTGGTGCAGCAGGGGCCGGCCGCGTTCGTCCACCATGTGAGTATCTCCCCAATGCACGATCGCCATCATGATGGGATAGAGATCCAACCCCTTCTGCGTCAGGATGTACTCGTGACGTTTAGGCGACTCTTGATAGGGAATCCGACGAAGAATGCCTTGCCGCACGAGC
Organism: Bradyrhizobium tunisiense; assembly: GCF_042263385.1. Lineage (NCBI taxonomy): Bacteria > Pseudomonadati > Pseudomonadota > Alphaproteobacteria > Hyphomicrobiales > Nitrobacteraceae > Bradyrhizobium > Bradyrhizobium tunisiense. The sequence goes on from NZ_JBHLEV010000002.1 coordinate 14,890, forward strand.
TTCTTCAACCGTTCGGCGAGCAGATGGCGCGTAATTCCCAGTGCAGACTGAAAACCTTCGAAGCGGCGTGTGCGCAGAAAACATTCGCGCAGGATAAGCAGGGTCCATCGATCGCCAATGACCCCAATGGTTCGGGCCATTGAGCATGGCTCTTCCTCAAGTTCTTTCCATTTCATCGCGGTCTCCAAATACCGACCGTTCTCCCGAATCCGGGGGATAACGATAGTTTGTCGCATTCTAGATAGGTACTGAACTTCGAACAATACCCTCAGGGAAACTGGCCCGGTATGCGCATGGTCGGTTTGACAGTTCGAAAAAGGAACTATAATCTCATGGGCCAGCTCAACCATCATTAAGTTGTCCGGAGAACGCCGATATGACCCCGAAAGCAGAGTTCATGTTCGATTTCGGCAGCCCGAACGCTTATCTGGCCGAGATCGCCATCCCTGGCATCGAGCAGCGCACCGGCGTCAAGTTCGAGTACGTTCCGGTTCTTCTTGGCGGCATCTACAAGGCGACCGGCAACATGTCGCCCTTCGACTCCCTTCGTGGCATCAAGAACAAGCCCGAGTACCAGGCGCTCGAGACGGAGCGGTTCATCCGCCGGCATAACGTAACCAAATTTCGTTCGAACCCCTTTTTTCCGGTCAATACCCTCATGTTGATGCGGTGCGCCGTCGCCGCGCAATTGGAGGGGATGTTCGAGCCCTATTTCAGGGCGGCCTATCATCATATGTGGGAAGAGCCGAAGAAGATGGACGATCCGGAGGTGTTCCGCACCGCGTTCGTCGCCTCCGGCGTCGATATTGACAGGTTGGCGAAGCGTGCCCAGCAAGACGACGTGAAGAAGAGGCTGATCGATCTGACGAACGACGCGGTAAGCCGCGGAGCGTTTGGCTCGCCGACGTTCTTTGTCGGGAAGGAGATGTTTTTCGGAAAGGACCAGCTTCGGGACGTGGAGGAATCGATTGTCGAGCAATCGAAACTCCATGCTGCGACAGCCTAAGATCCACCAGAAGACCGGCTTGGCCCAAGGTGGCCGCTGATGACCGCGAGCGGTCTCCTCGCTCGCTCATTGAAACTGCAATATGTGCGCTCTGCTTCGTCGAACTGCGTTGCTAAGCGGTCCATCGGTGCGATTGCGGTCGACGGCAAAGCCGCGACTCGCGCGGACGTGTGACTGCGCCTCTCGGTGCTCGTGAGCGAGGCTGTCGTGCGTCGCGGGTAAGCGTCGTTTCGAGAGGGGCCGGTCCAAATATCGATTGACGAGTTCTAAAAAAGAACGTTATGTGCAGGGAAGGTAAGGCGGCCGTTGGCGAGATGATCCAGCGGTTCGCGGCAGAATACTCAGCAAGCGAGATGTAATCTCACAGGGAGCACGCCCGTGCAGAAGAGAAACGCAACCGTGGCCGTGATCGGCGCGGGTGACTTCATCGGCGGCGAGATCGCAAAGAAGTTCGCCTCGGAAGGGTTCACGGTTTTCGCGGGTCGCCGTAACGGCGACAAGCTGGCGCCGCTCGGCAAGGAGATCGAGGCTTCCGGCGGCGAGATCCATGCCCGCTCGCTCGATGCGCGGAAGGAAGATGAGATCATCTCCTTCCTCGGCGATGCCGACAAGCACGCGCCTCTGGAAGTGTGCATCTTCAACATCGGCGCTAACGTCAATTTTCCGATCCTCGAAACGACGGAGCGCGTCTTCCGCAAGGTTTGGGAGATGGCTTGCTACTCCGGATTCCTGGCCGGCCGCGAGGCGGCGAAGCTGATGTTGCCGCGCGGAGGCGGCAATATCTTCTTCACAGGCGCGACGGCGTCACTCCGCGGCGGCTCCGGCTACGCGGCCTTTGCAAGCGCGAAGTTCGGCTTGCGCGCGGTGGCGCAGGCCATGGCGCGTGAGTTGGGGCCCCAGAACATCCACGTCGCTCATCTCATCATCGATTCGGGCGTGGACACCGAGTGGGTGCGGCAACGCCGGCTGGAAGCGCTCGGCCCCACCGCACTCGACGATCCGGATGCCTTGATGCCTCCGTCCTCCGTGGCAACGTCCTACTGGCAGCTCTACCAGCAGCCCAGGAGCGCGTGGACGTTCGAACTGGAAATCCGTCCCTTCGGCGAGAAGTGGTAAGGAGAGCCTTTCATGGAGCTCGCGCTTTCGCCGGAGGACGCCGCATTCCGAGATGAGGTCCGCTCCTTTATCGCGGACAATTATCCGGCGGAGATGCGCGTCCCAAATCCGGAGACCGATTTAACGAAGGAGCAGTCGCTGCTCTGGCACCGCATCCTGCACAAGAAAGGCTGGATCGCGCCGCTCTGGCCCAAGGAATACGGCGGCCCCGGCTGGTCGGTGACACGGCGCTTCGTCTTCGAGCAGGAGACGACCCGTGCAGGTACGTTGCCTCCGCTCGCGTTCAGCGTGACCATGGTCGGGCCGGTGATCTACACCTTCGGCAACGAGGCGCAGAAAAAACGCTTCCTGCCTCGGATTCTGTCGGGTGAGGATTGGTGGTGCCAGGGTTATTCGGAGCCCGGCTCGGGCTCGGACCTCGCGACCGTCAGAACCAAGGCCGTGCGCGACGGCGACCACTACATCGTGAATGGTCACAAGACGTGGACGACGCTTGCGCAGCACGCCGACTGGATCTTCTGCCTGGTGCGGACCGACCCGAATGCGAAGCCGCAATCCGGCATCTCGTTTCTGCTGATCGACATGAAGTCGCCTGGCGTGACGGTGCGGCCGATCATCACGATCGACGGCAGCCATGAGGTCAATGACGTCTTCCTCGAGAACGTCCGCGTGCCCGTCGAGAATCTGGTCGGCGAGGAGAACAAGGGCTGGACCTACGCCAAGTTCCTGCTTGGCAACGAGCGCACCAGCATGGCGGGCATCGGCCGGTCGACCCGTTACATCCAGAAGCTCAAGCAGATCGTGAAGGCCGAGATTCCCGCCGATGATCCGGCGCATGTGGAGTTTCTGCGGGACATCGCCCGCATCGAGCTCGATGTGCTGGCGCTGGAGGCGACCGAACTGCGTGTCGTCGCCCAGATGGCGCGCGGCATCGATCCTGGTCCGGCGGCCTCGCTGTTCAAGATCCGCGGAACCGAGATTTTCCAGAACATTACCGAGCTCACCCATCGCGCGATCGGCAATTATGGCCTTGCGATCCGGGAGCATCCGGTCAGTGCCAACCGCTTCATGCCGGGTCCCGATTACGGTCATACGGCATCGGAGAAATACCTGAACTCGCGCAAGCTCAGCATCTACGGCGGCTCGAACGAGATCCAGCGAAACATCATCGCCAAAGCCGTTCTTGGCCTCTAGCCGCGGCATATCGGGAGGACCGGATGGACATCCAGTTCACGGAAGAGCAGGAATTGCTGCGATCCAGCGTCCAGCGCGTGCTGCGCGATCAGTACGATTTCGATAAGCGGCGCAAGATCCTGGGGAGTGAAGAGGGGCTCAGCCGGACTCAGTGGGAGGCTTTCGCCGAACTCGGTCTGCTCGCTGCGCCATTCTCCGAGGATGCAGGCGGTCTCGGCGGCGGTCCCTTGTCGACCATGATCATCATGCAGGAGTTCGGCCGTCACCTCGTCGTCGAGCCCTTCGTCGAGACGGTGGTGCTGGCAGGCGGCCTGATCGAATCCACGGGCACCGCCGAGCAAAAGCAGGAGTTCATCCCTGGCATTATCGACGGCACGAAGATCTGGGCGCTGGCCTGGACGGAGAAGAAGTCCCGTTTCGATCTTGCCAATGTCACGACGACGGCACGGCGAGACGGAAGCGACTACGTTCTGAGCGGCGGGAAGACCGCAGTGATCGCCGCGCCCTGGGCGGATTATCTGATCGTGTCGGCGCGGACCTCCGGCCGCGACAACGACCGGCCCGGCGTCAGCCTTTTCGTGGTCGACCGTCGCGTCGCCGGTGTCGATCTTCAAAGCTTCAAGACGATCGACGGCCGACGCGCCGCGGAGATCCGCATGCGCGAGGTCCGCGGACAACTGCTGGGAAAGGAAGGCGAGGGCGTTGCGGCACTTGAAGCGTGTCGCGACCGCGCCATCGGGGCGCTCTGCGCGGAGGCCGTCGGCGCCATTGGCGAGCTGAATTCCGCCACGCTGGAATATTCCAAGACCCGCAAGCAGTTTGGCACGACCATCGGTTCCTTCCAGGTGCTGCAGCATAGGATGGTCGATATGTTCATCGCGCATCAGGAGGCGCTCTCCCTGATGCAACATCTCAACCTCAGCCTCGCCGCCGGCGATGCGGGGCTTCCGCGGCTTGCCTCGGGCGCCAAGTCGAAGATTGGTTATGCCGGCAAGTTCGTCGCCGACCAGGCGGTGCAGCTTCACGGCGGCATGGGAATGACCGACGAGCTGAACGTCGGACATTATTTCAAGCGTATCTCCTCCATCAACATCCAGTTCGGCGATCCCGCGTTCCATGTGCTGCGTTACGCGCAGCTCGACGCGGCAGCGTAAGCAGAGAGGCAATATGACGACTGAAGCAGTAATCGTTTCCACCGCTCGCACGGCGGTCGGCAAAGCTTACCGTGGGTCCCTCAACAATACCGAGGGGCCGACCCTGGCCGGTCACGTCATGGCCGAGGCAGTGAAGCGCGCCGGCATCGCCCCTGGTGAAGTCGAAGACGTGGTGATGGGCTGCGCCATGCAGCAAGGCACCATGGTGATGAACGTGGCCCGCAAGGGGGCGATCCGTGCGGGCATGCCGGTGAGCGTCGCCGGGACGACGATCGATCGGCAATGCGCCTCTGGCCTGCAGGCGATCGCGGTGGCGGCACGTGCCGTGATGCTGGACGGCGTGGACGTCGCGATCGGAGGCGGCATCGAGTCGATCAGCCTGGTGCAGAACGAGCACATGAACAAGTTTCACATGGTCGACGATGAATTGATGGCGATGAAGCCGGACATGTACATGTCGATGCTCGAGACGGCGGAAACGGTCGCCGAGCGCTACAAGATCGGCCGTGACAAGCAGGATGAATACAGCCTGGAGAGCCAGCGTCGCGTCGGGGCTGCTCTTCAAAGTGGTCGGTTCGATGAGGAGATCGTTCCGATCACGACCAAAATGGCGCTCGTCAACAAGGAGACCAAGCAGGTCACCTTCGAGCAAGTGACGCTCACGAAGGATGAAGGTCCGCGTCCCGACACGACCGCAGATGGCCTCGCCAAGATCAAGCCGGTGTTCGAAGGCAAGACCATCAGTGCGGGCAATGCGAGCCAGCTTTCGGACGGCGCTTCGGCATGCGTGATCATGAGCGACAAGATCGCGGCCAAGAAGGGACTCAAGCCGCTCGGTATCTTCCGAGGCTTCGTTGCCGCGGGCGTCGAGCCGGATGAGATGGGTATCGGCCCGGTCGTCGCGATCCCGCGGCTTCTGAAGCGCCACAACCTCAGGATCGACGACATCGATCTCTGGGAGCTCAATGAGGCTTATGCCGTTCAGGTGATCTATTGCCGGGACAAGCTCGGCATCGATCCGAACAAGCTCAACGTCAATGGTGGCTCGATCGCGATTGGTCATCCCTATGGCATGACCGGCGCCCGCCTCACAGGCCACCTTCTGCTCGAAGGGCGGCGACGAAAGGCCAAGTACGGCGTCGTGACCATGTGCATTGGCGGCGGCATGGGTGCGGCGGGTCTTTTCGAAATCATCCATTGAGCGAAGCAGCGGGAGTTCATCGTGAAAACAGCGATTACTGAACTGTTCGGAATCGAGCATCCGATCATCCAGGGCGGGATGCACTATGTCGGGTTCGCCGAACTCGCAGCCGCGGTGTCGAACGCCGGCGGTCTCGGCCTCATTACCGGCCTGACCCAAAAGACGCCCGAGCTGTTGGCCAAGGAAATCGCGCGATGCCGCGATATGACCGACAAGCCTTTTGGGGTGAATCTCACTTTTCTGCCCAGCTTCACCGCGCCGCCTTATCCCGAATACATCGCGGCGATCAAGGAAGGCGGCATCAAGGCGGTCGAGACTGCCGGCCGGAGCCCGGAAGAGTACATGCCGGCGCTGAAGGCGGCCGGCATCAAGGTGATCCATAAGTGCACTTCGGTCCGGCATTCGCTGAAGGCGGAAAGAATCGGCTGCGACGCGGTCAGCGTCGATGGCTTCGAGTGCGGCGGTCATCCCGGCGAGGATGACATGCCGAACATGATCCTGCTGCCTCGCGCCGCCGATGAGCTCAAGATTCCGTTCGTCGCCTCGGGCGGCATGGCGGATGCGCGAAGCCTCGTCGCGGCTCTTGCGATGGGGGCGGCCGGCATGAACATGGGCACTCGCTTCGTCGCCACCAAGGAGGCGCCTGTCCATGACAACGTGAAGCAGGCACTGGTCAAGGCGACCGAGCTTGACACGGTGCTTGTCATGCGCGCGCTGCGGAACACCGAGCGCGTCCTGAAGAACAAGGGTGTCGACGAGCTGCTCGAGATCGAGCGCGAGAAGGGCGCAAGCTTGAAGATCGAGGACATTCTCGACCAGGTTGCCGGCGTCTACCCGAAGGTGATGATAAACGGCGACATGGATGCGGGGGCCTGGAGCTGTGGCATGGTCGTGGGGCTGATCAACGACATCCCGACCGTCAAGGAGCTGATCGATCGCATCATGGCGGATGCGGAACGTATCATCCGGCAGCGGCTGACGGGCTTCCTCGACGGTGCGGGCAAGGGGTCCGTCCCGGCACGCGCAATCGCCTAACGCCTCTGGAATAGCAGGGATAACCAGACTGGACGCTCATTGGTCTCAGCGTCCAGTCCACTTATGAGTCTGTCGCATATTCTTCAGTCATGCCGATCGCCGGAAAGAGAAGCCCGTTGCTTCCTCGGCTGATTTTGGCGCTGGATTGGAGCGCGAATACCGCGCAAGTCCGAGCGACAAATGCCAGAGTTGCCAAGTCCCCGCTCGTGCAACTGATGGACGCGGCGTTCAGTCCCGAGCCACCAAATGACGCATCGGATAGTGCTCATCATGACCGGCGCCATTCTTCACGACGGGATCCTGTGAGGTTATCGCTTCGATGCTCTCATCGTCGGCGATCTGGTAGAGTGAAACGCCATAACCGCCACCCGGCCTGCCGGTGAGACGTACTGACGGGCACCGGCGGCGAGCCGATTAAGAGCATATAAGACAAAAGCTTATGCGCTGGCTATGTAGGGTCGGCAACGATGCCGCTCATCCTGATGCGGGGGCAGTCATGCAATGGTCGACAACACGCCGCTGGTCCGCTTGTCGTATGACTTGCAAAACGAAAGTTATAAGATATGCTTCGATCGACAAGGAAGACGCAAATCAGGGGAGGGGCTGTTGAAGTTGGCCACCTATCGATCGAACGGTCGGAGCAAAGTCGCGCTGGTTCATGCCAGCGACACACGTTTGTTCGATCTCGCTTCCGCAACCGAGCGAGCCGGCAAACCAAATCCGGCTTTCAATTCAATGCTTGATCTCATCGACGACTGCGACGCTTCGCTCGATGCAGCGTCGGACCTGTTCAGTCGATACGGGCAGGACCAGGATCTGTCGTCCGATGTCGCCGCATCGGAGCTTCTCGCACCGCTGCCGGAGCCGCGCCAAATGCGCGACGGTATGTCGTTCCCGGTGCACATCGTTCAAGCTCCGATTGGACACCTCAAGCTCCAGGCACGAAAAGCCGGCGATGCGGTTGAACTCGCCCGCCTTCAGGCGGCGCCTCTGCCTGAATTGCCGGAAATCTATCGCAAGCAGCCGATCTACTACATCACGAACCGCTTCAGCGTCGGAGGCCCCAACACCACCGTGAGATGGCCGCGCTATAGCCGAATGATGGACTACGAGTTGGAGTTCGGCATCATCACCAAGAACAGGGGCGCGAACATCTCTGCAGCGAAAGCGCGCGATCACATATTCGGATTCACGATCTTCAATGATTTTTCCGCGCGCGATGCCCAGCGGCTTGAGATGGAAGGCAAGCTGGGGCCCGCCAAAGGCAAGAGCTTCGATGGCGGCAACGTGCTCGGGCCCTGGATCGTGACGCCAGATGAAATAGGCGATCCCTACAAGCTCACCATGGAAGCGCGCGTCAACGGGGAGACCCGGTCGCGAGGCGCCAGCGAAGGCATGCTTTTCTCGTTCGAGGAAATCATCGCCCATGTGACGCAGGACGAGACGTTGATGCCGGGCGAGTTCATCGGCTCCGGTACTGTGGGCAATGGCTGCGGCCTCGAACTTGGTTGGTTCCTCGAGCACGGCGACAGCATCGAACTCGAGGTCGAGAGCATCGGGATCTTGAAAAATCGGGTTGAGCGCCAGACGGCCTGATCGAAATGCAACTTGCAAAACGAAAGTTAACGTGTAGTCTCAGCTTAAGGGATGGTCGCAAGAGCCATCAGTACAGGAGGCAGCTTTGTCCGAGGATGCATTGGTGACGCGCGAGCAGCGCGGCAATATCTCCGTTTTGACGATGGTCTATCGGCCATACAATTTGCTTGGCCCCAAGCTCATCAACGCGATCGTCGAACAGGTGGAGGGTGCGCAGCAGGCCGGAAGTCGAGCCATCGTCATCCGAAGTGGCTTGCGGCATTTCTCCGCCGGGGCAGATCTGGACATCTTCGACAAGCGGGTGGAAGCGGGTAGCGCCGACCAGGCCAACGAAAATCGACGGTTGAACGGCGTCGAATTTCTTCGCTTCATGGAGTTGCTGCCAATCCCGTTGATCGCCAGTGTTCACGGCGTTTGCCTCGGGGGCGGTCTCGAGCTCGCGCTCTCGTGCGATTACATCATCGCAGCTTCATCGGCTAAGATCGGCTCGGTCGAGGCGACGCTCGGGCTACATCCGTTGCTGGGTGGAATTCAGCGTCAAGTGCAACGGATCGGTGCGCAGCGCGCCAAGGAGATGTCGATGCTGGCCCGGCGCTACGATGCGCCGACGCTGGAGAAGTGGGGATTGATCAATCTAACGGTCCCGGAGGAGTCGCTCGAGACCGCCACGATGTCGATCGCCGAAGAGTTTGCGCAGGGACCGACCGTGGCGCACGCGGCGACGAAGCAACTCGCGCACATCGCTGTGAACGAAGGCGTCGCGGCCGCCGACGAGGCCATGGCTAGAGTTCAGGCGCCGATCTGGGCCTCGGAAGATTTGAAGGCTGGCCTGGCGTCATTCCGGAAGAATGGACCCGGCCTTGCCAAGTTCGCGGGGCGCTGACATGAGTGGTCCGTTGAGCGGAATCCGTGTGGTCGATTTCTCCCGGGTGCTTGCCGGTCCGCTATGCGCCCGGACGTTGCAAGATCTTGGGGCCGAGGTCATCAAGATCGAACCACCAAGTCCGGATGTCTCGCGTTTCGCCTTTCCGTCGACTGACGGGATGTCAGGTTACTACGCCCAGCAAAATGCTGGCAAACGCAATGTCAGCATCAATCTCAACGTTCCCGGAGCGTACGAACTGGCGCTGAAGCTCTGCGATACGGCAGACATTATCGTCGAGAATTTCCGTGCAGGCACGCTGGGGTTCTTCGGCCTGGATTACGAAACCCTGTCCAGGCGCAACCCGCGCCTGATCTATGCGTCCATTACCGGCTATGGCCAGGGCGGCCCTTGGCGTAGCCGGATGGCCTACGCACCGACCGTGCAGGCCGAGGCCGGCTTCACCGAAAACAGCGTCCGTCACTACGGTAGCGCGCTGACCGAACCGCGGACAGACAGCCTGTCGCATGCCGACGTCTATGCGGGACTGCAGGCGGTGATCGCGATTCTTGCGGCGTTGAACAGCCGGCAGAAAACCGGGCAGGGCCAATACATCGATGTCGCGATGGCAGCAACCCTGCTCGCGGTCAACGAGCGCGCGCATGTCGACCTTTCGGACGACGACATTGGTGCGGAGCCTGCGGTGCTTGGGGCCACCGACTGTTCTTTCTTCACGGGACCGCAAGGCGAGGAGTTCACGGTTGCCACGAGCATCGTCGGTAGCCGGACCTTTCCATCCTGGTTGCGCGCCATGCGTCGGGTCGATCTTCTGGACGATCCGAGGTTCTCCTCCGCGGCAGCGCGCCGTCTCAATTTCGGCCTGCTGCACCAGATGATTCAATCCTGGATATTGACTTTTCCGGATATGGCGACCCTCGACGCGCAGTTCGATGAGGCCAAGATCGCGATGGGCGAGATCCGGTCGATCAAGGAGCTTACGGCGTCGGATTGGAGCGATTACTGGGGCGCGGTGCAGCACGTTCCTGATCGCAGTGGTGGCGAATATCGCCTGCCGGGACGGCCGTGGCGGTTCTCGGTGGACGAGTTGACGCCGATCGGCGCGCCCGCTTTCCAGGGCGAGCACAACGCAGCGGTCTTCGGCGAGCTTGGCATCAGCGAAGCGGAGTTGAAACGCCTGAGCGATGCCGGAGTTCTCGTCTCGCATCCGCGCGCCCCTCTTTCCACCTGAACTCGATTTCGGCCGTCAGGTCGGTTGAAACCGCGGGCGAGATTAGCTCCAGCAACACCTTTGAGACGTGGCTCTTCGTTCGTTCTCCGACGACCGAAGCTCTATCAGGAGTGTCCAGCCGATGGTGCAAATTGATGGAGGCATGGAGTTCAAGCAGACCGAGGGTGCGCCGCAGCCTTGGACGATCATCATGATGGGTTGGAGTGTCACAATCATAACGTTCGTTGCGTTCCTTGTCGCAGCTTCATAGCGCGGGAACGGACCGGGCTTTGGGAGGTCCAGAATGAAAGGTCGCATGAAGAGACCGTTGCTGAGCGCTGCGTTGCTTTTGATTTGGGCGACGGAGCCGTCAGTCGCACAGGACTTCCCCGCCAAGCCCATCACCGTAAAAGTGGCGTTCCCCGCCGGCGGGCCGGCGGACGTATCAATCCGCGCCGCGAACGTGGTGATGGAGCGGGATCTCGGCAAATCCTTCGTGACGGAGAATGTTCCGGGAGCGAATGGTTCGATTGCTGTGAGCGCTGTACTGAAGGCTCCGGCAGACGGTTATACGCTGCTGGGTACCACAGGTTCGGACTTCATCACGGCGCCAGTCACCTTGCCATCGGCGAAGTACGACCCAGCAAAGTTCAAGCTCATCGGCATCGTGGGCGATTCCGATTTCCTGCTGGTGTCGAGCAGAGCCCATTCCTTCAAGTCGGCAGATGAGCTTGTCGACTATGCGCTCAAGCCGGACGGCAAGGAATTGACCCTTGCGCATTGGGGGTCCGGTTCTTCGTCACAGGTCGTCGGAGCCGACTTCCAGCAGCGGACGGGGGCAAAATTCCTGGAAGTCCCGTACAAGGGCGCCGCGCCGGTGATCGCAGACCTGCTGGGCGGGCATATTGACCTCGCCTTTGTCCCCATGGGCACTGGAGCGCTGAGCCTCATCCGGACCGGAGAGCTCAAGGCGATTGCCGTCGCTAGCTCGGAGCGCAATCCGATGTTACCCATGGTGCCGACCATCAGCGAAAGCGCGAGCGTTGGCAGATTCGAGTACAGCATCTGGTCTGCGCTGTTCGCGGCGCCGGATACGCCTGACGAGGTCGTCGCGCGCTTGAATAGGGCAATGAACGTCTGGAGCGCGAGCGATGAGAATGTCGAAAGAATCAAGGCCAGCGCCGCGCGACCGGTCGCGCCCATGGACGTGTCTCAGGCAATGACGTTCTTCAAAAGCGAGCGTGAGAAGTATCTCAGGGTCATCGGGTCGATGTCCCTGAAATTGCAATAGGCAATCGATCGTCCTCTATTGGCTGCATCAAGCCGGCGGAGCTCCAAGTCCATGTTCCCCACAACGTGCGTGGGACATGGAGATCCACGTCGTTTACCGCCTGAGAACGCCCCCGCCGGCGCGGTCCTGCCGGGCGCAGCCTTTCATGGCCGGGGCCGCAAAAATCCTGATTGAGCTGTTTCTGCAGCTCGGTCCGAGGTAGATTGCGAGAGTAGCGCTGGACATGCGCGAATTCGGCATCAATATGGTAGAGCTGATATTGGCGGCAGAAGGATGGCTATGTCCGGTGTGAAGCAAAGTCGGCTTGCGAACAAGGAATGCTCCATGGCTCGGGCTATGGAGGTTGTTGGCGATCGCTGGTCGATCTTGATCCTGCGCGAAGCGTATTACGGAGTGAAGCGCTTCGACGAATTCGAGTTCTACATCGGCGTGGCGCCGAACATTCTGAGTTCGCGGCTGAAAAAATTGGTCGATGCTGGGATCATGGCTCGTGTCCGATTGCCTGAACATGCCGGACGATATGAATACGTCCTCACCGAGAAAGGACGTGATTTCTTCCCGGCCTATCTCGCGCTGAAGAAATGGGGCGACGACTGGCTGGCAGAGCCGGAAGGCCCGCAAGTCGTGTTTCTCGATCGCGCGGCGGGACGTCCGATTGAGTATCCGAAGCTGAAAAGGGCGGACGGCCGGCCTTTGCGGCTCGAGGACGTTGAGATCGTCCCCGGCGCGGGTGCCGTGTCTTTCAACCGAAAGCGATTTGGCGGCACTTCAGGCGACCGTAATGTCGCCAAGCCGGTCAGTGCCGTCTCAAGAGGAAAGCGCAAGTAGAGCCCGCCCGAGCTCGACCCGGATCAAGTCCGCGCGATATTCGGCCGGCGCATATCGGTCCGAGAGGCATTCGGTGATCTCGCCGACCACTTTGGCGGCTTCGTCGATGTTGTCCTGAGAGAGAGCCTTGCCCGTCAAGAATTCGGACGCAGCCTTGCCCACGAAAGCGTGGTTCGCTGCACCGGTAATGCCGATGGAAACATCGTTGACGATACCGCCCTGTATTCGCACTCCTATCGCGACTCCCACGACGGCAAACCCGCTCGCCGGATGCCGGATTTTCCGATAGGTGTAACGCGTGCCGAGTTTCGGCCTCGGGATGCGGATTGCGGCAAGAACTTCGTCAGGCTCGAGGGCCGTCGTGAAGATATCGACGAAAAAGTCCTCCGCCGGTACGGTGCGACGTCCAGCTGCGCCGGCGATCTCGATGTCCGCTCGCAGCGCCAAGACGACGGCTGGCCAGTCCGCTGCCGGGTCAGCATTGGCCAGCGAACCGCCGATCGTGCCGTGGTTACGTACCTGGGGATCGGCCAGAACGTTGGCGGCCTCCCGGAAGACCGGGAATATTTGATTTAGCGGTTCGGAAGCGAGCAACTCGGCGTGGGTCGTGAGCGCGCCGATCTTGACATGGGTTTCGCCGATCTCGATCCCCTTGATCTCGGTGATACCTCGGATGTCGATCAGAAGCTCGGGCGAAGCCAGCCGCAACTTCAACGCTGGGAGCAGGGTATGGCCACCGGCCAGGAGCTTCGCTCCGTCGGGATTGTCGCGTAACAGCTCAATCGCCTGGGCGAGGGAAGACGCGCGGACATAGTCGAATGCAGCGGGGATCATCAGGCGGCTCCTGCGCGTGCGTTGCGTACTGCGGCCCAGATTCGTGGCGGCGTGAGAGGCATATCGAGATGCTTGATGCCGAATGGCGACAACGCATCGAGCACGGCGTGGACCATGCAGGGCGGAGCAGCAATCGAGCCGCTCTCACCGATGCCCTTCACGCCGATTGGGTTGGTCGGCGACGGCGTTTCCTGGAACAGCGATCTGATGTTGGGAACATGCTCGGCGCGGGGAACGGCGTAGTCCAGCAGCGAACCGGTCAGGAGCTGTCCGTTGTCGGGGTCGTAGCTGACCTCTTCATAAAGGGCCTGAGCAATGCCCTGCGCGACACCGCCATGGATCTGGCCGGCCGCAAGAAGCGGGTTGATCAACGTCCCGACATCGTCCACCGCGACATAATCGAGAATGTCGACCGTTCCGGTCTGGGGATCGACCTCGACGTAAGCGAGATGGACGCCCGACGGTGCGCCCATGCCGGTCGGATCATAGAAAATCGTCTCGTCGAGGCCGGGGGCCACGCCGTCGGGCAGCTTATGGCCGACATATGCCATACGGGCCACCTTGGAGAAGGACAGCGGCGCGATATCGGTGCCGGGTACGGTGAATGCGCCCGCCGTGTAGGAGACATCCTTCTCATCCACTTCCAGCATGCCCGCGGCGATCTTCCTGGCCTTGGCGATGACCTGGTGGGCAGAGACATGGACGCTCGATCCGCCGACCGCCATCGACCGTGAGTTGAACGTGCCGTGGCCCGCCTGCACCTGGCGGGTGTCGCCCTGGACGATCTCGATATCCTCGATCGGAATTTGGAGAACGTCCGCAGCGATCTGCGAGAGCGACGTGGCATGGCCTTGTCCCTGGCTCATCGAGCCCGAATAGATCGTGGCTCGCCCGCTGGAATCGATACTAACCCGTGCGCTTTCCCAGCCGCCACGGTTGAAGCCGCCGGCGGCCAACCGGCGGGATGGCGCCATGCCGCACATATGAGTGTAGGCGGCAACTCCAACGCCGCGATAAATGCCGCGCCCGCGCAAGGCCTCGCACTCCGCGCGACGTCCTTCGTAACCAAATGCCGCAAGTGCCTTGTCCAGCAGCGCTTGATAGTCGCCGCTGTCGTACATCACGCCGGTGCTGTTGTAAGGGCGGTAGGGGAAATCGGACGAGTGAATGAAGTTCTTTCGCCGGACGTCCACCTGGTCGAGATTGAGATGGCGCGCCACCGCATCGATGGCGCGCTCGGCGATGTAGGCCCCTTCGGGGCGACCGTAACCGCGATAAGCGTCCACCGGAACCGTGTTGGTGACGACTACCCGGGAAAGAGCTTCGTAGTTCTCAATCTTGTAGGTGCCGGTGCCGAAATTGACCGTGTTCACGGTCGGCCCGCCGGTTGCCATGTTGGACAGATATGCACCTGCATTGCCCAGTGTGCTGACTTTGAGGCCGAGAATCCTTCCGTCGTCGTTGAAGGCGATCTCGATATCTTCCGTATGCGCCCGGCCATGGCTGGTCGATTGATGGCTCTCCGAGCGGGACTCCCACCATTTGACCGGCGCGTTGAGTTCGCGAGCAAGGTACGGGCAGAGCAGATCTTCAGGGTACAGATGCATTTTGGCGCCGAAGCCGCCCCCGATATCCGGCGCGACCACGCGCAATTGATTCTCGGGAATACCGACCGTCTCCGCGATCCAGCGGCGGTGCATATGCGGGACCTGACTTCCGATATAGACAGTGAGCGTGCCGTCCGGTTCCGGTGCCGCGACGATCGCGCGGGTTTCCATGCACGTCGGAATGAGGCGGTTATTGAGTACGCGGAGGCTGATGACCTGATCAGCCTCTCGATTCGCCTTGTCGTAGTCGCCGCCCTTGACCTTGTAGAAGGTGGTAACGTTGCCCGGTACGTTGTCATGAAGCTGCGGCGCGTCCTTTCCGATGGCGGACGCCTCGTCGGTCACCGCGGACAACACCTCGTAGTCGACCTCGATCAGCTCGAGTGCGTCGCAGGCCTGCGCGAACGTTTCCGCCACGACCAGCGCCACGCATTCTCCGACAAAGCGAACGCGATCGGTCGCGATCACCGGGCGGACCGGCACCTTGCTACCGGGAATAATCCAGTTCGGCACGATCGGGCCGATCTTGTCGACGAGCTCATTGCCGGAGAGAACCAAGCGAACACCGGGAGCTTTCTTCGCGTTCGACGGATCGATGCCGTTTATCGCGGCGTGAGCGTGCGGCGATCGCAGCATCGCCACATGCAGCATGCCGGCCAAGTTCAAATCGTCGACGTAGCGCCCTCTGCCGGCGAGCAGCTTGAGATCCTCCCGTCGTCTGAGCGGCTGGCCGATGTGTCGCATTCCGGTCGGAAGGGTCACGCCACACCGCCTTTCGATGCGAGGCTTTCCACAGCGCGAACGATGTTGTGATAGCCGGTGCACCGACAGATATTGCCGGCCAGGCCGTGCCGGATTTCGCGCTCGTCGGGATTGGGGTTTTCCTTCAACAGGCTCCGGACGCTCATCACCATGCCCGGCGTGCAGAAGCCACATTGGAGCGCATGGTGGTCGTGAAATGCCATCTGAACAGGACTGAGTTCGCCGCCGCTGCCGGTCACCCCCTCAATCGTCGTAATCGACGCGCCGTCCGCCATGACGGCGAGCACCGTACAGGATTTCACGGCTTTTCCATCGATCTCGACGGTACAGGCGCCGCATTGAGACGTGTCGCAGCCGACGTGCGTGCCGGTGAGGCCGAGATCCTCCCTTATGAGATGGACCAGGAGCCTCCGCGCCTCGACGGTCGCGGTCCTGCGCGATCCATTGATTTCGATTGTCACGGTGTGCGGGCTTGCTGGGGTAGGCATGGTTCCTCCCGCGCCGAAGCGCGATTCCTTTATTAAAGTCACTTTAATAATAATAGTGACTTGTATCAAGCTATTTTTTGCTGACGCTTGGTGATATCGAATGCAAGCTCCTGGCGCGCGCTTGGAATACAGTTTGTTCGGACGAAGACGGATGCGATTGAAGAGCTTTGAAGGAATGGCATGCTCGATCGCCGGGGCACTCGATGCCGTTGGCGACCGCTGGGCATTCTTGATCTTGCGTGATTTATCGCTGGGCGTGCGCAGGTACGATGATCTGAGAAAATCGACCGGCATTACCGATGCCACGCTCTCTGATCGGCTGAAGCATCTCGAACGAAACGAATTGATCGGACGGCGCCTCTATCGGACCGGCCCCGATCGCTACGAGTACTTCTTGTCCGGTAAAGGCTGGGACATGATCCTCGTCATCCAGGCGCTTGCTCAGGTCGGTGATAAATGGGGAGTGACTGGAGATGCCGGAGCTCCACTCGAATTCGTCAACAAGAACGGAGGGCGACGGGTGAAGTTGGAGATTGTTGATGAGGAATCGGGCGCGACCGTCCGCTTGAGGGATGTTCGTCCAAAGGCGGGTCCGGGGGCCGACGACTTGGTGAGATGGCGCATAGCAAAGTTCGGGCAATAGCCTGTCCATTGGCCAAACGGCGGCTTCGACTGAGTGCATCGTGCCCGGACGCCGACTGCCTGTCTTTTCTGGCTGCGGCGCATTCGGCGGAGAAATAGAGACTGCAAAGGCGGTCCTTGTTGGGGAGGGAGTAACGTGGAACGGTTTTGGCTTGGGAAGTATCCCGACGGCGTGCCGGCGGACGTCGACGTTGATCAGTTTCCGTCATTGATCGAAATGTTCGAAGAAAGCTTTGCCAGATTTGGAGATCGTAAAGCGGCCATCTGTATGGACAAGGCAATCACCTACCGTGAGCTCGACGAAATGTCGGCCGCAATCGGCGCCTATCTGCAGGGCAAAGGTCTGGTCATGGGAAGTCGAGTTGCGGTGATGATGCCGAACGTTCTCCAGAACCCGATCGCTGGGGCGGCGGCATTGCGTGCGGGCTGCACGGTGGTGAACGTCAACCCTCTCTACACGCCTCAAGAACTCGAGCATCAGTTGAACGATTCGGGAGCGGAGGCCATCTTCATTCTGGAGAATTTTGCCGCGACTTTGGAAAAGGTGCTGCCAAGAACGAACATCAAGCACATCATCATCTGCTCCACGGGGGAGTTGCTCGGTCCGAGGGGCATTCTCGTCAACTTTGTCGTGCGCAAGGTGAAGAAGATGGTCCCCACCTTCACTCTGCCCGGCGCAGTCTCGTTCAATCATGCCCTATCGGCCGGTCGAAGGATGGCGCTGAGGAGGCCCGATATCGGCCCGCACGACGTTGCCTTCCTGCAATACACGGGAGGCACCACCGGTGCTTCGAAGGGAGCGACCCTGCTCCATCGCAATATGGTGGCAAACGTCCTTCAAATCACTGCGTGGAGCGAGCCCGCGTTCCGCAACCACCGCGTGGGCGAGTCTCTTATGACGGTCTGCGCGCTGCCGCTGTATCATATCTTCGCGCTCACCGTTTGTTTCCTGTTCTCCGTCCGGGTCGGCGGCGTCAATCTTCTGATCGTAAACCCGCGTGACATCGATGGATTCGTTCGAGAACTCCGCAAATACAGAATTCACAGCTTTCCGGCCGTCAACACGCTATTCAATGGTCTGCTGCGCCATCCCGACTTCAAGAATGTGGATTTCTCGGAGTTACAGATGGCCATCGGCGGCGGTATGGCGACCCAAAAGGGGGTCGCAGACATGTGGCGCGCGGTGACGGGTTGTATCCTTTCCGAAGGCTACGGACTTTCGGAGACTTCGCCAACGCTGACCTCCACATTGCCGAATATGACCGAGTTCTCCGGAACGATCGGTTTGCCTCTGCCATCGACCTATGTCTCGATCCGCGACGATGAAGGAAACGAACTGCCGATCGGAGAGGCCGGCGAAATCTGCGGAAAAGGCCCGCAGGTGATGGCTGGCTATTGGAACAGACCGGATGAGACCGCCCGGGTGATGACGAATGACGGGTTCTTCCGAACGGGCGATATCGGCGTTATGTCCGCCGACGGCTTCATCAAGATCGTGGACCGCAAGAAGGACATGATCATCGTCTCGGGATTCAATGTTTATCCGAACGAGGTCGAAGCAGTCATATCGAGTCACCCCGGGGTTCTGGAGTGCGCCGCGATGGGTGTGCCAGACCCGAAATCCACCGAGGCGGTGAAAGCCTTCGTCGTTCGTCTCGATCCTCGACTGACGGCAGAGGAGCTCGTCAGTTTTGCAGGGACACAGTTGACGCCCTACAAGGTTCCGAAGCAGATCGAGTTCAGGTCTGAACTTCCGAAGAGCAATGTAGGTAAGATTCTGCGCCGCGAGTTGAGGAGTGAAGCGCAAGAAGGCAGCGGCTGACGGGATCGTCGAACCCTACCAGGCGCCGTTTTCGGTCGAGGGAATCTACGACTCAGCCTCGATCCGGACGTTGGTCTGGCCGTTCAATGGGACCTACCGTCCGGTTACAATCCGGCTGGGGGCGATGATCGGTCCGCTGAGACCCCTTGGCTGCACATGGCTTCCGAGCCATTGACAGGCCCCCTTGCGCTTTCGAAGAACCTTCCAGAATCCGAGGTGGCATGGCCGCCGGGAGTTTGCGGATAGTTTCAATTCCCGGAATATGGACTATATTTGGACAAGGTAGGAATTTGGACCATATTGGATGGCAAGAAACAGTCTGGATGCATCTTGTCCTGTAGCCCGCACGCTCGATATCGTCGGCGCGCGCTGGACGCTTCTCATCGTCCGGGACTTGCTTCCCGGCACCATGCGCTTCCAGGATCTTCAGGAGCGTCTGCCCGGCATGGCGCCCAATGTCCTCTCCGATCGTCTAAAGACACTTGAGGAGCACGGCCTCGTGCGCCGCGAGTTCTATAGCGATCATCCGCCCAGGGCGGCCTATACCCTGACGGACTCGGGCCGCGAGCTTGGCGTCGTCGTTCTGGCTCTCGGTCAGTGGGGCGTCCGGCACGTCAACGGGAGATTGAAGCCTGGCCTGCAGCACGACGAGTGCATTCGCCACCTACAGCAAGCCTCCGATGCCTTGATCCGCCGTCCGGTCCGACGCGTAAAATCCGGTGGCAAATCGGCAGCGAAAGCCGGTTAGAGACGCGAGACGTAGCCCGAGCTTCAGTTGAATGACGGGAGATCCTGCCGTCATGGCGTGCCGAGCGCTTCGCGGAGCCGCGGGGATCGCGCCAGCGCCCATTTGAAGGTCTTGGGAGCGCGTCCGAGCAGCCGCTCGAGCTCGCCAGTCGCGCCCTCGTACCGTCCACCGGCCGCGAGGCGGGTGATGGTTCTCAAGTGCTCCGCGGTATGGGGAACGCGAGCTGCGAGTGGTCCATTGATGTAAGCCTCGATCCACGCATCCAGATCCTGAGGAACATACGAAATGGGTCTTCCCAACGTGGCGGCGTAGTCCTCGGAGAAGCCTTCCATGTCCTTCGACTCGGGACCGGTGAGCTCGTAGGTCTTCGATACGTGCGCCGCAGGATCGATCAGGATCCTGGTGCAGACCTCCGCGACATCATAAGCGGCAATCGGTGCGATCTTTTGCCTGCCGAAGGGCAGATGAAGCTCGCCTGCACCCAGCAACTGCTTGAGCGGGAACCAGGCGAGAATGGGATTTTCGACGAACATGGTGGCGCGAACATTGACGACCGGCAGGCGCGACCAATTCAGGGCCTGTTCAGAGGCCCAATGGGCTCTCTGCTGCGGCGACCAGTCCGTGACAAGCCCTCCCAACCACTCTCGCCGCACCTCGGAAGGAGCCGTCATCCGAGAGAAGTTCATGTAGGACTGCTCGAACTCCGAAATGTTGACGAAGACCTCGAGATCTCCTTGCGCTCGCGCAGCGGCCGCCATCAAGACCGTTGCGTCGGTGTAGTAGTGGTTCAAGCTCATGCTGAAGTAGACACGGCGACAGCCTTTCAGCGCAGCTGCGACATCGGCGACGTTGAGCAGATCGCCCACGAATACCTCGGCACCCATTTGCCTGAGCGCTTGCGCCCGCTCGTCGTCCTTCCTTACGAAGGCGCGCACCGGATACTCGTCCTCGATGAGCATATTGATCATCGTCTTGCTTACGGAGCCGACGTCGCCGCCGGCGCCGGTAATCAGAATGGGGCTCGGTTTCGACATCGCAACTTCCTTTTCGAGGAGATGACGGGGCGTTCCTTTTGAGTGGAAAGGCAGTCCGCCGTAGCAGGACCGCGCCTTGCGGCGATCAGGTCTTGAGGAAAGGCAGAATGTGACCCAAAACAACCTCGGGCTTTTCAAGATGCAGGAAATGGCCGACGCCGGGCAGAACGACGCGTTCGAAGCCTTTCGTGAACGCCGCTGTCATGTCGTCGCTGAGCCGAGCTGACATGCAACCGTCTTCCTCCCCGTGCAGGTAGAGCGAGGGGACAGCGATCGGGCCGTTCGCGCGAGCTTCAAGGGCCTGAGCTTCCGCTTCGGGCGGCGGTGTGAACAGCTGGCGGTAGTAGGCAAGCGTCTGAGGCAGGACGCCAGGCTGTTTGAACGTCTCGATCAACGCGCTGCGATCCGAAGCCGGCATCTTGTAGCTGGGCGACCATTCCCGCCAGAGCCGATCGAGAAATGCGAACTCGTTGAGCTGAACGGCCGGCTCCGCAAAGCGCGTGTGAAAGAAGAACATGTACCAGCTTCGTCGCTGTTGCTCGCCATCGGCTACGAATGCCTGCGGCAGACCCTTCCCATAGGGGACCGCCAGCCCGACAAGCTTGCGGATCCGCGACGAGTCGAGGCTTGCTGCGGAGTAGGCTGCCCGCGCTCCGAAATCGTGGCCGACGACATGAGCCTGATCGGCCCCCAAGGCCTCGATCAGGGCGAGGACGTCCTGCCCGATCGCGGCGGCACGGTAGGATCCGTCAGGTGCTGCGCCACCAGCCCAATATCCGCGCAAGGCGGGAGCGACGGCCCGATATCCCTCCTGCGCGAGGCGATCCAGTATGTGGATCCAGCTTTGCGCATGATCGGGAAAGCCATGCAAGCATAGCACCAGAGGACCGCTCCCGGCTTCGAGGACCGGAAAATCGAGTCCATTGGCCCGAACCGTCCGCTTGCATATATCGCCCGACCGAGTCTGGCCCGCCTGCGCAGGAGCACCGGGGCGGTCGTCCAAAGGCGCAGAAATTCTCGTCATTGTCCCGTCCCTTGCGATCTGCATGATATCTAACATCCAGAAATTGGAGGGCGTAATTCAATGTTGAATAGGCGTAGCACCAGCTTTGCCATGTCGAGCCGCATCGGCATGAATTACGGTGGTCCAGAGCGCGGCAGAACCAGCGGATGCAGGACGGGTGCGGCAACATTGTCGCGCGGATTTTTCGGTCGTCGAGTCGCTCGTGACCGCGAGACAATATGCGATACGAAAAAGGACATAGAGCCGAAACATCCGCACGTATCGTGGATCGCGCTTCGGCTCGAATCCGCGAGCGAGGAGTTGAAGGCGTCAAGGTGGCCGGGCTCATGAAGGCCGCCGGTCTGACGCACGGCGGCTTCTATCTCCATTTCAAATCTCGGAGCGATCTGATCGAAAGAGCTTTCGCCCGGGCCATGAACGTATCAGTAGAGCAATGGCGGAAGCTGGCCGATCGATCCAGTCCCGGCGAACGCCTTTTGAATATCGTCGATTACTATCTCACGGACCGACACCGTGACGATGTCGCGAACGGTTGCGCTCTTCCGGCGCTCGGTGCCGAGGTTTCCCGGACCGGCGCCGGCGTCAGACGGACGTTTTCAAACGGTCTGAGAGGGATGATCGCCATTTTGTCCGAGGACATGAACGGCCCATCGAAGCGAGAAGCGATCGCCATCGTGTCTGAAATCGTGGGCGCATTGCTGTTGGCCCGCGCGGCGGATCATCGGGAATTCGCCTCGGAAATCATGAGCGTGGCTCGCGAACATGTCCTCGGCAACGAGCGGCAACTCCTCGGAACTACGAAAGCATCCCGTAAATCCTCGGTGCGGACCAGGCCCCCGGGTTCGAAAAGGCCCCACAAGCGCAAGAGATCCAATCATCTGGCGTGAGGCCCCGTTTGTCACCGGAGCGCACTTCCAACGGTGGCAGTGTTCTACACTCCGAGCTTTCCAGCATCGGTTTCCAAGGCCTTGGCCACGACTTTCAGCCATTTGTGGACAGCCTTGATCTTCTCGGACGAGCCATCGACCTTCCGATGGGTAAAGTAAAAGTCCCTCAGCGCGATGCTTTTCGAGCCCCAGTGCGCTATGACCGTCAAAGCGCCGCTGCTGACCAGCGGAGCGATCAGAGGGAAAGGCGCCAGGACTACGCCCATCGATGACCTGGCCATCTGTATGGCCGTCAAGAGGCTGTCGCCGACGAGGTCCGGTTCCTTCGTCGCGACTTGCGGTTCGTACTCCGCGAACCATCTCTGCCAAAGGTCTGGCGCAGTGGCGAACTTTATCAACGGCAGCCTCGTCAAGTCTTCCGGATGCCGAATGGGACCGCGGCGGTCCAACAGCTTCGGGTCAGCGCATGGGGCGGCGCGCGACCTGAGCAGCCGATGATAGGTCAGGCTGCCGAAAGGAGGCTCGCCGAACTGGACCGCGGCGTCGATATTGTCTCGCTCGAAATCGGCCGGGGTATTCTTCGCCTCCAGCCTCAGATCAAGCCCCGGATTATCGATACGGAATCTCTCGAGGTGCGGGAGCGCAGCGAGCATCGCAAACGTCGGCGTTACGCTGACCCTGACGATCGGGCCGCGCTTGCGATCCTCAAGGAGGTCGCTGGCGCGAAACAGTTCGTCGAAGGCGCTGAGCACGGCGCTGGCGTAAATCGCGCCGCTTTCAGTGAGTTCGACATTCCGGCCGCTGCGTCGCACGAGTTGAACGCCGAAGTGCGCCTCCAGCGTACGAATTTGATGGCTGATCGCAGATGGGGTGAGGTTTAGACTTTCGGAAGCAAGCTTGACGCTACCGGACCGTGCGAGAGCTTCGAACGCACGAAGGCTTGCCAAGGGCGGGAGGGTTGATCGGGCATTCGACATTTTGCGCTGAGCCAAATTCAACGATCCACAATCGATTTCAATTGTTTTTCCGCGGCTCACTGCCAGTCTAATGGTAGCCGCGGACACTCCGAACTTAACCTCATATCAGCGCCGCGTCGAACAATTCCCGTCACTGTGCCGTGGGCTTACGCGGCATATTGAATACGAAGGCAAAACGATGAGCGAGCACCCCCTTCAGGATCGACATGCCGGAGCCGTAGCGAAGATCGGCGTGGGCCTGCCACAGCCTCCTGTTTTCAAGACTCTGGTTGAAGAGAGACGGCACAGAAAGGAGCGCCTGGCTGCTGGATTGAGGCTCTTTTCGAAATTCGGATTCGACGAGGGGGTCGCGGGCCACATCACTGTGCGTGACCCGGAGTTCACGGACACGTTTTGGGTGAACGGCTTCGGGATGAGCTTCGGGTTGATTAAGGCCTCAGACCTCATTCGGGTCAACCACAAAGGCGAAGTCGTCGAGGGCAACTACCCCGTCAATGCCGCCGCTTTCGCGATTCACGCAAGTGTTCATGCGGCTCGTCCGGATTCGATTGGTGCAGCGCATTCGCACTCCACCCATGGCCGGGCGTTCTCAACGCTGGCTCGGAAACTGGAGCCGATTACGCAAGATGCCTGTGCCTTCTACAACGATCACGCTCTATACGAGGACTACGGTGGCGTGGCAGTCGAAGTGGACGAAGGCCAGCAAATCGCTCAGGCGCTGGGGCCGCACAAGGCGGCTATCTTGCAGAACCATGGACTTCTGACTGTCGGACAGAGCGTGGATGAGGCGGTCTGGTGGTTCATCACGATGGAACGGTCGTGCCAGGTTCAACTGCTTGCCGAAGCGGCGGCGGCGCGAACCGGCCAGGCTCTCAAGATCATTCCCGAGGAATCTGCGAAGCAGGCTTTCTCTATCCTCGGCTCACCGAGGACTGGATGGTTTCAGTTCCAGACGCTCTATTCGAAGATCGTGAAAGAGCAGCCGGATCTGCTCAACTGACGTGCCGACCAGCGATAAAGTCACTCGGAGGAATCGCATGAACGTCCAGACTTCACCTGGAAACATCAGCCACAACGCCATGGCCGCCGAAGAGCGGCTGGTCCGTCAGGATCTCGCTGCGCTGTATCATGTCTTCTTCGATCTGGGTTGGTGCGAGCACATCTATAATCATATCACGGCTCGCGTGCCGGGTCCTGATAAGAACTTTCTGATCAATTCGTTCGGGCTGGCGTACAACGAAGTCACAGCCTCCAATCTCATCAAGATCGATCTTGATGGGAACAAGGTTATGGACGTTCCGGGGCGTGTCAACGCGCCGGGCTTCACGATCCATTCTTCGGTTCATGCCGCGCGCGATGATGCCCATTTCATCGCCCATACGCACACGACGGCCGGTGTCGCTGTTGCTTGCACGGAAGAGGGGCTCTCGCATCACAGCTTCTACGGCGCGATGCTCTATGAGCAAATTGCGTACCATGATTTCGAGGGTATTTCGACGGATCTCGGCGAGCGCGAGCGCCTCGTGAAGTCTCTGGGCAACAAGAACTACATGATCTTGAGACACCACGGTCTTCTGACGTGTGGGAGGACGGCCGCGGAGGCGCTGTTCCGCATGACGGTCCTGCAACGCGCGTGCGAAGTGCAGATCGCCGCTGCAACTTTCGGCAAGGGCTGGCGGCCGCTGCCGGAAGAGATTTTGCGTCGCACGACGCAGCAGATGCAGAGCGAGGTTGCAAAGGGCTTCGACGAAAAAACCTCCTTTGGGCAAGATTCGTTCGAGGCATATCGTCGTGCTCTTGATGCAAGGGGCTCGCGCTACAGAGACTAGAACGTAACCGGCGCGGGCTGGTTGGACGCGGCCAGCTTTCGCATCGCAAGATCAAACAACATTCATCGTCCGGCACGCCTACCGCGACTGTTTCACGCGAGAGGACGCCGAGTGCTGCCTGCCGGAAGCCAGGCAAGGGCGAGTCAAAGCCGATCTCAAATGTGACCCCGGCGTCAGATGCGGGGCGCAGAACGGAAACGCCATTCGACGCCGTGAGCGTCTCATTGGAGGGAAAAGATCGATGTGGAAGGGGAAATTCATGCTCGCGACGCTGCTGCTTGCAACTGCACTGGCGTTTGCGCGGAAGGCCGAGGCCGAGGAGCCAGTCGGGGTTACCGCGACGGAGATCAAGGTCGGATCGACGTTTCCCTTCAGTGGCCCTGCCTCGGCGCTCGGCAACGTAGGCAAGGCATTGATGGCCTATGTCGAGTTCATCAATGACAAGGGAGGTATCAACGGCCGCAAGATCAAGCTGATTGCCCTCGACGATGCATACTCACCGAGCAAATCCGTCGAGCAAACCCGCAAGCTGGTCGAAAGCGAGGAGGTCGCATTTCTGTTCAGCCCGCTTGGGACAGCGAGCATTTCTGCGAACCTGAAATACGCCAATGCCAAGAAGGTGCCGCACCTCTTCGTTCTCTCAGGCGCGAACAAATTCACCAATCATGCCGAGTACCCTTACACCACGACCGGGCTGCCGAGCTATGATACCGAGGGCAAGGTGTATGCGAAATTCATAACTGAAAAGATGCCCGGTTCGCGCATTGCCATACTCTATCAGAACGATGATCTCGGGAAGGATTTTGTCGGCGCGTTCCGTTCATACATGAAGGACGATTTCGGCAAGCTGGTCGTGACAAAGTCCTACGAAGCGACCGATCCGACCGTCGATTCTCAGGTCGTGTCGTTCAAGAGCTCGGGATCAGAAGCGTTGTTCATCGCCGGATCACCGAAGTTCACGGCGCAAGCTCTCCGTAAAATCCGCGAAATCGGCTGGAGCCCTCTGACGGTCATCATCAATTCCACCACGTCGGTCGCGGGGACCCTTGCAGCCGCGGGACTCGACAACGCCAAAGGGGTGGTATCAAGCACGTTCCTGAAAGATCCGATGGATCCGGCGTGGGAGCACGACCCGGCAGTCAAAAGCTATCGTGCGTTTCTTGCCAAGTACATTCCAACGGGCGACGTGGCAGAGACACTTTACGTGGCTGGTGTCGTCCAGGGTGAAATGCTCGAGAAGATCCTTCAGCAATGCGGCGATGATCTGACGCGCGGCAACATCATGAAGCAGGCGCTGAACTTGAGGAATTTCTCGCCTTCGATGGCGCTCCCGGGGAGCGCGATCAATACCAGCGAGAAAAACAACCAGGCGTGGACGTCACTTCAGTTCGAGAGCTTCGACGGGAAAAGCTGGATTCCTTTTGGGAAGCTCGTCAGCGCCGTGGACTAGTCAGGCCTGTCGGTACCGGTGACGGTCACTGAGGCGCAACCTTCGGCGCTGCGGAGCCAGACGTCGGGTCCCGCCGTCAGCACGGAACGACGATCTTCCACGTCAAACAGGAGATGAATCTTGCGGATACTGGTAATCGGAGCGGGAGCCCTAGGCGGCTATTTCGGAGCAAGGCTCCTGGCTGCCGGGCGCGATGTCACTTTCCTCGTCAGGCCAGCTCGCGCGGAGGCGCTTCGCAAGAAGGGGCTCGAGGTCAAGAGCCGGACCGGCGATCTATATCTGGTATCCCCGCCGACCGTGATCTCCGAACGGCTCGAGGGGCCCTACGATCTGATCTTTTTGAGTTGCAAGGCCTACGATCTCGACGATGCCATACGGTCCTTCGCGCCTGCGGTTGGAGACGACACCGTCATCATCCCGTTCTTGAACGGCCTGCGTCATATTGACGTACTGAACGCCCGCTTTGGGAAGGAGAAGGTGTTCGGAGGTCAATGCGCCATCTCCGCGGCACTTTCCAGCAACGGCGAGATACTCCATCTCGTCGATCTGCATACGCTCAGCTTCGGCGAGCAGGACGGGAAGCGATCGAAGCGCCGCGACAAGATCCTCGCGGCATTATCGAACGCGAATTTCGATGCCGAAGCCAGCGATGACATCCTGCAGAACATGTGGGAGAAATGGGTGTTCATCGCCACCGCCGCGGGCGTGACCTGCCTGATGCGCGCCTCGATCGGAGACATCGTCGCCGCCGGCGCTTCGGGACTTATCGTGAAGCTTCTCGATGAATGCAGCAAGATTGCCGCGGACGCCGGCTTTGCACCTCGTCCAGCCTATCTGGAGCGCACGCGACCGCTCCTCACGGCGCCCGGATCTCCGCTGATGGCGTCCATGCTGCGCGACATCGAGAAAGGATCGCGGACAGAAGGCGACCACGTTCTGGGTGACCTCCTGGGACGGGCAGAACATGGCGCGGATGCCGTGCTTCTAAGCGCGGCCTACACCCATGTGAAGTCTTACGAGGCGCGTCGCACGAGAGAAACCATCAAGTAGAAGAGCAGGAGGTCGCACCGCTCTTGCGATCGACCGAGATTCGGTTCGGACGCCCCATCTGTGGGACGCGAAAAGGAAAATCGAGCGCGTTGGAGCGCCGTCCGAAGGGCTCCGTTCATGCTGGCTGCCGTCACGCCGATCAACAGAGGGGGAGAACACGTTGGGTCACTACGGCGACTATCAGACCGAAATCTATTTCGGCGGTCTCGGCGGCAAGCTGCCGAAACTGCCGGTCGGCTTCCGCGAATTGGAGGCCCGCGCGCATGCGGCGATGGCTCCCGGGCTCGTGGCCTACGTAGCCGGCGGTTGCGGCAACGAGCATACGCAAAACGTCAATGTCTCGGCATTTGAGCAATGGGGTTTGATGCCTCGCATGCTGGTTGGTGCTGCGAAGCGAGACCTGTCGATCGATCTGTTCGGGATGCGGTTTCCTACTCCGCTCTTCTTGAGTCCAATCGGCGTCATCGGATTATGCTCGCAAGACATGCACGGTGACATTGCGACTGCGAAGGCCGCGCAGAAGGCCGGCGTGCCGATGATGGCTTCGACCTTCAGCATCGATCCCCTTGAGACGGTGGCCGCCAAATTCGGAGATACGCCGGGTTTCTTTCAGCTCTATACGCCCACCGATCGGGAAGTTGCGGAGAGCCTGGTCCGTAGGGCCGAGGCGGCGGGATTCAAGGCGCTCGTGGTCACTTTGGATACATGGATCACCGGGTGGCGCCCGCGGGACCTCGACCTGGCGAACTTCCCTCAGTTTCACGGGGACGTTCTTAGCAACTATTTTTCGGATCCCGTGTTTCGCGGCCGGCTGCAAAAGCCTCCCGAGGAAGATCTTCCGGCCGCAATCATGCAATGGGCGAAAATCTTCGGAAATCCTCTGACTTGGAACGATCTTCCCTGGTTGAGTTCCCTGACCAGGCTTCCTCTCGTGCTCAAAGGCATCTGCCACCCTGATGATGCCCGGCGTGCGATCGATGCGGGGGTCGACGGCATCTTTTGCTCCAACCACGGCGGCCGCCAGGCAAACGGCGGCATTGCGGCGGTGGATCTGCTGCCCGGCATTGTCAGGGCCTCCGGCGACACGCCCGTTCTGTTCGACTCTGGGATACGATCAGGCACGGATGTTGTTAAAGCGTTGGCTCTGGGCGCGACGGCCGTCGGAATCGGCCGACCGTATGCCTACGGACTCGCGCTTGATGGAGTCGACGGGATCGTTCACGTGCTGCGATGCATTTTGGCGGAGGCGGACTTGCTGATGGCCGTCGATGGATACCCTCGAATCGCCGATCTTCAACCGTCCGCGCTGCTGGCGGTTCGCTGATTAACCCGCAAGGAACTTCAGGATAGCTCTCTGCGTGGCGTCGTGAGCTTCCTCGCACAGGAAGTGACCGGCCTCGACTGCTTCTCCTGTGACCTGCTTTGCCCAATGGCTCCAAATGATCAGCGGCTGAGCGCCCGCCGCGGCGATACCTCGGCTTCCGCAGATCACATGAAGGGGCGTCGTGATCTTTCGACCGGCATCAAGATCGCTCTTGTCATGCTC
The DNA here is from genome assembly GCF_042263385.1 of Bradyrhizobium tunisiense. Taxonomy (NCBI): domain Bacteria; kingdom Pseudomonadati; phylum Pseudomonadota; class Alphaproteobacteria; order Hyphomicrobiales; family Nitrobacteraceae; genus Bradyrhizobium; species Bradyrhizobium tunisiense. Next base: position 44,101 of record NZ_JBHLEV010000002.1, read on the forward strand.
GAAGTCCGCATAGGCGCCGGCTCGGTAGTCTTCGCAAAGCCCATGCACGCGCTCGGGATCGCGCAACGCGCTTAGGTAGTGTTCCACGGCCCTGGGATCGAAACCCTCCGCGAACACCGGGCCGAAGAATCCGTCTGGGTCTCGCGAGATCAGCGTTTCGGGTAAAGGATGGGGCTGAGCCAGAAACGTCCAATGATAGATGCGAAGCGCCGAAAGACGGCTTAGATTCGTCCAGTAATTGTAAGTAGGCAAAATGTCGAGGACGACGAGCCGCGAAAGTCGTTCCGGATGATCGAGCGCCAAACGATAGCCGACACGTCCTCCCCGGTCATGGCCGGCCAAGGAGAAACGAGAGTGGCCGAGACTTTCCATCACCTCGACCATCGTCCGGGCCATTGCCCGTTTCGTATAGGGAGTATGGTTTGCATCAGTCGTGGGAACGTCGGACGCGCCGTATCCTGGAAGGTCGGCGATGACGAGCGAGAACCGTTCGGCGAGTGCCGGCGCCAAATGATGCCACATCGCATGGGTTTGAGGAAATCCATGCAACAGGAGAAGCGGCGGCCCCTTGCCGCCAACGCGCGCAAAGATGCGACCCGAACTTGTTTCGGCATTCACCGACGCAAAGCCGGGGAATAAATCAGTGAGAGCAGTCATCCTCACTCCGTATCAAGAGTGGCTCGAAGACACGTGAACGCTGTCTGCAAAGGGCCTGCATCAAACTGGCTCCCGCCGATCCTCTGCCGATCGCACGCACCTTAACCCATGAATCGCGCAAACCGGTTCAATCAAGCAGCCATTCGCAGCAGATCGACGATGTCGGCTTCGCTCTTGAACGGCCTCGGATTGGCTTGAACGAAGCGGTGATTGATCGCAATCTTGCTGATCTTCTCGAACTTGTCCTCGCCGACGCCGACGTCGGCCAGACGAGTAGGTAGTCCGAGGGCTTTGACGAAGCCGGCGAAAGCATCTCCAGCTTCCATATCGGGGCTGCCGAGAGCTGCCGCCAAGCGCTTCTGCGCATCCTCCGTAAAGGCTTTGTTGTACCGAAGCAGGCTCGGCATGATGACGGGCGTGCAGTAATAGTGAGGAACATCGAAAGTGCCGCCAAGCACGTGTCCGATCCCGTGGCTTGCCCCCATCGGAACGCGTGCCTGCAGACCGAAAGCGGCGAGCCACGAGCCTTGTTGCGATTGGCGTCGCGCTTCCAGATCATCCGGATGCTGCAGAGTGCGGAGCATGCCCTCGCGCAAAAGACGGATGCCCGCCAAGACCACTTCATCCGCCAATGGCGTGCCAGCCGGCGAGCATAGGGCTTCGATGCCGTGATCCATCGAGCGTGTCCCGGATCCCATCCACAGATTCATAGGCGTATTGAGGCTCAGGTCGGGATCAAGGATGACTGCCACGGGTGACATCTGCGGGTGGAAGAATATCTGCTTCAGCTTGGTGCGCTCGTCCGTGACGAGCGCTCCGGCATTGTATTCGCCGCCATTCAGCGTCGATGGCACTGCGATCTGCCGCACCTTGGGCGCGCGGAATGGAGAGAAGGGCACGCCGGGACCCATAACGAACGGGTCGAAACCTGCCTCATCGCGGATATCATGTTCCACGGCCATGATGACGATCTTCGCGAGGTCGACGGCAGAACCTCCACCGACGGCAACGATCAGATCAGCTTGAGCGTCGTTCGCTTGACACGCGACTTCAGCAGCTTGTTTTCGGGTCGTGTGCTGCGCAATTCCGTCGAAGGTCGCCACATGCTTGTTGCCGAGCGCGCGGCGAATCTTTTCGATCTCGTCGGTCTTCGTATTCAAGGTACGGCTGACCAGGAGGAAAACGCGGTTGGCATTCAGCCGCACGGCTTCATCATTCAAGGCCTCAGCTGCAGGCTTGCCGTAGACTACACGATCGATTTCGGGAAAGTGGTGTATCCCAACCTTGCGCATTCGTTTCCCCTGGATTGTTTGTTGATGTAAGTCACTTTAGTATTAATAGTGACTGGGCGCAACGGCCATCTTTTCTGGCGCCGGATCGAGGCCAGTCATGTGGTTGCGAGCCGAGCTCCGCCTCGGCGAAGCCCGGCTCGACCAAAATATGGCGGACAGCCTTTGGTTCAGTCCGCCGCCATGGCGGATCCCTCGGATGGCCACGGGTGGCGAGCGCAGCTCCCACCGCGACCGGAAATGAGGATGATGCACTGCTCGAGTGTATCGAAGCTGCATTTCGGCGTGTCGGAGGAATGGTCTTGAAGACAGTATCCGTAGGCGTTTGTTGAAGCCGCCGGTGCAACGCTCAAGTAGTCTGCGCCAGCCAAGCCGGCGAAGACAATCGAGAGGAGAGTGAAGAGCTTGCTCAATATGGTCTCCTGCGCTCGAGCCGTCATCTATTCGGCAGCCATTGCCGGTTGTGCATGCGCCTCTTCCGTCGTTCCCGCATGCGTCCCGTCAGCGGTCGGCTTGACTCGGAACCACGCGGCATAGAGCGCCGGGAGGAACAGCAGGATCAGCACCGTTCCGACTGCGGTGCCGCCGATCAGCGTGTAAGCCATCGATCCCCAGAAGACGGAGTGCGTGAGCGGGATGAAGGCCAGCACCGCAGCAAGCGCCGTGAGGATCACGGGCCTGGTGCGTTGCACGGTGGCCTCGATGACGGCGTGATAGTCGTCAAGTCCGGCGGCAAGGTTTTCCTTGATCTGTTCGGTCAGGATCAGAGTGTTGCGCATCAGGATGCCGGCCAGTCCGATCAGGCCCAGGATCGCGTTGAATCCGAACGGCTGGTTGAAGAGGAGCAGTGCCGGCACGACGCCGACGAGGCCGAGCGGTCCCGTCAGAACGACCATGGCCATCATCGAGAAGGATCGCACCTGCAGCATGATGACGATCAGCATGGCGGCAATCATGGCCGGAAAGATCGTCGCGAGCGCGTCGTTGGCCTTGGTTGCCTCCTCGATCGATCCGCCCAGCTCGATACGATACCCGGCGGGAAGGGAGGCGATCAGGGGCTGGAGGGCCGTCCTGATTTCCTTGGAGACCTCCGGAGGTTGGGTCGCCTCATTGATATCAGAACGAATTGTGACGACCGGCGTGCGATCGCGCCGCTTCATGATCGGCTCTTCGAGCCGGATTTCGGAATGGCCGACCTGGTCGAGCGGAATCGCGCGGCCGTCCCTGCTCATCAATGAGAAATCCGCCAGACGCGACGGATCCAGCCGTTCGCCGCCGGCGCTACGCGCCACGATGGGGACATTGCGGATATCCTCGCGAACCTGTGTCACGGCGATGCCGGTGAGCAGGAACTGGAGTTGACGGCCGACCTCGGCCGGCGAAAGGCCGATCAGGTTCAGCCGATCCTGATCCGGGATGAAGCGGAGCACGGGCGTGCGATCGCCCCAATCCCGATTTGCCTGCCGTGCGTCATGAACGCCACGCATGACTTCGAGAGCCTTCTGAGAGATGGCATACAATTGAGCGGGATCCGGTCCCATGATCCGGAACTCCACCGGGAAGGGCGTGTAAGGTCCGAACACGAGTTGGGTGACGCGCACATTGGCCTCGGGTGCGAGGCCCTGTGACAGGGTCTGTCGGAGCCGGTGCTTCAAAGTCTCGCGCGCCTCTGCGTCAGGCGTCAGGACGACGATCTTTGCGAAGGCCGGATCGGGCAGCTCGGGCGCCATCGCGAAGAAGAAGCGGGGCGCACCCTGACCGACATAGCTCGTGACGATCTTGGCCTCGGGTTGATCGTGCAACCAATGCTCGAGCTTCTCGACGGTGGCCGTCGTCGTCTCGATGCTGGTGCCTTCCGGCAGGCGAACCTCCACCAGCACTTCCGGGCGATCCGAGGTCGGGAAGAACTGCTGCTTGACGCCACTCATGCCGACGATGGAAAGTGCGAAGGCGACGGCGACGATGCTGCAGGTCAGGAATTTGTGGCGGACGGCGAGGGTGATGAGGCCGCGCAGGCGCCGATAGTTGGGCGTGCCGTAAATTGCATGGTGGCCGCCCTCGACCGGCTTGATCGCCGGCAGCATCTTGACGCCAAGATACGGGGTGAAGATCACCGCGACGATCCAGGAGACGATGAGGGCGAACCCCACGACCCAGAAGATGTTTCCGGCGTATTCGCCGGCCGTCGAGCGCGCAAAACCCACCGGCAGGAAGCCTGCGATCGTTACGAGCGTTCCGGACAGCATCGGCGCCGCGGTGTGGCTCCACGCATAGGCCGCCGCCGAGATGCGGTCCATGCCCTCTTCCATTTTCACCACCATGACCTCGATCGCGATGATGGCGTCGTCAACGAGGAGACCGAGCGCCAGGATGAGGGCGCCGAGCGTGATGCGGTCGAAGAACCGGCCGATTTCCAGCATGATGAGGAACACGACGGCGAGCGTCAGTGGCACTGCCGCCGCCACGACGATGCCGACACGCCAGCCGAGGCTCAGCAGGCTCACCAGCAGCACCACGCCGAGCGCCATCGCAAATTTCATCATGAATTCGTCGACCGCCGAGGTGATGTTGACGGCCTGATCGCTGACCTTGGCCAGGGTCATCCCGAGCGGCAGTGTCCCGGCGATGGCTGCGGATCGCTCCTCCAGCGCCTTGCCGAGCGCCAGACCATTCCAGCCCTCCTGCATCACCGCTGCGAGCATGATGGTGGGCTCACCCTGGTGCCTGATGATGTAGGTGGGCGGATCCTCGTAGCCGCGTCGGACCTCGGCAATGTCGGAAAGCTTCAGCGTCCGCCCGGCCGCGACAATCGGCGTGTCGGCAATCGCCTGGACGCTGTCGTAAGCGCCATCGACCCTGATGAAGACCTGCGGCCCCTTGGTGTCGATGGAGCCTGCTGGTGTCAACGTGTTCTGCCGCTGCAAAGCGGCAACGATATCCGTTGCTGATACGCCGAGGGTTGCCAGCTTGGCATAAGAAAATTCGACGAAGATCTGTTCGGGACGCTCGCCGAGGATGTTGATTTTCTTGACGCCGGGCACGTGCAGGAGGTCCTGACGGATGGTCTCGGCTTGCCTGGCGAGCTCGCGCATCGGCATGCCCTTGGCCTTGAGCGCGTAAAGGGCGAAGCTCACGTCCGAATATTCGTCGTTGACGAAGGGGCCGAGCACGCCGGAGGGCAGCTTGCGGGCTTCATCTCCCAGCTTCTTGCGGGCTTGATAGAACTCTTCCTGCACGCTCGATGGCGGCGTGCTGTCCTTCAGCGTCACCGTCATGTAGGCATAGCCGGGCCGCGTCGTCGTCTCCACCCGGTCATACCAGGTCAGTTCCTGAATTCGCTTCTCCAGGGGCTCGGCGACCTGATCCTGCATCTCGCGTGCCGTCGCGCCCGGCCAGACCGTCGTGACCGTCAGGGTCTTGATGGTGAAGGACGGATCCTCGGCCCGCCCGAGCATGAAGAAGGCATAGGCGCCGGCGGCTGCCAGCAAGAGGATGAAGAACAGGGTGACGGCGCGTTCGCGAACGGCGAGGGCGGAGAGATTGAAGCTCATCAGTTGCTCCTGTTTTCCGGCGCGGTCCTGACGCGGGCGCCCTCGTGCAGAAGATGTGCGCCGAGGGAAACAATCTGGTCACCGGACTTCGATCCGGAGATAACGGCCGTTTCGCTGGTCACACGCAGAAGCTTGACGGGCTGCAGGCGCACGGTTGAGGTCGCGCTGTCGAAGACCCAAACGCCGGTCGTTCGGCCGTCATCGAGCACGGCTCCTAGCGGCACCTGAACCTCCGGCTGATGATCCTGGCTTGCAAGCCGAATAGTGACCGTTGCGCCGAGCGGTGCCGCCGCAGCCTCACCATCGAGCACGTAGCGGGCTTCATAGGTGCGGGTCTGGGGATCTGCGGAATCCGACAACTGGCGCAGATGCGCGCTGTGGCGGCGCCCATCGCTCCCATAGAGGCTTGCATCGGCAAGCGAACCAATCGCCGGCCGGATCGTTTCGGGAAGCGCGACCACAGCTTCGCGAGGACCGGACTGTGCCAGCCGAACCACCGCCTGGCCGGCAGCGACGACTTGCCCCGGCTCGCCAAGCGTCTGGGTGACCGTTCCGTTCGCATCCGCCACCAGGACCGAATAGGTCGCCTGGTTCTCCGCAACCTCTGCGTCGGCTTCCGCCGCGGCAAGCTGCGCTTTGGCGGTGTCCGATGCGGCCTTCGCCTGTTCGTAGCGCTGCTTCGAAGTCCATCCGTCGCTCACCAAGTTGGCGTAGCGCCGCTCGTCGGCGTCGGTCTGAACGACAACTGCACGCGCCGCTGCGACGGCATTGCGCTTCGCTGTGACCGCGAGGCGCAGGTCGGTTTCGTCGATCCGCATCAAGGGCTGCCCGGATTTGACCTGCTCACCGACATTCACGAGCCGTTCGACGATCTTACCGGCGACGCGAAAACCGAGATTGCTCTCCACGCGCGCGCCGATCGTCCCGGTAAACCCTCGTTCGGATCCGCTGACCCGCGCGGCCGCGACGAGACGGACCATCGGGGCCTCCTGCCTGGGGTCAGCGACCGCGGAGGCTTCATGGGAGGGAATCGCAAGAGCAACGAAGGTTGCCACCCCAGCTGGGACCAGAATACCCGCGAGCACCGCAACACCCCTTTTCATGACCGTCTCCTTTCGAGAATTAGATTTCATGCGAACTCTATATCTAAATTAGATTTCGATCACAATCTAAAAGTTCGAGCGATAACGGCAGCGTGACCCTCGGTCCGGATATCGGTGTTTAGATACCGGGATCTGGATTGATAGATTGCAAATCAACTCTATATTGGATATAGAGGTCGTACGAAATCCAAATGGAGATCCACGATGCGAGTGAGTCGCACACAGGCGGCTGAGAACCGCCAAACCGTGATCAATGTGGCCAGCCGCCTTTTCAGGGAGCGCGGCTTTGATGGCATCGGCCTCAAGGATCTGATGAAGGGGGCCGGGCTGACCCAAGGCGCCTTTTACAAGCAGTTCGCATCAAAAGAGGATCTGGCGGTGGAGGCGTCCAGGCGCGCATTGGAAAGCGCATCCGGCCGATGGTCGGACGCGGCCGCGGCACATCCTGACGATCCACTCGGCGCAGTGATCGGGTTTTACCTCAGCGGCGATCATCGCGGAGAGAAGATGGACGGCTGCCCGATCGTGGCCCTCGGCTCGGATGCCGCCCGACAGGGCCCCGAGGTGAAGGCGGAATTCGAAGCAGGAATCAAAGCGCATCTCGACGTGCTCGCCCGCTTTCTCGGCGGAGCTGGCGACGAGGCCTCCCGCAGCAAGGCCATGGCCATTCTCGCGACGATGGTCGGCGCGGTGACGCTATCGCGCACGATCAACGATCCTGATCTGGCTCAGGCCGTTCTGGATGCCGCGGCGAAACAGGTTCGAGACGCCGCTGCCGCTTGAAAGGATGGGCCGGCATTCTGATTGAGAATGTGCCCGAGCTCCATTTCAAATAGATGAGGACGAGAACGATGTCGCATGAAGCAATGAACAGCTTCGCCGGAAAATGGGCTCTGATCACGGGGGCCTCAAGCGGCTTCGGCCTTGAATTCGCAGATCTGCTGGCGGCGCAGAAGGTCAATCTCGTCTTGGCGGCCCGACGGCAGGTTCCCATGGAAAAGCTTGCCTCCGATCTCCGCCGCAAATACGGGGTGGATGTGCTGGTCGAGGCGATCGACCTTGCGGCGCCGGGCGCGGCTAGCCGCCTCAAGAGCAATCTCGACGCGAAGTCGGTGGCGATCGACATCTTGCTGAACAATGCCGGATACGGTTTGCACGGCGATTTTTTGGACACGTCAATCGAGCGCACCGCGGACATGATCCAGCTCAACATCACGACCGTCACGGAGCTGACCTATCTGTTCGGCCGGGACATGGCCAAGCGGCGATCCGGCCATATTCTTCTCATCGCCAGCCTTCTCGGCTTTCAGGCCGTTCCCAGTTACGCAGCCTATGCAGCAACCAAGGCTTATGTACTCGCTTTTGGCGAGGCCCTGCATGACGAACTCCGCCCGCACGGCGTGGTCGTCACCAGTCTCTGCCCTGGGCACACCGCGACGGGTTTCGATGCTGCTGCCGGCGCAACCGCCTCGGGCTTGCTGCGCCTCCTCACCATGAAGCCGCGTCCGGTCGCCGAGACGGGTATTCGGGCGCTCATGCAAGGAAAGGCCATGGTGATCCCGGGCCTGGCGAACAACATGGCTGCCTTTTCAAATCGCCTGACGCCGCGATCAATGCAAAGAGCCACTATGAAAAAGATAATGGACGCTTGACCTGGAGCGGCCACGTGTGGGCGCTCATCGAAACAGCGTAGGCCCTGACTGCAACCGAGACCGTTGATCTAGCCGGACAGAGGTGTGTCAGCGATATCCAGCAGCGCGCCAAGACCCTGGCGTAAGCGGCGCGTGGCGATATTGTCGTTGGCAAGCCCGAACACCAGCAGCGATCGCCCCGTCACGGCATAAGCGTGCCCGAACTCGAACTCGGCCATCCGCTCGTCCGGCCGGTTGGTGTCGATCAGGCCCAGCCAACTCAGACCGTCGGCGACGGCGGGCAATGTGAAGTTCACGACGTCGTGGTGCGCGTTGTAGACCAGAAGCATGGTGGCATCCGAGCCGCGGCGCCGGATTCCGGTCTCTTGCGCTCGCCCGTCGAGCAACATGCCGAAGCATTTGGCGTTGCCGTCCTGCCACTGCTCCGTCGTCATCTCCTCGCCGGATGGAGACAGCCAGGCCACGTCCTTGACGTCGAGCTCTTCGTTGTGCGAGCCAACCAGGAAGCGGCTGCGGTAGAGAATGGGGAAGGCTTTGCGTGTGGCGATCAGCTTGCGCGCGAATTCGCGAAGGCTGCGACCATTGGCGGTGATGCCCATCCAGTCCAGCCAGGTGGTCTCGTTGTCCTGCGCATAGGCATTGTTGTTGCCCTTCTGCGTATGCCCGAATTCGTCACCGGCGAGCAGCATCGGCGTGCCATGCGAGAGCAGCATCGTCGCGAGCAGATTTCGTTTTTGGCGCTCGCGCAGCACCGTGATCTCGGGGTCGTCGGTCGGCCCCTCTGCACCGCAGTTCCAGGAATGGTTGTTGCTGTGACCGTCGCGATTGTCCTCGCCATTCGCCTCGTTGTGCTTCTCATTATACGATACGAGATCGTTGAGATTGAAGCCGTCATGGGCCGTGACGAAGTTGACGCTGGCCCAGGGCCGGCGGCCGCGCTTGTTGAAGAGATCACCCGACCCGGAAATGCGTTTGGCAAAGTCGGCGATCGTGCCCGGATCGCCTTTCCAGAAGGAACGTGCGGTATCCCTGAACTTGTCGTTCCACTCTGCCCATCCCGGCGGAAACTGGCCGACCTGATAGCCGCCCGGCCCGATGTCCCAGGGCTCGGCGATCAGCTTCACACTGGAGAGTACGGGATCCTGGCGGCACGCATCGAGGAAGCCACCGCCTTCATCGAAGCCGTAGGGCTCTCGCGCCAGGATGGTTGCCAGGTCGAAGCGGAAGCCATCGACCCGCATCTCGGTGGCCCAGTAGCGCAGGGAATCGGCGACCAACTGGAGCACGCGCTGGTGTGAGAGGTTCACCGTGTTTCCGGTGCCGGTGTCGTTGATGTAGTAGCGCTTCTTGTCCGGCAGCAGGCGGTAGTAGCTGGCGTTGTCGATGCCCTTGAACGACAGCGTCGGGCCGAGCTCGTTTCCCTCCGCGGTGTGATTATAGACGACGTCGAGGATGACCTCGATGCCATGGGCATGAAACTGGTTGACCATGGCCTTGAATTCGTTCGCGGCCGGCGTCTTGAGGTAGCGCGGCTCCGGTGCGAAGAAGGCGATGGAATTGTAGCCCCAATAGTTGCGCAGGCCCTTCTCGACCAGGTAGCTGTCGTCGACGAAGGCGTGGATCGGCAACAGCTCGGCGCTGGTGATGCCGAGCGAGCGCAGATAGGCCGGGATTTCGAAGTGCGCGAGCCCCGAGAACGTGCCGCGGTCTGCCTCGGGGACGAGCGGATGGAGCTGGGTAAAACCCTTGACGTGCATCTCGTAGACGATGGTCCGTTCCCACGGTACTTCCGGCTTGCGCGCTGCGCCCCAGGTGAAGGCCGGATCGATGACCGCACACTTCTGCATTAAAGGCGCGCTGTCGCGTTCGTCGTAGGACAGATCCTTGTCAGCATGGTCAAGGACGTAGCCGAACAACTCGGGCCCCCAGCGCAGTTGGCCGATCAACTGGCGGGCATAGGGATCGAGCACGAGCTTGTTGGGATTGAAGCGGTGTCCGGCATCTGGTTCGTAGGGGCCATGGACGCGGTAGCCGTAGACGGTGCCGGGACGGGCAGAGGGCAGATAGCCGTGCCAGACTTCGTCTGTGTATTCCGGGAGCTCGATCCGCTCCAGCTCGGTCTCGCCGCTATCGTCAAACAGGCAGAGCTCGACTTTGGTGGCATGGGCCGAAAACAGAGCGAAGTTCACGCCAAGGCCGTCCCAGGTGGCACCGAGCGGAAACGGTCTGCCCTCGGTGATCCGGGAACGGCGTAGGCTCGACACCGCCCTCGCCAGGGCGTCGTCTGAATGTACTGGCCGATCCATGTCTTTCCCCCAGGAATTGAGTCCGTCAGGACGCCGGCGCGATTGTCGCGGCTTCGCCAACCGCTTGGTCCGTGGCGGCTACGGGGGGATCACCGCGGCAGCAGACGCATCGGCCGACGGCGTCAGCGCCCGGGCCCTTTGCTGCTCGGCTTCCTTGTTGATTGCCGAAATGGAGTTGCCGATTCGACCAACGATCGCGGTCAGCTCGGCGTCGGAAAGACGCAGTCGCTTCTTGACCAGGCGCACCTGAGCCCGATCGGTCAGGTCCAGCTTATTGCGGATCGGCGGCCGTTTAGCGCGCTGCATGGGGATGACTCCTGTCTGTTGGAGCAACCGCCGGGCCGGCCGTTCTGTTCCAGAACAGCCTGCCGAATGCACGGAGGCGCGCTTATGTTTCCTGGATCGATACCTGGTACAGGCTTCGTATGAGCTCCCTGAATCCACCCGACCGAAGGCCCGGCCGATGGTGGCCCACCGCATGTGATCGAGCGGTCATTCATGCCGGAGGTCGAGAACGCCAGGCCAGGACTTCCCCAAGTTGTGCCACCGAGGAGGCTTTCTTCCAGCTTCGGTCCAAAAGTGCACACAGCTCCCAACCCCCAATCCGATGCCGTCTTCGAGGAACGAATGCGTGCATCTCAGCTTTCCCGTGCTGAGCATGCTTAAGGCGATCGTGAAATAGAGCCTGCCGGAGAATGTCAAAGCATGCAGGCGAAAGGCGAGCAGGTTGAATCAAAGACTGGGAATAGCCGAACAGGCGCGGCGTCATGGTCCTCAAATCATCGACCACGGCGTCTCGTTCAATCTCTGGGCGCCGACCGCTCGGTCTGTCGAATTACTCGAAGTCGGCCAGCCGCCACGCTCCATGCCTCGCGACGATGAGGGGTGGCATCAGTTGCTCAGTCCGACCGCACGTGCCGGGACGCGCTACCAGTTCAGGATCGACGGCGATCTGACCGTTCCCGATCCTGCCTCCCGTTTCCAGCCTGACGATGTCGGTCAGCCCAGTGAAGTGATAGACACGGCGCTGTTGCGGGACCCGATCTTATACCCGGGCCGCCCTTGGTCGGAAGCCGTTATCTACGAGCTGCATGTCGGTGCCTTCAGCGAGGAGGGTACCTATGCCGGCGTCGAGAAAAGGTTGCCCTATCTGCGCGATCTCGGCATCACCGCGATCGAGCTGATGCCGCTCAACGATGTGCCGGGACGGCACAACTGGGGTTACGATGGCGTGCTGCTGAACGCGCCGAATGCACGCTACGGCCGACCGGAGGATCTCAAACGGTTGCTGCGCGCTGCGCACGCCCTCGACATCATGGTCTATCTCGACGTCGTCTATAACCATTTCGGGCCGCAACTGAACTATCTGCACAGCTATGCCGAGAACTTCTTCACCAAGCGCCATGCCACGGGTTGGGGCCCTGCCGTCAACCTCGAAGGCCGTGATGGCGCGTTCGTGCGCGAGTTCCTGATCGAAAACGCGCTCATGTGGCTTCGCGACTACGGCTTCGACGGACTTCGTCTCGACGCGGTGCATGCCTTGAAGGACGATTCCGAACGTCATTTTCTCATCGAGCTGGCAGAGACCGTGCGCGGCCAACTGGCAGGCCGGCGCGTGCATCTGATGCTGGAGAACGAGGCCAACCAGGCGCACCTTCTCGATCGCCGGCAGGGCCGGGTCGCGCACTACGATGCGCAGTGGGGTGACGATTTCCACAATGCGCTCCACGTGCTGCTGACGGGAGAGAACGAGGGATATTACCGCGCCTTCGCAGACAAGCCGCTCGACCATCTTGCGCGCTCCCTCACCGAGGGCTTTGCCTATCAGGGCGAGGTCTTTCCGCTGCACGATGCTCCGCGCGGAGAGCCGAGTGCGCACCTGCCGCCGGAGGCCACGATCTTCTTCGCCCAGAACCACGATCAGATCGGCAATCGCGCGCTGGGAGAGCGGCTATCGGTGCTGGTCAGTTCCGAAAAGCTCAGGCAGGCTCTTGCGCTCGTTTTGCTCAATCCTCACGTCCCGATGCTGTTCATGGGAGAGGAGGCAGCCGCCGACACACCATTTCTGTTCTTTGCGGACTGGTCCGGCGAGGCGGCGGATCTGACGCGCGAGGGCCGGCGCAGGGAGTTCGCGCATTTCAAGGCGTTCTCGACGCCGGAGTTGCGCGCCCGGATTCCGGATCCTTGTGACGATCGAACATTCCTCGCTTCCAAGCTGAACTGGGCGGGCATCGACAGCGCATCCGAATTTCGGGCGCTGACGGCCGAGCTGCTGAGGATTCGGCGGGAAAAGATCATTCCGCTGATCAAGGAGGGATTTGTCTCAGCCGCGCGTGGAACGATTCAGAATGGCGGTCTCGATATCCGCTGGCGGACGGGTGGCGGCGAGACGCTGCAGATTGTGGCGAGCTTTGCCGAGTGCGAGCTTCCGATGCCGGCACCTGTCGACGGAATCGTCTTGTGGCGATCACGGGCCGACTCGGCCAACGTGCTGTTTCCAAATGACATCGTCGTTCGACTCTATCGGGAAGCCTGACGGGCGTGGAAGCTGCCAGTCCAGGCCATGGGAGCTCGCCGCCGGTTTGACGCAAAGTGTCGTCGACGTGCCGTATGCGGCTCGACGATTAGAACGATTACAAAATAGAAGAATTAAAAATCGGATGACGCAATTGGAATGAAGATCGATCCTCCAATCGCGACGGTTTGTCGTGCAACCTTAGATAATTTCTAGTTCTCAATTCCTTCTCGCAGCACCCTCGCATGTTAGGAAGCGTGGGGACTTGCTTGCGAGTGGAAATTGGGGTGCAGGAATGAGGCGTGAACTCTCGACCAGGAAAATCGTACGGACGCTATCGCTGGGAGCGGTGAGCTATCTCGCGCTGTCGCTGGAACCCTCGGGTGAATTTCAGCAGGCGCTTGCGCAAACGAATTTGCCGCCGGTGACCGTCGATGCTCCCAGGCCGAGAGTTCGTCAGCCGATCCAGAGATCGCAGTCGACCCGCGCCTCGCGAGGACAGCGATCCGTCGCCGCGGCGGCTCCGCGCCAGGCGGCACCCGTTCCCTATGTGGTGCCCTCGACCGGTACCATCGGCACGGTGCCACCCGCCTATGCAGGCGGCCAGGTCGCAACAGGCGGAAGCCTGGGTCTTCTCGGCAATCGCGGCGTCATGAACACGCCGTTCAACCAGACCAGCTATACGGCGGAGCTGATACAGAACCAGCAGGCGCGCACCATCGGGGACGTCTTGTTCAACGATCCGTCGGTTCGAATGAAGACGCCCGCTGGCAACGGTATTGATGGCGCGTACATCAGAGGCTTTTGGCACGACAGTGGCGACTATTCCATGAACGGTCTGTACGGAATGGCGCCGTTCTATTCAACATCGGCCAATTTCCTCGAGCGCGTCGAGGTTTTGAAGGGGCCAGGCGTTCTTCTCGGCGGTATGCCGCCATCGGGCGCCAATGGTGGCAGCATCAATCTAGTAACAAAGCGAGCTCCCGACACCGACATCACGCAGCTGACCGCACTCTATATTTCAAAGTCTCAGTTCGGGCTGCAAACCGATGTGAGTCGGCGATACGGCGAGCATAAGGAATGGGGAGTCCGCTTTAACGGCATGGGACGGGGGGGGTCGACAGCGTATGACCGACAAACCGATCAGTTCGGCAACGCGGTGCTCAATCTTGACTACCGCGGCGAGCGTGTCCGCTTTTCCACCGATCTCGGTTATCAGGCCGACAATCTCAAGCCGCCCTTGCGATTCCTGACGTTTACCAGCAGTCCTCCTTTTGCGACCACCATCCCGGTGCCGGCACTTCCGAAGCCCGGAGCTAATTACATGCCGGACTGGGCGACGTGGAAGCCGAGAGATGCGTTCGCCTTGACGCGAGGTGAAGTTGATCTAACGGAGTCGGTGACTGCGTATGGCGCGGCCGGATATCACAGGAGCGAGATTGACTACGTCTACCCGTCGCCGCGCATCACGAGTGCGAACGGAAACTGGACGGCCGTTCCGTTCAGCGGGCGTGATGTATATGACAATTATACGGGTGAGGCTGGGCTGAGGGCTTCGGTCGATACCGGGCCTATCAATCACCTGTTGACCGTAAACTATTCGGCCTTTGAGCGAGATTACAGTTCGTTCGGCAGGGCAGGTGCTGCGATCAATTCGAACCTGTATAATCCGCTTCCGATCCCTTACCCGAACTTCGCTACGGTTGTCCAAAATCTGGAGACGCGGACCAAGCTAACAAGCATTGGTGTCGCCGACACGATGTCGATGCTCGACAACAGATTACAGTTTGTCATCGGGGCGAGGCGGCAAACAGCAGGTGTCGATAGTGTGAATCTGTTGACCTCTGCCAAATCGAGTGTTGACGTTCCGACATGGAGCCCCGGCTATGCAGTAATCGTCAAGCCGTTGGAGAATATCTCGCTTTACGCAAATTACATCGAGGGCCTCAAGGCGCCTGAAGTCGTTGTCGGAGCCACGTCTTACTCGAACGTTGGCGAGATCATTCCTCCTGCTCAGACCAAGCAGAAGGAAGTTGGCATGAAGGTCGATATGGGGCGAATTGGCTTCACGGCAAGCGTATTCGACATCACCAGCCCGAACATCATCTCGGTCGCCGTCCCGGGACAAGTCTTGCCCGCAAGGCGACTTTCCGGCGAGCAGCGCAATCGGGGATTTGAACTTTTCACCTTCGGCGAAGTGACGCCGACCTTCCGATTGCTGGGTGGTGTGACTTTCATTGACGGCGAAGTCGTCAGACAGGCGGTCTCCGTTGGATCGATCATTGTCAATTACAACGGCAAGATTCCCGTCGGTGTGTCGGCGGTCAACCTCAATCTGGGAGCCGAGTGGGATACTCCGTTTCTGCGGGGGCTAACCATGACGGGGCGGGTCATCTATACCAGCGAGAGCTACGCCAACGATGCGAATACGCAGCAGCTTCCCGCGTGGACGCGCGTGGATCTTGGTGCGCGATATACGTTCCTCTCGCCATGGAACGGCAAGCCGATCATCGTTCGCGCCAGCGTCGAGAACGTCTTCAACGAGGCGTATTGGAACTCCTATCGCACGGTGAGCAGCGCAGTATCGCTCGGTGCTCCACGCACCTATCTACTTTCAACGACCTTCAATTTCTGAAACACTACGTCATCGTTGCAGCAAATGCGCCGCCGCGGATCTCGTCCGCGGCGGTTTTTCGTTGGCCCATGACCGGCAACGCTGAACTTCCGGATGTTGATGACAGTGCAATGAAACCCGGCCTGCGGCGAAGCGCGCGATCACGGCGTATCGGAAAAGTTCCTGCTGGCGCGCTTAGAATTGCAGCAATCGGCGACGTGTCCTGAAATATCGATATTTTCCCGCGTGTTGGCGCGCAAGCGTGGAGGTTGCATTGTGTACGTCTGTCGCCAGTTTTGAGCTCTTAAAAAATGCGGCGTCGATATTGCTTTGACCCTCGTCTGCTTCTGACCTAGTCAAACATCTCTGCTTTCGCTTTTCGAAGAGGGACTGAGTCATGATGGTGTTCGACAGGGACGACGTCACCTTCACCGTCGTCGTCAATCACGAAGAGCAATATTCCATCTGGCCGACGTTCAAGAAGATTCCCGTGGGCTGGAAGTCGGTGGGGAAGACCGGCAGCAAGAAGGAATGTCTCGATCACATCGAACAGGTGTGGACCGACATGCGCCCACTCAGCTTGCGCAAGTTCATGGATGACGCGGCGCCTCGGCAGTCATCCTAGTCGGCGGAGCCTGGTCTTTCGATGCGGCTTCTTTGTCTGCCTTACTCCGGCGGCAGTGCCATGTTCTATGCGCGCTGGCGAAGGCTTCTGCCGACATGGATCGACGTGCGGCCGGTGGAATGGCCCGGGCGCGGCGCGCGGATGGACGAGCCGCTGACGACCGATCCGCGTGCATTGGCAGCGCAGCTCGCCGGTGAGCTCGGCGCGCAGCTCGACAGGCCTTACGCGTTGTTTGGGCACAGTCTTGGTGCGGTGATCGCGTTCGAGCTTGCGCATCGCCTGCTCGACCGCGGCGCGCCGGCACCGGCCGTTCTCTTTGCCTCGGGTGCGGAAGCGCCGGCGGTTCGGGACGGCAGCAAGTGGCGCGAGCCCTTGAGCGACGAGGCGCTGATGCAGCAGCTGCGTAATCTTCAGGGTACGCCCGACGAGGCGTTGTCGAATGCGGAGCTGATGCGATCCGCGCTGCCGGTGCTTCGCGCCGACTTCCTGATGTGCGGAGCCTATGTCTACCAGCCGCGTCGTCCGCTTCCTTGCCCCGTCCATGTCTTCGCCGGAACGGACGACGAGACCGGCCGTGAAGCGCTCGAGGCCTGGCGCAAGGAGACCTCGGCGTCATTCACGCTCGATATGCTGCAGGGGCATCACTTCTTCATTCACACGCAGCAAGCCGAGCTGGTCGACCGCATCGGTGCGGCGCTGGCCCGGCAAGCGGGTCGATCGATTGATTTGCATCGGAGCGAGGATCATGAGCGCGTTCTCCGTTCAGCCACTCATTGAAGGCAAAACCCTGCCCCTGCTGCTCAAGGCAGGTGAGGCCGGGCAGCCGCTCGGCGAAGCCCTTCCCATGCTGCGCCAGACGATTGACCGATACCTTCCCGACAGCGGCGGCATCGTGTTCCGTGATTTCTCGCTCGATGGTCCCGACGCGTTCCGGGCCTTCGCGGCAGATTTCGGTCATCCGCTGCTCACCTACGAGTTCGGATCGACGCCGCGTTCGCAGGTGACTTCGGGAGTCTACACGTCCACGGAATATCCGCCGCATCAGCATATCCCGCTGCATAACGAGCAGGCCTACACCCGCGATTGGCCGATGAAGATATGGTTCTACTGCATGCAGCCGGCGCTGGAGGGCGGGGAGACACCGATCGCCGACAGCCGCGCCATCTATCGCGACATGCCGCCAGCCATTCGGGAACGGTTCGCGGACAAGGGTGTGATGTATGTGCGGAACTACGGCAACGGCCTCGATGTCGACTGGCAGCAGGTGTTCGGCACCGACTCCAGGTCGGAAGTGGAGACATACTGTGCTCGCCACGACATCGAATGCGAGTGGAAAGAGGATGGCGAGCTCCGTACGCGCCAGGTCTGTCAGGGTACGGCGCGGCACCCCGCCACGGGCGATTGGGTTTGGTTCAACCAGGCACATCTGTTCCACGTCTCCAATCTCGAGCCGGAAGTCCGCGAGAGTCTGCTCGATGTGGTCGATGACGAAGCCGATCTGCCGCGCAATGTTTTCTACGGCGATGGTTCGACGATCCAGGACGAGACGTTGTCGATCGTCCGGACAGTTCTCGAGAAGCACAAGATCAGCTTTCCCTGGCAGGCCGGCGACGTCGTGATGCTCGACAACATGCTCACCGCGCATGCGCGCGCTCCATTCAAGGGACCGCGCAAGGTGATCGTCGCAATGGCCGAAGCTCATCGGCAGGGATGACCGGCAGCACTCGTGATTCGGGCGGTGAGGATTTCGGGCTTGTGGCCGGACAGGGATTCGAGAACATGGATAGAGCCAACCTCGTCGAACGCCTGCGAGAGCATGCCGCCTTGCAGCCGGAGAAGGTGGCGTTGCGGTTCCTGGAAGGCGACGGCGTCGCGGATGAGCTGACGTATTCTTCGCTCGACGTTCGGATCAGGGCGCTCGCGGCGTGGATGCGGCAGATGGGCGGTGCAGGCGAGCGGGCGGTAATTCTTCTTCCGAGCGGGATCAATTATGCCGTCGCGTTTTATGCCTGCCTGTATTCGGGCGTGATCGCCGTTCCGGCGTATCCGCCCGAGGGCGGTCCCGAGCGTTATGCAGGGCGTCTCAACGGCATTCTGCGGGATGCGGCGCCGCGCTTCATCCTGTCGGAAACGGCTCTGCGCGATGTCATCGAGGCAACGCTGCCCGCATTGGGCGACGTGCAAATCGTTGCGGTGGATGCGATTCCGCCCGAGCTCGCAGCGGAGTGGCGCGAGACCAGGCTTGCGGCCGATGCCATCGCGTTCCTCCAATACACATCTGGATCGACCTCGCGGCCGAAGGGCGTTTGCGTCTCTCATGGCAATCTGGCGGCCAACGAGCGCGCCATCGAAGCGGCTGCTGGAGGAACGCCGGACGACGTCTTTGTAAGCTGGCTGCCGCTCTATCACGACATGGGACTGATCGGCGGACTTCTGAATCCGTTGTTCACGGGCTTTACAGGCGTCCTGATGTCGCCGCGGAACTTTCTCGAGCGGCCGCGACGCTGGCTCGAGGCCATCGATCGTCACGGCGGCACGATGAGCGGTGGCCCCGACTTTGCGTACTCGCTATGCGCCGACCGCATTTCGGATGACACGATCAGTCGATTGGACTTGAGCCGGTGGAAATTCGCATTCTCGGGGTCGGAGTTTGTCCGCCGGACCACCCTCGAGAAGTTCGGCAACCGGTTTGCGCGAGCCGGGTTCGATCAACGGGCGTTGACGGCTTGCTATGGCCTTGCCGAAGCGACGCTGCTGGTCACCGCCGGCGACATCGGTGCCGATACGGTCAGCTATTCGCTCGACACCGCGGAGCTCGCCGCAGGCCGCATTGTGAGTGCCAGCGCAGGCACCGATCTCGTGGCATGCGGTCGAACCGCTGCAGGTCACGACACGCGCATCATGCGGGTCGACGGTTCGGCTGCGGCCGGGGCAAACGAGGTCGGAGAGATCTGGGTCGCCGGCCCCAGCGTCGCGCTCGGCTACTGGAACAATCCCGAGGCGACGCACCAGGCGTTCGTGGAGCGGGATGGCACGCGCTGGCTGCGGACCGGCGACGTGGGTTTCATTCGCGATGGCGCACTGGTCGTGGCCGGACGCCTCAAGGACCTGCTCATCGTTCGCGGGCAGAACGTCTACCCGACGGATGTCGAGCAGGCTGTCGAAGCCGAGGTCGAGTCCGTTCGCAGCGGGCGGGTGGCCGCCTTTGCAGTCGAGATCGACGGGCGTGAGGCCATCGGCGTCGCGGCGGAGTTCAGCCGCGCCGTGCTCAAGCGCAGCGATCCGGAAGCGCTCGCGCATGCAATCGGCGAAGCGGTACTGCGTCAGGCACAGGAATATCCGGCCGTGATCGTGCTGCTGAACCCGCAGGCGATGCCGCTGACCACGAGTGGCAAGCTGCAACGATCGGCTTGCGCGGCGCGCCTCGCCGACAACACGCTCGACAGTTTCATGGTATTCGAGCGGGGCCGTCGCCGCAGCACTGGATCCTTCACGGCACCGGCGAGCGCGACCGAGCGCGCCGTCGCCGCGATCTGGTGCGAGGCGCTTGGCGTCGCAGCGGTCCATCGCGAGGACGATTTCTTCGTCCTGGGCGGAAACTCGATTGCCGCCGGTCAGGCCGCTGCTGCGATCCGCGAGCGCCTGAACGTGGAAGTGGAGCTGCGCCTCTTCTTCGACGCGCCGACGCTGGCGGCGTTCGCTGGCCGGATCGATGCGCTGGCAGGCGCCGGTGCCAGCCGCGCGCTGCCGCCGATCCCGTGGGCGGCACCGGCCGAGCGTGCGACGCTGTCGCACGCGCAGGAGCGGCTCTGGTTCCTCTGGAACATGGATCCGGGCGGAACGGCCTATACCGTCGCAAGCACGATCCGCCTGAAGGGGCGGGTCGATCAGGCCGTGCTATCGCGTACATTTGACGAGATCGTCCGCCGTCACGAGATCTTGCGCACCACGTTCACCGCCAGGGACGGCCGGGGAACGCAGTTCATCCACGATGCCATGAACATTGGCATTCGGCACGAGGATCTCCGGTTCTATTCGGCGCGGGAACGGGCCGAGCGCGCCGAAGCACTGAAGCGATCCGAGCTCGGCAAGCCGTTCGATCTCGTGAACGGGCCGCTGTTGCGCGCGGTGCTGTTGCAGCAGACCGACGATGCGTACGAATTGCTGCTGCTGGCCCATCACATCGTCGTGGATGGCTGGTCGCTCGACGTGTTGCTCGAAGAGCTGGCCGCGCTCTACCGCAGCGGCATCGGCCAGGGCGCGGGCGGGCCGTCGATTCCGGCAATTCAATATGCTGATTTCGCAGCCTGGCAACGAAACTGGCTCGCGGCAGGCGAGGGCGATCGGCAGCTCGCCTATTGGCGCAGCACGCTCGGCGACGTTCATCCGGTCCTGGCGTTGCCGCACGATCGACCGCGTCCGGCGGTCCAGAGCCATGCCGGCGATTCCATTGGACTTGCCATCGACGGCGCGCTCGCGTCCCGTCTCCGGGAGATCGCCGCCAAGCAGCGTGTCAGCGTCTTCATGCTGCTGCTCGGCGCATATCAGGTGCTGTTGCATCGCTACACCGGGCAGAACGATTTGCGCGTCGGCGTGCCGGTCGCAGGGCGTCGGCATGCGCAGCTCGAAAGGCTGATCGGATGTTTCGTCAATACCTTGGTCCTGCGGGCCGAGATTGCCGGCGAAGCAGGCTTCCCGAGCCTGTTGCAGCAGGTCAGAGAATCCGTGGTCGGGGCGCTATCGTACCAGGATCTCCCGTTCGAAATGCTGGTCGACGGCCTTAAGCCCGAACGCAGCGGGGGGCACAACCCCCTGTTCCAGGCGAAGTTCAACTACATGACGGCGCCGCAAGGATTCGCCGGCGTCGAGGGGCTCGCCGCCGAAATCGACATCGTCGATCTCGCGGGTTCGCATTTCGATCTCGCGCTCGACGTGATCGATGGCGCCGTCGGCATGAAGGTCACGTTCAACTACGCCACCGATCTGTTCGATCGTCCAACCATCGCGCGGCTGGCGGCACAATTCGGTTCGATCCTGCGCCAGATTGTCGACAATGCCGAACGGCGGATATCGGACTTCGTCATCGACGAGCAGCACCGGCAGATCGTGCCGAGTGAAGCCGCGACGTTCCGCGACACCGATGTGCTCAGCCTGCACCGTGGATCGAGCGCCGATAGGTCGAGCGCCGTAGCCATCCGATGCGGCCGGGATCAGTTGACCGTTGCGGAACTCGAGCAGCGCTCGAACCGTATCGCACGTGTCCTCATCGCCAAGGCCGTGGCGCGCGAGACGCCGGTCGCGCTGTGGATCGAACGATCGCCGGCCTTTGTCGTCGCCTTGCTCGGCGTGCTCAAGGCCGGCGGCGCGTACGTCCCGCTGGATCCGAAATGGCCGCTGGAACGTATTCGCCGTATCTTGACCGACGGCAACATCGAGATCGTGCTGGCGGCGGGTGAGACATTGGCGGACGCGCGTGGGCTCGATTGCCTGCTGCTCGATGCGGAGACCGAAGCCGTGCGCGCGGAGGTTTCGAGCCGGGCGGTCGACACGACGATCCATCCGGAGCAGACCGCCTACGTCATCTATACGTCGGGATCGACCGGCGCGCCCAAGGGCGTCAGCGTCTCGCACAGCGCCTTGGCCAATTACGTGCAGGGGCTGCTGCAACGCCTGGGACCGCGTCCGTCGGCGAACATGGCGATGGTATCGACGGTGGCGGCCGACCTCGGCCACACCGTCCTGTTCGGTGCGCTGGCGACCGGCGGGACGCTGCATCTGCTATCGCCGGAGGCCGTGTTCGATGCGGATGGGTTCGCGCAAGCGATGCGCGAAGGCGAGGTCGACATCCTCAAGATCGTCCCGAGCCATCTGCGAGGATTGCTGAAGGCGTCGCGGTCGGCCGATCTTTTGCCCCGCGATGCGCTCGTCCTGGGTGGCGAGGCTTGCGATGGCGCGCTGCTGGACGAAGTCCGACGCTTGCGGCCGGGGTGCCGGATTCTGAATCACTACGGACCTACGGAAACTACCGTCGGTGTGGCGACGCATGAGTGCGCGGTTGAACAGGAAAACAGTCCGATTTCAATCGGACTGCTTCTTGCCAATCTGCGGGCCCATGTCCTGGATGACGCGCTGAACGAGGTACCGATCGGCGTTGCCGGCGAGCTCTATATCGGCGGTGCAGGGTTGGCACGGGGCTATCGCGGCGCGGCGTGCCTGACTGCGGAACGCTTCGTGCCGGATCCGTTCGGAGAGACAGGCGAGCGGCTCTACCGAACCGGGGATCTCGTCCGCTGCGACGGCGCGGGCCGGCTGATATTCCTGGGCCGCACCGATGACCAGATCAAGCTGCGCGGCTATCGCATCGAGCTCGGCGAGGTCGGGCGCGTCATCAGGGCGCTGCCGGGGATCGAGGATGCAGTCGTAGTCCCGCGCGCGATCGGCGGAAGCGCGCAGCGCCAGGAGCTCGTCGCCTATTGTGTGCCCGCGATCAGCGCTGGTCTGCAAGCCGATGCGATCAAGCAACAGCTGGCAACGATCGTGCCGGACTATATGGTGCCGTCGCACATCGTCCTGTTGGCGCGACTGCCGCTGACGCCCAATGGAAAGGTCGATCGCCGTGCGCTGCCGGAGCCATCGCAAGACGAGGCCTCGGCCGGTTATGCCGCACCTGCGGGCGACATCGAGGTCGCGATCGCGGCGGTCTGGTGCGAGGTGCTCGGTCGCGAGCATGTCGGTCGCAGTGACAATTTCTTCGAGCTCGGGGGCGACTCCATCCTCAGCCTCCAGATCATTGCCCGCCTGCGCAAGCGTGGTATCCGCCTGACGCCGAAGCAGATCTTCAGCCAGCAGACAGTTGCCGGGCTGGCGACGGTCGCCGTCGTGTCGAGGGAGGTGCCCGCAAGAAAAGGCAAGCTGGACGCGACGACGTCGACCGGCGGCGAGATCGAGCCTGGCATGCGTCACCTGACGCCGATCCAGGCGCGCTTCTTCGCCGAAGACATCAGCAACCGGGATCACTGGAACCAGGCGGTTCTGCTGCGGCCTCAGATACGAGTCGATTGGGAGGCGCTACGGCGCGCGCTCGCGGCCGTCGGGGAGCATCACGATGCATTGCGCCTGCGATTCAAGCAAGTTGACGGCGCCTGGCAGGCGGAGCAGGGGCCGCTGCCGGCGCCATCGGAATTATTGTGGCTGCATGCCAGCGTCGATAGCGCGACGGAGATCACGGAGCTGGCCCGCGCTGCGCAGGAAAGCCTCTCGCTATCCTCGGGGCCGCTGTTGCGCGCGGTCGGCATGGACCTGACCGACGGCGGCCAACGGCTGCTGCTCGTGATTCATCATCTCGTCGTCGACGGCGTGTCCTGGCGTATCCTGCTGGAAGATCTGGCGTCGGCCTATAACCAGCTGCAATGCGGCAACTCCGTCACGCTGCCGCCAAAGAGCGATCCCTATGCTTTGTGGAGCGAGCGGCTGCACGCCTATGCGTCGAGCGCAGAGCTTGCGGCGGAGTTGCCGCACTGGCGCGATTGCGGTGCCGGCACGCCTCTGCCATGTGACGAAGAGCATGGCGGCGTCGATCGCGTCGGCGACGGCGGCGAAGTGTCGTTGGTGTTCGGGGCCGACCTGACTGCCCGGCTGCTCGAACAGGCACCTGCCGCCTATCGGACCCAGGTCAACGACCTGTTGCTGGCTGCCCTGGTGCGGGCGGTGTCGCGCTGGAGCCCGCGCGACGAGGTGACGGTAGAGCTCGAAGGCCATGGCCGCGAGGACATTTTCGCGCACGCGGATGTATCCCGTACCGTCGGCTGGTTCACGACGGCCTTCCCGGTCCGGCTGAAAAATGTGGACAGCGACGAGGCCTCGCTGATCAAGGCGGTCAAGGAAAGGCTTCGCGCGATTCCGAAGCGTGGTCTCGGCTATGGCGTGCTCCGCCATCTCGGCTCCGAGCAACAGCGTCATGTCCTCGCTCAACTGGCGGAGCCGCAGATCGTCTTCAACTATCTGGGCCGGTTTGACGCGAGCGTCGGCACCACCCAGCTCTTTACCTTCGCACCGGAGAGCGCCGGTCCCTCGCGCAGTGCCATGGCGCCGATGCGCGGATGGCTGAACGTCACTGGCCTCGTGCGTGACGGTCGGCTGGAATTGTCCTTTGGGTATGGACGCAAGCGCTACCGGTCCGCCACGATCGAACGGCTGGCGGCGCATTACGAGGCTGCGCTGCGCGAACTGGTCGCGCATTGCTGCAACGGAGCGTGCGGCCTCACGCCGTCGGATGTTCCGTTGTCCGGGCTTGCTCAGGCCGACCTCGATCGGCTTGCGACGGCCTTGGACCTTCGCGGCATCGAGGACATCTATCCGCTCTCGCCGATGCAGCAGGGCATGCTGTTCCATGCGCTGCGTGACGGTCCCAACGATGCCTATGTGAATCAGGTAGGGCTCGAGCTGTTCGGCGTCGATGCCGGCAAGCTGCGAGCCGCGTGGCAGGCGGCCAGCGACCGGCATGCCGCGATGCGGACCGGATTCGTCTGGCAGAACCTGTCGGGCGCGACGCAGCAGGTGGTGCATCGCCATGTGACGGTGCCGTTCGTCGAAGAGGACTGGCGCGACGGCGCGTGTGGGGATCTGGAATCCGCGCTGGCCGAGATATCCCGGCGCGACCGCGAGAAGGGCTTTGACGTTTCGCAACCGCCTCTCCAGCGCGTTCGCCTGATCCTTCTCGACGACAATCGTCATTGGTTGATCTGGACCCATCATCACATCTTCGTCGATGGCTGGAGCTCGGCCCGGCTGATCGCGGAGGTTTTGCAGCACGTGAGCGGCGACACGCTGCCGGCCATACAGGGCAACTATCGTGACTACATTGCGTGGCAGATGAGCCGCGATCGCGAAAGCGCTGACAGGTTCTGGCGCGAGGTGCTGGCAGCACTCGAAACGCCGACATTGCTCGCGAATGCGTTGGTGTCCAGCAGGACCTCCGGGGCCGAGGGGCATGCCAGTATCGGGTTTGCGGTGGATGCGCGGCTGACCGAGCGCCTGAAGTCGTTTGCCAGGCGCGAGCGGGTGACGCTCAACACGGTCATACAGGGCGCCTGGGCACAATTGCTGCGCAGGCATTCAGGCCAGTCCGCGGTCTCATTCGGCGTGACCATATCGGGCCGTCCGGCCGACTTGCCCGGTTCGGAGGAGATGGTGGGCCTCTTCATCAACACGCTTCCCATCATCGATGCGCCGAACCCGCAGTCCATCGTCGGCGACTGGCTGCGCCGGCTGCAGGACCAGAACCTGGCCCTGCGCGAGCACGGCTGGACGCCGCTCTACGAAATTCAGCGGCTCGCAGGCCAAGCCGGCCAGCCGCTGTTCGACAACATCCTGGTGTTCGAGAACTATCCGATCGACGAGGGATTGCACCGGGGCGGGGAGGGCCGTCCTCGGATCGGCCGCGTGGTACATGTGACGCCGACGAACTACGCGCTAGCGGTCGCGGTGTTTGCCGCAAGTGACGGGCTGAACATCGAGTTCAATTATGACCGGTGCCGGTTTGACGAGGCTGCCATCCTGCGCGTTCGCGACGTTCTGCACGGTCTGCTGCAACAGATCACGGCAAACGCGGAGTGTGCGCTCGGTGATCTCTCTGCGGCAGTTGAGCAGGACGCGCGACGAACTCTCGAATGGAGCGGCGCAGCGCAGCTGAACTCGGCATCACCCTGTGCCGACGTCGTGGCGCATTTCGAAGCGCAGGCCGCGCAGGCGCCGTCCGCCGTTGCCGTCCTATGGGGCGACCAGCGCATCTCCTATGGCGAGTTGAACACGCGTGCTAACGCGCTTGCACGGCGGCTTCGGCTCTGGAATTTGGCCCCCGACCGGCTGGTCGGCATTGCCTTGAGCCGAAGTCCGGACATGATCATCGCGCTGCTCGCGGTCCTGAAGGCCGGTGGCGCTTATTTGCCGCTCGATCCGGATTATCCGACTGAGCGGCTCGGCCACATGTTGTGCGACAGCGGCGCCGCGCTTGTCCTGACGCAAGGCGCGCTGCTCGAGCGGCTCGCACCTGTGCTGCGCGAAGCCAGGGTCGAAGGGCTCTGTATCGACGAGCTGATGCCGTCCGCCGGTGACGACGGTGGGACTCTCGACGTCGAAATCCATCCGGATAGCCTTGCCTACGTCATCTACACGTCGGGATCGACGGGGATGCCGAAGGGTGTCGCCGTTGCGCGCGGGCCGCTCGCCATGCATTGCGAAGCGATCGGCCGGCTGTACCGCATGACCTCGCGCGATCGCGAGTTCCAAACGGCATCGTTCAATTTCGATATTGCCCATGAGCGATGGCTCGTGCCGCTGATGACCGGCGGCTCGCTGGTCCTACCTTCGAAGCCCGGCCTCTTGGTCGACGACCTCGTCAGCGAGATCGCCCGCAATTCGGTGACCTCGATCTTTCTGCCGCCGGCCTATGCGGATCAATTGAGCGCGGCGTTGCGGCAAACCGGTCGGAGGCTGGCGATCAGGGCATGCATCGTCGGCGGCGAAGCCTGGTCGGATAGCGGCATCAAGGCATTTCGCGCGTCTGCCGATGTCGAACTTCTGGTCAACGCTTACGGCCCGACCGAGACGGTGATCGCGCCGACGGCGTGGATCGTCGATGATGCCGCGCTGACGCCTCACCAGCCCGCGCCAATCGGACGTCCTGTCGGGGCCAGGTCCGCGCACATCCTGGATTCCGACCTCAACATCGTTCCCGTCGGCGTCACCGGCGAACTGTTCATCGGCGGCGTTGGCCAAGCCCGCGGCTATCTGAACCGGCGTGCGTTGACTGCGGAGCGGTTCGTCCCCGATCCGTTCAGCGACAGCGGTGCGCGCTTCTACCGCACCGGCGATCTCGCGCGCTGGCGCGATGACGGCGTGATCGAATATATCGGCCGGGCCGATCAGCAGGTGAAGATCCGCGGCTTCCGCATCGAGCTCGGAGAGATCGAGGCGCGACTGCTCGAGCAGCGTGGCGTGCGTGCGGCGGCCGTGGTGGCGAGCGAGGGCAGGACCGGGCGCCAACTGCTCGCCTATGCGAGTGGTGATCCGTCGCTCGACGGCCGCGCCTTGCGCGACGCGCTATCCGCCATTCTGCCCGACCACATGGTGCCGGCCGCCGTGACGGTGCTGGAGCAGTTGCCGCTCACTCCCAATGGGAAGATCGATAGGCGGGCACTGCCGGCGCCGGGCGAGGATGCGTTGACGCGCCGCTCCTATGAAGCGCCCGAGGATGAGATCGAGCTCGCACTCGCCAAAATTTGGGGGAAGCTGCTCGATGTCGACCGGGTCGGGCGCAACGATCACTTCTTCGAGCTCGGCGGACATTCCCTGCTTGCGGTGCGGGTGCTCAGCCGCGTGTCGCAGGACATCGGCGTGTCGATCGCGGTCTCGGATCTGTTCGCTCATCCCGATCTCGCGTCATTTTCACGCGTCGTGTCGATCAGGCTGATCGAGCAGGAGTTCGACGCCGAAGAGCTCCGGGAACTGGTCGGAGCGGAACAGTGAGCATGGCAGACACGGCAAAGCCGAGCTTGCGAGACCTTGATCCCGCGCAGATGAGAAAACTCGTCGCGCTGGCCAGGGACCGCGGCCGAAATGCCGAGAAGAGCGGCGCGATCCCCGTGGCGCCGCGCGACGGATCACTGG
Source organism: Bradyrhizobium tunisiense (assembly GCF_042263385.1). Lineage (NCBI taxonomy): Bacteria > Pseudomonadati > Pseudomonadota > Alphaproteobacteria > Hyphomicrobiales > Nitrobacteraceae > Bradyrhizobium > Bradyrhizobium tunisiense. The sequence continues at coordinate 72,080 of NZ_JBHLEV010000002.1, forward strand.
AGATGTCCTTTGCGCAGCAGCGGCTTTGGCTGCTGGCGCAACTCGATGGTGCCAATTCCGGCTATCATATTCGCGGTGCATTGCGGCTTTCGGGCCAGATCGATGTCGAAGCGTTGCGTCGAAGCGTCGATCGCTTGTTCGCGCGCCACGAAGCGCTACGCAGCGTCTTTCGCGTGGTCGACGAACAGCCGCGCGTGATGCTGCTGCCCGCGCACGAACGCGTTCCCCTGCTCGAACACGACCTACGCGGCCGTGACGACCGTGAGCAGGAACTCGCGCGCCTTTGCCGCGTGGAGGCTGCAACGCCGTTCGATCTTGCCACGGGACCATTGATCCGTAGCCGACTGATCCGGACGGAGGAACGGGACCATCTCTTCCTGCTCACCCAGCATCACATCGTCTCCGACGGCTGGTCGATCGGCGTGCTCGTGCGAGAGCTCGGTGCGCTCTACCGGGCTTTCGTCGCAGGCAAGGACGATCCATTGCGGCCATTGGCCATCCAGTATCCGGACTACGCCGCCTGGCAGCGACAATGGCTGTCGGGAGAGCGATTGCAGCGGCAGGTCGAGTATTGGCGAAAGGCACTCGCGGATGCGCCGGCCGTGCTCGAGTTGCCGACGGACCGGCCGCGTGGGGCGGTCAGGTCGCTCGCCGGCGCGTCCTTGCCGATCGAGATCGATGCGGAGTTGGCATCCGGCATCCGGCGGCTGGGTCAGTCGCACCACGCCAGCTCGTTCATGATCGTGCTGGCGGCCTGGGCGGCGGTGCTGTCCAGGCTCTCGGGGCAGACGGATATCGTGATCGGCACCCCGACGGCCAACCGAAACAGGCCCGAGATCGAGGGCCTGATCGGGTTCTTCGTCAATATGCTCGCTGTCCGCATCGATCTCTCGGCGGAGCCCAACGTCGCCGAACTGCTCCGCCGCGTGCGCACCGCGGCGCTCGCCGCGCAGGATCATCAGGATCTGCCGTTCGAGCAGGTCGTCGAGATCACCCAGCCGCTGCGAGGGCTGGGGCACACGCCGGTGTTTCAAGTCGCGTTCGGCTGGCAGAGCAACGAAACGGGTGCTCTCGAGTTGCCGGGCCTCAAGGCCGAGCCCGTCGATATCCCGCTCCAGCAGGTCAGGTTCGATCTCGAGCTTGGTCTCGGCGAGATGGACGGACGTATCGTCGGCTCCCTCAACTATGCGACGGCGCTGTTCGACGAGGCGACGATCAGGCGCCATCGGGACTATCTATTGACCTTGCTCCGGGCCATGGTTGCCGATGCGGACCAGATAGTCGATCGAATCGACGTTGTTGGCGCCGAGGAGTCCAGGCGCGTTCTCGACACGTGGAATGAGACCGCCACACCGTTTCCCGCCGAAAGCTGCATCCACGAACTATTTGCGGAGCAGGTGAGAAGGACGCCGGCCGCCATTGCGCTGGCCTACGATGACGTTCGCCTAAGCTATCGCGAACTCGATGCCCGCGCCGACCGGCTTGCGCGGCGCTTGATGGTTTTGGGTGTGGTGCCGGACCAGCCGGTCGCGATCTGCTTGCCGCGTGGTATCGCCATGGTCGTGAGCCTGCTGGCCGTGCTGAAGGCGGGCGGTGCGCATCTGCCGCTCGATCCCGCTTATCCGGCGGCGCGACTGCGTCAGATTGTCGAGGATGCCAGGCCGCGCGTGCTGATCGCCGACGAAGCGGGAAGCGCGATATTCCCGGATAGGGCTTGCGAGATCATCGACCCCGAAGCGGACGTATCGACCGTCACACCGCAGGCGACGTCGGGCCTTGGGGATCTCGTCACAGGGCTAACCTCGCGAAACCTCGCTTACATCATCTACACGTCCGGTTCGACCGGCCGGCCCAAGGGGGTGATGGTCGAGCACCGTGGCCTGGTGAATTTGGCACTGGCGCAGCGGGCGCTGTTCGAGCTCAATTCGCACAGCCGCGTCGTGCAGTTTGCCTCATTCAGCTTCGATGCCAGCATTTGGGAAATCGTCATGGCGCTGTGCTCGGGTGCCGTGCTGTTCCTGGCCGGCCCGCGAGAGCATCAGGATGCTTCGGAGTTGCTCGGCTTCCTCGCGGACAAAGCGATCACACATGCGACCCTGCCACCGGCGATGCTGCACGGGCGGACCGATCTCGATCGCCTTGCCTGTCTGCGGGTCCTTGTCCTGGCCGGCGAACTACCGAGGGCCGAGCTGGTCAAGGATTTGCCTGCTGGCATCGCCGTCTTCAACGGTTATGGTCCGACGGAAGCAACGGTCTGCGCGACGAGCTGGTTGCGGCATCAGGGCTTTGACGGCGACTTTGCTCCAATCGGTCGTCCGCTGCCGAATGCGCGGATCTATCTTCTGGATCGATTTGGTGCGCCCGTTCCGCTCGGTGCGGCGGGTGAGATCTACATCGGTGGCGTTGGCGTTGCGCGCGGCTATCTCAATCGGGCCGATCTGACGGCGGAGCGCTTCGTGCGCGATCCCTTCTGCGGCGATGCGGATGCGCGCATGTATCGCACCGGCGATCTCGGGCGTTATCTGCCAGACGGCAATATCGCGTTTCTGGGCCGCAACGACCACCAGGTCAAGATTCGTGGTTTCCGCATCGAGCTCGACGAGATCACGTTCCGGCTCAACGAGCATACCGACGTGACCGATTCCGTCGTGCTGGTGCAACGGGATCACGGTGGTGACGCGCGGCTGGTCGCCTATGTCGCCGTACGCCGTGGCAATGGCGCGGGGCTCGATGCCAATGAATTTGCCGGCGCGATGCGCAATCACCTGCGTACGTGCCTGCCGGACTACATGGTGCCGTCGGCCTTCGTGCGCCTCGATGCATTGCCGCTCACGCCGAACGGCAAGATCGATCGCAAGGCGTTGCCGGCGCCGGAGGATGATGCGTTTGCGCGACGCGGTTTCGAGCCGCCGCGAGGCGAGGTTGAGCAGATCGTCGCGCAGGTCTGGGCCGAGCTTTTGGGCGTCGATCGGATTGGGCGCAGCGACCACTTCTTCGAGCTCGGTGGCCACTCGTTGCTCGCAGTCCGCATGCTGGAAAGGCTGCAACGGCATGCACTCAGCGCGGACGCGCGCATGCTGTTTGCAAAGCCGGTGCTGGCCGATTTTGCCGCCGGCCTCGATGATGGCGGAGAAGCCGACGTTCCCGTGAACCGGATCTTGCCGCAGACGACGGCAATCACGCCCGAACTTTTGCCGCTGGTCGCTTTGACGCAATCTGACATCGACGGCATCGTGGCCGGCGTTCCCGGCGGCGCCGCCAACATCCAGGACATTTACGGACTGTCGCCGCTTCAGGATGGCATCCTCTTCCATCACCTGTTGTCGAAGGACGGTGATCCTTACCTGCTGGTCGGCCGGATGGCATTTGCCCGCCGCGATCTGCTCGACCGCTATCTCGATGCGGTCCGGCAGGTGGTGGACCGCCACGACATTCTGCGAACGTCCATCGTGTGGAACGGCTTGTCCACGCCGGCGCAGGTGGTTTGGAGGAATGCGCCTTTGGTCGTGAGCGAGGTCGTGCTGGACGGCGAAGGCGGCGCTGACGAGCAGCTCAGGCGGCGATTCGATCCGCGTCACCATCGGATCGATCTCGGACAGCCGCCGCTGCTGCGATTTGCCGTTGCGGCTGATCCCCGTGGAGAGCGCTGGCTGCTTCTCGTCCTGATGCACCACTTGATCGGTGACCACTCCACGCTGGAGGTGATGCACGATGAGGTCGGTAAGATCTTGTCCGGGCGAGGTCACGAACTGCCGCCGCCATATCCGTTCCGGAATCTGGTGGCGCAGGCGCGCGGATCGGCGGCGAAGGCGGATCATGAGCGCTTCTTCCGCGGAATGCTCGCCGACATCGACGAACCGACCACGCCGTTTGGGCTGGACCGGGTGCACGGCGACGGCGGCGGCGTCGTGGAAGCGCGGCGGATCTTGCCCGAAAACTTGAGTGCAAGGCTTCGTGCTCAGGCGCGGCGGCTCGGCGTCAGCCTCGCCGGCCTTTGCCATCTCGCTTGGGGACAGGTGGTGGCGCGAACCAGCGGGCGCGATCGTGTCGTGTTCGGGACCGTTCTGTTCGGCCGCATGCGGGCTGGCGCCGGCGGCGATCGCACCATGGGCCTGTTCATCAACACCTTGCCGCTGCGCCTCGATCTCGATGACACCGCGGTCGAGGACAGTGTTCGCGATGCACATCATCGGCTGACCGAGCTGATGGCGCATGAGCACGCTTCGCTGGCGCTTGCGCAACGATGCAGTGGCGTCGCGGCGCCGGCGCCTCTGTTCAGCGCCATCCTGAACTATCGACACAATGTGCCGCGAGCCGAGTTGACCGACAAGGACGGCTCCGGCACCGAATGGATCGGAGGCGAAGAGCGCACCAATTATCCCTTGATGCTGGCTGTCGAGGATTACGGCCAGACGCTTGGCTTAACCGCTCAGATCATCCGTCCGCATTCGGCCGATCGCATCTGCGCCTTGATGCAGCAGGCACTCGATCAATTGGCGGAGGTGCTGGAACATGCGCCGCGCACGCCGGTCCGACAACTCGACATTCTGCCTCCCGAGGAACGACAGCTTTTGCTGGAGGCGTGGAATCTGACGCGGGCGCAATATCCGGGAGTCGGGTCGTTTGTCGCGCAGTTCGAGGCGCAGGTGCGGAGGTCGCCGGAAGCGATCGCGCTGGTGTCCGGCGAGACGGAGCTGAGTTACGCGGCACTGAACGCGCGTGCCAACCGGTTGGCGCGGCGATTGCGCGACCGCGGCGTCGGGGCCGACGGCGTGGTCGGGCTGGCGCTCGACCGCGGTGCCGGGATGCTGGTCGCGCTGTTGGCCGTGCTGAAGGCGGGCGGGGCCTATCTGCCGATCGATCCGGATTACCCGCCGGAGCGGCTGGCGCACATGTTGCGCGACAGCGGCGCGGCGCTGGTGCTGACGCAGCAGGACTTGCAAGGTCAGTTCGCCGCCGTGCTGGCGGAAACCGGAGCCGAGGCCTGGCTGCTCGACGCTTCGGATGGCGAGGGCGACGATGCCGGCAATCTCGATGTCGCCGTTCACGGCGAGAGCCTTGCCTATGTGATCTACACCTCGGGCTCGACCGGCCTGCCCAAGGGCGTGATGGTCCGCCATGACGCCGTGACCAACTTCCTGGCGACCATGGCGGAGCAGCCGGGCATGACGGCCGCCGACCGCGTGCTCGGCTTGACCTCGCTGTCCTTCGACATCGCGGTGCTGGAGCTGTGGCTGCCGCTGACGATCGGCGCCTGCGTGGTGCTGGCCGATCGTGCGGCGGCGCATGATCCGACCAGGCTCAAGGCGATCGTGGAGCGGCACGGCGTTTCCATGATCCAGGCAACGCCATCGACCTGGCGGATGCTGCTCGATCATGACGGTCCGTCGCTGCCGGCCAGCTGCCGGGTGCTGTGCGGCGGCGAGGCGCTGCCGCCGGATTTGGCGCGGCGGCTGGTGGCGCAGGCGGGCGATGTCTGGAACCTGTATGGTCCGACCGAGACCACGGTGTGGTCGGCCCGTCACCGGCTCGATGCGGCGGACGATCGTCCGCTGCTCGGCGGCCCGATCGGCAACACCACGCTGCACATTCTCGATCGCGATCTCAACCTTGCGCCGGTCGGCGTTGCCGGCGAGCTCTATATCGGCGGCGCCGGGCTGGCCCGCGGCTATTGGCGGCGCGGCGGGCTGACGGCGGAGCGCTTCATCCCGGATCCGTTCGGTCCACCGGGCGCGCGGCTGTACCGCACCGGCGACGTGGCGCGGTGGCGGTCCGACGGTGTGCTCGACTATGTCGGCCGCGCCGATCACCAGGTGAAGATCCGCGGTTTCCGCATCGAGCTGGGCGAGATCGAGGCGCGGCTCATGGCCCAGCCTGGCGTTCGCGCGGCCGTGGTGGTGGCGCGCGAGGCCGGCGCCGGCCGCCAGCTTCTCGGTTATGTCAGCGGCGAAGCCCTGGATAGTGCGGCGCTCAAGGCGGCGTTGTCGTCAACCCTGCCGGACTACATGGTGCCGGCGCGGGTCGTGGTGCTGGAGCGCCTGCCGCTGACGCCGAACGGCAAGATCGACCGCAAGGCGCTGCCGGCGCCGGACCAGCTTGTAACGTCAGCCGAGCATGTCGCGCCGCGCACGCCGAAGGAAGCTGCGCTGGCCGCGATCTGGGCCGACCTGCTGCGCCAGCCCGACATCGGCGTCACCGACAATTTCTTCGAGCTCGGCGGGGATTCCCTGATCGCCGTCCAGCTCGTCAGCCGCATCAAGCGCGATCTCGGCCACGACCTGCCGCTCAACCGTCTATTCGAAATGACGACGGTTGAAACCATGGCGGCTGCGCTGGGTCAGGAGAGCGAAACCGACAAGCGAGGCGACGACATCGCCGCGATGCTCGACATGTTGAAGGAAGTCGAACTGTCCGATGAGTGACATGGCAAGCACGCAAAAGCAGCAGCTGCGCGACATCTCACGGCGCTTGATGCGCCTCGATGCCGGCAAGCAGCACGCGTTCCTCTCGCAGCTTGCGGCGAAGGGCGTCAACCTCGCCATGTTGCCGATCGTGCGCCAGGAGCGCAAACGTGCGCCGCTGTCCTTTGCGCAATCCCGCCTTTGGTTCCTGTGGCGGATGGACCCGGGCAGTGCCGCCTATAACATCTCGGCGACGCTGCGCGTGCGCGGCCAGCTGCAACCACGCGCGCTGCGACAGGCGTTCGATGCGCTCGTTGCGCGTCACACAGCGTTCCGTACCGTATTTCGACAGGAAGGAGAAGTCGCCGAGCAATTCATAGGCGATCCGCAACCGGTCGCATTGCGACACGTGACCCTCGATGGCGATGACCGGGAAGGACGGGCGCGTTTGCTGGCGCGACAGGAAGCCTCGCTGCCGTTCGATCTTGAATCCGGTCCGCTCATGCGCGCGGCGTTGCTGACGCTGAACGAGGACGACCACTTCCTCGTCGTCAGCCTGCACCATATCGTGACCGACGGCTGGTCGATGGGCGTGCTGGTCGATGAATTCTGGACGCTGTACGCGGCATTTGCCTGCGGTGAAACGCCGGCCTTGCCGGAGCCGGAGATCGAATATGCCGACTATGCCGAATGGCAACGGCTCTGGATGAGTGCGGTCGACGGCGCGCGGCAGGTCGATTACTGGACCAAACGTCTTGCCGACCCGGCCGTGCTCCAACTGCCGTTCGACCGGTCGCGGCCGGCGGTGCCCGATCTTGCGGGCGCAGCACGCCGCATTCCACTTGATCCGGCGCTGGCGGACGGTTTGCGCGCGCTGGCGCGGCGCCACCGCACGACACTGTTCGTCGTGATGCTGGCGAGCTTCAAGCTGCTGCTCTACCGCTATACGGGCCAATCCGACATCAACATCGGCGTGCCGGTCGCCAATCGGCACCGCGACGAAACACGCAACGTGATCGGCTTGTTCGTCAACACCCAGGTGCTTCGTACGCGGATCGACGGCCGGGCGCCGATCGGCGCCTTCATTGCGGCAGTCCATTCGGCCACAGTAGAGGCACAAGAGAACCAGGATCTTCCGTTCGAACGACTGTTCGAGATCCTCCAGCCCACGCGCAGCCTGAGCCAGAATCCGCTTTTTCAGGTCCTCTACAACCATCAACGACGCCGGGGGTCGGGCAATCCGCCCGATCGGACCGGACTTCAGATCGAAACCATCGATGCCGAGGTCGATACGGTCAAGTTCGACCTCGCGCTCGACACGGACGAGGGGTCATCGGGCGAGATCCGGGCGATCCTCACCTACGCGACGGCGCTGTTCGAAGGCGCGACGATCGAGCGCTTGGCGGCGCACTGGACCACGATTTTGAAAGCGATGGTTGCCGACGACGTGCAATCCATCGCCGATGTGCCGTTGCTCTCCGACGAGGAGCTGGAGAAGCTGCGCCATTGGAACGATGCGGATGCTGGAACGAGAGACGCACCGTTCACACCGGTGCACTTGACGGTGGCACGGCTGGCGGCCTCAACGCCCGACGCGACGGCCCTGGTCTTCGGCGATGATGACATCAGCTATTCCGAGCTCAACCGTCGCGCCAACCGCCTCGCGCATCACTTGATCGGCCGGGGTGTCGGGCCCACCGACCTCGTCGGCGTCTCGGCACGACGCTCGCCGCATCTCATCGTGGCGCTGCTCGCGATCTTGAAGACGGGGGCGGCCTATCTGCCGCTCGATCCCGAACATCCGGCCAGGCGACAGATCGGCACCCTGAGCGATGCGGGCGCGAATGTCGTTCTGGTTGACGCGGATGGCTCGGTATTGACGCCGCCGCCCGCCGGCATCGACGTCATCCCACTCGATGCGACCCACCTCGTGCAGGAGAGCGAGAGCGATCCCGAGATCGCGGTGGCGCCAACGAGCCTTGCCTATGTGATCTACACCTCCGGCTCGACCGGTATCCCGAAGGGTGTTGCGGTCGAGCACGGCCCGTTCGCGATGCATTGCGAGGTGACGGCCGGGCTCTACGATATGGACCGGCACTCGCGCGAGCTGCATTTCCTGTCCTTCACCTTCGACGGGGCCCATGAGCGACTTTGGACCGCGCTGACCTGCGGCGCAGCGCTCGTGATGCGCGATGCCGATCTGTGGTCGGCCGAGCAGACCCTCGACGTTCTCCGCCGGCAGCGCGTCACCAACGCCGGATTCCCGCCTACCTATCTGCAACAGCTCGCCGACTTCGCAATGTGGCGCGGCGATCCGCCGCCCGTGGAGCTCTATTCGTTCGGCGGCGAGGCGATGGCCAAGGCGGGCTTCGACAAGGTCAAGCGCGCGCTCAAACCGCGCACATTGATCAACGGCTACGGGCCGACCGAAACCGTGGTGACGCCGCTGGTCTGGAAGGTCGATGCCGACGAAGAGATTGAAGGCAATTACGCGCCGATAGGCCGCCCCGTGGGCCGCCGCTCTGCCTATATCCTGGACAGTGATCTCAACATCGTCCCGGTCGGCGTGACCGGTGAGCTGTTCATCGGCGGCGAGGGACTGGCGCGTGGTTACTGGCGGCGCGCCGAGCTGACGGCTGAACGCTTCGTCCCTGATCCGTTCGGTGCGCCGGGGGCGCGGCTCTATCGCACCGGCGATCTGGCGCGGTGGCGCGCCGACGGGGTGATCGAATATGTCGGCCGCTCCGATCACCAGGTGAAAATCCGCGGCTTCCGGATCGAGCTCGGCGAGATCGAGGCATGGCTGATGCGGCAGGCCGGCGTGCAGTCGGCTGTCGTCGTTGCCCGCGACGCCGGCGTCAGTCGCCAACTGGTCGGATATGTCGCCGGCGACGGACCGTTCGACGAGGCAACCATGCGCGCGGCGCTCTCGGACGAGCTGCCTGATTACATGGTGCCAGCCCGTATCGTGCCGCTGGAGCGGCTGCCGCTCACCGCGCACGGCAAGGTCGATCGCGATGCCCTGCCGGCCCCCGAGATGCCCACCGCAATCGCTGCGCACGTGGCGCCGCGCTCTGCGGCCGAGATGGTGCTCGCTGCGATCTGGGCCGAACTGCTCGGCCAGCCCGTCATCGGTGTCGAGGACAATTTCTTCGAGCTCGGCGGCGATTCCATCATCTCGCTACAACTGGTCGGCCGCGCCCGCCAGGCGGGCTTATTGATCGAACCGCGTGACGTGTTCCGGCATCAGACCTTGCAGGATTTGGCGCGGGTCGCGCGAAGTGAGAGCAGGGCGGGTCATGTCGCCCCGGAAGTCGAGATCGAAGGCCATGAGCATCCGCTGCTGCCGGTTCAGTTGCGGTTCTTCGGCGAAGATGCGGGGGACCGTCATCATTGGAACCAGGCCGTCCTGTTGATGCCGAAGTCGCGGCTCGACTGGAAAGTTGTCGAGTCCTCGGTCGCCGCTCTCGTCGCTCATCATGCGGCTCTGCGTCTGCGCTTTGAGAGGATTGATGGCGGCTGGCGCGCGACCTATGGCTCGTCGCTGGCGGTGTCGGAATTGCTTTGGATTCGACCCGACGTTCGCGATGCAGCCGAGGTCACGGAAGTTGCAGCGTCGGCCCAGGCCAGCCTGTCGCTGGCCGGGCCGCTGCTGCGCGTGGTCGGCATGGATCTCGCGGGCGGCAGCCAGCGGCTTCTGGTGATCGTGCATCATCTCGTCATCGACGGCGTGTCATGGCGCGTGCTCCTCGAAGACTTGGCGACGGCGTACGATCAGTTCGGCCAAGGCGCAGGTTCGGTTGCGCTGGCGAGGAGCGACTCCTATGCATCCTGGGGCGCGCGGTTGCAGGCCTATGCTCGAACGGACGAGCTGGCCGCCGAGCTCGATTATTGGTTCGAGCGCGGAGCGCATGCTGCGGTTCCCTGCGACGATGATCATGACGGGGTCGACCGGGTTGCCGATGGCGAGCAGGTCCTGCTGGCATTTGACGCTGGCTTGACGGCGCGGTTGTTGAAGGAAACTCCGTCCGCCTACCGTACGCAGGTCAACGATCTCCTGCTGGCAGCACTTGCACGAGCGGTGTCGCGCTGGAGCGGAATCGAGGATTTGGTCGTCGAGCTCGAAGGTCATGGCCGCGAGGACGTGTTCGACGGTGCCGACATATCCCGCACCATCGGCTGGTTCACCACGGCCTTTCCGGTGCGGTTGCCGGGCGGTTCGGGAGACGATGCCGCGCTGATCAAAGCCGTCAAGGAGGAACTTCGCGCCGTTCCGAGCCGCGGGCTGGGTTACGGCGTTCTGCGTCATCTCGGCAACGAGACGCAGCGCAGCGCGCTGGCGGCAGGTCCCGAACCGCGCATCGTCTTCAACTATCTCGGCCAGTTCGATTCCAGCATGGGAGAGGCCGCACCGTTCCGCCTCGCGCCCGAGAGCGCGGGACCGATGCGCAGCGATAGCGCGCCGCTGGGCCGCTGGGTGAGCATCAACGGGCAGGTCGGTGAAGGACAATTGCGCCTGTCGTTCAGCTATGGCCGCAGGCGCTATCGGCGGGCAACGATCGAACGTCTGGCGGCGCATTATGCTGCGGCCCTGCGCGAGCTCGTTGACCACTGCACCGGTGGCGGTCGCGGCGTAACGCCGTCCGACTTCGCGTTGTCGAACCTGAACCAGGCTGATCTCGACGTACTGGTCGCAACGACCGATTGCCACGAGATCGAGGATATCTATCCGCTCTCGCCGATGCAGCAGGGCATGCTGTTCCATGCCCTGCGTGATGGCGAGAGTGGGAATTACGTCAACCAGATCGGACTGGAGATCCGCGGCCTCGATGGCGGCAAGCTGCGCGCGGCCTGGCACGAAGTCAGCGCGCGGCACGCCGTGTTGCGAACTGGATTTGCATGGCGTGAACTGTCGGGCGCCGCGCAGCAGGTCGTCTATCGCTCCGCACATCTGGCATTCGAGGAGGAAGACTGGCGCGCGCGGGCGGCAGCCCTGGACGACGAAGAGCTCCGAGCCGCGCTGTCCCGCGTCTCGCAAGCAGAGCGCGCAGAAGCGTTCGATCTGTCGCAGGCGCCGCTGCAGCGAGTGCGGCTGATCCGGCTCGACGAGGCGCGCCACTGGCTGATCTGGACGCACCACCATATCCTGCTCGACGGCTGGAGCGCAGCACGCTTGATGGCCGAGATCTTGCAGCACGAGCGCGGCGAACGCTTGCCGGTCGTCAAAGGCCGCTATCGCGATTACATCGCGTGGCTGCAAGGGCAAGACCGCGATGCATCGACTTCGTTCTGGCGCACGGCGTTGTCGGAATTGGAGGAGCCCAGTTTCCTCGCAGACGCGCTGGGAGGACCCGTAACCGGCGGTGCCTCCGGCCATGGCTCGCTGGACCTGCTGCTGACGGCGGAGTTGACGGCAAGCCTGCAGGCGTTTGCCAGGCGGGAGCGCGTCACGCTCAACACCATGGTGCAGGGCGCCTGGGCGCAGTTGTTGCGTCGTCACACCGGGCAGCGCGCAGTCTGTTTCGGTGCGACGGTCTCGGGCCGTCCGGCCGAGCTCGACGGGTCGGAGGACATGGTCGGCCTGTTCATCAACACGCTGCCCGTCGTCGACCAGGCCAGCCCGCAAACTGAAGTGGGAGCGTGGCTGCGCGACCTCCAGGCGCGCAACATCGATCTGCGCGACCACGGCTGGATGCCGCTCTATGACATTCAGGGCCTTGCCGGCCGCTCCGGGCGTGCGCTGTTCGACAATATTCTCGTGTTCGAGAACTACCCGATCGATCAGGCGCTTCGGGGCGAGAGCGAAAGCGGACGCCGGCTCGGCCGGGCGGAGCAGGTCTCGATTACCAATTATGCGCTCACGGTGGCCGTGTTCGCGAAGTCCGACGGCATCAATCTGGGCTTTCGTTACGACCGCGGTCGCTTCGACGACGACCAGATCAGATATTTGCAGGCCTCGCTGTCGCGGCTGCTGGTCAGGATCGTGGAGAACGTGTCGCGGCCCGTTGGTGCGCTCGACGGTCTCGATGCCGACGAGAAGCAGAGAGTGCTCGGCTGGAGTGGCAGTGCCGAAAGAGGGCGGTCATTTAACGACAGCATCGTCGCGCAGATCGAATCTCGGGCCGCGGCTTCGCCGTCGTCGGCCGCATTGATCTTCGGCGACCAGCAGATCAATTATGGCGAGTTGAATGCGCGTGCCAATCGGCTGGCGTGGCGGTTGCTGCAGCATGGAATTGGCCGCGATCGGCTGATCGGCTTGGCACTCGAGCGCAGCGTCGAGCTGATCGTCGGCGTGCTGGCCGTGCTGAAGGCGGGCGGTGCCTATCTGCCGCTCGATCCCGACTACCCCTCCGATCGGCTGCTGCACATGCTGCGCGACAGCGGAACAGCACTGGTGCTGACGCAAGAGCAGTTGCTTCCGCACCTGGCGCCGGTGATCGGGGAGGCGGGCGCTGAGGCCTGGACCATCGACGGAGAGGCCGGCGCTCGCCTCGTGGAGCTTTCTGACAATCTGGGCACGGAGCTTCATCCGGACAGCCTGGCCTATGTGATGTACACGTCGGGCTCGACCGGCGTGCCCAAGGGAGTGGCCTGTTTGCATCGCGCGCTTGTGGCGCGACTCGGCTGGATGCAAGCGGAGTATTGTCTCGATCCCGGCGAAACCTTGCTGCACAAGACGCCGTTCAGCTTTGATGTCTCGGTCTGGGAGATCTTGTGGCCGCTCGCTACCGGCGCGCGGCTTGCGATCGCGGCTCCAGGTGCGCATCGCGAGCCTCGGCTGCTGGTGGACGCCGTCATCGCTCATGACGTGACGACGCTGCATTTCGTGCCGCAGATGCTCGAGCATTTCGTGACCGAGCCGAGCGTGGCACGCTGCACTTCGCTCAAGCGCCTGTTTGCCGGCGGTGAGGCGCTGTCGCTCGACCTGATGAGGCGCGTCCTCCAGGCATTCCCCGGTGTCCGGTTCGACAACCGCTATGGCCCGACAGAAGCCCTGATCAATGCAACCTATTGGACCTGCCGTGACGAGGGGGCGGCGCGCGTGCCGATCGGGCGGCCTATTCCCGGCGTGACGATTCGTATTCTCGACACCGATCTGAACATGGTTCCGGCGGGCGTGACCGGTGAGCTGTTCATCGGCGGGGCGGGTCTGGCGCGGGGCTATTGGCGGCGCGAGAAGCTGACGGCTGAGCGTTTCATACCCGATCCATTCGGGCATACCGGTGAGCGTCTCTATCGATCGGGAGATCTGGCGCGCTGGCGGCCTGATGGCGCTATCGACTATATCGGGCGCGCGGATCATCAGATCAAGATTCGCGGCTTCCGCGTCGAGCTCGGAGAGATCGAGGCGCGGCTGCTCGAGCAACCCGGCGTTCGCTCTGCCGTCGTGGTGGCGCGCGCTGTCGGCGTGAGCCGCCAACTCGTTGGTTACGTCAGCGGCAGCGGCGAGTTGGCGGAGGCAGGCTTACGGACCGCGCTGTCGGCCGTCTTGCCGGACTACATGGTGCCGTCCAGAATAGCGGTGTTGGAGCGACTGCCTTTGATGCCGAGCGGCAAGGTGGATCGCCATGCCCTGCCGGCGCCCGAGATGGTCCATGGGAGTGCGGAGCATCAGGCGCCACGCACGCCGGCCGAGATTGTCTTCGCGGCGATCTGGGCCGAGCTGCTCGGCCGGCCCGCCGTCGGCCTCACTGACAATTTCTTCGAGCTCGGTGGCGATTCCATCATCTCGCTCCAGATGGTGAGTCGCGCGCGGCGCTCCGGATATCTGATCGAGCCCCGCGACGTGTTTCAGCATCAGACGCTGGAATCGCTGGCGCAGGCGGCGCGGACCGTGCAGCGCACGGAGACGCTCGCCGACCAAGGGCAGATCATCGGCCCGCATCCGCTCTTGCCGATCCAGTCCCGCTTCTTTGCGGAGGACATGCAGAATCGGGATCATTGGAACCAGGCGGTCCTGCTGCAGCCGAGAGATCGAATCGACTGGGACGTGATGCGGCGCGCACTCGGTGCTGTGGTCGATCATCACGACGCGCTGCGCCTGCGCTTCGAGCAGAGGCAGGGGAGCTGGCATGCCGAGCATGGCACCGCTCCGGCCGCGGACCCGCTGCTCTGGGTCCGGCACGGGATCGACCGCAATGCCGTGACGGCGCTGGCATCATCGGCGCAGGCGAGCTTGTCGATCTCCGGCGGGTTGCTGTTGCGCGCGGTCGGAATCGACGTCGCTGATGGCAGTCAGCGGCTTCTGATCGCGATCCACCATCTCGTGGTCGACGGCGTGTCATGGCGAATTCTGCTGGAGGACGTCGCTTCTGCTTACACGCAGCTTGCGCAGGGCGCCGCCACGGTCACGTTACCGCCGAAGAGCCACGCTTACGCGCTGTGGGGTCAGCGCTTGCAGGCTTACGCAACGTCGCCCGAACTGGCGTCCGAACTATCGTACTGGACAAACCGCACCGCGAACGCGGATATTCCCTGCGACGACGATCATCCCGGCGTCGATCGCATGGCGGACGCCGATGAGGTCCAGCTGTCATTCGAAAGCGAGTGGACGCAGCGGCTGCTCACGGACGCTCCGTCGGCCTACCGCACGCAAATCAACGATCTTCTTCTCGCCGGCCTCGCCCGCGCCGTCTGGCAATGGAGCGGGCAGGACGACGTCCTCGTCGAGCTGGAGGGGCACGGCCGCGAACACCTGTCGGGCGATCTCGACCTCTCGCGTACGATCGGCTGGTTCACGACGGCCTTTCCCGTGCGGCTTCGCGACGGCTCGCAAGAGCCTTCGCTATTGATCAAGTCGGTGAAGGAGGAGCTTCGCTGCATTCCCGGCCGCGGGCTGGGCTACGGCGTGTTGCGCTATCTCGGCACCGAAGAGCAACGCATGGCGCTGGCGCATGTCGGAGAGCCGAAGATTGCTTTCAATTATCTCGGACGGATCGACAGCGGTGACGCCGACGCGGCGCTGTTCGCGATGGCGGCGGAGAGCGCTGGCCCGTCGCGCGATGCATCGAGCGCGCTGCGGCGCTGGCTGAGCGTGAACGGGACGGTGCGCGATGGCCGGCTGCTTCTGTCCTTCAGTTTCGGCCGCAAGCGCTATCGGCGCGAGACCGTCGAGCGATTGGCCGCGTTGTACGAGGATGCACTGCGTGAGCTGGTCGGTCATTGCACCGGCGGCGTGTGCGGCCTGACGCCATCAGACGTGGCATTGTCGGGTCTCGATCAGGCCGAGCTCGACAGGCTTGCGCTCGATTGGCACGAGATCGAGGACATCTATCCATTGTCGCCGATGCAGCAGGGCATGTTGTTCCATGCGATGCACGACGGCGAGAGTGGCCTCTATGTCAATCAGGTGGCGGCGGAAATCCGTGGCCTGGATGCCCAGAGGTTGTGCCGCGCCTGGCAAGCTGCCAGCGATCGCCATGCCGTGCTGCGGACCGGATTTGTCTGGCGTGACCTGTCCGGCGCGCCGCAACAGGTCGTTTATCGACGGGCCGAAGTGCCTTTTGCGGAGGAGGACTGGCGGACTCGGATTGTCGCGTGGGACCAGGCGCAATTGGACGCGGCGCTGGCGGATGTTTCGCGGCGGGACCGGGCCGCCGGGTTCGACCTGTCACAGCCGCCCTTGCAGCGGGTCCGGCTGATCCGGCTCGACGACGACAGGCATTGGCTGATCTGGACGCACCATCACATCCTCCTCGACGGATGGAGCTCGGCGCGGTTGATCGCCGAGGTGATGCAGCACAGCGGCGAGGGGCGACTGCCGGCCTTGCAACATCGTTACTGCGACTATATCGCGTGGCTGAAGGGGCGCGACGGCGACGCGGCGGCGGCATTCTGGCACGATGCAACGGCCGGCCTGGACGAGCCGAGTTTCCTGGCGGACAGCCTGGCCGAGCGAGTGGATGCGGAAACGTCCGGCCATGGAATGCTTGCGCTGGAGCTGGACCCTGCCTTGACCGGGCGGTTGCAGGACTTTGCCGCGCGCGAGCGGATCACGATGAACACGCTGGTGCAGGCGGCATGGGCGCAGCTGCTTCGACAGCATAC
Source organism: Bradyrhizobium tunisiense (assembly GCF_042263385.1). Taxonomy (NCBI): domain Bacteria; kingdom Pseudomonadati; phylum Pseudomonadota; class Alphaproteobacteria; order Hyphomicrobiales; family Nitrobacteraceae; genus Bradyrhizobium; species Bradyrhizobium tunisiense. The sequence continues at coordinate 88,528 of NZ_JBHLEV010000002.1, forward strand.
CGGACAAGGGACGGTCTGCTTCGGTGTCACCGTGTCGGGCAGGCCGCCTGAGCTTGCCGGCGCCGAAGAGATGGTCGGCCTGTTCATCAACACGTTGCCGGTCGTTGACGACGTCAGTCCGCAGCAGACCGTCGGAGCATGGCTGCGCGAGCTACAGGACCGCAATCTGGCCTTGCGCGAGTTCGGCTCGACGCCGCTCTACGAAATCCAGCGCCTCGCGGGGCGTCCCGGACGGCCGCTGTTCGACAGCATCCTGGTGTTCGAGAACTATCCGGTTGACCGCGCGCTGCTCGGAAACAACCGGCAGATCCAGGTCGGCGAGACCCGGATCGTCGAGACCAGTAATTATCCGTTGTTCGCAAGCGTCGGCGTCGATGAGCACCTGCGCCTCGTGTTCAACTATCAGCGCAAGCATTTCGACGAGGCGCAGATCGCGCGGCTACAGCAGGCCTTCGTGCGGCTGATCGAAGCGCTGAGCATCGATGCCGATCGACCGGTGGGCGAGATCGCGGCGTACGATCCCGCGGATGACGTCCTGCTCGCCCGGGCGAATGACACGCTACGATCTGAACAGCGCAAGGGGATTGTCGCGCAGTTCGAGGCGCAGGTGCGGAGGTCGCCGGAAGCGATCGCGCTGGTGTCCGGCGAGACGGAGCTGAGTTACGCGGCACTGAACGCGCGTGCCAACCGGTTGGCGCGGCGATTGCGCGACCGCGGCGTCGGGGCCGACGGCGTGGTCGGGCTGGCGCTCGACCGCGGTGCCGGGATGCTGGTCGCGCTGTTGGCCGTGCTGAAGGCGGGCGGGGCCTATCTGCCGATCGATCCGGATTACCCGCCGGAGCGGCTGGCGCACATGTTGCGCGACAGCGGCGCGGCGCTGGTGCTGACGCAGCAGGACTTGCAAGGTCAGTTCGCCGCCGTGCTGGCGGAAACCGGAGCCGAGGCCTGGCTGCTCGACGCTTCGGATGGCGAGGGCGACGATGCCGGCAATCTCGATGTCGCCGTTCACGGCGAGAGCCTTGCCTATGTGATCTACACCTCGGGCTCGACCGGCCTGCCCAAGGGCGTGATGGTCCGCCATGACGCCGTGACCAACTTCCTGGCGACCATGGCGGAGCAGCCGGGCATGACGGCCGCCGACCGCGTGCTCGGCTTGACCTCGCTGTCCTTCGACATCGCGGTGCTGGAGCTGTGGCTGCCGCTGACGATCGGCGCCTGCGTGGTGCTGGCCGATCGTGCGGCGGCGCATGATCCGACCAGGCTCAAGGCGATCGTGGAGCGGCACGGCGTTTCCATGATCCAGGCAACGCCATCGACCTGGCGGATGCTGCTCGATCATGACGGTCCGTCGCTGCCGGCCAGCTGCCGGGTGCTGTGCGGCGGCGAGGCGCTGCCGCCGGATTTGGCGCGGCGGCTGGTGGCGCAGGCGGGCGATGTCTGGAACCTGTATGGTCCGACCGAGACCACGGTGTGGTCGGCCCGTCACCGGCTCGATGCGGCGGACGATCGTCCGCTGCTCGGCGGCCCGATCGGCAACACCACGCTGCACATTCTCGATCGCGATCTCAACCTTGCGCCGGTCGGCGTTGCCGGCGAGCTCTATATCGGCGGCGCCGGGCTGGCCCGCGGCTATTGGCGGCGCGGCGGGCTGACGGCGGAGCGCTTCATCCCGGATCCGTTCGGTCCACCGGGCGCGCGGCTGTACCGCACCGGCGACGTGGCGCGGTGGCGGTCCGACGGTGTGCTCGACTATGTCGGCCGCGCCGATCACCAGGTGAAGATCCGCGGTTTCCGCATCGAGCTGGGCGAGATCGAGGCGCGGCTCATGGCCCAGCCTGGCGTTCGCGCGGCCGTGGTGGTGGCGCGCGAGGCCGGCGCCGGCCGCCAGCTTCTCGGTTATGTCAGCGGCGAAGCCCTGGATAGTGCGGCGCTCAAGGCGGCGTTGTCGTCAACCCTGCCGGACTACATGGTGCCGGCGCGGGTCGTGGTGCTGGAGCGCCTGCCGCTGACGCCGAACGGCAAGATCGACCGCAAGGCGCTGCCGGCGCCGGACCGGCTTGTAACGTCAGCCGAGCATGTCGCGCCGCGCACGCCGAAGGAAGCTGCGCTGGCCGCGATCTGGGCCGACCTGTTGCGCCAGCCCGACATCGGCGTCACCGACAATTTCTTCGAGCTCGGCGGGGATTCCATCACCTCGTTGCAGATGGTGAGCCGGGCGCGGCGCGAAGGCGTGCTCATCGAGCCACGCGACGTGTTCCGGCATCAGACCATCGAGGCGCTGGCTGCGTTGGGCCGCGATGTCGGCTCCAGCAAGGACACCTCGGCATCCGAGCGCGGTTCGCTCGCGGGGATGTCCGCCGAGCAGCTTGAGCGCCTCGACCTGGACTGGAACCGCATCGAGGACGTCTATCCGTTGTCGCCGATGCAGCAGGGAATGCTGTTTCACAGCCTGCGTGATGCCGGCAGCGGCGTCTACGTCAATCAGGTCAGCGTCGAGATCAGAGGTCTCGATCCCGAGCGTCTCGGCAAAGCATGGCGCGAGGTGAGCGAGCGCCATCAGATGCTTCGCACCGGCTTTTTGTGGCGGGAGCTTTCCGGCTCTCCGCTCCAGGTCGTCTATCATGATGCCGTCACGCCGTTCGAACAGGAGGACTGGCGCGGGCAGGTCGTCGGTGACGAACGGATCGCGGCCGCCCTTGCCGACGAGCGCGCCGCCGAGTTCGATCCCCAGACACCGCCGCTCCAGCGGGTACGGCTGCTGCGGCTGCAGGACGATCTGTACCGGCTGATCTGGACGTATCATCACATCCTGATGGATGGCTGGAGTTCAGCCAGGCTCGTCGGAGAAATCCTGGAGTGCTATTATGGCGGCAGGCCCGCCGCAAATGCGACGCGCTACCGCGACTACATCGCCTGGCTGCTGGCTCAGGATGCGAAAGCTGCGGAAAGTTTCTGGCGCGAGCAGCTCAGAGGCTTCGACCAGCCGACGCAGCTGGCCGACGCCTTCGGTGCGCGCCGCCATCAGGCCTCCGGTCACGAGCGCTGCTACACGCGTCTCGGAGAGACGGCGACCGCTGAGCTGAAGGCGTTCGCGCGGCGCGAACGGATCACGCTGAACACGATTGTGCAGGGCGTGTGGGCCTTGCTGCTTCAGCGCTGTACCGGCCAGAGCACCGTGACGTTCGGTGTGACGGTCGCTGGTCGTCCGGCCAGTCTCGACGGATCGCAGCAGATGCTCGGGCTCTTCATCAACACACTGCCCGCGATCGAAACGCTTCCGCCGGCCAGCTCCATCGGCGACTGGTTGCGCGCGCTGCAGGACCGCAATTCGGCGATCCGGGATTACGAGCACACACCGCTCTATGACATCCAGGGCTGGGCCGGTCGTGCCGGCCAGACCATGTTCGACAGTATCATCGTGTTCGAGAACTATCCGATCGAACGCAGCATGCACCGCGGCGCCGGTGCTCTCCAGTTCAGCGGTCTGAAGAACGTCGATGTGACGAACTATCCCATGGACCTGTCGGTTCTCGTAGAAGACACGCTTCAGGTTGAATATACCTACATGCCGAGCCATTTCACGACAGAGCAGGCAGCGCAGATCAAGACGCAGTTCGAGCATCTGCTGGCTGCGCTGACGCGGGACGCCACGGCATTGCTCGGCAGCATCGATCCCGTCACGCAGCTCGATGTCGCTCCTGCGGATCTTTGCAATCGTCACGCGACGTCGAGCGCACCGCTGCCTATGGTGCACGAAGCGATCAGCAACCACGCGCAGCGTCATCCGGATCGGACAGCGCTGACCATTGGCAGCACGGTGCTCTCTTTCGGAAAAATCGAGCACAAGGCCAACCGTCTGGCTCATTACCTCATCGCCCGGGGTCTCAAGCCCGAGCAGCGCGTCGGCGTCGTGGTCGAGCGAACCGCAGTCACGATGATTGCGCTGCTGGCTGTCCTCAAGGCGGGCGGCGCTTACATTCCACTCGATCCGGAGTTGCCACCCGAGCGGCATGCCTTCGTCATGCGCGATGCCGCGATCGCATTCCTGCTGACGGGACGGCTGGAAACTGAAGACAGCCCGGATGGCATCGAAAGGATCGCGCTGTCCACGTTCGACTTCGACGCGGGACCCGACCATCCGCCGCAACCTGAACTGCATCCGGAAAATCTCGCCTATCTGATCTACACCTCGGGCTCGACGGGCACACCGAAGGGGGTCGCCGTCGCGCACGGGCCGCTGGCGATGCACTGTCACGTCACAGGCGGCCTCTACGAGATCGACGAAAGCTCGTGCGAGCTGCATTTCCTGTCGCTGGCCTTCGATGGCGCTCATGAGCGCTGGCTGACGGTTCTGTCTCACGGCGCGCGGCTGCTGATGCGTGACGCCGAATTGTGGACGCCGGAGCAGACCGTCGAGAACCTGCAGGCCCATCGCGTCAGCCATATCGGGTTGCCGCCGGCCTATCTTCAGCAGGTGGCGGAATGCGTCGAGCAGAACGGCAACCCGCCGCCGGTCAAGCTCTATTCGTTTGGCGGCGAGGCGATGCCGAAGGCGGGGTTCGACAAGGTCAAGCGCATCCTCCAGCCGCGCATCCTGATCAATGGCTACGGCCCCACGGAAACCGTTGTCACGCCCCTGGTCTGGAAGGTAGACGGTACGGGCGAGTGCGACACGCCCTATGCGCCGATCGGCGTCCCGGTCGGAGACCGCCGCGCCTACATCCTCGATGGCGGGCTCGACATCATTCCCGCCGGCGTCGCCGGCGAGCTGTATCTCGGCGGCTTCGGGCTGGCGCGCGGATATCACGGCAAAGCGGGCATGACGGCCGAGCGATTCGTGCCTGATCCTTTTTCCGCGGTGTCGGGCGCGCGGCTGTACCGCACCGGCGATCTGGCGCGTTGGCGCGATGACGGTGCAGTGGAATATCTTGGCCGTAGCGACGACCAGGTCAAGGTCAACGGCTTCCGAATCGAGCTCGGGGAGATTCAGACCTCGCTGCTCCGTCACGAAGCGGTCGCGCAGGCGGCGGTCGTGGCTGCGCCGGCGGCGGCCGGAAATCAGCTCATCGCCTATGTCGCTCCGAAGGCGGCAGGCGACGCAGCGGCTGGCGCGGCCGAGGCGCTGGTCGAGCGCTTGTCCGGTTTCCTGAAGCAGATCCTGCCGGCCTATATGGTGCCGGCGCGGATCATGGTGCTCAAGCAATTGCCCACATTGTCGAGCGGCAAGGTCGATCGGCGTGCATTGCCCGCTCCCGATGCGTCGATGCGGAGCTTCGTCGCCCCGCAAGGCCCGGCAGAGATCGCGATGGCGCGCCTGTGGTCCGACATCTTGGACGTGCCGCAGGTCGGCGCCACCGACAATTTCTTCGAGCTCGGCGGCAATTCGATTCTGTGTCTCAAGGTCGTAGCGCGGCTGCGACAGGACAAGACGTTCGGGATCGAGATCAAGCTGCGTGATCTTCTTCAGAAGCCCACGATCCGTGCGCTGCTCGCGGACGGCGGGGCCGCCGCGTCGGCCGCACCTTCGGCGCTGCTGCCTCTCAACGCCGCAGTTCGCACCGCCAATCCGGTGTTCTGCGTGCATGGCGGCTTCGGCACGGTGTTCGACTATGGTCCATTGGCGCGTCGGCTCGAAGGGCGGCGGCAGGTGATCGGGCTGCAATCGAGGATGCTGGTCGACCCGTCCTGGAGCGACAGTTCGCTCGAGGCGATGGCGGTGGACTATGCAGCCGAGATCAGGCGGAGTCAGCTGCGCGGCCCCTATAGCCTGGTCGGCTGGTCGCTGGGAGGGCTGCTGGCAAGTCTCGTTGCGGCCGAGCTCGAACGTGGCGGTGAGCGTGTCGATCGCCTCGCGTTGGTCGACAGCTTCGTGCCGCGACAGCCGGACGGATCGAGCCGGCAGGAGGCGATCGCCCATTGGGCTGACGATCTCGCCGGATTGCTGTCGGCCGTGCTTCCGAGCGCGGCGGCCTCTCGCATCAACGCACCTGTCGACGCTGCGAAACGCGCTGGCCTGCCGGAGATGCCGGAGAGCATTCGTGATGTGGTCGCGGCCGTCATGGAGCAGGGCAGGGGCGTGAGGACGGACGAGGCGTTGCTTGGTGCGGATGATGTGTCCGCCGCCTTCGCGGTCGGACGGCATCTCAACCGGCTGGCGCAGAAGGCGACGCTGCCGCAGAGCCTCGAAGTCGCGCCACTGTGCTGGTGGACGTCGGCTCGTCTGGCGCAACGCGATCGGCTGGAATTGCAGCTGCCGAAGGCCGTCGATCGCGGCGTCGCTGGCGACAACCATTTCACGATCCTGAAGCATGCCGGCCTGCTCGATGAGATCTGCAGCCTGCTCGCGCCGGCGGCAGCGTCCAGGGTCGTGCAGGATACGATTCCGGAACCGGCGGAGTAGGCATTTGAGTCTCGATCCAGATATCGCAGCATTGCTCGAAATGGTGCAGGCCGGCACCGAAAGTGGCGCGCGCATTCCGTTTCCGCAACTGACCGCAGCGCAGGCGCGGGCCGATTTCGATGCGTCGTCGCCGCTGCTCGATGTCGATCCGCCCTCGCTCAGCTACGAGCGGAGACTCTCGCTGCCGACGCGGGATGGCGCAATGATCGAGGCGCGGCTCTATGCTAACGAGGCGCCGAGTGGTCGCGATCCGATGGCGGTGCTGCTCTATATGCACGGCGGCGGCTTCGTGGTCGGCAGCCTCGATTCGCATCAACCATTGTGTCGCGGCCTTGCTGAGGACGGTGGTGCGGCCGTGCTTTCGGTCGGCTACAGGCTTGCGCCTGAGCACAAATTTCCGACGGCTTTCGAGGATGTCGTCGATGCGCTGAGCTGGATCGGGCGCGAGGGCCACGCGATGGGGCTCGATGCACGACGTATTGCGGTCGGCGGCGACAGCGCCGGCGGAACGCTTGCCGCCGCGCTCGCGATCGAGGCGAGGGCGAACAAGGACCTTCCGCAGCCGGTGCTCCAGGTTCTCGCCTATCCAGGCCTCAGCTCGCGGCAGACCTCCGCGTCCTATGAGCGATATGGTTCCGGCCATCTCCTGGAGCGCAGCACTGTCGATTGGTTTTTCCGGCAATATCTGCGCGATGAGTCGGATCGCGACGATTGGCGCTTTGCGCCGCTCGTCGCGAGGGATTTGTCGGGCCTCGCGCCCGCATTGATCGTCCTCGCCGAGTTCGATCCCCTGGTGGATGAAGGGCGCGACTATGCGGCACGGCTAGCGGCGGCGGGCGTCCCCGTCGATTTGCGCGTCTACCCCGGCATGATCCATGAATTCCTGCGCATGGGGAATGTCGTCGCCGATGCCTTGCAGGCACGAGCGGTGATCGGGCAGGCGCTGGGGAGCGCCTTTCGTGCCGGTGGCGAAAAAGCGGCTTGATATGGAAACGCGGCGCGAACAAGGGTATGTCATGACTGTCATCGCCCCGCTCTCGAACTGAATTCCATGAGCACGTTTGTCCCAGACCACAGGCTGTCCCGCCGCACGCTTCTCGGCGCGGGTGCGGCGATCGGCGCTGCCGCGCTCTCCGGGGCGGGGCCGATGGCACTCGCCCAAACCAGCGGACCGCAATCCGGCCCCCGAATTGCCGCGCTCGGTTGGGCCTGTGCTCAGACGATACTGGCGCTCGGCGTCGTGCCGCTGGTGATCCCGGAGATCGAGCGGTACGGCCGGCTCGTGGTTGAGCCGGCGGTCCCACCCGGCGTCCAGGAGATCGGCCTGCGTTCGGAGCCCAATCTCGAGCTGCTGCAGAGCTTCGCACCTGACATCATCATCATCGACCCCAGCATTGCTGCCGCCGCGCCCCGGCTCAAGCTGATTGCGCCGGTCGAGATGTTCACGATCTTCCGGCCCGGCGGGCATCCTCTCGACACGGCACGCCGTTCGACGATGGAGCTTGCGAAGCGTCTCGGAGTGCAAGGGGCGTGCGAGGCCTATTTCGCGCGCTTCGACGTTGCCATGACCGGCTATCGTGAGCGGCTCCGTGATCGCGGCGGCAAGCCGCTCTATCTCGTCAGCGAGATCGCGCGCAATCGCGCGCTCGTGTTCGGCCCGAACAGCCTCTATCAGGAGGTGCTCGATCAGTTCGGATTGAAGAATGCCTGGACCGGACAGAGCGGCCCATGGGGCTATACCAGTGTGGGGCTCGAAGTACTTGCCGCGGTTCCGGACGCGCGGCTGGTGCTGATGACCTCGCGCGTCGCCGACGTCGAGGCCCTGTTGAAGGCAAGCCCGGTGCTCCGAACATTGCCCTCTCTTCGGTCGCACCGGCTGACGGTCCTGGACAATCAGTTCTTCTATGGCGGCGTGCCGGCGGCCGAGCGTTTCGCGCGTCTTCTTGCCGAACGGCTGCCGCGGGAAAGTCATGAGCAAGGTTGATGCACTGCCGGCCCGGTCCGGCTTCGACATGCATCCGGCGGTGCTGATCGGGCTATTGGTGGCGGCCGCGGCCGTACTCACCTGGCGCAATCTGTCCGGATATCTGCCCGCCGGCGCGTGGTTGCCCGTGCTGTGGCGGCCCGAGATCACCGATCCCCAGCAGATGCTGGTGCACTACACCGTATTTCCGCGCATTGCGGTGGCACTGCTGGCCGGCGCCGCCCTCGGCCTTGCCGGCACCGTCTGTCAGCAGGTGCTGCGCAATCCGCTTGCGGAGCCGAGCACTCTCGGCGTACTAAACGGCGCCTATCTCGCGCTGGCCGTGACGACCCTGTGGGCGCCGTCGCTGCTGGTCTTCGGCCGGGAGTGGATTGCTCTGATCGGTGGATTCGCTGCGTTCCTGTGCGTGTTCGGGCTGACCTGGAAACGTGCGCTGTCGCCGGTCATCCTGGTGCTCGCCGGATTGATCGTCAGCTACTATTGCGCCGTGACCACTCAGGCGCTGGTGTTGCTCAACCACGAATATCTGATCGGTCTGTTCATCTGGGGCGCCGGCTTCCTCAATCAGCAAGACTGGAGCAACGTCACGTTCCTGGCGCCGCGGCTGCTGATTTCGATCGTCCTCATCGCGCTCATGGTTCGTCCACTGACCTTGCTCGGTTTTGACGACGAGACCGCGCGCAATCTGGGCCTTGGATTGACGCGAGCGCGGGTCTTCGCGCTTGTTATCGCCATCGCGCTCAGCGCGTCGGTCGTCAGCGTGGTCGGCGTCATGGGGTTTGTCGGCTTGTCCGCCCCGGCCATCGTCATGCTCGCAGGCGCGCGCCGCTTTCGCGACCGGTTGATCTGGGCGCCTCTTTGCGGCGCCCTGCTGCTGTGGCTGACGGATCAGCTCGTGCTGTTGATCCCGCCCGGCTATCGCGAGATGCCGGCCGGCGCGGTGACGGCCCTGATCGGTGCGCCGATGCTGCTCCTGTTGCTGCCGCGGCTGCGCGCGGCCATGCCGATGGGAAACCTCACGCCATCTGCTCCGCCGCGCCTTGATCACCCCTGGCGCGTGATCCTGTTCGCTCTTGCCTTGCTGCTGCTCGCCGTGTGGATCGCACTTGCCCTCGGCGTCGGCGCCGACGGCTGGCATTGGAGCGGCCTAACCGGCTTGCAGGAGTTCTGGCCGTGGCGCTGGCCGCGCGTGGTGTCGGCGCTGGCAGCAGGTGCGACGCTGGCGGTCGCCGGTACGCTGCTGCAGCGGATGACCGGCAACCCGATGGCGGCGCCGGAAGTCATGGGCATCAGCTATGGCGCCGCGATGGGTGTGATCGTTCTGCTCTATCTGTTTCCCGCGCACACACGGCTGGCGCAGATAGGAGCGGCCGGGATCGGAGCCTTCATCGTGCTGGCGCTGGTGCTGCTGTTCAGCCGGCGGTCAGAATTCAGCCCGGAGCGCGTGCTGCTGGCCGGTGTCGCCATGAGTGCGGCGTTCGGCGCTGTGATTGCCATGGCGCTGGCGACCGGCGATCCGCGCATCGGCACGCTGCTGTCGCTGCTGACGGGGTCGCTCTACCAGATCGGTCCGGCCGAGGCGGCGATCCTCGCCGCCGCGGCGCTCGTTCTGCTGATCATGGTCCCGATGCTGTCGCGCTGGCTCGACATCCTGCCGCTGGGACCTGCGACCTCGCGCTCGATCGGCATCTCGCTGGCGCGGAGCCGCATCATCATCATGCTGCTGACAGCGCTGCTGACGGCAACGGCGACGCTGATGGTGGGACTTCTGAGCCTGGTCGGCTTCATCGCGCCGCACATGGCGCGAATGATGGGAACGCAGCGCGCGCTGGATCAGGCAGCGCTGGCCGCGTTGATCGGGGCGATCCTCATGGTCATTGCGGATTGGGCCGGGCGCATGGTGATCTTTCCGTTCCAGATGCCGGCCGGCATCTTCGCCATGATGCTTGCCGGGCCCTATCTCATCTGGCTGTTACGGCCGCAGCGTAGCTGACGGCGCTCATCGGGCGAAGCTGATGAGATGACCGTGATCGGGCGACGGCATCACGCCCATCGGGATGCCGTAGATGGTTTCGAGTTCGGCCGAGGTCATGATCTTGTCCGGCGTCCCGCGCGCGATCAGTTTTCCGGAATGCAGCGCGATGATCTCGTCGCAGAAGCGGGCAGCCATATTGACGTCGTGGAGCACGACGACGACGCCGAGATTGCGCTCGCGCGCGAGCTGCTTGACCAGCGACAGCACCTCGATCTGATGGGCGATGTCGAGTGCCGAAGTGGGCTCGTCGAGCAGCAGGCATTCAGCATCCTGTGCGACCAGCATGGCGATCCAGACCCGCTGGCGCTCGCCACCGGACAATGTGTCGACCAAGCGGTTTGCGAACGGCTCGATATGGGTCAGCGCCATGGCGCTTTCGACCTTCTCGCGATCGATGTCGCCGAACCGGCCGAGCGCGCCGTGCCAGGGATAGCGGCCGAGTGCGACCAGCTCCTTCACCAGCATGCCGGCCGCCGGCGGCGTCTGCTGCGGCAAATAGGCAACCTTGCGGGCATAGTCCCGATCGCTCCACGTGCGCAGCGCGCGGCCCTCGAAACGGATCGTTCCCGACGAAGATGGCTGCTGGCGCGCCAACAATTTCAGCAGAGTCGACTTGCCAGAGCCGTTATGCCCGATCAAGCCGACAACGCTGCGCGTGGGAAGCGACAAGGTGAGCGGTTCTAGCAGCGCGCGCCCGGCCACCGCGAAGGCGACCTGATCGAGCTCGAACAAGGAGGCGGGCGCATCTGGCGAGGTCTGCGGCATGTCGGTCGGCAAAGCGGGCGTTCTTTCGCCCGTCTGCGCCTGTTGGAACGTCATGGCTGGCGCAGGCTCCAATAGGCGACGGCCAGATGCTGATCGCGCGCGAGCTTTCGATCGTCGCGCAAATGATCTCGCAAGGCCTTCAGCGCCTGCGCCTCACACGCGACCCAGGCGAAGACCTCCCGATGGTCCGGCCAGCGCACTGCCTTGACCGCGTCGACCAGCATCTGCGTCGTCCCGGCCGGACGGCCGTCGCGATGCAGCCAGCAGACCGCCACGCCCTCCGGCGCGACCAGCGGAACCTCCTCGCGCCGATCGGCGACTTCGATGAAGACTTCGCCCGTTGCCGTCGCCGGCAGCGTCTCCAAAATTCGCGCGATGGCGGGTAGGGCGGCTTCGTCGCCCGCCAGCAGCACCCAGCGCGCCGGGCGAATGCCTCGGCCCAACGGGCCGGCCATGCCGCAAATGGCGCCGGCCTTTGCGTTGACGGCGAACGCCGAACCCGGTCCAGCGTGGTCATGGACCACGAAATCGATATCGATCTCGCGGCTCTCCAGGTCGATGCGGCGGATCGTGTAATAGCGGGTGATGGGCCTGCGGTCCGGCTCCGGCCACAGGATGCGTCCGTCCGGGGCGGGCCACGGCCATTCGGGCTTGGCGAGGCCTTCGGGCGGGAAGTACAGCCGCACGTGCAGCTCGTCGTCGTCCACGAAGCGGGCGATGTCGTCGCCTGTGAAGGTCAGCCGGCGCATGTGCGGCGTCAAGGCGATCGCTGACTTCAGCTGCACCTCGCGGAAATTGGCCAGGGTGCCGCCGTTGGATTCATGACCGGACCAAACGATGGTCGGAGCAATGTCGCCCGCGAACTCGATCACATGCGAGGCGACGACCGAGCGCAACATTTCCAGATTGCCCTTGTCGTCGGCCTCGACGCGGATCTTGAGCGCTTCGGCCTCGACCGCGAGGGAACTGGTGCCGAAAGGCAGTTTCGCCACCATGAGACCGTCCCGGTCCTCGAAGGTGATGTCGTGCTCGGCGAGATGATCGACCATCCGCGCGGCAAGGCCGGCGGCATCGGGAAGCGCGATACGGGTTTCGGAGATAAGCAAGTCCAAAGTTAGTCTCCGCCGGGCCTGTCCAATGCCGGCTTACAAGCCCTTCGATGTCCGGATGTCGCGGCCTGGCATGGCGCTGGATCGATATCCTATTCGCTCGCCGGCTGCGATGCAAAAGCGGTACCACCGCATCATATTAAAGGCATTGCCGATCCCAAATTAGAATCCATCGAAAGAACAGAGAAAATAAGCGCTGGAGTTGCGGCGCCGCCATCATGTATTCGCATCACATCGGCACGGCTTGTCGTGATTGCGACTGCATATGTAGGTTCGCTTCAGGTCCCTCCAGCGCGGCTCTCGTCATGAATTCACGAAACGGCTTGACGGCGCAGATCCTGCACCTCCTGCGGCCCTATTGGGTGCTCGTGCTTGGCGGTGTCGTTCTGGGTATAATTGGCGGCGCCAGCGTCGCGGCGTTGCTCGCGGTCGTCAATCAAGGGCTCTATGCCACGCAGGCCGACGTTGTCACGCTGCTTTTCGCATTCGCCGGCCTGTGCCTCCTGATCCTGATCGGTTCCATCGGTGCCGATATCAGCGCCAATTACGTCGGACAGCGGATCATCGCCGAGCTTCGCAAGTCGCTGGCCGCCAGGATCCTGGCGGCGCCGATCGATCAGCTTGAAATCTACCGCACGCACCGTCTGATTCCGGTTCTCACGCAGGACGTGGATACGATCAGCGATTTCGCGTTCTTCTTCTCGTCCTTCTTCGTGTCGCTCGTGATCGCACTCGGCTGTATGGTTTACCTGGCGGTGCTGTCGTGGCCGCTGTTCCTGATCACGGGAGTCGTCATCGTCCTCGGATCGCTGGCGCATGGCTATGCAAGAACCCGTGGCGTCCATGGCTTCAACGTCGCGCGCGATTCGGAGGATCAGCTGCACAAGCAGTACCGGGCGATCGCCGAAGGGGCCAAGGAGCTGCGTCTCAATCGGGTCCGGCGTCTGCGCGTCTATGTCGAGCAGCTCCAGCAGACCGTTGACCGGATCAGCTCGGTGCAGATCAAGTCGATCAATCTGTTCGTGACGGCCCGGGCGTTCGGGACGATGCTATTTTTTGTCGTGATCGGCGTGGCGCTGACCCTGCGCCCGTTTTTGTGGCCGGACAGCCCCGCCGCGGTGTCCAGCGGTTTCGTGCTGGTGCTGCTCTATATGCGCGGACCCATTGATCAGGTCATCGGTATCCTGCCCGCGCTTGGCCGCGCCCAGGTGGCGATGCGGCGCATTGTGGAGCTTGCCGAGCAGTTCTCGACGCCCGAGCACGATTTGCTGGTCACGTCGCCTGCTGCACCGGGCAAGACGACGATCGAATCCATCGAGCTCCGCGGCGTGACCTATGCCTTTCGCGCCGTGGCGGGCAGTGAGCCCTTTGTCCTCGGGCCGGTCGATCTGCGCATCCGGCAGGGGGACATCGTCTTCATCGTGGGACAGAACGGCAGTGGAAAGACGACCCTCATCAAGCTGTTGCTGGGTCTATATGCTCCGCACGGCGGCACCCTGCTACGCGACGGCGCGCCGGTGCTGACGGAGACGCGTGACGATTACCGCCAGCTCTTCACGACCATCTTTTCCGACTACTATCTGTTCGAGGATCTCATCCGTGGAGAAGGCGTGGTTCCGGATGTCGCGGAACGTTATCTTCAGCGGTTGGAGGTCGCGCACAAGGTCTCCGTCGAGAACGGTGTGTTTACGACGACGGATCTGTCGACCGGACAGCGCAAGCGATTGGCCCTGATGAATGCATGGCTCGAGGAACGACCCGTTCTCGTGTTTGACGAGTGGGCCGCCGATCAGGATCCGGCGTTCCGGCACATCTTCTACACGGAGCTGCTACCCGACCTGAAGCGTCTCGGAAAGACCATCATCGTGATTTCGCATGACGATCGCTATTTCGGGATTGCTGATCATCTCGTGCGGCTGCGCGAGGGCAAGATCGTCGCAAGTGAGGCGAAGGCGGATAACGTCGCGAGAGCCTCCGCAGTTCCAACCGATGCACCTCTTTAGACATATTTTGGCAAGGCGCGGGCGCTTCTCTCGCATGCGGGCGACGACATCGATCGCTTTGCGACAGGTTGTCAGATTTGTAGAGAATCTAATCTACGTGTGCGCCCATTTCTTGTCAGCCTGTACGCGAGTGATCTACACCACGCGTCAGCGATGATTGAAATGCGAGGGCCGGATGAACAAGGCTTCGGATTCCGGGACCGGACCTCGTGCGTTCCCGGTTGGCCCATATTCCGCTCTGACCGTTTTGCAGGATGGCGATCGGCTTCGCGTCGTTGCCGACGACGTGACGGCGTTGGAGCTGCGCCTTCGAGAGCGCGTCGATCACCTCGAGGTCCTCAACGCCTCTGACGACCGCGAGCTCGCGGTACGGGCCGTTTCGGCGTCGGCCGAAGCGCTGTTCGCCTGGCGGCGGGGTGTTGATCGGCTCGTTTTAGATATCGGTGATGGAGCATCGCTTGCGCGGGAACTGACGGATGGCGGTCTGGCCATCAGGTCCGAGGATCAATTGCTGCTGCTTCCCGAACTGATCATGCAGCGTCGGGACAATTGGCTGGTGAATCCTGGACGACCGTCATGGCCGCAACTGCATGTCATGACGGACGGTCGGCGGCATCCGCGGCGCGCTCCCAAGCCGACGGGTAAAGTATACGGCCGCTACATCCCCTGGCTGTCGCAAGTCATCTCCTTTCGCGTGGCCGATCTTGAGAACGATCTTCATCTGCTGCATCGCTGGATGAATGATCCCCGCGTCGACGCGTTCTGGAACGAGGCGGGCGACCTCGACAAGCATCGTCGATATCTGGCCGGCCTCCTGGCCGATCCGCACATGCTGCCCCTGATCGGCTGCTTCGGTGACGAGCCCTTTGGCTATTTCGAGCTCTATTGGGCCAAGGAAAATCGCATCGCACCGTTCTACGACGCCGGGGACTATGACCGGGGATGGCACGTGGTCGTGGGCGAGGACGCTTTTCGTGGTCGTCGTTACATCAGCGCGTGGCTGCCCTCGCTGATGCACTACATGTTCCTCGACGATTGCCGGACGCAGCGGATCGTGGGGGAGCCGGCCGCGGCGCATTCCCAGCAGCTTCGCAATCTCGAGCTCTCGGGGTTTGCAAAGATCAAGAACTTCGACTTCCCCCACAAGCGTGCGACCCTGGTGATGCTGTTGCGCGAACGCTTCTTCGGCGATCGGCTCTGGCTTCCGGCAGACGCCGGCCCGGTGGTCTCGTCCTAGAGCGCGAGCGGAGCGCAGCTTCATGTCCCATCATCTTGCGATCGAGCACGACGTCATCGGCCTCGGATTCGGCCCCTCCAACCTCGCACTCGCCATCGCGTTGGACGAATGCGCGAAGCGATCGCGGCTGAACTGCGCGCCGCTGTTCGTGGAAAAGCAGCCGCACTTCACCTGGCACGGCGGCATGCTGCTTCCGGGCAGCGACATGCAGATATCGTTTCTCAAGGATCTGGTCTCCTTGCGCGATCCGACCAGTCCTTTCACCTTCGTGAATTACCTGCACAAGCGCGGCCGCTTGCTGGATTTCATTAATTGCCGGACGTTCTATCCGAGCCGGGTCGAGTTCAACGATTACCTCCAATGGGTCGCAGGCCATTTCAAGTCGCAGGCCGCCTACGGCGAAACGATCGTTGCCGTCGAGCCGGTGACGGCCGGGCAAATGGTGACGTCATTGCGCGTGCATTCACGCTCACTGGCGGGCGGAGAGACCGTGCGCCTCGCACGAAACCTCGTGGTCGCGGTGGGAGGCCAGCCCTATATCCCGCAGGTGTTTGCCAAGGCCGCCGACGACCGCAGGCTGCTGCATTCCAGCCGCTATCTCGACTTGATCGAGCGGGTCGTCCCGCGCAGCGGGGCCGCGCGTGTGGCCATCGTCGGCGGCGGACAGAGCGCGACCGAGGTGACGGTCGATCTCCATGGCCGATGTCCCGAAGCGAACATCGATCTGATCTTCCGCGGCCATGCTCTCAAGCCGTCCGACAGCAGTCCGTTCGTCAACGAGATCTTCAATCCGGGCTTTACCGACTTCGTCTACACGCAGCCAGCCGAGCGGCGAGACGCAATCGTCCGCAACTTTCGGAACACGAACTATGCCGTGGTCGATTCCGACCTGCTGGACCAGCTCTATCGGTTGCTCTACCAGCAGCGCGTCGGCGGTGACGAAAGGATCGTGTTGCGCCCCCGCAGCGAGATTACGAATGTGGATGCGGGACCGGATGGCATTGAGATCGGCGTGGTCGACAAGTTTCGCGGCGAAAGTCGTCGTTCAAGCTATGACGCCATCATCCTGGCGACGGGATACGACAGGGAAACGCCGCATGGGTTTCTCGAGCCGCTCCGCCGCTACATCCGCGATGCAGCACTCGATCGCAACTACAGGCTCGTGACTAGCCCGGCGTTCAGGCCGCAGATCCACCTCCAGGGCTATTCGGAATCCTCCCACGGCCTGAGCGATACGCTGCTCTCGGTGATTGCCGTGCGGTCGCAAGAGATCGCGGAGTCGTTGCTGTCGACCATAGCGCGCCGGGAGCTCATCGCTTAGCCCGGCGCGCTCGGCCAAGCGCGTCGGTTCCGCTTGCGAGCAGCACGACGCGACCTGAAGCATCCGTGGTCTAGAACTTGTCTAATCAGTATCAACCGGGGCGTGTACAGCCGGGACAGAGTCCGACGGCTCTGCTAGAGGTGTTCTTAGAACGATCTTTGGAATGGATACAGGTCCGCGTGGAACTGACCGTGAGGAAAGCCTTCGAGCAAAGCCACAGCCATTTGCCGGAGCGAATTGCAGTCATATTGGTTCACAGCCCGCTCGCGGCGCTGATCGGCCGAGAGCCGCTCACGCGCATGAACTATCTCCTCGAGATTGCGTCGCTCCATACCAAGGCCGAGCTTCTTGCACAGCCGGGCCTGGGACGGCCCGGCGTACGCCGGATCGAGAGGTGGATGGATTTTCATGGACGTCGCGTGCGCGACGTCAGCGAGAGTCTCGATAGTGTGATCTGCAATTTTACGTTCCGGCGCTCTTCCGCCCGAAAAAGCGGTCGCCGCTGCCTTTCTCTGCCGGCAATCGTCTCGATTTCGGAAGAGCGCTTGCGCAAAACGGCTCGGTAAGATCGTTGTTTGGGCGCGAATGTCACCGCTAGTTGCAGCAGAGCCGCTTCCCGCGGCGCTTAAAGGGTGTGTCAGAGCTTGGCTCTGATCCAGCCAAGTACGATCTGGTAGCACCACGCGAGGTCTGGACGATCCATTGCGGTCAAGGTTGCGCTCCATCTCGTGCGCCCATTCTTTGTCGTCCTTGCGCCGGCAGAAAGTCTCGGAGATGGCGTCCTCGGCCTATATGGTTCCTACAAATCGGACGCCTCCGGCCGCGTGCTCTACCACTATTCCACGCCGGTCGACTGGCGCGCATGGACGTCACGACGAGCTTGAATTGCCAAAGGAGCGAGATTGTCATTTGCGTTGAGGCATGCCCGTCGGAATGATTGTCTGAACGATCGAAGAATCCAACGCTTCGTAATCGCTCAGTCCAATCGTTGCGTACAGCTCCGCGCGCGTCTGCATCCGATCGATGACCTTGTGCGTACCGCCATCCCGCGAGATCGCTGCGTAAAGCTCGGCTTGTGCCTTGTTGGCCATCCGCAAGGAAGAGACCGGCCAGATCACCATGGCATAGCCCATTGCCTCGAACTCTGCGGCCGTGAAGAACGGCGTCTTACCGAACTCCGTCATGTTGGCGAGCAGCGGCACGCCCGGCATGCGCTCGGCAAAAGCGCGAAACATCTCGGCGGTGTTGAGCGCCTCCGGAAAGATCGCATCGGCGCCCGCTTCCATGTAGAGCTTTGCGCGGGCGACCGCGCCGTCGAGGCCCTCGCTTGCTGCGGCATCGGTCCTGGCGATGATCACGAGGTCGCGCCGCGCTTTCGCTGCCGCCGCGACCTTGGCCGACATGTCGTGCGGGTCGGCAATCTTCTTGTCGTTCAGATGGCCGCACTTCTTGGGCAGGATCTGGTCCTCCAGATGAAGAGCGGCCGCGCCTGCGTCCTCGAAGACGCGGGTGGCATGCATCACGTTCAGTGTCTCGCCGTAGCCGGTGTCGGCATCGACGAGCAGCGGAAGTCCCGACGCGCGGGTGATCTGGCGAACGAAGAAAGCGACTTCGTCCACGGTGATGATGCCGAGATCGGGTAAGCCCATCGATGCGGTCATGGCCGCGCCCGACAGATAGAGCGCCTCGAAGCCCGCCGCCTTGGCCTGCAGCGCCGCCATGCCGTTGTGAGCGCCCGGCAGTTGCAGAATGCCGGGCTGCTTCAACAGCGCCCGAAAACGCTGGGCGGCGGATTCGCGGGGAAGTTCGGCGGCAACCAGATAAGTCATCGTTCAGGGCTCCGGATCAGATCATGCGCTGCGCCGCGCCTGCGCGGTCGCCTTGGCGGTTCGATAGAACACGTTGCCCTCGAACAGTCGCCGCGCGGTGCGATAGACCGCGCCATGAATGGCGCGGGCCTTCGCGGGGTCGTCGGCATGTTCGACCGCTGCATCGACCACTGTCGTGCCGGAGGGATGGGCGATGGTGATCGGGCCATCGCCGGCGCGGGCCAACCGGTTTGCCAACGTGCCCTTGATGCGGACCGCGATCGCAAGGCAGGTAGCACCGGTGATCGGCACTGCGCGATGCGGCTGGCCGATCGAGATCATCCGGATACCGAGCGACATCTCCGAAGGCTGCAGGTGTCGTCCCGACAAGGTCGTCATCTGCCTGGGCGACACGATCATCGCAACCTTGGGCACGCTCGGGATCTTTGCGGCGGCCGCGACATCGGGCGCGAGGCCCATCGCCACCGAGGCTGCGCATCGTATTGCTTCCATCGTCGCGAGGAAGACCGGATCGCTCTCGAGCGTATCAGGCATTTCGTCGCCTGCCTTGCCGACCGAATTTGCCGCGACGAAGACGCATGGGTTGGCGGCGTCGACCAGCGAGGCCTCGATCGTGCCGAGACCAGCGATCTCGAATTGATCGCAGGCGCGTCCAGTCGGGAGCAGGCGTCCAGTCCTTGTTCCGCCGGGATCGACGAATTCGAGCCGGACCGGTGCTCCCTGTCCGCCGACGCCGTCGATCGTCATGTCGCCGTCGATCTCGACCTCACCGTCAGTCATGGGGAAGCGCGCGACGATGATCTTGCCGGTGTTGGTGTTGTGAACGCGCACGACCGCTTCGCCGTTCGCGGGCGCGCTCACCAGGCCTTCGCTGACAGCAAACGGGCCCATCGCCGAAGACATGTTGCCGCAATTGGCGCTGTAATCGACCGTGGCACGCTTCAACTCGATCTGCGCGAACGTATAATCGATGTCGGCATCGGGGCGCGTCGGCGCGCCGACCACGCAGACCTTCGACAGCGACGACAGCCCGCCGCCCATGCCGTCCAATTGGCGGCCGTTGGGGTCGGGCGAGCCCATAACTGCCAGGAAGATCGGATCCCAAAGCGCGGGATCTGCTGGCAGGTCCTGTCTGTTGAACACGACGGCCTTCGAGGTGCCGCCGCGCATGAAAGTCGCCTTGAGCTTGTTCTGGGGCATCGAGCGATCCATTGCATACCATTGTATACTCTGGATACCACTGTATACATTCATGGTCCGGCCTGCTACCCTTATTCTATTCAGTGGACGCTAATGGCCTCGTTCCAGACAGGCATCGCGACGCCGAATATCCTGCGTCGGTCATATGCTCCGTGCGTCGGAAGGATCAGGCGCAGATCAATGATAGACGGCCTGCGCCTCACGCTCGCATGGGGCGGCTGCTGCCGAATGAGATCGGGAAGACTTCATGAACGACGACATGGTGTTGCCGGACCGCGCGAAGTTCGCATCTGCTGCCGATTACGCTTACGCAGCGCTGCGGCGTGAGATCGTCGAGGGGCGCTTTGCCCCCGGGCGGCGCATGCGCGAAGTCGAATTGGCGGAACACCTCGGCATCAGCCGAACGCCGACGCGGCAGGCGTTGACGCGTCTCGAGCTCGAAGGCCTGCTCGATCTTCGCCCGCGAACCGGGCTGGTCGTGTCTGTGCTCGACATGGATGCGGTCGAAGAACTCTATGAGATGCGCGCGGCGCTCGAAGGCACCGCGGCGGCGATGGCCGCCAAGCATGCAAGTCCAAAAGACCTTGCCGCACTTGCCCGGCTCATCGCCGAAGGTGACAAGCTTGATCGCGATCCGCTGAAGCTCTATCGGCACAACAGGGAACTCCACGACGCCATTCAGGTCGCGGCGCACAACCGCTATCTCGAGAAGAGCTTGTCGGCCCTTCAGGATGCGATCGCGCTCCTCGGGCCGACAACCTTGGCTGACAAGGGCCGCTTCGCTGTCGCCCAGGCCGAGCACGCCGCCATCGTGCAGGCGATTTCGCAGAGAGACGACGAGAGGGCCAACGAACTCGCGCGCACGCATGTTCTCAATGCGCTCGAGACCCGTCGTGCAATCCTGGCGAAGGAACGCGAGTTGGAAGCGCGCCGCGAGCACGACGGCGCCTGAACTAACCCGCGCGCTGCTAAGCCTGTTGCGTTCAGCACCGCCTCGATCGCCATCTGCTCCCATAAATTTCAGTAACAGACTGTTTTCATGAGGCTTTCCTCTGAAAGCGGCGTCGGCCAGAATTATCTTGCATTCCAATGTATACAGACGTATTCACGAGCATACAGAGCACAAAGACGCAGGCGGGAAGGAACGGAAATGCACGAAGAGTTCGATGTGATCGTCGTTGGCGCTGGAAACGCTGCCTTGGCTGCGGCGGTCTCGGCGAAGGAAAACGGCGCGGATCGTGTCGTCGTTCTCGAAAAGGCTCCCCGCGAAATGCGAGGCGGAAACACCCATTGGAGCGGCGGTGTGCTGCGCTTTGCCTATGACGAACCGCGCGAGATCGGTGCTCTGCTGCCGGGGATCGAGGACGAGTTCGAGAATTTCTACGAAGGAATCTCGCCCTACACGCAGGAAGACTTTCACGGCGATCTCATGCGCGTCACCAATGGGCGGACGGACCCCATCCTGTCGCGTCTTCTCGTGTCGAACTCGCAGGCGACCGTTCGCTGGATGAAGGACACCGGCGCCATCAAGATGGAGCCGGCGATCAGCCTGTCCGCCGTCAAGAAGGACAACGTCATGGTCTGGGCGCGCGGCCTCGTCGTGCGCGCCGCGCATGAGGGCGTCGGTCTTTCGCGCAGCTGGTTCTCGACCTGCGAGCGCATGGGCATCGAGGTGCGATACGGCAATGCCGTCTCGGAGCTGCTCGTCGACGACAATGGCTGCGTCGTCGGCGTCAAGACCAAGGACGAGGAGGGCATTCGCTCGCTCGGCGCCAAAGCCGTGGTGCTCGGCTGCGGCGGCTTTGAGGCGAATGTCCAGATGCGCACGCAGCATATCGGCCCGCTGGTCGGCGCCGCGAAAGTCCGCGGCACGCCGCACAATCAGGGCGACGGCTTGCGAATGGCGCTGGCCATCGGCGCCATGCCGTGGGGACAATGGAGCGGATGCCACGCCACACCGATCAGCGCGGACTGGGGCGACTTCGCGCCGCGTGAAATGACCGACCGCAGCAACCGTCTGTCCTACGTCTATTCGGTGATGATCAACCGCAAGGGCAAGCGCTTCGTCGATGAGGGCGAAGACGGCGCGCTCTTCACCTACGCCAAGTTTGGCCGAGCAATCCTGGCCGAGCCGGGCGCCAAGGCCTATCAGCTCTTCGACAGCAAGGTCGTCCACCTGCTCGAGCCGCGCTATGCGACCAGCGACCCGATTAAGGCCAATTCGCTGGAGGAGCTGATCGCGCAGCTCGATATCGACGACAAGGCGCAGGCCCTCAAGACGGTCCTCAACTATAACGACCACGCGCGATCGGCGGACGAGGGCTTCGATCCCACCAAGAAGGACGGCCTCTCGACCAAGGGGCTCGATCTCGAAAAGACCAACTGGGCGCTCCGTCTGGACAAGCCCCCTTACTATGCCTACAGCGCGACTGGCGGCATCACCTTCACGTTCGGCGGTCTGAAGATCAACGAGAATGCCGAGGTGATCGGCACCGACTGGCGCCCCATCAAGGGTCTGTACTGCTGTGGCGAGCTGGTCGGCGGCCTGTTCTACGACAATTATCCCGCAGGTACCGGCCTCGTCTCGGGTGCGACCTTCGGCAGGATCGCGGGGCGCAACGCCGCGGGCGTGCAGAGCGTGACGCAGGCCAAAGCGGTGGCATCGCGATGAGCGCCAGCACCACGATGATGGGCCTGGCGGAGCGGATCCGCGCCTACGATCCGCTGCAACGAGATGCGATGGCTGTGGCGCGCGCGCGGGCAGCCATCATCACGGCGTTCGGCCGGACGCT
Organism: Bradyrhizobium tunisiense; assembly: GCF_042263385.1. Classification (NCBI taxonomy): domain Bacteria; kingdom Pseudomonadati; phylum Pseudomonadota; class Alphaproteobacteria; order Hyphomicrobiales; family Nitrobacteraceae; genus Bradyrhizobium; species Bradyrhizobium tunisiense. The sequence goes on from NZ_JBHLEV010000002.1 coordinate 111,203, forward strand.
GTCCGGCGCGCCGACCGCAATCACCACGGCATTGCTGGCGACGTCAGGTGTCGCCACGGTTGGCGGCTCGTCGCTTGTGTTCGGTACCGAACGGCGCACGAGCGCCATCGAGGCAGCTTTGGTCAACGCCACGGCGACCGTGGACGGGTCCAAGGAATCACTCGATGCCGCGAGCGGAGCCTTTATCGTTTCGGTGTTCGGCCTCTGCGAGGAGCGCGGAAAGACGGGGCAGGAGTTCGTTGATGCGTTGATTGCGGGGGCCGAGATCGCGCGGTCTCTGCCGTCGGCTGGCCGGCTCGGAGCTGCCTTGCTGGGCAGCGTCGCCGCCGCGGCACGGTTGCTCGGGCTGAGCGCCGCGAAGATTGCAGCCGCGCTGCTGATGGCGGGCGTGGCAAAGGCCGGCGCGGACGGGCAGGGCGGAGCTGAAGCGCTCATGGTCGGTCAAGGCCTGAGAAACGCCTTGCTCGCGGCACTGCTGGCCGAAGCGATGGACGAGACATCCTGCAAGCAAATGATCGAAGGCGACCAGCGCGCCGCTGGCAAGGCCGTTCCGGGAGCGGAAGCGCTCGATCTTCTGGCGCTCCAATCGCCGCCGGGGACCGATCTCTGGGATCGGTTCGATCAACACGTCGGCGCCATCCTGCCGCGTGATGACGTCGCACCGCTGTTCGAGCGGCTCGAGACGATCGAGAAGGTGAAGGACCTCGCGACGGTCTCGCGCCTGTTGCAGGGGCGCGGCATGCGAGCGGCGCCAAAGAAGGTCGTCTTCGCGCCCCGCGGAACGCATGAGCCGGAGGAGACCAATTGGGTCCCTTGACCCCGCGAACGAGGGCGATGGCGTGAAACCGCCATCGCAAACGACTGGCATTGCCTGACAAGAAAAAGCCGAGCCTGAAAACAAACGAGCAAGGCAGACAAGAGCAACATCTGGGGAGAGATTGGAATGAAGCGTTTTGAGTTGATTGCCGTGCTGGCCGCGTCGGTCGTCTGTTCCGCTGCGTATGCCGAAGACAGTGTCACGATTGGCGTGCACGCCAGCTTTTCCGGTGCTGGCGCCGCGTTCGCGGAAGGCATGCTCGCCGCCACCGATTTTGCCGCTGAGGACGTCAACAAGGACGGCGGCCTCGAGGTCGGTGGCAAGCGCTACAAGATCCTGTTCAAGCAATATGACGACCGCTACCGCGCCGCGGACGCGGTCACCGCGATGGATCGCCTCATGATCCAGGACGGAATCCGCTTCGTGGTCGGCCCGATGGGCTCGGCGGCAGCGGTGGCGACCAAGGACCAGACCACCTCCGGAAAAGTCATTACCATGACTCTGGCTTTCACGCCGCGAGCGCTCGGCGCCGACGCCCCGTTCGCCTACCGTCCCGTGATCACGACCGGCGAGTTCTCCGACCCGCAGGTGGCGTGGCTGATGAAGAGCACGTCGGCCAAGCAGGTCGTGTCGCTGCTCCCGAACGACGAGACCGGGCAGCAGATCGGCGTGGCGAATTTCAACTCCTACGCTAAGGCCGGCACCAAGTTGCAGGTCGAATATTTCGAGCGTGAGCGCGTCGACTTCGTGCCCATTCTCACGCGCATCCTGATGAAGGCGGACGGCCTCGAGCTTGGCGGCAATTCTCCGACCACCGCCGGGCTGATCCTCAAGCAGGCCCGCGAGCTCGGTTACCGCGGCCCGGTCTTCGTCACCGGCGGCGACGTCTCGGCGGAGATGCTGAAGGTCGCTGGCAAGGACGCGGCCGAAGGCACCTACGTCCATCTGCCGATCGACACCGGCCTGCCGGACACCGCGGCCTACGTTGCCCGCTTCAAGGCCAAGTACGGGCAGAACATGAACGGCTTCAGCCCGTTCTTCTATGCCGGCCTGCAGATGCTGTTCACGGCCATGAAGAAGGCCGGGACCGTCGACGACGCGACCAAGATTGCCAAGACCCTCGATGGGCTGGTGGATGTCCCGACCGCGATGGGGAAGGCGGGTTGGACCGGCGAACCGAAATACGGGATCAAGCACCAGATCGATCTCCCGTTCTATGTCGGGCAGATCAAGGATGGCGTGGTAACGAAAGTCGCCACCTGCGATGTCAACGCTTGCAAGTAAGCGTCCGCTGAAACGGGTGAGGCGCCGCGCGCGCCTCGCCGATGCGATTGGAGTCGTCCCGTGAGCATGGACATCATTCTGGCCCAGACGATCGTAAATGGCCTCATGGTCGGCATGATCTATGTGCTGATGGCCATCGGTTTCACAATGGTGTTCGGCATCATGCGCATCGTCAATTTCGCGCATGGCGAGTTCTACATGGTCGGCGCATTCCTTTTCGCCATCCTATACGGGAGCAACGAGTTGCCGTTCGCCGTCAGCGTTATGCTCGCCGTCGGCGCCACGGCCCTGCTCGGGCTGGTGATGGAGTTGGTCGTCTTCCGCCGCTTTCGCGGCAACGAGCTAAACGGCATGATCGCCTCGGTCGGTGTCGCTCTCATCATTCAGAACAGCGCACTGCTGACGTGGGGATCCTCGCCACGCACCGTGCCGCCCGTCGTCTCCGGCGTTCTCTCCGTTGGCGGGATCGTATTCCCCTGGTCGCGGCTGGTGGTCATCATCGGGGCGATCGTCGCCGTCGTGTCGCTCAATCTGTTGATCGGGTATACCCGGATCGGCCGCGCCATGCGGGCGGTGGCGCAGGACTCCGAGATTGCCCAGGTGCAGGGCATTCGCGTCGACGTCATCTTTCCTGCGGCGTTCGTGCTCGGGGTCAGCCTCGCGGCCTTCGCCGGCGTCCTGATGGCGCCGGTCCTGTCGGTCTCGCCCTTCATCGGGCTGGCGCCAACACTGAAGGCCTTCGTGATCGTCGTCATTGGCGGGCTTGGCAGCGTTCCCGGCGCGGTTGTCGGCGGGCTGCTGATCGGCCTGATCGAGAGTTTTGCGGGCACCTTCGTCAGCGCCTCGCTGTCCGAGATTCTTCAGTTCCTGGTCGTGATCGCCGTCGTGTTGCTGCGCCCGCAAGGCCTGCTCGGCCGAAAGGAGCGTGAGGCGTGAAGTCTCCAACCATCAAGCCCCTGCATTATACCTGCGTCCTCGTCGCGGTTGCGCTTGCGGCGCTGCTGCCTTGGCTCGCGCCGAACCAGTTCTACATTCACCTCGCGACGGTCGGCTGCATCAACCTGATGCTCGTGCTTGGCCTTGCCATCATTGCCCGCGCGGGCCAGCTCTCCATGGGCCATGGCGGCTTTGCGCTGGTCGGCGGATATGTCTCCGCTCTGTTGTCGATGAAAGGCTGGCCGCCTCTGCTGACGCTGTTCATCGCAGGATTGGTTGCCGCCGTGATCGCCGCCGCCCTGGGCTGGATCATCCTGCGTCTGCGCGGCGTGTATTTCGTGCTGGTGGCCTTTGCGTTCAGCCAGATCGCGGTGCTGCTCGCGCTGGACATGAGCTCGATCACCGGAGGCGCGAACGGGCTCGTCGGCGTGCCTCCGATTTCGATCTTTGGCCATGTCCTTCGCGCCAAGCCGCAGTTCTATCCCTTCGCGCTCGGCTGCGCGTTGACGACGCTGCTTCTCACCTGGCTGCTCTACCGCTCGCCACTGGGGACGATGATGGCGGCCACCGCCGAGAACCAGCGTCTCACCGAATCCAGTGGGATCGACACGCACCGGGTCCAGGTGATCGCCTTCACGATCGGATCCGGCATCGCAGGCTTTGCCGGTGCATTGTCGACGCACTACCTCCGTTTCATTTCTCCTGATTCCTACACGTTCTGGGAATCCGTCTCCTACCTGACGATGCTGGTTGTCGGCGGCCGCGACGGCGTGCTCGGGCCGGTCGTCGGCGTTCTCGTCCTCACGCCCCTGCCGGAGCTGCTGCGATCCACCGAAGGCCTCCAGCATATCATCTACGGGACGGTGCTGGTGCTATGCCTGATGTTCGTGCCGAATGGCCTTGCGAGCATTGTCCAGATGTGGCGTGCGCGCCAGCGCGTCACGACGACCAGCGCAACCCTCGTCGCCGGGGAAGTGCCATGAGCATGCTCAAGGTCGACAAGCTGAAGCGCTCCTTCGGCGGCCTTGTCGCCGTCCGCGACGTCACCTTCGAGGTCAACGAAGGCGACTTTCTCGGCCTGATTGGCCCGAACGGCGCAGGCAAGACCACGCTGTTCAACGTCGTCTCCGGCATCCTCCGGCCTTCAGCGGGCACGGTCCGGTTCATGGATCGCGACATCTCCGGGCAACCTGCCAACCAGACGGTGCGCCAGGGGCTCTCGCGGACCTTCCAGGCTGCAACCATCTACCCGGAGGCGACGGTCATCGAGAACGTCTCGCGCGGTACGCTGGGCTCGAGCCTGACCGGCCTGTGGGGCGGGTTTCTCTCGAACAAGTGGCGGACTGCCGTGGAAGAGAAGGCGCTGCATGTGCTCGACCTGCTCGGGTTGGCGCGCCGTGTGGGCCTGAAGGCGCGCGAACTGTCCTATGGCGAGCAGCGACGCCTTGGCGTTGCGATCGCGCTTGCCAGCGAACCCCGGCTGCTGATGCTCGATGAGCCGGTAGCCGGACTCAACCCTGAAGAGGCGGCCGAGCTCGCGTCGGTTCTGCGCCGGGTCAAGGCGGAGCGCGGCGTCACCATGGTGATGGTCGAGCACCACATGCGCACCGTGATGGGCCTGTGCAATCGCGTCGTGGTGCTGGATCACGGCACGCTGATCGCGCAGGGAACGCCTGCGGAAGTCGTATCGAACCCGGTCGTGATCGAGGCTTATCTCGGCAAGGAAGCGGTTCATGCTTGATGTTCGCGGGATCAGCGTCGCCTACGGCCCCCTCACGGCGGTCCGCAATCTGAGCCTGTCCGTTGCCGACGGGTCCATCGTGTCTCTGATAGGCTCGAATGGAGCGGGCAAGACGACCACGATGAAGGCCATCATCGGGCTGAAGCCGGTGAGTGGTGGGGAGATCTATTTCGACGGCGAGCGCATCGATGGCGTCGCCGCTCCGCAGCGGGTCGGGCGTGGCATTGCCCTGTCGCCGGAGGGGCGGCGCGTATTCCCGCAGATGAGCGTCCTGGATAACCTCCTGGTCGGCGGCTACGCGCAGCGCGACAAGGCGCAGCAGAAGAAGACGCTGGACCAGATCTACGGATATTTCCCGCGCCTGGTGGAGCGGCGAAGCCAGATGGCAGGATCTCTATCGGGCGGCGAACAGCAGATGGTCGCCATCGGCCGCGCGCTCATGGCAAGGCCGCGCCTGCTGCTGCTGGACGAACCCTCGCTTGGGCTTGCTCCGATCATCGTCGACGAGATCGCGCGCATCATCGCCGAGATCAATCGTGATATCGGTGTGTCCATCGTCCTGGTCGAGCAGAATGCAAAGCTTGCGCTGAACCTTTGCCATGAGGCCTTTGTGCTGGAAACGGGCGCAGTCGCGCTCAGTGGAAAGGGCCAGGACCTCCTGGCCAGCGACTATGTGCGCCGGGCCTATCTTGGTATCTGAAATGACTCTGTCTGGGAATTCCGGAGTTTTGACATGACTAGCACTTCGACCTTCGGCTTCATCGGTTTGGGCGTCATGGGTGAGCCCATGTGCCGGCACCTGGTGCAGAAGACGAAGCAGACCGTGCTGATCTACGACATCAACCCTGAGCCGGTGGCGCGCCTGGTTCAGGCCGGCGCCATCGATGCTGGTTCGATCGCCGGGCTCGCGAAAGCCGACATCATCTTCATTTCCATGCCGAGCGGTGAGCATCTCAAGAAGATCTGCGAGATGCCCGGCGGGCTTCTCGAGCTTGCGCATGCCGGTCAGACCATCGTCGACCTCTCGACCAGCCCGTTGAAGCTGACACGTGAGCTGGCCAGCGTCTTCGCGTCGAAGGGCGCGGATTATGCCGATGCCCCTGTCGCCCGGACGCGCGCGGCGGCCGAAGCCGGAACGCTGGCCATTTCCGTCGGCGCCAGCGCAGGTGTGTTCGCGCGCATCGAGCCGCTGCTCCGCTGCTTCGCCAGCGAGGTTACCCATTGTGGCGAGGTCGGATCGGGACAGGTGGTGAAGATCCTCAACAACATGGTCGTGGTCGGAACCGTGACCGCCTTGTGCGAAGCCGCCGCGATCGCGAACGCCGCGGGTGTCTCGACCGAAACCTTATTCGATGCCTTCTCCAAGGGCTCCGCGGACAGCTTTGCGCTGCGCAATCACGGATACAAGGCCGTTGCGGCGCGCGAGTTTCCCGAGCGGGTGTTCTCGACTGACTACATGCACAAGGACGTGTCGTACGCGCTCGACATGGCGAAGGACGCCGGGATCGAGGCGAGGGAAGCTGCGCTCGGCGCCAACCTTCTGACCGAGGCCTCTCGGGCCGGTTTCGGAGCGAATTACTGGCCGGTCATCGTGAAGATCATCGAGCGTACCTCGAAGTAGAGGTCAGACGCCGGCTGCCGGGTCTGAAAACGAAGCAATCAACGGGAGGGTTCATGCGGGTGCTGTTGTTGACGATCGCGCTGCTTCTGTCGAACGGGAGCCTGGCGTCAGCGGAAAACTATCCCTCGCAGAGAATCACAGTCGTCGCTCCCTTTGCCCCTGGCAGCGGGACCGACGGCGTTGCGCGAATCGTGTTCCAGAGACTATCTGAATTGCTGAAGACGACGATTGTGATCGATAACCGCGTTGGCGCGAACGGCGCGGTGGGTGCTACGGCCGCGGCACGTTCGGCGGCGGACGGATACACCTTGCTGATGGGCGGCACTTCGACGCATGCCGCCAATCCCAGCATGCTGAAGTCGATCCAGTACGATCCCGTCGCCGACTTCGTTCCGATTTCGCAGTTCGGGCTGTTTCCCTATTTTCTGATCATCGCCCCCGGCCTATCCGTAGAGAGCGTTGCCGACCTCGTGACACTGGCCAAGAGCAAGCCGGGCACGCTGACATTCGGCTATGCCAACGCCCTGGGACAATTGTCCGGCGAAGCTTTCAAGCGCAGGGCAGGGATAGACATTGCCGCGGTGCCGTACCGGAATAGCCCGCAGGTCGTGACGGACATCATCGCGCAGCGTGTCTCCATGACGTTCACGGACATGGCGCCCGCGGTTTCGCAGGTGGAGGCCGGTTCAGCCCGCGCGCTTGCAACGACAAACCTTGCCCGCGCCTCGCGGTTTCCGAAGATCCCGACCATGAAGGAAGGAGGCCTCGAGTTCATCAACATCTCCGCGTGGACCGGTCTTTTCGCTCCCAAAGGCACGCCTTCGGAAGTCGTCGCAAAGCTCTCGGAGGGTGTGCGCGAGGTGCTGGCGGAGCCCGAGATCAAAAGCCGTCTCGCCGATATCGGCTTCGAGGTTCAATGGACCGGGCCGGCGGATTTCGCCCAGCACGTCAAGGATGACATCGAATTGTGGGCCGCGACAACGAAGGAAGCTGGCATCGAGCGCCAGTAGGGATCGACATGTCCGACTATGAAATCTATGCGATCCGGTATGCTAGGAAGGACGAGCGCCGCGCATCCGAAAACTTCATCGACAACAGCGATGTGCCCGATACGCCGATGCCGCTGGATTTCTTCGTCTGGGCGCTGGTTGGCCGGGACCGTACCGTGATCGTCGATACCGGCTTCGACGAGAAGGCTGGCAACCCGCGCAACTATGCCGTGACGCGTCCGGTCGCCGAAGGCTTGAGGCAGATCGATATCAATCCGGACAGCGTCAAGGACGTCATCCTCACCCACATGCATTGGGACCATGCCGGCAACCACGATTTGTTTCCGCGAGCGCGTTATCACGTCCAGGAGCGCGAGATGCATTTCTGCACCGGCCGCTGCATGTGCGACGCCGAGCAGAAGAAGGCCTACAACGCCGAGGACGTCAGCCATATCGTCAAACGGAATTTCGAAGGGCGCGTGACTCTCCATGATCCCAACTCCGCTTTCGACGACGGAATATCCCTGCACTGGCTGGGCGGCCATACCGCGGGACTTCAGGTCGTGAGGGTGAAGACGCGCCGCGGTTATGTGGTGCTGGCCTCCGACGCTTCGCATTATTACGCCAACATTCTGCGGCGCCGGCCCTTTCCGGTCCTGTTTGACACGAACCAGATGCTGAACGGCTTTGCGGTCATCGAGAAACTGGCGGATAGCCCGTCGCACATCATTCCCGGTCACGACCGGCAGGTCCTCTCGCTGTTTCCTCCCGCCCGCGAAGGGATCGACGGGATCGCGCGATTGGACGCCGATCCTCTCGGGAGCCCAGTCTAACCATCAACCGAAGCCAAACGTCCCGTCCGGATGAGACAGGCAATTCGCCAGTTGCGGAGACAATCGACTATGCCAAAGAAGTACGGAATTGCCATTGCAAACGAGACGGTCAGTGCGCCGAACCAGGAATGGTTCGCGGCCATAAACCCCTATACCCGCGAGGAATGGGCGCAGGTCGCACAGGCGACCCCTGTACAGGTCGGCGACGCGATCGCGGCGGCGCGACGGGCCTATGATTCCGTCTGGAGCAAGACCACGGGTCTTGCCCGCGCGACCTTGCTGAACAAGCTCGCCGATCTGCTCGACGCGCAGGCCGAGCGCATCGCCGTCATGGAGAGCACCGACAACGGAAAGATCATCCGCGAGACGCACGGGCAGATGCACTTTGCCGCGCGCGCCTACCGGTTCTTCGCTGGCTGCGCCGACAAGATCTTCGGCGATACCATTCCGCTCGACCAGCGCGATGTGTTCGACTTTACGCGCCGCGAGCCGATCGGCGTTGCGGTTCTCATCACCGCCTGGAATTCGCCGATGGGCCTGCTCGCCAACAAGCTTGCGCCGGCACTGGCGGCGGGCAATTGCGTCGTCATCAAGCCGTCCGAGCATGCGTCAGTGACGACGTTGGAGTTCGCCGAGCTGGTCCGGGAGGCGGGCTTCCCGGCGGGGGTCGTCAATGTTGTGACAGGCGATTACAGGACGGGGCAGGCGCTGCTCGCGAGCGGCCGGATTGACCGCGTCAGTTTCACGGGAAGCCCGAATGTCGGCCGCCAGATCGCGGCGGCCGCGGGCCGGTCCCTTGTCCCTGTGACGTTGGAGTTGGGCGGCAAGTCTCCCAATGTCATCTTCGAGGACGCCGATCTCGACAAGGCGACGGTCGGGGCTCTCGCCGGCATTTTCGGTGCGACCGGGCAGACCTGCATCGCCGGCTCGCGGCTCCTCGTGCAGCGTCCCATTCACGACGAGATCGTGAACCGTCTGGTCGCCCGGGCGCACAAGATCAGGCTCGGCAATCCCCTGGATAAGGCGACGGATATGGGTACCGTGGCGAACGAGCCGCAGTTCGAGCGCATCCTCAAATGTATCGGCGATGCGCAAAGAGAGGGGGCGATTCTCGCGTGCGGCGGAAAGCCAGCGACAGGCGATGCGCTTGGCAACGGCCTGTTCATCGAGCCGACCATCTTCACGGGCGTGGAGAACAAGATGGCGATTGCCCAGGAAGAGGTGTTCGGACCCGTGCTCTCGATTATTCCCTTTGACACGGAAGACGAGGCGATCGGCATCGCTAACGACAGCAAATATGGCCTGGCTTCCGGGATCTGGACCACGAACCTGTCGCGCGGCTTGCGGGTGTCGCGGGCTGTCCACGCCGGAACGGTCTGGGTGAATACCTACCGCGCCTCCAGCGCGATGGCGCCGTTCGGCGGGTTCAAGGAGTCCGGCTTCGGCAAGGAGCGCGGCGTCGCGGCGTTGGACGAGTTCCTGCAGACCAAGAACGTGATGATCGATTTCTCCAACGAGGAGCGCGATCCGTTCGCCCTCAAGATGTGAGCGGCGTGGCCGTCGAACGGCGCCCGCGACTCATCTGGCACAAGGACAAGAGCAACTTTGCCCGTCCCAGCGGTCGCGCCGAGGACTACACCACGGGCCGCATCGAGCGGGTCGATCTCGACACCGGCGCGGTGCGGACTCTCTACGAGAGTTGCGGTGGAACGACATCGTCTTCGACGACAAGGGCGGCTTCTGGTTCACGGACCTCGGCAAGACCTATGACCGCCTGATGGACCGCGGCGCGGTCTATTACGCAGGCGTTGACGGCTCGATGATCAAGGAAGCGATCTACCTGATCATGACGCCCGAACGGCGTCGGGCTGTCGCCGGACGGGCGCACGCTCTATGTCTCGGAAACCGAGACCAGCCGGGTCTGGAGCTAAACGATCACGGGCGAAGGTGAGGTTGCGCCGGAGCCTTGGCCGTCGCCGAACGGCGGCCGGCTGCTGCACGGGCTGCCGGGCTATCAGCGTTTCGATTCGCTGACCTGACCGTGGAGGCCGGTTGGCAACATTTGCGTTGCAACACTTGTGCGCGGCGGCATCAGCGTCTTTTCGCCGGATGGTCGGCTGATCGAATTCCACGAGGCCGACGAGGTCTATTGCACCAACATCTGCTTCGGCGGCGCGGACATGCGCACGGCCTTCATCACGCTCTCGGGCACCGGGCGACTGGTCGCCGTGGACTGGCCGCGGCCCGGTCTTGCCCTCAACGACCCCCGCACGCGCGGCGGTAGGGCGCGACCCCACTGATAAACCTCCCACCCCCGTGTACCGCAGCGACGGATTCATCGCGGGCGAGGGGAGATCTGCGGTTCGTGACAGTCGGCAGCGGGACCGAGAAGACGGCACCGATCATCGGTTCCAAGGAACGTCGGCGCAGGGAATCGGACCGACGCATGCTTCGTGCGGCGGTGGCGCTGATCTGCAAGCATGGCACGGCCGGCGCGAGCCTCGCCGATATCGGCGTCGAAGCCGGTTACAGCCGTCGTCTTCCGGTGCAGCGGGCGATCTCGCGCGCCACATTGTCGTAGATCTTCATCGACACGTTGGGGTAGGCCGCGCTGAAATCTCGCAGCATGCGCGGGAGCTGATAGGCCGTAATCGTCGGCAGGCATCCGATGGTGACGCGTTCGACCTGGTTGGCGCCGTGTGTGCGAACGCCTTCCAGCGTGTCAGACAATTCGTCGAGCAGCGCGCAAGCCTTCAGCAGCAGCTCGAGGCCGACTGCAGTGAGCGAGACCTGCCGCGTAGTGCGCACGATCAGTGCCGCGCCGAGGTCCTCCTCGAACTTCTTCATCCGGTGGCTCAGTGCCATCTGCGACAGGTTGAGATGAGCAGCGGCGCGCAGGAAGCTGCCGCGCTCGGCCACGCTCACGAAGGCCTGCAAGCCCAGAAATCGATCCGCCGAATGGCGTGATGTCGTCCATTCGGATGTTCGAACGCTATCGCCCTGGCACTCTAGATCCGCTTGCGGTTCAACAGAAATATTCAGGTCGATTCGAGAGCCTCCTTACGCCAACAATTGCCGACGATTTGTCTCGAAGTATTCGATGAGTTCGTCGAGTTCATCTTGCGTGGGCCGCCGGTCGCGCTCTTTGCTCTTTCCCAACAGATTGAGGTGAGTTAACGCGACACGTGCGAGGCGTGCTTCTTCGGAGGACTTGAACGCGCCAGTTTCCCGATACCAATTGAGTGAAAGTCGCCACGCATGTGCATTTCGGCTTTTCGGTGCACCATGTGTGCACCGGGGGTCAAACGGGGTGCAAACGTGTACAGCTTCGGCTGGTTTGGAGTGCACACATTTTCCTTCCATCCCCTTGATGAGGGGACAGGGTAAACGATTGAAACATCGAGACTATCGCTTTTCCGTCGCCCCGATGGCGAATTGGAGCGAGTGTTCAAGTTTTTCAATCGGTTAAAGGGCAGCGTGTGCACGACGTGTGCACCGGGAGGCCAAAGAAAATCTCATCACGGCCAAGATGAGCAGACCTTCTGAGAAGCACGCGGGCGGCTTCAGATCGGCGGACGACTACAAGCCGACGTTTCCAACGGCGACGAAGAGGGCTGCGTCGCGCTATTCGTCGCTCCGCGCCTATTGCCGCTCGCCTCGGACGCCGAGAATGGTGTTGTCGTTCACCAGTAGTGTAGTGGACAATAGGGCGACCCCGACGAGGCCGCGCAGGGTTCGTAACCGGAAGTCAGGATTGTTAGTTCAGTCGGCTCCGCGGGTCGCGGTCAGTTGCTGGCGATATCGCTCGGCATCCCAATTCACCAACGCAGACTCATTATTCTGAGTTAGATAGCGGATCTGCGCAGTGAGAGGCAAACGGCAGGTCACCAGGGCGAGACAGCTCAGCATCGCCTCGGCGCCGTCGCTTGCATCCTTGCGAACGACGCAGCCGAGGCCTGGAATGAGCAGTGCGACCGGATGCGGCAGCCCATCCGCCCGCACTCGCGATGTCAGGGCGCGAAGATCCTCGCCTCGTTCCAGCACGGGTAAGCCCGGGCCGAGGAAGACCACATGGTCCGGATAGAGCGAACCGCTGGTCGCAATCGCGCGGCTGTAAGGGTCGATAGCGACGCTATGGCATTGCGGATCTTTTGGCAGGCGATACGCCGTGCCAGCGCAGATTGAGAGAAGCGCGCCGTGATCCGGGGGAATTGCGGAGCGTGGCGCGAGCGCAAGGCGCCTCTCGACCTGGTTCACCAGCGCCTCTGCCGCAGCGCTGGTCTCGGCGCCGACCACCAGCCCGTGATTGCCGAGGATGAGCACATCCGCTTTGTCCTGTGCCAGCGCGTCGTTCACGACCTTGGCCAGCGGCAGTCCCGGATGATGATAGTCCAGCCATTGCCAGGCCAGTCCCTCCAGTCGCTTCGCAAACTCCTCTCGCGCGTCGATCCGCACCGCCCATGCAATGGTGTTGACCGAATGCACATGCAGCACGACCGTGTGCGGCATCAGCGCGTGCAGCGAGGTCTCGATCGAGGCGCGCAAGGCCGTGGCGGCGTCGGTCGCGAGGGGAATACTTTCGTCGCCTTGCGCGAGCGCCGCGCGTGCCGCGCCGAGCGATACCGGCACGAAGATGTCCTTGTGCTCGGCATCCGCAAGCCAGGTGCCGGAGGCCTTTACCCAGAGCAGGTCATCCCGCTTGATCGAGGAGTTGCCGCCGGCGCCCTGCACCAGCAGAATATTGCGGCCGACGCGCGCCGACATACGACGAAGCTCGTGGAGCAGGGCAGGTTGCTGTTGCATCGCACGCCTCTCACCAGGCCAGATGATCCATTGTCCAGTGCGGCATCGGCACAGCCGCGACGGGCGGCCCTCGTACCAATTCACCCGGACCAGTCCGCGTCTCATTCCGGTGCACGCCGGATCTGAGCAGCAGCGTCAGCATGCCGGCCCTGGCGGCGCCGGCCACGTCATGGTCGAGGCTGTCACCGATCATCAGCACGCGCGCCGGCGCCGGCTGGCCGAGCCACTCGAGCGCCGCGGCAAAGATCGGCGCGTGCGGCTTGCCAACATAGGTCACACGGCCGCCCAGCGTCGCGTAGAAGCGCGCCAATGCGCCGGGCGCCGGGATCAATCCGGTGGCGCCGAACATCGCGAGATCGGGATTGGCGCACAGCATCGGCAGGCCGCGTGCAACGGCCGCGGTCAGGCACGCGCGCCAGTATTCGGGCTCGGCGACGGAGTCGTCGAGACCTGCGAGCAGGATGAAATCGGCTTTCCCGATGTCGGTGACGAGATCGAGGTCGAGCCCGTCGACGATCGCCTTGTCGCCGCCGCGCGCGATCAGGAAGCAGCTCTGCCCAAGTCCGATGAAGGGCTCCTGCGCGCGCGCCTTCAGGCCGTGCCACGTGACTTCGCCTGATGTCAGGATGCCGTCATAGGCCTCCGGGGAAAGACCGAGCGAGGCAAGTCGCGCCGCATTGCTGCCGGAGCGCTTGCCGGAGTTCGACAGCACGAGGATGCGCTTGCCGGCCTGGCGCAGTCGCGCAACGCAGTCGCGCGCCTGGGGAAAGATGGCCTGACCCTTGTGCAGCGTGCCCCATTGATCGAGCAGCACGTGATCGAAGCGGCCCGCGATCGTGCCGAGACCTTCGATGTCGATGATGTCGGCTGTCATGGCGGGGCGCCTCGCAGTGCGAGCAGCGCCGCGCCGTAACTGGCCTCCGTCTCTTCAGCGACGGTGACGGCAACGCCGAGGGCGCGGCGCCTGATCTCGGTCCAGGCCGCGTTCCTCGCCCCGCCACCAATGCTGACGACGCGCCGCAGCTTTGGTGCTCCAAGCTCGGCCAGGCGCCGATAGGCGAGCGCTTCGATCCCCGCGATGCCTTCGAGCAGCGCCTGGAAGAAGCGGTGATCGTCCGAAGGGCGCGGCGCCACCTTTGCCGGCAGAGCCGGATCGGCGATTGGAAAGCGTTCGCCGGGCTTGGGAAGCGGATAGTAGTTGAGCCCGGTCGGCACCTCCGGCTGCAATCGCGGCGTCATTCGTTCGATATCGGCGGCCGTGAAATGCGCGAGCAGCGCGCCGCCGCCGGAATTGGAGGCGCCGCCGGCGAGCCAGCGCTCGCCCAGCCGGTGCGAATAGACGCCTTGATCGGCGGCGAAGATCGGCCGCGTCGCCAGCAGCTTCACCACCAGCGTCGTTCCGAGCGAGGTGACGGCATCGCCGGGCGTATCGGCGCGGGTGGCGATAAAGGCGGCGACGCCGTCGGTGGTGCCGGCAGCTATGCGCGCCGCCGGCGACAGGCACAGCGCCGTCGCGACAGCGGAATCGATCTCCGCAAATGGGGTTCCCGGCACCAGCACCTTCGGCAGCAATTCACGGGGCACGCCGAGCGCGTCGAGCCAGGCCGGCCAGCCGCGCGTCACGGGATCGTAGCCGAGCTTCAGGACGTTGTTCTCGTCGCTGATGCCGTGATGTCCGGCGAGCCTTCCTGCGATCCAGTCGGCCTGATGCACGGCAAAGCGCGCGTGTCCGGCCTCGCCGCGGCCCGACAGATACAGCAGCTTCGCCAATGCGCTGCTCGCGCCATGTGCGCCGCTGTCCGAGGGGGCCACTGCCGCAATGCGGACGGCTTCGGCTGCCGCTCGCGCGTCATTGTACATCAGCCCCGGCGTGCAGGGCCGGCCTGTGGCGTCGATGAGCAGCAGCGTTCCCGACGTGCCGTCGACGCTGACGCACTCGACAGCCCCGAGATCGACAATGCGGCCGAGCTTGCCGATCGCGGCCGCCGTCGCCTTCCACCAGAGTTCCGGATCCTGGTCGATCGCTTGGCCATTCTGGCGTGGCGCGGGAAGGGGCGCCGATTCCATGCCGAGCTTGTCACCGCGCGCATCGAGGGCGCAGGCGCGAACGCCGCCCGTTCCGACGTCGATGCCGAGGAACACGCCTGTCATTCGACCTCCTCAGCGTGAGCGATGCGTGCCCGGCAAGATTGCACCGCAGCACGTTTGGGGGATTGACGTTCCAACCCGTCTCTGCAATTTTTTGCAAGACGTGAAGAAAATTGCAAGAGGGCTTTTCCGGCGTGGCGATACCTTCCGACAGGCTGCCGATGGTTGACGGTGAGGCGTCGCTCGCAACGCGCGCGGCGTGGCTGTACTTCGCCGCCGGGCTGACCCAGTCCGAAGTCGCCGACCGCCTCAACATCCAGAGCACCAAGGCGCATCGGCTGATCGCGCGTGCCAGCCGCGAGGGCATGATCCGCGTCTTCGTCGAAGGTCCTGTGGCCGAATGCGTCGCGCTGGAGAACACGCTGGTCGAGCGCTACGGCCTTGCCTTCTGCCGCGTCGCGCCCGATCTCGGCGAGGGCGAGCTGCCACTCAGGGCCCTTGCGCTCGAAGGCGCGAGCTTCCTGCGGCAGAACCTCGAACGCGGCGAGGACAAGATCATCGGCGTCGGGCATGGCCGCACGCTCGCAGCGGTAGTCGAGCAGTTGCCGCAGACGCCGGCGCGCAGCGTGCAATTCGTCTCCCTGCTCGGCGGATTGACGCGGAAATTCGCCGCCAATCCGTTCGACGTCATTCACCGGCTAGCGGAACGCACCGGCGCGGAGGCTTATCTCCTGCCGGTGCCGGTGTTCGCCAATTCGGTCGCCGACCGCGCGGTGTTGATGAAGCAATTTGGCATCGCGGAGGTGTTCGCGCTCGCGCGCAAGGCCTCGCTCCTGTTCGTCGGCATCGGACAGATCCATGCCGAGGGCTTCCTGGTCTCGAGCGGCATGATCAGGCCGGACGAGGTTGTCGAATTGAAGCGCGCCGGCGCCTGCGCCGACCTGCTCGGGCATTTCTTCAACGCCAACGGCGAGCTGCTGGACATCGACCTGTCGGCGCGTGCGACCTCGATGGAGGGCGCGGACCTCAGGAAACACCGCATCGTCGCCATCGGCGGCGGTCTCGCCAAGGTGACGGCGCTGCGCGCGGTGCTGCGCAGCGGCCTCCTGCACGGTCTCATCATCGACGAGGTGACCGCACAGGCCCTCGCAACCGACAAGCTGGCGGCGACATCCGGCAAGGGCAAGACCAACAAGACCAAGAACAAGCGACAGAAGGGAAGTAAACGCGCATAACGGGAGGTTACCCATGCACGATCGCGAGAAGAATCTGTTCGACTCCTACGCCGCCAAACGCATCAGCCGGCGTGATCTGCTGGATGGCGCCGCCAAGCTCGGCATCGCCGGCGTTGCTGCTAATGCGGCCTATGTCTCCGCAATGTCGCGGGCCATGGCGGCGGACTTCAACTGGAAGGCCTATAGCGGCAAGACGGTCAAGCTGCTGTTGAACAAGCATCCCTATGTCGATGCGATGATCGGCGATATCGAGGCCTTCAAGGCGCTGACGGGAATGAACGTCGCGTACGACATCTTCCCGGAGGACGTCTATTTCGACAAGGTCACCGCGGCGCTGTCCTCGAAATCGGACCAGTACGACGCCTTCATGACCGGCGCCTATATGACCTGGACCTACGGTCCGGCCGGCTGGATCGAGGATCTTAACGCCTACATCAAGGACCCCGCAAAGACCAACCCGGCCTTCGCCTGGGACGACGTGCTGCCCGGCCTTCGTTCCTCGACGGCATGGGACGGCGTTGCTGGCTCCGAGCTCGGCTCGGGCAAGGCCAAGCAATGGTGCATCCCGTGGGGCTATGAGCTCAACAACATCACCTACAATCGCAACATCTTCGGCAAGGTCGGCGTCAAGCCACCGAAGAATCTCGACGAGCTGCTCGACGTCGCCGCCAAGATCACCAAGGATGCGGGCGGACCTTACGGCGTCGGCGTGCGTGGCTCGCGATCGTGGGCCACGATCCATCCCGGCTTCCTCTCGGCCTATTCGAATTTCGGCCAGAAGGATTTCGTGATGGAGGGCGGCAAGCTGAAGGCCGCCATGAACACCAAGGCCTCCAAGGAGTTTCACGAGAAATGGGTCAAGATGATCCAGACCTCGGGGCCGAAGAACTGGTCGACCTACACCTGGTACCAGGTCGGCACCGATCTCGGCGCCGGCGCCTCCGGCATGATCTTCGACGCCGACATTCTCGGCTACTTCATGAACGGCGGCGAGAACAAGGAGAGGGGCAATCTCGGCTATGCGCCGTTCGCGGCCAATCCGGCCGCCAAGGCGCCGACGCCGAACGTCTGGATCTGGTCGCTCGCGCTCTCCAGCTTCTCCAAGCAGAAGGACGCGACCTGGCTGTTCATGCAATGGGCGGCCTCGACCGAGCACGATCTGTTCGGCGCCCGCAAGATGGATTTCGTCAATCCGGTGCGCGCGTCGGTCTGGAAGGACAGCGAATTCCGCGATCGGATCGCAAAGTCCTATCCGGGCTATCTCGAGCAGCATGATCTGTCCTCGCCGGGTGCCAAGATTTACTTCACGGCCCAGCCGCTGTTCTTCGACCTGACGACGGAATGGGCGGCTTCGCTCCAGAAGATGGTAGCCAAGGAGGTCAGCGTCGACGAGGGACTCGACAAGCTCGCCGACAGCATCAACCGCCAGCTCAAGCAGGCAGGCCTTGGTTGAACGGCCTTGGTTGAACAGCCTTGGCTGAGTTTGCCGCCTACGATGCCTTGCGTGGCGCCCATTCCTCCGCGCCACGCCAACTCGCCGGTTCGGAACGCCCATCTGGTCCGGGCCGGCGAGTTGAAGCCAATGCGTGATCCCGTATCATCATGAGCATGGTCCAGTTGTCCCAGACGAATGTGCTGCAGCGCCGCACCACGAGGCTGCGCGGGCGCATGCTGCCCTATCTGCTAAGCCTGCCGGCCCTGCTGGTCTGCATCGCCATCCTCGTGCCCTTCGTGACGGCGGCGATCTATTCGCTCCAGCGCTACCGGCTGAACCTGCCTCATCTGCGCGGCTTCATCGGGGTCGACAATTACATCGACTTTCTCTCCGATCCCGCCTTCTGGAACACGCTTCGCATCTCGCTCACCTATACCGCCTTGACGGTGGTGCTCGAGCTGCTGCTCGGTCTCGGCATTGCCCTGCTGCTGCGACGTCCGACGCGCTTTCACAATGCGGTGTCCATCGCGCTGCTGCTGCCGTTGATGACGGCGCCCGCGATCGCGGCGCTGATGTGGAAGCTCATGACCAACCCGAGCTTCGGCATTCTGTCCTATCTCGTCAGCCTGCTCGGCGTGCACGACTTCAAATGGGCGTCCGATCCTTCGAGCGCATTGTTCACGGTGGTGCTGGTGGACGTCTGGGTCTACACGCCCTTTATCATGATCCTGCTGCTGGCGGGCCTGCGCTCGCTGCCGCGGCAGCCGTTCGAGGCCGCAGCGCTCGATGGTGTCCCGGCCACCTTCGTGTTCTTCCGCATCACGCTGCCGATGCTCGCGCCCTACATCATCACGGCGTCGCTGTTTCGCCTGCTGGATTCGATCCAGCAGTTTGACATCATCTATGCGATGACGCAGGGCGGTCCCGGTGACCGGCTGATGGTGTTCCAGGTTCAGGCCTATCTCGAATTCTTCCAATACACCAATGTCGGCCGTTCGGCGGCATTGCTGATGATCCTGTGGCTGATCACCAATATCCTGTCGAACATCTTCATCAAGAACTGGCTGCGCCTACGGGCGCGCGCCCACGGCCACGCGTGAGGCACGGGAGGCGGCGATGGATCACTCCAGTTTCGCAGGGCGCATCTTCCGAGGCATGGCGCTCGCGCTCGTGCTCGTGTTCTTCATGTTTCCGATCGTCTGGATCTTCCTGATGTCGTTCCAGGCCAACGAGCAGATCCTGCGGATTCCGCCGCACATCCTGTTCGAGCCGACGCTGACCAATTATCAGGCCCTGATCTCGGGGCAGCTGCGGACCGCTGCCGGCAATCTCGAAATATCCTTCATGCGTAACCTCGTGAACAGCTTTGCGCTGTCGAGCGCTGCCGTGGTGCTGGCCCTGCTGCTTGGTGTGCCCGCGGCCTACGCCTTTGCGCGGTTCAAGTTCCGGCTCGGCGAGACCATCGCCTTCACGCTGCTGTCGTTCCGCTTCGCGCCGCCGCTGCTGGTGCTGTTGCCGCTGTCGCTGTACTACCAGCAGCTCGGCCTCAACGACACCTATTTCGGCATCGTCTGGGTCTATCAGCTCATCGCGTTGCCGCTGATCCTGTGGATCGTGCGCGGCTATTTCGAGGACATCAGCCCCGACATCGAACATGCCTATCGCCTCGCTGGTCATACCTGGCGCGAGGCATTCACGCGGATCGCGGTGCCGCTCGCAGGACCTGGCATCGCGGCAGCCGGCCTGCTGTCCTTCATCTTTTGCTGGAACAATTTCGTGTTCGCGCTGATCCTGGCCTCGGCCGACAAGCAGCCTGTGACCGTGGGGGCGCTGGCGTTCGTCACGGCGTCGGGCATTCAGTACGGCCAGATCGCAGCCGCGATCGTGCTCTCGGTCACGCCGACCCTGCTGCTCGCGCTGTACGCGCAGCGCTATCTGGTCGAAGGTCTGTCGCTCGGTGCGGTGAAAGGCTGACAGCATGGCGCGTCTTGAACTCAACGCCGTCGGCAAGTCGTTCGGCCCGGTCCGCTGCGCCGAGGATCTTTCGCTGGCGGTCGAGCCCGGCGAAATCGTCGCGGTGTTCGGTCCGTCCGGCAGCGGCAAGACCGTGCTCCTGCGCATGATCGCGGGCATGTTCGAACCGGACGAGGGAGACATCCTGGTCGGCGGTCGATCGATCGTGGGCGCGCCGCCCGAGCAGCGCGGGATCGGCATGGCCTTCCAGAACTTTGCCCTGTTTCCCCACATGAGCGCGCAGAACAACATCGCCAGCGGCCTGCGAGCCAAGGCGGGCGCCGCGGAGGTGGCGAGCCGGGTCAAGTCGATCAGCCGGCTGCTGAAGATCGAGCATGTGCTCGGCCACAGGCCGCGCGAATTGTCGAACGGGCAGAAGCAGCGCACCGCGCTCGCGCGCGCCCTGATCGGCAACCCGGATGTGCTGCTGCTCGACGATCCCTTGCGCAATGTCGATGCCAAGCTGCGCTACGAGATGCGGCTCGAATTGCCGAGCCTGCTGCGGCGGAGCTCGGCCTCAGTCCTCTACGTCACCCAGGACTATCGCGAGGCGATGGCGATCGCCGACCGGATCGCGGTGCTGGTCGACGGCCGCCTGGTGCAGGTCGCGCGTCCCGAGGAGATCTATGCCAGGCCCGCGTCGGTTGCGGTCGCGCGCCTGTTCGGCGATCCCAGCATCAATCTCGCGGAGGTCGAGCCGGTCGCCGCGCAGGGCGGGCTCAGCGCGCAGGTGGCGGGGACGCCCGTGCGGCTCGACGCCGCCGATCGCGCGATCGCCGATCACGGTCCGTGCTGGCTCGGCGTGCGTCCGGATGATCTCGTCATCAGCCGCCAAGCCGGCGAAAACGCCCTACCTGCGCGCATCGTCGCGGTCACGCCGATGCATGAGAAGGCCGTGCTGCTGCTGCGCTTCGCGGACGGATCCGAGTGGCTCGCCGCCCTGCCGCAGGGCTCGGCCATGGCGAGCGCGGAGGACGGGGTCTTCGTTCGCTTCGCGCCGGAGGCGGCGCTTCTGTTCGACCGTGCAACGGGTCTGCGCGCCGGACTGTCGCATCGACGGCAGGCGGCATGAGGAGAGCGGGATAGGCATGGGCATGCTCGAGATCAGCAAGGTCGACAAGGTCTATCAGAGCCGCGGCAAGCCGCCGGTCCATGCGGTGCGCGCGCTCGACATGGAGGTCGGCAAGGGAGAGATCGTCGCGCTGCTGGGCTCGTCGGGCTGCGGCAAGACCTCGACCTTGCGGATGATCGCGGGCTTCGAGAGCGTCACCTCGGGGGCGATCACGCTCGGCCGGCGCCGGATCGACCAATTGCCGCCGGCGAAGCGCAGGGTGGCGATGGCCTTCGAAGGCTATTCGCTCTATCCGCCGCTCACCGTGCGGGAGAACATCGCCTTCGCCCTGAAGGCGCAGCAGCTCTCGCATGCCGAGGTGACCCGGCGTGTCGAGGCGATCGCGCAGCTGGTCGAGATCGCCGATATCCTGGACAGCTATCCGCGCTCGATTTCCGGGGGGCAGCAGCAGCGTGTCTCGCTGGCGCGCGCCCTGGTGCGCGATGCCGATCTGTATCTGCTGGATGAGCCGATGGGCCAGCTCGAGCCGCAGCTGCGCGCGGTGCTGCGCGGACGGATCAAAGGCTTGCTTGCCGAGCGCGGCATGACGGCGATCTTCGTCACCCACGATCAGACCGAGGCGAGCGCGCTTGCCGACCGCATCGCGGTCATGGAGGATGGCGTGCTTCAGCAGTTCGCCGGCGAACGGGAGTTGAAGGATCATCCGGCGAACCTGTTCGTTGCGAGCTTCATCGGCGAGCCGCCGATGAACCTGCTCGAGACCGAGGTGGCGCAGGCCGATGGCGGTTTTCGTCTCTCGATCGGTGCGGATCTCGCGTTCAGCTTGGAAGGGCAAACGCTCGATGCTGCCGCCGGCCGCGCGCTCGCGCAGAGCACGCGCCTGTGCGTCGGCATAAGACCGCAGAGGATCGCCGTCGGCAGCGGCGATGTGCGCGTGCGCGTCGTCTCCAACCAGTGGCTGGGCGACCAGTCGCATGTCGCAGGCGAATGCGACGGCCGCCTCCTCATCGCGGTGACGCCGAACAAGATCACAGCGCGGCCCGGGGACATCCTGCCGTTCGCGCTGGAGGCACGGCATCTTCATTTGTTCGGCGCCGACGGCAACTGCATTCACCATGCGGAGGCAGCCCGACCATGAGCATCTTGCCTGGCCGCGACGTCATCATCGGCATTGATGCCGGCACGTCCCTGATCAAGACGGTCGCGTTCACGCGCGACGGGCGGCAGCTCGGCGAATACGCGCTGCCGAACAGCTACACGACGTCAGTCGGCGGCCATGTCGAGCAGGACATGGCGCGGACCTGGAACGACACAATTGCCGCCCTGCGCGGCCTGGCGGTGGCGGTTCCCGATCTCGCATCGCGGCTCGCCGCCATCGCGGTGACGGGGCAGGGCGACGGCACCTGGCTGATCGATGATGACGGCCGTCCCGTCGCGCCCGCCTTGCTGTGGCTGGATTCCCGCGCGGCCGGCCTCGTCGAGCGGATCCGCGACAGCGAGCGCAATGCGGCGCTCTATCGGCGGACCGGCTCGGGGCTCAATGCCTGCCAGCAGGGACCGCAACTGGCCTGGTTGCAGGCGCATGCGCCCGAGACCCTGTCTCGCGCCCGCACCGCCTTTCATTGCAAGGACTGGTTGTATTTCCTGCTCACCGGCGAGCGTGCGACCGATCCGTCGGAGGCGACCTTCTCCTGCGGCGATTTCCGCAAGCGCCGGTTCGACGCCGAAACCGCGCGCCTGATCGGGATCGCCGATTGCATGACCCTGTTTCCCGACGTCGTCGACGGTGTCGTGACCACGCATCCGCTGAACGCCGCCGCGGCGCGCGAGATCGGCCTGCCGCAGGGCGTTCCGGTCTCGCTCGGCTATGTCGACGTGATCTGCAATGCGCTGGGGGCGGGACTCTACGATCCGGCGCCCGATGTCGGCTGCACCATCATCGGCTCGACCGGCATGCATATGCGCCTCGCGCCCAGCGCCGATGCGGTGGTCCTCAATGCCGAGGCCACCGGCTATACCATGCCGTTTCCGGTCTCCGGTCATTATGCGCAGATGCAATCGAACATGGCGGCGACGCTGAATATCGACTGGCTGCTTGACCTCGCACGCGATCTGCTCGCCGCCGAGGGTATCGCGCGCTCGCGCGCCGATCTGATCGGACGGCTCGATGAGCGCGTCATGCAAGCGCACCCCGGCGAACTCTTGTTCCACCCGTTCATTTCCGATGCCGGCGAGCGCGGCCCGTTCGTCGCGCACGAGGCTTGCGCGCAATTCCTGGGGTTGCGCACCCGCCACGGCTATTGGGATCTGATGCGGGCGGTGATGGAAGGGCTCGCCTTCGCCGCCCGCGATTGCTACGCCGCGATGGGCGCGCTGCCGCGCGACCTGCGCATCACCGGCGGCGCCGCGCGCAGCCGCGCGCTGGGCGCGATCCTTGGCGCTACGCTCGAATGCAACGTGCGCGTCTGTAGCCGCGGCGAGGCGGGCGCTGCGGGCGCCGCCATGATCGCGGCGGTGGCGACCGGCCTCTATCCGGACATGACGGCCTGTGCGGATGCGTGGGTGCGGCCATATCTTGCGACGCCGCAAACGCCGGACGCGGCATTGGCGTTGCATTATGGACGGCTGTTTCCGGCCTATCTGAATGCCAGGCTCGCGGCGCGGCCGGTCTGGAAGCAACTCGCGGCCGTGCGTGCGGGAGCCGGCCATGCCTAGCAAGATTGCCATCGTCGGGGACCGCTTCATGCTGCCGAAGGTCTTCGCCGAACGGATCACGGCAGCCTGTGGCAACGCCATCGACATCCGCGTTCTGGAGCAGCCATGGCCGGACGAGCCGATGGAGCATGGCTATGCCGGCTCCAAGCTCGACGGACTGAAGGAGTTCATGGGCGATCCCGATGAGATCGTGAACTTCATCGGTGACGCCGCATTGCTGGTGACGCATCTTGCGCCGGTCTCGCGATCGATGCTGCAGCGCCTGCCGGGCCTCAAATTCATCGCGGTCTCGCGCGGTGGCCCCGTCAATATCGACATGCAGGCCGCGCGCGACCACAGGGTGCTCGTGGTCAACACGCCTGGCCGCAACGCCAGCGCCGTGGCCGAGTTCACCATCGGCGCGATTCTCGCTGAAACGCGCCTGATCCGCAGCGGCCATGAATCCCTGCGCGGCGGCGAATGGCGCGGCGACCTCTATCGCGCCGATCGCACCGGGCGCGAGCTCGGCGAGATGACCGTCGGCATCGTCGGCTATGGCGCGATCGGCACCCGCGTCGTAAAGCTGCTCAAGGCGTTCGGCTGCAAGATCCTGGTGACCGACCCCTACGTCCAGCTCAGCGCGCAGGATCGTAATGACGGCGTCGAGCATGTCGGCCTCGGCGAGCTCCTGGCGCGCGCCGACGTGATCAGCCTGCATGCGCGCGTGACCGCCGAGACCACCGGCTTCATCGATCGCGCGGCGCTGGCGCAGGTCAAGCCGGACGCCATCTTCATCAATACGGCGCGTGGCCCCCTGGTCGACTACCAGGCGCTGTTCGAGGCACTGTCTGCCGGACGGCTCGGCGGGGCCATGCTCGACACTTTTGCCGTGGAGCCGGTCCCCGCCGACTGGCCGCTGCTGCAATTGCCCAACGTCACGCTGACGCCCCATATTGCGGGAGCCTCGTTGCGCACCGTCACCATTGCCGCCGATCAGGCGGCGGAAGAGGTTCGCCGCTATCTTGCCGGCGAGCCGCCGCTCAATCCGTGCTGAAGACGAAAGGTATCTTGCCATGACCCGCGAGGAGCGACAGTTGCGCGAGGCGATCATCGCCAAATGTCGGTGGATGAACGCATCGGGCCTCAATCAGGGCACGTCGGGCAACATCTCCGCCCGCTACAAGGACCGGATGCTGATCACGCCGTCCGCGACGCCCTATGACGCGATGAAGCCGGAGATGATCGCCGCGATGCCGCTCGATCGCGACGACGGCTCCTGGGACGGGCCGTTGAAGCCGTCGACCGAATGGCGCTTTCATCTCGACATCATGCGCGGCCGTCCCGATGTCGGCGGCGTCGTCCACACCCATTCGACCTATGCGACCGTGCTCGCGATCGCGCGCAAGCCGATCCCGGCTTGCCACTACATGATGGCCGCGTTCGGCGGCAATGACATCCGTTGCGCCGGCTACGCGCGCTACGGCACGGCGGAATTGTCGGAGCTGGCGCTCGCCGCGCTCGAAGGCCGCAACGGCTGCCTGCTGGCCAATCACGGCATGATCGCAGTCGGCGCCAACCTCGACAAGGCGATGTGGCTGGCGGTCGAGCTCGAGACCATCGCGCGCCAATATTATCTCTCGCTTGCATTGGGATCGCCGCACATTCTCAGCGAAGCCGAGATCGCCGACACCGCGAAGGGATTCTCGACTTACGGCCTCCAGCAGCCCGAAGGTTCCAAGTCCAGGGCTTCCAGGCCGAAGCCGGGCAGGGCGGCCGCATCGGCAAAGGCGGCAGCGCGGCAACGGGTCGAGAAGAAGCGCAGCAGGACGTGATGACCGGGGCTGCGCCGCACGCGGGCAGGGATCACGGGCTGGTCGACATCGCGATCATCGGCGGTGGCATCAACGGGGCCGGCATCGCGCGCGATGCCGCGGGCCGCGGCCTGAAGGTTCTGCTGTGCGAGAAGGGCGATCTTGCCGAGGGCACTTCGTCGCGCTCGGGCAAGCTCGTTCATGGCGGGCTGCGCTACCTCGAATACTACGAGTTTCGCCTGGTGCGCGAAGCCTTGATCGAGCGCGAGGTTCTGCTCGCCTCCGCGCCGCACATCATCTGGCCGATGCGTTTCGTGCTGCCCCACTCGCCCGAGCAGCGGCCAGCGTGGCTGGTTCGCAGCGGGCTGTTTCTCTATGACCATCTCGGCGGTCGCAAGCATCTACCGTCGAGCCGTGGTCTCGATCTCACGCACGCGCCTGAGGGCGCGCCGCTGCGCTCCGAGTTTCGCCGCGGGTTTGAATACTCGGATTGCTGGGTCGATGACGCCCGGCTCGTGATCCTCAATCTGGTTGATGCCGCGCACAACGGCGCGATCATCCTGCCCCGCACCCGCGCGTTGCGTGCGCGCCGGGAAGCGGGCTTATGGCACCTGGAGATGCAGGGAGATGACAGCGGCACGCAGATCGTCCGGGCGCGAGCGCTGGTCAATGCCGCAGGTCCCTGGGTCCAGGACGTCGTCCAGAGTGTCGCCGGGCTGAACGCCTCGCACAATGTGCGGCTAGTCAAGGGAAGTCACCTGATTGTACCAAAATTCTGGAGTGGGCCGCAGGCCTATCTGCTCCAGAACGCGGACCGTCGCGTGATCTTCGTCAACCCTTACGAGAAGGATCTGGCGCTGATCGGTACGACGGACGTCTCCTATGACGGCGGCGTGGAAGACGTCGCGATCGACGAGGGCGAGATCGCCTACCTGTTCGGCGTCCTGCGCCGTTACTTTCGCGCCCCGCCGGACGAGCGGGAGATCGTCCATTCATTTTCCGGCGTCCGGCCACTATACGACGACAATACCGAGAACCCCTCGGCGGTGACGCGCGACTATGTTTTCGAGGTTCACGGCGCAGATGGCGTGCCGCCGCTGCTCTCGATCTTCGGCGGCAAGATCACGACCTACCGCCGGCTCGCGGAACAGGCGTTGCAGCGTCTCACGCCGTGGTTCCCGACCATGGCGCAGGCCTGGACGGCGGGACGGCCGCTGCCGGGTGGCGACATCGGCCGTGACTTCGATGCCTTCATCGTCCAGCTTGCGCGCGAATATCCCGATCTGCCGTCCAAGCTGGTCCACCACTATGCCCGCCTGTACGGCACGCGGGCGCGCGAGCTGCTGGGTCCCGCCCGCGTGTCGGCCGATCTCGGCCGGCATTTCGGCGGAGACTTCTACGAACGCGAGGCCATGTTTCTTCGCGAGACCGAATGGGCCAGGGTGCCCCAGGACTTTCTGGATCGGCGCACCAAACATGGCCTGCATTTGACGATGGCGCAACGGGACGCATTTGCGAGCTTTATCTAACCCGTCGGCGCCATGCCCCTCAAGTAATTTCAGTCAGTTAGAAGGCCGCGTGTGCACCGATAGATCAAGAAAAATCCATCATTAGTAAGCTTTTGGCGATCGGCCTTTGAGCGATCGAGCGCTATCGCAGCATGTAGAGAGGCATCCGCCTCTCCGACGCTGGCGTCTACTGCGGATCGATTCCAGCGGCTTTGATGATCCGTCCCCATTTGCCGATCTCGGCTTTCAAGAACGCTTCGAGCGCTTCCGGCGTCGCGCGCTCGGACTCGACGGGAGTCATGCTGAGCTCGGCAAAGCGGCTGATCAGTGCGGGGTCCCTCAACGCCGCCTGCAGCGCGGCGACGAGATGGTCCATCACCGGTTTCGGCGTCCCCTTCGGCGCGTAGAGACCATACCAAGTCGTCACGTCGAATTCGGGAACGCCGGCTTCCGTGGAGGTCGGCACCTCAGGCAGCGTCGCCACCCGCGTTTTGCTGGTAATGGCGTAGCCCTTGATCGTGTTCGACTGGATGTACGGCGTTGGACCGGTTGCGGGATCGCAATAGACGTCGATATGGCCGGCGATGACGTCATTGAGCGCTGGTCCGCCGCCCTTGTAGTAGATCGGCGTGAGTTTGGTGCCTGTAGCGTTCATGAACATCAGGCCGCAGAGCTGCGAGGCTGAGCCGAGGCCGACATTGCCGAAAGTGACCTTATCGCCGGCCTTGCGGATCTGCGTGATGAGCTCGCCGAGGTCCTTGGCGGGATAGTTCGGCCGCGCGACCAGGATCATCGGCACGTCGGTGACGAGCCCGATTGGGGCGAAGTCGCCGACCGGATCGAACGGCAGCTTGGCGTAAAGGGCAGGGGCGGTGGCCTGGCCGACATGCATCAGGAGCAGCGTGTAACCATCGGGGGGTGCCTTGGCGACGCGGTTGGTGCCGAGCGTGCCGCCGGCACCGACGACATTTTCTATAACGACGGACTGTTTCAGCGTTGCACTCATGGCGCCGCCGAGGATCCGCGCGATCACGTCGCCCGGTCCGCCGGCGGAGAAGGGCACGATGAGCGTGACCGGACGTGAGGGATAGTCGTTCGCGACGGAAGCGCCGCAGGGTGTGAGCAGGACAAGCAGGATCAGCGATCGTACGAGATACGGCATCGAACACTCCCTGGCGGCATTGTTCTAGTCGTCGGTAGGCGCCGCCTCCTTGGCCGCCGACGATTTTTCGATCATGTCGAGCGCGGCCACGGCGGCCGCATTGATGTGGTCGACGCAGCAGCGCTCGGCGAGCTCCGCATCGCCGCTCTGGATCGCCCGCCAGATCGCGGTGACCTCGCGCAGGCTCTTGTTGATCCGCTTCGGCTGCGACATCGAGGTGATCCGCAAGAGCTGGATACGGTCGTGGAGCGGCTTGAGCGCGCGCTCGATGAAGGCATTGCGGCAGCCGCCGATCAGCGCGGCGTAGAAGTCAGTCTTGGCCTCGAGGCAGCCGACGAGATCCTGCTTGGCCGCGGCCGCCTTCAGCCGCGTCAGGGCCTCCCCGATCCGGCGCGCCACCTCGGGATCATGTAGCCTGGCACATTCGCGGCCGGCGAAGCCTTCGAGCACCGCGCGCGCCGCGTAGAGCTGCCGGGCTTCCTCCAGGCTGATCGTGGACACCACGGGGCCGCGATGGGGGACGATGTTGACCAGCCCGTCGGCTTCGAGCGCGCGAAGCGCTTCACGGATCGAGGGGCGGCTGACGCCCATCATTTCGCAGAGCTCGCGCTCGACCAGGCGTTGGCCCGGCTTCAGGGTTCCGGACATGATCGCCTCGCGCAGCTTCTGGGCGACCATCGCCCGGACGGTCGGAACGTCCTCGATGCGGAGTGTCGACTGCAAATCGCTACGTCTGTCCATGTCCGGGCCCTAGTTCGGGAAAAGTCAGTACCGGTTTACAGGCAGAATCATCATTTCGGCAATTTGAACGTGGGCGGGCTGGTCCAGCGCGAACACGATCGAGCGGGCAATATCGGCAGGCTCCAGCGCCATTCTGAACTGGTCGAAATAGTCCTTTTCTTTCTGCTTGTCGCCGCGATAGCGGGTCAGGATGATGTTGGTTTTGGTCAGGCCGGGCTGGAGCTCGGTGACCCGAATCGCGGTTTCGGCAAGTTCACCCCTGAGCGTCTCGGTGAACATGTGCACGCCCGCCTTGCTGGTGCTGTAGGCCGCCATGTCGGGGACGATGCGGACGGCGTTGATCGAGCTGATGTTGACGATGTGTCCGGCGTTGCGCTTGACCATTTCGGGGAGGATCGCGCGCGTGACCCGCATCAGGCCGATCAGGTTGGTCTGGATGATGTTGGACCAGTCGTCGGCGGAGCCGGCATCGAAGCGCGTCCGGCCGCCGATGTCATGCCCGGCATTGTTGATGAGGACATCGACCGGCTTGAAATGAGCGGGAACGGCCTCCGGCAGACCATCCACGGCGCGAGAATCGCTGACGTCGAGCTGGATCGGAAACACCCTGTCGCCGGCCGTGGCGGCCAGCTCCTGAAGCGCCCTGGCGTCGCGGTCGACCAGCACCACGCGGCGACCGCTCTCCAGCAGCGCCTCGGTGATGGCACGTCCCATGCCGCCGGCAGCGCCAGTCAGGACGACGGTCTGGCCTTGTTGTTCAGTCATCGCAGCACTCCCATCCCACTTCTGTCATGCGATCGACCAGCCGCCGTCGATGGGCAGGCTGGCTCCGGTGATGTCGTTTGCGGCGGGACCACAGAGAAAGACGACCATGGCGGCGACGGCGTCCATTCCGATGAAGCGCTGCGTCGGCTGGCGCTCGCCGAGATATTCGCGGGTCACGTCGTCGAGCGGACGATTGCTGTCCGCTGCCATCGTCGCGATCTTGTTCAGGATTGCGGGTGTCGGCAGCGTGCCGGGACAGAGCGTGTTGCAGGTGACGCCACTGCGGGCGGTCTCGATGGCCACCGCGCGGCTCAGGCCGAGAATGGCCGTCTTGGTAGTCACGTAGTCGATGCGGTCCTCGACCGCGCGGCTCGAATAGATCGAGCCGAGATTGACGATCCGGCCCCAGCCGCGCTGCTTCATGGCCGGCAGAGCCAGGCGGATCAGGTGGAACGGTGCCGACAGGTTCACGGCGAGCGCATCGTCCCAGCGATCGGACGGAAACTGCTCGATGGCCGAGAAATGCCTGACCACGGCGTTGTTGACGAGGATGTCGACAGCGCCGCAGCGGTCGAGGATGTCGGCCATCATGCTCTCGATGGCGTCGCGCCGGGACAGGTCGGCAGAAGCGGGGATGATCTCGACGCCGAAGCGGGTGCGGAGATCATCCGCGACCTGCTTCGGCGCAATGAGATCGTGCAGGACAATGTTGCAGCCCGCGCCGGCCAGGCCTTCCGCGATCGCGAAGCCAAGGCCTGCGGTCGCGCCGGTCACGAGTGCCCATTTGCCCTTCATCGCACGGATGCTTCCTTATTTCTTGTCGAGCTCTGCGAACACTTCCTTCGCGTTGCGGAACGCGTCGACGCCGGCAGGCACGCCGCAATAGATCGCGACCTGCATGAAGACCTCGCGGATCTCCTCCCGCGTCGCTCCATTGGCGAGCGCGCCGCGGACGTGGGTCTTCAGCTCATGCGGACGGTTGAGTGCGCAGAGCATCGCCAGATTGAGGAAGCTGCGGGTCTTCCGCGTCAGGCCCTCGCGGCCCCAGACGTAACCCCAGCAATATTCCGTGGTGAGGTCCTGCATCGGCCGGTTGAAGTCGTCCGCGGATGCGATCGCCTTGTCGACGAATTCGTTGCCGAGCACGCTCTTGCGGATCTCGAGCCCGCGGTCATAGGTCGCCTTGTCCATTGTGTTCTCCGTTTCTCTTGCAGCGATATCAGCTCTTCGGCCAGAAGGGCTTTGCCAGCGCGAGCTCCGGCGGGAACACGGTTACCGGAACGCCGGATTGCCACTGCACGATGGTCATGCCGGCGCCGACGCGGCGGCCCTTCTGGTCGAACTTGATTTCGCCGAGCGGGTAATATTTCGAGGGGCCGGCATCCATGGTGCGCAGCGCCTCGCCGACGGCGACGCGGTCGGCCTTGCCGGCCTTCTCCAGCGCGTCCTTGATCACCCACATGTCGCCATAGGTGGAGATCGCGTTCTGCGTCATCCACGGCTCCTTGTAGCGGGTCTTCAATTCCGCGATCAGGGCCTCGTGGCCCTTGGCGCCCCAGCTCGCAACGCAGGTCAGGACTCCTTGGAGCAACTCCGGACTCACGGTCTGCAGCATGTCGGGCTCGGCGATGGCGATGCCGAAGGAGATGGTCGGCACCTTGCCCTGGCCGAGACCAAACTCGTTCATCTTCTCGAGGAGCAGCTTGGCATCGGAGATCACGGTCGGCAGGAAGAACAGCAGATCCGGTTTCGCCGAGCGGATCTTCTGCACCAGTGATGTTGCATCCGCGAGCGGCGGGGTGAAGGTCTCGTCGACGATCAGCTGCAGCTGGTTCTCCGCCAGCAGGCCTTCGCGCATCGATTTCGCCGAGGCGATCGACGCGGCCGTGTTGTCGGTGAGGATCGCAACCGTCTTCGGCCGCTTGCCGGACGCCGTCTCCGCCAGCTTGATGATCTGCGGCAAGGCCTGGCGGGCCTGTGAGCCTGCCGTGGCCGAGGTCTGGAATACGTATTTGAAGCCGCGATCCGTGATCAGGTCGGAGTAGGAGAGGGTGAGGACGGGCAGGTTGGCCCGCTCGGTGACCTCGGTCACCGCGAGCGTGAAGGATGACAGATAGGCGCCGCTGGCCGCGACCAGATCGCTCTCCTGCGCGACCATGCGCTGGGCCGCATTCTTGGCCTTCTCGGTGGAGTCGCCGGAATCGAGCACCACGAGCTTCAGCTTGGCGCCGCCAAGCGCCTTGATGCCGCCTTGCGCGTTGATGTGCTCAACCGCCATCTCGGCGCCATGACGCATCACCGTGCCTGGACGGGCGTACATGCCGGAGATCGGCACCAGCAGGCCGATCTTCACTTCCGCCGGTTGCTGGGCCCAGGCGCGGGATGCGATCAGCGTGCCGGACGCGCCGGCAAGCAGCAATCGCCGGCTGATCTTGGATTTGGTCATGACAATTCTCCTCCCTGAAATCGCGCGTTGCTCTATGATTTCTTCGGCCAGAACGGCTGCGCCTGCGCCAGCTCGGGCGGATAGACGGTGACCGGCACGCCCGATTGCCATTGCACGATGACGACGCCGGCGCCGACCCTGCGACCTTTCTCGTCGAATTTGAGCTGGCCGCCCGGATAATATTTCGACGGGCCGGCATCCATGGTGCGGAAGGCCTGCGCGACCGAATTGCGG
This sequence comes from Bradyrhizobium tunisiense, assembly GCF_042263385.1. NCBI lineage: Bacteria > Pseudomonadati > Pseudomonadota > Alphaproteobacteria > Hyphomicrobiales > Nitrobacteraceae > Bradyrhizobium > Bradyrhizobium tunisiense. The sequence continues at coordinate 143,431 of NZ_JBHLEV010000002.1, forward strand.
TCGGCCTTGCCGGCCTTCTCCAAGGCTTCCTTCATCAGCCACATGTCGCCGTAGGTCGAGATGACGTTCTGCGTCATCCAGGGCTCCTTGTATTTGGCCTTCAGCTCGGCGATCAGCGCCTCGTGACCCTTCGAGCCCCAATTGGCGACGATGGTCATGATGCCCTGCACGGTCTCCGGGCTGACGCTCTGGAGCATATCCGGCTCGGCGATGGTGATGCTGAAGGACACGGTCGGGATCTTGCCCTGGCCGAGCCCGAACTCGCTGATCTTCTCGAGGCCGAGCTTGGCGTCGGACACCGCGTTCGGCATGAACAGCAGCAGATCGGGCTTGGCCGAGCGAACCTTCTGAATCAACGGCGTCGCGTCCGACAGCGGAGGGGTCCAGACCTCCTCGACGACGAGCTGGAGGCCTTCCTGTGCGAACAGTCTTTCCTTCAGCGCCTTCGCGGTGGCAACCGACGTCGCGGTGTTGTCCATCAGCATCGCCACCGTCTTCGGCTTCTTGCCGGAGGCGTTCTCGGCGAGCTTCATCAGCGTCGGCAGGCCGAGCTCTGACTGACGGCTTGCGGTCGCCGCAGTTTGGAAGATGTATTTGAAGCCGCGGTCGGTCAGAAGGTCCGAATAGGACAGCGTCAGCACAGGCAGCTCGGCACGCTCGGTCACCTCAGTTACCGCCAGCGTGAAGGAAGAGAGATAGGAGCCGGTCGCGGCGACAAGGTCGGGTTCCTGCGCCACCATACGTTGCGCCGCGTTCTTGGCCTTCTCGGTGGTGTCGCCGCAGTCGATCACGACCAGCTTCAGCTTGGCGCCGCCGAGCGCCTTGATGCCGCCCTGCGCATTGATGTGCTCGATGCCCATCTCGGCGCCCATCTTCATCACCTGGCCGGGACGGGTGTAGATGCCCGACAGCGGCACGATCAGCCCGACTTTGATCTCGGCCGGCGACTGCGCGCGCGCCACGCCGGCGAGGCCCACGGCGGCAGCGCCGGACAGCACGGTTCGGCGCGAGAGCCCCTTTGACGTCTTGTTCATTATGTTCTCTCCCTTGTCTTTGTTCTTGTCGTCACATGCCGAGATAGGCCTTGCGCACGCGATCGTCGGCGCGCAGCGTGTCGTTGTTGCCCTCGAGCACGACGTGTCCCGCTTCGAGGACGTAGCCGTGGTCCGCGGATTCCAGAGCTTCGGCGACGCGCTGCTCAACCAGCAGCATGGTCAGGCCGGACTGCCGGCGAATATCGATCAGGCGCTCGAAGATGAAGTCCGCGGTCGAAGGCGCCAGCCCCATCGAGGGCTCGTCGAGCATCAACAGCTTCGGCGAGGAGGCGAGGCCGCGACCGATCGCAAGCATCTGCTGCTGGCCACCGGACATCGTGCCCGCGAACTGGTTGCGGCGTTCCTTCAGCACCGGCAGCCATTCGAAGATGCGCTCGATGTTGCTCTGCCAGTCGCGCCGGCCGCTCTCCGTCATCGCGCCCATTTCCAGGTTCTCCATCACGGTGAGAGACGGGAAAACCTGGCGGCCCTCGGGAACGTGGGCGATGCCGAGATGAGCGCGCTGCGGCGGTGGCACGGCGAGCAGGTCGATGCCGTCGAAGATGATGGCCCCGCCGCTCGGCTTGACGATGCCGGAGATCGTCTTGAAAAGCGTGGTCTTGCCGGCGCCGTTTGGCCCGACGATCGCGACGAACTGCCCGGCGCCGACATTGATCGAGATGTCGTTCAGGACGGGCTTGGCCGAATAGCCCGCGCTCAATCCCTCAATTCGCAGCATGGCCCACCCATTTCTTGCCGAGATAGGCCTCGATCACGCGGTTGTCGCGCGTCACCACCTCCGGCAGGCCTTCGGTGATGACGGCGCCGTGGTCGAGCACGACGAACCTGTCGACCAGGCGGACCATCGCCTGCATCGTGTGCTCGATGATCGCGATGGTCGTTCCGTCGCGCGCCAGCTGCTGGATCACTGCGACGACCTCGTCGGCCTCGCCGTGGCCGAGGCCTGCGAGCGTCTCGTCGAGCAGCAGGATGCGCGGCTGGCCGGCAATCGCGCGGGCCAGCTCCATCAGCCGCAGCTCCTTGGTCGAAAGCTCGCCGGCCACGCGATCGGCAACCGCAGAGAGACCGACCCGAGCGACCGCGTCGGCAGCGAGCTTGCGTGCCTCCTCGTCCGACCGCGCCCGCACATAGGCGCCGATTACGACATTGTCGAGGATCGACATGCGCAGGAACGGCCGCATCACCTGGAACGTGCGTCCGATGCCGGCCTCGCAGATCACGTGCGGCCGCTGGCCGGACATGTTGCGGCCGCTGATCAAGACCTCGCCCTCGCTCGGTTTCAGGAAGCCGTTGAGGAGATTGAACAGCGTGGTCTTGCCGGCGCCATTGGGCCCGATGATGCCGAGGATCTCGTTCTGATGCAGCTTGAAGCTGACGCCCTGCACGGCTTTGAGGCCGCCGAAAGATCGGGAGAGGTTTTTCACTTCAAGCATGACCTCGCCGGCCGCGGCGCGCTGCCGCGGGGCGGGCTTCAGTGCCGTGACGTTGACGGCCGCCGTTTCGGCAACACCGGCCGCAGCGGTCTTGGGCGCGATACGTTTGCGCAGCAGATCGCGCAGCTTCCAGAACAGTCCCTCCGGCGCCAGCAAGATCACGCAGACGATGGCGAAGCCGAAGATGACGCCCTGAATGCCCGGGAAGCGGTCGCCGGCCTCCGCATGCAGGATCTCGGCAAGCGGAATCAGGATCACCGAGCCGATCACAGGACCCCAGACCGTGCCGACGCCGCCGAACATCGCTACCGTGAGCGCTTGCGCCGACACCAGCATGCCGAACACCGATTGCGGCGTGACGACCAGCAGCACCTGGGCATAGAAGCCGCCGATGGCGGCGGCGATGGCCCCGCTCAGCGTGATTGCACGCAGCTTCCAGGCGAGCGTGTTGATGCCGGCCGCCTCGGCGGCGGCCTCGTTCTGCTTGATCGCGAGCAGCGCCATGCCGAAGCGGGACCGCTCGATCACTTGCGTCAGCACGACGGTCGCCAGCATGATCGCGAGCCCCAGCAGCGTGTAGATGTGCGGGTCCGAGAACTGCATGTAGGCGATCGGTGCATCGCGCTTGATCGGAAGCGTGACCTCCTGGAAGCCGAGCCACTCGAACACGTAGAGGATGGCGAGCGGGTAGGCGAGCATCGCCAGGGCGAAATAGTGGCCCTGCAGGCGGAAGGTCGGAAAGCCGATCAATAGCCCTGCGATGCCGCCGAGCGCGGCGGCGACCGGGATCAGCAGCCAGGGGGAGATGTCGAAGTAGATCTGGCCGAGCGCAGTCGCATAGGCGCCGATGCCGAAGAACGCGGCGTGGCCGAACGAGACAAGCCCGGTATAACCGCTGAGCAGGTTCCAGGAGAGGCCGAACACCGCCCACACCGGCACCAGCGTCAGGATCAGCTGGTAATAGGAATTGGTGACGCCGAGCGAGAGCGCGGCATAAGCGAGCGTGAACAGCAGGGGCGGCAGAAAGGAGCGCATCCGGAGCATGGTCACGTCCTCTCCACCATCCGTCCGAAGAAGCCTTGCGGACGGAAGAAGATGATGAGGAGGAAGACGGCGAAGATCGCTGCGTTCTGCAATTGCGTCGGCAGGATCAGCGTCGACATCTGCTGCACGAGGCCGATGGTCATGCCGCCCCAGAACGCGCCGATGATGCTGCCCATGCCGCCGAGCACGACACCTGCATACATGACGATGACGTATTCGAGCCCGACGAACGGGTGGAACGGATAGTTGGTGGCAAGCAGGCCCCCGGCGATCGCCGTGATGCCGCAGCCGAGCGCGAAGGCGGTGCGGTGCGCGCGGTCGACGTCGATGCCCATATAGGTCGCGGCGGTCGGATTGTCGGCCGCCGCGCGCAGCGACTTGCCGATTCGCGTCCGCGTGATCAGCAGGGAGAGCAGGATCATCGTGACCAGCGAAACGATCATGTCGATGCTGCGGGCCTTGTTGAGGAAGATGCTCATGTCGAAGAAGGGACCGAGCTCCCAGGCCGTGCTCGACAGCGGCGTGCGGATCGAGGCGAGCACCGAGCCGAACACGAGGAGGCCGCCGTTCTGCAGGATCAGCGCAATCCCGAGTGTGAGGATGAGCTGGGCGTAATGGCCTTCGCCTTCCAGCGATGCTGTGCGCGTGCCTGAGACGTGCGAGATCAATGCCAGGTGGACGAAGTAGCCGAAGACAGCGAGCACGGGGCCTGCCAGCAGGATGGCGACGAACGGTCCGACGGCATTGCCAAAGAACGATTGAACGCCGGCGGCGGTGAACAGATAGAAGGCGGTGTACATGCCCAGCATCATGAAATCGCCGTGGGCGAAGTTGATGACGCGCATCACGCCGAAGATCAGGCCGAGCCCGACGCACATCAGGCCGTAGACAGCACCGATCAGAACGCCCGCGGCGAGGGCTTGCAGAAATCCCTCCATCAGCCCCGGCTCCGCATGGCTGACGAACTTAAGCAGGTCTCGAAATCGACCATGTTTTCCCCCGTACTCTCCGGCGCTTCTTATGATGCCGATCGTAAGACCCGTTCCGCCGTGTCCAGGCGGCATTGCGCTGCGATGTCGCCGGCATTGCCGAGCCGTTCGCTGTTCTCGATGAGCTGCTCCAACCGCTGCGCACGGTCCTCGCCGAGGACGCCGTGAGCGGCGGCGCGGAAGCGCGTGCGAATGTCGGCAGGCGTCGCGGCGATGACGTCGGGCAGCGCGTGCCGGATGGTCCGGCCGCCGCGCAGAAATACGGTCACCTCCGCACCCTGCTTGGCGGGGAAGGCGGCCGTGAAGTCGGTATCGGCCTCTAGATCCGTGATCGCGACCAGGCGAATGATGTCGACATCATTGAGCTCGGCATAATTCTGTTCCTCGATCTCGCCGCGCGCCAGCGTCGCCGCGACGCTGAAGGGAATGCTCATCTTGGCCTGGAGCGCATTGCGGTAGGGTCCCAGGGAATCGCAGCCGGGATAGCGAACCGCAGCATCGGGTGCGCGAATGACGACGCGCTCGATCTCATCGGTGCCGGCGAGCTCGTGCGAGACGCGGAGCGCGGCTTGAGCTGCGGTCTGCGCGAAATTGCAGACCGGCACCGGCTTGTTGTACACCGCCATGATCTCGCACTCTCCGTCAGGAAAGATCGCGATGCTGTCCGGCGCGGCCTGGCGACGATATGCGGCGAAGAGGCCGGCCTCGCCTTCCAGGATCGTTTCGGAGCCAAAGGCGCCGGCCGCGGCCAGACCGATCGCCTTGATCGCGTTGCTCGCGGCAAAACCCGGATGGAAATACATGTCGGAGCCGCCGGCATGCGGCCACTCGTTCAACCCGCTAGACGTATTGGCGGCGATCGCAACGGCACTGGTCGCTGCGTCCTCCGACAGGCCGAGCGCAAAGCTTCCGGCGAGCGCCGCGCCCAGGGGGGCCACAAGGCCGGTCGGACGGTAGAGGCGAGCGAGATCGGAGGTCAGCAACGCGCGGCCTATCCGTGCTCCGGTCTCGTAGCCGATGATGGCGGCCGTCAGCAGCTTCGCGCCGTCCAGCGGCGATTGTTCGGACAGCGCGAGCAGCGTCGGCCAGATCACGACGCCGTGGTGCGCGATGCTGGCCGCGTGCATGTCTTCGCGCACGAGGCCGTGCCCCATCACGGCATTGGCGAAGGCGGCATCGGCCGGCGAAGAGAGTTGCGACGTTCCGATGATCGTTGCTCCGCCGCCACCTTGTGCGATCGCAACGGCCTGGCGGCTCCAGGGATGCTGGGAGGCCTCGAAGGCGCAGGAGAGGAAGTCGAGCAGGCAGAGCTTTGCCTTCGCAACGACGTCGGCCCCGAAATCGCCGAGATCGACTGCAAGTGCGCTCCGCGCCATCCGGCGCGTGAGCGATAGCTTGCCGGATCCGGTCGAGCCGTTCGTCATCGCAAATGGTGCTCCCAAAAGCTCTCGCGCTCAGCCGCGCATCTCGACCCCGGCCCACTCCTCGAGCACCTTTGCGATCGAGGTGAAATCGGATGATGGACCGTATTTGGCATTGGTGATCGCCAGCATCTGCCGCACGACCGCTCCGCAAACCATCGGCACGCCCATGGCCTCGGCCTCGTCTACGCAGAGACGAACGTCTTTGTAGGAAAGACCGGTGGCGAAGCCGAAATCGAATGTGCCCGGCAGCACCGAGCGCGGGAATTTGTCTTCGGAAGCGCTGTTGCGGCCACTGCTGGCGTTGATGATGTCGATCAGCACCTTGGCATTGACGCCGCCCTTGACGCCCATGGCGACTGCTTCCGAGGTGATCACCAGCGCCGCCGCCGCCATCAGATTGTTGGCGAGCTTGGCGGTCTGCGCCACGCCGGGCTTGTCACCGGTGTAGAACAGCTTGCCGAAGTTCTTCAGGATCGGCTGCACGGTCTCGTAGGTCGGCTGCGGGCACGACACCATCACGGCAAGGGTGCCGTTGACCGCGCCCTTGATGCCGCCGCTGACCGGGGCATCGACCAGCGTCATGCCTTTGGCTTTGAGGCCCTCCGCAACGAGCTTCGCCGCGCCAGGGCCCGAGGTCGACAGGTCGATCACGATCTTCGCGCGGTTGCCGCTGCTGATGCCGTCCTGGCCGAGCGTGACGGCCTTAACGATGTCAGGCGTCGGCAGGCTTGCGAGCACGATGTCGGCGCGGGAGGCGACGTCCGCCGGCGAGTTGCCAAGGAGAGCGCCGCGCTTGACCAACGGCTGCGTCGCGTCAGCTTGCGTGTCGTAGACGACGAGCGAATAGCCCGCGTCCATCAATCGCCCCGCCATGGGGCCGCCCATGCGACCCGTTCCGATCACGCCGAGCGTCTCTCCCGCCATCGTCCACTCCCTGTTGCGCGGTCCATGATGGGCGCGCCGTCTTGATCTTGTCGTTACCTTCACCAGCTGGTCTGGACGACCGCCGTCGTTGCGGCGGCGGGGATCCCGCGCCAGCGGCCGGATTGTTATGATTGTCAGACAAGCTGTCAAGCATAACATTTGGAGTCGACAGTTTGCCGCGGATCGTCTTATGGTCCGAGAAAACGAGGAAGACGCCCGGCGTGCCGCAAGACCGAATTCCAAGCGTGAGCAAGACCCTCGCCGATGTCGTTGCGGCCGCGTCATGGGCGGACGTGGGGGCGCAGAGCATCGCAGCGCGGCGCTCGATCCTCAATTTCTTTGCGACGGCACTCGGCTCCGCACGCGATCCCGTCGTGATGGCGGCGATGCGAACCTTGTCGCCGTTCAGCGGCGCGGCGACCGCAACGGTCATCGGTCATTCACGGCAGATGGACGCGATGAGCGCATCGTTCCTCAACGCCATCTCGGCCAACCTGCTCGACTTCGACGATACGCATCCCGAGACGATCATTCATCCAGCAGCGCCGGTCGCAGCTCCCGTCCTGGCGCTCGCGGAGACGCGCAGGCTGTCGGGACGCGAGGTGCTCACGGCGTTCATCCTCGGAGTGGACATCGAGTGCCGGATCGGCAATGCGGTGTCGCCGCGCCATTATGCGCGCGGCTGGCACATCACCTCGACCTGCGGGATCTTTGGCGCCGCGGCGGCTTGTGCAAAACTGCTGGGCCTGCCAGCAGAGGGGATTGCGAACGCCATCGGGCTCGCGGCGAGCCAGTCCGCGGGCAATGTCGAGAACCTGCCCAGTGCCGCCAAGAACGTCAGCGTCGGCAACGCAGCGCGTAACGGACTGTTCGCTGCATTGCTGGCGCAGCAGGGTTATGAGGCGGCCCCGCGCGCGATTGAAGGTCCGCTCGGGTGGGCGCGCACTATGGGGGATGAGCCGGATATTGCTCGTCTGCTTGATGGTCTCGGCAAGACCTGGGAGATCGCAAAAAACACCTACAAGCCTTATCCCGCCGGCATCGTCTTCCATGCGGTCATCGATGCCTGTCTGAAATTGCGGGAGCAGATCGGTCGGCACTTCGACCAGATTGACGCCGTGACGGTTCAGGGCTCGGCGCTGCTGCTTGCCCGCGGCGATCGCCCCGTCAACAACGAGCGCGATGCGCGCGTCAGTATCCATCATTGTGTCGCGTGCGGCTTGCTGCTCGGCAGGGCCGGGGTCGCTGAATTTGCCCGCGAGACGGTGGTCCGGCCCGATATCGCGCAGCTGCGGCAGAAGGTGAGGGCGCAGCTTGATACGCGGATGCCCGATGGAGCTGCGCGCGTCACCTTGCGCTTGTCGTCTGGCGAGGCGCTCACTGAAACGGTGATGTCGCCGCGCGGCAGTCAGGCTGCACCGTTGTCGGATCGCGACATCGAAGAGAAGCTGCGCGAAGGCATACGGACTGGCCGAAGCGATTGGGATGCAGACCGCGTCATCGACGCGGTCTGGCGGCTCGATGCAGCGGATGACGTAGGTAAGGTCCTGCAATCGCTGCGACCGCCGTCGGCGTCGCGCCAACCAACTTCCAACTAGACTGTCGCAAGACCGGAAAGGGACGATCATGAGCAAGACCGAACTGTTCGAAAACGGCCTCAAGGTGCGCAAAGAGGTGCTCGGCGAGGACTACGTCAACAAGTCGATCGCCGGCGCCGACGAGTTCACGCGCACCATGGCAGAATGGTCGACCGAGTTCTGCTGGGGCGCGCTGTGGACGCGGCCCGGCGTTGACCGCCGCACGCGCTCGATCGTCAATCTGGCGATGCTTGGCGCGCTGAACAGGCCGCACGAGCTGAAGCTGCACGTCAAGGGCGCCCTGAAGAACGGGCTCACCAAAGAAGAGATCAAGGAGATCCTGCTCCAGGTCGCGGTCTATTGCGGCGTGCCGGCCGGCATCGACGCCTTCCGCAATGCGCGCGAGGCGTTCAACGAGGTCGACGCGGCAGGTTCTTGACCGCGTCCGCTCGATTGGAAGCCCCATGGCAGACCCGGAATACGAGCTCTTCGCCATCCGTTACGCGACGCGGGATGCGCAGCGCAGCGAGCACTTCATCGGCGGCGACCCGCATGATGGCCCGATGCCGATGGACTATTTCATGTGGCTGGCGCGGGGAGGCGGGCGCAGCTTCGTCATCGACACCGGCTTCAACGCGGACGTCGCCAGGCAGCGCGGGCGGAATTTCCTGCGCTGCCCGGTGGAGACGCTGGCCGCGTTCGATATCGACGTCGGCGACGTCAAGGACGTCATCCTCACGCATCTGCACTATGACCATGCGGGCAATTTCGACCGGTTCCCGCATGCGCGCTTTCATCTCCAGGAGCGCGAGCTCGCCTACGCCACCGGGCGCTACATGCAATATCCGCGTCTGTCGCATTCCTTTGAGGTGGAGGACGTCTGCGGCATCGTGCGGCTGAACTATGCACGGCGGGTGCTGTTCTACGATGGCGACGCTGAGATCGCACCCGGACTGACGGTTCATGCGGCCGGTGGGCACTCCGCCGGTCTTCAGTTCGTCCGTGTCAACACGCGCCGCGGCCCTGTCGTGCTCGCCTCCGACGTCAGTCATTTCTACGAGAACATGACAAGCGAGCGCCCATTCACGACGGCGTTTCATGTCGGCGACATGCTGGTGGGGTTCGACAAGCTGCGCGCCGCGGCGCCGGATTCGAACCACATCATTCCAGGTCACGATCCACTCGTCATGATGTTTTATCCGGCGCCGAGCCCGGATCTGGACGGGATCGCGGTTCGCTTGGATGTGGCGCCGTCCGGGCCTGCTCATTCCTAGGGGGCGAGAGGACCACGCGCCGCCTCCTCGGCGAGCTTCTGTCCCAGGGACGGACGAACCTTTCGCGACTTGGCTCCAATTGGATCTCGATTGCTGGAGCTAGCGATGTTCAACGCCTCCGCTGCCTGGCAGCTTGGACGGCAGCGCGCGGCTTTTGGGGATCCACTGGGTCGATCGCTCCATATCGAGCGCCCGGTCTTCGCCGTCCTTGCGTCGACGGAAGGTCTCTGACACGTAGCGGTTCTTGCGGCGGACCTGGACGCGCCAGTTCCCGGAAGGCAACTGAGTGAAGCTGGCCATGGCCGTGTACACTCCCCAATTCGTGTGCGCTACGTGTGCACCGAGAGGTCAAAACGGGTACAAACGTGTGCAATTTCGGCTAGTTTGGAGTGCACAGTTCGTGTTTCATCCTATTGAGATGATAAGGTAAATCATTGAAATCGCAAGACTATCGATTTTCTGTGGCTCCGATGATGGATTGGAGCGAGAGTCCAAGCTTCTCAAGGGATTAGAAGGTGGCGTGTGCACGATGCGTGCACCGGGAGATCAAGAGAGGCCCTTGGAAGGCAAGTCGAACCGGGCGCTTGTGAAAGCGGGATAGACGGGACAGAAGGCTTGCAGATTTCAGAGAATATGGCTTGCACATCCATGCTGGTCTTCAATCCAGCCAGACGGTGATCAGAAACGCAGCGGCTTGGGTAGCTCGCGCGCGATACCTTGTTGCTCGTGGCTTTCGCGCGCGCGGCGCCGACGCTGACCGTCGTCTGTCGACCGAGCGCCGTGCTTCCGCCCTTCGTACTCTCTCCCGGAGCCGGTTCAATTGAGCCAGCAGGCTAACGAGTTCGATCGTTGTGTGACGCAGAACAGCCAGGCTACAAACTCCGCTACTCACTACCACACCCCCAAACAAGCCTTGCCGAATCCGTGACGGGAAGCTCGAATTTGTGATGACGTGCCAATAGCGTCTAAGCGATGGCTCCTGGGGCCGTCCGTTCGCTTTACGACGATACACGGGGAATATTTTCGAGCGTTCCAATGCGCTGCAATGGAGATGGCTGTCTCAAACCAGAGAATTTGGGCGCACTCTCTGAAACGGCCACGGCATTTTGCATCAGCACGAGGGAGCGGCACCAAGGATATTCGTCGTCCGAACGATTGACTCTTCGACCCAGGCTTCGCGAGCGAACCAGCTGTGATCGGCCTGACAAGTCGGGCAACGAGTATTGCCGAAGAAAACGATGCTCCGCAGGAAAGTCTCACGATCGGATTTGATGCCGGTCGGAATCGCGCGACCTGTTTTGGGACACTTGACCATAATCATACCCATGTGAACCTCCCTGAAGCATCTGCCGAATAAATAAGAGGGGCCGATCGGCTGGAGTGCGCTCTCGACGGTGCAGGTTTCTTGGGGGCATCGCACCTGGGTCAATGTTCGAGCAACGGGCAGTTTGCTCGTGACGACGGTTCTCCAACCGACCGGATTCTTGCTGGGTGAATTCTTTGGCCCGCGCGGGCCTTGAAATGAGGCTTCGACCTCAACTGAAAGCTTCTGGGGGGCCCCTCACAATTATCATCCCCAGATCCCTGCGGCTTCGTGCGGAATCCTTCGCCCGCAACGAAATCGACACCTTCCTCTTGTCGGACATATCAGCCAATCGGATCACTCGTCTTACTCCCCCGCGCGCAATTCGTTAATATCTTCGTACATCATTTAATGTGCAATTAAATTCGCATTGTCGGTCCGGTTTACGACTCTCGACCGGTTTATTTTTCGGGGGCGCCGCGGCGGGACTGTCATTGTCGAAAACGTCAAATCCTTCGCATACTCAGCCGTTCCCACGGTACGGGTGCCGCCGCGATTTGACTTTGTAAACGGACGGTTGTGGGTGGTTCAAATCTGAAATAAATTTTGATTATCGGTTAATGCTATAAATGTCGTTGTTAATTGCTGGCGATCACGTAAGCTAAGCTCGTCCAGGTTTCATTCGGCTGGAGGAGACAATGTGGGATTTAACCCTTGGTGAGTACGACCTCGCCCCCGATACGCCGCACTTGGCCCAGATGCGCGCGGAACTGGTAGGCATTGGCGAGAAGGAGCGCATTCTGCGAGAACGCAGTGCCGATCGTGAAACCTATCGGTACCTCCTGGATGCTCATCGGTTGAGCGCGCGCGAGCTTTCTTTGAGAGCAGGTGTTGAACATTTCTCGGCAGGGAGAGAACAGGGCGGCCAGCTGTGGCATGACTGACTGTATTGTCGTTACGAACCGAGACCGATTGGGTGACTTGTGCCCGGCAGACGGGAATTGCCGCGCCGCGGACGGGTTAGATCGAACTTGGTAGGCTGCCGAGGGCCGTGGAGAGTATCCCAGAGCTGTCCTCGCCTCGTCGCTACAGGACGAGGCAGACTGCTTCGATTTGGTTGGTGCCGTGCTGGAAAGATCGTCGGCAGAGATGATGTTGAGACCAGCTTCGGATGCAGTGTTCGCGCTGCTGGACGATCGACCAGTGCTTTTCAGCGAAACAGGGCAGAAGATCTTTGAACTGGACGGAGTAGGGGCATTCGTTTGGTGTAAGTTGTCGCAAGGTGCCTCTCTGGAAGAGATCTATCAGGAGCTTGGGACGCTAGACATTGACGATCACACGGCACGCCGGTTCACGCGAGAGCTCGTCAATGTCTGGATCGATCGAGCGTTGCTCGAAGTCGATTGGCGAATGCCGATCGATTGTGCCTTCTCGGCGATTCTGGGTCGGCACAGAATAGGTGTCCGGGCTGCAAATCGCGACCTCCTGAGACGGCTGATTTCGCCATTTTGCGTCCCGGATCAGGGCGCCGGGGGTCACGGCGACATTGCGATTGAGGCAATGATGCTGGACGAGCAAGTGTTCTTGCGCGGTGAGGATTCCAGCGTATCCAGATGTGAAGTCGAAGCACTGGCACCTACGATCAAAGCGCACATCACCGAGCGGCTTATTCGAAGCGATCGTTGGGTCTTCTCCCTTCACGCCGCTTCTCTGGTCAAAGACGGCATGGGCCTATTGTTGTGCGGCCAACCGGGAGCTGGAAAGTCTACCCTTACTCTGCAGCTGGTGAACGCCGGACTTCGGTATGCCGGGGATGATGTTGCGCTGGGTGGAGCTGACGGAACGATTTGCGGCCTTCCGTTTGCTGTCACCTTGAAGGAGGGGTCGTGGGACTTGCTCTCGCGACTACACGGGGACCGGTACCACGCGACGCATTGTCGCTCCGACGGCGTTTTGGTGCGGTACGTGCCTATTCCGGATGCGCACCACGAATGCTTTGCCGCAAGCTGGATCATCTTCTTGAACCGCATAGCGAGCGGTCCGGCCGAATTGACCGTGATAGATCAGTTGGATTCGATGAAGCGGCTCATCGAGAATGCATTTGCTGCCGACGGCCGACTTTCGCGAGTCGGCTTTCTCGCATTGAAGCGGATAGTCCTGGGGGCGCAGTCGCTTCAGTTGACCTACTGCGAGGCTGTGGAGGCTCGGCACGTACTTATGGATCTATGCAATGGCAAGGCATAGCACGGCCCTGACGAGTCTTTGCAATTGCCTGCAAGGCATGCCACCAGTCGACGTCGAGTGGATGTCCGTAGTCGGGCTCGCAAATCAGACTCTGACGACGCCGGCGCTCATCAATTTTGTCGACAAATTTGCACAGATCCTGCCGAAGGACGTCTGCGGATACATTCGCCAGATCCACCGCCGAAACGTGCTGCGAAACAATCGGCTCGTCGCTCAACTTGAAGAAGCTGTTATCGCGATGAACGGCCTTGGAGTTACGCCGATCATGCTCAAGGGGGCATCGACGCTGGCGACCGCGCCGGAGGAGCGACGAGGAGTTCGGTTAATGTCTGACCTGGACATTATGGTTATGCCGGACGAAGCCAAATTGGCTGTCTCCGCTCTGTGCGCAATTGGTTACGATATTGACTATGAGACCCCTCCCGAAAGCCAGAGATGGCATGTCGAGCTGAATCGCTCACAGGATGTCGGGACCATCGACCTGCAGCAGGCAGCTCCAGGCCCTGCGTACCTCTACGAGAGCGTCGGGCATCCGCTGAACCGTTGCGTCCCCGCTCCGCTGGGGCGCGGACGCGTGTATATCCCGACGCCTGCCTACAGAGCGCTTATGTTGATCATCCATGATCAGTTTCAAGACTATGGATATTGGCTCGGCGATCTCGACCTGCGGCACCTTGTTGAATTACGCGATCTGAACAATTCTGCCGAGGGCCTCGATTGGAAAGAGCTTACCTCTCTTGTCTCGGGCGAATTGATGAAAAATGCGGTTGAAACCCAGCTGTTCGCTCTTGCTGAGTTGCTTGGCGTGGAGGTTCCACACGCATTACGTTCCCGACTGATTCCCCGACTGCAGTTCATGCGACAGTTGATGCAAGCACGCTTTCCGGCCACACGCGTGCCTCTCTTGGCGATGAACATTCTGGATATCAGAAGTTACCGCCGGGAGGCGACTACTGTCTCGACAAAAACTAGCGCGCATCAACGTGGATTGTGGTCTGTGCCAAGAGCGAGCACCCTGCACTTTCTGTTGAATGCGACGACCGCAGTTCGGGCGGGAAAGGTCTAGAGCCTGAAGCCGTCACACGAGCGCCTTCGAGACATGGTGGCAACAGGTCTCTTGGTAGAGCAAGTTTTCGATCCGCTACCTGCTCCAGGTGAGGGGGCTGCCGGGAATCCGCAGGGCCAAACATTCTCAGCCGCCCCGCGGTGCGTCCAGTCGCGCCCAGCTAGGAATGCTCTCGGCCACTAGCATTCCGTTCGGAAGATTCGCCCTTCTCGCGGATTCTGAACTCCTCCAGCGTGTGGCCTGATTGGAGGGCGGCAACCAGCCAGCGGGGCTGCTTACCACGTCCTGACCAAGTCTCAGTTGGCTGGAGCGGGTTGTAGTACTTCGGCATGACCTTCGGGTATTTGCGTCGGGGCGGTTGGTCTGCCCCCGCCTCAGCCGCCCCACTTTCAGCTTCACCGAATTGTTCCGGTTGGTTGAGTTGCGCAAGACGCTTTTCAAGTTCCCGCTTCTCGGCGGTGATCCTTTCGGCAAGGATCTTCGTTAGCTCCTCGTGAAGAAGCCAAAGTTCCTCAAAATCCATGGCTTCGAGATCTTGCCTTCGCATAGCATTTCTCGTCACCGTTCGACTGACCCGAGTCAGCGCTGAAATTGACAACAATAAATTTTGTTATATATTATTTAATGATTATTGCGACGATTATTTTATTAATTGACCTCGGCAGGTGAAGAAGCTGCTGGAGGCGCGGGTAGGAGCGTAGTCTTGATTGAGTATCCTCTTGAACGTCTTCAGGATTCAGTCCGCCGGTTTGTGGTTCCCTCGATTGCCGTGACGGACATTCAGGCCCTTAGGCTCCAAATCGAACTCAGACGGCGTGCGCTGAAGGATATCGAGGTTATTAGCTCGCGTCTGCGTCTATGGGACAGCCGCACGGCGGTAAGGGCTCCTGAACGACGGAAAAGCGGCCGCCCGTCCCTAAGATGCAGGCTGAGGCGGGGCGGATCGTTTGGGCGACAGCTTGATTCCTCATCCTTCCACGGCGCTTGAGCGGTTTCCTGGCCGCAGCTAACCACCCGCAACTAGCGCGTGTGGTGGTGCGTGCCCGCGGTTAAAATTAAGCTTGCTCATTTTACCGGCTTGATTAATAACCGCGACCCGGTTATCTGGGTGGGCGAGTTCGGTTCCACACATTGTCTTGGGATAATCAGTTTCTCTGTCTTGATTAATATCGACAGGGAGAATATTGGATTGGGCGCAACTACACGGTGAGAGCATGTCAGCGAAGAAACTCGAGTTAGAAACGATGTCCCTCGACGATCTCTGGTCGCTTCATGAGGAGATTAGCGGAATTCTGTCCGATCGGATCAAGGCGGAAAAGAACGAACTCGAAAAGCGCTTAGCGGCACTTGGGGGCGGGATGGCTATTTTGGCGGATTCGAGCCGGGAAGGCGTGTCTTCCACCGGCAAGCCGAGACGTAAGTATCCGCGCGTGCTGCCGAAATATCGGAATCCGCAGACATCCGAGACCTGGTCGGGGCGTGGCAAGCGGCCGCGGTGGTTGGTTGCTGCAATGAAGTCTGGTCGGAGAATTGAGGATTTTCGCATTGGCGAAGCAAGTCCGAAGCTTCGTCAGCGGGCGTGACTGAGGCTGTTTGATTGGCAGGATTGTGGCGACCTAAAAGCCGGCGAAACTCCCATAAGTCTTGGGTCTAGTAGGCGTTGCGCCCTCTTAGAACCTCGACGGGCGTCCGCAGCAGGATTGCGAGATCCAGCCCGAGACTCCAGTTGTCGATGTACCAGAGATCATATTGGACACGTGTTTCGACCATGACTGCTGTGGGGGTAGGGCCCCGGCAGCCATGAACTTGGGCCCAGCCGGTCAATCCCGGCCTGACCCGGTGGCGAAGCGCGTAGTTGCGCACGAGCTTGTCAAATTCACTGTCGTGAGCCACGGCATGAGGACGCGGGCCCACCAGCGACATGCTGCCGTCGAGAACATTTAGCAGCTGTGGCAGTTCATCGAAGCTCGTCCGGCGCAGCCATTTGCCGACGCGGGTGACGCGTCGATCGGCGCGGTTGGCCTGAAGGATCACAGGCCCGTCCTCGAGCACATGCATCGTCCGGAATTTGCGTATCAAGAATATCTGGCCGTTGAAGCCACAGCGCTGCTGGCGAAAGAATACAGGGCCGGGAGAATCTAGCTTGATGGCCACTGCAGTCAGCGCAAGTAGCGGAGCGAACATAGCGAGGGCGAGGCCCGCGCCGACAACATCAATCGTCCGTTTGATCGTGCACTCCAGCGGCGTAAGGGGACCACGCTGGAGTTCTACGCAAACAGCACTTCCAAGACTCCGCTTAGGGTGTCGAAGCAATTCGGACGTTGTGCCGACGGGCACGAATATGATCGGGAACGGCAATACGCGCAAATCGGCAACAAAGGCTCGCAATTCAGGCCATCGCTCCGGGTCTGCTTCCACCACCACCTGATCGAGCTGGCAGGTGCGAATGTGGTCGATGACGCGGGCCGTGAGACGCCTTCGGCTGGCAGGACCGAAGCCAAATGGAGGCAAGCTGAATCGTCCCTTCACGGAATATCCGTGCATAGACAGGGTTTCGGACAATCCCACGTTCTTCGACAATGGTTGATCGCTGATCAGAACGATATTTGTGTTGGCGAACTTTCTGCCGCTCAGGGCTCTTCCGAGAAGCACCTTGACTCCCCACCGCTCGGCCAAAAGCAAACCCAGACCGATAACGACGAAGAGCAGGCCTGCTTGCTGGGATGCCCCCGGGTGAATTGCAAAGCCGTACACCGCCCAAATGAAAAGCACCGACGACGCCCAAGCCAGACAGACCACGCGTATCTGATTTCGGAGGGCAAGGAGCTCAACCGGCTGATAGAGCCCATAGGTCTTCAGCAGGCAAACGAGGCAAGCTGCGCTGACTAGCGCCGGGCCAAGTGCGTTCTCCAAGCCGACTGCGGCTTGCCCATGCTGAGCCTGGTAGAGCAATGTAGAAACGATGCTCGCAAATAGAATGGTTGCAATATCCGCACCAAGCGCCACGTGCTCGACCGCATCATAACGGAGAGGCCATTTATGCTGGCGGGATATTGCAGGCTTGGGACTGACACGATCCGTAACCTCCCGTTCGGGGAAATGTCGGTTCACGAAATTCATGGCGGGCCCTTCTATTTAATATTTAATTTATTATTAATTACTCAAGTTTATCAAGTGGAAATATCGGTTCCGGCAATTTGATTCGTGCGCCCCATTGTCGCCGGAACCGCGAGCGCCTGTTGATCAAAGGTCGTGGCTTCTTATCGAGAACCCTGTTGGGAATTCCGCGTGCGCACTTGGTCGAGGTACGCCGGATCCAGTTCCGAAATCAGGCCCTCCAGATAGATCTTCCCGTCGGCCGAGGCTGACCGGTATGCGGTCACAAACGCCGGCCTGAGGGCTGGCCGATGTCTAACGACGAGGCTGATGTCCCGCTTGATCAATTCACGAAACTCAGGCTCCCGTACCACGCCATCCGTAGCCAGTGCGACGGATAAGCGTAACGGAACCAGATCCAAATCGTTCGGCGCGGTATAGTACGACATCTTGAGCATCGCTGCCGTGCTGGATTGGGACGAATTGTGCTTCGACCTCGCCGCGAGCATGAGCCAAATGTCGCCCCGGAGCGGCGAAGAGCGCAATGCACGAGCAAGCACACTCGAAGTCACTACAGGAGCCGTCCGTTGCTCGTCCGCAGCTACAGCCGAATCCCAGTTGAATCTTGATCCGCCTCGGATCCATAGGTCTTCACGGGCTGCCGCTACCGAACCTGGCTTCGAGATTCCGTTCGGCCAGCCTGTTGCAGTCGACACAGCTGACAATAAGGAAGATCGCCCACCGAGATACAACTCAGGGAGGACCATCCATACTGCCTGCAGGATCAGTACGATTCCAAGCACCATCAAGGTGATGCGGGGCCACATGGTGACGAATGCTGACGCGAACCTCCGAGGAGACGCCGGTGCTTGAACTGCGATCCGGTCGGAGGTCTCTTTTGGTTCCAGGGATATGACGTCGCGTCCCGCGCCGGGAACGCTTTGCCCCCACGCCAGCCCAAAAAGGGCGGCGGCCAGAAGCGACGCGCCCAAACCCAGAATTCCGTGGTCAGAAAAGGCCAGTACCGTCACTGCAATCGAAGCGGCAGCGCCCAGGGCTGGGAACACGTAATCGTAGGTGCGCGACAGAGAGCGCCTCATCAGAATACAAGCGCCGAGCATTGCAATAACCACGAGCCCGCAAAGGAAGGCCCACCCCATATCAATAACGATCGCGGCGGCGGCAGTTGGCCTTTCTCGCGAGGCGCCGACTTCAACGTCCTGGTAAACCGGCAAGAGCACGGTCGAAGCACCCGCGCCGGATCCCGCCAGCCCAACGTCCTGGAGCATCCGCTCTGTTGCGCTCTGACTGCTCGTCGACAAGGCGATCGTCAGGTCGGTGTTCGTCTTGAAGGGAATGACTGTCGCGATGGTAATGAAGACGATCGCGGTGGTTGCGAGAACGCCAGCAGTACCCCACAAGCCTAGAAACCACCTGCGAATAGCAAATACTGAGAGCAGGATTACAGATCCGAGGAGGGCGGCAACGACTGCAGCTGAATTGGCCCGAACAAGCAGCGCGGCCATGCAGATCATCATTGCAATTGTCGCGGCGGACAGAGCAGGGAGCGGGGCTGTCGCAATTGTTCCTGGCCGACTGTGTCGCAACAACTGATCGACCGCTCGTATTGCCGTTGCGCAGGAGAGCAAGACACCGAGCACTGCGACTGTTGAGCCATTTGGCCCGGCGACAGCGGTTGCTTCCTTGTCGAACCACATGGTCGTAGCAATTGTGGCTATCAACAGCAGAATGTGCAGGACATGCGCCGCGCGATATCGGTCAAGCGAGATGACGGCCGTGATGAGGGCCGCGGCGAGTACAGCGCAATACTGCGCCAGCGAGAATATTGTCGCCCCGGTATCGACTGTGATCATTTGGGCGAGCGGCTCGTTCAAGGCCGCCGATGCAGCCGCCCAAATGGGATTGCCGAGTTTGCCCATCGGCATCGGCACTGCCTGCAACGCCATCCAGAGCACCGGAGCCGCGAGTACGACAACGAGACCGGGCCGAAGCAGTTTGGCGAGCCCAAGGGAGGAGGACGATGGAGAGATCGCGACCACCAGCGCCGCCGCTGCAAGTACCAGGGATGCCACCACCCAGCCTTGCAGGCTTTCAGGCATTGCAAACGCCGCGGTAATCGCCACTAACTCGGCCAATATGACAAGCCGAACCATCATGTAAACACCGTCGTGTGGTGCGGCCGCTCCGCTGATCTCGCACGTCAGATGAGTGCGGGCCGCTATGAGACAGCCTCAAGAGCCAGAAAGACCATAACGGATGTAATGGCTATCATGATAATAGTAGCTTCGATGACCGTCATATCGGGCCATCGCCTTAGTGTCCGTCTTGCTGAGAACTGCTCCAATCAGCGAATCGTGAATGTTTGGTGCCGTGTGCAGTGCGTGTTGTACGACATCTATTTTTGTCCTGCCCCATTCAACAACGAGAATGTAGCAGTCAATCAGAGATGAAGTGGCCCGAACGTCGACCAACGGGGTCAGGGGAGGAAGGTCGACGATGACGTAGTCATATTCGGCGCGTAAACGGCCGAACAGCTTGCTTATAGCGTCGGCGCAAAGAATTTCGCTGGTGTGGAGCAGAGGTCCAGGCCGCACGGCGGGCAGAAATGTAAGATTGGTCGTCGGATCCCGCCAGATTGCATCGGAGAGCGACCGGCTGCCGTTTGCAACTTCGATGATTCCACAGGCCGCTTTTGGCGCAAAGATGGCAGTTAGCGAGGGATTCCTGAGGTCGCAATCCACGATGATAGCCTTCTTTCCGGTGTGCCCGACTAGTTGCGCGAGCGAGGCTGCAATCGTGGTCTTCCCCTCATTCGGTAGGGCAGACGTAACGCCGACGACCTGCGCCTTCCCCGGATTGTGGTCGATGGCCAGCTTGATAGAACGAATCGCCTCGGTGTATCGAGATAGCGGCATTCCGATCACGGTCCGATGAATTGCGGTTGGAGATGAAACTATCCGTTGTTGAACATCATCATCTGTTTTCTGGAGGCGAACGGGTATTTTCGGAGATTTGCCGGCCGGCAACAATGGGACCATAGATAGACAAGGCAACTCCAGCACGGTTTCCACTTGTGACGAAGTCCGAAAGACACGGTCCATTAGATCCCTGAGGAGTGCCAAGCCGATGCCTAGCGCGAGACCGCCGAGAATGCCAAGCGCCAGTACCAACCTTGTCTTCGGCTTGCTCTTGCTCGCCGGCGGCGACGCCGGAAAGAGTACACGCGTGTCCGATGTGGGAAATGTCTCCTGCTGTGCGGAGCCCATGTAACGCTGCAGGAAGGTCTCGTACAAGCTACGCAAGCCCTTTGCCCGGCTTTCCAAATCCTTGATGGTGAGTTCAGCAGAATTGACCGAACGGGACTGCGAAACGGCTCGCGATAACTGCTTTTCGATTTCTTCCTGGCGCTGTTTGGCGAGTTCGAACTCGCTTCGGCTGACCTCTGCAAGTCTCCTGACCTCGTCGAAGATGGAGACGCGGAACTCTCTCGCGCGGTTCCGGATATTGACGACGGCCAGGTGGTCGCGACCGACCCTGGCCGCTAACTCGGCCTCACGTCTGGTGAGCTCCAGATATTGCTGGCGCAGCCCCGTAATGATCTGGCTGTTCAGCGCGTCGGTCCCGATAGCATCCAGATTGTCAATCGAGGACGGCTTTTTCGGATCGATAGAAAGGAGGGTGTCGTAGCGAGCCAACTTGGCGGTGGCTTCGGACGTTTGAGCACGTGCCGCGGCCAATCGATTGTTGGTTTCCGTGATCTGTTGCTCGTCGATGGGTTTTCCGTCCAGAGAAACGATGTTGTTTTGGGCCTTGTAGACGTCAACGGCACGTTGTGCAGCGAGGGCCTGATCGCCGAGATCGCGCAACCTCTCCTGCAGCCAGGTGGTCGCCCTGCGGTTGGCGTCGAACTTTGCATTGAGCTGGTCTGCAACATAAGTGTTGGCTACCGCGTTCACGATCTCGGCGGCTCTGGCTGCGTTGCTCGAACTGAAGCTGATCTCAATGACGTTGCTGTATCCGATCCGTCCAGCGGAGAGCCGACTGAGAAATGTGTCTACGAGATTGTCCGATGGTTCGCCATGCGTCTCGGGTGGCGCATCTTTCTTCGATCCGGTTGAGGCCAACGACCGAACTCGTTGCCAGAGCGACTGAAAAGATAGGCCGGACGGCTTGAAATCCGGATCTTCGGTCAGTTTCAGCTGATCGATTACCGCAGCCGCGGTGGCCTTCGACCTCAGGAGCTGTAACTGAGTCTCGATTTGACTGAGGTCGAAAGCCGGCTCGGCTAGAAGTGATTGCTGCTGGACAAATTGAGGCCTTGGATTGGCCAAGAGGATCTGAATCTGCGCCGTATAGGTTGGAGGGACCAAATGGAGGTAGAGCAGGCTGGCCGCAGTGGCGAGTGCGGCAGTGACGAGAATGACGAGATACTGGCGCCTTAGAAGCCCGATGCCGAAATTGATGACGTCGGTGATTCCTCCGCCGTCTGCCTGGGCGGGTTGAGGCAGTCCGTTTACCGGCAGCCGCATTCTATCCGTGTGTTGAAGATTGTTATGAAGCATCACGTACCTGTCCGACGCTGGGTCACGTTGCGGCCTTCCACCCGCAAACCCAGATTTAATGAGGCCTGCGGGAAGGCGAGATATTATATAGCTTGTAAAAATCCACTTGCCAAATTAAATAAATCATATATTAAATTGAACCGCGATGAAAATAGCGGCGTGCGGCTCAACTCAGGCATGTCTTAAAAGAATTCGAAGACATTTCCGTAGTTTGCGATTACCGCCCGGGCGGCTTCTTAAAAATAAGGCGAGCGTTTAGGCGTGGATTGAGGGGGCGGAAAATTAACTCCACCGGGGATTATGGTCCACCGCATCGAAGCCCGATCCGAATTGAGAGAGGGCAGGAGGGTACCCAATGTTGGAACTGCGATCCTTGGCGATCCCCGATGTCAAAGTCATTCGCCCAGATCGGTTTTCTGACGCCCGCGGTTACTTCTGCGAGACTTTTCAGCGATCGGCTTTTGCGGAGAAGGGAATTCTTCATGACTTCTCTCAGGATAATCAGTCCAGCTCGGATCGGGTCGGCACGGTGCGCGGCTTGCACTTCCAGCGCCCGCCCTTCGCGCAGGCGAAGTTGATACGGGTGTTGAGCGGAGCGATTCTCGATATTGCAGTTGACCTTCGGCGTTCATCGCCCAGCTACGGCAAGCACATCGCGATCCAACTGGATAGTGAGAGCGGTGATCAAGTCTTCATTCCGAAGGGATTCGCGCACGGTTTCTGTACGCTGCAGCCCAAGACCGTCGTCTTGTACAAGGTCGACCAGGTCTATGCCCCAAGTCATGACGGTGGCGTCTATTGGGCTGATCCAACGTTGGCGATCGAGTGGCCCGTGACGCCCTCGGAAGCCCAGGTGTCGCCAAGGGACCAGACCCTTCCTACGCTCAGCCAGCTCGGTTGCGTTTTCGACTAGTGGAGACGGGTAGAATGCGTATCTTGGTAACCGGCGGAGCGGGTTTTATCGGTTCTGCGGTCTGTCGCCGTTTGGTGCTACAGACGGGTGCTGCGGTGATCAACGTCGACAAGTTGACATACGCAGCCAACCTGGCGTCGCTCGCGAGCATCGAGCGACTGGAGACTTACGCATTCCTGCAGTCCGACATTTGCGATCGTGAGACCATGGATTTTGCGTTCGCCGACTATGAACCGGATGCGATCATACATCTGGCCGCCGAAAGCCACGTCGACCGCTCGATCAACGGGCCCGACGCCTTCGTCAATACCAATGTAGTTGGCACCTATACGCTGTTGGAGGCTGCCAGAGCCTACTACGAACGTCTGCCGTCTTCGAGGCGGAAGCAGTTCCGCTTCATCCACGTGTCGACTGACGAAGTCTACGGCTCGTTGGGTCCCGACGACTTGTTCCGCGAGGACACGCCCTATAAGCCGAGCTCCCCATATTCGGCGAGCAAGGCGGCCTCGGACCACCTCGCACTCGCGTGGTTTCGAACTTACGGCCTGCCGGTTATCGTATCGAACTGCTCGAACAATTACGGTCCGTATCAGTTTCCGGAGAAGCTTATCCCGCTGACGATCCTGAATGCCATCGACCGGAAGCCTCTGCCAGTCTATGGCAACGGCAGGAATATTCGAGACTGGCTTCACGTCGATGATCATGCCGCAGGCTTAGTATGCCTTCTGTACGAAGGAAGGCCTGGCGAGAAGTACAATTTCGGAGGAGATGCTCAGCGATCCAACCTGGAGGTCGTCACTCGGATTTGTGACGTTGTGGATCGATTGTCTCCGGGCGCCGGATCGAGACGTTCCCTCATTACGTTCGTACCGGATCGTCCGGGACATGATGCGCGCTATGCGATCGACGCATCGAAGGCACGTCGCGAACTCGGCTGGGAACCCAAGCGAACCTTCGAACAGGGCCTGGCCCAAACCGTCGGATGGTATCTCAAGAACCGCACATGGTGGGAACGTGCTCGCTGCGGCGTCTATGACGGCTCGCGGCTGGGTCTCCTGGCCGCCCAAAGCTGAGTTGAAGATGACAGATCGACCCATCCTCATCGCCGGACGCAATGGCCAGTTGGCAAGGTGTCTTCGTGAACTTGCCGCAATGCGCGGTCTGCTTGCGGTGACTCTCGGGCGCCCAGAGCTCGATATGGAGAACCGCGAAGGGATCGAGAAACTCATCGCGTCGATCGCGCCTTCCGCAATCATCAACACGGCCGCCTATACAGCGGTAGATCAGGCCGAATCCGAAAGAGCGAGGGCGTTCAGCATCAACCGCGATGGCGCGGCGGCGCTGGGAGATGTCGCGTGGCACATGAACATTCCGCTGATCCATCTGTCGACCGATTACGTGTTCGACGGTGCGAAGTCCGATGCCTACGACGAAACCGACATTCCGGCGCCGCTGAACGTCTACGGCGCATCCAAGCTTGCCGGTGAAGCTGCTGTATTGGCCGCGCACCCGCTTGCGACGGTGATCAGGTGCTCGTGGCTTTACAGTCCCTATGGCAGCAATTTCGTCCGGACGATGCTGCGGTTATGCGAGACGCGGCAAATTGTAAGGGTTGTCCGCGACCAATGTGGAAATCCGACCTACGCGTTCGACCTCGCGGAAGCCGTCCTCCGGATCGCACAACGGTCCGTAGCGGACGATCGCAGGGCCATCGCCGGCATCTTTCATCTCGCGGGTCAAGGCGAGGCAAGCTGGTACGATTTTGCAGAGGCGATCTTTCACGAGCGTTCCCGTCGTGGAGCGCGGATTCCGACGCTCGAGGCGATTACGACCGAGGAGTTTCCAACTGCTGCGCGTCGACCTCGGAACTCGCGCCTGGACTCATCCAAGGCCGAACGTGTGTTCGGGATTCGATTGGCACCTTGGCGCCAGTCACTGGAATCTTGTCTGGACCAGCTGGTCGGAGAAGGAGAAACCGATGCTGAAGGGAATCGTGCTGGCTGGCGGCAGCGGAACGCGGCTCTATCCGATAACGCGCGTGGTCAGCAAGCAGTTGCTCCCGATCTATGACAAGCCAATGATCTATTATCCCCTGTCGACGCTGATGTTGGCGGGGATCCGCGAAATTCTGATCATCACTACGCCTTCAGACCGGTGTCAGTTCGAGCGATTGCTGGGGGATGGTAGCCAGTGGGGCATCCGGCTCAGCTACGCGGAACAAGCCCGACCCGCCGGTCTCGCGGACGCGTTCATCGTGGGTGCGGATTTCATCGGAAACGATCGCGTGGCGATGGTGCTTGGAGACAATATTTTCTTCGGCGACGGCCTGAGCGAGTTGCTTGCCAGAGCGGCAGGACGTGAAGAAGGCGCAACAGTGTTTGCCTATCACGTACGCGACCCGGAGCGATATGGCGTCGTCGCGTTCGATGAGGCGGACCGCCCGGTGTCGATCGAGGAGAAACCCAGGCTGCCAGCTTCGAACTGGGCAATCACGGGATTGTACTTTTTCGACCACCGCGTTGTCCGCTACGCTCGTCGTGTCGAGCCATCTGCGCGCGGCGAGCTCGAGATTACTGATCTCCAGATGCGTTACCTTTCGGCCAACGAGCTCCACGTTGAGCGCATGGGACGGGGGTTTGCCTGGCTGGATACCGGCACGGTCGAATCACTCATCGATGCAGGGACGTTCGTGCAGACCCTTGAAAAGCGGCAGGGAATGAAGATTGCCTGTCTCGAGGAGGTCGCTTTCAGAATCGGCTTCATCAATCGCGATCAATTGCTCGCGCTGGCGCGCCCCTTGGAGAAGAGCGGCTACGGCAGATATTTAAACGAAATCGTGCGGCTGCCCCAATTCGCTTCGCGATAACACTACTCAGCGGGCAGGTTAAATTGCGTTATATGTTGCGCATTTAATTGACCGCGGGTCAAAATGGAATTAAAGAGTTGTTCTGTTATTTATTTAATCGGTACGGCTATGCTGGTTCAAAAAACGAGCGTCTTCGGCCGGGGAACTCGCTCCGTGCTTCCGGGGGAAGATATTTTCGCCCCTTGGCAGGAATCGACGTTCTTGAATGGATTCGCGGGCTTCGACCCGCATGGCCTCTGGGCTCCGTCGCTCGTTGATCACACGGTAAGCGGGATATCCACTCTGCCTTCTCTTGTCGGTGACGCCTCGTTCTTCGAACGGACGTCTCGGCCCGGCCCGGGTGATACGTCGGGCTTACGCGCCTTTGTGCCCCGTTTCTTCGCCGCAGCTTCCCGGTCGCGATTGTCTGCGCTGCTGTCCTCGACGTCTTTGACGAGCGGTCACAAAGGCCTGGCGCTCACGCTCCCGTCTGCGGCGAACGATGCGACGCCGACGTCACAACCGATTTCCACCCCTGGCGCCACTCACTGGGCCCATCCGACTGACGGAGGCTGGAATGTCGCACCGAACTGGAGCGCTGGCCTCCCGAGTATCAACGACTCTGCGTTCCTCGATGCCTCAGGAACGTATGTCGTCACGAGCTCGGCCCCTGTTGATATTGGGAGCCTGGTGCTCGACGCAGGTGCAACGCTTTCGTTGGATGGCGGCACGCCGTTTATCGTCGAAGGCAATGTTCTGAACAATGGGACGGTCGTCGTTGGAGCGTTCCTTGGCGATCGCATAGCGACCGCTGAGTTTAGGGGCGACGTCAGCGGCACTGGATCTTTCGAGATCGCTGACCAAGCGGTCCTGAAGATCGGAGGTTCTGTTTCCGGCCAGTTCTTGAATGGATCGTTCTCCGGCATAACCGTGTCGTTCGACGCGGATGTTGGCACGCTTGTCCTCGACCAGTCGGCCAACTTCCGCGGATTGATCGCAGGTCCATTCCCGGAAGCGCCGCTTTCCCCTGGGAATCTCATCGACCTGAAGGATCTACCCTTTACAACGTCGATGTCGGCGACCGTCCACTACGACAGCAGCTCGAACATCAGCGCGGTCGATTTCAGCAACGGTGCGGCCAACGTCTCCTTGCTGTTCTCGGGGATGGACTTGAACTGGAATTTCACGAGCAATGGGCAGGGGGGGACTATCGTCTCAGATCCACCCACGAATCCCACCGTATTGGAGAACCAGAAGCCGGGCACACCGAGGAGTGTCTGGGAGATCCAGCCGGGCGACAATTCGACCCTGACCCAGGGGTTTGCGACAGCAATCAGCACCAATGTCGGAAGTACGGTCCAATTCAAGATCAACAACCTGACCGGCAACCCGAACTATCGCGTCGATGTTTACCGGCTAGGCTATTACGGTGGCGATGGTGCCAGACTGGTTACGAGCCTGCAGCATCAGGCCGCCGCCGCGGTCGTCCAACCCGCTGCACTAAGGGAGGCGTCCACCGGTCTCGTCGATGCCGGCAACTGGAGCGTAACCGATTCCTGGAGCGTGCCAGCCGATGCGGCCTCGGGGGTCTACTTCGCCAACGTCATCAACGGCACCGAGATTTTCCAGATTCCGTTCATCATACGGAACGACGCTTCACACAGCGACATCGTCCTGCAGACAAGTGATCAGGATTGGCAAGCTTACAACGGTTGGGGAGGGGCCAACCTTTATTTCGGGAATGGCCCGGGCATCAATGGATCGGCCTACGCGGTCAGCTACAATCGTCCCCTCGTAACGCGTGACGGCACCGGAACCTTCTCCGAGGGAGGAGACTCCCCGTTCACGGCTGAGATTGCGGCCATCTATTGGCTCGAGCAGAACGGGTACGATGTCTCTTACATTTCTGGAATAGATGCTGCGACAAACGGCTCGTTATTGCTCAATCACAAGGTCTTCATGGACGCGGGGCATGACGAGTATTGGACCGAAGCCCAGCGCGCCAACGTAGAGGCGGCCGCGCACGCCGGCGTGAATCTTGCGTTTCTCACAGCCAACGAGATCTATTGGAAAACGAGATTGGTACCCAGCATCGATGGCAGCGGGACAGCCAATCGCACACTCATTAGCTACAAGGATACGCACGCAAATGCGCTGATTGATCCGTCAGGACAGGCGACCGGAAACTTCTCCGACCCGCGCTTCGGTGCTCCTCTTCCCTCGAATCAGCTGACCGGTACATTGTTCGCGGTCAACGCATTTCGGTACGACACGATCACGATACCTTACCCGATGACCCAGTTGCGCTTCTGGCGCAATACGGCCGTCGCGCAAACCTCATCGGGTCAGACTGCCTCGCTCGTACCCGGCCTGTTGGGCGTTGAGTGGGACATCGCGCCGGACAATGGATTCCGCCCTGCCGGGTTGGTCAGCGTCTCGTCCTCAACAATCAATGTAGATGGGAAGTACCTGCTTGACTATGGCAACACGTTCGGAGCAGGCACGGCGACCCACAATCTCGTTCTGCATCGGGATCCCGTCAGTGGCGCGCTGATCTTCTCGGCCGGTTCAATCAACTGGCCGTGGGCGCTTGCCAGCGACCACGACGGTCCTGAGACTCCTGTCGATCCCAACGTCCAGCAGGCGATGGTGAATCTTTTCGCCGACATGGGGGTTCAGCCGGCGGCCCTGCAAGCCAGCTTGACTGCCGCGATCCGGTCGACAGATGTCACGGCGCCGAGCTCCAGTATCACCAATCTTTCTGCTGCCAGCGTTGCCGAGGGGCAGTCCATCACGGTGACGGGGACGGCCACTGACGCGGGTGGAAAGATTGCCGGCGTCGAAATCTCCACGGACGGTGGAACGCGCTGGCATCCAGCCAACAGCAATGTCGGCGCGGCCAACGTGACGTGGTCATACTCGTTCAGCACAGGAGCTCAGGGGGCATATTCTCTGAAAACCCGGGCGGTCGACGACAGCCTGAACCTGGAAACACCCGGTGCGGGCACCAGCTACACGGTAACAGCATCTTCCGCCCTGACACTCTTCAGTCCGACCGCCACGCCAGCAGTGATCTCGAACAGCGATTCCGGCGCGGTTGAGCTTGGCGTCAAATTCGTGCCTACCGTATCGGGTAAGATCATAGGCATTCGTTTCTACAAGGGACCCGAGAATACGGGCACCCACATCGGTGATCTCTGGACATCGAACGGCGCGCTGCTTGCGAGAGCCACCTTTAGCAACGAAACCGCGAGCGGCTGGCAGCAGGTTGATTTTGCGACGCCTGTCAGTGTGCAGGCCGGCGTCACGTATGTCGCCTCGTATCACACGAACACCGGCCATTATTCCTCAACGGACTACTACTTCATCGACTATGACGGAATTACGAAAGGTGCGCTCACCGCGCCCGGTAGCAGCCTCAACGGCATCTATGCTTATGGCAGCAGCCCGGTCTTCCCCAGCAACACCTCCTTTATCAAGGCCGCGAATTACTGGGTCGACGTCGTTTTCAGCGATTCAGGCTTGACGTCGCCGCAAGCTCACGAAGACAGCGGCTTTACAGTTAGCCAAAATGGCGTGCTGAATATTCCGGCATCAACGCTGCTCGCGAACGACACCAACCCGTCGGGGTTGGCTTTCTCGATTACCAGCGTCGGTAACGCTGCCAATGGAAGCGTAAGCTACAATTCGCAGAGCCAGACGGTGACGTTTACTCCCACTCCCGGCTATGCCGGGGCGGCGAGTTTCAGGTATACGATCACGGACACGAGCGGCCAAAGCGGGTCCGGTCAGGTGTCGCTCAAGGTCAACTATCCGGTCTCTGCGCAGAGCCTGTTCGGCACCAATGATGCGCCAAGCGTACCCAATTCCGGCGATGCCAGCCCTGTCGAAGTTGGCGTCAAGTTCACCGCATCCGTGAGCGGAACGATAACGGGCCTGCGCTTCTACAAGGGATCGTCGAACACCGGAGCCCATGTTGCGAATTTCTGGAGCTCGACCGGCACTCTGCTTACAAGTGCTACATTCACGAACGAGACCGCCAGCGGCTGGCAGCAGGTCAATTTCTCCAATCCCGTGGCCATCACGGCAGGCACCACCTACGTCGCATCCTATCACACCAACGGCAACTATTCCGGTACCCAGAACTACTTCGTGACATCGCTTGCCAACGGCCAGTTGACGGCCCCGGCCGGTGCCAACGGCGTCTACAGCTACGGGTCCGGCAGTGTGTTCCCGACCAATACATTCAAGTCCTCGAACTACTGGGTCGACGTCGTCTTCAACGGCTCCTCCGCAGCCAGCGTGCCGCAAGCCAACGCCGACAGCGGCTTCACGGTTACCCAAAATGGTGTGCTGAACATCCAGGCATCAGCGCTGCTCGCGAACGATACCAACACGTCCGGGCTGGCTTTCTCGCTTACCAGCGTCGGTAATGCCGCCAATGGAAGCGCAAGCTACAATTCGCAGAACCAGACCGTGACGTTTACTCCCGCCGCCGGCTATGCCGGGGCGGCGAGCTTCAGCTACACGATCACGGACACGAGCGGTCAAAGCGGTTCGGGCCAGGTGTCGCTCAAGGTCAACTATCCGGCCTCTGCGCAGAGCCTGTTCGGCACCAATGATGCGCCAAACGTCCCCAATTCCGGCGATACCAGCCCTATCGAAGTCGGAGTCAAGTTTACCGCATCCATAAATGGGACAATCACCGGTCTACGCTTCTACAAGGGATCGTTGAACACCGGTTCCCATATTGCGAATCTCTGGAGCTCGACCGGAGCCCTGCTTGCAACTGCCACGTTCACGAACGAGACAGCCAGCGGCTGGCAGCAGGTCAATTTCTCCATTCCCGTGGCCATCACCGCAGGCACCACCTACGTCGCATCCTATCACACCAACGGCAATTATTCTGGCACCCAGAACTACTTCGCGACACCCCTTGCCAACGGCCAGTTGACGGCTCCGGCTGACGGCAACGGCGTCTATAGCTACGGCGCCGGAAGCGTATTCCCGACCAATACCTTCAAATCCTCCAACTATTGGGTCGACGTTGTCTTCAACGGTTCCTCCGCCACCACAAATACCCCGCCAACCGCGGTCGCGGACGTCGCTGATGCGACGGAAAAAGGGGGCGCAAACAACGCTACGGGCGGCACGGCGGCCACCGGTAACGTACTGACCAACGATACTGATCCCGATTCCGGTGATACCAAAACCGTTAGCGCAGTCAGAT
The DNA here is from genome assembly GCF_042263385.1 of Bradyrhizobium tunisiense. Classification (NCBI taxonomy): domain Bacteria; kingdom Pseudomonadati; phylum Pseudomonadota; class Alphaproteobacteria; order Hyphomicrobiales; family Nitrobacteraceae; genus Bradyrhizobium; species Bradyrhizobium tunisiense. The sequence goes on from NZ_JBHLEV010000002.1 coordinate 174,431, forward strand.
TCGGCTCGACCAACGGGACGCTCGATACACCTCTCACGGGTGCGCACGGCACCCTCTTGCTCGGTGCTTCGGGTGCTTTCACCTACACGGTGAACGAGAACGATGCAGCCGTGCAAGCCTTGCGGCAGTCGGCCAATACGGTGAGCGATGTCTTCAGCTATACGATGCGGGATGCTGCCGGTGTCGCATCGTCGAGCACGCTTACTGTCACCATTCATGGGGCCAACGATGCGCCCGTACTGGGGATCCAGACCGGCAACCAGGCCGTTACCGTTGACTCGGCGCTCTCGCTGACGTTGCCCGCCGGCACCTTCACCGACGTCGACGCCGGCGACTCGCTCACCTACAGCGCAACCTCTGGCGGTGCAGCCCTTCCCGCCTGGCTCACGTTCAATGCTCAGAGTCGTACCTTTAGCGGCACGCCGACGTCGGCGGATGTTGGTACGCTCAGCGTTACCGTCTCTGCTGCCGATCTGGGCAACCTCGCGAGCAGCGCGACATTCGATATCGCAGTTTCGCCAGTTCCTTCGACTGTGAGCCTGTTCTCCAGCACCGATACTCCGGCCATACGATCGGGTTCGGACACTTCCCAAATCAACCTCGGGGTGCAATTCGCGTCGTCCGTGGCCGGAACGATTACCGGAATCAAATACTACAAGAGCGCAAACGATTCCGGCACCCATACGGGCTCGTTGTGGAGCAGTACCGGCGAGCTGCTGGCGACCGCGACGTTCACGAACGAGAGCAGCAGTGGTTGGCAGACAGTCACGTTCAGCAATCCCGTGTCAATCACGGCCGGAACCACTTACGTCGCGAGCTATCACAGCAACGGCCATTACGCCTCCACCACCAGCTACTTCACATCCGCTCGCACCAATGGTCCGCTCACGGCTCCTGCGAACATTAATGGCCTCTACAGCTACGGAACAAGCAATCTGTTCCCGACCAGTACCTATAAGGCGAGCAATTACTGGGTGGATGTCGTGTTCAAGAGCTCGAGCGGCGGCCCCAACCAGTCACCGGTCGCAGCGAATGACAGCGGCTTCCACGCCACACAGAACGTTCCGTTCGGGATTCCGAGCTCAGCACTGCTTGCCAACGACTCCGATCCCAACGGTGATACGCTCACGATCACAGGCGCGAGCGGCGGTATGAATGGCGTCGCCAGCTACAACGCCCAAAGCAACATCGTGACGTTCACTCCGACGGCCGGCTACACGGGACCCGCGTCCTTCAACTATAGCATCTCCGACGGTCATGGTGGCATAGCGGATGCATCTGTTGCGCTTGATGTAAGCGCTGCGTCTTCGACGACGGTGCGCCTGTTCAGCGCAAGTCAGGAGCCCGCCATCGTGGCGGCCAATGATCCAAATTCAGTGGAACTAGGCGTCAAATTTCAGGCGTCTACCCCGGGCGATATTATCGGCATTCGCTTTTACAAGGGGCCTTCCAATACCGGCACGCACGTTGCAGATCTCTGGAGCGGTACCGGGACATTGCTGGCGACGGCGACCTTTACAAACGAAACGGCCGATGGCTGGCAGCAAGTCAATTTCGCCACACCTGTGACGATCATGCCGGGATCCACCTACGTCGCCTCCTATCACACCTCCGGGAATTACGCCGCCGATCCGGGCCTGCTGGCCAATGCGATCACCAACGGACCTCTGACCGCCCCATCTTCGGCATCGATCGGCGGCAACGGTGTGTTTGCGTACGGCACGGACAACCTGTTTCCAACCAACACCTACAACTCAACGAGCTATGGCGTTGACGTCGTTTTCAGGCCGCAGCTGGCAGCAGCATAGGAGAGCAAGATGCACGCCGAACTCTATACCGATGGAATCGAGGAAATTACCGTTAGCGGAACAATCGTCCGCGTCGACCTAGTCAGTCTTTCTCCGACAGAGCGTGATGCCAGCAATGCCCCCAAACGGGTGTTCTCTCAGCGGCTGATCTTTTCGGTCGAGTCCTTCGCCAATTCGGTGGATGTGATGCAGAAGGCGCTTCAGGGCCTGGTTGATGCGGGCGTGGTCCGGCGGAATCAGCCTGCCCAGTCGCATAATGGCGCTTCGGGGGCGCGTGATGCGCTCGCGCCCAACACACGGCCTTTGAATGTCTCTTCAAATTTCCGCTGAACTCGACGAGGCTGGCGGCGCGACGGACCAGGTCGCGGAGGCGTCCGGCTTGGCAACGCAGACGGCATTGGAATGCCTGTCGAAGATTTCCGGTCACCATGGCATCGATCTTCCGGTCGAACGCCTGAAGCACACCTACGCGGTGGCCGGCCCGCTTCCGTTGACTCTCCTACTGCGCATGGCGAAGGATGCAGGCCTGCGCGCGAGAAGCACGAGACTGGATTGGGGCGCGCTGATTCGTCTTGGAGAAGCCTATCCCGCGCTGGCTCGGCTCGCCAATGGCAACTGGATCGTCGTCCTTGGTGCAGGCCAGGGAACCGAGGGCATCGAGGTCGTCAGCGTCTTCGACCCGCTTGCCAATCGCAAGGACGAGGTGCTGGTCGTCGACCGGGACCGATTCTGTGCTCAGTGGGCCGGTGAAACGGTCCTGATCAAGCGCGAACAGTTGGCACAGGATGCACGGAGGAATTTCGGCCTCCGCTGGTTTTTGCCGGAGCTGCTTCGCCAGTGGCGACTGTTCAGGGATGTCGCGATCGCCGCGATCATGCTCTATGCGTTGGGCCTCGTCGTCCCGATCTTCTTCCAGCTCGTGATCGACAAGGTTCTGGTTCACGAGAGCTTCACCACGCTCTACGTGCTCGCGGCAGGGGCGGCCGCAGCGCTCGTCTTCGATGCGATGTTCGGCTTTCTGCGGCGTTACCTGCTGCTCTATGCGACCAACAAGGTCGATATTCGCGTTGCGACAAAGACGTTCGGTCATCTCCTCGGGCTTCCGGTCACGTTTTTCGAGCATATGGCCGCGGGAGTCTTGGTCAAGCACATGCAGCAGGCAGCCCGTATTCGCGAATTTCTGACCGGGCGACTGTTCTTGACCACTCTCGATGCGCTTTCGCTGTTCGTCTTCCTGCCGGTACTTGCTCTCTACAGCGTCAAATTGACTCTTATCGTTCTGGCCTTCACTGCCGCGAGCGGTGCTGTTGTCGGGCTGCTCATGGGTCCTTTCCGGCGGCGTCTTTACGACCTTTACCAGGCGGAAGGCGCGCGGCAGGCTCTTCTCGTCGAAACGGTTCACGGCATGCGCACGGTGAAGTCGCTGGGGATGGAGCCCCTGCAGGGGCGCATCTGGGATAGCCGCTGCGCGCAATCGGTGACCATGCGGTTCGGTGTCGAGAAGATTTCCGCAGGCGCCCAGGCGCTCACCGGATTCCTCGAGAAGATCATGACACTCGGAATCATCTCCGTCGGAGCAATCGACGTCTTCGCGGGAGAAATGACAATCGGCGCGCTGGTCGCCTTCAACATGTTGGCCGGGAGAGTTTCCGGACCGCTGGTCCAACTCGTGACCATGGTCCACGAATACCAGGAGGTTGCTCTTGCGGTGAAAATGCTCGGTGAGGTGATGAACCAGAAGCCCGAGCGTGATGGCAGGAAAGATGGGCTGCGGCCTGACCTCGCCGGCAAGATCGAGTTCGAGAGTGTTTCGTTTCGTTACGGAGCTGAAGGCGCGCCGGCGCTTGATGATGTCTCCTTCACCATCGAGCCAGGTTCGATCTTCGGGGTCGTGGGCCGGAGCGGCTCCGGCAAGACGACGCTCACAAGGCTGATCTCGGGGATGTATCCGGTGCAGCAGGGGCTGCTGCGTATCGACGGATATGATTCAAGGGAGCTCGACCTGACACACCTGCGCCGACACCTCGGAATCGTCCTGCAGGACAATTTCCTGTTCCGCGGGACGGTCCGCGACAACATTGCCTGCGTGAAACGTGACGCGACCTTTGCCGAGGTTGTCGCTGCGGCGCAGCTCGCAGGCGCCGACGAGTTCATCGAGCGGTTGCCGCGTGGCTTCGACACCATGCTGGAGGAAGACGCTGCCAACCTCTCCGGTGGACAGAAGCAGCGGCTCGCGATTGCGAGGGCTCTGATCGTCAATCCACGGATCCTGATTCTCGACGAAGCGACGAGCGCTCTCGATTCCGAAAGCGAGATGATCATCAGGCGCAATCTCCGTCGGTTGGCAGCAGGACGTACCGTCATCATCGTCTCGCACCGGCTGTCGATGCTGACCGAAGCAAGCCGGATCCTCGTCATGGACCGCGGCCGGATCATTGACGTGGATCGCCACGATCACCTCCTGTCGAAATGCACGATCTACAGGCATTTGTGGAACCAACAGATGAAGCAAGTTGCATGAAGCAGACGAGGCAATCACGCGCGGATGCAAGTCCGGACGGACTGGTCGTGGCCAGGACGGTCGAGCGGCGCCGAAAGGTCAGGCCGGGCCCGAGGCCAGCGCGATTGATCGCAGAGTTCCAGTCCGATGCAGCCGAGGTGGAGCAGCAAGCGCCGCCGCGGCTGGCGCGTCTCACTCTCTACGGCGTACTTGCACTGATCGTCTTTGCAGTGACCTGGGCATCGGTTTCGCAAGTGGAGATGATCGTCACGGCGCAAGGCAAACTAACCACGACACGTCCGAACTTGGTCGTGCAGCCCCTGGAAACATCGGTCATCCGCGAAATCCACGTGAAGGCCGGTGATCGTGTCAACCGCGGCTACGTTCTGGCGACCCTCGATCCAACCTTCTCGCAAGCGGATTTCGACCAGTTGCGCGGCAGAGTGGCCGGATTAGATGCCTCGATCGATCGCCTGGGCGCCGAACTGGATGGGACCGAGTATGCGGTCAAGGAGCTCACGAATGCGGACCAGATCCTGCAGGGCAAGGTGTTTCTGCAGAGGAGAGCCGCTTATCAGGCGCAGATCCAGAACTACGACACACAGATCGCTTCCGCCCAAGCCAATCTCAAGACAGCGAAGGATGAAGAGGGGGTCCTTCTTCAGCGGCTCGACACCATGCGCGCGATAGAAGCCATGCGCAGCACGCTGATGGACAAGGAGGTCGGCTCGAGGTTGAACTTCCTGCTGTCTCGTGATGCGCGGCTCGAGATTGAGAGCAATTTGGCACGCGTTCGCGGCAGTATCGCCGACAGTGCGCATCGGCTGGAGAAAGCCCGTGCTGACCAGAAGGTCTTTGCCGAGGAATTCCGCCGCACGACCTACCAGGAACTGGCGGAGACGGTGCCGAAGCGGAATAGCGCAGCTGAGGAATTGAAGAAGGCCGAGCTTCGACGACAGTTGATCGTCCTGCAAGCGCCCGCAGACGCCGTGGTGTTGGAGATCGCAAATCGCACAGTGGGCTCGGTCGTTCGCGAAGCGGAAACGCTGTTCGTCCTAGTCCCGCGCGACGTGCCGCTGCAGGCGGAGGTCAAAGTCGAGGGGCGTGATATCGGCCAGGTGGCGCTTGGACAAGCGGTCCGCATCAAGTTCGAAGCATTTCCTTTCCAGAAGTATGGAACTGCGACGGGAGAAGTCCGCGTCGTCAGTCAGGACACGTTCTCGCCGGATCCGAAGGCCGAAGGTGCGGGCCACGCGCCAGCTCCCTATTACCGCGTACTGGTCGATTTGTTGGACACGCACCTTCGGCTGCCGCCCGAGCGCATTCAACTGATTCCAGGCATGGCGGTTACGGCCGAACTGAAAGTCGGCAAGCGCACCGTGATTTCCTACTTCCTCTATCCGTTGCTACGCGGATTGGATGAAAGCATTCGAGAATACTAACCCGGCTTGGAATGGCGGTTCACCATGATGATTAGTCCGAACTTTGAAGTGAAGCTCGTGGTGCCTACGGCGGCGAGTACGCTCTCGCAAAATGCACCATTGGTGAATTACGCGCTCAACGGGCTAGAGCGTTGTTGGCTACCTGAACACCGGCGGTGGTCGCATATCTACCATCTCGATGGACGTCAGTCGCCAAACGAGTCGATACCAAGCAGCGACGTATTCTATACCCTCAACGTTCTTCTCGGCATGTCGCGCGTTGCCGAAGTTCCAAGTGGCATTGATATTCCCGAGATATTCCGTCGCAACGCTCTGCAACTCACGCAGCTTCCGGTAAGGAAGTATGCCTTCGGCATGGCGCTATGGAGCGCCGCCGAACTTGGTCTCGAAATACCGGACCCGGTCAAATGCGAGCTGAGAGCCATTCTTTCCGATGAGGGCCGGTGGAAGAGCTTCCGGGCGCAGGATCTTGGCATGCTGCTCACCGGAGTCGTGGCCCAGGCGAGGGCAGGCGAGAACGAGTGGTGGCGCTACGCCATGCCGCTTTATCGCCTTTTGAAGGAGCGCTTCCACAGCGAATCGGGATTGTTCTTCGATGCACCGTTTGGCCTTCGTCGCCGGTTCTCGTCGTTTGCGACGCAGACCTACCTCTCGATCGCCTGTTATCAGTATGGCGAGTTTTCCGGCGACGCGTCCGCGCTTGTCATGGCCGATACTTGCGTTCGTAATCTGATAATGCTCCAAGGCCCGCAAGGTGAATGGCCTTGGTTTTTCGACGCGCTGAGCGGCCGCGTCATTGATTTCTACGAAGTCTATTCGGTCCATCAGTATGGAATGGCCCCGGCGCTGCTGGAATGGGCCGAGCGCTTTGGGCAGAGGCAATCGCGGGACGCCCTGGTCAAGGGGTTCAACTGGGCCCTTGGCCACAATCAACTGGGGCGGGCCATGCTCGTTCCCGAACTGAACCTGACTGTCCGCTCGCAGGTTCGCAAGGGTGAATCGAGGACAAAGGCGCCGCGGGTGTTGCGCGCATTCAAGAACGCCTGGCTCGGAAACAAGGGGCGGCTGATCGACGCTGCGAATGTGGAAGTTCGGCTTGAATGCCGCAGCTACGAGCTGGGTTGGATCCTGTGGTCATTCGGGCGACGTACTGATCTGCCGGAGTTGACACACAATTGTGCCTTTGATGGCGTCTGACGAAATTCCGTTTCGCTAACGGTTCCAGGCGACCGCCCGTCGACCTCGCAAGTGCGAGAGCATGGTCACGGCGCGGTGCGTCCGGACAGCACACAACACGGCAATTGCTTTGAGGCGGACGCCGGTGCCATGTAGGCGGTCGCTGGTCAGCACAGTCACTGCGTTTGGCGCGAGTGATGCGAAGACGAGCAACGCTTGCGCGATCCAGCGCAATTGCCAGACAGGTTTACCTTCCGCCATGTTGCGATAGTGTGCGATGTGTCGGTCCCACTTGGTGTAGAGCTCCTGGAGAGAGCCGCGAGCCGGATGGAACACGATCATTTCTGGGATGTATCGAAATCGAAGTCCTGCGCGTAGCGCGCGCTGCCCCCATTCCATATCTTCGGCTACGTCAATGCCGGCAAAGGGACCGACGCGATCGAAGTCGCGGCGGAACAACGCCATATTGCCAGTACCGGAATAACCGTGCCGCTCGATATAGAGCTTGAAGCGATACGCGAAGACGCTCTCGTAGGCCGCGATGGCGTCAAGCTCCGTATTCTGCGGCCGCCAAATGCGAACGTCGCCCCCGAGAACCGTGCCGGCTGGCGATGAGTAGGACCATGCCATCACGCTGCTCAGCCAATCCGGATGAGCTCTACAATCGGCGTCGATGAAGGCGAGGATCTCGCCTTTGGCGGCGGCGACGCCTGCATTTCGCGCCGGGCCAGGGCCCGGATGCAGTTCGTGCTGCAGTCGTACACCAGGATGACGCGCAACGACGTCGAGTGGGGGCGTTGCCGAACCGTTGTCCACCACGACGATCTCGAACGCGTCCCGAGTCAGGGTCTGTGCGTCCAGGCTGCGTAAACAGGCTTCCAGCGCGTCGGTGTGATTAAGATGGGGAATGATGACCGAAATCATCAATTAATTCCTCCATTTAAGTTGGCGTTGATTGTTGCTGGCGCGTTTGCGTAGAGGCCTTGTTTTTGCCGCGCATTTCGATTCATTTAAACCTTGCAATTAAATATCTGCTGCGTATTATCTCTATAATAATGTTAAATGCAAATTTAAACCGGACTCGGATTTTTTGGAGTAGGTTCCAATGCGCGCCTCATTTCTGGGATGTCCCGTCGACCTGCTGACGATGGCCGAGACCGTCGATCTCGCGCGCGGCGCTATGCGCAGCCGCCGGCGGCTGCAACATGTGGCGCTGAACGTCGCCAAGTTCATCAATATGAGATCCGATCCCATACTGGCGGCCGATGTCGCCAACAGCGACGTTGTCGGCCTCGACGGCATGGGGATCGTCTGGGGCGCTCGAGCGCTGGGCCTTCCGGCGACGTCACGGGTTGCTGGTGTGGATCTCCTTTCCGAGTTGCTCGCGGTATGTGCGCAGGACGGCTTCAAGCCCTACTTCCTTGGCGCTACTCCCGTCGTATTGAACCAGGCGATGCAGGTTGCGCGCGAGAAACATCCTTCACTTGTCTTCGCAGGCTGGCGCGATGGCTACTTCAAGCGCGAGCAGGAGGGTGACGTCGTACGCGACATCCGATCCAGCGCGGCCGATTGTCTCTTCATCGGCATGCCGACGCCTCGAAAAGAGCGCTTTCTCGCCGCCCACCGCGATGATCTCGGCGTGCCTTTCATCATGGGCGTGGGTGGTTCATTCGACATTCTGGCAGGCACGGTTCGGCGCGCGCCGGTCCAGATTCAGAAGCTCGGCCTCGAATGGCTCTACCGCATCTATCAGGAGCCTGGGCGGATGTGGTGGCGTTACGCCACGACCAATACGCTGTTTGCGGGCGTCCTGGCGCAAGCTCTCATCAGGCAGGCGCTTCGGCATCCGCTTGCTCCGCCTGGCCCTCTTCCGCCTGGTACGAGCCGGATCGGAGGTTGAGGCGTGCGGAAGCATTTTTTTATCCTTCTGGGAACCCGGCCGGAAGCAATCAAGCTCTTTCCGGTCATCAACCGGCTCAAGGCCGAGCAGAGCAAGGACCTCTCCGTAACAGTCTGTGCGACGGCGCAGCATCGGCACTTGCTTGATCAAGTCCTTAAGCTGGCCAAAGTGGTCCCGGATTTTGATCTGAACGTGATGACGACCAATCAGACTCTGGATCACCTGACCGCCCGGCTGCTCGGACAAGTCGGCGAACTCCTCGAAAAGCTGAAGCCCACCAGGGTCATTGTCCAAGGCGACACGGCAACCGCCATGGCGGGTGCGCTGGCATCCTATTATCATCGTATACCGGTCTCGCACATCGAGGCTGGACTGCGCAGCGGCGACATCTACGCCCCGTGGCCCGAGGAGGTGAACCGCAAGATCGTCGGCTCGATCGCCGATCAGCATTTCGCCCCCACAGAGCGCGCTGCGCAAGCGCTGCGTTCCGAAAACGTCTCGAATGACCGCATTCACGTTACCGGAAACACGGTAGTGGATGCTCTCATTCTCGCGAAAGCCATGGTCGAATCCGACCCAGGACTCTCGTGCCGATGGGACGGCATCAAGCAGCGTTACGGCAATCGGCGCATCATCCTGGTGACTTGCCATCGCAGGGAAAACTTCGGCGGCGGGGTTACCAATATCGTGAACGCACTGGAGACGATCCTGCGGCGTGAGGACGTTGCCGTGGTGCTTCCCGTTCATCCAAATCCGAATGTTCGTGATCTGTTTGCGTCGCGATTGTCGGACCACCCGCGAGTCGCCCTCATCTCCCCTCAGGAGTACACGGACTTCGTGAGCTTGCTATCGTTGTCCTACCTGGTCCTGACAGATTCAGGCGGAGTACAGGAGGAGGCCCCAACTTTCGGGAAGCCCGTCCTGGTGATGCGCGAGACCACCGAGCGTCCCGAGGGAGTAGAGGCGGGCACAGCGCGCCTGGTCGGTGCAAACTATGACAGGATCGTTGCGGAGACTTTTCGTCTCCTCGACGACGACGAGACTTATGCTGCCATGGCGCGCTCGCACAACCCGTTTGGTGACGGGCACGCGAGTGAGCGGATCGTGAAGGTTCTTCTCGATGCCTGAATTCCAAAAGATCGATGTCATTGGACTTGGTTATATCGGGCTGCCGACCGCGGCGCTAATTGCGAGCCGAGGGCTGCAGGTCGTCGGGATCGATACCAACGAACGCATAGTCGACACCGTCGCGTCCGGAAAAATCCATATCGCCGAGCCAGATCTGGATGGTCTTGTTTCCAAAGTCGTGTCGAGCGGTGCGCTCACGACGTCGAGAAAGCCGCGGCCGGCGGACGTGTTCATCATCGCGGTGCCGACCCCGATCGATCACGATAACCATCCAGACTTGTCAAGCGTGAATGCCGCCGTCGACAGTATCATCGATCTTCTGGTGCCCGGCAATCTTGTCATTCTTGAATCGACCTCGCCGATTGGGACGACCGAAGCCATCGCAAGTCGAATCGTTGGACGCCGGCCGGAGTTGCACATAGGCGTCAACGACAAGGAGGACGGAGCGGTCTACGTCGCATACTGTCCCGAACGCGTGTTGCCGGGTCGGATCTTGACCGAGCTTATCAACAATGACAGGTGCATCGGCGGGATTACGCCAACCTGCACGCGGCGTGCTCAACGCTTCTACAAGATGTTCGTTCGCGGAGCTTGCGTCGGTACTACCGCACGAGCGGCCGAGTTGGTCAAGCTGACGGAGAACGCCTTCCGCGACACCAACATCGCTTTCGCCAACGAGCTTTCGATGATTTGTGACCGGTTCGACATCAACGTCTGGGAAGTAATCGACATCGCCAACCGCCACCCTCGCGTGAACGTGTTGCGACCGGGACCGGGTGTAGGCGGGCACTGCATTGCGGTCGATCCCTGGTTCATCATCGACTCGGCCCCCGACCTGGCGCGCGTGATGCGCACCAGCCGCGACGTAAACAACACCAAGACCCACAAGGTCATCGAGCGCGCAGAGGCGCTGATCGACGATCATCCCTACGCGAACGTTGCTTGTTGTGGATTGACGTTCAAGGCCAATGTCGACGACTTGCGTGAAAGCCCGGCGATGGAGATAGCCACGCATCTCGCGGCGAAATACGGCGAGCGGATCAAGGTTGTTGAACCGAATTTGCGCCGTTTGCCTCCTCAACTGGCCGACTATCGCGTCGCATTCGTGAACATCGACGAAGCCATGCGCAGTTGCGAGATTGCGATTCTGCTCGTCGATCATGATGAATTCAAAATGGTGCCATTGGCAGAGCGGCGACACCTCGACGTCATCGATACGCGAGGCATATGGCAGGATATGCCTGCGCGAACCTAACGTACCGTATCGCAATTCCGAATCGATCGAGGTCAGTATGCGAGATAGTCAGCTTGGAATCGGGGTCGTGGGATACGGCTATTGGGGTCCCAATCTCGTCCGCAATTTTTCGAGCAATTCCGCCGCTGGTGTCGTCAGCGTCAGCGACCTCGATCCAGGCAGGCTGGCGGCCATTGGGCAGCTGTACCCGGGGGTAGCGACTACCACGCGATATGAGGATCTGCTAACGGACGCCTCGATCGACGCAATCGCCATCGCGACGCCGGTGCACACACATTACGAGCTGGCAATGGCTGCGTTGAGAGCTGGCAAGCACGTGTTGGTCGAGAAGCCCCTGGCGCCGAGCTCGGAGCTGGTGTCACGCTTGATTGACGAGGCGGAGCGGCGCGGATTGACGCTGATGGTCGATCACACCTTTCTCTACACGCCGGCGGTTCAGAAGATTCGGGAGCTATTGCTGAAGAAGGAGCTCGGAGACATCTACTATTACGACAGCATACGCTCCAGTCTCGGGCTGTTTCAAAAAGACGTAAATGTGATCTGGGACTTGGCCGTGCACGATATCTCCATCATCGATCATATCCTCGATGAGGAGCCGATCGCGGTTTCGGCGACGGGGTCGTGCCATGTTGTCGGTTCGCCGGAAAACATGGCCCACATCACGCTGTTCTTTGGCAACTCATGCGTGGCCCACGTCAGCGTCAACTGGCTCTCGCCTGTCAAGGTGCGACAGACGTTCATTGGCGGCAGCAAGAAGATGATCGTCTATGACGATCTCGAGCCGACCGAAAAGGTGAAGGTCTACGACAAGGGAATTACACTCGACAGGCCCCCCGAGAGCGCGCATCAATTTCGGATCGGGTATCGCGCGGGCGACATGTGGGCACCGCATATCTCGCCTAAAGAAGCGTTGCAAACAGAGGTCGAGCATTTCGTTGATTGCGTGCGCTCCGGGCGACAGCCGGTCTCGAGCGGCAGGTCTGGGCTTCGCGTGATCGAGGTGCTCGAGGCGGCCTCGCGATCGATCACCGAACAGGGCAGACCAGTCGAGATCAGGCCGTCGCCGCGCCGCCTGCCGGAGCTGGCCCGGGCTACGGCGTAGTTGGCCGTTTGATCGCGTGGCCATTCGCCAGCCGAGATGCCGTGACGGAGCCGCGATGAATTCAGTGCAGCGTTCTGTCTTGTTCTCTGCGGTCGACCGCTATGCGGGTCTTGTGCTGTTCTTCTTCTCGACCGCGGTGCTTTCGCGACTGTTGACGCCGGGCGAGTTTGGGATTTTTGCGGTGGTCAACGCGCTCACCGCCGTGATCGCGGCAGCTTTCCAGGAGTTTGGAGGAGCGAATTACCTGCTTCAGAAGCATGAGCTGTCGCGCGTGACTATTCGTACGGCGTTCACTATCAGTTGCGCGATCTCACTGGCAGTCGCGCTGAGCCTGCTAGCCGCGGCCGATATCGTATCGCAACTCTTTGGCCAGGACAGCATAAGGCGAGGTATCGAAGTTTCTGCGCTGAACCTGCTCCTTCTACCCGTCTCGGGAACGTTGGCCGCCTTGTTTCGCCGCGACATGTTGTTCGGGACACTCGCCCTCTGCAATCTTGCAAGCAACATGACGATCGCGCTGGTTTCGATTGGTCTTGCGGTACTGAATTTCAGCTACATGGCCCCGGTCTGGGGTAGTGTGGCAGGGAGCGTGATCCTCACGACCATGCTGCTGATCTCGTATCGGGATTTCAGCGTGCTGCGTCCTTCACTGTTCGAATACCGAGACGTCCTCAAATTCGGTCTCTATTCGAGCGGCGTCGGCGCCATCAACATCTTGTACAACCTTGCACCCCAGCTCTTTCTTGCAAAGATTCTAGATTTCACGGCCGTTGGTCTCTATAGCCGAGCCATAAACCTAACCCAGGTATTCGACAGGCTCGTCACGCAGGTGCTGAACCCGATCATCATGCCGGCAATCGTCGAGAGGCGTGCAGCCGGGGCAGATCTGAAGGGCGTATATCTGGACGCGGTCCAACTGCTTTCCGCCGTGCAGTGGCCATTTCTCGCGTTCGTCGCGATTATGGCAAGGCCACTTGTCGCGATCTGGCTTGGTGAAGCCTGGCTTGATGTTGTTCCGCTGGTGCGCATTCTCTGCGTTGCAAATCTCGCGCTGTTTGCGGCATGTCTGACGTATCCCGTATTCCTGGCGGTCGGACGCGTGCAGGACGCGCTGACCTCGTCCTTCATCTCGCTGCCACCGTCGTTACTTGCTCTCCTGGGTGCGTCCTTTTTTGGCGTCGAGGCAGTCGCGGCTTGCGCATTGCTGACGCTGCCATTTCAGGCGGCAGTGGCGATATACTATCTCAGTCGGCACCTGGCACTGCGGCCGGGCGAGTTTGGCCGTGCCCTTCTGAAGAGTGGTGTCGTTGCCGTGGCGACCGCATCGGGCGCAGCCACATGGGCCGTTTTGATCGAAGCAGGGGCTGTCAATGTCATTGTAGGCCTCGGGTCGGCATTTGTGTTCGCCGCGTTGTGCTGGTGGTTGGGTCTTATGGTAACAGGGCATCCTCTGCTGCAGCACCTACGTCAAACGGCAACGGGTCTTGCCAGGATGGCGCCCAGGCTGCTCCATTCACGTTCGGCGCTATGAAGGTTTACTTGACTGTAGAGACGGGGAACTGACATGCCGATAAAGGACACCCAGCTTGGCCGCGATGTCCGCATCCTGCATCCGGATCTGGTCAACCTGTATGGTTGCGCCGTTGGTGATGAGAGCAGAATTGGAACTTTCGTCGAGATCCAAGCGGGGGCAAAGATTGGTGATCGATGCAAGATATCGTCGCATAGCTTCATCTGCGAGGGCGTCACGATCGAGGACGAAGTGTTCGTCGGTCACGGCGTGATGTTCACGAACGACAAATATCCAAAGGCGACAACCGCGGGTGGTCGCCCTCAGCAAGCCTCGGACTGGGCGCTGCAACGCACTCATGTCGGTAGAGGGGCTTCGATCGGCTCGAACGCTACGATTCTGTGCGGCGTCACGATCGGTGCGGGTGCATGCGTAGGCGCGGGTGCGGTGGTGACAAAGGACATTCCGCCGGGGGCCACTGTCGCCGGCGTGCCCGCTCGGATTCTGCCCGCGCCTGAGAACATGGTCCGGAACGCTCGGAGCTCAGCAAAGGAGCTTCAGAAATAGCATTAGCATTAATATGCATTCGCTATTTAATGCTTGATTAAATATGATAATGATCTTTAAATGGATAATAATCTTAGTCCAACCCGCGGTGTTGAATCTTGATACCCTTCCTGGACCTCAAAGCGCAATATAGCCAGATCAAGCCGGAAATCGACGCGGCAGTCGCGAGGGTCGTCAGTAGCGGGCACTTTGTGCTCGGACCCGAGGTCACGGCCTTCGAGGGACGCTTTGCAGATTATTGCAGGACCGCCCATTGCCGCGCGGTGAACAGCGGCACTTCGGCGCTTCACCTTGCCCTTCTGGCAGCCGGCGTCGGTGCCGGCGACGAAGTCATCACGGTCTCCATGACGTTCGTCGCAACCACCGCGGCCATTCTCTACAGTGGGGCCAAGCCGGTATTTGTCGACGTCGATCCGGTCACATGGACGATGGATCCCAGCTTGATCGAAGCCGCCATAACACCGCGAACCAAGGCGATCCTGCCAGTCCATCTCCACGGGCTGATGGCGGACATGGATCCGATAATGACCATCGCGCGTCGTCACGGGTTGGTCGTCATCGAAGACGCCGCGCAGGCGCACGGCGCGGAGTACCGTGGACGTCGTGCAGGCTCGATCGGCGATCTGGGATGCTTCAGCTTTTACCCCGGCAAGAATCTCGGAGCGTTGGGCGAGGGTGGGGCGGTCGTCACCGACCGGCCTGAATTTGCCCGTCGCGTGTCACTGCTGCGAGATTGGGGGCAGGAGGCGAAATACGACCATGCCATCCCCGGATACAATTATCGCATGGACGAAATTCAGAGCGCGGTACTGAACGTCAAGCTTGACTACATTGAGCGCTGGACGGAGGCGCGTCGGTCGTTGGCTGAACGATACAATGCATTGCTGTCCGATCTCCCGTTCGGACGGCCGCAGCCGCCGCAGCACTCCCGTCACGTGTATCATGTCTACGCGGTCAGATTGGACGGGCGCGATGACGCCCTGAAGCTGTTGCGCGACGCCAATGTTGGCGCTGGGATTCACTATCCGGTTCCGGTGCATCTGCAAAGAGCCTATGCAGAACTCGGCTATCGCGCCGGTGATCTCCCCGTCACTGAGATGCTCGCGAAAGACTTCCTCTCCCTTCCGATTTATCCGGAGATGCCGCCGGATGGGGCGAACGAAGTTGTCGCCACGCTGAGGAGCGCGGCGGCATGGCAGCCCAGCGTAGCCGTCAGCAACCAGGCCGAGCGTCAACTTAGTATCATGACATGGTCGCACAACAGGAGAGCGTCTTGATTGATCTCAAGGGTAAACGGGTTCTGGTCACCGGCGGGGCAGGATTCATTGGCTCCCACATCACCGACCTGCTCTGCGACGAGGGGTGCATCGAAATTGTCGCCCTGGACAATATGATCAGAGGCCGGCCGGAAAATCTCCGTCGCGCGCTCGGGCGTGGGCCGGTGAGATTGGTTCACGGTGATATTCGCGACCGCAAGATGATGGAAGCATTGGTCAAGTCCGCGGACATCGTCTTTCATCAGGCCGCGCTCCGCATCACTCATTGTGCGGCCGAACCACGCGTCGCCAAGGAGGTCATGGTGGACGCCACCTACGACCTCCTGGAGCTTTGCATCAAGCACGATATTGAGAAGATCATCGCGGCATCTTCGGCTTCCGTATATGGCATGGCCGAGGAGTTTCCGACGACAGAGCGGCAGAACCCGTACAACAACCGAACTCTCTATGGGGCCGCCAAGGCGTTCAACGAGGGGCTCCTGCGGGCTTTCAACGATTCATATGGACTCGATTACGTGGCATTCCGGTATTTCAATGTTTATGGCAGCCGGATGGACATCCACGGACGGTACACCGAGGTCTTGATCCGCTGGATGGAGCGTCTGGAAGCTGGATTGCCTCCCGTTATCTTTGGTGATGGCCATCAGAGCATGGATTTCGTTCACGTCCGCGACATCGCGCGCGCCAACATCCTGGCAGCCAGGGCGAAGATTACTGATGAGGTCTTCAACGTGGGGAGCGGCACTGAAACAAGCCTGATAGAGCTGGCTACGGTGCTTGCGTCCGTGATGGGACGCCGCGGCCTGAAACCCGAATTCGCGCCGGAGCGCTCGGTCAATCCGGTGCCACGACGACTGGCATCGACGGGCAAGGCAGAGCGTTTGCTAGGCTTCCGCACCACGGTTTCGTTGGAGCAGGGGCTCTCCGATCTCGTAAAATGGTGGCGATCCGAGCGCGAGCTCGCCTCGGACCATCAACGTCAGGCGGCGGTTTCGTGATTCCGATCGCCACGCCACTGCTTGCCCACGAAGAGGCTGACGCTGCGCGCGCAGTCGTGCTGTCGGGCTGGGTATCGCAAGGCCCGCAGGTCGCAGCGTTCGAGCGCGAGTTCGCTGCACTTCTCGGCGCGCCGCACGCCTGTGCCGTGTCCAATTGCACCACAGCCCTGCAGCTCGCCTTGGCGGCGTTGGACATCGGCGCCGGCGACGAGGTGATCACGGTCAGCCACTCCTTCATTGCGACCGCGAACGTCATCCGACATCAAGGCGCCACTCCGGTTTTTGTTGATATCGACCCCGAGACATACAATCTGGATTGTACTCGGCTGGCCGAAGCCATCACCGAGCGGACGCGCGCGATCATTGCAGTTCATCAGATGGGCATGCCATGCGATATGGCGGCGCTCTTGCCCATGGCGCGCCGCCACGGCATCGCCGTGATCGAGGATGCCGCCTGTGCCGCCGGATCGCGGATCCGGATGAATGGCGAATGGGAGCCGATCGGCAAACCGCATGGAGACATTGCGTGCTTCTCCTTTCATCCGCGAAAGGTGATCACCACAGGTGAGGGGGGGATGCTCACCACCGCGGATGCCGAGCTTGATCGCAAGTTCAAGCTGCTGCGCCAGCACGGTATGAGCGTTCCTGACACGGTGCGACACAGTTCGTCGAGCGTGATCTTCGAGGATTACGTCGCCTTGGGCTACAATTTCCGAATGACGGATATGCAGGCCGCAATTGGGCGCAGACAGCTCGAGCGGCTTCCAGAGCTGGTAGCACGTCGGCGGGCCGTCGCCGCCAGATATATCGAACAGCTTGGCAATCTGGAAGGACTGCGGTTGCCAACCGAACCGGCGTGGGCCAGATCCAACTGGCAGAGCTATTGCGTTCGTCTTCCAGACCGCCTCGACCAACGGATCGTCATGCAACGCCTCCTCGATAACGGCATTGCGACCCGCCGCGGCATCATGTGCGCCCACCGTGAGGCGCCGTATTCGGGGCTCGCGCAAAGACAGGATCTGCGCCAATCCGAGCGCGCCCAGGATCGGTCGATCTTGCTGCCAATCTACGCACAGATGAGCGCGGAGGATACGTCGAAGGTAAGTGCTGCGGTGCGAGCAGAGCTAGAACGATGACTTCGGGGATCGCCGATCGGAAGCCATTGCGACTTTTTGTCGTGATCGCGAGCTATGGGACCGCCAACAATGCCTACCTGGATCGCGTGATCCAGGAGTACCGGTCCATGTCGTTCGATGTGGACATTGTCATCATTTCCAACATCGACAAGAGGCCCGCTGCAGACGTCGAATGCATCGTCGGCCTTCCCAACAAGAATCCATGGTCGCTCCCCTTCGCGCACAAGGAGCTGTTTGCAGCGCGCGTTGATCGATACGATCTGTTCATCTATTCCGAAGACGACATCTTGATAACTGAAAGTAACATCAGGGCATTCCTGGACGTGACTTCGGTGCTGAATGAGGACGAGGTTCCCGGATTGATGCTCGTCGAGAAAGCCTCAGACGGCGAACTGAACTATCCGCAAGCCCATGGCTCCTTTCACTGGGATTGCACGTCGGTCAGGATCAGGGGCAAATACTACCTCGCGCAATTTACCAACGAGCACGCTGCCAGCTATGTGCTCACCCAGCAGCAGCTTGCGAGAGCGATTGCGTCCGGTGGATTTCTGGTTGGACCTCATGAAGGCAAATACGACCTTCCGTGTACCGCCGCAACTGATCCATACACCCAGTGTGGTTTCAAGAAGCTGATACCGATTTCCCACATCGATGATTTCTCGGCCCACCATTTGCCGAACAAGTATGTCAACCAGCTCGGCGTTGATCGCCACCAATTGGACGCTCAATTATCTGTCCTGATGCGGATTGCGCGCGAGGGCAGCAATGCTGTTCCGCTATTCAGTGCCGAGACCCGGCTCTGGCATAGCATGTATTCGAAGGACTATTACGAGCCGGCCAGGGTCGAAGTGTTGTCCGCTGTCCCCGAAAGCGCCGCGGTATTATCGATTGGATCCTGCTCGGCTGCGAATGAGCGTCGACTGCTGGAGCGAGGAAACCGCGTGGTGGCTATACCCCTCGACCCCGTGGTGGGCAGCGGCTTGGCCCAGCTTGGGGCTGAGGTGGTGTTGGGCGACGTTGTGACGGCGCGAGCGAAGATCGCAACGGAGCGTTTCGACCGCTTGCTTTTTGTCGATGTCCTGCAGTTCGTCCGTGATCCGGCTCATCTGCTCAGGCAATTTGCCGATCTCTTGGCTCCGGACGGCAAAGTGATCATATGCACGCCGAATCGACCCTCTCTTCGTTACGTCTGGGAATGCGCGAAATCCAGCAACGTCTTTCGGCACTGGGGGACCTTCGAGGCTGTAGGGATTCACGACACGACCATCGGAAAAATTCAAAGGTGGTGCGAGCAGGCTGGTCTGGCGATCGAAAAGATTGAAAGACGCGCTCCAAAAAGAACTCGTCCGATGTTGCAACTCCTGTCGCCCATACTTGCGCCCGATCTGATTGTCACCGCCAAAAGACATGAAGCGTGGAAGCCATTCTTTTGTGGCGGGCACGGGATGGAGCAAATGGAGGTTTCCGGAAGGAGAGCCACTTCATGAGCATGGAGGCCGCCACAAGGATCGAAATCCGGGATATGCAGGGGCAGGGGCGTGCCTTGCCGGTCTCGGATGCGAAAGATTACTATAGCCGCTCTCGCCGCGAGATACGGTCGTTGCTGCCCAGCCGCGCCTCGCGGATACTCGAAGTTGGACCTGGCGCAGGCTTCACTCTGATCTGGCTCAAATCGCTCTACCCTGACGCCACGACATTCGGGGTCGAGCTCAATCAGGCACTCGAGGTTGACCTGCGAGAGCATGCCGATGTCGCGATTATCGGAGACATCGACGACTTGATATCACGAGTCGGCAGCAAGTTTGACCTGATCTTGTTGCTCGATGTGCTTGAGCATGTCCCGGATCCAACCCGTACGCTCCAGGCGATCACGAGGAGGCTTCTCATGGATGGTGGTCGCGTGATTGTTTCCGTTCCGAATATCGCGCACCTTAGCGTGACCCTGCCGCTTCTTTTCCAACGTCGATTTGCCTACACGGATTCGGGAATTCTTGATCGCACTCATTTGAAGTTCTTTGTCGAAGAAACAGCCCTCCAGCTTCTCAATGAGTCAAATCTGGTGGTCAAGGATGGTCTGGTCACGGGCCTTGAAGGTCCAAAGTCCAAGTTGCTGGACGGACTGACCCTCGGATTCCTGACCCATCACTTGGCAAAGCAATACATTATGGCGGGTGAGCTGACTGATGGGCCGGTTGCACAGCGGAAGATCAACTGGAAGAAGAGCCGGCTAATCAGCTAGTGCTGCGATTGGCAAGAGGCGGACCGCCTTGCTGCCCCGAAAATGCGCAATACCCCTCCAGCGTCTACGGGCCACTACACTCGGCGAACTGGCTCTCGGTCGCAGATTGTGAAATCATCGAAAGAAGGACCTCCGCATGCCGTCTGGAACATACGACGGGATCGAAGCGACTCCGTGAATCTGCGGACAGTTGTTCACGCACGCCAGACCAATGATCTCGGCGTGCGAGCACTGACGTCATGGCGCTGACGAGTTCATCCTTATTCTTCTGTGGCTGAAATCGCATAAGACATGAGGTATGCCAATTGGCCTTTTCGGAATCGCCGACCGGGTTCGCCACAACGAAGCCTCGGCTACCGTCCATACCGACCTGTTCACGCGCGCCGCCTACGTCACTCACAATCGCAGGCAACCCCGCGCTTAAGGCTTCCATGGAAGCCAGCGACCATCCCTCGAAGAAGGAGTTCAGAACGAAGCAATCGGCGGCGGCCAGCAGGACGGACGGATCAGGAAACGACTGCCGAAGGTGAATGCGGTCCTTGCAGGGAATCGTGTCGCGAAGAATGCGCACTTGACGTGTGTAAACTGCATCGTCCAGACGGCCGGCGATCAGCAGATGTGCCTTGCGATCATTCTCGGCGACCTCGGCAAAGGCCTGGACCAGGCCGTAGGCATTCTTCTGAACCGTATGACGGCCCAGCGAGAGAAAGAGAAATTCGTCATTGAGGCCTAGCCAGGCCCGGGCTTTCGACCGGTCTACTGCCGGGCGGTGAGTCTGGTTGAACGCGTTCGGGATGGTGATGACCGCGGACTCAGGATAGGATGGATTACCTGAAAGGTACTGACGCCTGACGAACTCGCTTACCGCGACGAAACGGGTGACGAGTTGTGATCTCTGGCGCTCTTCGCTCCAATTCGTGCTTATGGGCGTTGGAATGCCGTGGAGCGTCTCCAAGACCGGAATGCGGAAGTCACTGGCCGCCCGCAACAGCCAACCCGGCGGGTCGTGCGCGCTGACGACGTGAGGGCGGTTCGTCTCGAGCCATAGGCAAGCGTCTTTTGGTGAGGCGGCGACGACTGCTGTTCCCTCCCTCTGCAGAGTTGTGAACAAATGTCCGACGGGCGCCGGCGATGAATGTGCACACATTACCGTTACGCGAAGTCCAAAGTGGGGAAGGCGCCTTGCAAGAAAGGCGACAAATTCATCAAGCCCGCCAGCGTCAAGCACCGGAGTGACGATCAGGCAGTGCACGCGTCCCGGCGGTACAAGAAGTAAGTCGCCTGATCTCGACACGCTGGCGGTCGGAATCGAGGCGGGGGCGGCCGGTGCGGTCGGCGCGACGCTTGTAACGTATGGCACGAGGGGCCTCGACCAGTCGTCGATAATCCAGTCGCTTCTGGAAGCCAGCTGGCTGCTGATCAGGAGCTTTTTTGCGACACCTCTTACGCCTCGCGGCAGTCGCCAGGAGTTCCGTTGGGCCCAAAGTGTTGCGCGTTCGCGCAAAGAGAGGCCGTTCTGACTGAGACCCGTCTTCATGGGTTCAAATGCCGTCCGATGTCCTGATTGGGATATGCCGCAAATTAATAGATAATATATATTGCCTTGAAAATAAAAGCCAATTAAATGGACGTGCATTTTATTTGGCGCCCACTCTGGGAGTGCACGATCAATATGTCGCCTCGAGACCTCATAAGCGCCCGATCTAGATCGAGGGCGGTCAACATTGTCATCCAGGACTCTGGAATCACAGAGGCCCTTTTCGGGAGGCCTTCATGAGTTCCGTCGACGCGATCATTCCCTGCTATCAGTACGGGCATTTCCTCAAAGAGTGCGCCGAAAGTATATTGAAGCAGTGTGGATCTGAGTTGCGCTTGCTGATTATTGATGATGCGTCCACCGATAATACAGCCCAGGTTGCGCAAGAACTGGCTAGTTCAGATCCTCGGGTCGAGTTTCGCAGGCATGCTACCAATCACGGCCATATTGCTACCTTCAATGAGGGGATCGACTGGGCGGCTGCCGACTACATGATTTTGCTTTCCGCGGACGATTACTTGATGCCCGGGGCGATCGAGAGGTCCGTGAGGCTGATGGATGACAATCCGTCGCTCGGGCTCACGTTTGGCGGAGCGGTCGCGCTCCACGAGGGGCGGAAGGAGGCGGTGGCACCGCCGGCGGAACTTGGGCCTGGAACAAAGATACTGTCCGGCCGAGATTTCATCAGAATTGGCGGCGCCAGAAATATAGTGCTGTCGCCGAGCGTGGTCGTGCGTACGAACCTGCAGAAGAAAATAGGGGGATACCTACCGGATTTGACGCACAGTGGTGATATGGAGATGTGGCTGCGGTTCGCAGCGCACGGTCCCGTCGGTTATATCGATGCCATCCAGGCCGTGTATCGCCGACATTCGACCAATATGTCTGGCGGATACTCCGCCGAGCAAGATTTCCATCAACGCAAACTGGCGTTTGAGCATTTCCTCGATCGTTGTGCTGCCGTGCTTCCAGACCCCGATGAGCTCAGGTGCTGGCTGACGCGCCATTTGGCGCTTGACGCGATCAGTTGTGCGAGCCGTGCCTTCAATGAGGGAGACGTTGGCTTGTCGGAACGGCTTTCGGCGCTCGCGTCAAAGCTGGACCCGGAAGTTACGCGATCGCGTCGTTGGTGGTTTCTCGCCTGCAAACGTCAGTTGGGATCGCGTGGATGGCAGTTGCTGCGGCCGGCGATCGAGCGGCTAAGGACGCCGTGATCGGCTCCGAGCTTCCAGACTGCACTACACTGGTGTTTTCGACCCCCAAGCGCGACTGCTTCCGGCGCGGCGGCCGGAAAATCTTCGTGTATGAACTATTTTTCAGGGCTCAGGCCCGGTACATCGAGAACTCGCGCAGCGACGCCCGGATGCCGATGCAGACTCCCCAGAATATCCAGAGGTAATTCCAGTAGTGGACCGTTAGCCCGGTGAACATGAGCATCACGACCGCGATGGTGAACGCGATGCGCAGCTCTGGCGCGCTGGGATCCTCCACCACCCCATTGAAGCGACCTTTTACGGGCAGGATGCTCGCGATGTTTGTCAAGGCAAGTAGGATTATCATCGGAAGTCCGAACCGGAGCGCAAACACCAGCCACACAGAGTCAACCGTGGTATCGAGAATGTCGTGATTGAGGCGACCGAACGCGTATCCGGTGAGAGGAGACTCCATGATCTTTTGGATGGCTGCGTCCCAGATCAACATTCGAAAGTATCCTGACACTGGATCGAAGGTCAGGTGGGAGATGATCCAGCCGATCGGGTGATTGGCGACGGCCATGATCACGACAACGATCGTAACGAGACACATCTGGAGCGCACGCCATCGTCCCGAATATTCCTTCAGTGCCGTATGATAGAGGTAGAGCATCAGGACTATGAGGCACGACAGGAGGGGCGCGGAGGACAAGGACAAGAGGCAACCGAAGAAACAAAGACCTGCCCAGAGCATCTTCGACAACGGGCGTTGCTCTGAGAACAGGAAGATGCCGCAGGCAACGGTGCAGTAGGTGCCCAGCAGAATTGGGTGGTCAAAAGTCGAGGCGGCTCTTACCCAATACAGCCTGAAGTCGGGCGAGAGCGGCGCATGGCTGCCGAAAGCGGCAGAGAACATCTCTTGAACAATGAGCCGGCCCGCAAGGTTATCGAAAAGGGCCAGCAGGACGATATAGGCAGTCACGATCTTGAATGTTTGGATAAAGGTATGGATCGCCGCTGGGCCGAAGAAAAATCCGCGTGCTACAAGATAGCCGCCCAGAAACTCGAGGCTTTCGGCGCCGGTCGATGAGATCGCACTCGACCCGCTCGTGTAGGAAGCGGCCACGAACATCCAGGCCGCGACGGCGAATGCAAGATAGTCGGAGGCGAGCGTGTGACGACCGGCCCTGACCAGTCTTGTCACCGCAGGAACTATGAGAAGCAAGATACCGATCCGCCCAATCGTCAGTTTCGCATCGGCGAGATACAGTTGGACTTGCGCCGCCGGCAGAATGAGTCCGGTCAGCACCAGCCATGCTGGCAGCGTACTGCATCGCTCGGGGACTCTCGGCGAGACCGTTCTGGTCAGGCCGAACTCGCCGCCTGCTACCGTGACACTCATGAGAGGACCGCCTTAGCCGGCGATCCGGCTTCGATCTGAACGCGCCGGCTATGGTCCTCAGTCAGATACCAGGTGAAGGTGATCGAACGTGGCGCCAGCCCCGTCGCAAAACGTCCGTTGTGAAAGACGTAAGGCCGATAGCCGATGTTGGAAACGAATCTCGAAATCTCGTCCGATGCAAACGCGCACATGAGTGCAGGCTGGTATTGCCTCAGCGTGTGCTCCGATCCTTGAAGGATGTCCAGTTCGGCACCCTGAGCGTGCACCTTGATCAAGGAGGGAGCCATGGCAAAGGAATCGAGCGTGCGACATTCGATTCCGTGCTCGCTCACAGTCAACTTGGATTGATCGAAGCGGTACATGCGGCCGGAATCACTCAGCCATTCGGTCGCCGCCTCGCGGGAGGTCGCCGCCATACCATCGCAAGCCCACCGCCCGTATGAGGGAACGAAGATTGTAATGGTGCCCGGCTTAGCCCCGAGCGCGTAAGGCAATACTGAAACGGATCGGTCTCCGGCGAACCGTAGCTTGAGTCGGTCGGCCGAGAGGGGTTCTGGTTCGAAGGCGACGATACTCGATTGCGGCCTGAACTTCTTGAAGGCCCGAATGCTTTGTCCGCGGTTCGCCCCAATGTCGATAATCAAGCCGTCGGCTCTGGCGGTCCACGCGGCACCCCCGTACTCGGGTTTCGGAAGGTATGAAGCCGCCGCGTCCTTGAATGCAAATCGGGCGACGGCAACGCCGGGGATGTTCGCATATGCGAAACGGGCAAAAGGCTTCAAATTCATCGCGACGGGACCTTGCGCCATTTACGCGGCATGCAACCCGCTTCAGATTAAACAGAATAAATCAGATTGCAATAATCCGCGTTTAAATATATCAAATTATATGTATTAAATTGCGGAGCGGGTTCCAATGGCGACGGGGCTGAAGGCCAACGAAACGGATGCCTTGTATGGGCTGGCGGAAAGCCTCGTTTCGGAGGTCGCGGTGCTCATCGTGGGCTATCGCAACTCTGAGGACATCGTTGATTGTCTGCGAGCATTATCGCGAGCGACGACGTCTCCTTCTTTTGATATCTTCATCTGCGAAAATGGCGGTCAAGATGCCTACCGTCACTTGGTTGCCGATCTGATCAGCGAGGGAGGCCCTTGCATGCGTGGCCAGCCTCCCGAAACCGGGATAAATGACAATATCAGCCGATTTACCGACGTTGAGCGCCTGGTTCTGCGAGCAAGGTCATCAAATGTCTGGGTTGCGTGCGCTTCCGACAATCTTGGCTATGCAGGCGGGATTAACGCGTGGTTGCGTCCACTTTCCGCGATACCCACGTGGCGGGCGATCTGGATCTTGAATCCAGACACTCAGCCGACCGAATCTGCGCTGGCCGCGCTCCACGAACGGGCGGAGTCCGGCCGGAAGGCAATGGTGGGCAGCACTATTCTGGACAGCTTGGACGCGGATCACGTGAGATTCCGCGGTGGCCTGTCTTGGCAGAAGCTGGCGGCGAGAGACGTCGCCATCGGCCTCGGAGACGTTCTCAATGTGTCCTGCAACATCGCAGCCGTCGAAGACGCGATGGACAGCCCTTCGGGAGCATCGATGTATGTGACCCGCTGGTGCATCGAACGGATCGGCCTCATGGATGAAAGTTATTTTCTTTTCTACGAGGATATGGATTGGGGACTTCGCGCGAGACATTTGGGGTTGGGTTACGCGGCCGATTCGATCGTCGTTCACAAGCGAGGTACGACGACGGGATCGGCCAGAGGTTCATCGGCCATACCAGTGCTCTCCGTTTATCTCCAGCACCGCAATTGCGTTCGCTTTGTACGGCGACATTTTCCGTGGTCGGTGCCTCTTAGAGTCGCGGTCTCTCTCCTGTATGCACTCAGGTTCTTGCTGCAGGGAGCTCCAAACAACAGTCGTGCAGCGATCGAAGGGCTTGTCGCTGGATTAAGAGGCGAGATGGGCCGGCCAAAGGAGCGGATGGCCCAATAGCGAACGCAAATCGGGGGCACCTCCAGATGCGGCGAACGATCTTCATCCAGGCGGTTTTGTTGCTTGTCGTGGCGAGTTCCGGAGGAGATGGTATTGTTGCGCGCGCGGGCGAGCGTGACCCGATTCCCACCTCCGAGTGGCCCAACGCAACGAACACGGGAGTGCGTCCGAATGTGAAGCTAACGCGTTCCGGCGACGTTGTGGCAGATCAGGCGGGCGCAACCATTTCGGGCCTCGATATTGAAGGGCGCGTCCATATCAAAGCGCCGAACGTAACGTTGATCGACTCCAAGGTGACTTCCGGCTCATTTTACGTCGTGCGAATCGAGCCCGGTGTCACCGGCGCAGTGATCCAGAACTGTGAGATCAACGGCGTTGGCTCCGGCAACGATGGCTCCTACGGCATAGTGGGCCAGGGTACGTTCATCGCAAACAACATCTACAATGTCGAAAACGGGATTGGTGTGTCCGGGTCTGATACGCTCATCCAGGACAATTACATTCACGATCTCGTTGCGTCCGGCTCCCCGCACTACGACGGCATCTCGATCGACGGCGGCAACGCCAACATCGTTATCAGGCACAACACCGTCATCAACACGCACACGCAGACATCGGCGGTCATGATCGATAATTACTTCGGACCGATCTCGAATATCCAGGTCGACGACAACCTGCTGATGGGCGGTGGATACACGGTCTACAGCTCCGCGCAGTTCAATGGCGGGACGGTCGAAGGGGTTTCCTTCACGAAGAACCGGATGGGGAGAGGGAGGTGGGGGTATAGTTCGATTGTGAAGAACGTCCCGCTCTGGCGAGAAAACGTGGATAACGCGACGGGCCGCACCATTGGTCCACGGTAAATCATAGGAAGACCAGGTCCCCTATTTCTGCACGCGCCGGAACCAGAATGAACCTGGCTGTCGCCAGGGTTCGCGCATCAAGACCGGACATGCGTTGTTCAACCTGTTGCTGTGGTAGCGGGCAAGCCAGTTGACTGCGCCAATGATCTCGAAATGTGCATTGAAGCTCAGAAAGGCCTCAAGGAGATACTGCTCATTCCACAGCCAGCGGTCGCGAAGCAGCCATTGAGCAGGGTAATCGTGTGGCGTGAAGACGTCGTGGACATGCACGATCACACTGGGACGGAGGAGGCCGAGTACGTGCAGGTACTCGTGCAGGACGTCGCCCTGCGGGCGAATGATGTGAGAGGAGTCGATGAAGAGAATGTCGTTCTCGTCCAGCGTCTCAAACAGGCTGTCGGGGCAACACTCGACCTTTTTTCTCAGGACCGTCACGCGCGCTGATTCGAGCCACGGCTGCTCAAACGGTTCAATACAGATCTGCTTACATTCGTAGCCCGGATTGTCCGTCCTGTTCGCCTCGATAGCGAGGCGGGCCATGAGCGTCGAATTGCCACTTCCGACCTCGACGATCCGCTTGGGTCGGAAATGACGGATCATGTTATAGAGAAACTCGGCGTCTCCAGGCTCGAACGAGCCGTTGTGGTACCCAAATTCGCTGGGTCCCTTCTGAAGGGTGGGAATCTTGAGCAATTCATCGCGGTAGTTAAATTGCTCGACCAGCTCAAGCTGTGCCGCTTCGTTCAAGTCCAGTCCGGCAACTTCTCTCGGACGATCCAGATCGCGCTTCAGGTCATTCGCGTAAACGATGGGCTCATAGTAGTGATGCCGCACGATGGCGAACTGAAATCTGTCGCAGACGGACCTCGACAAAGGAGCTCGATCACGGAGGCGGCTCAGGACGACCGCAAGCGGAGCAAAAAGAAGAACGACGGGCGCCAGAATCAGATCGAGTATTGTGTAAACAGACTTGCGGAAATAGTGCATGGATCATCACTTCCGATCTGATGAAGAAGAAACGGGGACGGTCTGCGGCCTAACAAAGCTCCACCTCGATACACGAGAATATTGTGGCCCATCGCCATTCCGCCGTCCAGACCAGACCCTCGCATGCGGATATCATCCAGGGCGGCGCTAGAAGCCCGGCCGTCTTTACCAGGCGGTAATGGCTGTATCTTCAAACGTAGCTTGCCGGGACAGCGCTGCGAGCCTGGCCTCAGCGGCCGTCGATTGCAGAGGCACGAGGACTCAGCGCGCGCTTTAAGAGACGCTACGGCCACGCAACCGGATTGGCCGCGCTCCTGACAGCTCCTCAAGCGAGTTCGATTGCCATATCTCACGTGCGTGTTGGCAGTGGATGCGCAGCTCCTGCCCGAGCTCTGCTGACGAATCCGAACGAGGTCCGGAAGATCTAACGGTTCGACCCAGCCATTCGCGGTCAGGCGGCGTTCTGACAGCGAGCTTTAGATGAGGTCGAGCACTTATATAACGAAAATTAAATCGAGAAATATAAGGCCAACGGCGGCGGGACGCATGCTTGTTGTCAACGCCAGAAGATAAAAGTGAATAAGTTCGAGGTGTGCTCTTGTGGCAACGCGCGAACACCCGCAATCTATTGCAGCTTATATAGCGGTGATGCTTCGGTTTTTTTTAATCCGGTTGAATTGTTCGAGCGGGTATCCAGAAAATGACCCAAGTGGCGCCGCCATCTTGTCCCAAAAAAGCCCCCGCCGATGGAGCATGACACCGGCCGTGGCGCGTCTTGGGGATAATCGCGCCCACGTGCACTGCACGTTCGATTTAACTGCAAAGGAGAATATATCTTGGCAACGACGACTGCGTGGCCTGATGCTACGAACACTGGGGTGTCGGCGGGCGTGACCCTCACTCCACACTACGGGGATCTCGTAATCGACACGGCGGGCGCCGTGATCAGCGGCCTCGACATCCACGGATCGGTCTTCATCAACGCTCCGAACGTCACGTTGGAGAACTGCAAGGTTACGACCGACGCGTTCTACGCCGTGAGGGTTGCGACGGGCGTGACCGGAGCGGTGATCCAGCACAATGAGATCAATGGCGTCGGCACGGGCAACGACGGCGACTATGGAATCATGGGTCAAGGGACGTTCATCGCTAACAACATCTACAATGTCGAGAACGGGATCGGGGTGGATGGAGGGAATACCCTCATCCAGGACAACTACATCCACGATATGATTGCGTCGGGATCGCCGCACTATGACGGAATCTCGATCGACGGGAAGAACTACGATATCACCATCCGCCATAACACGGTCATCAATGACCATACCCAAACGGCGGCGATCATGATCGACAACTACTTCGGGCCCGTCTCGAACGTCACTGTCGACAACAACCTGCTGTACGGTGGTGGCTACAACATCTACAGCTCGGCCCAGTTCAACGGCGGATCGGTCACGGGAGTGTCGATCACAAACAATCATATGGGCGGAGGCTATTGGGGCCCGACCGCATTCACCGGCAACACTCCCGTTTACACCGGCAACGTCAATGACAGCGAGACCCTGATCGCGACGCTCAACACGTCGGCGAACAGCGGCTCGGGCTCAGCCCCATCTGCCCCGACTGCACCATCCGCTCCTGTCATCGCGTCGTTCTCGACCGATAGCGGCACCGCCGGTGACAAGATCACCAACGACAACACCATCGAGCTCAAGGGTTCCGCTGCGGCGGGCACCACGGTCAAGATCTACGACGGTACGACCCAGCTCGGTTCGACGACTGCGGATTCGAGCGGCAATTGGGACTACATCACAAAGGTCCTTACTGACGCCAAGCATACACTCACCGCAACGGCGACCAATTCGTCGGGGCAGACCAGTGCGGCATCGTCTGCGTTGGCAGTCACCGTCGACACCACGGCGCCGACTGTGCCGACCATCGCCAGCAATACCGTTAACAGCGCCAATCAGGCGGTGTTGTCGGGCAAGGCCGAAGCGAGCAGCGTCGTGAAGGTGTTCGACGGCACGACCCAGATCGGGACTGCGACGGCGGACGGCAGCGGTGCGTGGGCCTATACCTCCACCACCCTTGCAGCCGGTGCGCACAGCCTCACCGCGAAGGCAACGGACGTGGCAGGCAATACCAGCGTGGCGTCCACGGTGGTCACGGCCAGCATCAGCAGCTCGGCCCCGGCCACACCGACCTCGCCGACGTCACCGACCGCGCCGACTGCCGGTACGGTAGTCGAGTCGGCTGGCTCGACAACTCTCGTTGAGAGCAGCGGCAAATTTTACCTCAACGGCAGCACCGGCTCGGGCCCTACGCTGAAGGACAACGGTGTGGCGTTTGTGAAGGGGTCGGATGGCACCTGGGCACCGATTGGTGCGGAGAAGACCGCGACTGGCTATGAGGTTGTCTGGAAGGAGGCCAGCACCGGTCAGTACACGGCGTGGAACACCGACACCAACGGCAACTACGTTTCCCATGTCGACACCCTGACCGGGTCAACGTGGGGCGGCTCCGTGTCGGGTACGGACTCTGGCCTGAAATCGCTGGAGACCACCTTCCATCAGGATCTGAACGGTGACGGTCAGATCGGTACTTCCACTGCCACCGCACCGACGTCGCCAGCGCCGACCACTGGCAAAGTAGTCGAGTCTGCTGGTGTGACAAGTCTCGTTGAGAGCGGCGGCAAATTCTACCTCAACGGCAGCAGCGGAACGGGCCCCTCCTTGAAGGATGGCGGTGCCGATTTCGTGAGCGGGTCAGATGGCACCTGGACTCCCATTGGTGCGGAGAAGACGGCGACGGGCTATCAGGTTGCTTGGAAGGAGGCGAGCACGGGTCAGTACACGGCCTGGAACGTCGACAACAACGGCAACTACGTCTCCCATGTCAGCTCCCTGACCGGCTCCGCGTCGGGCGGCTCCGTGTCGGGTACGAACTCCGGCCTCAAGTCACTCGAGACCGGCTTCCATCAGGATCTGAACGGTGACGGGCAGATCGGTACGTCCAGCGTAGCTACGTCGTCCACTGCAACCAACAGCACCGTTGCTGCTGCGGGCAGTACGTTGGTAGCCTCCCCAGGCAACACGACCCTGAAGAGCACCTCAGGCAATGACACCTTCGTTGGCAGCAGCCAGGCCGACACTTTCGTGTTTGGCGCAAACTTCGGCAACGACGTCATCAAGGGGTTCGTTGCCCGCGGTCCTGCGCACGACACGATCGAGTTCAGCAAGAGTGTGTTCGACAGTTTTGCGAGCGTTCTCTCCCACGCGACTCAGTCGGGCGCCGACGTCGTGGTCGCGACCGGGAGCGATACGCTCACGCTGAAGAACACGCAGCTCGACAAGCTGAACAGCCACGACTTCCACTTCGCGTAGGAGAAGGTCGGCCATTACGATTTGGTACTCAATAACTGCCTCGGGGGATCACTTGGGGATCGCCCGACAAAGGCATCACTAAAGGGCAGGTGTCATGACTGACGTTGGGCGGCGGGGGGTATTCCCCCCGCCCGCGAATCTCTATCGAATTCCACTTTTGCATTTGTCAGGACTATGGTCGTCCGGGCGCCAGTTGGCAGATGATGCCGAACGGCCGACGTGGCGGCTAGTCGACTGGGCAAGGCGCGGCGTTGAGGCCTTGCGGCAGCGGATATTCGTCGCTCGCTTCGGACCGGCGGAGAACTATGAGGAGCCGCAGTCGGAGATGTCGGCATTCCTGCGGTCTTGCCGCCGGATATTCTGGGCACTCGCGGCCTTTAGCGGGATGAGCAATCTCCTCATGCTCACTGGTTCGTTTTTCATGCTGCAAGTCTATGATCGGGTGCTGCCCGGGCGCAGCATACCGACGCTGATCGCCTTGATGGTTCTGGCCACGGTGCTCTACCTGTTTCAGGGTGGGCTCGACTTCGTCAGAAGCAGGATCAGCGCGCGGGTCGGTCGCTATTTCGATGAGAGGCTCGGAATTCGCATATTCGACGCGCTTGTTCGTCTGCCTTTGAAGACCAGGGCCGATGGCGACGGCCTGCAGCCGGTGCGGGATCTTGATCAGGTCCGCGGTTTCCTGTCGAGCGGAGGGCCGACCGCGCTGTTCGATCTGCCCTGGATGCCGATCTATCTCGGTGTCTGCTTCTTTTTCCACTTCTGGATTGGCGTCACTGCGCTGGCCGGCGCGCTGGTGCTGATGGGCACTACTATGCTCACCGAAACGCGCACGCGTGGGCCGGCAAAGGCGTCCTCGCGTCTGGCGGTCTCGCGAACGGCACTCGCGCTCGAGGGGAGGCGAAATGCCGAGGTTCTGCAGGCCATGGGCATGCGGCAGCAAGCGGCGTTGCGCTGGCAGGATGTCAACGCCAAGTACCTCGCGGCACATGAGCGGGCCAGCGACGTCGTTAACGGGCTGGGGGGCGCCTCCAAGATCTTTCGAGCGATCCTGCAATCGCTGGTTCTTGCGGTCGGCGCTGTCCTCGTCATCAACCAGGAATCGACCGCCGGCATCATCATTGCCGGATCGATCCTCACCGCGCGGGCGTTGGCGCCCGTCGAAATGGCCATTGCGAATTGGAAAGGGTTCGTCGCTGCGCGGCAATCCGGACGACGGCTCGATGCTTTGCTAAAGCTTCTCCCCGGCGAGGAGGAGCGGCTGGCATTGCCGCCTCCTGTTGATACTCTCACCGTCGAGCATCTCTATGTTGGCGCGCCGAACTCGGAGCGGCCCACGGTCAATGAAGTGTCGTTCCAATTGCGGAGCGGGCAGGCAGTTGGAATCATTGGGCCGAGCGGATCCGGCAAATCGACGCTGGCACGTGCGCTGGTGGGCGTATGGCCGAGCATTCGAGGCCGCATACGGCTGGACAACGCCGCACTCGATCACTGGTCTTCCGACGCCCTCGGCAAGCACATCGGGTACCTGCCGCAGGACGTGGAATTGTTTGACGGCAGCGTTGCGATGAACATTGCGCGGTTCGATCCGCAGGCGACGGCCGCCGCTGTTCTGGAGGCCGCGCATGCCGCGGGCGCGCACGATCTCATCCTCTCGTTTCCGGACGGCTACGGCACGAAGATCGGCGAGGGAGGATTGGCGCTGTCGGCGGGGCAGCGGCAGCGGATCGCGCTCGCACGCGCCTTCTACGGCAAACCGTTCCTGGTCGTGCTCGATGAGCCATCCTCCAATCTCGACGCCGAGGGAGAGGAGGCGCTGACCGAGGCGATCCTGAACGTGCGCCGCCGCGGCGGCATCGTCGTCGTGGTCGCGCATCGCCCGAAGGCGCTTGAAGGCGTCGATCACGTCTTGTGCCTCGGGGAAGGCAGGGTTCAGTCCTTCGGCAAGAGAGAGGAGGTCCTGAAGAAGGTGTTGCGAAACCCCGTGCCGCTCAAGGTGGTAGCGGAAGCTCAAGGAGGCAACCGATGAACGGACAGGTGGCGCCGGCGATGCAGTCCATCCAGCGTTACATGATCGTCGGTATGATCATGTTCGGCCTGGTGACATTTGGGGTCGGCGGTTGGGCGACAACGAGCCAGCTGTCGGGCGCGGTGATCGCCCAGGGCGTGGTCGTGGTGGATTCGAGCGTCAAGAAGGTTCAGCACGCCACCGGCGGGATCGTGGGTGAGTTGCGCGTGCGCCAGGGCGATCGGGTCAATGCGGGCGACGTTTTGATCCGCCTCGACGAGACTCAGACGCTCGCCAATGCGACGATCGTCACGAACAGCATCGATGAGCTGCTCGCGCGCCAGGCTCGTCTTGAGG
Source organism: Bradyrhizobium tunisiense (assembly GCF_042263385.1). Classification (NCBI taxonomy): domain Bacteria; kingdom Pseudomonadati; phylum Pseudomonadota; class Alphaproteobacteria; order Hyphomicrobiales; family Nitrobacteraceae; genus Bradyrhizobium; species Bradyrhizobium tunisiense. Next base: position 208,200 of record NZ_JBHLEV010000002.1, read on the forward strand.
CCGAGCGCGATGGTGCCGAGCAGCTCGTGTTTCCCAAGGTGCTGCTCGACCGAGCCAAGGAGAGCAACTCCGAGGCTAGCCGCGTAGTCACTGCGGAGAGGAAGCTGTTCGACCTTCGCCGTCAGGCAAGGAGCGGCCAGAAAGCGCAGTTGCAGGAGAAAGGCGCACAGCTGGAGAACGAGATCAAGGGCTATACGGGGCAGACCGAGGCCAAGCAGAAGGAAGTCGAATTCATCCGCCAGGAGCTGGAAGGCGTGCGCAGCCTCTGGCAAAAGAATCTGGTGCCGATCACGCGGCTCAATTCCCTCGAACGCGACTCCGCGCGCATCGAAGGCGAGCGCAGCCAGTTGGCCGGCATGATTGCGCAATCCAAAGGCAAGATCTCCGAAATCGGCCTCCAGATCATTCAGATCGACCAGGACCTGCGGACGGAAGTCGGCAAGGACCTGATCGAAACGCGCTCAAAGCTCTCCGAACTGGGCGAGCGCAAGACTGCGGCGGTCGATCAATTGCATCGGATCGATATCAGGGCGCCACAGTCCGGCCGCGTCCACGAGCTTAGCGTCCACACGATCGGCGGGGTCATCTCGCCCGGTGAGCAAATCATGCTGATCGTACCTGACGCGGACTCGCTTGCCATCGAGGTCAAGATCGCACCGCGCGACATCGACCAAGTCTATGTGGGGCAGACCGCGACAATGCGCTTCGCAGCGTTCAACCAGAAGACCACTCCGGAGATCGACGGAGAGGTCAGCATGGTCTCGGCAGATATCACGCAGGATCAGCGCGCAGGCACGAGTTATTACACGGGCCGCATCCTGCTGAAGCCGGAGGAGTTGGCGAAGCTCGGCTCGGCCAAGCTGCTGCCCGGAATGCCGGTCGAGGTCTTCATCAAGACGGCTGGTCGGACCGCGCTTTCATACTTGCTCAAGCCGCTGCAGGATCAGGCCGGGCGTGCGTTCAAGGAGCGCTGAGTTGGTGCAAAATGGCAGCAGCGCTCGACTGCATGTCTTCGGGACTGGCGCCCTTGCTCTGATCGTCGGTGGTGCGACCAGCTCCTGAAGGCACGGCCGGGCGGTCGCAAGCACCGGGAGCGGTCGTGCCGGTCCAACGATCGCCCACCTCAAACCGGACCGGAGTCTGCGGTCTGGTTTGAAGGGGCCGCGGCATTCTGGCTATAGGCGCGCCGCAAGACATCGGGTGGAGCGAACGTAATGAGATCGCGCACCTCCCGATCAACCGTAGTAAATCGCGCGTCATTGAATGGCTCAACCGCGCGAGATGCTTGTTGCCCCTCGCAGAGACGGTGGGATGCTCGAACGATCGTCCGCTCAGTACGTCCATCCGTCTGGCGTGCAGGCTCATTGCGGCCACGAATCCGAGTATCGAAGCTTCGGCTCCCAGAATGACGAGTAGCTCGACTGGCATGTGAACTAGGTCCTGCTCGAGGAAGTTCACTCCGGTAAATATTTAAATCAAAGATAAAATATGTCGGTGGCGATTTATTGCCCGCGATGGCGACGCACGACCTGCGTCGCGCCGAGCAACAACGCTTTCCACCAAGGGCAAGCGGCGCCTATCGAGGCGTCTCTCATCGTCCCTTCGTCTGATTACCGCTCGTCCTTGCGGGGCCACCGCCGTCACCGTGTCTCTCGCAAAGGTAGGTTGTATTTAGCAAATATTGCCATTGCCATTTAAATTGCGATATATATAGAATATTAAACTTGGATTCTGCGGTCAAGCCCGCCCGCGCCGGCTGGACCCGACATGGTTTGGCGTTCGGAGGGGATCGGCAGATGCGCCGAACCTCGGGCCCGGTCATCGCGGCAACCATAGCGATCGTGATCGGGGGCGTTCAGTGGGCGCTGGCGTTGTCGACCTTGCCAGCGGGCCCCCAAGCGGACCTCGCGCACATCGAGCTGGGACGCCCGACGCTTCCGCCACTCACTTACACGGTGTTCTGTCTGCGCTATGAGACCGAATGTCGTCCGCGACGCTTTTTCCGCGGCGGGCCGGTCCGCCTGACGTAGGAACGGTGGGCAGAGCTGAAAGCAGTCAATCGCGCAGTGAACCGGGCCATTGCTCCGCAACTTAACGAACTCGGGCTAGCAGGTGAGGAGTGGCTCGTTAACCCGGCTCGCGGCGATTGCAACGACTACGCAGTGAGCAAGCGTCATGAACTGCTGAAACGTGGCTGGCCGGCGCGGGTTTTGCTATTGAGCGAAGTGGTGACGGGTTCTGGAGACCATCACCTTGTGCTCGTGGTGCGCGCCAGGACTGGCGATCTGGTCCTCGATAATCTAACGCCAGAGATCAAGCCTTGGTCGCGGGCACCGTACGGTTGGGTCCGGATGCAGGCCCCGCGCGATAGTCGAATGTGGGCGACGACCGGCCGCTCAGGAGCATGATTCCTGCGGCGGGCGGCAGAAGCCGGCGACAGGCGAGAGCTGACGCGCCCGCCGTCAGGATGCCGCGAGGCCCAGCGTGTTGCCGGCGGCGGTAGAGTCCACCCAACGCCGGATCGTGCCATCATATATGTCGGCTCCGTAGAGCCAGCCGTCGGGCCCTTTCTGCAGGTCCACAATGCCTTGCACGTTGTCCACCAACTGAACGCTTGCGATCTGCCGGTTCGCATCCAAGGTCGCGGCGAAGATCGTTCCGTTGTAGACGTCGTCGAAGAACATCGTGTTCTGGTTATAGAAATCCCCCGCGGTGATCACATGGGCATTGTCGGGTGCCCCGTGGCTAAGGGGCAGGATCGGGAACACGGCAGGCGGGTCCGACAAATTGTTGCGGTTGCCATTATCGTAGAAGGTGATCGCCTGGGAGAGGTTCTGGTAGCTGGCGGTTTTGTCCGGACCTTCAAAGTAAGGCCATCCGAAATTCGAGCCGGCGGGGCCCGTATTGATCTCGTCCCAGTTGTTCCAGCCCACGTCTCCGAGCACAGGCAGATTCGTGACGGGATCGAAGCTGAAGCGGTACGCGTTGCGAACGCCGTAGTAGAACACTTTCGACTGATTGCTGTTTGGGTCGCCGGCCTGATAATACGGATTGCCGGGCGCTCCCTCACCCGTAATGGGATCGATCCGCAAGAGCTTGCCCGAGAGATTGTGGATGTCCTGAACCCGCACTGCGCGGGGATCGACGAAGTTGTACGACGTGCCATCCCCGACCGTGAGGTAGAGATAGCCGTCGGGACCGAAATGAACGGCACCGATCGAATGCGAATCGCTGTCGGTTGCAAGATAGTCACGGATGTTCTGGTTCTGGATGCCGGCCCTGTCGGGATCGTTGTCCTGCGCTCCCGTCTCAATCTGGCTCGCGGGAGCCGTGATTGTGCTGCCGTTGACGATCCCGGAAGGAACAATGCTGAGATCACCGCCGCTGTTCGCGTCGGGACGGCTGGTATAGGCCCAGATGCTGTTCTTGCCGACCAGCACCACTTCGCTGGATGGATCGGCAATCATCGTGGTGGGGTCGACGGTGACTCTCACAAGACGGCTTGGTCGATTGCCAGCTCCATCGGGCGCTGCGAGCCCGCTCTGAGTAGCCGTCTCGGGCGGATCGTAAGTGTAGAGCAGGTAGACATAGTGGTCGCTTGCAAAATTCGGGTTCACGGCGATCCCCAGCAGCCCGCGATCGCCGGAATCATTGACCTCGCTCGAAAGGTCGATGAGCGGAGTCGATCGCAATGTGCCGTTGTCCACCACCCGCACCACGCCGTCCTTCTGCGCGACCAGCATGTAGCGGCCGTCGGGAGTCCAGTCCATCGCCGCAGGCTGGTTCAGACCCGTCACGGCGGTCTCGCCCACCAGGTTGCCGAGCGCGGGGTTGTCATTATCCAGGATCTTCACCGTCGTCGTCGCCTGGGAGCCGAGAGTGGCGTCCGTCGGGTTGCTCAAGGTGACGGTGAAGGTCTCGTCATTCTCCGGACTCGTGTCATTGACGATCGGTACCGAGATGGTCTGGCTCACCTGTCCAGCGGCAAAGGTCACCGTGCCGGATGTGGTCGTGTAGTCGGATCCCGCGAGTGCGCTGCCGCTGCTCGTCGTGAAGCCGACCGTGGCTGCTTGATTGACAGGCCCGCTGCGCAGCAACGTAATGGTCGCGGTCGGACTACTCTCTGCAACACTCAGGAGAACGTCCGCCATTGCGACTGTGCCGGGTGAATCGTTGTCGACGATCGTGACGAGCACAGTGCGTGCGGCTCCGAGTGATCCGGAGCCGGGATTCTGAAGGCCGATGGCGAACGTTTCGTTGCCTTCGGTCAGTTGATCGTCGACGATCGGGATGGTGAAGCTCTTCGTGCTCTCGCCGGGTTCGAAGACGATCTGGCCGGTGTTCGCCCGACCGTTGAAGGTAGGCTGGATGAAGTCCGATCCTGCCGTCGCGCTTCCGGCGGTGCCGATTTCGTTCGTCGTGTACTCGACGGTGTTTTGCGACGAGAGGTCGCCGGAGCGTGTGACGGTGACGGTAGCCGTGCCGGCTCCTTCACTGACATAGATCGTGGACGTGTTGAGGAGCGCGATGATGTTGGACGGGGCGAACACGACGTCGCGGAAGTAGTTTGCATTCTGATAGACGTTGGTCGGGAAAACGCCCTCGGTGTAGTCGAAGACGCCGGCGCCGACCGGCGCGTTCAGGATCTCATTGCTCATGCCGAACGCGAAGCCCTGGGTGGTGGAGACGTAGTAGCTGTTGATATTGACCGAGACCACGTAGGTCGTGCCGGCCGCGATGGTGAGCGGCGTGGCAAGGGCCGCCTGCTGCCAGCCCGATGCGCCTTCATTGGTGAACGTGACGGTCGCCAGCTCCTGGCCCGTTGCCGACCAGATGTGGCCGACATGGGTGCCGGTCTCGTTCGAGGCCTTGTAGTACCGGATTGCCTGGATCACGCCGGACGTGTCGGCGGTGAAGCGCATCCCCAACTCATAGTCCGCCGCCGCTCCGTCGGTGGCATTGGTGTTGACCGGCGTCTGGGTGGTGAACAGGGTGGTGGTGGCGCTCGCGGCGCCGACCGTCGCCGTGGCCGGGCTGGTTACGTTCTCGGCGGTGCCGAGCTGGTCGGTGTAGGTGGCGTCTACGCGGATCCGCTTGCCGACGAGGCTGCTGTCGAGGGTGAGGCTCGCGGTGGTGGCGGACAGATTCGTCCAGGTGGTGCCGTCGGGGCTGCTCTGCCAGCGATAGGTGATGCTCGCCGGGACGCCGTCGGGATCCACGACGCTGGCCGTCAGCGTCTGGTTCTGGGTTGCCGTGCCGCTGATCGTGACCATGCCGACGTCGTTGACATTGGCCACTTTCGTGGCGGTCGCGGCGCTCACCGGGGTCTCGCTGCTGCCCAGGGAGTCCGTGTAGACGGCGTTGACACGTATGAAGCTGCCGACCAGGGACTGCCCGAGCGTCAGCGTGCTCGCCGTCGCGCCCGTGATGTTGGTCCACGAGTTGCCGTTCGTGCTTCGCTGCCATTGATAGGTGATGTTGGCTGGCACGCCATCGGCATCGCTCACCGTCGCGGTCAAGGTCTGGTTCTGCGTCGGCGTCCCGCTGACGCTCACCGTGCCCGGGTGGTTGTTAGGGTTGGTCGCGCTCGCAGCGAACACGACGTCGCGGAAGTAGTTTGCATTCTGATAGGTCGCGGTCGGGAAGACGCCCTCGGCGTAGTCGAAGACGCCGGCGCCGACCGGCGCGTTCAGGCCGCCATTGCTGATACCGGACGCGAAGCCCTGGGTGGTGGAGACGTAGTAGCTGTTGATATTGACCGAGACCACGTAGGTCGTGCCAGCGGCGATGGTGAGCGGCGTGGCGAGCGCCTGCTGCTGCCAGCCCGATGCGCCTTCATTGGTGAACGTGACGGTCGCCAGCTCCTGGCCCGTTGCCGACCAGATGTGGCCGACATGGGTGCCGGTCTCGTTCGAGGCCTTGTAGTACCGGATTGCCTGGATCACGCCGGACGTGTCGGCGGTGAAGCGCATCCCCAGTTCATAATCCGCCCCAGTCCCGTCCGTGGCATTGGTGTTGGCCGGAGTCTGGGTGGTGAACAGGGTGGTGGTGGCGCTCGCGGCGCCGACCGTCGCCGTGGCCGCGCTGGTTACGTTCTCGGCCGCGCCGAGTTGGTCGGTGTAGGTGGCGTCTACGCGGATCCGCTTGCCGACGAGGCTGCTGTCGAGGGTGAGGCTCGCGGTGGTGGCGGACAGATTCGTCCAGGTGGTGCCGTCGGGGCTGCTCTGCCAGCGATAGGTGATGCTCGCCGGGACGCCGTCGGGATCCACGACGCTGGCCGTCAGCGTCTGGTTCTGGGTTGCCGTGCCGCTGATCGTGACCATGCCGACGTCGTTGACATTGGCCACTTTCGTGGCGGTCGCGGCGCTCACCGGGGTCTCGCTGCTGCCCAGGGAGTCCGTGTAGACGGCGTTGACACGTATGAAGCTGCCGACCAGGGACTGCCCGAGCGTCAGCGTGCTCGCCGTCGCGCCCGTGATGTTGGTCCACGAGTTGCCGTTCGTGCTTCGCTGCCATTGATAGGTGATGTTGGCTGGCACGCCATCGGCATCGCTCACCGTCGCGGTCAAGGTCTGGTTCTGCGTCGGCGTCCCGCTGACGCTCACCGTGCCCGGGTGGTTGTTAGGGTTGGTCGCGCTCGCAGCGAACACGACGTCGCGGAAGTAGTTTGCATTCTGATAGGTCGCGGTCGGGAAGACGCCCTCGGCGTAGTCGAAGACGCCGGCGCCGACCGGCGCGTTCAGGCCGCCATTGCTGATACCGGACGCGAAGCCCTGGGTGGTGGAGACGTAGTAGCTGTTGATATTGACCGAGACCACGTAGGTCGTGCCAGCGGCGATGGTGAGCGGCGTGGCGAGCGCCTGCTGCTGCCAGCCCGATGCGCCTTCATTGGTGAACGTGACGGTCGCCAGCTCCTGGCCCGTTGCCGACCAGATGTGGCCGACATGGGTGCCGGTCTCGTTCGAGGCCTTGTAGTACCGGATTGCCTGGATCACGCCGGACGTGTCGGCGGTGAAGCGCATCCCCAGTTCATAATCCGCCCCAGTCCCGTCCGTGGCATTGGTGTTGGCCGGAGTCTGGGTGGTGAACAAACTTGCCATCTTTGTTCTCCGCGCAGTCGAGTCCTGTTGGTGAATTGACAAATCAAACGGCCGAAATCGAAGTTTCCAAAATTAGAAGCGATCAGCACGTGCGCGAAGGTAGATTTCTCTTGAAGGATGTGCTGCTGGTTTCCTCTGAGTTCATGAAAAGCTGGTTGGCGTGGCTTCCGCTCCCTCTCAGACGAACGGTCGCAGCAGCTATGCGAATCGGTCGGGCGTACGCCGACACCAAAAGCTGGCGCGCCGCGATTCCCGCGTTTTACCTTCGAGTCCCAGCCCTTATGCCTCCATCCGTTTCGCGATCAGATCGGCAAACTCACCCAAGTTGCGCGCCGCCTCGACCTCGCCAACCCGAAATCGGACGCGAAACTTCTGCTCGACGGCGATGACGAGGGAGATCTGCATGAGCGAGTCCCACTCCTCGACATCGGCCGCCGAGAGCTCGGGCTTGGCCGCGACCTTCTCCAGGAATATCCCGTCGAACACCTCCTGCAGCTTCGCCAATATCTCAGCCTGCTTCATAAGCCCTCCGGGTCACGCGGATCGTTGTCGAGCGCATCTGATAGTTCTCTACCTCGAGCTCGAATTCTTTTCTGGCGGCGGAGTCTTTCCCACGCGCGAAGCCGAATTCCTCGTAGATTCCGGCGACGATCCCGTTTTTGGCAGTCGGGAGATAAATGCCGCGCACTTTCACGCAACCGGCTGCCTCTGCAAGTCGAAATATCTCGTTCATGATCTCGTCCTCGACCTGGCGCTTGAGCACGCGGCAGCTCATGAGCCAGGTATCGAGAATGAAGACGCCGTTCTCGATCTTGGCAATGACTACGGAGATGAGCCCAGAATCACCGAACCGATCCTCCAGCCGCATCGTGAAGCACCGGTAGTCCGGCCTTCCTAGAAGTCCCTGGATCTCGGTCTCGGACCGACGGACCGTCGTCAGGTTAAACTGGTTGCTGCGCGCGACCAGCTGGGCAATGCGGGGGACGTCGAGGATATCGAACTCCTTGATCCTGCCTCGCATCTCAAGCGAGGCGAGGTAGGCCGGCATGTCGGTTACGCTCGCCGCGAGCTCCGCACGTCGCCGTTCTTGCCTGTACTGCGCCGTTCGCTCGAGGTCCTCCTCGGTAACGTTCCGTGGCTCGAAATGTCGCCCGGCCTGCAGGCGGCTGATGAATTCGGCGGGGTCTGGCCCGAGGAGAACGCCTGCGACCTGGGGCTGAAATTGACGGACAATCTCGATTTCAGCCGGGTTGTCGTCGGCGAACACGAAGCTATCCAGACCAAGGCCGAGTTCATCCGCGATCCGCTGCAGGTTGTCGGATTTCGGGTCCCAATTCGCCTTGAAGGCTGCGAAGTGCTCCAGGCGGAGAACCATCTCGGGATGTTTCTCGAAAACTTCGACCGCGCGCTCATGATCGTTCTTGCTGCATACCGCAAGCAGGACGCCGCGCTGGGAAAGCCCAAGCAGGTACTTCTGGAAGGCCTTGAAAGCTTCGCCGCGAGGAGAGGAATCGCCGAGCTCGATTCCCTCGACACCGTCTTCCGCGATCACGCCGCCCCACAGCGTGTGATCGAGATCGATTGCCAATACCTTCTTGGGGCCTTGCTTCCGGGAGGCGATCAGATGGCTCAGCTCTTGCGCGATGTCGACCAGAAAGTCAGGTGAGCCGAGCTGCTTGGATTCATACCACGCTCGCGCGTCCGCCGCGGCTGAGATTCCCCGGCGCGCCGAGAGGAACTCGATGTCGCAGATTTGCACGTCCGTTGGGGCCCGGAGCCCGAGCTCGAGGTTTACCGCCTTTCGGAAACTCCAATCGGCACCAAGCGTGCGTGACCGAAACGAGCCGAGATCGAGATCGCCCGGCAGCGCAAAATTGGCGAGGATCACCACCGCGCTTGAGCGCTCGGTGAAAGTCTGCGCGAGGTTGAGGAGGTGCTCGGCGGCGCCGATTGCGGCTTCGCGCTGATGTTCCACGGCATTGAGGAGCGAACCGGAAAATCGGCAGTGGTTCGCGCTCGGCAATATGAAGACGAGATCCGGCTTGAAGGCGTAGAGTGGGCTCGAGCCGTCGAGGATTTCCGAGACGAAATTGTTGTAATCGCCGAGGAAGCGCTCGCACTCGACCCCACGAATGGCCAGGAGATGTTCGACCAGCTCGTGCAACGGATAAAGGTTGTAGCCTCCAATCAAGGCGAGGCGGAGTCGTGGCCGGGCGCTATCGGGCGCATGGAGCTTCGCCTTTTTTCGGAGCGTCGACAGAAAGAACAGCTCGGAAAAGCTCGACGCTTGCCGCGAGCGGGCGACGAGATGCCCCCAGAACGCGACATCGCCAGATAACGCCAGGGATTTGAGCTCGGCATCAGTGATGGGCTGGTCCGGAAATACGGCTGCAACGGCGAGAATGGTGGCCTCCATCGAGGACAGCGGCATCATTTTGATTGATTGCCATCTACATTAAATAATGGTAGAGCTCGGGTCAATTAAATAAATTTAAATGTCTTGTTAAGGTGCAATAAATACATGACGGCGCACGTGGGACAGGAGCCGCCGAGCACAGGCATGCTTTTCACCAAGGCGGAGAATCTCAAACGCCTTCCCGAAGGAAATAACCTGTTCCTGCGAGAGGTCCGACTGGAGGATTCCGCGCAAATCATCGCTTGGCGGAACGATCCCATTCTCGGCAAGTTCCTGACCCGCGAAAAGCTGACCTTGGCCCAGCAGGAAGAATTTTTCCGGAAATATCAGGCGAGGGTGGACGACTACTATTTCATTGCAGAATTCAAGCGCTCTAAGAAGCCGGCTGCCAGCATCGCGCTTGGCAACCTGGATTTCGCGGCGAGACAGGGCGAAGTCGCGCGGTTGATCGTCGATCCCGGCGCGCGTCTCTTCCTGGCAGAGATATTCGACCTGCTATTTGCGTTTGCATTCGAGCAGCTCGGACTTTCGGTCGTCGTCGCCAAAGTGCAAAGTAAGAACGCGCCCGCAAAGAACTTCCATATTCGCCTTGGTTTCCAGATCGAAAAGATTGCACCGAATGCTTGGTGGAACGGCGATGACGTGATCACGTTTCGAATGTCGCGCGAAGATTATCCGCGGTTGAAGCAGGCATGGTCGGCGCTGCTCTTCGATGCGCGCGAAAGTTAAATTGTCCGAGCGGCCAACGATCAGCAGGAGCAACCCTTCGCGCTCCCGAGGCGGCGGATTCACGCTGGAGTTGGGAGCTGCTCCTGGGCACCCCATGACAGCGCCTGGATCATGGATCCTTTGCCTCGTCCGGTCTGCGCAGCACCGGAGGAAATTTCCTGTCGATTACCTGCGCGCGAGGATCGACAATCCCGGTCTTTCTAGTCCGGCCGAACGGGCCAAGGACGAGAGGAACAGCAGATGGAGTTGCATTTTCATCATGTGGGAATGGCGTGCCGAAACATCGCGGCGGAGTTGCCCGAACTGGCGGTGGCTGGCTACAGTCCCGAAGGACCTATGTTTGAGGACCAGATCCAGCAGGTTCGCATTCAATTCGTATCAGGCGGCGGTCCGCGCCTGGAGCTCATTGAGCCGGCCGGCGCAGAATCCCCCGTGGCGGGGGTCCTGAAGCGCGGCAGTAAATTTTACCATCTTGCCTACGAAGTGGCTCGCCTCGACGAAGCGATCGCCTGCTTCAGGGCGCAGCAATATCTTCCGGTATCCTCACCTGCGCCCGCAGTTGCGTTCGACAAGCGCCGCATAGTGTTTCTAGCCTCCGCAACGCTCACGCTCATCGAGCTCATCGAGGCGAAGGCCTAGCAAATAGGCGGTTGACCGGAATGCTGCGTAACGAGTTGCGCGAGTCCATCAGACGAAACAGTTCTGCTGCGCCGAACCCACTCGGCAGCGCGTAGTCCGCCTGCCTGCAATCTCACGATCGGTTCAGGGCCGATCTCCGACAGCAGAATGCCCATATGCCCCGGTCCCGGAGGCTCTGTTGGCCAAACGCCCAGGCCATTTGCTGACAATGCGGATCGATCTACATCGCCCCAGAACTGCACGACAATGGCACCAGCGGGCGCGCACGCAGCGAGGTGAGCTGCTTCCGGCGAACCGATACGAGGCTCAGCCGTCGGTCGCAGCGCAACGATGATTGCATCCCACTGGTCCCGAAACACAGCCCGGACGTCGTGGAAGACCTCCACACTTGCTCCATAACAGGCGAGACCGGAGCGAAGCGAGCCAATAAACTCATTGTCACACAGCACAGCAATGCGATTCTTGTAAACGGATAAACCGCAATCGTGCAGTTGCTTCACGCATAGCGGACCGAGAAACGAGAAGACATCGACTGACTGATGGCGTTCGTTCACGCCGACGATCGGAATTCCGCGCCGCAGGCATGCTTGCATGTCGAGGTCCTTGGGGCGAAATTCCCAGGCCTCGAACATCAAGGCGATAACGGCGTCCTTTGGCAGCTCATCAATGAGCGCAGCGGTAAGAGGCCGAAGGTGGCCGCTATTGGTTACGATATCCGTCTGGTGGAGGATATCCGGGGTGATCTGCTCCAAGACCTCAATGCGATGGGCAACACCGACCGAATCTGCGAGCTTTAGGGTCTGTTCCCTGGCTTCAGCCGAGGTGCCGTGTGGCGTGGTTCTCGTGAAGGCATAGACGTGCCTGGCTCCGGCCATCGATGCGAGAACGGCCGTCACGGCATACGCGCCCGTCGCCGCCTCGGTGAGAACCGTTAGTTCCGAAAGGTCCAGGAGGGTTCCGGTAAGGGCTCGGCTCATCAGGGCGCCCATACGCGGCAATGAGAATCCCGGTCGCAAGGCGGTGTCGAAGCCAGATCGAAACTGCCCGAATGCTGCATCGGCCTCGGCTCCGATCATGGACTGCTTCCTTCGCCAGTTGAGAGTAGGGGTCGTTTTTGCGGATGTGCCGTGGCTGCTCTAGGCTCGTTTGCGACAAAGGCGGCGGCCAAAGAGTGATGCACCTCATTTGAGGAATTAAAATTATAATGTTTCTAATTTAAAAGAGTCAAACGTGCCGTGTGTGTATAACACGTATGGTATAAGTCGCCCCTCGCATCTTGCGGGGGCGTTGCGGGCCGCACTTGACCAGGAATTCACCTCCAGCCGTGTGCGCAACGGCAGCGTCGCTTCCGATAGGCTGGCAATTTATATCTGGAGATTAACATATTTAACTTGCGGCGCATTAGAATTCGCTTATTTTTAAGTCCGACAATCGCAGGATGGCGCCGATGAGCCAATTCGACAGCGACCGTGACGACCGACGTGAGTTCTTGAGGAGCTGCGGAAAATTTGCCGCCGTCACTCCGCCCGTGATGACTTTGCTGCTTTCGACCTCTTTGACCTCAACCGCCATTGCCAGCTCTGGCGGAAAGATTGTGCAGGGCAATAATGGTAAGGGCAACGGTGGTGGCGACGGCACCCCCAACGGCAAAGAGGATGGTACTCGCTAAAATCCCCGGTCCTGACACCGGCGTGCCCGTGACGGTCAGAGGCTCAGCCGGTCCGGCGCCGCCTTTGTGCGGACGAGCGATCGATCAAGAGATCGTTTAGTTTCTTACCAGCTCGTAGCTGCGCTTTGAGCCATCGAGGTTGCTTGCCGCGACCGGACCAGGTTTCTGACGGGTTCTTCGGGTTCTGATATTTCGGTAGCACCGGGGGGTAGGGGCGGCGCTGACGTTCCCGGTTTGGGGACGAAGCGGCGGTCCCCTCAATCTTGCGCAGCCGCTCTTCGAGCTTGGCCTTTTCCGCGGTCATCCTGCGACTGAGAAGGGTCGTGACCTCATCGTAAAGCCGCCACAGCTCCGCTGTGGCCAAGTTGGCCCAGTCACCCTTCTCCATGGAAGCCGTCCCCAGCTACTTTCGAATCGAAGCGGAGGGGGATTATCAGGTCATACCAGGGTTGGGCAAGCGCGATCCGCGCCCGCGCTGACGCTCGTGTGCAGCGCAGTACTTGGTGCTAGCGGTTGAGACTGCGTCCCCGACGGCGCGGTCGCTTCCCAAGCACCCTCCGTCCGGAGGCTCGTCGCTTGGGCTCAAGCAATCGCTGCTCAGCTTTCAACACGCGATTACGTAAGTTCTGCAATTCGGTGAATTGAACGATAAGGGCCTTATGTGTTTGACGCAAAACTGCCGAAGAATACATGTGACCACCTACTCATGGCCAACGACGACCGTGCTTTTCATTGAAATTGCTGACATGACGAAATTCAGCTTCAAGCGCGGCACTTCATTGGTACTACACGGGCTGCGATCAACCGCAGCCTTGGTCTGTCCTTGATTCCCAGTCGTTGCATTGATGAATAGTAATACGTTTTCACCTCTCTTTCCGCGGGGGGCCTTCATGAACGGCCCTCGCTCAGTGAAACTTCGTCGAATGTTAGATTTGAATCGTGAATGTCCCTATATATCGTTGGTAATATCCGGCTCTAGCCAAGTTAGTTGGATGTTGACCATAATAGTAATGCTCCGAACAGTAGCTTAATGACATCCTTGGAGTGAATTGTAAGATCGCGGCTATCAAAAATTGCAGAGGAAAAGTCACTATCCTCGAAGAGTTCGCGGTTTTAAGTTTTGCGTCGAGCACCGCATTGTTACGGTGCTGCACTCATTCTCTGAGCGAGCTACGGTAGCGTGGCCATCAAGCGTTGCCGCCCGGTGCTGTCTCAGGCCTGAGATCCTGCGACGTTATGACGGAGCTGAACGGTTATATCTCGCGCGTCTCAAAAGGAGGGTCGGATTAAGCGGCCGCAAGCGGGGTTGATAGCAACAGGCAAGGGAAGCATGCGCCGTATCAGAATTGTCATCGCTGATCGACACCCGATCGTCTTGCAAGGGATCAGGAGCGTTCTTGCGGCGCAGCATGATTTTGCGGTCGTTGCTTCTTGCAGCAATGGCGCAAGCTGTATCGAGGCAATTCGATTTCTTACGCCGGACGTCGCGCTTGTCGATGCTGCACTGCCCGACTTCAATCGACGGCAGATCCTCGCCCCTGCAAACGAGGTCGACCCACGTGCTCCGATAATCTTCTTCACCGGTATTATGGGCGACAGTGAGTTGCAAAGGCTGGCCTTGGATGGCCCCTGCATCGTCCTCTCGAAGGATTCGGACGTCGAGATGCTGGTCGCAACCCTGCGGAAAACAGCCCAAGGCCAAGCGGCGGCCTCGCCGAGCACTGGGCCGGTCAGCGATGACCCCCGGGCCGGTGTGAAGCCCCTGACACAACTAACTGACCGGGAGCGGCAGATCATGCGGCTCGTATCGGAGGGGCTATCGAACAAGGAGATTGGGCGTCGGTTGAATCTTTCCGACGGCACGATCAAGGTCCACCTTCATCATATCTTCCAGAAGCTGGATATCAGCAATCGTACGGTTCTTGCGGCTTTGGCGATTTCGCGAAGCGAACTGCATGCAGCGCCGGGTGAGCTGGATTCCCTTGATCTGTTGCGTCAGAATCCGGCCAGCGCGAATTGACGGGTACGTCTGGCGCCTTCGGGAGTGTGCGTGTGGGCCGGTCTATCCCGGGGCCAGATGCTCAATCATGTCGCGGCAGGCCCCTTCGGCCTCGGCCAACGTTCGAAAGGGCGATCCGCCAATCTTGATCGCGACCTGGTTGTTGTGAAGCGGACGCCAACTCGCCAGGTAGCCGAAGCGTCCGTGAAAGCCTGGACCTTCCGGGGCTCCGAAACTGATCACGAACGAGAACCCGTGGCTGTTCGCACTCCAGATCTCCAAGTCCCGGAGGGGTCGGTAGAATTGCAGTGGCATTAGCAATGATCCTTCAGCTAAACCGCGCACTGGCAGTTAAATAAATTAATTAAATTAAATGATAGGGCGCAACCATCAATTTTCGCGGCGGCAAGGTGCGCTGAGGAATCGGGCAGCACGGCGGAAAGTGCCGGCGTTACGGCCGGGACACGTTCAGCAACCTCCATTAGGACAAGAAAATTAGTGGTTGAGAGTTAATTTAATATATAATAATGTTTTAAATCGAGGAGGGCGTCGTGACCCGAGACGGCAACGAAAACGATGATCGGCGGGCGTTTTTGAAAACCTGCGGAAGATTTGCAACCGTGACGCCCCCTGTTATGACGCTGCTTCTGTCCACCTCCCTGACCTCAAAAGCCATTGCACGTTCGGGCGGTCTGCACGCGGCGAGGCATAGCGACAGCAGTCAATCGTTCTTCGACAATGATCGGTCGTCCGCGACAGGGCCGCCGAGCTCCAGCGGCGGATCATCAGGGGGTGGGGGATCACCTGGCGGTCGTCCTGCCGGATCTTCTCGTGCCGGAGGGACATCCGGCGGCGGATCCGGGGGTAGCGGCGGGTCCGGTCCTGGCGGAGGCAATGCCAAAGGGCCCTTCGCAACCGGCGGCAGCTCTGGAATTCCAAGCGCAAATGGTGGGGTCGATTGCGCAGAAGAGAACGAGGAAAAGCGAAAGGCCGATTGCCCCGGAGCTAATACTCGCATTTCCAGTGCGACCGAGACCGGCCGGTAGGAGCCTCTCAGCCCGGCGAGGCTGTGGGCGCTATACGGCTAGGCAAGGCTGGGCCCTTTGCTCCGGCGCGCTGAACACTGGCCGAAAGCAGATCTAAACAGCCGAGCGGCCTCTTGACGCACTGCCGCAGCTCTTTTGCGAACGCAACTTGCCAAATGTTAGTGCGCGTGTCCTGGAATTGCATAATTTTCCCGACTCTCGAAGTTGGGCGACTTCTTCCCAAGAACGTCGATCAGGAGGCGCGTCATGAATAGCCACTTTCAAGCCGGCGATCCCGGGGCTCTCCTTCGAGAGCGTCTCGAAGCGCTTGTCTCCCAACTCGCCGAGCTTGAGAAGCTCAGAGAGCGGGTAGGTCGAGAGGAAAGTACGTCAGCGCGAGCTGCGCAAGGCGGCAGGTCCCCTAGCCCATTTCGGACCGCGAGCGGCCGTTCTGGCTTCGCAGAGGCAAAGCTCGTGCCTGCGCTCCTTGGTCCCAATAGGTCCGGTGTAACGAGCACCGCAGGGAGGATGAAATGAGGGATGTCTCTAGTTGGCTTCGGCCGGGAGCCAGCCCCAAAGCTGCAAAGTTCTTGAGCTCGCTTCCGCGCGCAGGACTGGGCGATTGTCACGACGGGGTCTCGCGCAGGTTTTGCGGAACTGCAAAGGTGCGCACGTTTCGTTCGCGAAAGCAAACGGGCTTTAAGAGCTTGTCCCGGCTCTTCGGCTAGCAGGCAAGTCGCCGCGCGCTCGCCCCCCGCGAACTAGCCCGAGCGCGCCCTGTGAAACTATCCGATCGATCTCGCGGCTCATGACCCTGTAGCATTCGCATGCCAACGCTTCGAGCCGCGGTCGATCAATCTCGAGCTGGCCGCGCCGATTGGATTTCAGCGCTCTTGATGCGCGCATTGTGCTCACGACATGTGTGACTGTGGTGCGGCGGACGCCCAGCAATTCCGACAATGTTTCCTGGGTCAGCGGGAGAAGATCGCTTCCATTCGCTCGATCGTGAATGTGAAGCAGCCAGCGCGCCAGGCGAGCTTCGACAGAATGCAGTGCATTGCAGGCCGCCACGTGCTGAAGCTGCGTCAACAACGATCTCGTGGAGACCTGCACCATGGATGTGATTGAAGGGCTGCGATGTTGCGCTGCCAGAAACTGCACCGGCGAGATCTGCAGCGCAGACCCTGACAGGCGAACGATCGCCGTCGCAGGCGAGTGGGATGCTCCAAGCGCTGACGTCAGACCCACAGCCCCCTCATGGCCGATTATCGCTGCGGCAACAGTTTGCCCGTTCGGCAGCTCCACGATAGCGGCGATCGCGCCGCTCAAGGGAAAGAGAATATGTTCGATCCGATCGCCCGATCGGATCAGCACGGAATCGCGTTCGATTTTGACTTTCCGCAGATGAGGCGCCAGCAAAGAGAAATCTGCTGGCGGCAACGTTGCTAGCAAGCGATTGCCTACTCTGGTGGTGTGGTCCATCATGGGATCGCCCCCGACGGATGCCCCGGCTCTAGAACACATGCCGGTTTGTCGAACTGCTCTCCTGAGCGTCAGCTCAACAGCAAGCCAACCGGCCAACACACATATGGTTCCCCAGCAATGGTGAGCATGCGCAGGCCGACAACCGCCCGGCGGAGATCCAGTGCCTCCGGCTAAGCCTGCCGCTCGGCAGGACCTCCGCCGGCATGAACCAGAAGAGCCCCTCTGAATGGTGACATCCGTTCTGCAGGTTAGATCGCACCTTCGTGTGGGCGGGATCTAAAGGCCGGTTTGACGCGCAGCAGACGTTACTTCTACTAAGTCAGTTGGTCGCGGTTGTTGGAGCATGAGAATCAAATATTGGTCGAGATTCGGATTTGGGAGAGCCAGATGAGTCTCACCCATCAGCGGAGAAGTCGAAGCGATCTGCCGCGCACGTATCGGCATTGCCCGCGCTATTGTGTGCAGGCCGCGTTTGCTGGCGCTCGATGAGCCTATTGCGCGCTGGATTTCTCGGTGCAGGCCGTCGTGCTGCAGCTGCTCGACCGGCTTCGGCGCGAGGAGGATGTCGACTTGGCCGAGTTCAGCCTCGATCTGCCGACACGCGCTTCAGTGACCAAGAGATCGGCAAAATCCCAGACCAAGGCGAGGGCGGTGTGACCACCGCGCCTGATTGCTTCTGCCGTACGGTCAACCGCGGCCGGATCGATATCGCCTAGCGCGATGCGTGCGCCCTTCCGAATCGGAGCGATGCTTGTCTTCGCAATGCTAGCTGGGTGGGCGACGGTCGCCAAATCCGAAGATCAGGACAGTCCCGTGGCAGTCGTCAAGGCGCTCTACGCGGCCTTTGATGTCGGCGATATGGAAAAGATCAAGAGCCTCATCGCGCCCGATGCGACGTGGACCTATTATGGTCCGGAGTATGCGCTTCCGTTTGCAGGGGCGCGCAAGGGACCGGATGGGGTCGCGGACTTCTTCGTGAAGGTCGATGACACTCTCACCGAACCCGGGGCTAGTCAACGTGAGTTCATCGCGTCGGGAGATCAGGTGGCGGTGCCGGGCACCGAGGAAAGTACGTCAAGGAGACGGGAGAGCACTACGTTGTGAATAATCTCCATCTCTGGAAGGTGGCGAACGGAAAGATCGTCCGTTTCGAGGAATACATCGACAGCGGTACGGTACTAGAAGCGTTCATGGCGGCTGACGCACAGCGAGGCAGGGCTTTCTTTACGACCTGCGCCGGCTGTCATGGCAATGGAGCTCAAGGCCGCGACGAGATGTTCGCACCAAATTTGACGGGGCAGCACTCAGAATATCTCATCAAACAGTTACGGAGCTTCAGATCCGGGATGCGCGGCAAGGTCGACGATCCCCACGGCTTTCAGATGCGAGGACGCGCCTCGCTTCGAACAGACGGCTCGTTCCCTCGTGACGCAGATCGTGGAAGTGCAAGTCTTCGATCTTGAGTTCATCGCATGCCCGGGTGAATGCCGCACTTACGGACCTATGGTTATGGGGAAAGACCCGCCCGTAGCCTCGCGTCACAATTCGCTGCTGTAGCACGACCTCCCAGGCATCATAGCCCGTTAGGTTGAGCAAAGGCACTTTCTGGTCGTTTCCATCCTTATTCCTCGGGTCCTTTCTGTCCTGAATAACCACCAGTCGTTTTTTCATGTCAACCAGCGGCCACTCGGGTTTGCAGATCTCTTCCTGGCGCAATGTCGTTGCGACGGCAAATCTCACGATCCGCCCCATCGGTATGAATTGCCGACGATTTGTCTCGAAGTATTCGATGAGTTCTTCGAGTTCATCTTGCGTGGGCCGTCGGTCGCGCTCTTTGCTCTTTCCGACCAGATTGAGGTGAGTTAACGCGACACGTGCGAGGCGTGTTTCTTCGGCTGAGACCTCAATACCGTGCACGGCGGCGGCGTGCGTTATGATTGTGCGGATGAAGGACATGTCGATCGCCAACGTCGCGGGGCCGGCGCCTTGCTTGGCGCGCTTTCTTCCGAACTCGATCAACCGCTCTCGATTGAGCGCGGTCAGCTTTACACTGCCGAGCTCAGTTTTCAGCGAGGTCATCACAGCAGCTTTTGATCGGCGAGGGGGCTTGCCGACTTCGCGCATGTCGTCGTCGTGCAGGTCAACCAGATCGCCAAACGTGTGAACGTTCCGGCTCACGCGCGGCTTGGACGATCCGTTGCGGTCAATGTTGCGCTCCATTTCGAGCGCCCATTCTTCGCCGTCCTTGCGCCGTCGGAAGGTCTCAGCCACATAACGTGTCTTGCGGCGGACTTGGACGCGCCAGTTTCCGGATGCCAATTGAGTAAAGGTCGCCACGCGTGTGCACTCCGGCTTTCGTGTGCACTATGTGTGCACCGAGAGGTCAGAACGGGTACAAACGTGTGCAATTTCGGCTAGTTTGGAGTGCACACGTTCGTGCTTCATCCCATTGAGAGTGTAAGGTAAATCATTGGAATCGCAACACTATCGCTTTTCTGTGGCACCCATGATGGATTGGACTGACCGGCACTGCCGGGTGTTCCATCGTCACCTGACGCGGCGGGCGCTGCTTTACACCGAGATGCTGACGACCGGCGCCATCATTCATGGCGACCGGGCGCGGCTGCTCGGGTTCGACGCGATCGAGCATCCGGTCGCGCTTCAACTTGGTGGCTCGGATCCGCGGGAGCTCGCGCAGGCGGCGGCGATCGGCGAGGCGTTCGGCTATGACGAGATCAATCTCAACGTCGGTTGCCCGTCCGATCGCGTGAAGGATGGTCGTTTTGGCGCCTGCCTCATGGCGGAACCGGAGCTGGTGGCGAGGTGCGTGGAAGCCATGAAGCGCGCAGTCGCCGTTCCCGTCACGGTGAAGTGCCGTATCGGCATTGACGATCAGGATCCGGAGGTTGCGCTTGATGCGCTTGCGCGCGCCGTGGTCGCTTCCGGCTGCGACGCTCTGATCGTGCATGCCCGCAAGGCTTGGCTCAACGGTTTGTCTCCGAAGGAGAACCGCGACATCCCGCCGCTCGACTATGAGCGTGTCTATCGCCTCAAGCGTGCCATGCCCGGCGTGCCCGTGATCATCAATGGGGGCATTCCCGGTATCGATGAGGCGAAGGCGCATCTCGAACATGTCGATGGCGTGATGCTCGGCCGCGCCGCCTATCAGGAGCCGTGGCGGCTGCTCGCTGTCGATTCCGATATCTTCGGCGAGGCGCCCCCGCATGGATCCATGCAGGACGCGCTCGCGGCGATGATGCCCTATGTCGAGCTGCAGCTCGCGCGCGGCACGCGGCTGCATGCGATCACACGGCATTTCGTCGGCGCATTCCATGCCGTGCCCGGCGCAAGGGCCTTCCGCCGCCATCTCGCCGAGCAGGGCGTGAAGCCGGGCGCGGGCCTCGAGGTGCTACGCGATGCGATCGCGCGCGTCGGTGCGCGTGCGCCGGCCGAGGCGGCGTAACTCGGCTAAAGCATGATCCGGAAAGGTGCGCAGCGGTTTCCCCTCGCGACAAACGCGGAACGCGTTTGCGCGGAGATCATGCTTGAACAACGAGCTTAAGCGCGATGGCTATTTATCCCAATCGCATCGCGCTTTAGTCGATCGCCGTGCGCGAGCGGCGGTGGGCGCTCTGAAGTTCGGGATAGCCCGTGAGCATCAGCTTGTCGGCGCGGACGCCCCAGCTCTCCAGGCGATCGAGGAAGCTCATGCCGAGCAGGTTGGTCTTCATCTGCCCCCGCTGGACGACGAGGGCCGGCACTGATTTTTCGACGAGATGGCCAACGGAGAGGCGGTCGAGCGTGAGGCGGGCCGCCTTGGTATAGCCACCGGCGGTTTCGAGATCGACGTCGTATTCGAGCATCTCGAGCGGCAGTCCGATGGCTTTCGCGGTTTCCCAGGTCAGCACGACCGAAGTCGCACCAGTATCGATCACCATCGGCGCCGCGACACCATTGATCTTCGCCCGGAGCGCAAATTCGCCGCCCTGGCCGCGGGGGATCTGCACGGCGGGGGCAGTCGGCGCCGTCGTCTGTGCGCGAAAGATGTGCGAGACCTTGTGGCTGGCGCGGGCGATCTGCTCGGGATCGCCATAGGCGACGACCGCACCTGCCGTGCCGGCGAGCATGACGAGAACGAGGAGGAGGCGGATCATTGCGCGCCTCCGCAAGCGCGCAGGCCGTTCAGGTGCTTTTCGCCGATCCCGCGATCGGCACAAGTCCCGCTTCCGTCATGCGGGCCGGCAACCGGGCCATGAGCGCGAGCCGGTCCGCGCTTTCCATGGCGTGCCAGCGCGCGATCTCGGGCAAGGTCCGGCCGCAGCCGAAGCATAGCTTGGTCCTGGGATCGATCATGCAGACGGCGACGCACGGCGTTTCTTTGCTCATTCGGACATAGTGGGGGATTGTCGGGCATGTCTGCAAGCATCTGGTTAAGAGCCCGTACCTGCGCTCATGATTGGCTTGTTGCGCGGCCGGCGCTTCTCGTCGGGCAGTGCGGAACTCTCCGGTTGGAGCGGTGGAGAATCGTCCGACAGCGGCGCAAGCGCGCTCATCACGCGTTCCGGCGGGAAGGTGACGATCACCTCGGTGCCGATGCGCAGCTTGGATTTCAGCGTGAACGTGCCGCCATGCAGGTCGATCAGATTCTTGGCGATCGGCAGGCCGAGGCCGGCGCCCTGTTCGGCCGACTTGATCGAGTTGGAGCCTTGGCCGAACGAGGCGAGCACGACCGGGATCTCGTCCTCGGGTATGCCGGAACCGGTATCCTTCACCGAGAGATATTGTCCGCCCGAGGCGGTCCAGCCGGCCTTGAGCCAGATCTCGCCGCCCTGCGGGGTGAACTTGATCGAGTTGGAGAGCAGGTTGAGCACGACCTGGCGGATCGCGCGCTCGTCTGCCCAGAGCCGCGGCATGGCCTGCTCGAACACTTCGTGGATGGTGATGCCGCGGCTCGAGGCACGCAGCTTCATCAGATGATGGCAGTCGGCGACGATGCCGACCAGCGACACCGCTTCCTCGTTCAGCTCGTAGCGGCCGGCCTCGATCCGCGACAGGTCGAGGATCTCGTTGATGAGGTTGAGCAGGTGCACGCCGGAATTATGGATGTCCGCGGAGTACTCCTTGTAGACCGGCACCGCATGCGCGCCGAAGATCTCGCTTTTCATCACCTCGGAGAAGCCGAGGATGGCATTGAGCGGCGTCCGCAGCTCGTGGCTCATCTGCGCGAGGAAGCGCGACTTGGCGACGTTGGCGGATTCGGCGCGGTGGCGGGCTTCATCCGAGATCGCTTTGGCCTGTTCGAGCTCGCCGATCAGCGCGTCCTTCTCGGCGCGTGCTTCCAGTGTGGCGAAGGTGGAGGAGTGCAGGCGATGCGCCAGCAGCACGAAGTAGCCTTCGGCGCCGAGCGCGAGCGCAGCCAGGACGTAATTGTCCAGGGAGCCGGTCATCGCGAAGCTCAGCGCCATCGCGACCGCGACCGGCGCGGTGGCGGCAAGGGCTGCGATTGGCAGATTGGCGGCGAGCATGCTCGATACTGCGATCACCAGCAGCATCAGGAACATCATCAGCGTTTCCGTGACCAGGTCGAGCAGGGGATGGATCAGGATCGCCATCCAGCACAGGCCATAGAGCAGGTCGAGCACGACGAAGC
This sequence comes from Bradyrhizobium tunisiense, assembly GCF_042263385.1. Classification (NCBI taxonomy): domain Bacteria; kingdom Pseudomonadati; phylum Pseudomonadota; class Alphaproteobacteria; order Hyphomicrobiales; family Nitrobacteraceae; genus Bradyrhizobium; species Bradyrhizobium tunisiense. The sequence continues at coordinate 230,912 of NZ_JBHLEV010000002.1, forward strand.
GCGTCCGCCATGCCCGCGTCGCGGCTGGAGAGCTGGGCTCGGTCAGGAACCGCCGGCAACTGCGGATCATGGCGCCGTGAATGCAGAGCATGCCCGCGGTCCAGGCGGCGGCCGGGATCGGCTGCATCCACAGCCCGAACAGCACGCCGGTCGCGACCACCAGCAGCATCACGACATAGGAAGCCGACAGCCGGGTCTGGGCGTATTGGCGCAGCATCTCGGCGTCGAAAGCGGGCCGGGTCCCGCTGGTCGATGTTAACTTGTCGCGCGCCTCGCGCACCCGCTGCGCCGCAGCCCTTCGGCTGCTCGCCGATGGAGCGCTCACCGGCTCGGCCGGAAGCTGTACAACCTCGGGCTTTTCAGCGGGGTTACTCATCAAGCAACACGATTCCTGCCCACGCCGGACGCGGGCCTTCTGCATTGTCTATCTCTGGCAACAAATCCTTAAGAGGTGACTTAAGGAGCTAAAGAATTACGTTAACCCGGCGTTAATTTCCGGCCAGTTCGGCCTCGTTCCGCGGTCGCGTTACCTGAAGAAGACGAGCGTAACCAATGCGAATACAGGCAGCAGCAGCGCGGAGCTCCAAGCCATGTAACCGAAGAAGCCCGGCATTGCGATGCCGCCGGATCGCGCGATCGCGTAAACCATGAAGTTGGGCGCGTTGCCGATGTAGGAGTTTGCGCCCATGAACACGGCACCTGCAGAGATCGCGGCAAGGGTCAAGGCGCCATTCGTCATCAGATGCTTGGCGTCGCCTCCGGCAAGCTCAAAGAAGACCAGATAGGTCGGTGCATTGTCGAGGAAGGATGAGAGCAGGCCGGTCAACCAGAAATATGCGGCGTTGTTCGGCGTGCCGTCGGCGTTGGTGACCATGTTCACGACGGACGAAAACGCGCCGGATCGGCCCGCGTTGAGGATCGCAAGCACGGGAATGATGGTGATGAAAATGGCGGCGAATAGCTTGGCCACTTCGATCATGGGGCCCCAAGAGAAGCCGTTCGCGTCGTGATCCTCTTTTGACGTGGCAGCGAGCGATGCGAACACGATGCCGATCATGACTGCATCGCGGACCAGGTTCTGCACTTGAAGGTGCGTGCCGAGAATGTCGAACCCGCCGAGGTCGAACTTGGCGCTGAACAGGATCGCGGCGACGATGACGCCCATCAGAACGAAATTGAGGCCGCCGCTGATCCGCAAGGGATTGTCGGGAGTTGGGTCGGGTTTGACGCGGCCTTCCTTGCGATACAGATAAGCATCGATGCAAAAGAAGAGGGCGAGCAGAATCCAGGCCGCGAACGTGGTCTGAGGGAACAGATGTGTCGTCGTCCAGAAGAAGTCCACGCCGCGCAGGAATCCCAGAAACAGCGGCGGATCACCCAAAGGCGAGAGTGAGCCGCCGATGTTGGACACCAGAAAGATGAAGAAGATGACGACATGCGCGTTATGGCGGCGGTCGTCATTGGCGCGGATCACCGGCCGGATCATGACCATCGACGCGCCGGTCGTGCCGATGACGCTCGCGATCAGAGTGCCCATGGCGAGCAGCAGTGTATTCAGAACCGGGGAGCCGTGAAGATTGCCACGCACCACGATTCCGCCGGCGACGGTAAACAGAGCGAGGAGCAGCAGAATGAACGGGATATATTCCAGCAGGGCGGTATGAACGAGCGCCTGGATGGTTGGAAGCGGGCCGTACCAGATTGCAAGCGGCAGCACGATCAGGGCGGCCCACATGGCGGCGATCTTGCCCTGGTGGTGCTCCCAGAAATGGGGCGCTGCGAGCGGGAATATCGCGATCGACAGCAGCATGCCGGCAAACGGGAGCGCCCATTGTGGGCGAAGGCTGGCGCCATCGAGCGATGCGGCCAGCGCTTGCGAAGGTGATGCGGCCAGAACCAGGATGGCAACGAAGAGCAGGCTGGTCACGAGGCGGGACCGCCGCCGATGGATCCCATGCCCGGCGAGCTCGGTGTGTCCCCGTCGAAGCTCCGGCGCGACGCCGACACGGGCAGGGACCAGAATGGCGGCGATCACGCTAAGCAAGGCTCCCCCCGAACGCTATAATTGTTTCGGCTCGCCCGCTTAACCGAAACATCGTCGCGACCGAGGTCGCGCCGATGTCCGGATGCTGCGCGACCGCCGATGAGGCCGCAGCAGAGCGTCAGCGTTGCAGACGCGCGAGCAGGCTCGACGTATCCCAGCGCTTGCCGCCCATCTTTTCGACCTCGGCGTAGAACTGGTCCACGAGTGCCGTCACCGGCAGCGTGGCGCCGTTGCGGCGGGCTTCAGCCAGAGAGATCGAGAGGTCCTTGCGCATCCATTCGACTGCGAAGCCGAAATCGTATTTGTCGTCGTTCATGGTCTTGTAGCGATTTTCCATCTGCCACGACTGCGCGGCGCCCTTGGAGATGGTCTCGATCACCGCGGCGACGTCGAGGCCGCTCTTCTTGGCGAAGTGGATACCTTCGGAGAGACCCTGCACCAGACCGGCGATGCAGATCTGATTGACCATTTTCGTCAGTTGGCCGCTTCCGGCGGGCCCGAGCAGCTTGCACATCCGAGCATAGGCGCCCGTGATGATAGGCTCGGCGCCGGAATAGGCATCCTGCGCGCCGCCGCACATCACCGTCAGCACGCCGTTCTCCGCGCCGGCCTGGCCGCCGGAGACCGGTGCATCGACGAATTTGAAGCCGGCCTTGGTGGCGGCTGCGTCCAGCTCGCGTGCGACCTCGGCGGAGGCGGTGGTGTGATCGACGAAGGTCGCACCCTTCCTCATGCCGGCGAAGGCGCCGTCGGCGCCGATCGTGACCGAGCGCAGATCATTGTCATTGCCGACGCAGCACATCACGAAATCCTGGCCTTCGGCGGCGGCCTTCGGGGTCGCCGCGGTCTTGCCGCCGAACTTGTCCGCCCATTCCTTCGCCTTGGCCGCGGTGCGGTTGTAGACGGTGACCTCATGGCCCCCTTTTTTCACGAGGTGTCCGGCCATGGGGAAGCCCATGACGCCGAGACCGAGGAAAGCGATTTTAGCCATGTGTGGTACCTTGTCCGTAGCTTGAGTTTTACGGTTGTATCCGGGCGATGGCGCCTGGCGGCGCCCTCCGAGTTCCGCTTCGGGGCGGACCGGAGGCGCACCATAAACCGTTAAGCCGGGAGGGCAACGGCTTCGTTTGGCGACCCCCTGTGCTAGGATGGCGGGACCAAAAGGACTTCGAAAAAGGGAGCGAGAGCATGGGCAGCGTGAGTGTTGGCGTCCTCGATCATTTCAACATCCGGACCCGGAATCTGGCCGAGACCGTCCGCTTCTACGAGGATGTGCTGGGTCTGGAAAAAGGTGCCCGGCCGAACTTCGCCTTCCCCGGCGCCTGGATGTACAGCGAGGGCAAACCGGTGGTGCATCTCGTCGATATTTCTCCGACGGCTGAGCCACAAAAGCCGGACTCCGGCGTTGTCCACCACGTCGCCTTCGTCAGCCGCGGCTTTGACGGCATGAAGCAGCGGCTGACATCCAAGGGGATGAAATTCGACTCCCGCCAGGTGCCCGGCGGCGACCTCTGGCAGATCTTCGTTCACGACCCCAACGGGGTCATGATCGAGCTGAATTACGAGGCTGCCAGGGAGCAGGGGGCGGCGCCTGCCGAGATGGCTGACGATATCGGGCGGCAGTAGCCTTTTGGGCGTTTCCGCTCTAATGGGGCATCCTAAAGTCTCGAGCATGACCTTGCCGGAAGGCCGCTCCGCGCTTTGCGCTGGCGCGGCCCTCCGGGTTCGGATCAGGCTCCGTTCAGGAGATGCGCTTTGAGCGTGACGCAGCAACAGGTTCTCGACAGCCTCGCCAGGATCAAATCGCCCCGTGGGGTCGCGCTCACCAATGCCAATGTGCTGAGCGCCATCAGCGCGTCCGATGGCAAGGTGTTCTTCTCGATCAATGTCGACGCCGCCGAGGCCAGGGCCTGGGAATCCATCCGGGCCGAGGCCGAGGCCGCCGTGCGTGCCATTCCCGGCGTCACCACCGTCATGGTGGCGCTGACGGCCGAGCGCAAGCCGGGCTCCGCACCTCCACCTCCACCGCCGCCGCAACCCAGCCGTGGCGCGCCGGGCGTGCAGCCGGTCCATGCCCACAAGCCGCCACAGGGGGGCCAATCGCCGATGGCGCGGCAGTCGGAGATCCCGGGCGTCGCCGCCGTGATCGCGGTCGCCTCCGGCAAGGGTGGCGTCGGCAAGTCGACCACTGCGCTGAACCTGGCGCTGGGTCTGCGCGACCTCGGCCTCAAGGTGGGGTTGCTCGATGCCGACATCTACGGCCCCTCGGTGCCGCGCCTGACGGGCCTGCACGACAAGCCGGAACTGAACGACGAGCGCAAAATGATTCCGCTTCGGCGGTTCGGCCTCGCCATCATGTCGATCGGCTTCCTGGTCGAGGAAGAGACCGCGATGATCTGGCGCGGTCCCATGGTGATGTCGGCGGTGACGCAGATGCTGCGCGATGTCGAATGGGGGCGGCTCGACGTTCTCGTGGTCGACATGCCGCCCGGGACCGGTGATGCCCAGCTCACGCTGGCGCAGAACGTACCGCTCAAGGGCGCCGTGATCGTCTCCACCCCCCAGGACCTGTCTCTGATCGATGCGCGGCGGGGACTTGCCATGTTCAAGAAGGTCAACGTGCCCGTGCTCGGCATCGTCGAGAACATGAGCTACTTCCAGTGCCCGCATTGCGGCACGCGGTCGGACATTTTCGGCCATGGCGGGGCGCGGCACGAGGCCGAGAAGCTCGAAGTACCGTTCCTCGGCGAGATCCCGCTGCACATGGCGATTCGCGCCAGCTCGGACGCCGGCAATCCCGTCGTCGATAGCGAGCCGGACGGTCCCCATGCGGCGATCTACCGCGCCATTGCAGGCCAGGTCCGGGACCAGCTCAAGGGCGTCATCGCGGCGGCCTGATTAGGCCGCCCGGGACATGCGACTTTCGTAGAGCACCGTCATGCCATTGTCGCGTTCCGCAACCGGGGCTTCCGTGGTAAAGGCCCACGGCAGTCAAGCCCCTTCGGTTCGACGCGCCCTGGCGCGTCGCCGGAATGAGCGGCGGCAAGAAGAGAAGTCTAGGGGAAAACGCCCCAGCAAGGAGAGACCTGAAGATGAAGCGTCGTGATTTTCTTAAAGTGTCGGCAGCAGGCGCGGCGGCGACCGCAGTGGCCTCGCCGGCGATCGCGCAGTCCTCGCCCGAGGTGAAGTGGCGCCTGACTTCGAGCTTCCCGAAGTCGCTCGATACCATCTATGGCGGTGCGGAGCAGGTGGCGAAATACGTCGCCGAGATGACCGACAACAAATTCCAGATCCAGGTGTTCGCCGGCGGCGAGATCGTCCCGGCGCTGCAGGCGCTCGATGCGACCTCCAACGGCACCGTCGAGATGTGCCACACCGTCTCGTACTACTATGTCGGCAAGGACCCGACCTTCGCGATCTATGCTTCGGTGCCGTTCGGCCTCAACGCGCGCCAGCAGAACTCCTGGTGGTACCAGGGCGGCGGCATGGAGCTCGGCAACGAGTTCTTCAAGAAGTCGAACGTGATCGGCTTCCCCTGCGGCAACACCGGCACCCAGATGGGCGGCTGGTTCCGCAAGGAGATCAAGACCGTCGCTGACCTCTCCGGCCTCAAGATGCGCATCGGCGGCATCGCCGGCCAGGTGCTTCAGAAGGTCGGCGTGGTGCCGCAGCAGCTCGCTGGCGGCGACATCTATCCGGCGCTGGAAAAGGGCACCATCGACGCCGCCGAATGGGTCGGCCCCTACGATGACGAGAAGCTCGGCTTCGCCAAGGTCGCCAAGTACTACTATTATCCGGGCTTCTGGGAAGGCGGGCCGACCGTCCACGCCTTCGCCAACCTGGAAAAGTTCAATGCGCTGCCGAAGAGCTACCAGGCGATCCTCACCAACGCGATGACCAATGCCAACACCTGGATGGCCGCGCGCTACGACATGCAGAACCCGGCGGCGCTGAAGCGACTGGTTGCCGGTGGCACCCAGCTTCGTCCCTTCACCAACGAGGTGTTGGAAGCCTGCCTCAAGGCGACCAACGAGCTGTGGGCCGAGATCTCGGCCAAGAACGCCGACTTCAAGAAGTCGATCGACGCCATGCAGGCCTACCGCTCCGACGAATATCTGTGGTGGCAGGTTGCCGAATATACCTACGACAGCTTCATGATCCGCTCGCGCACGCGCGGCTGATCGCCTAGGCCAAAAGTCGCAAGACCGGAAAGCCCGGCCTCCATTGGAGGCCGGGCTTTTTCTTTGTCGCAGTGCGATCGGGATGGAATTCGCTCTCGCATTGCGTCATGGTAGCGCCAAGCCTCGGCAAGAAGGCCCACAATCACTGGTACATCAGGGCAGGAAATCATGAAGAGAAGAGACTTCATCAAGGTCACAGGACTTGGCGCGGCCGGCGCCGCCACGCTCGCGGCGCCCGCGATCGCGCAATCGATGCCGGAAATCAAATGGCGCATGCCGACGAGCTGGCCGAAATCGCTCGATACGCTGTTCGGCGGCGCCGAGATGATGTGCAAGATGGTCGCGGAGGCGACCGACAACAAATTCCAGATCCAGATCTTCGCGGCCGGCGAGATCGTGCCGGGTCTCCAGGTGCTCGATGCCGTGCAGAACGGCACATGCGAAATCGGCCACACCGCCTCCTACTACTATTTCGGCAAGGACCCGACCTTCACCTTCGGCTCGGCCGTGCCGTTCGGTCCCAACATGCGCATCAACCAGGCCTGGTACATGCAGGGCGGCGGGCGCGAAGTGCTCAACGAGTTCTACAAGAGCTACAACGTCACCTCGCTGCTCGCCGGCAACACCGGTTGCCAGATGGGCGGCTGGTTCAGGAAAGAGGTCAACACGCCCGACGATCTCAAGGGCATGAAATTCCGCATCGGCGGCTTCACCGGCCGCGTGCTCCAGAAGCTCGGCGTGGTGCCGCAGCAGCTCGCCGGCGGCGACATCTATCCGGCGCTGGAGAAGGGCACCATCGACGCCGCCGAATGGGTCGGCCCCTATGACGACGAGAAGCTCGGCTTCTACAAGATCGCGCCGCACTACTACTATCCCGGCTGGTGGGAAGGCGGTCCGATGCTGCTGGCTTTCGTCAACCTCGACAAGTGGAACGCGCTGCCGAAATATTATCAGAGCGTGCTGGAGCAGGCCGGCCACTACGCCAACAACTACATGATGGCGCGGTACGACACGGCGAATCCGCTGGCGCTGAAGAAGCTGCTTGCGGGCGGCACCAAGCTGCACCCATTCTCGCCGTCGATCATGGATGCCTGCCACAAGGCGGCCAAGGAGCTGCACGCCGAAGTCGGCGCGACCAACGCCAATTTCAAGAAGGTGCACGACTCCCTCGCCAAGTTCACGAGCGACGGCTACGCCTGGTTCCAGGTCGCCGAGGTTGGCTACGACATCTTCATGGCGCGGCGCTCGCAGAGCTGATCGTCTGACCTACCGAAAACAACGCCCCGGAGCGAAGGCTCCGGGGCGTTGCCTTTGCGGCTTGTCCGACGGCGCCACACCAAAAATGTGGAAAACAACCCCATGCACAGCAGAGGTTGGGTGAGGGCAGGCCGGCCGGTGGATGCGGTCAACCATCTGGCAAGTCGAGGCAAACCGGTGGGAAGGCACGATCGGCCCCGCCGCCGGGGGTCTGGCTCCCATTTCGTATCAACGCCATCGGGCTGTTCAGGCGATCGGCTTCGCCAATCCATCTGCCGAGCTGCGAAGCCGCTTGACTCGTCCTGGCGAAACAGCGGCGAAAGAACATCAATCGAAAAACTCGAAATCTATATCGGGCCAGCGCCGTCTGCCTCATCACCAAAACGAGATGTGTGAAATGCTTCACAATCAGGTCGGAAGAAATCCGCTAGATAATCTAGCGCCCGGCAACCTTTCGTTGATTGCGCCGAACGACGCCCTGCGGTGCGCCGCTGCGACCGGGGCCGGGCATGCTCAGGAGGAGGCCGGCGCGAGCATTGCCTGTGTACCCTATCGACACTGATCCTAACGGATTTGAACTGAGGCCGTGCACCAGATCGTGGATGGCCTGAACGAAGAACGGAGTTGCCGGCAGAATGCCGGTCCCGAAATACGGAGAAGCGATACCGAAAATCGCGGGTGGTTGCGGCCTGCACCGTCGTTGAAGCGCTCGGGGCGCTGAAATGCTGGGGCATTAAGCCCATACGGTGTGGACCTTGCCCGCTGGAGACTTCCTTGCAGGCGCTTATTCTGCGCTGGCATGTGCGCGGCTGAGGGTTGCGTCGTGGCGAAAGTCGTTTTCAATCTGACCATCGAAGATTGTGGCGAAGATTATTGCCGCATCGTCGCGGAATATAATTCGTCGAGCCGAGAGATCGAAGTCGAGAAGCTCAAGCCGAGTTTTCGTCAGAACCTGAGACCGTTGCAGGAAGCGATCCTCCAGAGCTCTGCCGCGCGCAGCGCCGAGGTCGTGCTACGCCGGCGAGCCCCGGACACGGCAAACGGCGGTGATGAACCAAGACCTGCCATCCGCGATGCTGCCGGAGTCCTGGCTGCGGGATCGGACGAGCGGATCGTGCAGGAGGTCGGTTCGCAACTCTTCGACTTCATCTTCCAGCGAAAGATCCTCGAACTCTATCAGGAATGTTTCCAGGCGGCGCGAAGAGACGACGAGCCGTTCCTGATCCGCTTGCGGGTCAGCGATCCCGCGCTCGCCTATGTGCCCTGGGAAACGATGTACGACAGGAAGAACCGTTTCTATGTGACGACCTCCCAGAGCACACCGTTCACGCGCGCCGTCGACGACTATGGCGAGGACCGCCGGATGTGCGCGGCGAGGCCGATACGGATGCTGGGCATGGCTGCGCGGGTCAAGGTCCTGAACGGCTTCCCGCTGGACGAAATCGAGGTCGACGCCGAGCAGGTCGCGATCAAGAAGGCGCTGAACGAACTGAACGACGGCAAGAGACTGAAGCTGTCCTGGATTCCCTCGGCGAAGGCGCGCGATCTCAACCGTCGCTTCCTGAGGGGAGATGATGGCAAGCGGTGGGATCTGTTTCACTTCATCGGTCATGGCGGACACGATCCGGATCGGCAAATGGGCTTCATCGTGGTGCAGGAAGAGGGCGGATCGAGCGGGACGAGGCTGTACGCCGACGCGTTGAGAGTGTTTCTCACCCAGCCCGGCCAGACGCCAAGCCTCGTCGTCCTGAACTCCTGTAGCGGGGCGCAAGCCGACGGGTCCCTGTTTTCGAGCACCGCCGCCGAGCTCATTCAAGGCGGCGTTCCCGCAGTGATCGCCATGCAGTTCGAGATCAGCGACAACATGGGGCTGGTCTTTGCCGATACGTTCTACACCTATCTCGCCGACAACGTATCGATACAGGCGGCGCTGGCGCATACCCGAGCCGAGTTGAAGGCGCGGCAATTCGCCGAATGGATCTCGCCGGTTCTGTACATGCGCGGCCTCGACGGAGAAATTTTCGTGGACCGAGCTGGATCATAGCGGATCTCATCAATGTACGGCCTTGACCCGTCCGTCGTCGCTCTCTGCCTCGGTGCGATTGCGATCTGCATCGTCAGCGCGGTCGACTTCCACGCTCCCTTCGAAGCTGCGGAGATTCGCTACGCCGTGATGCGCGATCGCTATTATTTTGCGGTGATCGCCTATGTCACGATAGCCGTGGTCTTCTATGTGTTTCTCGTGAGCCAGATCCATTGGCTGACGAATCTTCTCTATCCCGGACGTGGAGCCGGATGGCTCGTTGCCATACCGGCGACGATCGCATTCATGGTGCTGGTGCCTCATCTGCCGCTCCTATGCCGGGTGATCGCGTTTCTGCGAACGATGATGCAGACGCTGGCGCGCTATCCCCAGGCGGTGGAAACCGTCATCGTGGCCATCGCGCGCTCGCCCATCAAGGTGACCGAGCGGGCAAGGCCGGAGTTGCAGCGTGAGCTCGAAGGCTATGGCGTTCCGACGAGACTGATCGAGAAGGCGCTCAACCAGGATGACGACGTGCTCGCCGCCGGTGCGGCGGCCATGATCAAGCAGGTCGCTTCCCTTCATACCAGTTTCGTCGATTTGCGCGGCAACAGGCGCTTCGGGAGGTTCTTTCGTGCCCGGAAAGGCGAATTCGACGCGCTGGAGCGGCAGTATCGGCGAATGCTGCGGCGATCGGCCAGGGCACTCCTGCTCACGGAAGACATCATGGTGTCGGATGTCGATGCGCGGGAGCTGGTGCTCGAGATTTCCGATTTCATCGCGGAGGAATGTGAGGATCTGCGGGTTGCGTACCAGCGTCGACTGGCCGAGGCGACGTTGTCGGTGGTCGACAGGCGCGATTCCCGGACGGAGCTCATTTCCAGTTTCGGCTATCAGACCGTTCTGCCCCAGCCGCTGCCGTTTGCGCCGCTGGTGATCATCTTCGTTCTCGACTTCGCGTTCTCTGTCGCGCCGTTGTTCTTCCTTGATCTGCCGAAGAAGTTTGCGGTTGGTTCGCTGGCCGGAGGCTTCTCCTCCCTCGCGCATGCGGCAGCCCTGACGATCTCGATCTTCTTTGCGATCTATCCGAAGGCCTCGACGAACTTCGCTCGTCCCTCATTGTACGCGCTGCCCTGGAGCTCTTACGCGGTCTTCGGAGCGTGCTCCTATCTGGCCGGCATTTTCATACTCTGGATCACCTACAGCACAATTCCGATTGCGGAAGGCTGGCTGGCGAAGAGTCATCCGCTTGCGGCGAGCTCGCTGTTTTCCCTGATCTTCCTGGTCAATACGGTGGTCCTGAGCATTCTTCTCGATGTGCGGCTGAGGGCGGATCGACTTGATTATCACGAGGCGAGGCTGAGGGACGGCGCAACCCATGCGGTCGTCATGGCGTCAGTCATGTTCAGCCTTCTCGTCAGCTTTGTGTTGGTCACCAGGGCCTTCGGTCTGGAAATGCCGGCCATCCCGTTGCAGTGGTACGCCGGGATCGTCGCTTCTTTCGGAGTTCTCGGCGCGGTGATCGGATACCTCGTGCCGTCCACGGCCGAAGCCTACATCGAAGCCAACAAGCTGATCCGGAAGTCGTCGGCGCTTGATGGCAACCTGCTCGGCTGGGCCGCGCCTCCTGCGTCCCAGTCGACGGTCAAACCTTGACCTCGTGCGGTCGGAAGGGCGCCGGCGTGCGCCCGGCGGCACATGAGAACGTGACCAAAAGGTCGTCTGGAAGAGGGGCGAAGACATGGCTGCAATCGAGGTAGCGAACGGGATCGTGGTTCAAAGTCCCGATGACGTCGAGGTCACGGTGGTTGGCGGTGGCGCTCTCCGCGGGGGATTGCGCCGCGCGGCCGTCAGCCGGATGAGCGGCACGGATCATCTCAGGAGAGCGTTGTCGGCGTCGGGCTTCACCATCGCTGCCGAAGTTGAAATAGCGCCGACGCGCCCTGGAACGCGCGCGCTGCGACGGGATGCGCAGACGCCGACGCAGATCGAGGTGGAGGTCGGCCCGTCCGAGAGGGCGATGGTCCTGATCGAGGGGGCAGGCGGTGTCTATGCCTGGACCTATCCGCAGCAGGCCGCCCGTCCATCGGGGCAGCGCCGTGGTGGGCAAGTTCTGGTGTTCCCGCTGACGGCCGGAACGAGGGGCTCCGCCCGTGGAGTCGCGACGGCGACCGGCAGGCGTGGTCCCGTTCTTGACTGGGTCTCCGACAAGCTGATCGATCCGGTCCGCGCCTATGTGCTGAAGTTCGTCGCCAGACGGGCCATCGATGCGGCAACCGACTATATCGACGGAGACCGGGAAGAGGGCCTCGTGACGATAGCGGGGCTCGATCCGGCAGCATGGACACCGGCGGGATCGGCGCGACCTCGCTTGCCGCAGGATCGTCCGCTGAAGATCCTGCTCATGGTGCACGGCACGTTCTCGTCGACCGCGAGCGGCTTCGCGCAGCTTGTGGGCTCTGACAACGGACGGGCGTTTCTTTCAGGAGCCTACGAGCACTACGACGCCGTGCTCGGCTTCGACCACAAGACCCTGACCGCAACGCCGGAAGAAAACGCGGCCGCTCTTCTTGCGGCGTTGCAGGCTCTCGGAATTCCCGAGAAGTCCTCGATCGATGCCGTCGTCCACAGCCGCGGCGGACTGGTCTATCGCGTGGTCGAAAATCTGCTTGCGGACGAGCGACCGGACATCCGGCTCGGCAAGGCCATCTTCGTCGGCTGCACCAATGCCGGAACGCATCTGGCCGAGCCCGAGAACTGGGCGGCGATGATCGATCTCTACACCAACGGGATCATGGCCGGCGTCCGTGCGGTTTCCTACCTGACGGGAGGGGCCGCGCTCAGTCCGATCGTGTCGCAGGGGATCGAGACCGTCGGCCGTTTCGTGCAGGCGTTGTCCGAAGTCGCCATCGACGAGCAGAGGGTGCCTGGACTGGCCGCCATGCGGCCCACAAGCGACCTGGTCATGGAGTTGAACGGAGCTGCCGGTCCTCTCGAGGGGCTCGCGACCTACTATGCGATCACGTCGAATTTTGTCGCGCAGGTCGAACCCAGCAAGGGCATGACGAAGGAGTTCGCCGAGTTCATCGCCGATCGCGTGACAAATCGCCTGTTTCGGCTCGACAACGATCTGGTGGTGGATACAGCGTCGATGACGTCGTTTGGAACCCGGGGCTCGCGCCTCGCGGACGATGCGACGTTTGCCTTCGGCAATACGGACGCCGTCATTCACACCACGTACTTCGCAACAGACATCGTTCCGCTGAAGGTGAGCGAATGGCTGGGTGTCGGCGTGCCCCGCCCTGGCGGAGCCAGGGAGCAATTCGAGCTGCGGCGGACGACATCACGCCGCTCGACCGTGAGAGCTGCGTCCACTGACGAAGCCCAGCTGGAAGTCGTCGCCGGTGATCGGGAGGGCCCCGGATCCGGCTCGACATTGGACGCACTTACGTTGCGGCGATCGCGAACGCGTGCCGCTCCTGCGGCTGCACCGCCTGCGCCCAGGCAGGCACCGCGAGCAGTCGAGACGGCGCCCTCGGCACCTTCGCCCGATCCACGAACCGTTGCCTGCTATTTTGCCGCAGAGATCGAGTCTCATCCGCCGCCGAGAAAGCCGGTCCCGCTGTTCGTCACGGTTTCCCGCGAGAAGATCCAGGCTGCGGAAACACAAACGTCCACCGCCTCGGATGCGCCGGTCAACGTCGACACGTCCCGCGCCATCGTCGTCGAAGTCATCGCACGCAAGAACTGCCGGGTCATCGGTGAAGCCAGCGCAGAGATCGACATACCGCGGGACCGACGGGCGGAGGCGCTACGATTCCTCGTGGAAGGCACCGCCGAGGGCGCAGCGGACATCCTCGTCGAAGCGCGGCAGGGGCCACGCATTCTCGCGTCTTTTGCCTTGGCTCCCGTGTTCGTCGATGTGGACAGCAAGATCTTGCGTCAGAGCCAGGCCGGGCTGGCCATGGCGGCACATCCGAACGAGCCGGCGGTGCTGCGGATCTACGAGATCGTGGACAGTGGCAAGGTGACGCTGCGCTTCGATCTTGCATGCGTCGATCCGAATATCGCGGTTTCGGAATCGCGCACGCTTCCCGGCGGCTTCTCCCGCGACGTCTATGTTGCGGAGATCTTCAAGGGGATCGAGAACTCCTGGCTCGCGACGAACCGGCTGTACGACCAGTTCCTGTTGCGCCTCCAGGCAAACGGAATTGTCATGGCAAACGAGTTGTTGCCCGACAAGGTCCGCGAAGCCCTTTGGACCCATCGCGAGGCGATCCGCGCGATCCAGGTCATCTCGGAGGAGCCCTTCATTCCGTGGGAACTGCTTTACATCAACGATCGGAAGTCCGGGTTGGACGGCAAGGGCTTCCTCGCGGAATGGGGGCTGGTCCGCTGGCTGCACAGCACGCCGTGGCCGGGACCGAAGCTTGCGATGCGCAGCGATCGCATCAATTGCGTGATCCCGACCTATCTCGATCCCGCCCTGCGGCTCGCGGGCGCCGATGCTGAACGTCAGATGCTGGCCAGGCTGTTCGGCGAGCCCCGCGAAGTGACGCCCGACAGCATCTCGGTGGCCGACTTTCTTCGGAAGGATGCCAGGGAATGCGACGTTCTGCACTTTGCCTGCCATGGCGAAGCGGCACAGCGGGCGGTCATGACAGCCGACCTCTTGATGGCGGGGACCAACGTGGACGGCACCTTTGCGCAGGATTCGCTCTCAGCGGATCAGGTCAAGGCCTTTGCCCGCTTCGCGGAAAGCGGACCGAGGCCAACCATCTTCATCAATGCCTGTCAGACCGGGCGCTCGGGACGTGGTATCGGCGGGGGGGTCGCCGGGTTTGTCGATGCATTCCTGCGGCCGTTCTCCGAACTGGGTGCGGGCGCGCTGGTCGGAGCGCTGTGGTCGGTGGACGACAAGCTGGCCTACAGTTTTGCCGAGGCGTTCTATCGCTCGCTCAAGGACGGAGATGCGCTGGTGGATGCCGTCCGAACCGCTCGCGAGGCAGCCAAGAGCCGGAAGGAGCTCACCTGGCTGGCCTATTCGGTATACGGCAATCCGTTCGCGCGCGTCGAAGGCGCTCCTGAGACGAACCGGGACGCATGACACGAGGCAGCCGCTCCGGGACGGAAGCGGAAATGTTCGATCTGCGCTGGATGTAGGCCGGCACCGGACGGCCGCCCTTCCGTCCTCGTGGGTGCGGGCGCGATTGGCTTACACCGACCTGACAGAGGCCGACCGCCTCGTGCGCTTTTCGCTGGCCGGGGCGCGCCGAATGCTGGAAAAGAGCGCAGATGCGGCGCGAGCCGCGCGCGATACCGGAACATCCGGCGGGACCAAGATGCGCCTTCTGATCGTCGAGGACAATGTCGAGCTGTCGCGGCTCGTTGCCGGCGGGCTGGCGGCGGCCGGCTATGAGAGCGACATCGTCCGCAGCGTGGCCGAGGCGCGCGAGGCCGTCAGCAGCGTCAGCTATGCCGCGATGATCCTCGACCTTGGCCTGCCTGACGGCGATGGCCTGTCGGTGCTGCGCGAGCTGCGCCACCAGATGGAGCCGCTGCCGGTGCTGGTGCTGACGGCGCGCGGCGGCTTGCGGGACCGTGTCACCGGCCTGCGCAGCGGCGCCGACGATTATCTGGCGAAGCCGTTCGCGATGGAGGAGCTGGTGGCCAGGCTGGAGGCCATCCTGCGCCGGCCAGGGCAGCTGCTCGGACGCTCGCTCAGTCTCGCCAATCTCGTCTACGACACCGAGAGTCGCCAGATCTTCGTCGATGGCCAGCCGCGGGTCATGTCTGCGCGCGAGACGTCGGTGCTGGAGATCCTGTTGCGCCGGCAGGGGCGAGTGGTGCCGAAGAAGAACGTCGAGGACCACATTTTCGGGCTCGAAGGCGAGGTCGCATCCAACGCGGTCGAGGTCTACGTCTCGCGCCTGCGCAAGCAGCTCGCCGAGCACGGCGTCAAGGTGGTGATCCATACCATCCGCGGGGTCGGCTATCTCATGTCCGAGGAAAAATAGCGTGGCTCTCGGTGGCCGTGCCGGAACGTTCGCGTTCAAATCGCTGATCTGGCGGATCGTCTTCCTGCACATCGTGGCGGTCGCAATGGTCGCCATCGTCCTGCCGTTGGTGCTGTTCTGGCTGCTCAATTCCGAGATCGAGCAGTTGCACCGCGACGGCATGCGCGCCCAGGCCGAGGTGCTGGCGGAGCGCATCGTCATCCAGCCGGACGGCTCGCTTACGTTCAACCTGCCCGATAGTCTGCGCGGGCTCTATTCGGACGCTTACGGGCGCTATCAATACGACATTCGCGATGGGGAAGGCCGGTTGCTGTTTTCCTCGTATAGAAAGGCCGGCGCTGCGACGCGTCGGCCATCCGATACGATTTCCGGCGCCGGCGTCACCCGGATCATCGACGGCAGGACGGTCCGCGTCCAGGTCGCCGAAGATCTCGCGCATCGCGACGTCATCATCGACGACATCGTCTCGAATTTCTTCCGGCGGGTCGGCTGGATCACGATCCCGATCCTGCTGGTCCTGCTCGCAACCGACATCTTCATCTTCCGCCGTGCAATCGCGCCGCTGTGGAAGGCTTCCGAGGAGGCCAGCAATATCGGGCCGGCACGCACCGATATCCGCCTGCCGACGAAGCAGATCCCGCGCGAGATCATGCCTCTGGTTACGGCGGTGAACCAGGCGCTCGACCGGCTCGAGGACGGGTTTCGGGTGCAGCGGCAGTTCACGGCCGATGCTGCGCATCAGTTGCGCACGCCGCTTACGATCCTGCGAACGCGGATCGAGACGCTGGGCGACGGCGCGGCCCGGCAGGCGCTGCTCGCCGACATCGAAGCCATGGGCCGCATCGTCGCCCAGTTGCTCGAGATCGCCGAGCTCGACACGCTGGTGCTCGATCCCGGCGAAACTGCGGACTTGCACGCCATCTGCGCCGAAGTTGTCGGCGCAATCGCGCCGCTCGCGATCGCACAGCACAAGGACATCGCGTTGAAGGGCCCTGATGCGCCGGTGATGATCCACGGCAATTCGGAGATGCTCCAGCGCGCGATCTTCAACCTCGCCGAAAACGCCATCAAGTTCACGGCCAGGGACACCGCCGTCGAGGTCGAAGTGGGCGAGGACGGATCGGTGCAGGTGCGCGATTGCGGTCCAGGCATCGCCGAGGCCGAGCGCGAGCTGATCTTCCAGCGCTTCTGGCGCCGCGACCGACAGCGCAGCGACGGCGCGGGCCTGGGGCTCTCGATCGTGCGCGGCGTCGCGGACGATCATGCGGCAACGGTCGCGGTGGAGAACCTGCCCGGCGGCGGCGCCGAGTTCACGTTGCGGTTCAGATTGGCGGAGAACGCAGCTTGATACCCTCCCCTGGAGAGGTCCCAAGGCGAGGAATAAGAGGGCAATTGCGCTTGCCGCCCGCTACTTCTGCGGCGGTCCGAGATCCAGCGGCGGCAAATCGATCTGCGGCACCTCGATCTTGATGGTGTTGGGATCGATGTTCGACTGCACGCCCTTGTAGTGCATCACCATCGCGGGGAAGGCGATCACCAGGCCGACCATGATCAGCTGGATGACCACGAACGGCACCGCGCCCCAATAGATCTGGCCCGTGGTGACCGGCTCCATCCTCTTGCCGGTGAGGCGGTCCGTGTACCGCTCCTTCGGCGCGACCGATCTGAGATAGAACAGGGCGAAGCCGAACGGCGGGTGCATGAACGACGTCTGCATGTTGACGCCGAGAATGACGCCGAACCAGATCAGGTCGATGCCGAGTTTCTCGGCGGCCGGTCCGAGCAGCGGGATCACGATGAAGGCCAGCTCGAAAAAGTCGAGGAAGAAGGCCAGCACGAAAACGAGAACGTTGACGAAGATCAGGAAGCCGATCTGGCCGCCGGGCAGGGAGGTGAGCAGATGCTCGACCCAGACGTGCCCGTTGACGCCATAGAAGGTGAGCGAGAAGATACGGGCGCCGACCAGGATGAACACGACGAAGGCCGACAGCTTGGCGGTCGATTCCGTAGCTTGCCGGATGAGGTCCCAGCTCAGGCGGCGCTTGGCCGCGCCCAGGATGAGGGCGCCGGCGGCGCCCATCGCGCCACCTTCGGTCGGAGTTGCGATACCGATGAAGATGGTGCCCAGCACGAGGAAGATCAGGAACAGCGGCGGCACCATGACGAAGGTGGTCTGCTGCGCCATTTTCGAGAGGAAACGGAAACCGGTGAACTTGTCGATCAGCCAGTTCACCACCGCGACGGCGAAGGCGAAGACGATGCCGTAGAACATGCTGAGCACGACGTAATCGGCGCCATGCGTGCTCGAATTGCGCATCATGAACCATCCGAACACGCAGCTCGCGAGGAACAGCATGCCGAGCGAGACCAGGCCGCGGTCGCCATTGTCTTCGCGGAAAGCGATGGCTTCCTTCGGCAGGCCGGGCGCGGCCGCCGGAAAGATCATGCTGACGAGGAAGGCGTAGCCGGCGTAGAGGGCCGCGAGCACGAGGCCCGGGATGAAGGCGCCCTCATACATGTCGCCGACGGACTTGCCGAGCTGGTCGGCCATCACGATCAGCACGAGCGAGGGCGGAATGATCTGCGCGAGCGTGCCGGACGCGGCAATGACGCCGGATGCCACGCGGCGGTCATAGCCATAGCGCAGCATGATCGGCAACGAGATCAGGCCCATCGAGATCACGGAGGCGGCGACGACGCCCGTCGTCGCCGCGAGCAGCGCGCCGACGAAGATCACGGCATAGGCAAGGCCGCCGCGGATGGTGCCGAACAATTGGCCGATGGTGTCGAGCAGGTCCTCGGCCATGCCGGACCGCTCCAGCACCAATCCCATGAATGTGAAGAACGGGATGGCGAGCAGCGTGTCGTTGTTCATCACGCCGTAGACGCGCTCGGGTAGGGCCTGGAGGAAGTCGGGGTGGAACTGGCCGAGCTGGACGCCGATCACGGCATAGAACAGGCCGACGGCGCCGAGCGAGAATGCCGCCGGATAGCCGAGCAGCAGCATCACGACCAGCGACACGAACATGATAGGCGCCATATTGGCGATGATGAATGCGGTCATTATTCCCCCTACACCGTCGCCAACGGCTACTTCTTCTCGATCGCTTCGACGAGATGCTCGACTTCCGCCTCCAGCGCAGACACCTGGGATTCATGCGGATCCGGCATCAATCCGCGCATCACCGCAATCCGCTTGATCAGCTCTGAAATGCCTTGAACGAGCAGGAACGCGAACGCGATCATGATCAGGGATTTGGCGGGCCATTGCGGCAGGCCGCCGGCATTGCCGGATTGCTCGTTGATGTGGAAGGAGCGCTGGAAGAACGGCACTCCGGTGATGATCATGACGATGCAAATCGGAAAGAGGAAGAGCAAGTGGCCGAAGACGTCGATCAGGTTGCGGGCCTTCTTCGGCAGCGCGTTGCTCACGATGTCGATGCGGATGTGCTCGTTGTCGAGCAGAGTCCAGGGCGCGCAGAGCAGGAAGACGATGCTGAACAGGACCCATTGCAGCTCGAGCCATGAATTCGACGAGGTGTCGAACGTCTTGCGGATGATCGCGTTGACCGCCGATATGACCACGGCGAGCACGATCAGCCACGCGACACGCTTGCCCGTCCAGCGCGTGAACGCATCAATCCTGCTGCTCAACTTAAGGAGCGCTTGCAACGATAGGTCCTCCCCCGATTGTGCCCCGGCCGTCTTGACTGCGCCGAGTTGGCGCGTGGCTTGTCTCGCCGCGCAGGCATGAGGCAGCCGCACCAAACCAGCGAGCGTGCCGCCAGTCAATCGGAAGTTTGTTGATAGTTAAGGGGAATAAGGCCGTATTCCGACGGTGTCAGCCGCCGGTGACGCTCATGTGCCTGGAGACGCTGGGACGATCGTGGCGGCGGTCGATGATGAAATCATGGCCCTTGGGCTTGAGGCCGATGGCACGGTCGATCGCATCCGCAAGCAGCACGTCCTCGCTCGATGCACGCAAAGGTTTGCGCAAATCGGAGGCATCCTCATGGCCGAGGCAGGTGTGCAGCGTGCCCGTGCAGGTGATGCGCACCCGGTTGCAGGATTCACAGAAATTATGCGTCATCGGCGTGATGAAGCCGAGCTTGCCGCCGGTTTCGGCGACGCTGACATAACGGGCTGGACCGCCAGTGCTCTCGGCCAGGTCCGTCAGCGTGAATTGCTGGGCGAGGCGGGCGCGCACCAGGGACAGCGGCAAATATTGGTCGATCCGACCCGATTCGATCTCCCCCATCGGCATGACCTCGATCAACGTCAGGCCCATGCCCTTGCCGTGCGCCCACCGCATCAGGTCGGGAAGCTCGTCCTCGTTGAGATTCTTGAGCGCTACCGCGTTGATCTTGACGCCGAGGCCGGCGGCACGCGCGGCCTCGATGCCTTCCAGCACCTTGTCGATCTCGCCCCAGCGGGTGATCTCGCGAAACTTCTTGGGATCGAGCGTGTCGAGCGAGACGTTGATGCGGCGGACGCCGCAATCGGCAAGCTCCCGCGCGTGCTTCGCAAGCTGGGTGCCGTTGGTGGTCAGCGTCAGCTCGTTCAGGGCGCCGCTCGACAGATGCCGCGACAGCGAGCGCACCAGCGTCATCACGTTGCGCCGGACCAGCGGCTCGCCGCCGGTGAGCCGCAGCTTCTTGACGCCCTTGGCGATGAAGGCCGAGCAGAGCCGGTCGAGCTCCTCCAGCGTCAACAGGTTGGCCTTGGGCAGGAACGTCATGTCTTCCGACATGCAGTAGAAGCAGCGCAGGTCGCAGCGATCGGTGACGGAAACGCGCAAATAGCTGATGGTCCGCCCGAACGGATCGGTCATCGGGGTCGACAGCGCGGCGGATCCGTTCATGCGAGAGGCCTTGTCACTTATGGCGACGGGCGCACCTTGCTTCAGCGGTGCTCGGGACGCAATCTAAGCATCGGACGCGGCGAGGACAATCGGGTGGTATACGTAGAATCAGCGCCTGCCGGGCGTTCGGATCGCGGGGAACAGCCGGGCTTCGGCCGGAGCGGCCTCAGTCGGGACTGCAGCAGGCCCGCGGCCGCGGCCGGTTTGGGGTTCCTGGCCGGCGCGGCCGGCGAAGCGCTTTGGGCTGCTGCGACGAACCCACATAACCCCGCACGGACCGTCAGGCTTGGTTTGGCGTAGGCAGCGCGCAGAATTCCAAAGAATTTTCAGTGGCTTGATGGGGGTTATGTCGACATCAGGCTGCTGGCGGCGGCCGGCAGGTCGCGCATGTGATGGATCAGCCGGTCTGGTTTCAGCTCGGCGATCGGCACGTCCGTGTAGCCGAAGCTGACCCCAATCACCGGCACCCCGGCCCGCCGGGCCACCCCGACATCGGTTCCGGCGTCGCCGACCATGATGCTTGCTTTGACCGCGCCGCCGGCGCGCGCCACGGTCTCGCGAAAGATTGTCGGGTCGGGCTTCTGGACGCCAAACGTGTCGGCACCGCAGATAGCGGCAAAGCGGCGGCTGAGGTCGAGCTGGTCCAGCAGGCGCTTGGAGAGCCATTCCAGCTTGTTGGTGCACACCGCAAGGCGATGGCCCTGGGTCGCAAAATGGTCGAGCGCGGCCTCGAGCCCCTCGAAAGGGCGGGATTCGACCGCGATATGGTCGGCATAATAGGCGATGAAGTCCGCCGTCATCCGGTCCATGTCGGCGGGAGTGACGGTGCGGCCCTCCGCTTCCAGCCCCCGTTCGATCAGCTTGCGGGCGCCGGCCCCGATCATGTTGCGGGCCGAGGCCATCGGCACGGGCGGCAGCCCTTCCCGGTCGAGCACGTAGTTCAGCGCGGTGATCAGGTCGGGCGCCGTATCCACAAGCGTGCCGTCGAGATCGAAGACGATGGTGTGAGGGGAGTTCATGGTTCAAGCGCTACCGGCCCGGTCGTGCCCACGCAAGGGGCAGGCCCATAAGATCACCTTATAGGTCTGTTCCCAGACCCTGTTCTCCGGGGAGAAACGAGGCTACATAGGCCGCCGCAAGTGGCCACGATCGGCGGCACATCTTCCGGATTCAGAGGCGGGCGCACAGGTGAACATGGACCAGTTGAAGCGGCAGGCTGCGGCGCGCGCGCTCGAGGAGGTGCGGGACGGCATGCAGCTCGGGCTTGGCACCGGCTCGACCGCCAAACATTTCGTCGAGCTGCTCGGTGAGCGCGTTGCCGCCGGGCTCAAGGTGATCGGCGTGCCCACGTCGGAAGCGACGCGGGCGGATGCGGAGCGCTGCGGCGTGCCGCTGACCACGCTGGACGAAATCGACCATCTCGACATCACCGTCGACGGCGCCGACGAGATCGATCCCGCGCTCAACCTGATCAAGGGCGGCGGCGGCGCGCTGCTGCGCGAGAAGATCGTGGCAGCCGCTTCGGACCGCATGATCGTGATTGCCGATGATACCAAATGGGTGCCCACGCTCGGCAAGTTTCCGCTGCCGGTCGAGGTCATCCCGTTCGGCCTCGGCGCGACGCGCCGGTCGATCGAGAAGGCATTTGCCGAATGCGGCGTTTCCGGGCAAATGGCGGTCCGCAAGGCCAAGGACGGCCACGTTTTCGTCACCGATGGCGGCCACTGGATCGTCGATGCCCAGCTCGGACGTATTGTGGATCCACCCGGTCTCGCCAAGGCGTTGAGCGCCATTCCGGGCGTGGTCGAGCACGGCTTGTTCATCGGCTTGGCCAGCTCGGCCGTTCTGGCGGGCGGCGAGGGAATTCGCGTGATTGAACGGCGTAAGCCGAAAGGAGACCAGGAATGAAGAGCATGTTGAAATTCTTGCCGGCTGCGGCTCTCGCTGCGGGATTGGCCGTTTCGGCCGCCCCGGCCGTGGCGCAGCAGGCGGGCCAGAAGGCTCCCGCGGCGCCGGCCCTGCCAAAGGCCTCGCCCGCGGCGATCGCGGCAGCCAAGGAGATCCTGCAGATCAAGAACGCCGCCGGGATGTATGCGGGCGCGGTGCCGGGCATGGTCGAGAAGACCAAGGGCACGCTGATCCAGCAGAACCTGAATTACCAAAAGGACCTCAACGAGGTCGCGCCGATCGTGGCCCAGCAGCTCAACGGCCGCCAGAGCGAGATCGGTGACGGCATGGCGCAGATTTATGCCAGCGAGTTCACCGAGCAGGAGCTGAAGGACCTCGTCACTTTCTACAAGTCGCCCTTGGGCAAGAAGCTGATCGATGCCGAGCCGCGCGCGATCGGGCAGAGCATGGCGTTCATGAATAGTTGGGCCCAGAGCTTCGCGGAAACCGTGATGGGTGCCTTCCGTGCCGAGATGCGCAAGCGTGGCAAGGAGATCTGAGCGCACCTATCTGAAGGGTTGTTCCTGAAAGGGGTCGGAGTGGACAATGGCTGAATTCGACGTCGACCTCTTCGTCATCGGCGGCGGCTCGGGTGGCGTTCGTGCCGCCCGCATCGCGGCCGGGTATGGCGCCCGCGTGATGATCGCGGAAGAGTACCGCATGGGCGGCACCTGCGTGATCCGCGGCTGCGTGCCGAAGAAGCTGTTCGTGATCGGCTCGCATTTCCGTCACGAGCTCGAGGACGCCGCCGGCTTCGGCTGGACCGTTCCGCCCGCCAGCTTCGACTGGGCCACGCTGATCGCCAACAAGGACAAGGAAATCGCACGGCTGGAGGCGGCCTATACCGCCAATGTCGAGAAGTCGGGCGCGCAGATCGTCAAGAGCCGTGCGGTGATCGAAGACAGGCACACCATTCGCCTGCTCGAAAACGACCGCAAGATCACCGCGAAGTACATCCTGATCGCCACCGGAGGAGCGCCCAACCACGGCGCGGCGATTCCCGGCATCGAACATGTGATCTCGTCCAACGAAGCCTTCCATCTGAAGAAGCTGCCGAGACGGATCGTGATCCAGGGCGGTGGTTACATCGCGCTGGAATTCGCCGGCATCTTCGCCGGCTTCGGCTCCGACGTCACCGTGGTCTATCGCGGCGACAACATCCTGCGCGGTTTCGACGAGGATGTTCGCACCCACGTCCGCGGCGAGATGGAGAAGCAGGGCATCACCATTCTCACCGGCTGCACGGTGAGCAAGGTCGACCGCCACGGCGAGGAATTCACCACGCATCTGTCGAACGGCTCGAGCCTTGCCTCGGAGCAGGTGATGTTCGCGATCGGCCGGCATCCGGCGGTGGCCAATCTCGGGCTGGAGAAGGCCGGTGTCGCCATCAATCCCGCAAATGGCGGCATCGCGGTCGACCATTTCTCAAGGAGCTCGGTCGACAGCATCTATGCGATCGGCGACGTCACCCATCGCTTCAACCTGACGCCGGTCGCCATCCGCGAGGGCCATGCCTTCGCCGATACCGTGTTCGGCAAGCGCGAGGTCAGGGTCGATCACGCCAACATTCCGACCGCGGTGTTCTCGCAGCCGGAAGTCGGCACCGTTGGTCTCACCGAGACCGAGGCGCGAGCGCAATTCAGCCACGTCGACATCTACAAGACCTCGTTCCGCCCGATCAAGGCGACGATGTCCGGCCGCGACACGCGCGTGCTGATGAAGCTCGTGGTCGACGGCGCGACCGATCGCGTGCTCGGCTGCCACATCGTCGGCGATGCCGCCGCCGAGATCACCCAGGCGGTCGCGATCGCCGTCAAGATGAAGGCGACCAAGGCCGATTTCGACGCGACGATCGCGCTGCATCCGACCGCCGCCGAAGAGCTCGTCACCATGCGCACGCCGACCGCGCGCCACGTGCGTCAGGCGGCGGAGTAGGCCTAAGGTTCGCCTCAGTCGGGTTCGGTGATCTTGCCCTTTCCTTCGCAGACCTGGCATTTGACCGGGTAGACTTTGCGGCCCGGCGCAGCCGCCTTCATGGACAGAGGAAAGCCCGTTCCGCTGCACTCCGGGCAGGTCCGCTCTTTGATTTTCGGGGCCATGGTCGTTCCTTTCCGACAGCTTCATACATCTCAAATCAATGCGGCGTTTCTGCCGCGGCTTCGTCGATTGCGGCCATCAGGTCGGCCGTATCCGACTGTTGGATCATATGACCTGCGCTCGCGACGCGCCGCATCTTGCTGTGCCTGATTTCCTCATGGAGGCGACCGGACTGTTCGTCGATGTCGATGAGGCGATCCTGCTCGCCGGCGAGGATGGTGACCGGCATGGCCAGTTCGCCGTAGGTCTTCGCCGACAGAATTGCGGCAGGCACCATCAACGCGGCCTCGGCGGCGGCGGCACGAAGCTGCGATGGACGCACGGCCAGTGACTTCGGAAAGCCATCGAATTTTTGCGGGACGGATCGTGGCCCGAACAGTTGCCGGAGCATTGACGGCCACATCAGGCGACTGACGATCGGGGAAATCGTGTGGCTGAGGATATCGCCGAATCCAGGTATCGCCGGCCCCGCCATCACCATCATCGCGTCGGTGCGGGCCGTCGGGAAATAATACCCCGACGCCAAGATCAACGCCTCGACCATCGAAGCGTGCCTGCCTGCCAAGGCAATCGCGACCGACGCCCCCCAGGAATGCCCGAGCACGATCGCCTTTTCGACGCCAAGGTGCGCTAGCGCATCCCTGAAGAGGTCGGCCTGCGCCGCAGGGGTCCATACGACGTTTCGGGGCCTCAGGCTGTGGCCGAATCCCGGACGATCGAACACGATGACGCGATAGTCCTTGGCGGCGAGATCGATCAGACCACTCGATTCGAAATCCTGGATCATGCTGCCATTGCCGTGAAGCAAGACCAGCGGGCGGCCCGAACCGCGCTCCACATAGTGCAAGCGAACACCGTCGATGTCGATGAAGCGTCCCTGCGGCGGGTTTTCGCGTTGAGCCTTGTCGGCCAGCTTTCGATTGACGACCGCGGCCGTGGCCATCAAGGCGACTGTCGCGGCAATCGCGGACGCTACCGGATTTTCTGCAAGAACGCGAAGGCTCGTGGCCGCCAAGGATGGCGAACGTCTCTTAAGTATGCGCATCTGAAAACTTTCGGTGAAGATCATTGGATGAGAAGAATGGGAGCGTACGCCTTGGCCTGATCTTGGGGACGCATGCATCCATGGGCAGACGCAACAGGAGAGGCCGCGATATGTTCCTAATTCCTGCGGGATTGGTACGGCAGTAAGGCAGTCACTCAAGCGGAAGCCCCGCAGGATCATCACTCATCGGCGCGTCGAGCGTGTCCGAGCACTGTTAGGCCGGGCGCCGGGAGCGTATTTTCAGCGCCGCGCTCTGGTGAATGGCGATCGAGACCCCACATGCAATGTATCGCTGGCACGATACACGACAGCACCAGTGGTCGAGAGACGTTACAGCGGCGCGATTCCCGTCGGTCGTGCGCCCTTTGCCCGACAATGCGCGGGCTTGACCGACCTCGACTCTCCCAACGCGCCGCAAGGACATTTGTCATGACAGAGAAGCGCAGCCGCATCCGTCAGGCGGATTCACTTGCCGAGCGTCTTGCGGCCGATGCGGTGAGATTGCGCGAGCAGGCCGCGCGCCTTGAACCCGGTGCGGAGCGAGACGCGCTCTTGAACAAAGCACACCGCAACGCGATGGCCGTCGATATCAATGCCTGCCTGACCTTTCCGGGGCGCCGGGTCCCGGAATAGCCAACGGGACCTTCTGCATTCAGCCGTACAAATACCCGACCGGCTTGCCTTCGGTGCGCAGCGGACGAATGTCCCTCCGCGTGATGATCTGACCGGCGAGGCCGTCGATCTCGTCGCGCTGCGTCGGCGTCCAGCTCCGCAACTCGTTCATGCCCTTGAGAAGGCCGAGGCGCAGGACTTGGGTGTTCTCGCCGACACCTGTGAGGCCGATCGAGCTCTTGCCGGCCGTCACCACGTCGCCGGCGGAGAGCTCGAAGCTCTCACCAGACGACCTCTTGAACTCCGTCGTGCCGCGAATGACGCGATAGATCACGACCTCGCCCGTGGCGAGCGAGGCGGCGTCCGCGGACGCCGACATACTCTTCGGCAGAAGCGACTGGCCCCGCGGGTCGGTTGCGATGATGTGGCCGGTGACGAGCCGGCCGCTCGGCACCTCGATGCCGATATCGCGCACGTAAACCGGCAGTGCCGATTTGATCGAGCCGTCCGCGAGCGGCTTGAACAGTGCATCCAGCGCCAAGGGATCCTGCAGCCAGAAGCCGGCATTGGCTGGTCGATCGTGCAGCGGATGACTCCAGGCCATGCGCGGCGTTTCGGCTTCGTTGATCTGATCGGGACCGACGATGGTCGGATTCGGAAAGGTGGTGGGATCGGTGATGAAGGCTTCGAGGAATTTGCCCGAATAGCCCATCGAGATCGGATCCGGCACCACCGTCTGCGGCGTCTTCAAATTCTCTTCCGTCGACAGTCCCGACCAGGTGTAGAACAGCTGGCGATGCACGATCGCGCTTTGCAGCATCACCGCGCCGGGGCCGACATTGTAGAAGCGCCCGTCATAGTCGAAGGTGAAGGCGCCCGAGGTGACCAGCACGAGTTGAAAGCCGCCGGGTGGAAGATGCAGATGGAAGTCGGTGGGACCGGTGTCGGGACGGTAGACCGGCAGATTGGTCGCGACTTCGTGGAGCAGGAAGGTTTCGTTGTTGGCGTGAAAGCCTTCGTTGGCGCGATTGTAGAGGGCTTGCGGGCGATACGTCGGCTCGAACTTCGCGTTCCGGTCGCGATCGATTGCGACGAAGTCCTTCGTGTTGAGGCGAAGCGGCGCGCCGTTCGGATGGGTGAGGCCGGTGGTCTTGAGATCGCCCGCAGCATGCACGTTCATGACGTTCTCCGCTCCGCTTCGTTGCTTCGCTTGCGACGTCATTGCGAATTTTGGGCCAGTTGGTTTGCGAAGCAGCAAGCGGGCCGGGCGCCCCGATGCGGGCATGCCGTTTCGGAAGAAATCCGGTGGTTGCACGGGAGGTTAGATCGACGGCCGTTCCGATCGACAGAGGCTGCGCCGAGGAAGCCCGCCTTCCGGGCGTGACGGGGACCTGTCTAATTTGTCGGCAAGCTCGCCAGTGCGCGTGCAGCGGCGCCGGTGGCGGATCGGTGCGACACCGCCCTCGGGATGAGGGACAATTTCGCGAGAGGGCAGGGCCGCGATTGACAGAGTGTTCATGATTTGTTCTTATGCTGCGACCGAGATGGAGGCCGTCATGGACAACCGCATCAACGAAATCCGCAGAACCATCAGGGCGCTCCGCGTCAGTATGCGCGAAGCTGAAGCGATCATGCATGAGCAGATCAACCGTGGTGAGGACTGCAGCTTCGTGGCGCAGGAAGTCATGAAGATGCGCTCGGTCATGAGCCTGCTCGTGAAGGAGCGGACTGCGCTCGGCGACCAGGAGCCGATCCTCGTGAACAGTTTCTTCGTCCCGCGGCGCCGACCGACGCGAAGGCCGGCCGCAGCGCTTTTGCCCACGGCCGAATCCGTGTTCCGTCCGCGTGTGGCGGCGCGCGTTTGATCCCGAGCGCAGCTCAATCAAAAGCGTGAGGCGCGGCCCGATCCGGCTTGCCGGCCGGGCTGTCCGCCCACTTTGCCATGTCCATGGTCCGTGCGTCGACGCCCTCGCACCAGAGGCAATTCGCCGCGTGCGGCCGTTCTCGGACAGGATCGGGACCAGGCTGTGGCCGCAACCGGCGCACCAGGCGATGTCAGTCATGCTTTCCTCTACGGCGTACCAAATCCAGAAATGACGTTCTCGTTCGCGAAGCTTGCGCGGGCGCTATGACGGCGCTGGGGCGCTGCACCCGATCGGCGCGCTCAATCCTGAGATCGTTGATGTAGCGATCCATCGTGACACGGCTGCGATGTCGTCGCCGTTTTCGCGATACGCGCTAAGCTGGAATTCCGCCGAGCTGCCGCGATCCACAATGGTCCGGCAGTGCTCGATCTCGGCGGCGCAGCCCAGCATGTCCGCATCCTCGGCGATGTCGTCGATGATTCGGGAGAGCAGCTCCGAAATCGTGACTGGTCCGTCTCTGGAGGCAAAGATGCAATCGGTTCCGTAGCGCTGGGCGCGCCATTTATTCTCCACCGCAATCGCGCGTTCGACCACCGTGACCTCCTTCGACAAGTGAGGTCGCAGATGGAGGTGGCGCGTCAGGCAGCGATAGAGCGAGGCGATCGCGACGGCGTCCTCGACCAGGGTGCAGGTGTCGGGCGCACGAAGCTCGAGCGTCGGGTGCCGCATCGAGGGACGCATCGCCCACCAGATGTGGCTCTCATCGGGAATCACGCCGGAGCGCTGCAAGGCGCCGACATATTCGTCGTAGTCCTGCCTGCTCTCGAACAATTCGGGCAGGCCGGTGCGCGGCAGCTCGGAATAGGCGGCGAGCCGGTAGCCCTTCAGTCCGGTCTTGTGCGAATTCCAGAACGGGGAGGATGCCGACAGGGCGATGAACAACGGCAAATGCGGCAGCATCGCCCGCATCACCGCCATGCGCTTCTCGGGATCGGGCAATTGGACATGCACGTGCATTCCGCACATCATGTTGCGATGGCCGATGCTGCGCAGATCCTCGATCATCTCCTCGTAGCGCGGCTTCGGGCTCGGCTGCGACATGCGCCAGACCGCTGTCGGGTGCGTGCCGCAGGCCATGATCACGAACCCATATTGCGCAGCGACGTTCGCGACCTCGCGCCGCAGGAAGCGAAGCTCCTCGCGGGCGTCGTTGACGTCGACGTGAACGTTGGTGGCGACCTCGAGCTGGGATTGCAGCATCTCGCGCATGGCCTGACCGCCGGTCGACCAGTTCGCCGATTCGAACAACTCGTTGGGAGTCTGGATCGCGACCTCGAAGCTGCGGCGGTCAGCCAGGAAGTACTCCTCCTCGATGCCGAAGGAATATTCAGTCGCCTTGCCGCCGCCGCCGGCCGAGCGAATGACGAGGTGCTGCTTGTCGTGAGAGGAATCAAGGCGCAGCAGTTTCAATACGTCCGAAGCAATTGTCATTGGCCACCCGGCAAGGCACTACCTGCGGGCGATAATCCGTCTGACAGGAACGGGTTCCGCGTCGGACTCACTGGAAATTGCGAGGTCGAAGGGAACAATCTTAACGCTTTCGGATGCGCGGGCGATCAGCGCGTGATTCGGCGGCACTTCGGTCCAGTCCGATTCCTTGTCGAAGGGTTCGGACACGACGATGACCTCGCCGCCGTCCTCGCGGAAATAAAGCGTGTTGGCGGCATCGTTGACCGCGACACGGAAGGCATAAAGATCCTGGCCATTGGCGATCGCACTGGTGAAGCGCATCCGTTCTCGGAGCTGGCCTTCATTGACGAGACTGACGAGGGCTTGCAGCACGCGCCGCGTCGCGCCGAGCGGGTCGCGGTCGAGGCCGGCCCCCATCATCGCCAGGAACACGGCTTCCGAGTCGGTCGTGCCCAGCCGCGATGGATAAAAAGCATCGGGAATCAGCGCCTCGACCTTGCGCCGCAGCCTATTCCAGCTCCCGACGAATCCGTTGTGCATGAACAGCCAGTGGCCGCAGGCAAAGGGATGGCAATTCTGCCGCGTCACCGCCGTGCCGGTGGCCGCGCGCACATGCGCGAAGAACAAATGCGAGCGCAGATGGCGGCAAAGATAGCGCAGGTTCTCGTCCGACCACGCCGGACGCGTCTCTCGATAAAGGCCCGGTTC
The DNA here is from genome assembly GCF_042263385.1 of Bradyrhizobium tunisiense. Lineage (NCBI taxonomy): Bacteria > Pseudomonadati > Pseudomonadota > Alphaproteobacteria > Hyphomicrobiales > Nitrobacteraceae > Bradyrhizobium > Bradyrhizobium tunisiense. Next base: position 261,039 of record NZ_JBHLEV010000002.1, read on the forward strand.
CGGATGTTCGCCGTACCAGCCCAGCCCAAAGCCGTCACCATTCGAGCCCGCCGTGGATTGCAGCGAGCGGATGCTCTGCGCAACCAGCGAATGCTCGGGCTCGGTGACGTAGGGCTCGAAAGACGTTGTCTCGCCCCGGTATGCGATCCAGCGGCACATGGGTTCCTTGCGGCTTCTCGTCACAACATGCGTGGTGAGATGCACCAACCCGAGCGGCCGGTTGATGTTCCGGCAGCCAAGAGATGGGTCCAGCGGGCACCGTCGAGCATGACGAGCAGTCAACGACGCAATTCGGAATCGAGCCGCGGCGCAGCGCCTTTTGCGATGAAAACGCAGGGCCGGGGGCAGATGCGAGCGGCTGGCCGCGTCCCGTCCTGGATCCGGCTGCGCGGCCACGGGCCTCAAGCGTTCCGGGCGGAATTATTCAGGACGATGGAACCGATGCGGCGGCTGGTCGCAGACGGGCCGTCTTGATTCCGACAGGCCGACCTTTATTTCTAGAGCGAACAAGAATCCGGGCCCCTCTGGCGAGGACGCCGACGATGTCGGCAAACCTCGTGATGTCGGATGACCTATCCCGCGCGAATGCGATGGATTGGCCGATCGTCGGGCCCTGTTCGTTCTCTCCGACCATTCGTCCCCCATCGCAGCTCCGTGCGGCCATTTCGCAAGTTAAGGGAGCAACGATGTCTGCCGCCAAATCCTCAAGTCCGATCGGGATCGAAATCACGGAACCGTCCAGCCTGAACGAGCAGGCTGCGGTCGCGCTGGTGATCGTGGGTGCGCTGGTTGCGGTTGCCGACCGGAGCGTTTCGCCGGTTGAGCGCGACGAGGTGATCCGTTTCATCAGGGATCGCAAGCTGGCGCCGCACATTCCGGACGAACGGCTCTATGCGATGTTCGATGAACTCGCCGAACGGCTCGAGGAGCCGGATTTTGCCAATGTCGTGATCGACACCTTGCGGCCCGTTTCGAACCTGCCGCTGTCGTCCCATCTGATGGAGCTCTCGGAGCGCGTGGCTGCGGCGGATGAGGATGTCCATCCCCATGAAGACCAGGCGATCAAATTGTTGCGCCTGCTGACGCTGGTGTTGCCCCGCGCGAAGCCGGTCGCGTCGGGTAACAGGCGCACCGAACGGCACATGGTCGCAGAGGAGTAAGCATGAGCGCAGTATCGAACGAGCGTACGACCGAGGCCGCGGGTTCCGCCAGCGAGATGGCGGGCGGCGACCCGCGCCTCGACAAGCTCGTCGATCGACTGCCGCCGCGCGTGGGTGACACCGTCACCTATCTGCTCAAACCGTCAAACCGCTGGGTGCGGATTCCCTCGGGCGCGCTGCTCATCGTCGGCGGCGTGCTTTCCTTCCTGCCGATTCTCGGCGTCTGGATGCTGCCGCTCGGCCTCGCGCTGCTTGCCGAGGACGTGCCTGCGCTGCGCTCGTCACGTTCGAAAGTCCTGGATTGGGTCGAGCGGAAGAAACCGCATTGGCTCGATTTATCTGCATCGAAAAATGATCAATCATGACTGAATTCATCACCTCTGAGGCCCTGACCGCGCTGTTTCAGGTCATCCTGATCGACCTCGTACTCGCCGGCGACAACGCCGTCGTCATCGGCCTTGCCGCGGCGGGCTTGCCGGCCGAGCAGCGTCGCCGTGCCATTATCGTCGGCATCGCCGCCGCGACTGCGCTCCGCATCGCCTTCGCCGGCGTCGCCACCCAACTCCTGCAGGTGATCGGCCTGCTGCTCGCCGGCGGCGTGCTGCTGCTCTGGGTGTGCTGGAAGATGTGGCGTGAGTTGCGCGAGCAGGCGGCGCATTCGAAGCAGCTGGCGGTCAGCCATGGCGGCGGCGCGGATGTTGCTGCGCCGCCTGTGCAGCAAAAGACCTTCGGCCAGGCCGCGATTCAGATCGTCGCCGCCGACGTCTCGATGTCGCTCGACAACGTGCTCGCGGTCGCCGGCGCCGCGCGCGAGCATCCCTACATCCTCGCCTTCGGCCTGTTGCTGTCGGTCGCGATGATGGGCGTCGCCGCCGACTTGCTCGGCCGCGTGCTCCAGAAGCAGCGCTGGATCGCCTATATCGGTCTCGCCATCATCATTTACGTCGCGTTCGAAATGATCTATCGGGGCACCCTGGAACTCGCGCCCGTCATCGCGAGTCTCTGACGCGACAACTCTTTCCGCCATCCGGAGTGATTCATGACGTCCGAACCCAAGGCACCTTCGGCGAAGGCCGTGCCGCCGCGGCTCGGCCTGTTCGCCCAGCTCATCTTTGGCTCGCGCTGGCTCCAGGTTCCGCTCTATATCGGCCTGATCGTCGCGCAGGCCGTCTATGTGCTGCTGTTCCTGAAGGAGCTCTGGCACCTCGTTGCGCACTCGTTCGACGCCAGTGAGCAGCAGATCATGCTGGTCGTGCTCGGGCTGATTGACGTCGTCATGATCTCGAACCTGCTGATCATGGTGATCGTCGGCGGCTATGAGACCTTCGTCTCCCGGCTGAACCTGACCGGCCATCCTGACGAGCCGGAATGGCTGAGCCACGTCAATGCCAGCGTGCTCAAGATCAAGCTGGCGATGGCGATCATCGGCATTTCCTCGATCTCGCTGCTCAGGACCTTCATCGAGGCCGGCAATCTCGGCACCACGCGCAGCAATTTCACCGAGACCGGCGTGATGTGGCAGGTGCTGATCCACATGACCTTCATCGTCTCGGCAGTCGGCATCGCCTGGGTCGACCGCCTCAGCGAGGGCAGCAATCGCAAGCAGGCTCACCAGTGAGGGCGCCCCTCTGACGGGAGGTGCCGGCGTCCGTTGATGGTTTTTGCCCGCGAGCTCAAGGTACGGTCCCGTCCGCTCCAAGCTATTCATTCGGCTGGACTGCCGACGACCGCTTCCTGCCTGACGTCCTCGCGGGCGAGGATTAGCAGGAGGCCGACGATGATCAACTCGACCACGGCGAAGGCGACGAAAGCCCCGGTGAACGCGCCGGAAGAGGCGTTGATGATGGTTCCCATCATCCAGGGCGCCACGAAAGCCGACAAGATGCCGAATACCTCTGCATAGCCGATTGCCGCCGGTGCAAGCGCGTCGGAGTATTTTTCGCTGAGCAGCGCGAAGATCGCACCGCCGCCGAGCAGCGCGATACCGCTGAGGGCTGCGAACAGCACGAGCATCCCGAACGGCATCGGCGTGACGACACTCCAGAGGAACATCAGGGCGGTCAGGAAGGCGAGCCCCGCGGTGAGCTTGATCATGAAGGGCTTGCCGAGCCGGTCGGACATGTAGCCACCGATCACCAGGAACAACACCTGCGACAGCCCCATCACGGTGCCGATGACGGCGCCGGCTTCCGGCGGCATGTGCTGCACGGTGATGAAGGCTGGGACCACCCAGGTGGCCGTGCCGGCGATGGCGAAGGTACAGGCCACGATGCCGAAACCACCGACCGCGATCCATTTCGAGCGGAAGATTTCGCCAAGAGGTAGGTGCTTCTGAGGCGTCTCATTGCCCCAGGTGAAGTCGGCGATGCCGATCTCGCGCGGGCTATTGCGAACGACGAGGGTGTCGATCGCGGCGACGATCAGGGTGCCGACCGCCAGTACTGCGAAGAAGGTCCGCCATCCGGTCGCAATGGTCAGGGGAATGCCGAGTGCGAAATCCAGTGTGATGGCGAGGCTGTAGGCTGCAAGGATGATTCCGACCACCGAGCCGCGCCGGCTCTGCGGAAACCAGCCGAAGATCAGCTTCATGTTGCCGATGAAAATGCCAGCGTCGAAGAAGCCGATGAGGAGTCTCAGCAGCACGAGCTGAGTATAGGTCTGGACGAACACCTGAAGCATCATCCCGAGACCGGTGCCGGCAAGGCCAATCAGCAGCATGTTGCGCGCCGTCATGGAGCGGCTCACTGGTGACCACACCACCATGCCCACGCCATAGGTCAGTGCGAAGATGCCCTGCGCCAGGCCGGCCTCGGCGGCATTGAGTTTCAGGCTCTCGGAGACGAAAGGCAGCACGGCCGCAAAGGCGTACCAGTCGGCCGCGAGGAATATCTCGCAGAAAATGGCGAGAGCCAGCATGCCCTTTTGCCAGGCGGCAATCCGTCGGCGGTCGCTCTCGGAAATGGTCGTCCAGTTGGTCGTCATGATCGATCCTCGCGGTTGGAGCTTTCGGCTTTCGGCGGGAGACGAGCATCAAGCCGGGGGCGGCAGGAAATTGACCTCGTGCTCGGCGGCACGCCGAACGACCTCCTGCGGATCGGGCAGGTTGTGGATGCGCTCGAACAGCTCCTTGAGCGATCGTGTCGGCGCAACCCAGAACAGGCTGGTCGCGGTTTCGCCGGACTTGTTGAAGATGCCGTGGGGAATGCCTTTGGGCATGCGCACGAGGTCCCCGGCGGTCGCCACCAGGTCCTTGCCGTCGAGCCAGAGATCGTAGCGGCCGCTCAGCACGTAGACGAACTCGTCCTGGGTCGGATGAACGTGCGGCGGCACGAAGGTGCCGTGGGGGAACACGGCATGCCAGGCCATCGACGCCTCGGAGTGCTGCTTGAGCGTGTAGGTCTGGCCCAGAATGTTCCAGACGATGTTCCCAAAACCGTCCTTGGCAGGGGTTACGCCCGGCGGCATCTCGATCATGGTGGTGTCCTCTGTTGTCTGAGCTACTCGGCAAAGAAAATCGGTGACGTGGTGCGCAGCGGAGGGCGTTTCCTCGAACACAAGATGTCCGGTATCCGGCACCAGCGTCACGCGCGCATCGGGTAGCCCCGCCTTCCAGGCTTCGGCTTGCGCCGTTGGTCGCAGGCGATCCGAGGCGCCCCACAAGACCAGCGTCGGGATCGTGATCCGGTGCAGCCAGTGCGCGAGCTTCGGATTTCCTTGTGGATCGTTGCGGATCAGCTTGGCGAAGCCGGTCACTTCGCGTCCGAGGCGGGCATCGAATGCAGGATCCGGCGACCTGGGAAAGTAACGGAGCGCGTTTGAAGGATCGTTCGCGAGATAGGCCGGCAAATCCTGTGGCGCGATTTCGAACAGGCCGGGCGCCGGCGCGCTGGCAACCACAAGGCCGGCGGGCGCGACCAGCACTAGCTTGCCGACGCGATGCGGCTGGCGGATGGCGAACTCGGCGGCGAGCCACCCGCCGAGCGAAAACCCGGCGAGATCGAACTTCGCCAGTCCCAGCTTGTCGAGCAAGTCCGTGGTCTGCAGGACATGATCCTCGATCGTATCGATCCAGACCGCATCGCCGGAGTCGCCGAAACCGGCCTGATAAGGAATGATGACGGTGTGCCGCTTCGCCCAGTCGCGTGCCATCTCAAAGCCGGTAAACGTGCCGGTACCGTGCAGGAACACCAGCGGAGGGCCGCTTCCGATGGTGTGAACGACGGTGCGCACGTCGTTGATCACGTATTCCGTGCGAGCAAAGCCGGTGAGGTCGGGCGAGGGTTTGGCGGTCTCAAGCATGATGGATGTCTCCGGTTGAAGGCAGCCTGTCTGGGCACCGCAGCGGAAGAGGGATCATGCGGCGTTGGCCTGGCGGTCGCCGACGAGCGCTGCGAATTGTTCCACGGCGTTGGCGAGGCGAGCGGCAGTCATCGGCGCCAGGGGGTCGCCCGACGCCAGTTCGTCGCTGCTTGCATAGATCGCGGTCGATACCGTGCAGGCCTCGAAGAACCCGAACAACGGACGCAGCTGATGCTCGACCACCAGCGAATGGCGCAGCCCGCCGCCGACTGCTGTCAGCAGCACGGGGCGATTGCGCAACACGCCGGGCTTGATCAGGTCAAAGACATGCTTGAACAGGCCGGGATACGAGCCCTGGAACACCGGGCAGCCGATCACCAGGCCATCGGCATGCTCGATCGCCTCGACGAGGTCGCGCGCGCGGTCGTCGAGCCCGTTGCGGGTAAACGCGGCGATGCCCTCGCCGGCATCGACGAGGTCGAGGATGTCGGTCTTGAGCGCGTGCAGCGTCAGGAGATCGGCCGCAACGGCTTCGACGAGCACGCGCGATCTTGCCGGCCGCCAGCTGTTGCCGCAGAAGCCAACGATACGGGATCCGTTCACGCCGACCTCCTGCTCGCTCAGCCCGTCACCCCGAACACCGTCCATTGCGCGTCCGGCCCGGGAAGGCCGAGCAGCGCACGACCGCATTCCTCGACGATCTGGTCGGCCATCAGGATGTGCTGGGTGCCCGAGTGGATGTCGCGATAGAAGCGCTGCATCGGCGTGTTGTGCAGCGAGGCGCCCCGGGCTGCACGGTGCGCGAAGGTCGAGACGTCGGACAGGACGTCGTGGATGTGGCGCAGCGACAGCTTGATCATTGTCATTTGCGCCAGCGACGGACTTTCGCCGGCGGCGCAGGTCTCGGAGACCTCCTTCCAGGTTTCGTGCACCAGCGCGCGTGCCGCGCGAAAACGAGCCTCGGCCTGCGCGAACTGGAACTTGAAGCTGGCGCTCTCGCACGACTTGCCGAAGGGATCCTGGCGCTGGACGATGACCCTAACGAGTTCGTCGAGCATGCGGCGGCCGACCCCGACTGCCCAGCCCGAGTGCGACCAGGCGCTATAGCCCGCGAGCCCCAGCGCGCCTTGCACCCCGCCGCGACGCGGCGCACCTATGTCGAAATCGTAGGTCATGTGTGTCGGCACGAACAGCTCGTCGCCCTCGCTGAGCGTGTAGTCGAAGCTTCCGGTGGCGCGCAGGCCGAGCACGTCCCAATTGCCCATCAGCTTGATGGTCGCCCGCGGATGGTGGGTGACGACGATCTTGGGCTGTCCGTTGGGACCGAACACCATGTCCTTGCCGGAGGCGTCGGTGACGAAGCAGCGGAGTGGACCCATTCGGCATGCTGGATGCCGCTGCCATAGGCCCAGTTGCCGCGGATCATGTAGCCGCCGTCGACCGGACGGGCGAAGCCCCGCGGGACGCCGTTGCCGGCGATGGTGATGTCGGCGCCTTTTGCGAAGACCTTCTTGATGCCCTCGTCCTCGACATAGATGGCGAGCGTCGTGCCTTCCATGTTGTTGCCGATCGCACACCATCCGGCGGATGCATGCGTATAGGCAAGGCGCTCGATCACGGTCATGGCGTCGTATGGCAGAAGCTCTGCGCCACCGACCTCGCGGGGAAACAGCATCGTGTAGATGCCGGCCTTGCGAAGCGCGGCGACGACGTCGTCGGTGAGATATCCCTGCGCCTCGGCCTCGGCCGCACGAGACTCGACCAGTGGCAGCACGGCGTCGAGGCGCGCGTGGAACTCGGCCACTGATGGCGTCGTGGAAGGCCTGGCGGCGCGTTGCATGGAAAGGCTCATGGTCGGTATCTCCACGTCAAGCTGTTGCTCCGCTGCGCCATCGGCGGGGAGGATCGGGACCGCGGGAACGTCCTCCGTCGGCAAAGCTCTGCCGTCGCGCGCCAAGGCTGTTGGCGCGCAGGTGAGCAGACAGCTCGCGATGGTGACATGACCCCGTCGGAACCGCGTGATTTCGTCACGCGATCACGATGGACAGATGCTAGGGATGAAGCGGGCAGACCAGCAATCCCCCATCATGGGGGGATCGCCGTTGCTGCTGTGCCGCAAAGCTGAGCCGGAGAAGCGCGGTTCTGCCGCTTCTTTTCGCTTGACCGGAGAACGGGCGAAGAAGAAGTTTTAACCCTATAACAAAACGAAATGGCGCACGTCGTGCGAGGAGTGGCGGTGAGGGCCGAGCAGGAGCAGTTTGACCGTCTGCCTGAGGGCCAGCTGGCGGATCGTTTGATGTCCATCGCCGAGAGCCGTTCGGTGCGTGCACTGGGCGCGGCCTGTTGCTCGGCAATCACCGAACTCACGGGATCGCCGACCGTCGGCCTCTACCTGCTCGACGGCCCGGAGCCCGCCCTGGTCTACAGCCGCCACGTCGCCGATGGCCTGCTCGACAATTACAAGGCCGGCTTCTGGAAGCACGACCCTGTGCTGGATTGCATCATGACCCGCGGCTGCGCGGTCGACGGCGAAACCGTGATCGGCCCGCAGCAATGGCGGCACAGCCCGAGCTTCGAGATGCTGCATGAATGGGGCTTCGCCTACAATATGGGTGGGCCGCTGTGGTGCGGCCGGAAGATCATCGGCGTGCTCTTCACTGCGACGACGGAGACGGGCGCGCCCTATACGCCGCGGGCACGATTGCGCATGCAGATGCTATGCCGGGCCGGCTCGCTGGCGCTGACCAACATGATGGATACGGGCGAGCTGCAAGCCGATCGTAGCCCGGGCCGTCAACCCGAGACGGCCGGGATGCTCTCGGCATCGCTGCCGCCGCGCTCGGCGGATGTCGCCATCCGGGTTTGCCGTGGCCAGACCAACAAGGAGATTGCCCGCGAAATGGGGATCTCCGACCAGACCGTGAAGGAGCACGTCGCGAATCTGTGCCGGCGCTTCGGCGTGCACAACCGGACCGAACTTGCGGCCTGCCTTCTCGGCGCGCGGCAGTGAAGCCGCCGGTCACAGCGTGCGGTCGGCGGAGTCGTTAAAATTGTCTGCAATCCGTCCAGCAGCGGCAAACCGTGCGGACAGGAAGATCGGAGCCTTAAACCTCGGCTTTGGAACCGGCGTGCATGCTTCCCGGCAAAAGGGTGGGGCATCACATGTCAGTTCTCAAGGAGGTCGTCGCTGCAATGGCGGGAGTCTATGCGCTCCTGTTCGTCTGCGACGCGTTATTCGGCGTTGGCGAGGCACGCTTCGACGATGCCTATTACCGCGCCAGCTTCTACGCGCCGCGGCCCAAGGAATTCCGCTTCGCAGACGGGACCACGCCGGCCGCACGCGTCAGCGATGCCTTCGCGCAGTTCTCGGCGGGCGAGGCCAAGCCCAACAGGCGTTACTCGTCGCTGACGACGATCATCCGGTAGGGCCCGTACTCGCTAATCGGCTGTCGGCCTGACGTCCGGTTTGCCGCCCGCGTCGGCCGAAGAGCGGATGGCTTCCGAGGTCGCAGATGGGCCAATAGCTGCCATCGTCGCCTCAATCGATTTCCTCGGCAGTCGCGACGGCTAGCGCCATTCGATCCCGTATACGTCGACAGGCTTCATCAAACCTTTGAGATGACAGGGACCCATGTTTGTCCCTTGGAAACGACCCCGGATGCGATCCTGAACGGCACTTGACACAAGAATGGCATCTGGCTCGGCCAACTGACACAATCGAGCAGCGAGTTGAACGGTCGCGCCAAAGAGGTCGTTGCTGTCGGCAATCGGCTCTCCGACGTCAATCCCAATTCGCACCTGAAGCTTCTCCTTGCTGGCCAGATTGAAGGCTTCAAACGCTTGCTGGATAGAGCGGGCGCATTGCACGGAGGCGGCGGTGTCGGCGAAAGATGCCATGATGCCGTCCCCGGTGTGCTTCACGACATGCCCACCCTTGTCCTTCAATGCGCGACGAACCAACGCGTCATGTGCTCGAACCATCTCGACAGATCGAGCGTCGCCAAGACGCTCTGTCATGCTGGTAGAGCCAACGATGTCGGTGAACATTATGGCCCGCAAGGCAGAATCAATTCTGACGTTGTTTGCCTCGCCGCACGGCTCCGGATCAGACACTCTCCCAAGAAATGCCTGGACGGCTGAGAGGTCGACTTCAATCACATCTTTCGCTACCTCGCCGTGAGCTTCATCATGAACCCGCATCGCCGTTTCGATATCCGGTGCGTCAATGAGACAGAAGCCCGTGCCGCGCGATTCATCAAACCAATACGTCAGGAAACGAACTCCGTACTGATCTTGCACCTCTAGGTCTTTACGATGCGCCTCCGCGATATCGGAAGCTGTCAGGCCCGAGAGATCGTGTCGGTCGAGGAAAATTGGCATTGGCGTTGCTCCAACGCTTCTTCTGCCGGTGTCGATCAAATCTGCACTAAATATGGTTCGCCGACAGCATACTCAATGTAACATCTTGGGGCCGCTTTGGAAGTGCAGTATGCCTTCACCAGGGTAATTCGCTCAACTTGTCCTATGCCGGCCTCCCGCTTGGCGGCTTCCTGGACGGTGAAGGCGCGGCTGCGGGACGGGAGTCGCACGCGCTTTCACGGAAGCGCCCGAGCCGCGGCCAGGCACGATATCTACAATCCCTTGTGTTGCCCGACGGGCAAAACACGCGAGCCCTGGGTCAACGCGCGGCGGCGAAAATATTCCACTTTACCGAAATTCGGTAATGGCGTATTCATTGCTGCATCCCGGCCCAACGAAGAGGGGCGTATCGCGATCGTCACGAACGCGGGCCGGGCCGCGGTGGACGCAGGTCACATCGGCGCGAAGGATTTTGCAGGGCGGGCAACCGTGAGCGAAACACCTCGCGCGCACGACCGGTGTGATCGGCGTACGGCAAAATCGTGTGGTCCTGACGCCCGGGGTCTGTGCGTCAAGTCTTGCGGTGATGCGAACTGCCCAACCGGGCAAGCGCATCGGTCATCCGCAAGGCGACGGGGGCAATAGTGCAACGCTCCCCGGGGAGAGTACGACATAAGCCGTTCCAACCACTGCGCAGGGAAGGCCGGGATGCTCCGGTTGCCCTGTTTCCCGCTATGCATGAAGCACACGCAGTCTGCTCTTGGCATGGCGGTCCACGGGAGCCAACCGGCTCCCGGCCTTCCCTGCGCCCTCTTTCAATCGAGGGCAAGGCGACGAGCAAAACTCGGGCGAGAAAAGCCGCGAGGACGCGAAGGTGTGTCTTAGTCCCCCTGAATCCATTCCGCCACGCTGCGCCACAGCGTGTCGCGATGGTCGGGACGGAAGAAGCCGAAATGGCCGATGGCCTTGGCGCCGACGTCGGATGGTTTGACGCTGATCACCTCCGGCTTGACCCCGGTGAATCCGCTCGCGAGCAGCTCGACCGCGGGCCGCGTCGCCCAGGGATCGTCGGAAAAGCACAGTGCCCGCAGCTCGCCCTTGAACTTCGCGAAATTGTCCAGCTCCGGCAGCTTGGAATCGAAGAGATAGCGGGGGTTCGAGACCCACTCGGCCCATTCCAGGAAGACGCCCTTGGGAAGATCCTCGCCGACGCCGGCCCAGCCCGGCGCATAACCGAGTGCGTAGGTGAGCGGCACGCCGACAAAATTCATGAAGGCGAAGACGCGGTATTTTTCCGGCGACGTCATCAGCCGCCAGGTCGCGGCCTGCGAGGCCACGAAGGCGGCGCGTGAGATCTCCGTGTTGTTCGCGATCAGTCCCAGCGCCTGGCCGCCGAAGGAATGGCCGACATAGGCCAGCTCCAGCCCATGATACCGCTCCCGCATCCAGCGCACCGCCGCGGTGACGTCGAGCGCGGCCCAGTCCGACATCGAGGCCTTGAAGCCGACCAGCGATTTCGGCTGGTTGTAGCCGACCATCGCCGGCAGCCGGGAATCGCCGATGCCGCGATAGTCGTAGGTCAGGACCGCGCAGCCGCGATGGGCGAGATAGGAGGCAAAGCCGCGGTAGATCTTGCGCGGGACGGCGGTGGCCGAATTGATCAGCACGGCATGGCGCTTGGTGCCGCGCGGCAGGAACAGGGTGCCGGCCAGCGCATAGCCGTCGGTCGCCGGGAAGCTGATCTCGTCGATGAAAACGTCGTCCACTGCCACGTCCATGGGCGCAAGGTATCCTGCCAGCTTCCTCGCCCGCCCAGCAAATGTGAATTTGGCTTTCCCTGCAAGGGTTTGCAGTGCCGAATCGATTTACAACTGGCGGGTCGGGGCCGGCCTGTGTATAAGGCGGCCCTCGCAACCCACAGATCAGGTTGCACTTTTCGCTTCACGGAGAGATTGCGATGTCCGAGCGATGGACGCCCGAGTCCTGGCGCAGCAAGCCGGTGCTACAGGTGCCCGACTATCCCGACGCCAAGGCGTTGGCCGACGTCGAGGCGCAGCTTGCGACCTTTCCGCCGCTGGTGTTCGCGGGCGAGGCGCGCAATCTGAAGAAGGCCCTGGGCCGCGTTGCGGCGGGCGAAGCGTTCCTGCTCCAGGGCGGCGACTGCGCCGAGAGCTTTGCCGAGCACGGCGCCAACAACATCCGCGATTTCTTCCGCGTGCTGCTGCAGATGGCGGTGGTGCTGACCTATGCCGGCGCCGTCCCCGTGGTGAAGGTCGGCCGCGTCGCCGGCCAGTTCGCAAAGCCGCGGTCGTCGCCGACCGAGAAGATTGATGGCGTCGAGCTGCCGAGCTATCGCGGCGACATCGTCAACGACATCGCCTTCACCAGGGAAGCGCGCGTGCCGGATCCGCAGCGCCAGTTGATGGCCTATCGCCAGTCGGCCGCGACGCTGAACCTGCTGCGGGCCTTTGCCACCGGCGGCTACGCCAATCTCGGCAGCGTGCATCAGTGGATGCTCGGCTTCCTCAAGGATTCGCCGCAGTCCCGCCGCTACAAGGAGTTGGCCGACCGCATCTCCGACGCGCTGAATTTCATGCGCGCTTGCGGCCTCGATCTCGAAGCCCACCCCGAGCTGCGCGCCACCGATTTCTACACCAGCCACGAGGCGCTGCTGCTCGGCTACGAACAGGCCATGACCCGCGTCGATTCCACCACCGGCGACTGGTACGCGACCTCGGGCCACATGATCTGGATCGGCGATCGCACCCGCCAGCTCGATCACGGCCACATCGAATATTTCCGCGGCATCAAGAATCCGATCGGGCTCAAATGCGGCCCGTCGCTCAAGCCTGACGAGCTCCTGAAGCTGATCGACGTGCTCAATCCCGACAACGAACCGGGCCGGCTGACGCTGATCGGCCGCTTCGGCTCTGACAAGGTCGGCGAGCACCTGCCGAACATGATCCGCGCCGTGAAGCGCGAGGGCCGGGTGGTGGTCTGGTCCTGCGATCCCATGCACGGCAACACCATCACCTCGACGTCGGGCTACAAGACGCGACCGTTCGACCGCATCCTGTCCGAAGTGAAATCGTTCTTCGCCATTCATGCCGCCGAAGGCACTCATGCCGGCGGCGTGCATCTGGAGATGACCGGTCAGGACGTCACCGAATGCATCGGCGGCGCCCGCGCGATCACGGACGAGGACCTCAACGACCGCTATCACACGGTCTGTGATCCCCGTCTCAACGCCGAGCAATCCATCGACATGGCTTTCCTGGTCGCCGAGCTCCTCAAGCAGGAGCGCGCCGGCAAGGCCCAGCCGATGCCGGTCGCAGCGGGGCTCTAAAACCTTGCTGCGGATCTGGAAGGCCACGATCAATTCCCGTAACGGTCTGGCCTTTGCGTTTCGGTCGGAGCAGGCCGTCCGCGAGGAGATCTTTGCGCTCCTGCTGTCGGTGCCGCTCGCCTGGTTCGTCGGCGCGACCGCGATGCGGGCCGTCGAGCTGGTCTGCTCGGTTGCGTTCGTGCTGACGGTCGAGCTGCTCAACACTGCGATCGAGAAGCTTGCCGACCGGCTGACCATGGACCATGACAAGCAGATCGGCCGGGTCAAGGATATGGGCTCGGCGGCGGTCGGCGTGGCGCTGTTGATGGCCGGCGCGTTCTGGATCATCGCCATTATCGAGCGGCTGGGGTTCCTCTAGCCTGGGGTTCCTCTAGCTTGGGGATCGGAGCGCCATGACCGAACGTCTCAACGCATTCGCGGTCACGCTCGCCCAGCTCAATCCGACCATGGGCGACATCGAGGGCAATGCTGCCAAGGCACGCTCGGCGCGTGCGCGAGCTGTCGCCGACGGCGCCGATCTCGTGCTGTTTCCGGAATTGTTCATCGCCGGCTATCCGCCGGAAGACCTCGTGCAGAAGCCGGCCTTCCAGGCGGCCTGCCGCGCGGCGATCGAGAGCCTCGCGCGCGAGACCGCCGATGGCGGCCCGGCCATGCTGGTCGGCACCCCCTGGGTCGAGGACGGCAAGCTCTACAATGCCTGCGCACTGCTCGACGGCGGCCGTATCGCCAGCTTGCGTTTCAAATGCAATCTGCCGAACTACGGCGTGTTCGACGAGAAGCGGCTGTTTGCACGCGGCCCTGCCGCCGGTCCCGTGACGGTGCGTGGCGTGCGCATCGGCGTCCCGATTTGCGAGGACATCTGGCTGGAGGAGTCGGAGGACTACGAGAACGTGGTCGAGACGCTGGCCGAAACCGGTGCCGAGATGATCCTGGTGCCGAACGGCTCTCCTTACGCCCGCGACAAGAACGACGTGCGCCTGTCCGTCGCCGTGGCGCGCGTGACCGAGAGCGGGCTGCCGCTGGTCTATCTCAATCAGGTCGGCGGCCAGGACGAACTGGTGTTCGACGGCGCGTCCTTCGCCCTCAACGGCGATCTCTCGCTGGCGGCGCAACTGCCGGCATTCGAAGAAGGCATCGTCACGCTGCGCTTCACCCGCAACGGCGACGATTGGCGCTGCGCGGGGCCGATCGTTGCGCTGCCCGAGGGCGATCAGGCCGACTATGCGGCCTGCGTCCTGGGCTTGCGCGACTATGTCGCCAAGAACGGCTTTCCCGGCGTGCTGCTCGGCATCTCTGGCGGCATCGATTCCGCGCTGTGCGCGGCGATCTCGGTCGATGCGCTCGGCGCCGATCAGGTGCACGGCGTGATGCTGCCTTATCGCTACACCGCGGCAAGCTCGATTGCGGACGCCGGCGAACTCGCCGGCCATCTCGGCATCCGTTACGAGGTCCTGCCGATCGCGGAGGCCGTGAGCGGGTTCGAGACCATCCTCTCGGGCCTCTTCAAGAATTTGCCGCCCGACATCACCGAGGAAAACCTGCAGGCCCGCACCCGCGGCACGCTGCTGATGGCGATCTCCAACAAGACGGGCTTGATGGTCGTGACCACGGGCAACAAGTCGGAAATGTCGGTCGGCTACGCCACGCTCTACGGCGACATGAACGGCGGCTTCAATCCGATCAAGGACATCTACAAGACGCAGGCGTTTCGGCTGGCGGCCTTGCGCAACAGCTGGAAGCCGGAGGGCGCCCTCGGGCCTGCGGGCGAAGTCATTCCGCCCGATATCATCACGCGCCCGCCGACCGCAGAACTGCGGGAGAATCAGACCGATCAGGATTCGCTGCCGCCCTACGACGTGCTCGATGCCATCCTGGAGCGTCTTGTCGAGCACGAGCAGCCGCTGGATCAGATCATTGCCGCCGGCTTCGATCGCGAGACGGTCACCCGCATCGACCATCTGCTGAACGTCGCCGAATACAAGCGCCGTCAGGCTGCGCCCGGCGTCAAAGTGACCCCCAGGAATTTCGGCCGCGACCGGCGCTATCCCATCACCAACCGGTTTCGCGACAAGGGCGAGGGGCTGCCGACGGCGGACGAGACGCTGGTGTCGCGCGGGAGCAAGGCCTCGATCGACGCGTTCGAGGGGTGAGTGCTGACTTTTACGGTTACCTCTCTCGTACCGCGGGCGAGAAGGGCGTTATTGTGCCCTCGCCCCTTGCGGGAGAGGGCAGCTCCGTAGTCGCTGTAAACTCACTTGGGTGAGAGGTTGTCTCCGCATGCACATATGGGAGCGTGGATAGAACCCCTCATCCGGCGCTTCGCGCCACATTCGCCCGCAAGGGGAGAAGGGGACAGATCGGTAGATCTGACCGAAGCAAGACCTTATTTCTGCTGTTGCGGCAGGAAGGTCGGTCCGACCGAGCGGATCGGCTTGTTCTCGGAGTTCGCCGCCGCGCCTGCATCCGCTGGCGGTGTCGCTGCCGGTGCATTCGCCGTCGTTGGCGCGGGGGCTGCGCCCTTCTTGGCATTCGCAGGCGTACCCTTGTTGAGCCGCTGCTGCTGCATTTTCTTGGCGCTCTCCTCGGTGACGATGATGTCGCCCTGCTGCTCGGCCGACGCCTTGTCGTCGGCGGATTTCAGTGCGTCCGCCCAGGTCTGGCCTGCGGCCTTGCAGGAGCAGGACGGGTTGAACTCGCTGCGGAATTTGAACGCGGTCGGCAGCGCGGTGTAGGGCTGGCCGCCGATCGAGACCGCGGAGTTCATGTCTTCGCCGGGATTGCGATGGGTGTAGAGCACGGCTTCCGCGGCCGGGCAGAGCGCCTTGCAGGTTTTCTCGTCGTCGGAGAAGCGCGCCGGCACCGTCGCAAACGAGACCGGGAAATAAGCGCCGTCGCAGGTGCGCACGCACACGGTGCGGAAGGTGCCGGATTGCGGCCCGAGATCGGCGGGCGGCACGCCCTGCGGATTGCCCGCGTTGTTGCCGCCGAACAGATTGCTCAGGAAGTTGCCGCCGCCCTGCGACTGCGCGGCGTTGGCGTATTGCGGGCCGCAATTGTTCTGCGCCAGCGCCGTCAACACCGAGCGGCGCTGATTGTCGCGTTCCGGGCTGAAGCCGCCGGGGCCGCCGCCGCGCAGGCGCTCGAGATTGACGGTGATCTGGTCCAGATTGGCCCGCATCTGCTGGATCTGGGTGTTGACCGGGCCGCATTGGGCCGACTGGCCGCTGAACAGCGAGAAGAAGCCGGAGGAATCGCAGCCCATGCGCTTGGCCTGCATGGTGACGCGGTCGAGCTCGGCCTGCTGCTTGGCCTGGGAATCCTGGTAACGGCGGATCTGCTCCTCACGCGCGGGGTCACCACCGCCGCCACGGTCCAGTGCCGCGAGCTGGCCCTCCAGTCGCACGCACATCGGATTGGGGCCGAGCCCGTTCTGGCCGGGCTGAGGCGGCGGTCCCGGCGGGCCGGCCTGCGCGAAAGCACCGTTCGCGAGCACGACGGTGCTCAGGAGCACGATGCAGGCAAGGAGGAAGCGGGCACGGGACAGGGACAAAAATTCAGGCATATCCGCCATTCTAGCGAGGTCACGGCCCGGCATGACTTTGGAGGGCCGAAGCGCGCCCTCCCATAGCCGCTTCCTGCGGCATCGTCACGTCGTTTCGGGCGCCAAAGCCCTGGCCTAAGCTACGCCAGCTCCGAGCGAATTCAGCGCTGGCAGGTGATTGCGACATATTCGTCGCAATGGCCATGGGAGCAATTTGTGCCGGATTTGGGGACAGAGCCGGTAATTTCGTCGGGATCGACCCGGCGATAGCTCGATGCCTGGGCAAAATCTCGTGACTGGCAGTAGGTGCGGGCAGCGGAGGCCCCGCATTTGTCACCTTTGGCCAGGCACTGGTCGATGCCGTAGCCGTCCGCCTGGTTGGCGATGATGAAGACGCGGCTCTCGGCGAAGGCGCTGGAGGCCGCAATTATGGAGGCGCCAAAAATGAGCGCGGGCAAAAATCGCATGAAAAAGCACCGGTGGCAAAAAGGGGAACCGCCGGTTCCAAAATGGGCTCAAATGGTTAGGGGATCATGAACCATCGTGACGGGCAGCGCGCTGTTCGATGAAAAAGCGGCGCCTTTCGCGGCTCTCTTGACGCCGGGGCGCCTCATAGCCCATATGTTCCGCATGAACGGTCTCCTCGCCATTTGCGCCATTTGCCGCGAGATTACGAGCTAGCGATTCGCTGGCTGGAGCCGTCTTTTCTCAAACACATTGAGAGCCCTGGACGCCCGGCCAACAGCCGACGGGTATCCATATGGAATTGCGCCTCTACGATACGTTGACGAAGGAGAAGCGGCCATTTCAGCCGCTCGATCCGAGCAATGTCCGCATGTATGTCTGCGGACCGACCGTCTATGACTTCGCCCATATCGGCAACGCCCGGCCGGTGATCGTGTTCGACGTGCTGTTTCGGCTGCTGCGCCATCTCTATGGCGAGGCGCATGTCAAATATGTCCGCAACATCACCGACGTCGACGACAAGATCAACGACCGTGCCGCGCGCGATTTCCCCGGCCTGCCGCTGAACGAAGCCATTCGCAAGGTCACCGAGCAGACCGGCAAGCAGTTTCATGCCGATGTCGATGCGCTGGGCGCATTGCGACCGAGCGTCGAGCCGCGCGCGACCGAGCACATCGCCGAGATGCGCGAGATCATCGAGCGGCTGGTCAAGGGCGGCTTTGCCTATGTCGCCGAGGATCACGTGCTGTTCTCGCCGCAGGCGATGAACGCCGCCAATTCGTCGCTGCCGCGCTACGGCGCGCTGTCCAATCGCTCGCTCGACGAGATGATCGCCGGCGCCCGCGTCGATGTCGCGCCCTACAAGAAGGACAACACCGATTTCGTGCTGTGGAAGCCGTCCAAGCCCGGCGAGCCGTCATGGCCGTCGCCGGCCGGCATCAAGGCGGAGGGGCGTCCGGGCTGGCACATCGAGTGCTCGGCCATGGCCTGGAAGCATCTCGGCGAGCATTTCGACATCCACGGCGGCGGCATCGACCTCGTGTTTCCCCATCACGAGAACGAGGTCGCGCAGACCTGCTGCGCCTTCCACCGAGAGCGCATGGCAAACTACTGGATGCACAACGGCTTCCTCCAGGTCGAGAGTGAGAAGATGTCGAAGAGCCTCGGCAACTTCATCACCATCCACGAGCTGCTCGCGGATTGGCCCGGCGAAGTGCTGCGCCTGAACATGCTGAAGACGCATTACCGCTCGCCGATCGACTGGACCACGAAGTCGCTGGAGGAGAGTGCCAAGACGCTCGACGACTGGTATCGCGTCGCGGCCGACGTCGAGCCCGGCAGGCCGGCAGCGTCCGTGGTCGAGCCGCTGCTCGACGATCTCAACACGCCGCTGGCGATCGCGGCGCTACACGGCCTGCGCGGCGGCGACGTGGCGGCCCTGGCGGGCTCGCTCCGGCTGCTCGGCTTCCTGTCCGAGAGCGCGGCGCAATGGGAAGGCCGCAAGCAGCAGGCGAGCGGCGTCGATGCCGGGGAAGTCGAGCGCCTGATCGCGGAGCGGACGGCGGCGCGTAGCCGCAAGGATTTTGGGGAGTCCGACCGCATCCGCGATCTGCTCGCCGCGATGGGCGTTGCGATCAAGGATTCCAAGGAAGGAACGACGTGGGAGGTCTCTCGATGAAGCGGCCCGACACGCCTTTCCCGCGGCACTGGCTCTATTACATCGCGCTGAAGATCGCGCTGCTCGTGGGCGCCGTGGCGCTGGTGCTCAAGCTGTATGGGATGTGGTGAGGACGATGGGACAGACTTTGCCAAAGCCCGGCTTGCGGCCCTTCCTGTCTGATGACGTGCCGGTGCTCGCCGCGATCTTCGCCGCCAGCATCGAGGAGCTGACCGGCGAAGACTATACCGAGGCGCAGCAGCGAGCCTGGATGGAGGCGGCCGAAACCGAAGAATTCGGCAAGCGGCTTGCCGCCGACTTGACGCTGATCGCGACGCTCGAGGGCTCGCCCGTCGGCTTCGCCTCGCTGCGCGGCAACGATCACATCCGCATGCTCTACGTGCATCCGGCCGTCGTCGGGCAGGGCATCGCGACCCTGCTGGTCGATGCGCTGGAAAAGCTTGCCGGCGGCCGCGGCGCGACCAGCCTCTCGGTCGATGCCAGCGACAATGCGCAGGGCTTTTTCGCAAAGCGCGGCTATGTCGCCATGCAGCGCAACAGCATCACCGTCAATGACGAGTGGCTCGCCAACACCACCATGAAGAAGACGCTCGGAGCACAGCAATGAGCAAGGAGCGTCTTTATCTGTTCGACACCACGCTGCGCGACGGCGCGCAGACCAACGGCGTCGATTTCACGCTTGAAGACAAGCAGATCATCGCTGCGATGCTGGACGAGCTCGGCATCGACTATGTCGAGGGCGGCTATCCCGGCGCCAATCCGACCGATACCGAGTTCTTCGGCAACAAGCCAAAGTTCAGTCACGCACGTTTCACCGCCTTCGGCATGACGCGGCGGGCCGGGCGTTCGGTCTCGAACGATCCTGGCGTCGCCGGGCTCCTTGAAGCGAAGGCCGATGCGATCTGCTTCGTGGCAAAATCCTCGGCCTATCAGGTGCGCGTCGCGCTGGAGACGACGAAGGAGGAGAACCTCGCCTCGATCCGCGACAGCGTTGCGGCGGCGAAGGCCGCCGGCCGCGAGGTCATGCTCGACTGCGAGCACTTTTTCGATGGCTACAAGGAGGATGCAGACTTTGCGCTCGCCTGCGCCAAGGCCGCTTATGACGCCGGCGCACGCTGGGTGGTGCTGTGCGACACCAACGGCGGCACCATGCCCAATGAGGTCGAGGCCATCGTCACCGAGGTGACGAGGCACATCCCCGGCGACCATGTCGGCATTCACGCCCATAACGACACCGAGCAGGCCGTAGCCAACTCGCTCGCCGCGGTGCGGGCCGGCGCCCGGCAGATCCAGGGCACGCTGAACGGCCTCGGCGAGCGCTGCGGCAACGCCAATCTCTGCTCGCTGATCCCGACGCTGAAATTGAAGAAAGATTTTGCCGACGCTTTCGAGATCGGTGTCAGCGCCGAGAAGCTCGCAACGCTGGTGAAAGTCTCGCGCACGCTCGACGACATGCTCAATCGCGTGCCGAACCGGCATGCCCCTTACGTCGGCGAGAGCGCCTTCGTCACCAAGACCGGCATCCATGCCTCCGCTGTGCTGAAGGACCCGCAGACCTACGAGCACGTGCTGCCGGAGACGGTGGGCAACCACCGCAAGGTGCTGGTCTCGGACCAGGCCGGACGTTCCAACGTCATCGCCGAGCTCGACCGTGCCGGGATCCCTTACGAGAAGAGCGACCCGAAGCTGACGCGGCTCGTCGAGGAATTGAAGGAGCGAGAGGCGCAAGGTTACGCCTACGAATCCGCCAACGCCTCGTTCGAGCTGCTGGCGCGCCGGACGCTGGGCAAGGTGCCGCAATATTTCGAGGTCGAGCAGTTCGACGTCAACGTCGAGCAGCGCTACAATTCGCACGGCGAGCGCGTCACCGTCGCGTTGGCCGTGGTCAAGGTCGATGTTGCAGGCGAGCACCTGATCTCGGCCGCCGAGGGCAACGGCCCCGTCAACGCGCTCGACGTCGCCTTGCGAAAAGACCTCGGCAAGTACCAGAAATACATCGAGGGCCTGACGCTGATCGATTACCGCGTGCGTATCCTCAATGGCGGCACCGGCGCGGTCACGCGCGTGCTGATCGAGAGCGAGGACGAGAACGGCGACAGCTGGACCACGGTCGGCGTCTCCCCGAACATCATCGACGCCTCGTTCCAGGCGCTGATGGATTCGGTGATCTACAAGCTCGTGAAGTCTGGCGCGCCGGCGTAAGCCGCGGCGTGTCGGAGTACTGGATCGGCCGGTCAAGCCGGGCGATGACAGCGGGGGTGAGGAGAGGGCAGGGCATGATCGACCACATCTCCGTCGGGGTCAGCGATCTCGATCGCGCCGCGAAATTCTATGGGGCCACGCTCGCGGCACTCGGCCTCACGCGCCTCGTCACGCGGCCACGCACCGTCGGCTTCGGCAAGGCCTATCCCGAGTTCTGGATCAATCTGCGCGAGAACATGGCGCACGTGCCGGCGGAGAGCGGCGTCCACATCTGCCTGCGGGCGAAGACGACGAGCGAAGTGGATGCGTTTCACGCCGCAGCGCTCTCTGCCGGCGGAGCCTCCGACGGCGCGCCCGGCGTCCGGCCGCACGATCGCGTGCGCTATTACGCGGCTTTCGTGACCGACCCCGACGGCAACCGCATCGAGGCGGTGACGTTTCCGGCGGCGTAGAGCATGATCCGGACCCGAAGGGCCGCGTTAGCGCAAAGTGCGCAGCGGTTTTCCGAAAAGATCATGCTCAAAACATAAGGCGTTACAGCTTGCGCGCCACTTCCGGCGCGAGGTCGCCCTGCCCCTCGGGAATCTGCGCTGCCGCGGCGCGCAGCCGCGGGACGATCTCCTCGACCTTGTCCGCCTTGAGGATGTCGACGGAAAGACCGGCGCGGATGAACTGGGTCTGGCGCATGTGGGACACCAGGGAGAACAGCGGCTCCCAGAAATTGTCGATATTGGCGAGCAGCACCGGCTTGGCGTGACGGCCGAGTTGCTGCCAGGTCAGTTGCTCGACCAACTCCTCGAGCGTGCCCAGCCCTCCGGGCAAGGCGACGAAGGCGTCGGAGCGCTCGAACATCAGCCGCTTGCGTTCGTGCATGTCGGGCGTGACGACCATCTCCTGCACGCGCGTCAACGCGTTCTCGCGCATCCGCAGGAAGTCGGGGATGATGCCGGTGACGCTTCCGCCGTGATCCAGCACGGAGGTTGCGACCGCCCCCATCAGGCCGAGCGAGCCGCCGCCATAAACGAGGCGGATCTTGCTGTCCGCCAGCGCCTTGCCGAGCGCCTTCGCCGCTTCGATGAAGTTGGGATTGGTTCCTGGGCCGGAGCCGCAATAGACACAGACGGTTTTGATCGTGCTCATTGTCACCATGATGCATTGCAGCGAAGAGGCGTCAAGTCCAATCGGTGATTCGATACTGACGGAAACTACCGGTAAATGGCGACAAACAATCGAAGATTCGCCATCTGGCGGGGTGCGCGGACATCGGGAAGGCTTTATATGACAGGCGAAAATCGTAAATTGCAGCGATGCCCGCATCGGCCGGGCTTTCAGGCTTTTTGATGGACCAACCTCAATCGTTCGACGGCGCCGACGTTCCAGATCCTCCCGCGGGAGGACCACTGGAGCGGGCCACGCTGATGGGCACGCTGGCGCATCTGTGGCCCTATATCTGGCCGGGCGACCGCTTCGACCTGAAGATGCGTGTGGTGTGGTCGCTGGTGCTGCTACTTGTCGCCAAGCTGATCACGTTGACGGTACCATTCAGCTTCAAATGGGCGACGGACGCGCTGACCGGCGCCAACACCGCGCCGCTGCAGGCTGACAATTGGCACCTCTGGGTGATCGCCTCGCCGTTGTTGCTGACCGTCAGCTACGGCACGATGCGCATCTTGATGGCGCTGCTGACGCAGTGGCGTGACGGCATCTTTGCGCGCGTGGCCATGCACGCGGTGCGCAAGCTCGCCACGATCACCTTCATCCATATGCACGAGCTGTCGCTGCGCTTCCACCTCGAGCGCAAGACCGGCGGTCTGACGCGCGTGCTCGAGCGCGGCCGCGAGGGCATCGAGGTCATCGTGCGCATGGTGATCCTGCAACTGATCCCGACGATCGTCGAGGTCACGCTGCTGATGGCCGTGCTGCTCTGGCAGTTCGACTGGCGCTACGTGGTCGCCACCCTGATCACGGTTGCGCTCTACATGTACTACACTTACATCGCGACCGAGTGGCGGATCGGCATCCGTCGCAAGATGAACGATTCCGACACCGAGGCGAACACCAAGGCGATCGACTCGCTTCTCAACTACGAGACCGTGAAGTATTTCGGCGCAGAGGCGCGCGAGGCGCAGCGCTACGACAAATCGGTCGCGCGCTACGAGGAGGCGAGCGTCCACACCTACACCTCGCTCGCCGTGCTCAACACCGGCCAGGCGGTGATCTTCACGCTTGGCCTGACCGCGACCATGCTGATGTGCGCGATCGGCGTGCGCAACGGCACCAACACGGTCGGCGATTTCGTGCTGGTCAACGCCATGATGATCCAGCTCTACCAGCCGCTGAATTTCATGGGCATGGTCTATCGCGAGATCAAGCAGGCGATCATCGACATCGAGAAGATGTTCAACGTGCTGGGCCGCGAGGCCGAGATCAAGGACGCGCCCGATGCGCAGCCGCTGGTCATCTCCGCCGGTACCGTGCGCTTCGAGGACGTGCGCTTTGCCTATGAGCCGACGCGCCCGATCCTCAAGGGCATCAGCTTCGAGGTGCCGGCCGGCAAGACGGTCGCCATCGTCGGACCGTCCGGTGCGGGCAAGTCGACCATCTCGCGCCTTCTGTTCCGCCTTTACGACGTTTCCGGAGGCAAGATCCTGATCGACGGCCAGGACATCCGCGCGGTGACGCAGGATTCGCTTCGGGCCTCGATCGGCATGGTGCCGCAGGACACCGTGCTGTTCAACGACACCATCCGCTACAACATCCGCTATGGCCGCTGGGATGCCAGCGATGCCGAGGTCGAGGAGGCGGCGAAGCTCGCGCAGATCGACCATTTCATCCGCATGTCGCCGAAGGGCTACGAGACCCAGGTCGGCGAGCGCGGGCTGAAACTGTCCGGCGGCGAGAAGCAGCGCGTCGCGATCGCGCGCACCGTGCTGAAGGGGCCGCCGATCCTGGTGCTGGACGAGGCGACCTCGGCGCTCGATACCCATACCGAGCACGAGATCCAGGGTGCGCTCGACCGGGTGGCGAAGAACCGCACCTCGCTGGTGATCGCGCACCGGCTTTCGACCATCGTCGGGGCCGATGAGATCATCGTGCTGGACCAGGGGCGCATCGCCGAGCGAGGCACCCATGCCAAGCTGCTCGCGCATGGCGGCCTCTACGCCAGCATGTGGAACAGGCAGCGCGAGGCCGAGGCGGCGCGCGAGAAGCTGGCCAAGATGGCGGACACCGGCCAGGCCCCCAACCGGGAGCCGCCGCCGGTCGTCGATGCCCTGACGGCGCCAGCGGCGGCGGAGTGACCTTGTCTCCGGTCCCAACTCTGGCCTAAACAAGCCCGCGCGACGACCCGTGCCATTCACTCCGACCGGCAGATAGCGATGTCCATTCTCGATTCGATCCAGCGTCAGATCCCGCCGATCCACAAGGAGGGCTATCCCTTCATCGGCGGCTTTGCGCTGGCCAGCCTGATCCTGTTCTGGCTGTGGTCGCCTCTCGGCTGGATCGGCACGATCCTGACCGTGTGGTGCGCGCTGTTCTTCCGCGATCCCGTGCGCGTGACGCCGGTGCGCGAGGGGCTGGTTGTGTCGCCGGCCGATGGCCGCGTCTCGATGATCACCATGGCGTTGCCGCCGGCCGAGCTCGGGCTCGGCGACCGGCCGTTGCCACGCATCTCGGTGTTCATGAGCGTCTTCAATTGCCACGTGAACCGCGCGCCCGTCGCGGGCAGGGTGGACCGCATCGCCTACCGCCCGGGCCTCTTCATCAATGCCGAGCTCGACAAGGCCAGCGAGGACAATGAGCGCAATTCGCTGGTGATCTCGACGCCGACGGCGCGGATCGGCGTCGTCCAGATCGCAGGGCTGGTCGCCAAGCGCATCGTCTGCTTCGTCAGGGAAGGCCAGGCGATCGGCGCCGGCGAGCGGTTCGGCCTGATCCGCTTCGGCTCGCGGCTCGACGTCTACCTGCCCGTTGGCACTAAGGCGCTAGTCTCGGAAGGGCAGACTGCCATCGCCGGCGAGACGATTTTGGCCGATCTTGCGGGCGAGGATCCCAGCCGCGCCTTCCGCGCCAATTAACCAATAAGCCGGTCTAGGGGGCCTTTCCGCCGCAATGGCGGAGGGCGGCGCGGCTTGCTATATCTCGCCCCGAGGTGAGGACAGCCATGACACCCTACGATCTGAGAGATCCCGACGTCCGCCGCCGGCGGTTCCGCCCGATTCCGGTGCGGATGCTGGTGCCCAACGTCATCACGCTGCTGGCGATCTGCGCCGGCCTGACCTCGATCCGGCTGTCGATCGAGGGGCGGATGTCGCTCGCCGTCTACGCCATCGTGTTCGCGGCCGCGCTCGACGGCATCGACGGCCGCATCGCGCGCATGATCAAGGGCCAGTCCAAGTTCGGCGCCGAGCTCGACAGCCTCGCCGACTTCGTCAATTTCGGCGTGGCGCCCGGCCTGATGCTGTATTTCTGGCAACTGCACGAGCTCGGCAATGCCGGCTGGATCGCCGCCATGGTGTTCGCGATCTCCGGCGGCCTGCGTCTGGCGCGCTTCAACGCCACCATGGACGATCCCAACAAGCCCGCCTTCGCCGCCAATTTCTTCACCGGCGTGCCCGCGCCTGCGGGCGCGATCACCGTGCTGCTGCCGATCTACGTCGCGTTCCTCGATCTCGGCCGCACCCCCGCGGCGCTGACGGCGGCCTATACGCTCCTGATCGCCTTCCTGATGGTGTCGCGCTTGCCGGTGTTCTCCGGCAAGACCAAGCGCATGCGCGTGGCGCCGGAGCTGGTGCTGCCGGCTTTCGTTGCCGTGATCGTCTTCATCGCATTGCTGATCGCCTATCCCTGGCACGTGCTGTCGATCGGCACAGTGCTCTATCTGCTCTGCCTGCCGCTCGGATACAAATCCTATCGCGACCAGACGCGCGCGATGGAAGCCTCGGCGCCATCGGGAGACGAGGTCTCATCGCCGCCTTCAGCGCCGACGCTGGCGAATTTGTCGGAGCCGCCGAAGGATGACGACCGCCCCGGACGGCTGCACTGAGCTCTTTCGCGGATATCAGCCATGAGGGTGCGCTGAGTTGGGTCGAGGCTCGATCTCGGCTATATCGCCCTGTGCCGGCGGCACCGCGCCAACAGCGACCGCCAATCTGGGAGAGAACGCCGTGACCAATTCCGCGACCGGGCCGCTGCCCGCTTCCGTCCTCGAAGCGCTGGGCCGCTACGACACGCCGACGATCTGCAACGCCATGGAGATCGTGGCGCCCGAGCGCCGGCTGATCGGCTACACCACCAAGCAACTGGTCTGCCCGTTCCCCGATTTGCCGCCGATCGTCGGCTATGCCCGCACGGTTGCGATCCGCTCGGTGCTGAAATCCTCGCTTGCACCGGAAGAGCAGTCCAGGCGTCGTATCGAATATTACGAGTATGTCGGCACCGGCCATGGCCCGCGCATCTCGGTCATTCAGGATATCGACGGCCCTGACGTGGGCTATGGGGCGTTCTGGGGCGAGGTGCAGAGCAATGTCCACAAGGCGCTCGGCTGCCTCGGCGTCATCACCGACGGCTCCATCCGCGACATCCCGCAATGGGCCCCGGGATTCCAGGCGCTGGCCGGCTCAATCGGCCCGTCGCATGCCTGGGTGCATGCGGAGAGCTTCGGCGGCGAGGTGCGCGTCGCGGGCATGACCGTGAAGTCGGACGATCTGATCCATGCCGATCAGCACGGCGCCATCGTAATCCCGCTCGATGTCGCGGCAAAGCTGCCCGAGGCCGCCGAGCTCTGTGGCCGCCGCGAGACCCCGATCCTGGAGATCGCCCGCAGCCCGGACTTCTCGCTGGAGAAGCTGAAGGCCGCGCTGAAGCGCTCGGCGGAAATTCACTGACGCGGCTGAACGGCCTACGGCCGCGAGGTCGGCTGTGAGCCGGCCTGTTCCGCCAGAAAGAGCGCGGCCTGATCCGGCTCGGCAAACATCGCGGCGGCGCATCCGATCAGGGTGAAGCCGCCAGCAAAGTCCCACAGCGTGATGGCCTCCGCATTGTCCGGGAGGCGAATCAAGCGCGCTGCGATCACCGCGAAGACAGCCTCTGCAAAGAGCGCAAGGCTGAACGCCGGCAGAACGAGCTCCGGCTCGAGCAGGTGGAGCGCCAATACCGCAGGCAGCGCGGTGAGAAGACTGAACAGCGTCAACATTGCAAATGGCTCCCAACGACGGAGCGTGCCTCCACGAGGCGAGAATACCGCCACCATCCCTTGTCGCAGATGTGACGCAGGGCCGCAGTCGAGGACACACGCGACCGGCGGCGTCGGCGCCACGTCCTGCGGTGGCATCACCCGATTTCGACCGTGGAACAAGGCAGCACGCGATCCTGCATCTCGTTGAAGGCAACGCCCGGCAGGGTCGGGCGCACGGCGCCTGGCAGGTTGCCGGTCCAGCGATTGATCATGGTTAGCAAAGTGTTGAGATTTCCGCCGCCGGCTGTGCTGCCGCCGCTTGCGGAGCGGCATACCAACTGTCCGGACTTAACCTTTACGCGTCTTTAATGGCGGGGCTCTAGGGTCTGCGATGCGGCTCGGGGTTGAGCCGCGCCAGCGGCCAGGATGGCCGTTGTTGCGCAGGCGTTGGAGTCGATAATGGATATCGCAACACTTGTCGGCCTGGTCGCAGGCGCCATTGTTGTGTCGTCGCTGATCCTGATGGGCGGTACCTTCGGGATGTTCTACGACATCCACGCCGTCATCGTCATCTTCGGCGGTTCGTTCGCCGCAACGATGATCCGCTTTCCATTGTCGGCGATGGTGCACGGCGTGCCGCTGGGCGCAAAATTCGCCTTCACCTTGAGCAGCCTTTCGGCGCACGACCTCGTCGACGAACTCGCCCGCATTGCCGAGATCGCCCGCAAGCAGGGTCCAGTGGGACTGGAAAAGGTCGAGACCGACGAGCCGTTCCTCGCCAAGGGTATCCGTTACGTCGCCGACGGCTACGACCTCGACTTCATTCGCGACAATCTGGAACGCGACCGCGACAACTTCCTGATGCATCTGGACGAGGGCAGCAAGATCTATCGCGCGGTCGGGGACTGCGCCCCCGCGTTCGGCATGATCGGCACGCTGCTCGGCATGGTGCAGATGTTCTCCAACATGTCCGATCCTTCCAAGCTCGGTCCGTTCATGGCCACCGCCTTGCTGGCGACGCTGTACGGCGCCGTCGTCGCGAACCTGATCTGCTTGCCGATTGCCGACAAGCTCCATGGCAAGCTGCTCGACGAAGAGACGAACCGGACGCTGATCATCGACGGCATTCTGATGATCCGCGACTCCAAGAGCCCGACGCTCGTGCGCGAGATGCTGCTGGCCTATCTGCCGGAGAAACATCGCCACGGCGAGGGCGAGCCGGTGCCGGCCTGATCGGCGGGGTAGGGCGGTCGCGGAAAGCAGCCAATGGCCAAGAAGAAACGCGGCGGCGCGCACGGAGGCCACGGTTGGTTCGTGACCTTCGCCGACCTGATGGCGCTATTGCTGGCGTTCTTCGTGATGCTGGTCGCGTTCTCCACCCAGGATGCGCAGAAGCTGAAGATCGTCGCCGGCTCGATGCGCGAGGCATTCGGCGTGCAGACCGAGGCGCGCTATTCCGGGATCGTCGAGTCCGACGGCCTGCCGACCCGTCCGCGGTTGAAGAACGTCGACCACATCCAGCCCGAGGATGCCTCTAACACGCCGACGCCGGACCAGGAGGATCGCGACAAGACCTCCGGCGCGAAGATCAAGGTCGACCGCAATTTCGCGCTCGCCGCCGCCTCGCTGCGCCAAGCCTTGCAGGACATGCCGGAACTGACGGAGATGTCCAAGCACATCATGTTCGAGGAGACCAAGCAGGGTCTCAACCTCGAGATCGTCGATCAGGACGGCCGCTCGATGTTTGCCGACGGCTCCAAGGTGCCCTACGACCGCACCCGCCGCCTGGTCGAGAAGCTCGCGGTGCCGCTCAAGGCCACGCCGCTGCGCGTTTCCATCGCCGGCCACACCGCCGCGGGCTTCGTGCCGACCCGCAGCGACTACGGCGCCTTCGATCTGTCAGCCGACCGCGCCAATGCCGTGCGCCAGATCCTCGAACGGCAAGGCCTGCCGCCGTCGCACATCTTCGCCGTCTCCGGCAAGGCGGACACGCAGCCGTTGTTTCCGGACGATCCTTCGCTGGCCGCCAACCGGCGGGTGACCATCACCTTGATGCGCGAAGATCCCCCGCTGCCCCCGAACCTGAAGCCGTGACGGTCTTGCATTACCATTTTACCTGAGGCATGTCGTCGCGCAGGCGATGAACGTTGCTGCGGTGTCACAGCTTCTGTCTCGGCGGCTGCTATGGTGGCGAGCCAATTGACAGGCGCGCCGGAACGGTCGAAAGGCGCCGGATCGAATTCAGGGACCAGGCGTTCTCCACCCCCATGACGGCGAGCATCTCATCGACCGAGTCCCCAGACGGGAAACCGGTCACATCAGGTTTTTGGGCCCTTACGCTCGGGAGCATCGGCGTCGTCTTTGGCGACATCGGTACCTCGCCGCTCTATGCATTCCATGAAGCGGTCAAGGGCGCGGCCCATGGCGAGCCGGTCTCGCGGATCATCGTGCTCGGCGTACTCTCGCTGATCCTGTGGGCGCTGCTGATCGTCGTCACCGCCAAATACGTCCTGCTGCTGCTGCGCGCCGACAATAACGGGGAGGGCGGCACGCTCTCGCTGATGGCGCTCGGCCAGCGCGCGCTCGGGCGGCGCAGCTGGGTTCTGCTCGCGCTCGGCGTGGTCGGCGCCTCCATGTTCATCGGCGATTCCATGATCACGCCGGCGATCTCGGTGCTGTCGGCGGTCCAGGGCCTCAAGCTCGCGGCCCCCGCGCTCGAGCATTATGTCGTGCCGCTCACCGTCCTGATTCTGGTGCTGCTGTTCGCCGTCCAGAGCAAGGGGACCGCACTGGTCGCCTCGGCCTTCGGTCCGGTGATGGTGGTCTGGTTCGCCGTCATCGCCGTGATGGGAGCCGTCCACATCGCTGACGATCCCTCCGTGCTGGCGGCGATCAATCCCTATTACGCGGTGCAGTTCGTGCTCTCGCACGGTGTGATCGGCCTCGTGACTCTCGGCGCCGTATTTCTGGCGGTGACCGGGGGCGAGGCGCTCTATGCCGATCTCGGTCATTTCGGACGCAAGCCGATCCAGTCGGCCTGGATGTTCTTCGTGCTGCCCGCGCTCTTGATCAACTATTTTGGGCAGGGTGCGTTGGTGCTGTCCGATCCAAGCGCGATCGAGCATTCCTTCTATCGCATGGTGCCTGATAGTCTGGTGCTTCCGCTGGTGGGTCTCGCGACCGCCGCCACCGTGATCGCGAGCCAGGCGGTGATCACCGGCGCCTATTCGCTGGTCTATCAGGCGGTGCAACTCGGCCTGCTGCCCCGCTTCGAGGTGCGCTACACCTCCGAGACTCACGCCGGCCAGATCTATCTGCCGCGCGTGAACCGGCTGCTGTTGATCGGCGTGATGCTGCTGGTCTTGTTGTTCCACACCCCCAGCAATCTGGCTTCGGCCTATGGCATCGCGGTCTCCACCACCATGGTTGCCGACGGCATCATGGGCTTCGTCGTGATCTGGAAATTGTGGAATTGGCGCGCCGCCACGGCTGCGGCTGTGATCGTGCCGTTCGTCATCGTCGACCTGAGCTTCTTCAGTGCCAATCTCTTGAAGCTGCTCGATGGTGCGTGGGTGCCGTTGCTGTTTGGCGTCGTCATGGTGGGGACGATCTGGACCTGGCGCAGGGGTTCGGGAATCCTGATGCAGAAGACGCGCCGGATCGAGGTGCCGCTGGACGATCTGATCCGGAGCCTGGAGAAGCGGCCGCCGCACATCGTCAAGGGCACCGCGGTATTCCTGACCAGCGATCCCGCTTTCGTGCCGACCGCGTTGCTGCACAATTTGAAGCACAACAAGGTGCTGCACGAGCACAACGTGATCCTGACGATCGAGACCGCGCAGACGCCGCGGGTCGACCTGGCGGAGCGGTTCCGCATGGAGAAGATCAGCGAGAAGTTCTCCAAGGTCCGCCTGCGCTTCGGCTACATGGAGCAGCCGAACGTGCCCAAGGCGCTCGCGATCGCCCGCAAGCAGGGCTGGCAGTTCGACATCATGTCCACGTCGTTCTTCGTGTCGCGAAGGTCGCTGAAAGCGTCGGCGCAGTCGGGCATGCCGCTATGGCAGGACCATCTATTCATTGCGCTGAGCCGGTCCGCCAACGATGCCACGGACTACTTCCAAATCCCCACGGGACGGGTGGTTGAAGTCGGGACCCAGGTCACCATCTAGAACGCACTGCCCGAGCCATGCAAATGTGCATGGCTAAGCTCCGAAATCGGGCTAGGCTATGCCGGTAGCGCAGGACTATAAGCCGCGCGCTCTTCCGCCATTGTGCAGTGAAGCATTTTCAGAGGCCACTGGGCTCTCCCATGACAAGCGACGTAGCGATTTCCGCCCCGGAAACGGCGGCGGCCAATGGGCATGGCGAGGCCCACACCACCGCCCGCTTCGGCGCGCTGACGCTCGGCAGCATCGGCGTCGTCTACGGCGATATCGGCACCAGCCCGCTCTATGCGTTCCGTGAGGCGGTGATGGCCGCCTCGGGCGCAGAGGGGTTGCCGACGCCAGCAGCGGTGCTCGGCGTGCTCTCCCTGATCCTGTGGGCGCTGATCGTCGTGGTGACGCTCAAATACGTCGTGATCCTGCTCCGCGCCGACAACAATGGCGAGGGCGGCACGCTGGCACTGATGGCGCTGGCCCAGCGCGCGGTCGGCACCGGCGGGGCCACCATCGTTCTGCTCGGCATCATCTCCGGCGCGCTGTTCTACGGCGATGCCGTGATCACGCCGGCGCTGTCGGTGCTGTCGGCGATCGAGGGCATGAAGGACGTCACGCTCCGGTTCGAGCCCTATATCGTACCGCTGACGGTGGTGATCCTGGTCTGCCTGTTCGCGGTGCAGTCGCGCGGAACCGCCCGCGTCGCCGCCTTCTTCGGCCCGATCATGTGCGTCTGGTTCGCGGTGCTCGCGGCGGCGGCAATCCATCCGATCATCCAGCAGCCGCAGGTGCTGTACGCGCTGAACCCGCTCTACGCCGTGTCTTTCATGTTCCACCACGGCATTGTCGGCTTTGTCACGCTGGGCGCCGTGTTCCTGGCGGTCACCGGCGCCGAGGCGCTCTATGCCGATCTCGGCCATTTCGGCAAGCGGCCGATCCAGTTCGCGTGGCTCTCGATCGTGCTCCCCTCGCTGGCACTGAACTATCTGGGGCAGGGCGCGCTCGTCCTCAGCGATCCCGGCGCGATCGTCAGTCCGTTCTTCCAGCTGTTCCCGCAAGGATTCGTCCGTGGCTGCATGGTCGTGCTCGCCACCATGGCGACCGTCATCGCCAGCCAGGCGGTCATTACGGGCGCCTATTCGCTGACGCGCCAGGCGATTCAACTCGGTCTGTTGCCGCGCTTCGAAATTCGCCATACGTCTGAAGCCCATTCCGGACAGATCTTCATCCCGCGCATCAACCAGCTCCTGCTGCTTGCCGTGGTGCTGCTGGTGCTGCTGTTCCGCTCTTCCAGCGCGCTGGCGTCCGCCTACGGTATCTCCGTCACCGGGACCATGGTGGTCACGGCGATGATGGGTTTTGTCGTGGTCTGGAAAGTCTGGCGGTGGTCGCCGATCGCCGCCGCAGCCCTGATCGCGCCGTTCCTGTTCCTCGACCTGACCTTCCTGGCGGCGAACCTGCTCAAGGTGTTCGAGGGCGGCTGGGTGCCGCTGGCGCTCGGCGCGCTCATGATCATCCTGATGTACACGTGGCGGCGCGGCAGCAGGCTGCTGTTCGAGAAGTCGCGCAAGCTCGAGTTCCCGCTCGCCGACCTCGTGGCGATGCTGGAGAAGCGGCCGCCGCAGCGCGTGCCCGGCACCGCCGTGTTCCTGACCTCGGACCCGCTCAGCGCGCCGACGGCGTTGATGCATAGTCTGAAGCACTACAAGGTGCTGCACGAGAAGAACGTGATTCTCACCATCGAGACGGCGCAGACCCCGCGGATCGATCCGGCCGAGCGGGTGAAGCTGGAGCAGATCTCACCGACCTTCTCCAAGGTGACGCTGAAGTTCGGCTTCATGGAATCGCCCAACGTGCCGAAGGCCCTCGCCATCGCCCGCAAGCTGGGCTGGCAGTTCGACATCATGTCCACCTCGTTCTTCCTGTCGCGGAGGGCGCTGAAGCCCGCGGTGCAT
Source organism: Bradyrhizobium tunisiense (assembly GCF_042263385.1). Classification (NCBI taxonomy): domain Bacteria; kingdom Pseudomonadati; phylum Pseudomonadota; class Alphaproteobacteria; order Hyphomicrobiales; family Nitrobacteraceae; genus Bradyrhizobium; species Bradyrhizobium tunisiense. The sequence goes on from NZ_JBHLEV010000002.1 coordinate 294,376, forward strand.
TCCGGCATGCCGCGCTGGCAGGACCGGCTGTTCATCTCGCTCAGCCGCTCCGCCAACGACGCCACCGACTATTTCCAGATTCCTTCCGGCCGCGTGGTCGAGGTCGGAACGCAGGTGACGATCTAGCTCCACCGCGGGGAATGACACCGAATGCGCGTTGAGAGCTGGGTCAGGTTTTTCAGGCATCCTGAAAGCCCCACTTCAAGCCGCTGCGATTTAGCTTTAACTTGCGCAAGGCAGCTCAAGCCTTTGTAGCGCTTGATTTTCGACGCCTGAGAGGCGAGGTTGCCCGCCGGCCGTGGCAGCCCGGTCGACAGGCGCGACGTTGGAGGATGATGTGGCAAACCAGGTACAGGATCTGACCCCGGACGAAGTCTCCAAGGGGGTCGCGGAAGGGCGCTATCTGCTGGTCGATGTCCGCGAGCCGAACGAGGTCGACGCCGAAGCCTATCCTTACGGTGTGGTGGTGCCGCTCTCGACCTTCGACCCCAAGGCGATTCCCGATCCCCAAGGCAAGGAGGTCGTGTTCGCCTGCCGATCGGGCAAGCGCTCGGTGACGGCCTCGCTGGCGGCGCAGGCGGCGGGCCTGCCTTACGACAAGCACCTCGCGGGCGGCATGCTGGGCTGGAAGGCGGCGGGTCTTCCCAGCAAGGTCGGCGGCTGATCGGCCCGATGTCCAAGAGCGCTTCCCTGAACAAGGTCTTTGCCGACCTTCCGGTCACCATCTTCGAGGCGATGTCGCAGGCCGCGCGCGACAATGCCGCCATCAATCTCGGCCAGGGTTTTCCTGACGATCCCGGCCCCGAGGACATCCGCCGCGCCGCGGCCGACGCCTCGCTCAACGGCTATAACCAGTACCCCTCGATGATGGGCCTGCCGGAGCTGCGCCAGGCGATCGCGACCCATTACGGCCATTGGCACGGCCTCAAGCTCGACCCGATGAGCGAGGTGATGGTCACCTCCGGCGGCACCGAGGCGCTGACCTCGGCCATCCTCGCGGTGGTCCAGCCCGGCGACGAAGTGGTCTGCTTCCAGCCGGTCTATGATTCCTACCTGCCGATCATCCGCCAGGCCGGCGGCATTCCGCGCCTCGTCCGGCTCGAGCCGCCGCACTGGCGGCTGAATGAGGACATGCTGAAAAGCGTCTTCAACTCAAAGACCAAGGCGGTGCTGTTCAACAATCCCTTGAATCCGTCCGCGGTGGTCTATCCGCGCGAGGACCTCGAGCTGCTGGCGCGCTATTGCCAGGAGTTCGACGTCATCGCGATCTGCGACGAGGTCTGGGAGCACGTCACCTTCGACGAGCACAAGCACATCCCGCTGATCACCATTCCGGGGATGCGCGATCGCACCATCAAGGTCGGCTCGGCCGGCAAGATCTTCTCGCTGACCGGGTGGAAGATCGGCTTCGTCTGCGCGGCGCCGCCGTTGCTGCGGGTGGCTGCCAAGGTGCACCAGTTCCTGACCTTCACCACCGCGCCCAACCTGCAGGCCGCCGTCGCCTACGGCCTCGGCAAGCCGGACGAGTATTTCCTGTCGATGCGCAAGGATCTGAGCCGGAGCAGGGACCGCCTGACCAGGGGATTGGAGAGCCTCGGCTTCCCCGTGTTGAAGTCGCAAGGCACCTACTTCCTCACCGTCGACCTGTCGCCGCTCGGGCTCAACGAGAGCGACACCGAGTTCTGCTGGCGGATCGTGAAGGACTTCAAGGTCGCCGCGATCCCGGTCTCGGCCTTCTACGAGCAGGACCCGGTGACATCAGTGGTGCGTTTCTGCTTCGCCAAGAAGGACGAAACGCTCGACACCGCGCTGGAACGGCTGTCGGACGCGGTGCGCGGACGCAAGAGGTAGAGAGAGATGACGACGATCGGCCGCTCGGGATTCCGCCTTGGTCTCGCCGCCGCAGTGCTGACATTCTGGACCGCGTCAGCGACCGCCGAGGAGCGCGTCGTCAACTTCTACAACTGGTCCAACTACATGGCGCCCGACGTCCTCGATGCCTTCACCAAGGAGACCGGCATCAGGGTCGTCTACGACACCTTCGACGCCAACGAGACGCTGGAGACGCGCCTGATGGCCGGCAAGTCCGGCTATGACGTCGTGGTGCCCACGGCCTATTTCCTGCAGCGCCAGATCAAGGCCAACATCTTCCAGAAGCTCGACAAGTCGAAGCTGCCGAACCTCGCCAATGCCTGGCCGATGGTGACGAAGAACCTTGCGACCTACGACCCCGGCAATCTCTACGCCGCCAACTACATGTGGGGCACGACGGGCATCGGCTACAACGTCGCCAAGGTGAAGCAGATCCTCGGGCCGGACGCCAAGATCGACAGCTGGGACATCGTCTTCAAGCCGGAGAATCTCGCCAAGTTCAAAGACTGCGGCGTGCACATGCTCGACTCCGCCGACGACATCTTCCCGGCGGCGCTGAACTATCTCGGGCTCGATCCGAACTCGACCAGGCAGGGCGATCTCGAGAAGGCCGCCGAGGCCGTCGCAAAAGTTCGCCCGTCCGTGCGCAAGTTTCACTCCTCCGAATATCTCAGCGCGCTCGCCACCGGCGAGATCTGCTTCGTGGTCGGCTGGTCCGGCGACATCATGCAGGCCCGCGCCCGTGCGGCGGAGGCCAAAGGTGGCATCGAGATCGGCTACGCGATCCCGAAAGAGGGCGCGCAGATGTTCTTCGACAATCTCGCGATCCCCACGGATGCCAAGAACGTCAAGGAAGCCTACGAGCTGATCAATTATCTTTACCGTCCGGACGTTGCCGCCAAGAACTCCGACTTCCTGTCCTACGCGAGCGGCAACCTCGCCAGCCAGAAGCTGGTCGATCCGAAGATCCTGAACGACAAGAACATCTATCCGGACGAGGCGACGCTCGCAAAGCTGTTCGTCATCACGGCGCGCGAGCCGGCGACACAGCGGGTGATCAACCGGTTGTGGACGAAGGTGAAGACGGGGCGATAGAGGCAGCACGCGTCATTGCGAGGAGCCAGCGCAAATTTGCTTCGCGATCTCGTCGCGGGCTCCTCGCAATGACAGCGCCTACCGCCACCTGCGATGTAGCCACAACCACTGCTCCGGATGCTCGCGCACCCAGCTTTCCACGACGCTCGTGATCGCCTGGGTCGTGCCCTGGATGTCGATCTTGCCGTCGGCATCGCGGACCGGCTTGATCTCCTCGGTGAGCTCGCCGCGAAAGCGGCCGCCGGGCAGGCGGATCACGCGGGCGCCGTGGATCGGGCATTCGATCTGGCGCAAGAGGCGTGCCAGCATCGGATTGGCGCGGGTCTTGCGGCCGAAGAAGGTGACCTCGACGCCGCCGGTCAGGTACTGGTCGATCAGCATGGCGACGTGCTTGCCATCCTTGAGCGCCTGCGCGAGTCGCAGCGGCGCATCGCGGCCCGCGGGGATCAGCGTGCCCATATTGACCTGGCGCATCTCCTGGATGATGCGGTCGGCTGAGGCGATGTTCGGCCGGCGGTAGAGGATCGCGGCGTCGAGGCCATGAGCGACCGCCGCGAGCGCCGGCAATTCCCAATTGGCCAGGTGCGCGGCGAAGATCAGCGCCGGCTTGCCATCGTCGCGGATCTGGTCGAACAGCTCGATGCTGCGTGCGGGCAATTCGATCCGGCTCTTCTCCGGATGTTCGCGGTCGTAATCCCAGACATGGTCCATGTGGGCGAACTCGGCGCCGACGCGGCCGAGATTGTCCCACACGCCCATCAGGATCTGTTCGATCTCCTCCGGCGACTTCTCGGGAAAGGCGGCGGTGAGATTGGCGCGGCCGATGCGGTGTTCGCGCAGGCGCGGGCCGATCGTCTTGGTGACGCGCGCGAAAAAGTCCGAGGTCTTGACCGGATCGAAATAGCGCGTGGTGCGCAGCATGCCGACGGTGGCGGCGCCGATCAGGCCTCCGCTGACCGACTTGGCTGCATTCCGCGCGCGAATCTTCGTGCTGATGGGAATCAGCGCCATGCGTCCGGTCAGGCTGGTTCGCGCGTCAGGATCAGCGAGGCGTTCTGGCCGCCGAAGCCGAACGAGTTCGACATGACGGCGGTGACGCGGGCGTCGCGCGCGGTGTTGCCGACCACGTTGAACAGGATCGTGGGATCCGGGGTCTCGTAGTTGATCGTCGGCGGGATGCGCTGATGCTCGAGCGTGAGCAGCGAGAAGATCGCCTCGACCGCACCGGCCGCCGAGATGGTGTGGCCGACCATCGACTTGTTGGACGTGACCGGAATTTTCTGTGCGAGCTCGCCGAACACGGCCGAGGTCGTGTTGAACTCCATCTTGTCGTTCTCGGGCGTCGCGGTGCCGTGCGCGTTGATGTGGTCGATCTGGTCCGGCGTCATGCCGGCATCGGCCAGCGTCTTGTTCATGCAGCCGATGATCGGCTTGCCGTCGGGCGAGGAGCGGGTGCGATGGAAGGAATCGGTCAGCTCCCCGCAGCCGGCGATCACGCCGAGGATCTTGGCGCCGCGCGCGACAGCGGCCTCATAGCTCTCCAGCACGAGGGCGCCGGCGCCTTCGGCCATGACGAAGCCGTCGCGGTTCTTGGAGAAGGGGCGGGAGGCCGCCTGCGGCGGATCGTTCTGGGTCGACAGCGCCGAGAGCAGCGAGAAGCGCACCAGCGCTTCCGGATTCACGGTGCCGTCGGTCGCGACGCAGAGGGCGGCATCGGTCTCGCCGCGGCGGATCGCCTCGACGCCGAGCTGGATCGAGGTCGCGCCCGAGGCGCAGGCCGTCGACAGCGAGATCGGCGAGCCCTTGGTGCCGAAAGTCTCGGCGAGGTGCGCGGCCACCGAGCCGAACATGAAGCGGTGATGATAGGCGCTGTACTTGCCGCCGCCGGAGATGCGCAGCAGATCGTCATAGTTGAAGTCGAGCGCACCGACGGCACGGCCGAGTTCGCGTCGCTGCGGCCATTCCACCTCGACCGGCGCAACCGCAAGGAACAGCGGGCCCGGGAAGTCGGCCTTGGCACCGATGCCGGCTTGCGCGAGTGCTTCCTCCGTCACCAGCTCGGCCATCCGCTCGGACAGGCCGGTCGAGGAGAACGGATCGACGCTGACGAAATCGACAGTGCCGGCCATCGTGGTCTTCAGGCCGTCGACCGGAAAGCGCGTAATGGTGCGGATGCCGGATTCGCCGGCGACGAGTTTGGCCCAATTGTCGGCCTTGCCGGCACCGAGCGAGGTCATGATGCCCATGCCGGTGACGACGACGACGGGCCGCCCGAGTTTGTCGCGTGGTGCAGTCATGTCGATCCCCCGGGTGAGCTAGCCAACTGCCTCAACCAGCGCCATGCCTTCGCCGCGCCAGTGTCCGGCCCCCACCACCACAATCTGGGTGGGCGCTCCCTGCATTTCAATCTCGGTGCCCGTGGAATCGTTCGGCGGGAACAGCGCACCGCGCGAAATCGACAGCGCGGCGAGCGCGATGCCGAGCGGGAATTGCGTCTCCATGGTGTGACCGAACATCGTGCCGGTCGAGCGCACCGGGAGATCCGCATGGCTCTTCAGGAAACTGCGCTCCTCGCTCGTGGCCGGCTCCGCACCGGTCGCGCCCGATATGATCGCGCCCTTGCCCTCGCGCTTCGGCAGTTTTGCCCAAAGCTTCTCCAGCGTCGCGGTCATGTCGCCACCCTGCTTGCGCCGGGCGAGATCGGCGACGACGCTCGACAGCTTCGCATACGGCTTTGCACCGCGCGCTTCCGCGTGTGCTCGCGATTCCAGCACCAGGAACGCGCCGGCCGAGCCGAGTGCGAAGCCGGGATTGTCCTTGCGGGCCCACACGGGGGCGAATTTGTTCTTCAGGTTGAAATCGCCGAATTCGTAGAGGACGAGCAGGTCCTTGCGCTCGCCATTGTGCGAGCCGCCGACCAGCGCGATGTCGCTCTCGCCCGAGGCGATGCGCGCCAGCGCGATACGGGCCGCATCGGCGCCGGCAACCTCTTCGCCCATGAAGGTGCGCGAGGTGCCGCCAAGACCATGCACGATCGCGATATTGCCTGCGAGAAGGTTGGAGAGCTGCGCCAGGAACAAGGTGGGGCGCAGATCGCTCATCAGCCGTTCGTTGAGGAAGCCGGGTGCATTCGCTCCCTTGGCTTCGGCCGTGAGCACGCCGGTGTCGACGTTGAGATCACGTTCGCCGCCGCCGGCGGCCACCACCATGTCGATCTTCGACAGGATGTCCTTGTTGCCCTTGATCCCGGCTGAATCGAGCGCCAGGCCCGCCGCATAGGTGCCGATGCGCTGCCAGGCTTCCATCTGGCGCTGGTCGCCCTTCTTCGGAATCTGGCTGTCGAAGCTGACCGGCATCAGGGGATGCACGATGTAGGGGGCAAAACCCTTCTCGTCGACATTGATGCGCTTGTCCTGAAGCGCGGCCCAGTTGGCGTCCAGGCCCTCGCCGAGCGAGGTGGCGAGTCCAATGCCGGTGATCCAGACTTCGGTCTGGCCAGGCTTCGAAGCAGTGTCAGTCATGGCGATACGGCCTGTTGCGGAAAGCCGACGCGCTCGGCGACTTTCGCCATGTATCCGCGCATATCCGCATTGGGGAAAGGAATCAGCGTGAAGGTCAGCGCCGAGTTGGCGCGCAGCTTGCCGCCGACCCTGATCTTGGCTTCGGTCATGGCATAGCCCGAACCTTCATGCGTGAGGCTCGCCTCGATGCTCATGAGTTCGCCGGGCAAAACCGAACCGCGCACCTTGGCCTCCTTGACGGCGGCCAGGATCGGCATGCGCTCGAACTTGAACACGCCGAGCTGAAGCCAGCCCGAGGCCTGCGCCATCGATTCGATCAGGAGCACGCCGGGCATCAAGGGGTAGCCCGGGAAGTGCCCCTCGAAGATGGTGCTCTTCTGCGGGACCTGGGCCTCGACGACGATCGTCTTCTCGTCGACCTTGAGGTCGACGATGCGATCGATCATGTGGAAGTATTCGAGTTGCATGACCGCGCCCTTAGGCGCTCGCGCCCTTGGCCGCAACCAGTTCGTCGATGCGGGCGCACAGGTTCTTCAGTACGAAATACTGTTCCGTGGTCGCCTTGCCGTCGTTGACCTCCTGGGTCCACTTTTCCAGCGGCAGCTTGATGCCGAACTGCTTGTCGATCGCGAACGCGATGTCCAGGAAATCGAGGCTGTCGATGCCGAGATCATCGATGGCATGGCTGTCGGGCGTGATCGTGTCGCGCGGGATGTCGCAGGTTTCAGCGATGATCGTGGCGACCTGATCGAATGTGGAAGACATCACTAAGCCTTTGATATATTGCGGATATTTGTCAGATTATCCAGAGTGGCACGGTGGGTGGGCATCGCGCCCCTGATGACGCCCTCAACCCCCCTCTGGCCGGGTCGAGAGCCCGTATATCGGAGCGCCGCCCTGAGTTCAATGGAGCCGGACAGGCGAGGAGACGGGGCTGGGGATGCCCGTCGGAGCCCTTTCCCGCCGGGGTGTGCGGCAGATCGGGCCTAGATATGTGGCGTCGTGATCTTGACGCAGTCGCGACGGCCCATCAGCACGCAATCCTGAGTCCGGCGCAGGTCGGCAATGCTGACCGCCAGCCAAATTCCGATTGCAGTCAGCGCGATCGTGAAGGCCAGCGCTGCGATGTTGGCGAGCATGCGATGGCGGAAGTCGTCCGGCCCGGCGCGGGGCTGCTCGTAGCGTGACAGGTCGAGCGGTTCGGGCCCGACGCGTGACGGCTGCACGGTGCCGCTGCCGCGGTGGGCCTTCGGAGAAGGGGAGGTGCGCGGCCTGAACGGGAGCACCCGGTGCTCGTCGTCAGAGCTTATGGGCCGCTGGCTATTCATGGGGGCGGGGATCACTCCGAAGCAGCGGTTTTAGATAGCACGGGTGGTGAGGGTGTTGCAGAAATTCTTCGCAATGCCTGCGTGCATTCGTCCGCTTGCACTATTGTGCATGGACGGGCGTAGAGCGACCGCGGAGCCAGCCGTCATGTCGGCGGCGGGACACGAAGTTGCGTTGCAACAACGGTCATGGCGATGGCCGGGGACGTCACGCCGTCCACATCGGCTTGTGATCTTCGCGTCGTTCCGAACACGTGTTGCCGCCCCAACGCCCATGTCATAGTCGAGGAAACCTGGACCGCCAGTTGCACCATGCGAGGGGACCTTTCGACCATGACCACGACCAACGCGCGCGAGCCGAGAGTGCATCCGGTTCCGATCCTGTCGCTTCGGCCGACGCAGATGACGGTCGGCATGCGCGAGGTCAAGGAGAAGCGCAAGCGCTGGCGTGAGCATGACAAGAAGAAGCAGGCCGACCTGCTCGGCAAGCACATGATCCCCGTCGTCTACGGCCCGGACGCGCGCTATTACGTGATCGACCATCATCATCTCGGCCGCGCGCTGCACGACGAAGGCGTCAAGGAGGTGCTGGTGACCATCGTCGGGGACCTCCGCATGGTCGAGCGCGAAGCCTTCTGGGGCGTGATGGACAACAAGCGCTGGGTCTACCCTTACGATGCCAAGGGCGAGCGGCGGCAGTTCCGGGACCTGCCGAAATCGATCGCCGATCTCAAGGACGATCCGTTCCGCAGCCTTGCCGGCGAATTGCGCCGCATGGGCGGCTTCGCCAAGGACACGACGCCATTCTCCGAATTTCTGTGGGCCGACTTCCTGCGCCGAAAGCTCTCGCGGAAGGTGGTGGAGGCCGATTTCGACAAGGCCATCGAGAAGGGGATGTCCGCCGCCAGGAGCAAGGATGCGATCTATCTGCCCGGCTGGTGCGGTCCTGCGGACGATGACTAGAGGCATCAGGAATCGGGCGTTGTGATGCACCCCGTGCCTCGGGAGCCGACCATCACGCGCGGCCGCTCGCGTCAGTCGCGCTGGAAGATCCTGGCGCCGGGGTAGGCGCGGCGGGCGTAGGTGATCACCAGCGCGCGGTCCTGGGTATCCAGGAACGGCGTTCGGATCCGGCACGACCCGACGATGAGGTGCCACAGGCCATTGAGCTTCTGGATCACGATCTTCATTTGAATAGTCCTCGATAACTCCCATTCCAGCGAATGCTGCTTGTCGCTGCAGTGCTTTGGAGCGTTGGTCGCGGGTGTGGAATTCCCGACAATGCTCGCGCTCCGCTGCAAAATACGTCGACCATTATTAGGTGGTTGCGGCACGCGCCCAGATAAGCCGCATCCCATCACAGTCGCTTGAGCGAAATCAATTTCCGCGTCCATGAAACCGTCCTGAAACAGAGCCGGCCCATCTCTATGATTGGTTCGAGCTCACACAGGAGGCGAACATGCGCCGTCTGGTTTTCGTAGTTGCCTTGCTCGCGGTCGCTTCGGCGGGAATCTCGGCATCGTTTGCCGCCGTTCACCACGCCAAGTCATTGACGTTCGCGCAGCGCTTTGCTCCGGCCCTCGAGCTGATGGCGAACCGCTAGCGGCAAAGCGCCTCGAGCGTGCAGTCCGGTCGACGATGACGAGAGCGTCCGCCGCCGCGGCGATTGCATCGCTGTGCGCGAGCGTATGGCTTCAACCCGCAGTTCTCGATCGATGTTCCGGAGTCGCACGAAGGCTGCCCAGGCCTGCGGATAATCCTTGTCGGCGGGATCGATCGCAAGCAGCACGCAGCGTGCTTGCTTGATCTCTTCCGGCGACAGGCGCTTCGTCCGCGCCTGCAATTTCCTCGACTGCTCCCAGCGGCCCTCCGCCGGGCCAGCGACATCGCGCCCCGGGCGCGGCTTGACATGCCGCAAATGCGTGCCCGTGCCGGTCGCTACTGTCCGCCTGCATGATCGTCGAAGCAGCGTTGCGCCCGGTGTCGAGGGCGAGGTGGCCCGGGTCATGCTGACTGGAGACATGACAATGAGCCTCATCTTTCGCGTCGTCTTTATCATCGCCGGCGCGGTCACGGCGCTGTTCGTCGCGCGTGATGCCCTGAACTTCACCATCATCCAGACCTTCGTCGCCGTCCTGCTCGTGACGGCCGTCGTGGGGGCGGGAAGTCTCTGGAGCCTGCGGCGGAAGACATGAGCAAGGCAGAGCGCGGCGGTTCGGCAGGGCTGAGCGAAGCCGAGGCCCGGCTGCGGCTGCAACAGGACGGTTACAACGAACTACCCCGGCCCGAACGACGCACTCCGCTGCGCATCGTCCTCGAAGTGTTGCGTGAGCCGATGCTCGCGCTGCTTCTGTGCGGCGGGCTGGTCTACCTCCTGCTCGGCGACCTCCGCGAGGCCGCGCTTCTAATGGCTTTCGGCGCCATCTCGGTCGTGATCACGATCGTGCAGGAAACCCGCACCGAACGCGTGCTGGAAGCGTTGCGAGAGCTGACCAGTCCGCGCGCGCTCGTGGTGAGGGATGGGGAGCGCCGGCGGATTGCGGGCCGGGACGTTGTCCGCGGCGATCTCCTCGTCCTGGCCGAAGGCGACCGGATTCCGGCAGATGCGGTGCTCGTCAGCGCACGCGATCTGGCTGTCGATGAGTCCCTGCTGACCGGAGAGTCGGTTCCGGTTCGCAAGCAGGCCGCCAGGACGCCGGCTGCCGACGCCGCCTTGGCAAATCATCGCCCGGGCGGCGATGACCTGCCGTTCGTGTATTCCGGCTCGCTGGTGGTGCGAGGCGAGGGCCTGGCCGAGGTCGAGGCCACCGGCGCTCGCAGCGAGATCGGCAAGATCGGATTGTCGCTGCATGGCTTGCAGACGGAACCGCCCCGGCTGCAACAGCAGACCGCACGGCTCGTGCGGCTTTGCTTTCTCGGCGGCGCGGCGATCAGCCTCGCCGCCGTCCTGCTTTACGGAACGTTGCGCGGGGATTGGCTGCAAGCGCTACTCGGAGGCATCGCAATCGGCATGTCCATGTTGCCTGAGGAGTTCGCCGTCGTTCTCACGGTGTTCATGGCGATGGGGGCCTGGCGCATCTCGAAGGCGCGCGTGCTGACGCGGCGCGCTGCCGCGATCGAGGTGCTCGGCTCTGCCACGGTACTGTGCACCGACAAGACCGGCACGCTGACCCAGAATTGGATGTCGATTACGGAGCTGAGGCTACGCGACGGGACGAGCGCGCGCGTGGGATCGTCGCAGCCCGCGCCGGTGGGCGCAGAGTTTTTCGAGCTGGCGCGCTGCAGCGTTTTGGCGAGCTCGCCGGAGCCGTTCGATCCGATGGAGAAGGCCCTGCACGCGTTCGTGCAAGAGAGTCTGCCGGACGGCGAAACCGGGGGCACGCGGACCTTGGTACGCAGCTACGGCCTGCGGCCGGAACTGCTGGCGATGACTCAGGTTTGGCAAGTGCCGCATCGCCAGGGAGTGTTGGCTGCGGCGAAAGGCGCCCCCGAGGCGATTGCGCGCCTCTGCAAGCTGGACGGTGCGGAGCTGGCGGCGCTGCAGGACTCGGTCGCGTCGATGGCGAAGAATGGTCTTCGTGTGCTGGGCGTGGCCGTCGCGGCTTACGACGGCGACAGCCTGCCGGCCTCGCAGCAAGACTTCTCCTTTCGTTTCCTCGGTCTCATCGGGCTCGCCGATCCGCTTCGTCCGCAGGTCCCGGCGGCGGTGGGCGAATCGCGCTCGGCCGGCATTCGCGTCGTCATGATCACGGGCGACTATCCGGCGACCGCGATGGCCATCGCCGGGCAGGCCGGACTCGACGTCAAGGGGGTCGTGACCGGCGAGCAGATCAAGCTCGCGGACGAGAACGAGCTCGAGGCACTCGTCAGGAATGTGAACGTCTTCGCGCGGGTCCTGCCGGAGCAGAAGCTGCGGATCGTTCAGGCGATGAAGCGCAACGGTGAGATCGTCGCGATGACTGGTGACGGCGTCAACGACGCACCGTCCCTGAAGGCTGCCCATATCGGGATCGCGATGGGTGGCCGCGGCACCGATGTCGCCCGCGAGGCCTCCTCCATCGTCCTGCTCGACGACGATTTCGGTTCCATCGTTGCATCCATTCGGCTGGGGCGCCGGATCTACGACAATCTGCGTAAGGCGATGGCCTTCATCTTCGCAGTCCATGTTCCGATCGCGGGGCTTGCCTTGCTGCCGCTGGTTTTCGGCCTGCCGCTGATTCTTGGTCCCGTTCACATTGCCTTTCTGGAGCTGATCATCGATCCCGTCTGCTCGCTCGTGTTCGAAGCGGAGCGGGAGGAGCGCGATATCATGACACGTCCGCCGCGGCGCGCCGATGCGGAGCTGTTCTCATGGGCCTTGATCGGCTGGAGCATCCTTCAGGGTGCCATGGCATTTGCCTTGATCGCCGTGATCTTCGTCGTCGCGCTTCGTTCCGGCATTCCGCCCGATGAGGCGCGCACGCTCGCCTTCATTGCGCTCGTCGTCTGCGTCGTCGCGCTGGTGCTGGTCAACCGGTCCTTCAGCGCCTCCTTCCTGTCTGCCTTCTTCCGTCCGAACCCGGCATTGCTCTGGATATTCCTGTCGATCGCACTCGTTCTCGCCGCGGCTCTGTTCTGGCCGCCGGCGTCCAGCCTGTTTCGTTTTGGTCCGCTGCACCTCGACGATCTGATGGTCACGCTCGGCGCGGGACTGCTGGTGCTCACGGTGCTCGAACTGCTGAAGCCGATATGGGGGCGGCGGTTGCGGTTCTAGTTGCTTTCGTGAGAGTCCGTCTTCGGCAAGACCTCCGCCCGGTGCGGATCCTCCTTGCCACCGAGGGCGCGATGCAGCCAGCGTTCGACGCGGCGGCCGATCGTGAGCAGCACGAAAGCAAAGGCCACCGCGACCAGCACGATCTTCCATTCTCCGACGCCGCAGGTAATGCCCAGGCAAGCGGCGAGAAAGGTGCAGGCCGCGCTGGTCAGGCCGCGCACGCGAAAACGGTCGCTCTCGTGGACGATGACGCCGGCCCCGAGGAAGCCGATCCCGGTGAGGATGCCCTGGATCACACGGCTCGCCGCATCGCTGATCTTGCCGGGCTCGGCGACCTGAACGGCGAGCATCACCACGGTCGCGGTGGAGAGCCCGACGATGCCGAGCGTCTTCAACCCGATCGGCTTGCCGTGCAGATCGCGGTTCAGGCCGATCGCGCCGCCGGCGAGCGTCGCGGCTCCAAGGCGCAGCAGAATTTCCGGCCAGTCCAGCTCGGTCATGATTTCAGCGTGTCCGGGACACCAGGGCCGCTATCGCAGCGGCTTCTTCAGGAGCGAGAAGCGGTCCGGATCGAGGCCCATCGAGGGCTGCAGCATCGGGGCCTCGACGTTGGAGAGCGTCTTGGCGGGTGGGGCCGAAAACACCGGATCGTTCGGCACGTCGCGCTGCGAGGTGGCACCGCGCCAGCGCTCGAGCACGGCACCGACGAAATGCATGTCGTGGCCGGAGGTGACGGACGGTACGCTCGAGATGGTGGCTTCGCCGCGCGGCAGTTGATGCGGCGGCACCTCCTTGAATCGCAAGCGCGTCGGCAGCGCGACGCCTTCGCCGAAGGCCAGCACCTCGCGCGTGCCGAGCGAGGGCACGAAGGAGAGCAGGTTCGCGGCGGCGTCCGACACCGCGGCGCGCAGCAGCGCCTGGTCGCGGTCGTTGGCAAGGCGCATCGTGAACAGCGTGTTGCACTGGGAGATGATGGTGGCGTCGAGCTCGGCCGGGCGCTGGGTGATGAGGCCGAGATAGACGCCGTATTTGCGGCCTTCCTTGGCGATGCGCGACACCGCCTTGCGGGTCGGCCCGAAGCCGACATTGCGATCGGCGGAGGCGTAGCGATGCGCTTCCTCGCAGACGAACAGCAGCGGCGAGACGCCGTCGCTCCACAGGCCGAAGTCGAAGGCCATGCGGCAGAGCACCGAGACGACGGAATCGATCACCTCGGCCGGGAAGCCGGCGAGCTGCATCACCGTCATCGGCTTGCCGTTCGCCGGAAGACGGAACAGATGGCTGATGACCTCGGCCATGGTGTCACCGCCGACATTGGCGTTGTCGAACATGAAGGCGTAGCGCGGGTCGTTGCGCACGGCCTCGATACGGGAGATCAGCTTGTGGTAGATGATGCGCGAGGAACGGTTTTCCAGCTTGCCCATCCGCTCGTCGATCAGCGACATCAGGTCGACGAGACGATACGGCACCGGCGTGTCGACGGTGTAGCCGACCTGCTTGGGATCGATGCGCTTCAGGCCGATGCGGTCGGCGTTCTGGTACTGGGTGTAGACGCCCTTGGCGATCGGGATCACCTCGGCGAGGATGTCGAGCTCCTCCGGCACGCCGGCGCGGCCGCCGAACAGCACGTCGACGATTTCCTCGAAATTGAACAGCCAGAACGGCAGCTTCAGGTTCCGCGGGTTCAGCACCAGCGCGCGGTCGCCGAAGCAGCGGCCATATTCGTTGTGCACGTCGAGCAAGAAGATGCGCAGGTTGGGGCGCGCCTTCAGGATCTCGTTGAGCAGGAGCGAGACGCCCGTCGATTTGCCGACGCCGGTCGATCCCAGCACGGCAAAATGCTTGGACAGCATTTCCTCGACGTCGACATAGGCGATGACGGAGCTGTCCTGCTGGAGGAAGCCGACATTGATCTGGTCCGACCCGGTCGGCGCGTAGATCGTGCGCAGCTCCTGGCTGGTGATCAGGTCGACGGCATCGCCGATGGTCGGATAATTGGTGACGCCGCGCTGGAATTTGGCCTTGCCAGCGGCGTTGAGGATCTCGCCAAGCAGGTCGACCGAGGCGATGGCGATGTAATCGTTGCTGCTCGACAGGTTTTCGCAGGAGACCTCGGTAATCATGGCGACGATGACCGAGCTGGCGCAGCGAATGCTGACGAAGCGGCCGACGGTCGCCCGAACCTCCGAGATCGGCATCTGGCTGGCCGCCAGAAGCCCGACCCGGGCGAGCGATCCACGTACCGAAATCACGCGTCCAAAGGATGTCACGATGAATGAACCTGGCAAGAACGAGGGGCTTTGGACCAGACTATGCGCGGCCGCGGCTGCATAAACGGTTAAGCGGCAGGCGCGGGCGCTTCGTTAAATCCGTGACAATTCGGCGAAGAGGTTTGTTCCGATGGCATGCTTATGGACAGAATCGGCGGGAAAATGGCGCAATTCCAAGTCATTGGCGCTGGAAGCAATTAAGCAATACTTTACCATCCGGCCAGTCCGTCCGCCGGTCGGAGGACGTTGGTCTTCGAGAAGGGAAACGTCACTCGATTCAGGGCGATGTTTGCTTTGTTGACGGGACCTAATCATTTGTACATTAGTACAAATGAGCGCGGCTTCGATGTCTCTCCCTCGGGCAAAGTGGTCGCATTGCGGCCCTGCGCCGATTTGCACGATCCGGTCCGAAGGATCGCGAGCTTTACCTGGAGGAAAGCATGCAGCCCGAACCGATCCTCGATCTTGCCCATCTCGGCCACATGGAGCTGCTGACGCCCAAGCCCGACGAGAGCCTGAAATTCTTCGTCGACGTCATGGGCATGACCGTCAGCGGCCAGAAGGGCGAGTCGGTCTACTTACGCGGCTGGGACGATTACGAGCGCTATTCGCTCAAGCTGACGGCGTCGAAGACCTCGGGCATGGAGCACATGGCGCTGCGCGCACGCAGCCAGCAGGCGCTGGAGCGCCGCGTCGCTGCGCTGAAGGGATCCGGCTTCGACATCGGCTGGATCGACGGCGACATGGGGCAGGGGCCGACCTTCCGCTGCCGCGATCCCGACGGTCACATCGTCGAGCTCTATTACGAGACCGAATGGTATCAGGCGCCGCCCGAGCTGAAGCCGGCGCTGAAGAACCAGGCCCAGCGTTTTCCGGCACGCGGGGTCAACGTCCGCCGCCTCGATCATCTCAACTGTCTCGCAATCGACATCAAGGCCAACCGCGAGTTCTTCGAGAATTACCTTGGTTGCCGCCTCACCGAGCAGATCGTGCTCAACGACGGACGGGAAGCGGCGATGTGGCTGACGATGTCGAACAAGAGCTACGATTTCGCCTATTCGCTCGACCATTCAGGCGTGCCGGGCCGCTTCCACCACGTCACCTACGCGCTCGACAGCCGCGAGGAGATTCTGCGCGCGGCCGACATCTTCCTGGAGAACGGCATCCACATCGAGACCGGCCCGCACAAGCACGCGATCCAGCAGACCTTCTTCCTCTATGTCTACGAGCCCGGCGGCAACCGCGTCGAAGTTGCCAATGCCGGCGCGCGCCTCATTCTCGCGCCCGACTGGAAGCCGATCGTGTGGACCGAGGAGGAGCGCAAGAAGGGCCAGGCCTGGGGCCTGAAGACGATCGAGTCCTTCCACACCCACGGCACCCCGCCGGTGGACGTGAAGAAACACGGGTGAGTTAAAGCAGGTGAGCCGGCGGGGTCTGAGCAAGCGCCTCGTCCTTCGAGACGACCGCTTCGCGGTCTCCTCAGGATGAGGCTAAGAGGCAGCTTTGCCCACCGAACTGGCGCCACGCACCTCGTCCTCATCCTGAGGGCCCGCCGCAGGCGGGCGTCTCGAAGGATGGCCACAGGTGAGCTTCCAGCCAAGCCTTTCTTTGTACTGCCTCAGTGCGCCGACGCCCGTAGGCGCGCGATCGTCTCGCGCACACCGCTCCACGCCGGCTTGTCCGGCGCGAACTGCCCGCGCAGGAAGGTGACGAGCTCCTCGATCTGTGTGTCGCTCATGCTGCTTCTGAAGGCGGGCATGTAGCCGAGATCGCTGGAGACGGGCTCGGTAACGCCGTGCAGGATGATTTGCACGAGGTTGTCCGGCGTTCCGCTGTGCAGATTGCTGTTGAGGGCGAGCGAGGGCCTGGTGCCGAACAGCGGCAGTCCGCCGACCTCGTGGCAGACGGCGCAGGCGCCATGATAGAGGCGCGCGCCGCTGGATGCGGCGACGGTGACCTGGCTTGCGCTTTCGAGCCGTGCCGCAAGCGCCTCCGGCGTCTCGGCCGCGCTGTCGTTGAACGAGTTGAGATAGACGGCCATCGCGCGGATGTCCTGATCGGGCAGGGCTTTGAGGTCCCTGACCACCGGTGCCATCGGGCCGGCGGCAACGCCGTGATAGCGCGAATGTCCGGTTCGCAAATAAGTGAACAGTTCGACCTCGCTCCACGGGATCGGCGCATGCGAGAGCGAGGTCAGCGGCGGAGCTTCCCAGCCTTCGGCGAAGCCGCCGGCCAGGTAGGATTCGCGCTGCTCGGCGCCGAGCGCGTTGCGCGGCGAGTGGCAGCCGCTGCAATGGCCGAGACTCTCCACGAGATAGGCGCCGCGATTCCACGCCTCGGATTTGGTCGGATCGGGTTTGAACTCGCTGGCCTGATGGAATAGCGCATTCCATCCGGCCACCAGCGGCCGCAGATTGAATGGAAAGGAGAGCTCGTTCGCGGGCGCCGTCGCGTGCACCGCAGGCTGCGCCATCAGATAGGCGTAGAGCGCCTGCATGTCGGCATCGCTGGTCCTGGCGAAATGCGTGTAGGGAAAAGCGGGATAGAGCTGCCTGCCGTCGCGATGCAACCCGTCGCGCATCGCCCGTTCGAAGGCGGGATAGGACCAGGCGCCGATGCCGGTCTCGACGTCGGGCGTGATGTTGGTGCTGTGGATGATGCCGAACGGCGTTTCGAGCGCACGGCCCCCGGCGTTCGGCACACCGTTGATGGTGGTGTGGCACTCCGCGCAATTGCCGAGCGCAGCAAGCTGCGCGCCGCGCGCGATGGTCGCCGCGGAATAGACCGATGCATCCGGGCGTGCGATCGGCGCAATCGCACGCCCGGGCAGAAGCGCGGCGCCGATGCCGATCGCGGCGGTGCAGACGGCCGCAATCGCGGCGAAGAGGCCGGCGCGTTTGGCGAAGGGATTCTCCCAGATGCGGGACGGCTTTGGCGCAGCGGGTGCTGGCAAGGCCTGCGGCACGGGCGAAGCTTCGCCGCGCAACCCCCTCAGGATGCGTTCCGGCGTGAATGGCGGCTCGCGGAAGCGGACGCCGGTCGCATCGAAGATTGCGTTCGCGATCGCCGCTGCACTCGGGACGGAGGCGGACTCACCGACGCCGAGCGGCGGCTGGTCCTGACGCGGCAGCAGCAGGACGTCGATCTTGGGGACGTCAGGGAACGGGATGATCGGATAGGCGCCCCATTCGCGCGCCGCCACCGCGCCGCGTTCGAACGAGACCTCCTCCATCAGTGCGCGGCTGGTGGACTGGATGACGTTGCCGTGGATCTGGTGGCGAACGCCGTCCGGATTGATCATCAGGCCGGAATCCTGGCCCGCAACCACGCGCGTGACGCTGACGTCGCCGGTGGCTTTGTTCACGGCGACGTCGGCAACCCACGCCGACCATGCCGCGCCATAGCCCGGAAACTTGCTGTGGACGTAAAGGGCATAGGCAAAGCCGCGCCCATGCACGATCTCGCCGTCCTTCTCCGCGCGAACCGGGCGCGGCGTCCAGCCGGCGCGTTCGGCGACGGCATTGACGAGATCGACCGCGCGCTGGTCTTTCAGGTACCGCAGCCGGTACTCGATCGGGTCGACGCCGGCCTCGGTTGCGGCCTCGTCGATGTAGGACTCATGCGCAAAGGTGTTCGGCAGCGCCGAGACGCCGCGAAACCAGGACGCCCGCACGATCGGCGCCATGTCGTGGGCCACGACGCGCATGTGGTCGTAGTCATAAGGCGGGATCGCGGTGCGGTCGCCCATCTGGAGCACGGCGGGATCGGGCGCGATCCGGCCGGTGAGCAGCAGCGCCAGCGTTGGCGCTGCGTTCGAGGGATAGCGCGTGGCGAGATCGTAAGCGGCGATGCCGCCGTCGGCGCCGAGCCCGCCATTGACGTCGATGAGCTGCGCCGTGCCCTTCGGCTCCCAGGCATGCTCCTGCTCGCGGGTCAGCTGCACACGCACAGGACGGCCGACGGCGCGCGACAGCAGCAGCGCATCGGCGCTGACGTCATCGGCGCAGTTGCGGCCGTAGCAACCGGCAGCCTCCAGGCGGATGACCTCGATCTCGCTCTCGGGGCGCTCGATCAGCAGGGCGAGGTCGCTGCGCAGCACATGCGGATTCTGCGTGCCCGACCAGACGCGGATGTTGCCGTCCTGAAAATCCGCGACCGAGCAGGACGGACCGATCGAGGCGTGCATCTGATACGGCCAGACATAGGTGCGCTGCATCGGCTTGGCCGCGCCTGAGATCGCCGCATCGACATCGCCCTTGTCGATCAGCGTGCGCGGCGTCGACGGATTGGCGCGCAGCGCGGTCTCGACGTCGGCGAGATCGAGGGTGGGCGCCGGTTTCCAGGCCACCTTGAGCTGTTCTGCAGCGCGGATCGCATTTTCCTCGCGCTCGGCGACGACACCGACGAAGTCGCCGATGCGCACCACAGCGATGATTCCAGGGACGTCACGTACCGAGGATTCATCGACGGAGATCAGGCTGGTACCGACGAACGGGCCGGCATCGACGCCGGCATAGGGCGGGCGCACCACGCGGCCGTGCAGCATGCCTGGTACGCGGATATCATGCACAAAAGTCAGCTCGCCCGTCGCCTTGGCGGGCAGGTCGACGCGTGGCACCGACTGGCCGACGATGGCATAATCGCCGACTGCCTTGACGGTGACATCGTCGGCAAGCTCGAGGCGTATCGTCTCGTCACCGATCAGTTCGCCATAGCTGACGCTGCGATTGTCGTGACCGCGCACGAGGCCGTCCTCGATCTTGAGATCGGCCTCCGGCAGCTCCAGCCGTTCGGCCGCGCGCGCGATCAGAAAGTGGCGCGCTTGCGCTGCGGCCTTGCGCAGGGGGACGGCGGTGATCTGGATGGTCTCGCTTGCAATCGTCGCGCCCTGGTTCGGCACGATAGAGGTGTCGCCCAGCACCACGACGACGCGTGCAAAGGACACGTCCAGCTCTTCGGCGACGATCTGGCCGAGCGCGGTCCGGATACCGGTGCCGAGATCGACGTGGCCGTTATAGGCCGTCACCGATCCGTCCGCGGTAATGCGTACGAAGGTCTCGGATGTGACCTCGTCCACGGTGCGGACGACGACGAGCGAACCGGACTGCCGCTCAGCTCCATCAGGGAGAGGGGAGTTCATCAATCATCGGCCTCGGCGAGCTGACCCGATGCGCGCATCACGGCGCGCAGGATCTCGACATGGGTGCCACAGCGGCACAGATTGTAATGCAGCGCTGCCAGCGCTTCCTGTTCGGTCGGTCGCGGGTTGACCGCGAGCAGCGCCTTGGCGGTCATGATCATGCCGTTGAGGCAATAGCCGCATTGCGCGGCCTGCTCGTCGATGAAGGCCTGCTGCACCACATCGGGCTTGTCGCGCGCGCCAAGTCCTTCGAGCGTCACGATGTCGCGGCCGGCGCAGCCGCTGACGGGGATCACGCAGGAGCGGGCCGCGGCCCCGTCAATCAGGACGGTGCAGGTGCCGCATTCGCCGAGACCGCAGCCGTATTTCGGACCGTTGAGTGCGAGGTCATTGCGCAGCACGTAGAGCAGCGGCGTCTCTGGCGCCGCGGCGATCTCGTAGGTCCTGCCGTTCACGGTGAGGCGGATCGGTGCCTGCGTCATCCTCGTTCCCAAGCCCGCGGCAAACTGCTGCCAATCAACGCCGCGACGATACCGTTTGTACACAAACGTGCAAGCCGTGCATGCCGCACTGCAGCGCGACTGCCTCCTTTGTGGACAGAGCCGATAGGCAAATGAGGTTTTATACGGCAGCCTCATCTTTTGCGCCGCACCGCCGCTTGACAGCCATCCGGAGCGCGCGCACCATCGTTCGTATACGAATGATAACCGCAGTGCCGCTGGCTCCGACATGGTGACTGAAACGACGAGCGCCGCCATCGACAAGATCCGCTGCGATGCTTGTCCGGTGATGTGCTACATCAAGCCGGGCGCGGCGGGGGCCTGCGACCGCTATGCCAACCACGAGGGCAAGCTCGTTCGCGTCGATCCCCATGTGATCCTGGAGCGCACGGTTTCACATGGCGGCAAGCTGGTCCCGTTCAGCCGTACCGAAGATTGGGACGGCAAGATCGTCCACGAACCCTCGACCTTCGTGACCGCGATCGGCGCGGGCACGACCTATCCCGATTACAAGCCGGCGCCCTTCATCGTCTCCGCGGAGGTCGAGGGCGTCGACATGGTGACTGTCGTCACCGAGGGCATCTTCTCCTATTGCGGCATCAAGGTGAAGATCGACACCGACCGTTATCTCGGCCCCGAAACCGCGACGGTGCGCGCGCAGGGCGAGGCGGTCGGTCACGTCACCACCAGCGAATACGGCTCACAGATGCTCTCGCTCGGCGGCGTGCATCATCTGACTGGCGGCTCCAAGAAGGAGGGCCGCGTCACCTGTGACACCCTGATGGATCTCGCCAATTGCAAGGCGGTCGAGCTGACCATCGACGGCGGCGCGAGCGTCGTGGTGCAAGCCGGCCAGCCGCCAATCGTCAACGGCGTGAAAGAAGAGCGCATGCGCGTCGGCTGCGGCTCGGCGACAATCGGCATGTTCGCCAAGCAATGGCACGGCAAGGTCGACGAAGTCGTCGTGGTCGACGACCACATCACCGGCGTCCTCTCGGAGCATCAGGCCGGCAAGCTGCTCGACATCGCCGACACCGGAATCAAGATGAAGGGGCGACGCTCGACGCCGGGCCGCTATTTCCAGGTCGCCGATCCCGGCACGGGCTGGGGCGGCACCAACATTTCCGATCCGCTGGCGATCCTCGGGCCGTTCGATGCCAAGGAGGCAAAGGCCGGTCTGACCATGCTGATGGTTTCCACCACCGGCGAACATTCGTCCTATTACGTGCTCGACGAGGCCCTGAAGCCGGTCGAGACCGAGATGCCTGCCGATCTGAAATTCTCGGTCGAGCGTATCCAGGAGAATTGCGAACCGGCGCTGTGCACGGTGCTGTTCATGGCCGGCGCGGGCGGCTCGCTGCGCGCTGGCGTCACCGACAATCCGGTGCGGCTGACGCGCTCGGTGAAGGACGCGTTGACGCGCGTCACCAGCGGCGGTGCACCTGTCTATGTCTGGCCGGGTGGCGGCATCACCTACATGGTCGACGTGACGCAGATGCCGGCGGGGGCGTTCGGCTATGTGCCGACCCCGGCCCTGGTCGCGCCGATCGAGTTCACGATGAAGCTGTCGGACTATGCCGCGCTCGGCGGGCACATGGATTATGTAAAGCCGTTGTCCGAGGTGCAGGGCGGTGATGATATCAGGCAATTGCCCTGGCAGAACCCGATTCCGGGACCTCGGGCATGACCAGGCTCCCGCAAATCGCATTGCTGTCTGATGGCCGGCGGCTGCATTTGCAGGATGGTCCGATCGATCTGGTCATTGAGGCGAGGGGCCGCGCGGACGCGGTGCACATTGCCTACCAGGCTGCGGCGCAGCGGTTCACGGGGCTACTCGACGAGCTATGCGCGGAGCTGCCGGAGCTGCGCGCCGTTGCCGAGGAGCGGACTTCGCTGAGGGGCGTGGTGGCGCGCCGGATGCATGCCGCGGTCGCGCCCTTTGCTGCTGATGGATTCATTACGCCGATGGCCGCCGTTGCCGGCAGCGTGGCGGAGGAAATCCTCGGCGCAATGCTGGGCGCTGCGAGCCTCGATCAGGCCTATGTCAACAATGGCGGCGATATCGCCCTTCATCTTGGCGAAGGTGAGAGGTTTTCGGTCGGCCTGATGGATCGGCCCGACCGCGACGGCGTGATGCGGACGATGAGGATCGATGCCGATGATCCGGTGCGGGGCATCGCGACCAGCGGACGCCATGGCCGCAGCTTTTCGCTTGGGATTGCCGACGCGGTGACCGTGCTGGCCGCAACGGCATCGCAAGCCGATGCGGCGGCGACGGTCATCGCCAATGCCGTGGATCTGCCGGGGCATCCTGGCATCATCCGGCAGCCGGCCAGCGAGCTTCAGCCCGACAGTGACCTCGGCCCACGCCTCGTCACCCGCGACGTGGGCGAGCTGTCTCACCATGAAATCGCCGACGCGCTCGAATCTGGCGCGGAACGTGCACGCCAACTGTTCGATCGCGGCTTGATCGAGGGTGCCGTATTGCAACTATGTGGTGATATGCTTGTCGTCGGACCGAAAGATTTTGAGCGGCAGGAAGCGCGCCCGCGTAAGCTGGAGAACGCACTTCATGCCTGAGCAAGGAAGACCCTTAAGGACGCAACCATGAGCGCGATCATCCGCAAGATCGTCACCGTCGTCGAAGAGACGCAGATGGAGATGGGCCGGCAGGTCTCGCCGCCGACGCGGCGTGCCGCGGCAATCGCCGTGATCGAAAACCCATTTGCCGGAAAGTACGTCGAAGACCTCTCGCCGTTGATCGCGATCGGCGAGGAGCTGGGCGAGCTGCTGTCGAAGCGCGCGGTGGCTGCGCTCGGCATCGATGGCGCGAAGGCGCAGAGCTATGGCAAGGCCGCGGCCGTCGGCGAGAACGGCGAATTGGAGCATGCGGCTGCGATCCTTCACCCGAAGATGGGCGCGCCGGTGCGCAAAGTTCTGAGCAAGGGTGCCGCGCTGATCCCGTCATCGAAGAAGCGCAGCGGGCCCGGCACCACGCTCGACATTCCCCTTGGTCACAAGGACGCAGCCTTCGTGCGCAGTCATTTCGACGGCATGGAGGTTCAGATCAACGACGCGCCGCGCGCCAACGAGATCATGGTCGCGGTCGCCGTCACCGATAGCGGTCGTCCGCTGCCGCGCGTCGGCGGGTTGACGGTTGCGGAGATCAAAGGCGAAGACGGTCTAAGATAATTTTAACGGTGGAGGTTGGGATGCGAGCAAAGAACTATTTCGTCGGCGCGGCGTTTGCGCTGTTGGCGGGTGGCATGGCTCATTCGGCCATGGCGCAGGATATCAAGATCGGCGAGATCAACAGCTATTCGCTGTTGCCGGCCTTCACCGAGCCCTACCGGAAGGGATGGCAGCTTGCGGTCGAGGAGGTCAACGCGGCCGGTGGCATCAACGGCAAGAAGCTCGTCGTCGTCTCCAAGGACGACGGCGGCAAGCCGGCGGATGCGCAGACCGCGGCCAACGAGCTCGTCTCGAGCGAGGGCGTTGCGATGCTCGCCGGCACGTTCCTGTCGAATATCGGCCTTGCGGTCAGCGACTTCGCCAACCAGAAGAAGGTCTTCTTCCTCGCGGCCGAGCCGCTGACCGACGCCATCACCTGGTCGAAGGGCAACAAGTACACCTTCCGCCTGCGCCCCTCCAACTACATGCAGGCGGCGATGCTGGTGGAAGCGGCGAGCAAGCTGCCTGCCAAACGCTGGGCGACGATCGCGCCGAACTATGAATACGGCCAGTCCGCGGTCGCGGTGTTCAAGAAGCTGATGTCGGAGAAGCGTCCCGATATCCAGTGGGTCGACGAGCAATGGCCGCCGCAGGGAAAGATCGACGCCGGTCCCGTGGTGCAGGCCGTCGCCGCCGCCAATCCGGAAGCGATCCTCAACGTCACCTTCGGCGCCGACCTCGTCAAGCTCGTGCGCGAAGGCAACACTCGCGGCCTGTTCAAGGGACGCGAGGTCGTGTCCTTCCTCACCGGCGAGCCCGAATATCTCGATCCGCTCAAGGACGAGACGCCCGAGGGCTGGATCGTCACCGGCTATCCCTGGTACTCGATCAAGACGCCCGAACATGACGCGTTCCTGAAGGCCTACCAGGCCAAGTACAACGACTATCCGCGCCTCGGCTCGATCGTCGGCTACCAGACCATCAAGGCGGCCGCCGCGATCCTGGCGAAGGCTGGCTCGACCGATCCGGAGAAGCTGATCGCCGCGGCGGAGGGCATCTCCATGCCGTCGCCGTTCGGCGAGATCACCTTCCGCAAGATCGACCACCAGTCGACGCTCGGTGCCTTCGTCGGCAAGACCGCGCTGAAGGACGGCAAGGGCGTGATGGTGGACTCGTCCTACAAGAAGGGCGCGGATTATCTGCCCGGTGATGCCGAGGTCGAGAAGCTGCGGCCGAAGGATTGAAGCAAGAGAGACCGGGGCCTCCATGGTTCGAGACGCGCGGCGTCGCCGCGCTCCTCACCATGAGGGTCCCGGACCTCATCCTGAGGAGGCGCGGAGCGCCGTCTCGAAGGATGAAGCCCAGCACTGAGATCCAACCAACCCGGACCGCCGATGGCCTTTTATGTCGTACAGTTTCTGACCGGTCTCGCCAGCGCAGCGTCGTTGTTTCTGGTGGCCTCGGGCCTGTCGATCATCTTCGGCGTGACGCGGATCGTGAATTTCGCGCATGGCGCCTTCTACATGATCGGCGCCTACGTCGCCTTCACGCTGACGGAGCGGTTTTCGGGGGCGTTCGGCTTCTGGGGCAGCATCGTGCTGGCCGCGATTGCGGTGGCGCTGATCGGCGTGCTCGTCGAGATGGTGCTGCTCCGGCGCATCTATCATGCGCCGGAGCTGTTCCAGCTGCTCGCAACCTTCGGCCTGACCTTGATGGTCGAGGACCTCGTCGTGCTGGTCTGGGGGCCTGACGATCTCGTCGGCCGGCGCGCGCCGGGCTTCAGAGGCGCCATCGATTTCTTTGGCCAGAACATTCCGAGCTACGACCTGTTCCTGATCGTGCTCGGACCGGTCGTGCTCGGCATTCTCTGGCTGCTGTTCCAGCGTACGCGCTGGGGCGTCTTGGTACGCGCGGCGACGCAGGACCGCGACATGGTTGCGGCACTCGGCGTCAATCAGAAATGGCTGTTCACGTCGGTGTTCGCCGTCGGCGTCTTCCTGGCCGCGCTCGGCGGGGCGCTCCAGATTCCGCGCGATGCCGTGCATCACGCCATGGACCTCCGCATCATCGTCGAGGTCTTCGTCGTCGTGGTGATCGGCGGCCTCGGCAGCATCGTCGGCGCCTTCGTCGCGGCCGTGCTGGTCTCCGAGCTCAATGCCTTCGGCATCCTGATCTTCCCGAAGATCTCCATCATCCTGGTGTTCCTGGTGATGGCCGTGGTGCTGATCGTGCGGCCCTGGGGCCTGTTCGGCAAACCGGAGGCGCCCGCGCGCAAGACACCGGGTCTCACCGTCAATCCATGGCGGCCGCTGACGTCGAACGAGCGGCTCGCCGCGCTCGCGGCACTCGTCATCGCGGCGACGCTGCCGCTGTTCGCCGGTAATTATCTGCTGACCGTCGGCTCGGAAATCGCGATCTTCGTGATCTTCGCCGTCAGCCTGCACTTCCTGATGTCGGTCGGCGGGCTCGCGTCCTTCGGCCACGCCGCTTATTTCGGCCTCGGTGCCTATGGCGTCGCTTTCCTGGCCAAGATGGCGGGGCTGCCGATGATCGTCTGCCTGTTGCTGGGCCCGCTGCTCGGCTGCATGGGCGCGGCCGTGTTCGGTTTCTTCGCCGTGCAGCTCTCCGGCGTGTATTTTGCGATGCTGACGCTGGCCTTTGCACAGATCGTCTGGTCGATCGCGTTCCAGTGGGTGAGTGTCACCGGCGGCGACAACGGCATTCTTGGCGTCTGGCCGGAAAAATGGGCGGCGAGCCCGTCGAACTTTTACTGGCTGGCGCTCGGCGTCGCCGCGCTGGTAACCGTCGCGCTGCGGGCAATGGTGTTCTCGCCCTTCGGCTATGCGCTTCGTGCCACCCGCGACTCGCTCCTGCGCACTGAAGCGATCGGCATCAACGCCAAGCGTATCCAGTGGACCGCCTTCGTGATCGCCGGCACGACCGCCGGTATCGGCGGCGCGCTGTTCGCCTACCTCAAGGGCAGTGTCTTCCCCGACAATCTCGGTATCTCGCTGTCGGTCGATGCGCTGGTGATGGTGCTGCTCGGCGGCGTCGAGACGGTGTCGGGCGCGGTGATCGGCGCCATCGTCTACAAGGCTTTGAACATCTGGCTGGTCAGCCAGACCGATCTGTCGAAGCTTGTGCTCGGCGGCTTCATCATGCTGATCGTCGTCGTCTTCCCCAAGGGTATCGTCGGCATGCTGGAGATGCTGGCGCAACGCCGGAAGAAGGCATCGCCGCCCGGATCTCCCTTGCTCGCCAAGCCGATCGAGTCTGCCGAATGAGCGTTGCACCTCCACTTCTCGCCGTCGAAGGCCTGACCAAATCCTATGGCGGTATCCATGCCGTTCGCGGCGTCTCGTTCTCATTGCGTGCCGGTGAGATCCTGGCCTTGATCGGGCCGAACGGCGCGGGCAAGAGCACCTGCTTCGACATGCTCAACGGCCAGAACAAGCCGGATTCCGGCCATGTCCGGCTGCTGGGCGAGGACATCACGGCCAGGAAGCCGCGGGAGGTCTGGCGGCTCGGCGTCGGGCGCACCTTTCAGATCACCGCGACCTTTGCCACCATGACCGTGCGCGAGAACGTCCAGGTCGCCCTGATCTCTCACAGCAAGCAGTTGTTCAACCTGTTCGGCTCGGCGCCGAAGTTCGACCGTGGCGAGGCCGGCCGGCTGCTCGAGCTCGTCGGCATGGGCGGCTATGCGGATCGTCCCTGCGGTGAGCTCGCCTATGGCGACCTCAAGCGACTCGAGCTTGCGGTGGCGCTCGCCAACCAGCCGAAGCTGCTCCTGATGGACGAGCCGACCGCGGGCATGGCGCCGCGCGAACGGGTCGACCTGATGCGGCTCACCGCGCAGATCGCCCGCGAGAAGTCGATCGGGGTGCTCTTTACCGAGCACGACATGGACGTGGTGTTCGAGCACGCCGACCGTATCATCGTGCTCAACCGCGGCATGCTGATCGCCGAAGGCACGCCGGCCGAGGTGCGCGGCAATCCGCAGGTGCAGGCGGTCTATCTCGGCGAAGGCCTCGTCTATGATGCCCGCCACCGCGAGGGAGCCTCGACATGAAGCTGACTGTCGAGGGCCTCAACAGTCATTACGGCCCGGCGCATATCCTGTTCGACATCGGCTTCGAGGTCGGCGAGGGCGAGGTGGTGGCGCTGCTCGGGCGCAACGGCGCCGGCAAGTCGACGACGTTCCGCTCCATCGTCGGTCTCGTTGCGCAGCGAACCGGCCGCATCCTGTTCGAGGGAAAGGACATCTCGCTGCGCCCGACGCATGAGATCGTGCGCGACGGGCTCGGCTACGTGCCGGAGGAGCGGCGCATCTTCACCGACCTGACGGTCGAGGAAAACCTCGAAGTCGGCCGCCAGCCGAAGCGTCCGAACGCGCCGCACTGGACCCGTGAAAAGCTGTTCGCGCTGTTTCCAAACCTGGGCGAGATGCGGGGCCGTCCGGGCGGCCGCATGAGCGGTGGCGAGCAGCAGATGCTCACCATTGCCCGCACGCTGATGGGCAATCCGTCCCTGGTGCTGCTGGACGAGCCGTCGGAAGGCCTGTCGCCGAAGATCGTCGAGCAGATGGTCGATGCCATCCTGACCATGAAGAAAGAAGGCGTCAGCATCGTCGTCTCCGAGCAGAATCTGCACTTCGCGCGGCTGATCTCGGATCGCGCCTACATCGTCGAGCGCGGCCGCATCTGTTTCGGCGGCACCATGGCCGAGCTCGACGCGCGTCCGGATATCCGCGACGCGCATCTGTCGTTGTGAGGCAATGGGAAGGGGCCACGAACGGATGGCGAGAAGCGTCACGGCGAAGAAAAGCATCAAACCGGCAAAACCGCCTTACGTGCTCGACGAGCAGGTCGGCTTCATCCTGCGCCAGGTCTGGCAGCGCCACAGCTCGATTTTCTCCCGCGACATCGGGACCAACCTGACGCCGACACAATGGGCGGCACTGTCGAAGCTCGCCGAGACCGGGCCGTGCTCGCAGAACCAGCTCGGCCGTCTCACCGCGATGGACGTCGCGACCATCAAGGGGGTGATCGACCGCCTGACGGCGCGCGGCCTCACCGAGACCAGCCAGGATCCCGAGGATGGTCGGCGCCTGCTGGTGAGCCTGACGCGTGCGGGTCAGCAGCTTGCGGAGAAGCTGGCGCCGAACGCGCTGGCGATCACGCGCGAGACGCTGGCGCCGCTCGACGCAAAAGAGCGCGAGACGCTGATGGCGCTGTTGAACAAGCTGCGGTAGCGAAGACGATCGGAACTTAGTCTTTTCCCGGCCATTTGGCCCGGTATCGGATCTCGCTGCGGTCGGGCAGGGAATGCCACGTTCCGAATTCCGGCGTATGCGGCGCCCGGGCCGTCAAATCGATCCGATAGATCCGGCTCGGCTGGCCCTGGATGTTGACAGCGAGCTGCCGGTGCGAGGTTCGAAAGGCGAGCTCGACTTCACCCGTGACGACGGCTTGGTCGCCATCACGGCGAAAGCCGGCCGGGCTGAGCTCGGCAGGCATGGTGTTGATGTCGGTCTGCAACTCGATGGCGATGCTTTGCGGTGAGGTCGGCATCGCCGCACCGGGCGGAAGGCGTATCTCAAACACGAGCAGGGGATTGGCCGCGTTCGGGTTGAGCCACGGCGTCGCGGTTGCGTAGGCGTAGGCGAGGTAAGCGGCGGCGGCTCCGACGCAGAGCAGGGTGACGACGCCGAGCGACTTCAGGCTGTCGCGCGCGACGCTTGCATTGCTTGCGTTCTCGCCTGGACGCGACACCAGCCAACTGGCGAGCACCGCGCCGCCGATCGCGCCGATGGGAGAGTAGACGAACAGCGCCAAAAGGCCCGATGTGATGGGGTCGGCCCGGTTGCCCAGATCGAGCAGGGAAAACAGCACAAAGATCGCGACATAGCCCGCCACCGCACCTACGACGCCGGCGGCAATCCGCGACGAACTCTTCATGGTCCCCTCGACGCTCCAGCAATGCGCGGCCCTCGTCGGGCTGTCCGCATTAGACGCAGCAGGCGGGAGACCAGTTCAACGCGTTCGAGCGGCCAGTCGGAGCGGCGCGCCGCTCCGACTGCCTCACTTCGCCACCACCTCCGGCACCTTGCCGGCCGGCGGCGTGTTGCGGCTACGCTGGGTGCGGACGATGCCGTCGATGATGGTCATGCCGATGCCGGGGAGGTCGCCGAGCTGGACGCTCTCCAGAATGTTCTTGCCTGGCGAGTGCTGCGCCTTGTCCATGATGACGAAGTCGGCGGAGCGGCCGACCTCGATCAGGCCGCAGTCGAGCTCGCGCATCCGCGCGGTGTTGCCGGTGGCAAGGCAAAAGGCGAGCTCGGCCGGCAGATCGCCGAGCGAGGACAGCATCGAGACCATGCGCAAGATGCCGAGCGGCTGCACGCCGGAGCCGGCGGGCGCGTCGGTGCCGAGGATGACGCGGTGCAGGTCGCCCATCTCGCGTGCGGTGCGCAGCGTGAACAGCGCCGAGCGTTCATTGCCATTGTGCACGAGTTCGAGGCCGCGCTTGCAGCCCTCGCAGATGCAGCGGATCTGGTCGTCCGGGAGCGCCGTGTGGCCGCCATTGATGTGGCCGACCACGTCGGTGTCTGCCTCCAGCACCACGTCCTTGTCGATCAGGCCGGAGCCGGGGATCGAGGGGCCGCCGGTGTGGATCGTGCTCTGGATGCCGTATTTGCGGGCCCAGCCGACCATCTTGCGCGCGGTCGGACCGTCCTTGACGCCGCCGAGGCCGACTTCGCCGAGCAGCTTGACGCCAGCCGCCGCCAGATCCTTGAAATCCTCCTCGACCATCTCGCATTCGATCACGGGCGCGCCGGCATGAACCTTCACGCCACCGGGGCGCAGATTCCAGAATGCGCGCTGGGCGAAGATCGCCATGGCCTTCAAGCCGACGACGTCGCGCGGACGGCCGGGCATGTGGACTTCGCCGGCCGAAATCATGGTGGTTACGCCGCCATGCAGATTGCTGTCGATCCAGCCGATCTGGTTCTGGCGGGGCGTCCAGTCACCGGCAACAGGGTGAACATGGCTGTCGATGAGGCCTGGTGCCACCGTGGTGCCGTTGGCCTCCACGATGGTGGTCGCACCTTCCGTGTTGAGATCCTTGAAGCGGCCGATCGCGGTGATCTTGCCGTTCTCGGCGACGATGGTGTCGCCGTCCAGGATGGGCTTTTCCAGGGCGCCGGACAGGATCAGGCCGATATTCCGGATCACGAGCTTCGAGGGTCCGGTGGCCTGGGGTGCGTCATGCGCCATGGAAGGGGCTCCTTATTCCTAACTGCAACGCTTTCGATCTTGGGCAGCCTTGACCCCGGGAGCAAGCAGGATTATTCATTAGTACACGAATGATCGTGTACAAACGACGCATAGCTGGACCGCCTCGAAGACCGCATTGACGCGACAGGGAAGGTGAGATGAGCAATTTCAATCAGGAAAGCGTTTTGAGCGTCCACCACTGGACCGACACGCTGTTCTCTTTCAAGACGACCCGCAGCCCGACCTTCCGCTTCCGCAACGGCGAATTCACCATGATCGGGCTCAAGGTCGGCGAGAAGCCGCTGCTGCGGGCCTATAGCGTCGCCAGCGCCAATTACGAGGACACGCTGGAATTCTTCTCGATCAAGGTCCCTGATGGACCGCTGACCTCGCGCCTCCAGCACCTGAAGGAAGGCGACGAGATCATCGTCAGCCGCAAGGCCACCGGCACGTTGGTGATCGACAATCTGGAGGAGGGGCGCAACCTTTACCTCATCGGCACCGGCACCGGCCTTGCGCCCTTCCTGAGCGTGATCAAGGACCCCGAGACCTATGAGCGGTTCGAGAAGGTGGTGCTTCTGCACGGCTGCCGGCACGTCAAGGAGCTCGCCTACGGCGAGATGATCAACGAGACGCTGCCGAAGGACGAGCTGATCGGCGAGTACATCCGGAACCAACTGATCTACTACCCGACCGTGACGCGCGATCCCTTCCACAACCGCGGCCGCATCACGGACCTCATCACATCGGGCAAGCTGTTCAGCGACATTGGCTTGCCGGCCCTGGAATCCGCCCACGACCGCGTCATGATCTGCGGCAGCCCGGCGCTGGTGGCGGACACCCGCGCGCTCCTGGGCGAGCGCGGCTTTGTCGAGGGAAATCATGGGGAGCCCGCCCAATTCGTGGTCGAAAAGGCCTTTGCCGAGCGATAACGTCGATCTTCCTGCGCAATAAGACCGCATTTTCGCCGCGTGGCGCCCGTTGCGGCGCCGATTCGGCGCTTGATACACTGTGGGAACGAATCAGCGGAGTTCCCACATGGTTGCGGACAGCGACAGCAACATCGCCTGGCACCGGGTCCAGTTGAAGAAGAACCGCGCCGAGTTGAAGGCGCTGGAGACCGCGCGATTCACGATGGGTGAGATCGCCTCGTCGAAGCGGAACGGCCAGACCCAGAAGGCGGTCGCGGAACTCAAGCGCAAGATCGCGCAGTCCGAGCGTACCATTGCCGATCACGACAAGCGCACGCGCCGTCCGCTCGCAACCGATCTCCAGAGTCTCAGCAATGGCAGCTGGAGCCATTGGGACGCCTATACGCAACTGCAACGCAAGACGGGCCAGCGTTCGCCCGGGCGCGGATAGACGCGTCTCGCTTCCAGCGCCCTTGCACCGGCGGTGCCGCCCCCCATCTGGGTGAGACGCCAGCAATCAGTGCGGTGATGCCATGACAGTGCGCCTCGATTTCACCAGCGAGGCCTTCTTTCGCGATCCGCCCAAGGCGATCGCAACGCTGCGCATGTCCGGCCCCGTGGTCGCGACACGATTTCCTCTCGTCGGTGACGTCTGGGTGACCACGACCCATGACGCTACCGCGCAGGTTCTGAAGGACAGCGCGACCTTCACGCTGCGCAAGGAGGACGGCGACGTCGCCGGTCTGCGCTGGTGGATGCCGGGATACGTCAGGACCATCGCCAACAACATGCTGACGATGGACGAGCCGGATCACACGAGGCTGCGCAGCATCGTGGATGAGGCCTTTCGTCGTCGCGCGATCGTCGCGATGGAGCCCCGCATCCGTGCCATCGCCGATGGCCTCGCGGGCGAGCTGTTCGCGCATGACGATCCTGCCGATCTCGTCCAGCGCTACGCGCGCATCCTGCCGCTCGCGGTGATCTCCGAGCTCCTGGGTCTGCCCTTGGCCGATCGTCCCAGATTCATTGCCTGGGCCAACGCGATGTCCTCGCTGACCAATGTCGTCAGCTTCTTCCGCCTGCTGTTCGCGTTCCGCAAGATGCGCGCCTATCTCGCACAGCAATTGCAGATCGCGCGGGCACAGGGCGGCGAAGGCCTGATTGCCGAGCTGATCCAGGTCGAGCGTGAGGGCGGCCGGATCACGCCGGATGAGATGGTCTCCATGGTGTTTCTGCTGCTTGCGGCCGGCTCCGAGACGACCACGCATCTCATCAGCGGTTCCGCCTATGAGCTCCTCAGAAATCCCGGCCTGCGCCATTGGCTGGAACAGGACTGGAGCCGCGTCGGGCTCGCCGTGGAGGAGTTCCTGCGCTTCGTCTCCCCGGTGCAGTTCTCCAAGCCGCGCTACGTGCGGCGGGATGTCGATATCGAAGGCGTTCGCCTGAAGAAGGGCGATCGCGTCATGGTGATGCTCGCCGCGGCCAACATGGATCCGGCGATGCATGACCGTCCGGAGAGGCTCGATCTCGAACGCAAGCCGAACCGTCATCTCTCCTTCGGAACGGGAATCCACTTTTGTCTCGGCCATCAGCTCGCGCGTATCGAGGCGGCCTGCGCGCTGGAGGCGCTGTTCGCGCGATGGCCGAGACTTGGTCTCGCCGTCGATCCTGCGCAGGTCCACTGGCGCAGGCGGCCGGGCCTTCGTGCCATCGCAAAGCTTCCCGTCACGCCGGAGGGTCATGGAACGCATGCCGCGGCGTCTGGGGAAACGACAGTCGATCGTTCCCTTGCGCGCGCGAATTGAGCTTGCCTTTGGCAAATCGTCGCTGATCGTGGGCTGCCAGGAACGGTGCGCAGCGCTTGCTGTTGTCCTCCAGGACCGCGCGCACGTCACCGAAGAGGCTCCGTGCCCGAGGTTTCCAGATCTCACGGAGGTTGGATCATGACCAGCAGAATGCCGAATGTTCCGCCGGACAATCAGAGCCGGAAGGGAACTGGCGACGGCAAACAAATGTCGCCTGATCAGGGCCCGCGCGGCCAGCAGCGTGCGGAAAATCCGGACCAGCAGGGGCAGCAGGGCAACATCAAGCAAAACACGACCAATCAGGGCTACCAGCAAGACCGCTGAGGAGGCGACATCCCATGTCGACATCCACCAAGACACCAAACAGCATTCGCCAGGGCGGACCTGGCGCATCACATGAGAACGCGAAGGCGCCGCTGCAGGTGAAGAAGCCGCCGGCGGATAATTCGCAGCGCAATCACAGCCGCGTCTCGGGTGGCGGAGGCGAGCGCGACTCGCATCACGCCCACGACGAGACGGGAAAGGGCGGAGGCAGGTGAGGATTGGGAGATCCGGATGCAAGGCAGGAAAACCCACGAACAGCAGGTGCGCATTCTCGAGCGCAAGCCCGACACCCCCGACGGGCAGGAGCTCGATCGGGCCGCCGGTCGCAGTCCCCCGGATGCGGGCATCCGTCGTACGCAACCTGAAGCTCGGCAGAGCGAATTTCCGGTGAGCCGCGGCGGTCTCAACCAGGAGAGCGACCACAACAAGCACAATCACGCTGGCCAGAGTGGCCACAAGCCGCCGAAACCGACACCGGCGCAACAGAAGCATTAAGTCGTCGTGAGATCACTACAAGAGGAGAAACCGATGCCAAGTGGGCACGGCAGCAAGACGCACTTCAGATCGGGAATGCACGGCAAGGGCGACGGCACCGGCGCCATGGCCGATATTCCCAAGGACAAGATCGGCGACAACATGGTGCTGTCCAACCGCGACAAGAAGCAGCATTCGGACATTCGCGGCATGGACGGCAAATCCATCCAGACCGAACAGTATCAGGATCACGCAGCCAACCGGCTCGACGAGAAGCCGGAGACCGACGAGACCTGAGAACGTTCCTCCCGCTGAACTTGCGGACCGGCGTTCAGCCGGTCCGCTTTTTTGTCGGCTTTAGGTCGCGCTCCCAACCGAACACGGAGCGGCCATCGAGATCCGGCGAAGCCGCACGCTCGTTGGCGATGTAGGCCTCGATCGGTGGTCCGCTCGCTGTGCGTTCCAGCCGCCGCGCCTGGTCGTCGAGGCGCTTGATCGCCTGCATTTCCTCGTCGCGTCCGAGCTTCGCGTTCCGGACCGCACCCTTCAGCACGCGGATGGTCTCGTCATAGACCTTGATCGGGACGGGATAGGGATGCCGGTCCTTGCCGCCATGGGCGAGCGAGAAACGTGCTGGATCCTCGAAACGGTAGGGCGCGCCGTGCACGACCTCCGCGACCATTGCCAGTGAGCGGACGGTGCGCGCGCCGACGCCCGGCGTCAGCAGCAGTTCGGGAAAATCGACCGGGCCGCGCTCGGCTGCGGCGGCGAGGGTGCCGTGCAGGCGGCGCGCGAACACGTCCTTGGGCCTGACATCGTGATGCGCGGGCATGATCAGGTGCGGCAGCATCGCCTGTGCCGGCTCGGGCCCGGTCCCCAAGAGTCGTTCGAATTCGCACACGATGCGATCGGGGCCGAGATCCCCCAGCAGATCGAGCTGCGCGCTCCGCGAGATTTCGGCGCGATGGTCGGTGAGATTGACGATCTCACCCTGTTGCGGCCCGTCAATCGCGCTATGCGGCGTATCGACGAAGCTCTTCAGCGCCACGGAATGCCAGTGATAGCGTCGCGCCTGCCGCTTGTCGCCATTCATGCCCTGCTGCACCACCGTCCATTTGCCGTCGGCGGTGACGAAGAAGCCGTGGAGATAGAGGTCGAAGCCGTCTTGCACGGCCGCGCTGTCGACCTTCGCCACCAGGCGGCTTGCGCGAGTCAGCTTTGCGCCGTCGAATCCAACGCGGTCGCCGAGCTGCATCAATTCGTCCGGTGTCTTGCGCGAATGCTGGCCGCGTCCGCCGCAGACATAGATCCCGAGCTCGTCCTGAAGCGGCCCGAGCCCGCGCTTCAGCGCGCCGATCACGGAGGTCGTGATGCCGGAGGAGTGCCAGTCCATTCCCATGACGGCGCCGAATGACTGGAACCAGAACGGATGAGATAGCCGCTGGAGGAACGCATCGCGGCCATAATGCTGCACAATCGCCTGCGTGACGATCGACCCGAGCGAGGCCATACGGTTCGCCAGCCACGGCGGAACCCGTCCGGTGTGCAAGGGAAGATCGGCGCTGCCGCTTCGTCGAGTCATGAGCGTCGCAAACTAGCCCAATTCGGCAACGGTTGCACTTGTGGAATGCTGCGTTGCACAGGGCGGGGGACCGAAGCCGGCCGGGAGGCGTTGAGCCGGCTACGCGAATGCAAACGGGGACAGCAATGAATTGGCAGGCCCTCATGGCGGACATCGACACGATGTTCGGCTGGATACCGTCGTGGTTTGTCGGCCTCAGCCTGGTGCTCGGCGCGATCCTGCTGGCCCTTGCCCTGCATCGGCTTGCGGCCTGGCTCCTCAATCGCGCCTTCGGAACTCGTCTCCCGCTTTTAAGCGTGTTCATCGAGCGTACGACGGGCCCGGCTCAGCTGGCGCTGTGTCTTGGCGCGGTCGCATTGGTGCTGCCGCTCGCGCCGCTCGACGACACGATCCGCACGCCACTCATGCGGCTGTTCGTCGTCGCCGTCATTGCCCTGATCGGCTGGATCTCGATCCGGATCGTCGACATGAGTGCGGCGCGCTATCTGCAGAATTTTCGTGACGTCACCGAGAATTTCGTCGCCCGCAAGCACGTCACGCAGGTCCGCGTGTTCAAGCGCGTCACCGACACCATCATCGTCATCATCACGGTATCGACCGCATTGATGACGTTCGACTCGGTCCGGCAGTACGGCGTCAGCCTGTTCGCCTCCGCCGGTGCGGCCGGTATCATCGTCGGTCTTGCCGCACGGCCGCTGCTCAGCAACCTGATCGCGGGCCTGCAGATCGCCATCACCCAGCCGATCCGCATCGAGGACGCGGTGATCATCGAGAACGAATGGGGCTGGATCGAGGACATCGCCGCGACCTATGTCGTGATCCGGCTGTGGGACTGGCGCCGCATGGTGGTGCCGTTGTCCTACTTCATCGAGAAGCCGTTCCAGAATTGGACCCGCGACACCGCATCTCTGATCGGCGTCATCGCGCTCCATGTCGATTACCGCGCCGACGTGTCGCGCATCAGGCGCTGGCTGGAGGAAGCGGTGAAGGACTCCAAGCTCTGGGATGGCGCCGTGGTCAATCTTCAGGTGATCGATGCGGATGCGCGCACCATTGAGCTTCGCGCGCTGGTCAGCGCGAGGAACGCGCCGCAATCCTGGGACCTGCGCTGCGAGATCCGGGAAAGGCTGGTGGCCTTCATTCGTGACGAGATGCCGGAGGCGCTGCCGCGCGAGCGGGCGATCCTGATCCCGTCGGGCGGTGGCGATGATACCGATTTCATGCAGGGCCCCGCGCCGCCCGAGAAGATGCGGGCGAGTGCGCATAACTGACCGCCGCTTGCATCTGAAGAGCTCACTGGGCGCGGATGTTGGCGGCCTTGAGCACCGGCTCCCACTTGGTCGCCTCGGCGTGCAGATAGGCGTCAAACTCCTTGGCCGAGGAGCCGGCCGGGGTTGCGCCGATCTTGCCGAGCGTCGACAGCACGTTCGGATCCCGAAGTGCCACCTTGAGATCGGTCTCGAGCTTCGCCACGATCTGCGGCGGCATCTTTGCCGGCCCCAGCACGCCCCACCACACCGAAACGTCGTAGCCGGGTACACCCGACTCGGCGATGGTCGGTACATCCGGCAGCGCCTTGGATCGCTCGGCCGAAGTCACGGCAAGCGCGCGCACCGGGCCGTTTTCAAGCTGGCCGATCGCTTCTGCGAGCGGATTGATGCTGAGCGGGATCTCGCCTGCGATCACGGCTGTCAGCGCGGGCGCGCCGCCCTTGTAGGGGATCGCGACGATCTTGGTGCCGGACATGTGTTTCAACAGCTCGCCCGCCAGATGCGCCGAGGTGCCGTTGCCGGACATGCCGTAGGAGAGCTTGTCCGGCTCCTTCTTCGCGGCCGCCAGGAGATCGCCGAGCGTCTTGTAGGGGCTGTCCTTGGCCACGACGATCGCGAGCGGCGAGGAGGCTACCTCTGTGATCGCCGTGAAATCCTTGAACGTGTCGTAGGGCACGCTCGGATAGATGAACTGGTTGAGCGGATGGCCGCTCGCGACCAGGATCAAGGTGTAACCGTCGGGCGCGGCCTGAGTCAGCGCCTGCGAGGCGACGATGCCTCCGGCGCCGGGACGGTTGTCGACCACCGGTTGCTGTCCCCAGGTCTTGGCCAGTGCCTGGCCCAGCGTGCGCGCGAGCACGTCGACCGCGCCGCCAGCTGCGTAGGGGACCAGGATGTGGACCGGCTTGCTCGGATAATTGTCCGCGGCCTGCGCGGCACTGCCCGCCAGCAGCAGACCGGCACCCAGCAACAGAGCGCCGATCTTCTTGTTCAAACCCAGCATTCCCAGCACTCCAAAAGGGCATTCGTGCGCGTGCCGGCGGTCTCCGGCCATGGCCCTCGGTTCTTGTTGACGAGACCTGATCTTTTGTACGATAGTACAAATCTTATGGCACGCAACCCCGTCAGCAAGGAAACGGCCCGCAAGCCGAACATGCGCGAGGCGATCCTCGCCGCCGCCGAGGAGCTGTTCGCCACCAACGGCTTCAATGCCGTCTCGGTGCGCGACATCGCGCAAGCCGCCGGGGCGAATCCCGGCAGCGTGACCTATCATTTCAAGACCAAGGATGGCCTGCTGCTGGAGATCTACCGGCGCCATTGCGGGCCGATGAACCTGCGCCGTTCGGAACTGCTCGCCGCCGCAAGCCGCGTGCGCGATCTCCAGGACCGGCTGGAGGCGATCGTGCGCGCCTATGTCGTGCCAGCCTTCACCTCGGGCAGCGATCTTGCCGGCGGCGGGGCGCGCTTCACGCGATTGCGCGCCGTGATGTCAGCCGAGGGTAACGACGTCGCGCGTAAAATCATCGCGCAGACCTTTGACGACACCAGCCACGCCTTCATCGATGCGATCCACGCGAGCCTGCCGCATATCCCCCGCACCGACATCGTCTGGCGCAGTCACTTCCTGCTCGGCGCGCTCTATTATTCGCTGGTGACGCCGGAGCGCGTGACGCGCCTGTCGCGCGGTGAGGCCGATGGCGGCGATCCCGCGGGTGCCATCGAGCAACTGGTGCAGGCCACGGTTGCCGCGTTCCAGGCGCCGCCGCTCGATCATGCCGCGCCGGCGCGCCGGCGGCCGGCCGTCAGCGGCAAGACTTGAATGAACGTCTCGCTTCGGCGGTTCACCTGATGACGATGATGTACACGCCGACCATCCCGCCGCCAGATCCGAACACGCGCACGCCGGCGTTCAAGCTGCCGGAACTGTCCTGCGATGCGCACTGCCATATCTTCGGGCCAGGCGCGAAATATCCTTATGCGCCGGATCGCTCCTACACGCCGCCGGATGCTCCGCTCGAGGCCTTTCGCGGGCTGCATGCCAAGCTCGGTGTCGAGCGCGCGGTCATCGTCAATGCCAGCGTGCACGGCACGGACAACACGGTGGCGCTCGATGCCATCGCGCAGAGCAATGGTGCCTACCGCGCCGTCGCCAATATCGACGACACCATCACCGAGCGCGGGCTTCGCACTTTGCACGAAGGCGGCTTTCGCGGCTGCCGATTCAATTTCGTCCGCCATCTCGGCGGGGTGCCTGACAAGGGCGTGTTCGATCGCGTC
Organism: Bradyrhizobium tunisiense; assembly: GCF_042263385.1. Lineage (NCBI taxonomy): Bacteria > Pseudomonadati > Pseudomonadota > Alphaproteobacteria > Hyphomicrobiales > Nitrobacteraceae > Bradyrhizobium > Bradyrhizobium tunisiense. Next base: position 333,947 of record NZ_JBHLEV010000002.1, read on the forward strand.
ATCGCCATGGTCGCGCCGCTCGGCTGGCACATCGATTTGCATTTCGACGCGGTCGACCTGCCGGACTATGCCGACATGCTGGCGAAGCTGCCGCTGAGCTACACCATCGACCATATGGGACGGGTGAAGGCGTCCGACGGGCTCGACCAGCTTCCGTTCAGGATCCTGATCGAGCTGATGCGGCGTGACGAGAAATGCTGGGTCAAGATCTGCGGCTCGGAGCGGGTGTCGTCGAGCGGTCCGCCGTTCACCGACGCGGTGCCGTTCGCCCGCAGGATCGTCGAGACCGCGGCCGACCGCGTCGTCTGGGGCACGGACTGGCCGCATCCCAACGTCAAGGTGATGCCGAACGACGGCGACCTCGTCGACCTCATTCCGCTGTTCGCGCCGGAGCCGGAGTTGCAGCGGAAGATCCTGGTCGACAATCCCGCGCGTCTGTTCGGGTTCGGCCAATGAGGTCGCTAACGATCGACGAGCTGCGCGGGATGCATGCGAACGAAAGGAGTGTCCCATGAAAACAGGTCTGGTGATCACCGCCCATCCCGGCGATTTCGTCTGGCGCGCCGGCGGCGCCATCGCGCTCCATGCGAAGAAGGGCTACCGCATGAAGATCGTCTGCATGTCCTTCGGCGAGCGCGGCGAAAGCCAATTCGCCTGGAAGGAAAAAGGCGCGACGCTGGAATCGGTCAAGGCCGGCCGCAAGGACGAGGCGGAGCGGGCGGCGAGGCTTCTGGGTGCAGAGATCGAGTTCTTCGACTGCGGCGACTATCCGCTGAAGCTCACCGAGGCGCATTTCGACCGCATGGTCGACATTTACCGCGAGCTCAACCCGAGCTTCGTTCTGACGCACGCGTTGGAGGACCCATATAATTTCGACCATCCCAACGCCGCGCATTTCGCGCAGGAAACGCGCGTGGTCGCGCAGGCGATGGGCCACAAGCCCGGTGCGCAGTACAAATATTCGGCGCCGCCGGTGTTCTTGTTCGAGCCGCATCAGCCGGAACAGTGCAACTACAAGCCCGATCTGCTTCTCAAGATCGACGAGGTCTGGAAGGAGAAGTACGAGGCATTCCAGATCCTGGCCGCGCAGAAACATCTCTGGGGTTATTACGAGCGCGTCGCGCTCAATCGCGGCATTCAGGGCAGCCGCAACACCGGCGTGCCCATGACCTATGGAGAGGCCTATCAACGCCTGTTTCCGACCGTTGCGGAGGAGCTGGCATGAAGCCTGTCGTCGTCCGCAACATTGAGCGAGCCGATCCCGCCGGCATGGCGGACTACGGCGTCTCGACGGTGCATGAGGCCTATGGGCGCATCGGCCTGATGAAGCCTTACTTGCGGCCGGTCTGGCCGGGGGCGGCAATTGCGGGGCCTGCCGTCACCGTGCTGGCGCAGCCCGGCGACAACTGGATGATCCATGTCGCGGTCGAGCAATGCAGGAAGGGTGACATCCTCGTCGTCGGCTGCACCACCGACAATACCGACGGCATGTTCGGTGAACTGCTGGCGACCTCGCTGCAGGCGCGCGGCGTGCAGGGTCTGGTCATCGACGCCGGCTGCCGCGACGTCGAAGCACTGCACGAGATGAGGTTTCCGGTGTGGTCGCGCGCCGTATCGGCCAAGGGCACGGTCAAGGCGACGCTCGGCTCGGTCAACATTCCCGTGGTCTGCGCCGGCGTCAACGTCGATCCCGGTGACATCGTTGTCGCCGACGACGATGGCGTCGTCGTGGTGCCGAAGCGTTATGCCGTCGAGGTCGCCGAGAAGGCGAAGAAGCGCAACGCCGACGAAGACGGCAAGCGCAGACGGCTTGCCTCTGGCGAGCTGGGTCTCGACATGTACAACATGCGCGAGGCGCTCGCCAAGGCCGGGCTCGTCTATGTCGACAATCCCGAGGACGTCTAGGGCAACGGCGGGAGCGGGCGGATGGATCGCGTCAAGCTGAAGGCCGTGCTCGGCAGTCACCCCCACGTCCAGGCGGTGAAGAGCGGCGAGCTCCGCTCCGAGCTCTTCGATCTCGACTTCGTCGAGCACACGCCCACCAACACGGCGTTCAAGCCGATGGTGCGGGAGCAGGCCTTCGACGTCTGCGAGATGGCGATCGTCACCTATCTGATGGCGAAGGCGCATGGAAAGCCGCTGGTGCTTTTGCCGGCGACCATGCTCGGCCGCTTCCAGCATGCCTATGGGCTATACAATCCCGCGCGGGGAAGGCTCGGGCCGTCCGATCTCGAAGGCAAGCGCGTCGGCATCCGCTCGTTCACGACCACGACCGGAGCCTGGATCAGGGGGATTCTCGCCAACGACCATGGCGTGAACCTCGACAAGATCCGCTGGGTCACCTTCGAGGATCCGCACGTCGCCGAATATGTCGACACCACCGAGCGTGCCCCGAAGGACAAGAAGATCCTGCAGATGCTGCTCGACGGCGAGCTCGACGCTGTGCTTGGCGAGGTCTCGAACGATCCGAAGGTGAAGCCGCTATTCCCTGATCCGGCTGCGGAGGCCGCCAGATGGTACGCGCGGCGCGCCGTGGTCCCAGTCAACCATCTCGTGGTCGTGACTGAGCAACTCGCGAAATCGCGCCCCGACGTGGTCGCGGGCATCTATGATCTGCTGAAGCGCAACAAGGAGCAGATGGGGCCTGCGGCCTCGCCGGATCTCCTCCCGTTCGGCGTGGAGGCGAACAGGAAGCCGTTGGAACTGATCGTCGACTATGCGTTCCAGCAGGCGCTGATTCCGCGCCGCTATGCGATCGAGGACCTGTTCGACGAAACGACACGGGGATTGAACTGATGGCTGATCCGAAGCGATGGCAGATCGGGCTCGTTGGATATGGCGAGGTCGGCAGGATTCTGGCCGAGGACCTCCGCCGGCAGGACATCAAGGTCGCTGCCTATGATATCAAGCTCGGTCGCGAAACGGGCGTAGCGCTGGAAGAGCATGCTGCGCAATTCGGAGTGACGCTCGCAGCCTCTCATGCAGAGCTGGCCGCGACATGCGACTTTATCATCTCCGCCGTCACCGCCAGCCAGGCCGTGCCGGTGGCGAAGGCCTGTGCGGCGGGGATCAACCAGGGCACCTGGTTCCTCGACTTCAACTCGGCATCTCCCGGCGCCAAGCAGCGCGCGGCGGCGCCGATCGATGGCGCTGCCGGCCGGTATGTCGAGGGCGCGGCGATGACCTCGGTGCCGCCTTATCGCATCAAGGTACCGTTGCTGCTCGGCGGTCCCGGGGCGAGGGAGATCGAACCGCTTCTGAACGCGATCGGCTTTGCTGCGAAGGTCGCGAGCGACAAGCTCGGTGTGTCCTCGGCGGTGAAGATGTGCCGCAGCATCATGATCAAGGGCCTCGAGGCCATGGTCATCGAGAGCTTTACGACGGCGCGCGCCTATGGGGTCGAGGATGCGATGCTGGCCTCGCTCGCGGAGACGTTCCCCGGCATCGATTGGAAGAAGCAGGGCGCCTATTGCTTTCAGCGCGTGATCGAGCATGGTCGCCGGCGTGCCGAGGAAGTGCGTGAGGTCGCCGAGACCGTGCGCGAGGCAGGGCTGACGCCCTGGTCCGCGCAGGGCACCGCCGAGCGTCAGGCCTGGGTCGCCGACCTCGCCGATGAAGGGCTGTTTGGCGTCAGGGGAACCAAGGAGTTCGCCTGCAGCGTGGATTGGCGCATCGAGGCGGACCGGATACTGGCGCGGATCAGGCGCTGACGCCGCACGCGCGTTCAGCTCAAGACTTTGCCGGCGTCGCGATAGTTCGAGATTTCGTCGCGGGCGAGCTCGATCAAGTCGACCAGGCTCTTGGCCTTGCGGACCACCTGCTCCTTGGCGGGCGCGGTGCGGAAATCCGTGAGGATCATGCGGATGCACTTGTCGGCGGTATCGAGCGTCAAGAGCGCGCGGGTCATGTCGTCTTGCGTGTGGATCGCCGCAATATCGAGATCCGACAGGACCTCGCCGATTCCATTCAGCCGCTTGACGGCCGTTTCCGCAGGCGTGTTGGCCCGAATGGAGCGATAATCGATGCTGCTGAATGCGCTGAACATAGACATACTTCCCGACTGAACCCAGATGGTTCAGGGCGCCCTTAGTATGATCCGGACGGCATCTTGTTCAATGCGCGCAGCTACGGTCCGGGATTCTACCGGACTCGGATTTGGGGCCGGAATCGACAGTAAAACTGGAGGAATTGGTCCGATGATCACCCGGGTCCCCGACGATTTTACCGTTGGAGATTCCGCCGGAAACGCCGTCAGCTCCCGGGCCGGAACAGAGCGGGCCGCTGTCGCACAAAGGTCCGTCGGCCGTTCTTGAAGCCCATCATCACGTCAGGCAGCTCGGCGACGGCGAACCGGCTGTCTTGCGTATCGAGCACGATGAGATCGGCGGGGTTGCCGAGCTTGATGCCGTAATCGTCAAGGTTCATCAACCGCGCCGGCAGTTCGGTCACGAGATCGAGGCAGGTGTCGAAATCGCTCACCGAGGCGTGCGCGACATTGGCGTAGAAGTTCGCCATCCGCAGCAGCGACGCATCTCCGAAGGGCGTGAACGGATTGAGCACGTTGTTGGTCGCGACCGAGCACACGATGCCGTCGCCCGCGAGCTTGTGGGCGAGTGTCAGCCCGCGCGGCGCGTTGTGGGTGGCTTCGCGTCCCATCAGATAGAGATCGGTCGCGGGCAGCACGGTCACCGCGATTCCGGCTCTCGCAAGTTGCGTGGTGGCGGCCTTCATCCGCTCCGGCGGCAACGCCGAGAGTTTTGTCGCATGGCCGATCGCCACGCGTCCCTGATAATTGCGCCGCTCGGTCTGGCGGCAGACCTCGTCGAGATGCCACCAGGAAGGATCGAGGTCGAAATCGAGATGGAGGTCGACGTCGACGTCGAATTCCTGCGCGAGGTCGAAGATGCGTTCGAGATGCGCGTTCGGATCGGTGTCCATATAGGGGCAGCCGCCGATCACCTCGCCGCCGTCGCGCAGCGCCTGGATCAGCAGGTCTTCGCTGCCGGGGTCGTTGGTCAGGCCTTCCTGCGGGAAGACGCAGAGCGACAGCTCGATTGCCCAGGCATAATCGCGCTTCAGCGCCCGGACCGCCTCGAAGCCACGCAAGGCGATGCGCGGATCGACCTCGACATGGGTGCGCATGCGCGTCGTGCCGTGCACGATCGCACGCTCGAGCACCCGGGCGCCGCGGGCATAGACGTCTTCGACCGTGAAATCGCGCTTCATCCCGGCAACGGCGCGGATGGCATCCGAGACGCTGCCGTGGTCATGCCCGCAGCGGCCGAGCAGGCAGGCTTTGTCGAGATGGATATGGGTGTCGACAAAGCCCGGCAGGGCGAGACGCCCGCCGAGGTCGACTTCGACGCACTCGCAGGCGAGCTTCGGCTCGATCGCGGCAATACGACCGCTTTTCACGCCGATATCGACGGGTGCGGCGGATGAGCGCGGCAGCGCGTTGCGGAAGATGAGGTCGAAAGCGGTCTGGGTGGTCATGGCATCGGATTCAGCTGTGGTAGCCTAGCGGAAGGTCTGGGGGCAGGCAGCTCCAGATTGTGTGCACTCTTGGCGTCAAGCTGTCCAAAAAATGTGCATGCAGTTTGGGGTGTGAATTGTAGAATGCTGATACCCCTGGAGGATCCACCATGTCCGCCCCCGCAAAAACCGAACGCCCGATGACGGACGCCGAGATCGTCGAAGCCTATCTTACGGCGTCGATGATACCCGATCCCGACGCCGCTTCGGCCTACATGAAGCCGGGCACGGTGATCACCTTCACCGGCGGACGGGAGTTCGATCACCCGCGCGGGCCGACCGGCTTCAACGCGAAGCGCTATCGCTGGGTCAAGAAGAAGATGGATCGGTTCGACGTCTGCCCGGGGGCGGACGAAACCGTCGTCTACAGCGTCGGCACGCTCTACGGCGAGTGGATGGACGGCACGCCGTTCGAGGGCAACCGCTATGTCGATCGCTTCGTCGTGCGAGGCGGCCAGATCGTGAAGATGGACGTCTGGAACGACAGTGCCGAGCGGATACTCGTCCAGCGCGGGATCGAGGCCTAGAGCATGATACGGAAATGCGCGCAGCGGATTTCCGAGAAGATCATGCTCGAACAACCACCTAAGGCGCGACAACGGTTCATCCCGATCTCATCGCGCTCTGGCGCCTGCGAACCATCTTCGGCAGCTTGACGACGCGATCGCTCGTCAGCTCGTCGGCATAGGGTGCGAGGATATCGAGCAGATCGCGGCCGCGCTGCGGGGCAGGGGCCACCAATGCGCGATTGGCCACGGAATCCAGGTGATGGTGCATCAATTCCATCACCTTGACGGCGTCGCCCTTGGCGAGCGCGGCAATGATGGCGCGGTGCTCGTTGATGGCGCATTCGGTGGAATGCGGCCGGCTGTAGAGCGACAGCGTCAGGCAGCAGCGATAGGCGACCTCGCTGACATAGCGCACCAGGATCGGACTGTTGGTCATATGCGCAAGCAGGATGTGGAATTCGGTGGCGAGCCGGATCGAGACCGCATCCGTGCTGCCGCGCGCGCGGTCCTCGGCCTCGACATGGGCGTTCAGCTCGGCGATCTGGCTCTTGGTCAGCTTGCCGGCGAGCTGGCGGACGACGAGGCCTTCGAGCTGGATGCGGATATCGAAGGCATCGCGCGCCTCCTGCCAGCTTGGCGTCGCCACCACCGCGATCCGGTTGCGACGGAGCTCGACTAGGCCTTCTGCGGCGAGCTGTCCAAGCGCGTGGCGGGCGATGGTACGGCTGACGCCGAAACGGTCGCCGAGCGCATCCTCCGGCAGCTTGGCGCCGGGCTCGAGAGCCTGCTCGATGATCGCGCGCCGCAAGGCACGGCAGATCACGCTGACCTTGTCCGACGATTCAGAAGTCTTGCTGGTGCGGCGCGCCGCCATCGGCGAATCCCTGGAGTGGTCGACACCTCGTCCTAGCACAGTCCCGCGCCAGTTCGGCGCTCCAATTGCATGCAGTTCAGCAGTGGGATTGCCCAAATCGTATCCGGCTCCCGGGACGCTTCCTTCATCAGCGGCGCGATAGGGCGGGAATTGGGGTCTGGCATCTAGCTTGCATGCACTTTTGTTGTGATGCGCATGCAACCCAGAACCACGTTTGACGGCCGGGCCGTTGCCCAAGGTGCGGTCGCGACCGCCATCGAACTGTCGGACGCGTCCGTGACCTTCGGGCGCGGCGACCGCGCCGTGCCGGCCCTGTCGAAGACCACGCTCAAGATCGCCGACGGCGAGTTTGTCGCACTGGTCGGCCCATCCGGATGCGGCAAATCGACCATTCTGCGACTCGTCAGCGGCCTGGTGCAGCCCACCAGCGGCGTCGTCATCGTCGGCGGCCGCGAGGTGGCGGCGCGCGCGATGCGGGTGGGCATGGCGTTTCAGAATCCGACCATGCTGCCGTGGATGACGATCGAGCGGAACATCATGCTGCCGCTGAAGATCGTCGAGCCGTTCCGATCGAACTTCCGCAGGCTGCGCAAGACCGAGTTTCGCGACAAGGCCAACGCGCTGCTGGAGCAGGTGGGCCTCAAGGGCTTCGGCAGCAAGCATCCCTGGCAGCTTTCCGGCGGCATGCTCCAGCGCGCCAATCTCTGCCGCGCGTTGATCCACGAGCCGCGCATGCTGCTGCTGGACGAGCCTTTCGGCGCGCTCGACCAGTTCACCCGCGAGGAACTGTGGGCGATCCTGCAAAATCTCTGGATGGCGCACAAGCCGACGGTGCTGCTGGTCACGCACGATCTGCGCGAGGCCGGCTTCCTTGCGAGCCGCATCTGCGTGATGAGCTCACGTCCCGGCCGCATCCTCGACGACAGCCGCGTCGACTTCGTTCGCCCGCGCACCGTGGCCATGACTTTCGAGCCGGATTTCGTCGCTCTGAACCAGAAGCTGCGGGCCTTCATCGAGGATGCGCGTAGCGCAGGCGAGCAGGGAGCAGGCTGATGTTCGGGATCGATGTCAGGCAAAAGGCGTGGTCGGCGGGACTGATCGTGCTGTTCTTCGTCGGCTGGGAGCTGTTCTGCCTCATGACCGGCATGTCCGATCTGGTGCTGCCGCGCCCCTCGCAGGTATTCGCGACGCTCGTCGAGCGTTTTCCGGTGTTGTGGCCGCACATCGTGCAGACATTGGCGACCACCTTGCTCGGCTTCGTCCTCGGCGTTGCGCTCGGTGTCGCCCTTGGTGCCATCATCGGCGTCTCCAGGACGGCCTATGACACCTGCTATCCGCTGCTGATCGGCTTCTCATCGATCCCCAAGGTCGCGGTGGTGCCGATCTTCGTGCTGTGGTTCGGCTCGGGCACGGTGCCGGCGGTGCTGACCGCGCTGTCGATCTGCTTCTTCCCGATCGTGGTCAACATCGCGACGGGCCTTGCCACCACCGAGCCCGAGCTCGAGGACGTGTTGAAGGCGCTGGGCGCCAGCAAGTTCGATATCCTCTGGAATGTCGGTCTGCCCCGCACCATGCCGTTCTTCTTCGCCTCGCTGAAGGTCGCGATCTCCTATGCCTTCGTCGGCGCCGTGCTGTCGGAGACGGTCGCCTCCAACCGCGGCATCGGCAACGTCATGATGACCGCATCCTCCAATTTCAACGTGCCGCTGGTGTTCGCCGGCCTGTTCGTGCTCGCCGGCCTCGGCGTCGCACTCTACGCGGTGTTCTCGCTGATCGAAGGTCGCGTCACCGGCTGGGCCACGCGCAAGAACGACGTGATCGCCACCTGACCAAATTGAACAATCATCACGCAACGAAGCTGAGGAGAGGTCTCGATGTTGAGAAGAGTAGCTGCCACGCTCATGGGATTGGGGCTGTCCATGGGCGCAGCCCTGGCCCAGGACACCACGATCAAGTTCACGTTGGGCTGGAAGACCCAAGGCAGCGACGCCGCGTTCTTCTACGCCAAGGACAACGGCTACTTCAAAGCGGAAGGCCTCAACGTCGTCATCGATCAGGGCGAAGGCTCCGGCGCCACCGTCACGCGCATCATGTCCGGCGCCTATGACGCCGGCTTCGGCGACGTCAATGCCATCATCCAGAACGCCTCGACCAAGCCGCAGGACGCGCCCGTCATGGTCTACATGATGTGGAACCAGCCTCCGTTCGCGATCGTCGCCAAGAAGTCCAGCGGCATCAACACCATCAAGGATTTCGAAGGCCGCACGCTCGGCGGCGCGCAGGGGACGCCGACGACGCGGCTCCTGCCGGTGTTCACGCGCAAGAATGGTCTCGACGGCGAGAAGATCAAGATCTCCAACATGGCGCCGAACCTGCAGGAGCCGATGCTGATCAAGGGCGACATCGATGCAGCGCTGGTCTTCAACATCACCAGCTATTTCAACCTCGTGCTCAACCGCCAGGACCCGGACAAGGACTTCAAATGGTTCTCGTTCGGTGAGTACGGGCTCGATCTCTACTCGAATGGCGTGATGGTGTCGCGCAAGCTGATCGCCTCGAACCCGAAGGCCGTCGCGGGCCTGGTGCGTGCCATCAACAAGGGGGCGATTGCGATCGCCAAGGACCAGAATGCCGGCATGAAGGCGGCGGTGAACTACGACAATCTCATCAACGCGGATGTCGAGAAGCGGCGCTTGCAATATTCGTTCGAGAAGCTGATCGTCTCGCCCGAGATGAAGGAGATCGGCATCGGCGACATCAAGGATGACCGCATGGCGCGCGCCATCGGCATCGTGGTCGAAGGCTATCAGCTCGCCCGCGCGCCGACGCCGGCGGAGGTGTTCTCGCGCGAATTCCTGCCGCCGCGCGCGGAGCGGGAATTGGTTTATACTGCCAATTGATCCCCGGAGACGCTCATGGCCACGGAGATTTCGGCGACCAGCCTGTTCCATGGCCCTGACCGCGGCGTCCGCGATAACGTCGTGCTGCGGCACCACGGCGGCGTCATCACCGAGATCTCGGAAGGGGCGGGGCATGGGCCCCGCTCCTTCGTCATTCCGGCCTTCGTCAACGCACATGACCATGCCCGCGCCGCCGCGTCGTCGTTCGGTGCGGTCGGCATGCCTCTGGAAAGCTGGATCCTGCGAACCGCGCTCGGCACGCCGGTCGACCCGTACCTGACCGCGGCGTCTGCTTTGGCTCGCTCGGCCAAGGCCGGCTGCGCCGGCATGATGGTGCACTACACCCGCCCCAGCGGGACGATGCCTTTGCTCGACGAGGCCAAGGCCGTCGCGCAGGCAGCAACCGACGTCGGCATCCGCATCGCCTTTGCGATGGCCGTGCGCGATCAGAACCCGATCGTCTATGGGGATGCCGAGCCGATGCTCTCTGGTCTGTCCCGCGAAGACCGCAAGACCATCGACGATCTCTTCGTCCGCGCGCCAATGCCGCCCAAGGCATATATCGAGTTGACCGACGCGATCGCCGCTGCCATCGGCGGCCCGATGGTGGACGTGCAGCTCGGGCCTGCGGGCGTGCAATGGTGCTCGAAGCCGCTGCTGGAAGCGGTGGCCGAGAATTCGGCACTGACCGGCCGTCGCATCCACATGCATCTGCTGGAGACCGTGTACCAGCGGGCCTGGGCCGACCAGCACTTTCCAGATATGGTGCGCTGGCTGCGCGACATCGGCTTCCTCTCGGAGCGGCTGACGCTCGCGCACTGCATTCACGCCAGGCCGGATGAGCTGGAGATGATTGCGGCGTCCGGCACGCGCATCGTCACCAATTTCAGCTCGAACATGCATCTGCGTTCGGGGCTCGCCCCGATTGCCGCCGCTCACAAATGCGGCTGCGCGATCGCGGTCGGCGTCGACGGGCTGGCGCTGGACGAGGACGACGACATCCTGCGCGAGATGCGGCTGGTGCAGATGGTCCATGGCGGCCTCGGCTTCAAGCCGACATGGACGCCCGCCGAAATGTTTGCGCTCGCCATTCGCAACGGGCGCCGCGCCACCGGCGCACCCGGAAGCGGCGAACTCGTCGCCGGAAATCCGGCTGATTTCGTCGTCGTCGACCTTGACCGGCTCGACCGTGACGGGATCATGCCTGCCGATCCCATGGCCTTGCTGTTTGCGCGAGGCAACGCCTCGCTGGTGCGAGAGGTTGTCGTTGCTGGGAAGGCGATCGTGAGGGATGGGGTCTGCGCCGGCGTCGATCTGCCGGCGATCGAGCAGGAACTGCGGGGCATGTACCGGACCAATGCCGGCAAATTCGTAAACTTCCAGCGGATGTGGCTTCCGTTGTCGGAGCGACTATCCGGCTGGTTCGAGCGGCAGCTCACCTGCGGATAAAGCAGGGCATGATGTCGCTGCACCTGCGCATCGAAAACCGCGATAGCTGGTAGACGGAACCTGGTCTGGCGACCGGTCCAGCTCTGGGGTATCACCTTGCACGATTGCGCGCCGGCGCAGTTGACGATTACTCCCTGAGGAGCCACCGATGCGTCTTACGACTGTTCTCCTGGCCGCCACATGTCTTGCGGGCGCCGCTTCGGCGGAAGATCTCTCGGGCACCCTCCAGAAGATCAAAGAGACGAAGAAGATCACGCTGGGCTATCAGGAAGCCTCGGTCCCCTTCAGCTATCTGGACGGCAACCAGAAGCCGGTCGGCTTTGCCATGGATATCTGCCTGAAAATCGTCGATGCCGTGAAGAAGCAGCTCGGCATGCCCGACATCGCCGTCGATACGCTCGCGGTAACGTCGTCGAACCGGATTCCGCTGATGGTCAACGGCACCCTTGATCTGCATTGCTCGGCGACCACGAACAATGCCGATCGCCAGAAGCAGGTTGCCTTCACCAACACGCATTTCCTCAGTGCGACGCGATTTGCAGCCAAGAAGGCTGCAAAGATCAACACCATCGACGATCTCAAGGGCAAGGCGGTCACGGCCGTGGCCGGGTCGGTCAACCTGACGCAGCTCGCCAAGGTCAACACCGAGCGCAATCTCGGCATCAATGTGATGCCGGCCAAGGACCAGGCCGAGGCCTTCCTGCTGTTGGAAAACGACCGCGCCCAGGCCTATGCACTCGACGACGTCCAGCTCGCGGTCGCGATCGCGCGGTCGAAGGACCCGCAAGCCTTCATGATCAGCGAAGAGGCTTTCTCGAAGCCGGAGCCCTACGGGATCATGCTGCGGCGGGAGGATGCGCCGTTCAAGGCGCTCGCCGATCGCGCCACGGCGGAGCTCTACGCCAGCCCGGAGATCGAGGTGCTCTACAAGAAATGGCTGCAGTCGCCGACGCCGCCGAACGGCCTCAACTACAACGTCCCGCTGTCGGCCGCCTTGCGCAACGCCTTCAAGAAGCCGAGCTGGAGCGCAGATCCGGACGTGTACGTGGTGAACTGAGGCGGGGGGCGAGGCGCGCTGCGCGCTGCTGTGCCCTCTCCCCTTGCGGGAGAGGGCAGCTCCGCTGGTCGATCCACATTCACTGGGGTGAGGGGTCTGCCTCCGCGGAGAGAGACCCCTCATCCGGCGCTTCGCGCCACCTTCTCCCGCAAGGGGAGAAGGAAGTGCGCACCGCCGTCGCCGCACCAAACGCGCAGCTTCTAAGCATTCGAGTATTTCTTCAGCTCGAACCGCGCGATCTGGTTTCTGTGCACCTCGTCGGGACCGTCGGCAAGACGCAGCAGGCGCGCGGTGGCGTAGGCCTGGGTCAAACCGAAATCGTTCGAGGTGCCGCCGCCGCCATGGGCCTGGATCGCCCAGTCGATGATCTGGCAAGCCATGTTCGGCACGGCGACCTTGATCATCGCGATCTCGGCCTTCGCCACCTTGTTGCCGACCGTGTCCATCGCGTAAGCCGCGTTCAGCGTCAGCAGCCGTGCCTGCTCGATCATGATGCGGGCTTCCGCGATGCGCTCCTGCGTCACCGTCTGCTCCGAGACCGGCTTGCCGAAGGCGACGCGGCTGCGGACGCGACGGCACATCTTCTCCAGCGTGCGTTCGGCGAGGCCAATCAGCCGCATGCAGTGGTGGATGCGGCCGGGACCGAGGCGGCCCTGCGCGATCTCGAAACCGCGGCCCTCGCCGAGCAGCATGTTTTCCTTCGGGACCCGCACATTGGTGAAGACGACCTCGGAGGCGCGATCGGGCACGCCGTAGAAGCCGAACACGGGCAGGGCGCGCTTCACCTCGATGCCTGATGTCTCCATCGGCACCAGGATCATGGATTGCTGCTTGTGCCGGTCCGGATTGTCAGGATCGGTCTTGCCCATGAAGATGCAGATCTTGCAGCGGGGATCCGTCGCGTTGGTCGTGTACCATTTGCGCCCGTTGATCACGTAATGATCGCCGTCGCGCACGATCGAGCTCTCGATGTTGGTGGCGTCGGATGATGCGACCGCAGGCTCCGTCATGGCGAAGCAGGAGCGGATCTCGCCTGCCAGCAACGGCTTCAGCCAACGCTCCTTGTCCTTTTCGGTGCCGTATCGCTCCAGCACCTCCATGTTGCCCGTATCGGGCGCCGAGCAGTTGAACACCTCAGGGGCCAGATGCGAGCGGCCCATCACCTCGCAGAGCGGGGCGTATTCGAGATTGGTCAGGCCCGCGCCATGGCTGGATTCCGGCAGGAACAGATTCCAGAGGCCTTCCTTGCGCGCCAGCGGCTTCAGCTCCTCGACGACGGGATAGACCTTCCACGGTCCCAGCTCTTCGGCCTCGCGATAGAACCGCTCCTCGTTCGGATAGATGTGCCGGTCCATGAAGCTCTCGAGCTTGTGCTTGAGCTCGACGACTTTTGGCGACATCGGGTAGAGCATCTCTGGTCTCCTTGGTGGTCGAGCGGCGGCAGGATCAGCCGATTTCGAGATAGTCCGGGTCGGGCAGCTTCGGGAATGGCGCGGTCGGCAGCGCCTGGTACCAGAACGCGACCGAGGCGATGTCGTCCTGCAGTGGAAGGTACTTTCCGTCCTTCGCGCCGGGCAGCCAGCCCAGCGCCTGGATCGTTACGCGCAAATCGGAGCGGAAGCGCACGGGGTCGGGAATGTGCCAGCGATAGAGGCCGAAGCGCTGCTGCGATTTGTAGACGCCGTCAGGGCGGATCACTTGCGGCAGGCCGGCATAGGGCGTGGTGAACTCCACGTAGCGCGATTGCCCCTGGCCGGCATGCGCCACATGGGGATCGAAATTGTAGGCGCCGCAGAAATAGTCCTCGGTGCCGGTGCCGCAGATCGTCGGGAATTCGCCGTCGCCGTCGATGAAGAACTTGATCTCGCCTTCGCCCCACCAGCCGTTGTTGTTGACGCCCCACGCCATGTAGGTGCCGACATAATGGCCGGCGCCGCTGATGCCGTCGAGGATGGTGTAGACCTGCTTGTAAGGCAGCGGATTGGTGCGACGGAACTGCGCATGAAAATAGGCGCAGTCCTCGGGCACGTCGGTCAGGGTGTAGTTGATCTGGTAGTAGACCGTGAGCTGCTCCTCACTGCGGTTCTCCAGCGTGAAACGCGCACGCTTGCGAAACGGCATTTCCCAATAGCAGTTGAAGGCGCGGCCGGGATTGACGCAAACCGCGAGCGAGGACACCTGCGCGAATTCTTCCCATCCGCAGGCGAAGAAATCGCCGGCCGGGCATTCGACGCTCGGCTGTTCCTGGTCGTCCCAGTAGATGCGCAGAATCGAGTGGCGCAGCCGTCCGCGGGCCAGCGTCATCCAGATCTGCTGGATCGCGCCCTGACCCCGGATGTCGGCGAGCGTGAAAGTCGTGCCCGGATCGATGACGACATAGGGAGAGACTTTCCATCCCTGTCCGAGATCGCGGGCCTGGCGCGCGGCGGGGCCGTCGACGGACATGCCGCCCTTGCCCTTCTCGCCGGTGAAGTTCTCGGGGCTGATCGAGCGCGTCTGCGCATCCGACAGGCGCGATAGATTGCCGAGATGCAGGCCCAATCCGGAAAACGCCATGGTGTCCTCGATAAGGGATTAGCGACATCTCGCTATATCGCCTCCAAATCTACCAAAAGATGAAGATGGTTGCGCACGGAGAGGCCCGTGCGCAGCCGCAGAGGTCACGCGACGCGGTACTCCCTGAACCTCTCGCGCAGGGCCGACTTCAGCACCTTGCCGGTCCCCGTCATCGGGAATTCGTCGAGGAATTCGACGGCGTCCGGCATCCACCAGCTCGCGATCTTCGGTCGCATGTGGTCGAGCAGCGTCTTGCCGTCGACCGTCGCGCCCTTCTTGCGGACGACGAGGAGGAGGGGGCGCTCCTGCCATTTCTCGTGGTTGATCGCGACCACGGCGGCCTGCAGCACGTCGGGATGGGACAAGGCAACGTCCTCGAGCTGGATCGAGGAGATCCATTCGCCGCCGGACTTGATCACGTCCTTGGAGCGGTCGGTCAACGTGACGTGGCCTTGAGGATCGATCACGGCCATGTCGCCGGTGATCAGCCAGCCGTCGCGGTCGAGGCCCTCATCTAGCTTCATGTAGCCCGACGCAACCCACGGCCCGCGGGCGCGCAGATGACCGACGGTCTTGCCGTCGCGCGGCAGCTCGACGCCGGCATCGTCGACGATGCGCAAGGCTGTGCCGAAACAGGCGCGGCCGGAGACCTGGCGGCGGTCGAATGTCTCGGTCTCGCTGAGATGTTCCGATCCTGGCCGCAGGCCCGGCATCGAGCAGCCCAGCGCCTCGGTCATGCCCCAGGCCTGGATGTAGTCGATGTTGTAGTCGCGCTTGAGCTTCTCGATCATCGCGCGCGGCGGGGCCGAGCCCGACGACAGCGTTGCGCGCAGCGTCGAGAATTTGTTTCCGGTGCGGCCCAGCCAGTCGAGCAGGATCAGCCAGAAGCTCGGCACCCCCGCCGACAGCGTCACTTTCTCGCCTTCGAGCAGTTCATAGAGCTTGTTCGGTTCATAGTTGCGGCCGGGCAGCACCAGCTTCGAGCCGGTATAGGGCGCGGTGAACGGCATATTCCAGCCATTGCCGTGGAAGAGAGGCGCCATCGGCATCATCACCTCCCGCACGCCTTCGAGATGTCCCGGCAGGAAGTCGAAATTGCAGCAGGTCATGGTCTGCAGGATCGCGGCGCGGTGCGAATAGATCACGCCCTTGGGATTGCCTGTCGTGCCGGACGTGTAGCAGATGGTGGAGGCGGATTTTTCGTCGAACTCCGGCCAGGCGAAACCGGCCTCGTTCTCCTTTTCCAGAAGCTCCTCGTAGCAATGCACATTGGCAAGCTTCGTCTCGGGCATGCGCTCGCGCGAGGACATCACGACGTAAGCCTCGATCGTTTTCAGCTGCGGCGCGATCGCCTCGACGAGCGGCAGCGTGGCCCGGTCGATGAAGAGGAGGCGGTCTTCGGCGTGGTTGATGATGTAAACGAGCTGTTCGGGAAACAGCCGCGGGTTGACGGTGTGCAGCACATAGCCCATCCCCGGCGCGGCGTAGAACATCTCGAAATGCCGGTGGGTGTTCCAGGCCAGCGTGCCGACGCGGTCTCCTTTCTTCATGCCGAGCCGCTTCAACGCCAGCGCCATGCGCTTGATGCGTGGATGTGCGTCGGCATAGGTGTAGCGGTGGATGTCGCCCTCGATCTCGCGCGCGACGATCTCGGCTTCGCCGTGATAGTCCGCTGCAAACTGGATCAGGCCGCTGATCAAAAGCGGCATGTCCATCATCAATCCCTGCATGGTCCCCTCCACAGCCACGTCGTTGCGTGGTGTATGCTCGTGATTTGCGTTCGAGGTTAGCGGAACGTCGCGCGGCGTTCACGCAAAAAGATGGGACGTGATTGCATGCGTCACTTTTTCAGGGCTAACGTGAGGTGAGCTGCCGGCGAAGCAGCGCTCTTCCGTGGAGGAAATGCATGTCAGCGGAAAGACACAAGACCGGTGCAGCCGGCGAACCTACGGTCGACATTGCGGCTCTCCGCGCGCGCTATCGTGACGAGCGCGACCGTCGTTTGCGGGCCGAGGGCAAGGCTCAGTATGTCGAGGTTACCGGCGATTTCGGCCGCTACCTCGACGACCCCTGGGCCGATCCCGGATTTGCGCGCGCAGCTGTCAGTGAAGAGACGGAAGTGCTCGTCGTCGGCGGCGGCTTTGGCGGGCTTCTCTGCGGCGCGCGCCTGCGCGAGGCCGGCATCGATGAGTTCCGCATCGTGGAAAAGGCTGCCGACTTCGGCGGCACCTGGTACTGGAATCGTTATCCTGGCGCTGCCTGCGATACCGAGAGCTACATCTATCTGCCGCTGCTGGAAGAGACCGGCTACATGCCGGTGCGCAAATACGCGAGGGCGCCGGAGATCTACGAGCACTCCCGCCGCATCGGCCGTCATTTCGGTCTCTACGAGCGCGCGCTGTTTCAGACCGTCATCTCGCGAATGGTGTGGCAGGAGCAAGAGGCGCGTTGGCTGGTCGAGACCGATCGCGGCGATCGCATCCGCGCACGCTTCGTCATTCTTGCCGGAGGTCCGCTCAGCCGGCCGAAGCTGCCGGGCATACCCGGCATCGAATCCTTCAAGGGCCACAGCTTTCATACCAGTCGTTGGGATTACGGCTACACCGGCGGCAATGCGGATGGCGGTCTGACCGGGCTTGCCGACAAGCGCGTCGGGATCATCGGCACTGGCGCCACCGCCGTGCAATGCGTGCCGCATCTCGGCCGCTCCGCGAAGGAGCTCTATGTGTTCCAGCGCACGCCATCGGCGATCGGCGTGCGCGATGACCGGCCGACGGATCAGGGCTGGGCACAGAACCTCGAGCCCGGCTGGCAACGCGAGCGCATGGACAATTTCACCGCCGTGATCTCGGGCGAGCCGTTCGAACGGGATTTGGTGCAGGACGGCTGGACCGGCCTGCTCGGCGAGATCCTGCTGGCGCCGCGTCGTCAGGCGCAACCCGTGACCTCGATGGAGGAGGCGCTGAAGGTCATCGAGCAGGCCGACTACCGCAAGATGGAGGAGATCCGCGCCCGCGTCGATGCGGTCGTCAATGACGAGGCGACTGCAGAGGCGCTCAAGCCCTGGTACAAGGCGTTCTGCAAACGGCCGTGCTTTCACGACGAATATCTCGACACCTTCAATCGTCCCAACGTGCATCTCGTCGATACCGACGGGAAGGGCGTCGAGCGCATCACCGAGAACGCCGTCGTGGCTGCCGGCAAGGCCTACGAGCTCGATTGCCTGATCTATGCCAGCGGTTTTGAGGTCGGCACCGATTACGCGCGCCGCATGGGCTTCGAGGTCTATGGCCGCGGCGGCACGAGCCTGTCCGAGCGCTGGCAGGACGGCGTCAAGACGATGCACGGTTTCTACAGCCGCGGCTTCCCGAACTGCTTCCTGATCGTCACCGTGCAGGCGGGCCAGAGTGCCAACTTCCCGCACATCATCGACGAACAGTCGCAGCACATCGCTTACGTGATCAAGCAAGCCCGCAAGCGCAAGGTGCGAACCCTGGAGCCGACATTGGCCGCCGAGAATGCCTGGGTCGACGAGGTCGTCAGGGCCGCGCTCGGCCGGCAGACTTATCTGGCCGAATGCACGCCCGGCTACTACAACAACGAAGGCGTGTTCGATCCGATCGCGGCAAGAAACAGCCAATATTGGCGCGGGCCGGTGGCATTCCTGCGGCTGCTCGACAAATGGCGGAAGGAAGGCAATCTGGAAGGCCTCGAATTGTCCTATGATCGGGCCATGGAGTCGGCGCGTTCGAGCAGGTAAGATTGCGATCGGTTCACGACGGGAGATGGTGGGTATGATCAGGGGCAGGGCTGTTGCGGGGGCGGTTTTTGGCGCGGTGGCGCTGCTTGGTTGCCTGGCGCCCGCCGCCGAGGCCGCGCAGTGCGGTAGCTCGCCGGCCGGCTTTGAGGCCTGGAAGCGCGAATTCAGTGCGGAGGCACAAGGCAAAGGCATCGGCCAGACCGCGCTCGCGGCGCTGATGCAGACCAATTACGCCAGCGCGACCATTGCAGCCGACCGCGGCCAGCGCAGCTTCCAGCTGACGCTCGACCAGTTCCTGGCCAAGCGCGGCGCCACCACCATCGTCGCCAAGGGGCGGCAGCTCAAGCAATCGCAGGCCGCCTTGTTCGCCTCCATCCAGGAGCGCTATGGCGTCCCGCCCGGACCGCTGATCGCGATCTGGGGCATGGAGACCGGCTTCGGCAGC
Source organism: Bradyrhizobium tunisiense (assembly GCF_042263385.1). Taxonomy (NCBI): domain Bacteria; kingdom Pseudomonadati; phylum Pseudomonadota; class Alphaproteobacteria; order Hyphomicrobiales; family Nitrobacteraceae; genus Bradyrhizobium; species Bradyrhizobium tunisiense. The sequence continues at coordinate 353,029 of NZ_JBHLEV010000002.1, forward strand.
CAGCGCGGCAACCAGAACATGCTGTCGTCGATTGCGACCCTGGCCTATGACTGCCGCCGTCCCGAATTCTTCACCGACCAGCTCTATGCTGCATTGAAGCTGATCGACCGCGGTACGCTGTCGGGGGCGACGCGCGGCTCCATGCACGGCGAGGTCGGCCAGACCCAGTTCATGCCCAAGAGCATCCTGGCCTATGGCACCGGTAACCTCGAAGTGGCTGCCAACGCGCTGAATTCGACGGCGAATTTCCTCAGGGCTCACGGCTGGAAAGCAGGAGCCGGCTACCAGCCGGGCGAGCCGAATTTCGCCGCCATCGAGGCCTGGAATGCCGCCGGCGTCTATCAGAAGGCGATCGCGCTGATGGGCCGGCAGATCGACGAGGGCGGCGGGGCTGCGGCTTCGCGCTAGGCCGCTCAGCAAGGCGTGATGCGCCGGTGTGAGAAAGTTGTTGCCATCTGGAACAGACGGCATGACGTTTGCTTTGATCAGATTCAGGGCTGGGCATGAGGAGACTCAACATGGCTACCCAGATCGTGATGGACCAGACTGGCGATACACGCCACGAGTTTGATCCTGGCAATGCCGAGGCGCTGGCGCGAGCCGAACGGCGCTTTCGGGAGCTGACCGGCGCGGGCTTCACCGCCGCCCTGCGAAACGGACCTGGCGAAGTCACCCGTATCAGATCGTTCGACCCGACCGCGCAGGAAACGCTGTTCTATCCCCGCCTGGTCGGCGGTTGATCTGAGCTGGTCATGATCGCGGCTGTTTGGCTCCGCGCGCCGGCGCGTGCGCGTCTGCATGCGCTGCGCGAACTCTATCGGCGGTTCTTCGGCGAGAATACGCCGGATGCCCGCGGCCGCCGCCTGCTGTTCGAATGGCTCTCGCCCGCGCAACGCGCGCAATTCGAGGAGCACCGGTATTTCGACGTCGTCGGCTGCGACACCGGCAAGACCTATCGCATTCACTACGGCACCGCGGCCAACGTCCACGAAATCGACGGCGAGGGCCGGGCGCTGATGGGATGGTGCTTCGTCCCGTCAGGCTTCCTCGTGCCCGGCGACGTGATGCTGGCGCAGAAGATTGCGCTCGAGACCGACGAGAAGGGGGCGTTGGCGCTCGCCAACCGGTTTCCGCCGGCAACGCATTCGGAACACTTCTACAGGCGGCCGTTCTAGGCCGGCGACGTAGAGCCCGTCAGTCGTGCGTCATCCGGTAGGCATCCACTGCATGCGCCGTGAAGACGCCGACGCTGCAAAGGGCGAGCAGGCCAGAAATCAGCTCGATCATAGCTCGTCCTCCCGCAGCGGCTCAGCAACGAGGTTTTGGCAGCAGGAATATTCGTAGATCAGTTCGAGGAGGAATTGCATGGTGGCCGTCCCTGTATTTATTTTGACAACTACTTAGACGACCATCTGTTTCAGGCGTGTTTCGTCACATTGGAAAAGCGGTTTCGCGGGGGAACCCCGGGGGCGGGTTTGTGCACTGCGGGCCCGGTATAGCTTAAGCCCTTAGCCGCGTTTTCGAGGGCGGCGCATCAGATTGCGAGGCAAAATCATGGCGCAGGTCGAATGGTTCGACGATCTCACCATCGGAATGCAGTTCAGGTCCCCCGAGGTCGAGGTCACCGAGGCCGACATCAAGCGCTTCGCCGCCGAGTTCGACCCGCAGCCGATGCATCTCGACCACGAGGCCGCCAAGCAGACCCTGTTCAAGGGGCTCGCTGCCTCGGGATGGCACACCGCCGCCATTGCCATGAACCTGGCCGTACAGACCCGTCCTTTCGGTCCGCACCCGCTCATCGGCGCCGGCGTCGATGGTCTGCGCTGGCCCGTTCCGGTGCGGCCCAACGATCGCCTGCATCTGATCGGGGAGCTCATGAGCCTGACGCCGTCGAAGTCGAAGCCGCAGGGCATCGTGCTGGTGAAGTGGACGATGTTCAACCAGAACGGCGAGGAGGTCTACACCTTCACTCCGATCGCAATCGTACCGCGGCGGAGCTGAGGCCACGGCACGCCCTTGGCTGCATGCCGCGCCGCACACCCTTGCGGCTCGCCGGCAGAGGTGGTCATCTCGGTCCGGGGAAGACGCTGGAGGCCGGGAATGAAACGATTTCTTTTCGCAGCTGGCCTGCTCGCTGGGGCCTTGAGCGCCGGGCCGGCGCTTGCACAACAATCCAACGTCGGCGACTGGACCATCGAGAAGCGTACGCAGGATACGCACTGCAATGCGAGCCATGGCTACAAGGACAAGGATGACGAGAACCGCGACTACGTCATCGTGATCACCTATTCCGAGAAGGCGATCGTGATCGTGATGATCTACGAGGGCTGGGAATGGGAGAAGGTCGGCGAGATTCTTCGGGCCGATGTCGGCACTGACGATGCCGACATCATGAAGAAGGCGAAGTGGGAGGTCATGGACAAGACCACCGTGCGCGGCATCTTCGAATACGACCAGTCGATGATGGATCGCCCGTCGAAGGCCAAGCGCCTCACCATCGATTTCGAGGACGATGACGACGACAGTATCGAGATGCAGACGCCGCGCGCCGGCGAAGCGCTGGCGGCGCTGAAGTTCTGCGAGGAGAACCGGAAATAGCCGATCCGATCTCGTTGGTCCCGCCGGGGCGTGTCCCGGCGGGACGCTGGTTCACTCGGCAGGCCCTGCGACCGGCGCCGCGCTGACGTCGCTGCCGTGATGCGTCAGCGGCTTCATGCCGGTCACGGTCCGCAGCAGCACGTAGAACACCGGCGTCAGGAACAGGCCGAACACGGTGACGCCGATCATGCCGGAGAACACCGCAACGCCCATGGCGCGCCGCATCTCCGCGCCCGCGCCGGTCGAGAGCACCAGCGGCAGCACGCCCATGATGAACGCCATCGACGTCATCAGGATCGGGCGCAGCCTCAAGCGGCTCGCTTCGATCGCGGCCCGGATCGGCGTGCGGCCTGCGAATTCGAGCTCGCGCGCGAATTCGACGATCAGGATCGCGTTCTTGGCCGAAAGTCCCACGAGGACGATAAGCCCGATCTGGGTGAAGACGTTGTTGTCTCCCTTCGAGATCCAGACGCCGAACATCGCGGCCAGGAGGCCCATCGGCACGATCATGATGATCGAGAGCGGCAGGGTCAGGCTCTCATAGAGCGCGGCCAGCACCAGGAACACCAGGAGGATCGCAAGGGGGAATACCCAGATGCCGGAATTGCCGGCGATGAACTCCTGATAGGTGAGGTCGGTCCATTCGAAGGCAAACCCCGGCGGCAGCACCTCCGCCGCAATCCGCGTCGCAGCCTCCTGCGCCTGGCCCGATGAAAAACCGGGCGCCGCCGCCGCGTTGATGTCGGACGACAGGAACCCGTTGTAGCGGATCGCACGCTCCGGCCCCGCGCTCTGGCGGATTGTGAGCAGCGCCGACAACGGCACCATGTCGCCGGAGGACGAGCGGACCTTCAACTGCCGGATGTCGTCGGCCCGCGCGCGGAACGGTGCGTCGGCCTGGACGCGGACGGAATAGGTGCGGCCGAACTTGTTGAAGTCGTTGACGTAGTAGGAGCCAAGATAGATCTGGAGCGTGTTGAACACTTCCGTCACGGGCACGCCCAGCTGGAGCGCCTTGGTGCGGTCGATGTCGGCGAACAGCTGGGGCACGTTGACCTGGAAGCTCGAGAACACGCCGGCGATCTCCGGCGCCTTCTGCATCGCCGCCATGAACGCGTTGGTGGCTTGGTTCAGCGCCTCATAGCCGAGACCGGCACGATCCTCGATCTGCAACTTGAAGCCGCCGATAGTGCCGAGGCCGTTGACCGGGGGCGGCGGGAACATGGCGATGAAGGCTTCCTGGATGCCGGCATATTTCTTGTTCAGCTCGGCGGCGATGGCGGGACCACTGAGCGAGGGATCCTTCCGTTCGTCGAACGGCTTGAGCGTCGAGAACACGATGCCGGCGTTGGAGGAGTTGGTGAAGCCGGAGATCGACAGGCCGGGGAAGGCGACCGAGCTCTCGACACCGGGCTGGGTCAGCGCGATGTCGCTCATCTTGCGGATCACCTCTTCGCTGCGGTCGAGCGCGGCGCCGTCTGGCAGGCGGGCGAAGCCGACCAGATATTGCTTGTCCTGGCCCGGCACGAAGCCGCCCGGCACCTGTTGGAACAAGAGGGCCGTGATGCCGACGAGAACCACATAGAGGCCCATCACCGCGGCCTTGCCCGAGATCACCTTGCTGACGCTGCCGCTGTAATTTTCCGAGGAACGCGTGAATGCCTTGTTGAAGCCGCGGAAGAACCAGCCGAGGCTCTTTTCCATGATCAGCGTCAGCCTGTCCTTCGGCTCGTTGTGGCCCTTGAGCAGGAGTGCCGACAGTGCCGGCGACAGCGTCAGCGAGTTGACGGCCGAGATCACGGTCGAGATCGCGATCGTCAGCGCGAACTGCTTGTAGAATTGCCCCGTGAGGCCGGAGATGAAGGCGAGCGGCACGAACACCGCGACCAGCACCAGAGCGATCGCGATGATGGGTCCCGAGACCTCGCGCATCGCCTGATAGGTGGCATCGCGCGGCGACAGGCCGGACTCGATGTTGCGCTCGACATTCTCCACCACGACGATGGCGTCGTCGACGACGATGCCGATCGCGAGCACGAGGCCGAACAGGCTGAGCGCGTTGATGGAGAAGCCGAACACGTGCATCACCGCGAACGTGCCGACGATCGACACCGGCACGGCCAGCAGCGGGATGATCGAGGCCCGCCAGGTCTGCAGGAACAGGATCACCACCAGCACGACCAGCGCAATCGCTTCCAGCAGCGTATGGATCACTGCCTCGATCGAGGAGCGCACGAACTGGGTCGGGTCATAGACGATCTGGTAGGACACGCCCTCGGGCATGTTCTTCTTGATCTCCGCCATGGTGGCGCGGACATTGTCGGAGATCTGGAGCGCGTTGGAGCCCGGCGCCTGGAAGATCGGGATCGCCACCGCCTGCTTGTTGTCCAGCAGCGAGCGCAGGCCGTATTCGGAGGCACCGAGTTCGACGCGCGCGACGTCGCGCAGGCGCACCACTTCACCGCGCCCGCCGGTCTTGACCACGATGTCGCCGAACTGCTCCTCGTTCGCGAGGCGGCCTTCCGCGTTGACGGAGAGTTGCAGGTCGATGCCCGCGACGTTCGGGGAGGAGCCGACCACACCGGCGGCGGCCTCGACGTTCTGCGCCTGGATCGCCCGCACGATGTCGCTCGCGGTGAGGCCGTGCTCGGCGGCCTTCTGCGGATCGACCCAGATCCGCATCGAATAGTCGCCGGCACCATAAAGCTGGACGTCGCCGACGCCGTCGATCCGCGCGAGCCGGTCCTTGACGTTGAGCACGGCGTAGTTGCGCAAGTAAGTCATGTCGTAACGGCCGTTCGGCGAGAGCAGGTGAACGACCATGGTGAGATCGGGCGACGACTTCTTGGTGATGATGCCGAGCTGGCGCACCACGGCGGGCAGGCGCGGCTCGGCCTGCTGCACGCGGTTCTGCACCAGCTGGGTCGCCTTGTCGGGGTCGGTGCCGAGCCGGAACGTCACGGTCAGCGTCATGGCGCCGTCAGTGGTCGCCTGGCTCGACATGTAGAGCATGTTCTCGACGCCGTTGATCTGCTCCTCGATCGGCGTCGCCACTGTCTCGGCGATCACCTTGGGATTGGCGCCGGGATAGGTCGCGCGCACCACGACGGAGGGCGGCACCACGTCCGGATATTCCGAGATCGGCATCGCGAACAGCGAGATCAGGCCGGCAAGGAAGATCAGGACCGACAGCACGCCGGCAAAGATCGGACGATCAATGAAGAATTTCGAGAGATTCATGGCCTTGCCCCTGGGCAAATTTCTTGGTCGTCCCCGGTCGGCTCCGCCGTCATTCCGGGGCGCGCGAAGCGCGAACCCGGAATCCAGAGATGATGTGATCGGAGTTTCGTACGCTCGAGATCCCGGGTTCGCGCGATGCGCGCCCCGGGATGACGAGGTGCGCTAGCGTTGCACGACGTCCTGGTTGCTGTGGTTGGAAGCCTGCTGTGGCCCACGCGCACCCATTGCGGCGACCTCGGTCTTGAGCAGGGCGCCCGGACGCACACGCTGCAGGCCGTTGACGACGATGCGATCGCCCGGCTTCAAGCCGTCAGTCACGATGCGCAATCCGTCCACGGCGCCGCCGAGCGTGACCGGCCGGTAGACCGCGCGGCTGTCGTCGCCGACCGCCATCACGAACTTCTTGTCCTGGTCGGTGCCGATCGCGCGCTCGTCGATCATCACGAGCGTCTGCTGCTTCGGCTGGCCCATGCGGACGCGGGCGAACTGGCCGGGGATGAGACGCCCGTCCTCGTTGCGGAAGACAGCGCGGACACGGATCGTGCCGCTCTGGCCGTTGACCTGGTTGTCGATGAGCTGGATATGGCCTTTCGCCGAGAGGCCGCCGGAGGTCGTCATCTCCACCGGGATCTGGTCGAGCTTGCCACGCTGGCCCGTGGCATCCGCGATCGAGTTCAGCGCACGCAGCACGATCTCCTCGTCCGCATCGAACGACGCATAGATCGGATTGACCGAGACCAGCGAGGTCAGCACCGGGGAGGCGGTGCCGGCGGCGACGAGATTGCCGACGGTGACCTCGATCTTGCCGACGCGGCCATCCACGGGCGCGCGCACCTCGGTGTAGTCGAGGTTGAGCTTTGCGGTCTGCAGCGTTGCCTCGGCCGCCTTCACGTTGGCGATCGCTTCCCGGTTGGCGTTCTCGCGCTGATCGAAATCGCGGCGTGTCACGACGGCGTTGCCGACGAGCTGCGCGCCGCGTTCGACCTCGCTGGTGGTGAACACCACGCGTGCCTTCGCCGCCTCGAGCTGGGCGTTGGCCTTGTCGACCTCCGCCGCATAAGGCGCCGGATCGATCTTGAACAGGACGTCGCCGGCCTTCACCAGCGCGCCTTCAGTGAACTTGGTCGCAAGGATCGCGCCGGCGACGCGAGGGCGGAGCTCGACGCGGTTGATGGCCTCGAGCCGACCGGAGAAATCGTCCCACAGCGCGGTCTGCCGCGGTTCGATCATCGCGACGGTGACGGAAACGGCTTGTTCGGCCGCGGCGGCCGGTGCGGTCGCCTGCGCCGCGTGGAAGTAGCGGCCGGTCGCGATCGTACCAGCGACGGCAAGGGTGCCCACGACGGCTACGCCGCCGAGGAGGCGGCGAAAGCGGCCGGTACGGGAGGTATTTCGGGCGGGGTGCATTTGCGCGCTCCAGATATGTAGTGTTCACTACAGATGTGGAGCTGGATCTCGCAGTGCAAGATACTTATGTATCATTCACTAAAGAAAATTGTACGCCGATACCGCGACAATGGGAAGACACAAGAAAAAGAAAAGCCAGAACAAATAGATAGGATCAGGCGTTAGGCCGATATTGGGCGCCGATTCCGAGGAGACAGGCACATGGGCATGGGACGCCCCCGCGAATTCGATGCCGATATTGCGTTGGACCAGGCGATGGAAGTGTTTTGGCGCCATGGCTATGAAGGCGCCACCATCGCTCAGTTGACCGAGGCCATGGGCATCAATCCCCCGAGCCTCTATGCCTGTTTCGGCAACAAGGAAGGCCTGCTCAAAGCCGCGCTCGACCGCTACAGCAAGCTGCGCGGTTCCTGGATGGACGAGGTGGTCGCCGCCGCCACCGCCCGCGACGTCGCCGAGCGGATGCTGATGGGTATTGCCGACAAGCAGACCGATCCCGCCAATCCGCCCGGCTGCCTGCTCGTGCAGGGCGGCATCGCCTGCGGCACCGGCTCCGAGAACGTGCCGTTCGAGCTCGCCGCCCGCCGCGCCGAGAACGAAGACCAGCTCCGCGACCGCTTCATCCGCGCCAAGGCCGAGGGTGATCTCAAGCCGAGCTCCGATCCCGCCGCGCTCGCGCGCTATGTCCTGGCGGTGTCGGTCGGCATGGGTGTCATGGCCTCATCGGGTGCGGATCGCGAAGCGCTGCGACAGGTAGCGAGTGTGGCCGTGCAGGCGGTCGAGGCGCAGTCGGCCGGCGGTTAGTCGCTCATCCCTTACTGCAAAACGGAATCTCATCCTGAGGCGGACGTCCCGAAGGAAGAACTGCAGTCGGGCTTCCGGCGAGCGATTCTTTATATCCGCTAGTCATCGAGGTAAGACGCCCATAGATTGCATCAGCGAACTGAGATAATGTCAGGTTTTTGGATGGCCGTGCGGCGTCATTCGCATTTTATTTCGGTGCCTGGTTCATGAAGAAGCCACCGATGAACGGAGGAAAGATTCAACGAGGATTTCTTCCCCGTGTGCATCATTCCAAGGTTTCTGCTTTTGCTGGCAAGGCGAACGATCTTGATGCGCTGCGAGGCGCTGTGGTTGACGCCGCAGGCGTAAGCGTTGGACTTTGGTTGAGCTATCTTTTCGTATTGTTCTATCTTGCGATTGCAGTCGGCAGCGTTACCCATCGTGACCTTTTCCTTGAAAAAGCAGTCAAGCTTCCCTTTCTTAATGTCGAACTTCCGCTGGTCGCCTTTTTTGTGGTTGGACCAGGCCTCTTCTTGATCGTCCACGCATATGTCCTGCTTCACTTTACGCTTCTGGCTGACAAGACCGGTGCATTTCACGAGCAGCTGACGCGGCAGATCGGTGATCCTCGGACACGATCGAGTTTACGGCGTCAGCTGCCTAGCAATATCTTCGTTCAATATTTGGCGGGCCCGCCACAGGTGCGCGCTGGTCTCGTTGGCTTTCTGTTACGCTCCATCGCCGAGATCAGCTTGGTTTATCTCCCAATCGCTCTGCTTGTTCTCTTTCAGCTTCAATTTCTGGCCTATCACAGCGAGACCATCACTCTTTGGCATCGGGGAGCGCTGGTCATTGAGCTCATTTTTGTCTGGGCCCTTTGGCCTTCGATCGCACGAGGCGAGATTTCGAGAGTGGGAGCGCTGACGCTGCGAAGCAGGCGCGTTGTGGCGTCGATCGCCGGCACTCTCTTGATCCTGACCTTTAGCGTCGGCATCGCAACGTTCCCGGGCGAATGGCTGAATGAAAATACGCCGTCGTTCCGTCTGATACCCACGCATGTGCCTTGGTTGGCGGCGAGTACATCCACCCCTTCTGACTTGCCGCCACCGCCGGACATCGGCCTCATCGAGGAAGAGCTAGACGCACCGACGAGTTACTTTGCGAGCATATGGAATCCGATCCAACGAAGGTTGAACCTGATGGACCGCCGGTCTCTTCATGATTTGCTGATTGCTGGAGAGGTCGATGCTGTTACCCGAAGGCCTGTAAGCCTCTGGTCCAACCGGCTTGTCTTGCCCCAGCTGGATCTCGCGTCTGGCGAAAGCTTGTCGCTCAGAGGGCGCAATCTCCAGCGGGCCGTGCTCTTCGCAGCGCAGATTCCGAAGGCGGATTTTACCGGAGCACGCATGCAGGAAGTTCTGCTTGATGGAGCTGATCTTCGCGGAGCGCGGTTTGGATGCGGTAAGGGAAATCTGCTGGCGATAGGTGGGTTTTTCTATTCCAGTAGTCTACCTGACGTGAAAGACAGATTTGATGGGGAGGACTGCACGCAGCTTCAAAATGCTTCGCTGAGAAATGCTAGGCTTCAGGACGCAGTCCTGGATGGCGCAGAGCTTCAAGGTGCCGATCTTCACGGAGCTCTATTGCATGGTGCGTCTATGACGGCCGCAAGGCTGCAAGGATCGTCGTTGATGAATGCGGAATTGCATGGAGCTATCCTTGATAAGGCAAATCTGATGGGAGCGGATCTATCGCATGCGGAGTTGTATGCGGCGTCGCTAATCATAACAGTTCTTGATGGCGCAAAATTATACTTGACCCAGCTTCATGGAGCCCGGTTTGTCCAAACTGACCTTTCCGGCACTGCGATGTTCGCTCCGTACACTTGGCGCGCGACGGTGCTGCCGAGGCGTTCGGACGCAACGCTCGTGCTGGCGCCGAATGCGAAACCCGAATACGAGTCAAAGCTAGGCGAGGACTGCAAAGAGAAAGTGCCGGTAACCGGAAAGAGCTATACTTCGAATGGCTGCGTTTGGTCGAAAAAAAGGTTCGAGTTGGTAAAGCAAACAATCGTAGAGGGCATACCCGATACGGAAAGACGCAAACGAGTTATCGACAGAATTGAGGTGCTCAATCCCGCGGCACCGGCCGTTCCTGGGCACAATGCGGAAAGTTCGGATGTGTGGCAGCGGTTGACCTCGACTTCCCCCTCGAGAGCCGAGAGTATTGGCGTGCGTGCGAAATTGCTGGCGTCTGCGGCTTGCGAAACGCGGGGCTCCTACCTTATCCGGGCCCTTCTAGCGAAACGTTTTGATGTCGAACTCAGGCAGCAGATGGCGCAGAATATAGTCACAGAGCGCGATTGTCGGGGAACAAGCGGTCTGTCTCAGCCAGAGCGCCGTTGGCTTGAATCTTACGCAACCGATTAATCCGCGCCTATCCGCTGGCGAACGCGACCGCGCAAGCGACTGAGATGCGGTCGGCTGGCTAGATGTAGCGACGCCGTCGACCTCCATATCTCCAGGACTACTTTGCACCCAGCCCCGGCGGTGGCACAAAGCCGCCGAATTCGCGCTCGATCAGCCCGGCCAGCGCGATCGTCGTGCGGTCCTCGAGATGGGGGCCGATGATCTGGACGCCGATCGGCAGGTCCGAAGGCGTGCGCTCGATCGGGACGGCGGTTGCCGGAAGTCCGCAGGTCGAGGCGGGATCGGCCCAGATGAAGCAGGCATCCGAGTAATTGTAGAGCTTGCCGTCGATGTCGAGTTGCCGCGCATCGAACGGTTCGGACTGGTCCTGCGGAAAGGCCGGCACCGCTGCGGCCGGATAGATCACCGCGTCGAACTCGCGGAAAAACTGATGCCATTTCTGCTGCAGCTGCAGACGGGCCGCATCAGTCGCCAGCCACTCGCGATGAAGCATGCCCCAGCCGCGGGCGCGCTGGGCCTGCAGGCTGCGGTCGTCAGGCGCGAGTGTTGCGGCAAGCCCTTGCGCCTCCGCGAGGGCTGCCGGCGTGAGGCGGGGACTCCGCGCTCCGTTCAACAGCTTCATGTAAAGCCGGGCGGATTCAGCGAGATCGGGCAGCGATGGGCTCGCGCGCGAGACCCGTGCGCCCGATCTGTCGAGCCGGTCTGCCAGTCGCCCGATCGCCGAACGCACGGCGTCACCCGTCGGCATCAGCGGGTGAGTATCGATCACGAGAATCCTGAAATTCTTGAGATCGTCATGCCGCGGGGTGGGCAGCGCAAGGCGATAGCCGATGCCGTCGCGCGTCTCGTCCGGGCCGGCGATCACGTCGAGCGCCAGCGCAAGATCCGAAGCCGTGCGCGCCATCGGCCCGACGACAGCGAGATCGCCCTGGCCAGGGACGGGCGGTGCCGGCGGCAGGCTGTATCCGCGCAGCGGGACCAGGCCGAGGCTCGGCTTGTGTCCGAACACACCGCAGAAATGCGAGGGCACCCGGATCGAGCCGCCGATATCGGAGCCGATCGAGAGCGGACTGAACCCCGCCGCGAGGGCGGCTCCGCATCCGCCTGACGAGCCGCCGGGCGAGCGGCTGAGGTCCCAAGGATTGTTGGTCGTCCCGTAGATCTCGTTGTAGCTCTGGAAATCCCTGAGCCCGATCGGGATGTTGGTCTTGCCGATGATGACGGCGCCCGCTGCCTTCAACCGCGAGACGACGAGGGCATCTTCCGCCGGTCGGAAATCCCTGAAATGCGGAAAGCCCCAGGTCGTCGGCAGGCCCGCGACGTTGAACGGTTCCTTGAGCGTCACGGGAATGCCGAGCAATGGCAACCGCTCGCCGCGCGCGAGCGCGGCATCGGCGGCACCGGCCGCGTCTCTGGCCCGATCGAAATCGCGAACGATGATGGCGTTGATCTGCCCGTCCAGCGCCTCGATCCGCGCGATCGTGTGTTCGAGCAGCTCCGACGCAGACATCTTGCGCGCGCGCAGGGCGTCCAGAAGTGTGCTGATCGATCTGTAATCCCACTCAGCGCCATCTGCGCTCATCACGAACTCCGTTGTATCCCATCGCCGTGCCGAGACTTCCGGATGCAAACCGATCCGGGCACCGAACATGCAACTTTGAAAGCGGGATGAGGAGGCAGCGCAATGGGCACCAGATCTGCTTGCCGGCGGCACCGATGCGGAAGCCGGGCTTCGAAGCAGCTATGCCTTCCGACCCGTTAACGGATCGGCGCGACTGCAAACTGACAAGCGGCCATCGTGCAATTCTGCGCCTGTGTTGCCCGACGTGTCAAACGTCGGTGCTGGCGGGGCCTCGCGCGGTGCGGCGCGAAATTCTTCAATGATTTGTACTTTGCATGGGGTTGTTTTCGCGTTTTTTGTTTGGAGGCCCCCGAGCCGGACATCAACCGTCGGAGACGGTATCGATACGGGCGCTCCTAAGAATTCCTACACACAGTTCTGGCACGTTGCGCGCGACAATGTCCGCAACCTGCATCGTCGCTTCTTATCGCGCGCACGAAAAGACGGGCCCCGCGGGAACCGAGGGGCGTAAGCCATGACTGCACTAGCTTCCGACGCCGGTCGCGCCAGAGGCGGGATCGTGCCGATCCTGTTGTGCGTCGTGCCGTTCAGCCAGATTCCGCTCGATGCCTACACGCCCGGCCTGCCGCAGATGGTCGTGGATCTCGCCACTGATGCGGCCTCGATGCAGAACACCGTCACTGCCTACATGCTCGGCATGAGTTTGGCGCTGGTGCCGGTCGGCATCGCCTCCGACACGCTCGGCCGCCGCAACGTCCTGCTCGCGGGCCTGTCGGTGCTCGTCGCGATGAGCATCGCGTGTGCGCTCGCCACCAGCGCCTCGCTGCTGCTTGGTTTGCGCTTCCTGCAAGGCGTCGGCGGCTGCACCTGCCTCGTCGTCGCCTATGCGGTTGCGGCCGACTGCTTTCGCGGTCGCGAGCTCACGGCGATCTCCGGCCTGCTTGGTGCGGCCTGGGGGCTCGCGCCAGTGCTTGCGCCTGCGGCCGGCGGCTTCATCGTCGAGCTGACGTCATGGCGCGGCGTCTTCGTCATCATCGCTGCCGCCGCGGCGATCGTTGCCGTCATCGTCGCATGGCTTCTGCCCGAGACGCTGCCCGCTGATCGGCGGGCACCGTTCGATCCGCGCCGCACGGCCGGCATCCTGCACGATGCGTTGCTGCGTCCGGGTTTCCTGGCTTTCGTCCTGGTGTTTGCCGCGGCGGCCAGCGCGCAGCTCGCGTTCGGCGTCGTTGCGCCCTTCTTCTACCAGACTGGCCTTGGTTACTCGGCCGCGATCTACGGCCTCGTCGCGCTCGGCCTCGGCGGCGTCAATCTCGCCGGCGAGCTCGGCTGCGCACATTTCGCGCGCTTCATGCCGGCGCGGGTGCTGGGCTTCGGCGCTTTTGCGCTGTTTCTTGCCGGCTCGGTGGTCCTGACCGCGACAGGCATGATCCTCGGCCTCGACTTTGCGTCGATCACGATCGGCGGCGCGCTGGTGCTCGCCGGCTGCGGCGTGCTGTGTCCGATGATGTACGGCATGGCGCTCGGCCTGTTCGAACGCGACCACGGCCTGATCGGCGGTCTCATCAGCGCGCTCTGCTATCTCGCCGTCAGCGGCGCCATGGCGATCACGGCGGTTTTGCCCGAGGCGACGCAGGCGCCGATCGGATGGCTCTATCTCGGCCTCTGCACAATTGCAGGCACGCTGCTCGCGATCTCGTTGCCGTCAGCGCGCCAGACCACACAGACCTAGGGAAGGAACCAGCTTATGACCACCGTCGGTATCCGCGGCACGTTCTTCGATTTCGTCGACGACCCCTGGAAACACATCGGCAACGAGCAGGCCGCCGCGCGCTTTCACCAGGACGGCCTCATGGTCGTCATGGACGGCGTGATCAAGGCGTTCGGTCCGTATGACAAGGTCGCCGCCGCGCATCCCGGCGTCGAGATCACCCACATCAAGGACCGCATCATCGTCCCCGGTTTCATCGACGGTCACATCCATCTGCCGCAGACTCGCGTGCTCGGGGCCTATGGCGAGCAGCTGCTGCCGTGGCTGCAGAAGTGGGTCTATCCGGAAGAGCTCAAATACCGAGATCGCGATTACGCGCGCGAGGGCGTGAAGCGTTTCCTCGACGCGCTGCTAGCGTCCGGCACCACCACCTGCCAGGCCTTCACGAGCTCATCCCCTGTTTCCACCGAGGAATTGTTCGAGGAAGCGGCCCGCCGCAACATGCGCGTCATCGCGGGCCTCACCGGCATCGATCGCAATGCGCCGGCCGATTTCATCGATACGCCCGAGAATTTCTACCGCGACAGCAAGCGGCTGATCGCGCAGTATCACAACAAGGGCCGCAACCTCTACGCCATCACGCCGCGCTTCGCCTTCGGCGCCTCGCCGGAGCTGCTGAAAGCTTGCCAGCGCCTCAAGCACGAGCATCCGGATTGCTGGGTCAACACCCACATCTCCGAGAACCCGGCCGAGTGCAGCGGCGTGCTGGTCGAGCACCCGGACTGCCAGGATTATCTCGGCGTCTACGAGAAGTTCGACCTGGTCGGCCCGAAATTCTCCGGTGGCCACGGCGTCTATCTCTCGAACAACGAATTCCGCCGCATGTCGAAGAAGGGCGCGGCGGTGGTGTTCTGCCCGTGCTCGAACCTGTTCCTCGGCAGCGGCCTGTTCCGCCTCGGCCGCGCCACCGATCCGGAGCACCGCGTGAAGATGTCGTTCGGCACCGACGTCGGCGGCGGCAACCGCTTTTCGATGATCTCCGTGCTCGACGACGCCTACAAGGTCGGCATGTGCAACAACACGCTGCTCGACGGCAGCATCGATCCGACCCGCAAAGATCTGGCCGAAGCCGAGCGCAACAAGCTCTCGCCCTATCGCGGCTTCTGGTCGATCACGCTCGGCGGAGCCGAAGGCCTCTATATCGACGACAAGCTCGGCAATTTCGAGCCTGGCAAGGAAGCCGATTTCGTCGCGCTCGATCCGAATGGCGGGCAGATCGCGCAAGCGTGGCACCAGTCGCTGATCGCCGACGGCGCCGGCCCGCGCACGATGGACGAGGCCGCGAGCATGCTGTTCGCCGTCATGATGGTCGGCGACGATCGCTGCGTCGACGAGACCTGGGTGATGGGCAAGCGTCTCTACAAGAAGAACTGAAGCGGACGGCCGCTGATGAGCGCATCTCCTGATACGTCCGGCCAGCCGGTCGCCCTCGTCATCCAGCGCCGCATCGCCGATGACGGCTTTGCCGCGTTCGCGCGCTGGAACGGCGAAGTGGGCGAGGTGCTCAAGGCGTGGCCCGGATTCCTGGGCCAGGAAGTGGTGCCGCCGCGGCCGCCGGCCCAGGTTGATTGGGTGACGGTCCTGCGTTTCGCAAGCCCGGCCGCAGCGCGCGCCTGGCTTCAAAGCGAGGAGCGGACGCGGCTGATCGGCGAGGTGCAGCGCTTCTTTGTCGGTCCGGAGGACGTCCATATCCTGCCCGACAGCGGCGTCCAGCGTGACAATGCGGTCTCCGCCGTGATCTCCTTCAATGTGCCGGATGGACTCGAAGACGCGTTCCTCAAATGGCAGCAGCGCATCCAGGCCGCGGAGGCCGAGTTCAAGGGCTTCCTGCGCCACAAGATCGAGCGGCCGATTCCAGGTCTGCACGACGAATGGATCGTCATCCTGACGTTCGACAGCGATGCGAACCTCAACGCATGGCTCGACTCGCCGTTGCGGCAGACGCTGCTGAAAGAAGGCGAGCGCTTCAACGCCGGCATGAACGTGAAGCGGGCCAGCTACGGCTTCAATTTCTGGTTTCCCGCCGGCCAGGCGCAGGCTCCGGAGCAGAGCCTAGGCCTGATCTGGAAGAGCAACCTCATCGTGCTGCTGGTGCTCTATCCCGTGGTCTATCTCTGGGGCACTTTCATCAGCGGGCCGCTGATCGACAGAAACGGCGTGCCGGTCTGGCTGTCGCTCTTCATCGGCAATCTCGTCAGCACCCAGCTGCTCGGCTGGTGGCTGGTGCCTGCGGCCTTCAAGGCGCTCGGCTGGTGGGTCACGCCGAAGGCGACGATCGGTCGCCAGATCGCCGGCTATGCACTCCTTGCCGCGCTCTATGCCGCCTCGATGGGCCTGTACGCGCTGCTGCTCACGTGGCATTGGGGGCGGTGAGACCGTCCACCGCTGGACACGTGACGACATGTTCGCCCTGACATTTCTCGGGACCTCGGCCAGCGTTCCCTCGGCGGAGCGCAACCATCCGGCGCTCCTGGTGGAAGCCGCGGGCCAGCGCATCCTGGTCGATTGCGGCGAGGGCACGCAGCGCCAGCTGCTGCGCAGTGGCGCCGGTTTTCGGCGTCTCGATCGCATCCTGCTGACGCACGCTCATCTCGACCACGTGCTCGGCATCCCCGGGCTGTTTTCAACTCTGGGCTTGCGGCAGAGCGCCGGCGTGATGACGATTCATGGCGGGCAGGGCACGCTCGACATCGTCATCCGGATGCTCGCGGGCCTTTGGGGCGCGGGCAGGGCGCCGATCGCGGTCGAGTTCGCTGCCCTGACCGAGGGACAGGTCATCGACGCCGGTGACTTCACCATCGCCTGCTTTCCGGTCCGCCACCGCGACACCGACAGCTTTGGCTTCGTGCTCCAAAGCCCCGCACGTCGCCACCTTCGGCCCGATCGCCTTGCAGCCCTTGGCGTCCCGGATGGTCCCGTGCGCGGCGAGCTGGCTGCAGGACGGCCGGTCGTGATCGCCGATCGAACGATCGATCCGGAAGACGTCCTGGGCCCGCCGAGCGGCGGCAAGAGGCTCGTCGTGATCGGCGACGCCGAAACCACCGATGGCCTGTCGCAATACGTCGCTGACGCCGACATGCTGGTGATCGAGGCGACCTTCCTCGATCGCGACTCTTCGACCGCGCGCGACTATGGACATCTGACTGCGCGCGATGCGGCTGCCTTGGCGGCCGCGAGCCGTGTCGAACAGCTCGTGCTCACGCATCAGTCGGGCCGCTATGAGGACGGCGAGGTCCTTGCGGAGGCCGTGGCGATCTTTCCGAATACCCGGATCGCAGCCGACTTCGATCGCACCGTCGTCTAGCGAGGCATCGTTTCGGCGGGCCTCACAGGCCGGCAGCAACACCAAGACGGCCGATGCCGGGCAGCTTCACCGCGGGGCGTCGAAGGTCGAACCCGAGCACGGCGCCGAAGAAGTTGATCTCGAGACCTTCGACCCAGCCGAGCGTGAGGCCGAGGTAGCCGGAGAGCGAGGCGTAGAAGCCGGTGCGGGAGGCGGTCAAGCCGATCCATCGTCCGGAATAGGGATAGTCCTTGCCGACGGCAGTCGGCGGCAGAACCGCCCGAAGCTCGGGCACGGCGTCCAAAGCGGCTTGAACGAAGGTGTTCGAATTCGGACCCGGCCAAGCGCTGTAATCGCCATAGGTCCGAAATCTGTAGTTCTCGACGACGTATCGGATCTTGGGAATCAGCGATTCCGCCTTGGCGCCGTCGATGGCGACGACTGTTTCCGGCATGGCCCCGAACCAGCGGCCGTCGGGGACGAAACCATTGCTCCGGATCGGTTCCCCCCAAGCCGTGTAGTCATAACGACTGTAGCTTGCCGCGTCCTTCTCCTTGACGACGATCCAGGTGTGGACCGCGAATATGCTTCGCCACCGGACCGTTCGTGCGGCGTAGACTCGGATCAGGGCGTCCGGATGCGAGGCGGCGGGAGGCAGCAGGCCGGCGCTGGAACGATCTGCGGTCTGCCAGTTGCCGCGGCCATCCCCGACCCAGAAATATCGAGCGGCCGAAATCCCGATCGGCACGACGACCAGCAGCAAAAATATGAGCACGGATTTTCTCAAGGGAGATCAGGTTCGGCAGGGCGCGTTGACGATATAAGTCTCGAAATCTCTTCCACAATGATGCTCGCCAGCGCGCGAAGGCCGGCGGCGTTTTCGCCGTCGCAGACGGCGTCGCCTCTCTTCTTCTCCCTTCCGCTGTTGAGGAGAGGGGCAATCCACGGGAGCGCTTGCCAGCCCGGGGACGAGCGGGTAGAACCCTGCCACGCCTGAGCCGTGATTTGCGCCACCGCGCTTCCGGCGACAGTCGAACAAATCAGGAAGTTATTGAATTTGTTCGACTATTCCGTTGGGGAATGGTGTAACGGTAGCACAACAGACTCTGACTCTGTTTGTCTTGGTTCGAATCCAGGTTCCCCAGCCAGTTCCGGGCACTTTTTCGTCTTGCTCTCTCGCTAAGCTGCTCGGCAGGACGAGGTCCGGCTCGCGACGGTTTGCCTCATCTAAGATCCGCTTGTCCTTGTCGGATCGCCGTGCGCTCCATCGTCCTTGGACCATGCAACCAAGGAGATCCGTGATGCCCTATGTCGATGGTTTCGTGCTCGCCGTGCCCAAGGACAACATCGAAGCCTATAAGGCGATGGCCTCTACGGCCTGCGCGATCTGGATGGAGCACGGTGCGCTCGATTATGTCGAATGCATCGCCGACGACGTTCCCTATGGCGAGCTCACCTCGTTCCCTCGCGCGGTGATCGCGAAGGAGGACGAGGTCGTTGTGTTCGCCTGGATCGTCTACCGCGACCGTGAGGCCCGCGATGCCATCAACAAGAAGGTGATGGCAGACCCGCGGCTGAAGATGGAGGGCATGCCGTTCGACGGCAAGCGCATGATCTATGGCGGCTTCACGACGCTGCTGCGGGCGAGCGACATCGTGACCTGACGGCTGGCCGTTACTTGATCTTGTCGTAGGCGCCGGCGAAATCGCCGAGCGGCATCGGGATCGCGATGGTCTCCTTGGCCATGTTCTGGAAGGAGACCTTCAACTGCTTGCCCGACCGCAAGGACGCGAGCAGGTCGGCCGCGACCGGGGTCGAGGCATAGCAACCTCGGTTCTCGCAGGTCTGGATCTGGAGGTCGACCGTCTTGCCCTCGTCGACCTGAAGCTTGGCGCCGACCGGAAGGTTGAGACCGAGCGGCAACTGAAGCAGCGCAATCGGCGTGCGCGTGTCCGGCGCAATGCGGATGTTGATCAGGACGACGGTCTGCCCGGTCTTGGTCAGCACCGCGTTCTGCTCCATCGCGCATTCGAGCGGCGCCTCGCGGCTCGGGCTGGTGCAACGCACGATCCAGCCGGATTGCTGCGCCGGCGCGCCGTCGGCCTGGGGCTGAGTCGGGGCCGGCGCAGGCTGTGCCGCCGGGGCGGGGGCGTTCTTCTTCGCACCCTGCTGCGCATAGGCGGAGCTCGTGGACAACAGGACAGCAGCGGCGAGGGCGACAAGTCTGGATTGCATGAGCATGGCGAAACCGCGTTAGCGTGAACCGGGGTCTCGCTGTAGCGTCGCGCAAGACGCTGCGCAAGCTTACTCGGCGGCTTCCTTGACGGTGTGTGCGGGCGCCTCGTGGCCTTCGTCGTCACCCGAACGGCCCCAGGTGGAAAACCAGTTGTTGAGCTTGTCGAGATAGAGATAGACGACGGGCGTGGTGAACAGCGTCAGTGCCTGGCTGACGATCAGGCCGCCGACCATGGCGTAGCCGAGCGGCTGGCGGATCTCGGCGCCGGTGCCGTGACCGAGCATCAAGGGCACGCCGCCGAGCAGCGCGGCCATCGTCGTCATCATGATGGGGCGGAAGCGCAGCAGCGCGGCCTGGCGGATCGATTCCTCCGGCGTCTTGTGCTCGTCGCGTTCGGCGGCGATCGCGAAGTCGACCATCATGATGCCGTTCTTCTTCACGATGCCGATCAGGAGAATGATTCCGATCAACGCAATCAGGCTGAAGTCGAATCCGGCGGCCATCAGGATCGCGAGCGCGCCGACCCCGGCCGAGGGCAGGGTCGACAGAATCGTGATTGGATGGATGTAGCTCTCGTAGAGGATGCCCAGGATCAGATAGACCACGACGAGCGCGGCGAGGATCAGCAGCGGAACGGTGCCGAGCGACTGCTGGAACGCCTGCGCGGTACCCTGGAAGCTGGAATTGAGTGTCGGCGGCGTCCCGAGTTCGGCCATCGCCCGCTGCACGGCCTCGGTGGCCTGTCCGAGCGCGACGCCTTGCGCGAGGTTGAAGCTGATCGTGATCGACGGAAACTGGCCCTGGTGGCTGATCGAGAGCGGGCGGACCGGATCGGTAGTCCAGGTCGCGAACGTCGATAGCGGCACCTGCTCGCCGGTCAGCGGCGATTTGAGATAGAGCTTGTTGAGCGTATCGAGGTTGCCCTGCATCTCCGGCAGGATCTCCAGGATCACCTTGTAGGTGTTGAGCTGGGTAAAATACTGCGTGACCTGCCGCTGTCCGAAGGAATCATACAGCGTGTCGTCGATCAGCTGAGGCTGGATGCCGTAGCGCGAGGCGGTATCGCGGTTGATCTTGAGCTGGACCGTGGTGCCCTGCGTCTGCTGGTCGGTCGCAACGTCGCGCAACTGCGGCAGCGTCTGCATCTTGGCGAGGATCTTGGGCGCCCATTCGTTGAGCTCGTCCAGATTGGCGTCCTGCAGCGTGAATTCGAACTGGGTGCGCGTCGGCCGGCCACCGAGCCGCACGTCCTGCGCCGCCTGCATATAAAGGCGGGCGCCTTCGACCTTGTCGAACTGGGGACGCAGTCGCGCGATGATCTGCTGCGCCGAGGCCTCTCGCTGATCGCGAGGCTTCAGCGTGATGAACAGATTGCCGTTGTTGCCGGCGCGGCCGCTGCCGCCGATAGACATGGCAACGCTGGCGACGTCGGGATCGGCGAGGATGATCTTGCCGAGCTGTTCCTGGCGCCGGGTCATCTCCTTGAACGAAATGTCCTGCGAGGCTTCGGACGTAGCCGTGATCAGGCCGACGTCCTGCTGCGGGAAGAAGCCCTTCGGGATCAGGACGAACAGATAGATCGACAATCCGAGCGTCGCGAAGAAGATCGCAAGCGTGGTGCGCCGCCAGGCGAGGGCGTGATCCAGAGCATATTCATAACCGCGCAGCAATCCGTCGAAAGCGCGCTCGCTCCATTGGTAGAACCGGCCGTGCTGCACCTCGCCATGGGCGCGCAGGAAGCGCGAGGCCATCATCGGCGTCAGGGTCAGCGACACGAACATCGACACGAAGATCGTCATCGCCAGCACGACGGCGAATTCGCGGAACAGGCGCCCGATGATGCCGCCCATCAGCAAGAGTGGGATCAGCACCGCGACCAGCGAGATGCTGATCGAGACGATGGTGAAGCCGATTTCCTTGGAGCCCTTGAAGGCGGCCTCCATCGGCGAGTCGCCTTCCTCAATGTAGCGGGTGATGTTCTCGAGCATCACGATGGCGTCGTCGACCACGAAACCGACCGCAATGGTGAGTGCCATCAGCGACAGATTGTCCAGCGAATATCCGACCGGCCACATCAGGGCGCACGCGCCCAGTAGCGCCAATGGCACTGTCACCGTGGGAATGACGGTGGCCCAGAAGCTGCGCAGGAAGATGAAAATCACCATGACCACGAGCGCAATGGTCAAGAGCAGCGTGAACTGGACGTCTTCGACCGCGGCGCGGATCGTCGCGGTGCGGTCGCTGATCAGCTCGATCTTGATGGCGGGCGGAATGGCAGCCACCAGCCGGGGCAGGGTGGCCTTGATGCGGTCGACGGTCTCGATGACGTTGGCGCCGGGCTGCTTGAAGATCACCAGGAACACGCCGCGCTTGCCGTTGGCCCACGCCGCCTGCTTGGCGTCTTCGGCGGCGCTGACCGCCTGGCCGATGTCGCGAATGCGCAACGGACCGCCGTTGCGGTACGCGATGATGACGTCGTTCCAGTCCTTCGCGTGGGTAAGCTGGTCGTTGGCGTAGATCGTGTAGGCGCGCTTCTCGCCGTCGATATTGCCCTTGGGGCTGTCGACCGTCGTGATCGCGATCTGGCTGCGGACGTCCTCCATCGACAGGCCCTTTGCCACGAGCTTGCCCGGATCGACCTGAATGCGGATCGACGGTTTCTGCTGTCCGCCGATGAAGACCTGCGCGACGCCCGAAAGCTGGCTGATCTGCTGGGCGAGCTGCGCGTCGACGGCGTCGCTGACGCTGGTCAGAGGCAGCGTCTCGGAGGTTGCCGACAGCAGCAGGATCGGGGCGTCCGCCGGGTTGACCTTGCGATAGGTCGGCGGCGAGGGCAGGTTCTTCGGCAACTGGCCGCTGGCGGCGTTGATGGCGCCCTGGACGTCGTTGGCGGCGCCGTCGATGCTGCGATTGAGGTCGAACTGGATGGTGATCGACGCCGTGCCCAGATAGCTCGTCGAGGTCATCTGGGCGATGCCGGGGATCTGGGCGAACTGCCGTTCGAGCGGCTGCGCCACCGACGAGGCCATCGTCTCCGGGCTGCCGCCGGGCAGGTTCGCGGTGATCTGGATGGTCGGGAAGTCCACCTGCGGCAGCGGTGCGACCGGCAGCAGGGGATAGGCGACGAGGCCGACGAAAAGGATGCCGGCCATCAGCAGCGAGGTGCCGATGGGATAACGGATGAAAGGTGCCGAAATCCCGCCCCCAATCATTCCTGTCGAACCTTTTTCTGGGCCGGATCCGAGCTCGCCACCGCTGTCGAGACGACGCTTCCGGGCTGCACCTTGAACTGACCGCCGACGATGACCTGCTGTCCGGGGATCAGGCCCTCATCGACGACCGAACGTCCATCGATGGCGTAGCTGACCTTGATCTTGTGCATCTCGGCCTTGTTGTCCTGATTGACCGTATAGGCGTACAGGCCGTTGGTGGAATGCTGGACCGCATCGTCGGGGACCACCGTGGCATCCTTCAGGGTCCGCACCAGAAGCCGCGTCGAAACCGACTGGCCCGGCCACAGCGCGTGGTCCTTGTTGTCGAACAAAGCCTTGAGCCGAATGGTCCCGCTGCTGGTGTCGACCTGGTTGTTGATGACCGCGAGCTTGCCTTCGGCCAGCGTCTTCTTGCCGTCGGTGGTGAAGGCGATCACCTTGAGCGCGCCGGCCCGCTGGCCTTCGCTGATATAGGGGAGCTGGTCTTCCGGCGCCGTGAAGATCACGGTGATCGGCTCGACCTGCGAGATCGTGACGATGCCCGTCTGCGTCGAGGCGTTGACGATGTTGCCGATGTCGACCTGGCGGAGCCCTGCGACGCCCGTGATCGGCGCCTTGATCTGCGTGTAGTCGAGCTGGGTCTGGGCGTTGGCGATCGCGGCTTCGTCGCCGGCGATCTGGGCGGTGAGCTGGGCGACGGTGGAGCGCTGGGTATCGACCCGCTGTGCGGTGGAGAATTCGCCAAGCTTCATGGCGCGCTGGAGTTCGAGATTGGCGTTGGCGAGGTTCGCCTCGTCCTGTGCCTTCTTGGCCTTGGCCTGGTCCAGCGCGGCCTGATAGGGGCGGGGATCGATCGAGACCAGAAGATCGCCCTGCTGGACGATCTGGCCCTCTTTGAACTCGAGCCTGGTGATCTGACCATCCACTCGGCTGCGGACCTGCACGGTGTTGAAGCCCTGAACCGTGCCGAGACCGGTGAGGTAGACCGGGAAGTCGAGCTTCTGAACCGGCGCGACGCTCACGGGGACGGCGGGCTGGCGGGGTGGACCTTTCTGGGCGGTCTGGGTTTTTCCGGCCTCGGACCCGAATTTCTGCCAGCCATAGTAACCCGCGGAGGCCACTGCCGCGATGATCAGAAGCCAGAGGATCGGCCGGGACTTTTTCATGTCGTCTCGTGTCGGCTCGTATGCCCTCAGCTACGAATTATCGGGCAATCGCAGGGTTCCAGCGGTTTGTATAATACACGCCAAGTTCCAGTGTAAACAGCACTAACAGTTGAGAATCCTAAACAATTGGAAAGCTTTGCACCGTCTGGGCAGTGCTCTGGCGCGGCGGTGTGCAGTGCTGGATCTCCCGACCGGACCGATCGGCGGGCCGGTCTTGTGCGGCACCCGCAGATGGAGCGCGCCGCGCCTGCGCCGCTCCTGGGGCTGGCAACGAGAGTGGTTCTAAATCGCGCGGAAGCCGTTTCGGTTGTCAGGAATTTCGGCATCGTTCATATCGGCGCCGCCACAAAGGGAGCGCAGCATGGACGAATTGAATGGCAAGCTGATCGCGTGTCAGATCCTGATCACGGGATTGATCGCGCGTGTGGCCAACGAGCAGCGCGATCCCTTGCGCTTCCTCACCGACTTCCGGGACGAGATCAAGGCCGTCGTAAACGGCGTCAATATCGCCGGCATGGACAGCACCGATCGCGTGCGTGCCGTCGCGCAGAAGACCGTCGATGAATTGTTCTCGCTGATGAAGCCGCCGCACAGTGATTGAACGAGTGCCGGCAGGACTCGCGGGGTCCTTCCAACTTTGCGAAATCCGTGCGCGCTCCGATCTGGACAAATTCAAATGTGCGGACGGACATGTTGCATTGACCTGATTTTGCCCGATCGATAGGACCGCATTGTTGCAAGCATCTCCGTCTCGATCACGCGCATCAACCGGCGCCCTGATGAAGGCATTTGGGGACAGCAGCAATCGAAATGCAGATTAGAACGCTTCAACTTTAGAGCCGTTCGAAACTGCGAGCCCCGTCGAGTTTAGAATCGTTTTGAAATGAACGGATTCAGTCGGAATGTTGGCCTGATCGCGTTGACCCTCGTTAACACGCCCGATAGCACCATTGCGTCGAGTTGTCGCAATGCGACCAATCGTCGTTGAATTAGTGGGGCGTGAAATGGGGAATGTTAGATCACCGCGGTCATTGCGTTCGACCGTGTTGAAAAAGTCTGTCGACAACAATTTCGATGCTGCTGCGGGCAAGACAGTTTCCGCCGTTGCAAGCCTGATAGCAGTCGCGACGGTCTCGAGCGGCGCAGAGGCGCAGCAGTCGAACCTGCCGCCGGTGACGGTTGACGCTCCTGTCGCGCGCCCGCGTCCGACGGCCTCGAAGCCTTCGCCGGAGCAGGTCCGTGCCCGCAACGCGCTTCGCCGCGCCGCGCAACGCGAGCAGGCGGCCCAGCAGGCCGCGCCGACTGCGCCGTCTGGCGCTCCCGACAGCAATCCCTATGCCGATCCGGCCGCGCCCTACAAGGTCGACCACGTCCAGGCCTCGGGCAAGTTTCCCGAGAAGATGCTGAACACGCCCAAGTCCATCACGGTGCTCAGCAAGGAAGTGCTCGAGGACAAGAACGCGACGACGCTGAAGGAAATCGGGCGTTCGACCGCGGGCGTGACGCTGGGCTCAGGCGAAGGCGGCAACGCGTTCGGTGACCGCTTCTTCATCCGCGGCTTCGACGCGCGCAACGACGTTTTCATCGACGGCATCCGCGATCCCGCCGTTTCCATCCGCGAGAACTTCTTCACCGAGCAGATCGAGATCCTGCGCGGCCCGGCATCGTCCTATGCCGGCCGCGGCACGGCCGGCGGCGCCATCAACATCGTCACCAAGCAGGCCGGCGACGTCAATTTCAAGCGCATGGACTCCGAGTTCGGCACCGATCAGACCAAGCGTGTCACGCTCGACGTCAACCAGGTCATCGACCCGACCTTCTCGGTGCGCGCCGGCGGCCTGTTCCAGGATGCCAACGTGGCCGGTCGAAACTACGTCACCGATGATCGCTGGGGCACCTTCATCTCGACCAAATACACTCCGACCAGCGACATCAAGATCACGACGAACTACGTCCACACCGACCTCAGCGGCTATCCCGATTTCGGCGTGCCCTTTTACAGGCAGGGTAATGTGCCGGTGACGTCGGCCGGCATTCCGCGCGGAAACTGGTACGGCTTCCTCAACCGCGACTTCCAGACCGCGCGGCAGGATTTCGGCACCGGCATCATCGAGTACAAGGTCAACGAGGCCATCACGCTGACCAGCAAGGTGCGCGGCGAGCACTCGGTGCTCAACTACATCGGCACGCTGCCGCAGAATCCGAACACCACCAGCCCCAATCCGCTGCTCTGGACCACGACGGCGAGCGCGCAGAGCCGCTACCAGACCGTGGACGTGTGGGCCAACCAGAACGAGGCCACGTTCAAGCTCGATACCGGCGGGGTCAAGCATACCGCGGTATTCGGTGTAGAATATGCGAACGAGAACATCTCGATCGACCGCTACGCCGGCCTCGCGTCTGAGCTGTCCGGTTCCGCCTTCACCAGCACCGGCGCCGTGACGGGGGTCAATCTCTACTCGCCACAGTACACCTACATTCCTTTCGGCATACCGTCGCTGCTCGGAAATCCGACGCGCTATGGCGTCAACACCAGCAGCGTCTATGTCATGGACACCGCGAACTGGCAGGACACCATCATCGTCAACGGCGGCGTGCGCTATGACGGCTATAGCCAGAGCGCGTCGAACAATTCGAACTATGTGAAACAGAACGCCGATTTGGTGAACTACAACGTCGGCCTCGTCTACAAGCCGATGTCGATCGGCAGCATCTATGCAGCCTACGCGACCTCGGCCAATCCGTTCGGCTCGGAGCTGGACGCGACCGCCACCGACTACGGCGGTGTTCCGCCCAACGCGACCCTCCTGCTCGGGCCCGAGCGCAACAAGGCGATCGAGGTCGGCACCAAATGGGAGCTCGCTGATCGCCACCTGCTGGTGACGGGCGCGTTGTTCCAGACCACCAAGGACAACGCGCGCGAGACCGTCAGCGGCTTGCTGACGTCGGGCGCGGCCTACAGGATCCAGGGCATCGACATCGAAGCCGAGGGCAAGATCACCGATCGCTGGAGCATCTTCGGCGGCCTGGTGCTGATGCAGTCCAAGGTCACGCAGAGCGGCGTTGCCTCGAATCTCGGCCTGCAGCTCGCCAATGTTGCCCACCAGTCGTTCAGCATGCTGACCAAGTACAAGTTCGACGGCGGCTGGGAGCTCGGCGGGCAGGCGGTGTACCGCTCGAAGGTTTACGGCGGCACGTTTGCGGCCAACACCAACGAGCTGCCGAGCTATTGGCGCTTCGATGCGTTCGTCGAGAAGAGGATCGACCTGAACTGGACCATGAAGTTCTACGCGCAGAACCTCACGAACAAGCTCTATTACGACTCGTTCTATCGCAGCGCGGTTCCGTTCGTGGCGGTCGCGCCGGGCCGAGCCTTCTACATCGTCACGACTGCGAAGTTCTGATCATGTTGACCTGCCTGCCAGCCGTTCTCAGCAAGGATGATGTGGGGGATTTCCGCCGCATCATGGCTGCGAGCGACTGGGAGGACGGCCGCTCCACCGCCGGCGCCCAGTCGGCGATGGTCAAGCGCAACGAGCAACTGCCGCCCGATAGCGAGGTCGCGCGAAAACTCGGCAACCGCATCATCTCGGCGCTGACGTCGAATCCACGTTTCGTCGCGGCGGCCATCCCGCTCCAGATCTTCCCGCCGTTGTTCAACCGCTATGCCGCAAGTAGCGGGCACCATTTCGGCCTGCATGTCGACAACGCGATCCGCGGTGACCGTCTGACCGGCCTTCGCATTCGCACAGACCTGTCGGTCACCCTGTTCCTCGCCGAGCCGGAAGAATACGACGGTGGCGAACTTGTGATCGAGGACACTTACGGCTCGCACGAAGTGAAGTTGCCGGCCGGCGACTGCGTGCTCTATCCCTCCACCAGCCTCCATCTCGTCACCCCCGTGACGAGGGGAACGCGGGTTGCGTCTTTCTTCTGGCTTCAGAGCATGATACGGGACGATCAAGCTCGGAGCATGATCTTTGACCTCGACACCGCGATACAGGCGCTGGTGGAACGGCTCGGGCGTGACGATCCCGAAACGGTCAAATTGACGGGTATCTATCACAACCTCATTCGCTACTGGGCCGAAGTATGAAGACCATGACCTCAAAAGCAAGCCTTGCCGCAGCCGCGATGCTGGCGGTCGCCTGGCTCGCATCTCCTGTTTCCGCCCAGACGCAATCCCCGCCGGCACCGGCGCAATCGACGGCTCAGCCGGCCCCGGCAGCAACCGGGCCCAGTGCTCCGGCGCCTTCGGCTTCGACGGCAACCGTGCCCGCAGCTCCAACGGCGGCCACCGTTTCGACGACCGCCAAGCCTGATGCTGCGGCCGTCGCGCCGGCGATGAAGGAGCTGTCGCCCTGGGTCATGTTCATGTCGGCCGACGTCATCGTGAAGGCGGTGATGATCGGGCTCGCCTTCGCATCGCTGGTGACCTGGACCGTCTTCATCGCCAAGTCGGTCGAACTGTCGGTCGCATCGGCCAAGCTTCGTTCGGCACTGAAGAAGATTTCGGAGACGCGTTCCCTTGCCGAAGCGCAGATGGCGCTCGGAGCCAAGGAGGGGATCCTGCCGTCCTTCCTGGCGGCCGCCCTGCGCGAGGCGCGCATGTCGGCCGGCCTGTCCAGCGATGCCGGCATCAAGGAGCGCGCGGCCTCCAGCTTTTCGGAGATCGTGCGCGCCGAGGCACGACGCATCCGGACCGGCATGGGCGTGCTCGCGACCATCGGCTCGACGTCCCCCTTCGTCGGCCTGTTCGGCACGGTCTGGGGCATCATGAACAGCTTCATCGGCATCTCGAAGTCGCAGACCACGAACCTTGCCGTCGTTGCGCCCGGCATCGCCGAGGCACTGCTCGCCACCGCGATCGGCCTCGTCGCCGCGATCCCCGCCGTCATCATCTACAATCACTTCTCACGCGTGACGAAGGGCTATCTCGAACTCGTCAGCCGCGCCTCGGGTGCCGCGGGGCGGCTGCTCTCGCGTGATCTCGACCGCAGCCACGGCAGCGTGCACTCGCGCGCAGCGGAGTGAACCATGGGCGTTTCGCTCGCAGACAATGACGGCGAAGACGACGATTTCGCGGAAACGCATGACATCAACGTCACGCCGTTCATCGACGTCATCCTGGTGCTGCTGATCATCTTCATGGTCGCAGCGCCGCTCTCCACGGTCGACCTGCCGATCGATCTGCCGACGTCGAGCGCGACGCCGCAGAAGAAGCCGGACAAGCCGACCTATCTCAGCATCAAGCCGGATCTGACGCTCGCGATCGGAGAAAACCCGGTGCACCGCGCCGAGTTGATCGGGACGCTCGATGGACTGTCCGACATGAGCAAGGACAAATACGTCTTCCTGCGCGCCGACAAGTCGGTGCCGTATGGGGAATTGATGGGGGTCATGGAGCTCTTGCGCGCAGGCGGCTATACGCGGGTGAAACTGGTGGCGCTGGAAGGCGCTCCGGGCGCGCCCGCGGCAGGCGCCGCTCAGCCTTAAGAAGGCCCGTATGTCGGACGAACTCAGACCATCCCGGAAGCTCTGGATCCTGGCCGCGGTGGCGGCGCTCGGGCTTCATCTGGGTGGCGCCGCGCTCGCGCTGGCGCACCTGCGCGCCGATGATGACAGCGATGGTCTGGGGGCAGCCGGCGCGGAGTTCGCGGTGGAGATGACGTCGCCGGAGGTTCAGGAGTCCAATCTGCCCGTTGCGCCGACGGAATCGGACGAGTCCGAAGAGCGCCCGGCACTGCCTGAGCAAAAGACCGAAACGAAGGAGACGGACCTTCCCCAGGATCGGCCGCAACAAGTCGAGGATGCCGATCGTATCGTCACCGAGAACAAGCCGAAGAAGGAACAGGACGACGATCCGAAGGTGGCTGCGGTTGAAACGCCGGCCATGGAGGCGTCCCAGAAGTCGGTTGCAGCGGATCGGCAGACTTTCGAAGACGCAACGCGCGAGGCCGAGAAGGCCATGGCGCCGGTGCTCGGCATCGGCAAGGACCTGCTGAAGCTAACGGCCGATTGGAACCGCAAGATCAGCGCACATCTCGCGGCACACAAGGTCAATCCGGAGGGCAAGGAGCCCAGGGATCAGACTGCGAAGGTGAGTTTCGCGCTCAACCGCAGAGGCAACGTGGTTTCCGTCGACGTCGTGGAATCCTCCGGAGACCCGGCCTATGATGCGGCTGCGATCTCCATGGTCCACAAATCCGATCCTTTCCCTGTCCCGCCGACCGAACTCGCCGAGGACCGGTTCGAGCGCACCGTCGAGATCAAGTTCAAGCCGCGGGACGAGAAGAAAAAGAAGAAGACGGTTCAGCGCCAGTAGAGCCGGATGCCGACATAGACCACGACCAGGCAGGCGAAGATCAGCGCCACCGGCAGCGGCCGTTTCTGGGGACCAGCGTATGCCGCCGCTCCGGAGGAAGCGGCCTTCTTCGGCTTCGGTGCCGGACGGCGGAAGGCGGTAACATTGTCCGCGGCCGGCTCCGCCGCACGCGGGCGGACGTCGGGCGGGGTTCCAGCGCCGCCCATCTCGGCATAATAGGCCTTGTAGATCGCGCCGATGGTCGTCTCGGTGGCTTCATCCTCGCTCATTTGCGCCAGCAGGTTCTGGTAGCTCGCCAGGAATTCCTGGGCCTCCGGCGGCAGCGCGGACGATCCGTTGAGCTTGGCCATCATCTTCCAGGTGGCGAAATCGGCGCGGGCGCGGGTGTCTGCGCGTCGCGCGATCAACATATCGGCAGCTTTGACCAAGTCGGCCTCTGGCCCTTCGGCTTGTGTTCGGTGGCGCTGTTCAACTACGCATTGCCGGTCAGGAAGAGAACAGCCTGAATCACATAACCGGTCAACGTCCGCAGTATTGCTGAAATAACATCAAGATTTAGACCGAACTGGGAACCCGCAAGCGGTAGCAGGATCAGGATCGCGATCAGGATCAGCATCCCGAACGGCTCGAGCCGGGCCAGCGGCTGGGCGAGGGGACGGGGTAACAACCCGACCGCGACGCGCCCGCCATCGAGCGGCGGAATCGGCATCATGTTGAAGACCGCGAGGATGGCGTTGATGATGAGCGCATTCTTGAGGTTGTCGGCGACCCATTTCGCCGAGCTGGCAGGGACAAGGGGCAGGGCATGGAAGGCGAGGGCCGCGGCCAGCGCCAGCGCGATGTTGGTGACAGGCCCGGCCAGCGCCACCCAGACCATGTCGAGCCTCGGGTTGCCAAGCTTGCGGAAATTCACCGGCACCGGCTTGGCGTAGCCGAACAGGAACGGCGAATGCGCAAACAGCAGCATCGCCGGCAGGATCAGCGTGCCGAACGGGTCGATGTGCCTGATAGGATTGAAGCTGACCCGCCCGAGCTGCGCGGCCGTATTGTCTCCGAGCCGGTCGGCAACGAAGGCATGTGCCGCCTCGTGGAAGGTGATGGCGAGCACGAGGGGGAGCACCCACACCGACAAGTCATAAAAGGAGATATTCACCAGCTCATCCGTTCCGGTTCGCTCGCGGCCTTGCAGCCGTTCCAGCCAAACCGGCGGTGCAGCGACGCTTCAGCTCAACATAGGGTGGCCTGTTCCGAAATGCCACGGCGCAAATGATCCGCCCGCGGCACGCTGCCGTGCAATCGCGCAACTATGCCGGGATCGTCCCCGGGTATTGCACCAGGCCGTCGTCGAGCTTCAGCCAGGCGGGCTTTTCCGAGACCCAGATGTGCTCGGTCGGCGCGAAGGCGTTGCGGTCGTCGAACACGGAGAGGGACACGCCCGCCAGCGTGCCGTTGCGCCGCCAGGCGAACAGCCGCGTGCCGCAGCGCTTGCAGAACACGCGGTCGATGTTCTCCGAGGAGGCGTAGCGCTCCGTTTCGCCTTCCACGGTCAGCGCGCGCTGGTCGAACTGCGCGCGGGCGAAGAACGGCGAGCCCATCGCCTTCTGGCAGGTACGGCAATGGCAGACGCGAACGTTGAGCGGCTCGCCCTCCGCCTTGAACCGCACCGCGCCGCACAGGCATCCGCCCTCGTGGATCATGCTGTCCTCAATAGGTTGCGCGCCCGCCCGAGATATCGAACACGGCGCCGGTCGAGAACGCACAATCCTCGGAGGCCAGCCAGCTCACCATCGCGGCGAGCTCTTCCACCAGAACGAACCGCGCCTTCGGGATCTTCGACAGCATGAAGTCGATATGCTGCTGCGTCATCTGGTCGAAGATGGCGGTCTTCGCCGCCGCCGGGGTCACCGCATTGACGAGGATGTCGTGGGCGGCGAGCTCCTTGCCGAGCGATTTCGTCAGCGCGATCAGGCCGGCCTTGGACGCCGAGTAATGCGCCGCATTCGGATTGCCTTCCTTGCCGGCAATCGAGGCGATGTTGACGATGCGCCCGTATTTCTGCTCGAGCATCGCAGGCACGATCGCCTTGCAGACGATGAAGGGACCGTCGAGATTGATGCGCAGAACCTTGCGCCATTCCTCGAGGTCGGTCTCCCAGACCGGCTTGTTGACACCGGCGATGCCGGCATTGTTGACGAGGATGTCGATCTTGCCGAAGGCCTTGAGCGTGGCATCGCGGGCCTGCTCGACCGCCGCGGTGTCGGTGACGTCGACCTTGAACACGCGGGCGCCGTCGCCGATCTCCTTTGCGGTTTTCTCAGCCAGAGCGGCATCGAAATCCCAGATCGCGACCTTCGCACCGGAGGCGACGAAGCGTTCGGTGATGGCACGGCCAAAGCCCTGCGCGCCGCCGGTGACGACAGCGATGCGGCCGTTGAGATCGATCTTGTTCATGCTGGCGGCCCCTCAGAGCATGTAGCCGCCGTCGACGACGAGGTCGACGCCGGTGGTGAAGGCGCTCTCGTCGCTGCCGAGATAGACCGCCATGCTGGCGATTTCCTCGGCGGTACCGAGCCGGCCCATCTTCTGGCGGGAGATGAACATCTCCTTGCCTTGCGGGCCTTGCGCGGCGGCGCGATCGAGCATCGAGGGCGTCTCGACGGTGCCGGGGCAGATCGAGTTGCAGCGGATACCCTTGGTGATGAAGTCGAGCGCGACCGCGCGCGTCAGCAGCGACACCGCCGCCTTGGACGAGCTGTAGACGTAACGGTTGGCCGGCGGCCGCAGCGCCGCGCAGGACGAGATGTTGACGATGCTGCCGCCACCGCCCGCCAGCATGTCCGGCAGGAAGGCCTTGATGGTCCGGTGCATCGACTTGACGTTGAGGTCGAACGAGAAGTCAAAATCCTCTTCCGAGCATTCCAGGATGGTGCCGTGGTGCACGAAGCCCGCCGCGTTGAGCAGGATGTCGATCCTGCCGACACGCTTGGCAAAGGCGTTGACGTCGGCGGTGTTGCGGACGTCGAGCTTTGCGACCTCGGCGATGCCTTCCTTGGTCAGGCCCGCGATTCCGGCTTCATTGATGTCGGTGGCGATCACGGTGGCGCCTTCACGCGCGAATGCGATGGCGCATGCGCGGCCGATGCCTGCGGCTGCAGCCGTGATGACGGCGCGTTTGCCCTTGAGGCGGTCTGCCATGTCGTTTTTCTCCTTGTAGGTTCGTCATTCCGGGGCGCGCCTCTTGGCGCGAGCCCGGAATCCATTGTGCAGCGTGTTATGAGGTTCGATGGATTCCGGGCTCGCGACTGCGTCGCGCCCCGGAATGACAGACGTTGTTAGTGATTGTCCCGCGCCACGCCAAACGTGCCGGCGACGTTCTGGTACCTTGTGGCGAGCTCCATGCAGGCGCCGGTCGATTGCTGGCCGACGGTGTTGCGGTAGATCTCCTGCCACGGGGTCTGGTTTTCGGGATACTTGAAGCCGCCGGCGGCCTTCAGCTCGGCGTGACGCTTCTTCAGCTCCTCGTCCGAGATCAGGATGTTGGCGCTGCCCTTGTTGAGGTCGATGCGCACCTTGTCGCCGGTCTTGAGGACCGCAAGGCCGCCATTGGCGGCAGCCTCCGGCGAGGCGTTCAGGATCGAGGGCGAACCCGAGGTGCCGGACTGGCGGCCGTCGCCGATACAGGGCAGGGACAGGATGCCGCGTTTGATCAGCGCCGCGGGCGGCTGCATGTTCACGACCTCGGCACCACCAGGGTAGCCGATCGGCCCGGTGCCGCGGATGAACAGCACGCAGCGCTCGTCGATGTCGAGCGAGGCATCGTCGATCCGCTCGTGATAATCCTCCGGTCCCTCGAACACGATGGCACGGCCCTCGAATGCGTTCAGGTCCTTCGGGTTGCTGAGATAGCGGTCGCGGAATTCCTTTGAGATCACCGAGGTCTTCATGATCGCCGAGTCGAACAGATTGCCCTTCAGCACCAGGAAGCCGGCGTCCTTCACCAGCGGCTTGTCATAAGCCCAGATCACGTCATTGTCGGGCTTTGGCGCATCCTTGCAATTCTCGCCGATGCCGCGCCCGTTGACGGTGACCGCATCCTCATGGATGCGCTTGTGCTTCATCAATTCGCGTACCACCGCCGGCACGCCGCCGGCGCGATGGAATTCCTCGCCGAGATAGAAGCCTGCAGGCTGCATGTTGACCAGCAGCGGCACGTCGTGGCCGAATTTTTGCCAGTCCTCGATCGAGAGCTCGACGCCGATGTGACGGGCGAGGGCGTTGATGTGGATCGGTGCGTTGGTCGAGCCGCCGATCGCCGAATTGATCACGATGCAGTTCTCGAACGCCTTGCGGGTCAGGATGTCCGACGGCTTGAGGTCTTCCCAGACCATCTCGACGGCGCGTTTTCCCGTCTCGTAGGCGATCTGGCCGCGTTCGCGATAGGGTGCGGGGATCGCCGCGCAGCCCGGCAGCGAGAAGCCGAGTGCTTCGGCGAGCCCGTTCATGGTCGAGGCGGTGCCCATGGTGTTGCAATGGCCGACCGAGGGCGCCGAGGAGGCCACGATCTCCATGAATTCCTCGTAGTCGATCTCGCCGGCGGCGAGCCGCTCGCGCGACTTCCAGACGATGGTGCCGGAGCCGGTGCGCTCGCCGGCATGCCAGCCGTTCAGCATCGGGCCGCCCGACAGCACGATCGCGGGCAGGTTCACGGTCGCCGCCGCCATCATGCAGGCCGGCGTGGTCTTGTCGCAGCCGGTGGTCAGCACCACGCCGTCGAGCGGGTAGCCGTAGAGGATCTCGACCAGGCCGAGATAGGCGAGATTGCGGTCGAGCGCTGCGGTCGGACGCTTGCCGGTCTCCTGGATCGGATGGGTCGGGAATTCCATCGCGATGCCGCCGGCCTCGCGGATGCCTTCGCGGACGCGGTGCGCGAGCTCGATATGGTGGCGGTTGCAGGGAGAAAGGTCGTTGCCGGTCTGGGCGATGCCGATGATCGGCTTGCCGGACTGCAGCTCGGCGCGCGTGAGGCCGTAATTGAGGTAGCGCTCCATATAGAGCGCAGTCATGCCCGGGTTATGCGGGTTGTTGAACCATTCCTGCGAGCGAAGGTGGCGTCGCGAGCCGTTGCCGGCGGGCGCATGCCCATTGGTTGTTTTTTTTGTCATTGGCTTCTCCTGCAATGCAAACGCACACGTCCGGCCTGGAGTGCCGGCTCGTGCGATGCCCAACGGCGCGAATGATGGATCGCTGGCCCGCTGACGGGTCGTTTCCTCACAATGGCGATACTAGTCATGGCTACTTGGTAACGCTACCATTTTGTTCGCCGCACCCACGGCTGAAACGGCCGGCCGGCTCTCCGAATGGCGCGACGACGAGCTTTGCCGCTCGATGACCTTGAAGCCGAGATCGAGCACCGGCTGCTCCGGACGCCGTCCATCGATCGCCTCGATCAGCATGGTGGCGGCCGTCTTGCCCATCTCGTAGCGGTTGGTGCGCACGCTGGTGAGGGTGGGGACGGCGGATGCCATGAATTCGAGGTCGTTGAAGCCGACGATCGCGATCTGATCGGGGACCGCGATGTCGCGGCGCCGGCATTCGAACAGAACGCCGAGCGCGAGGTCGTCATTGGCGCAGAACACCGCATCGAGGCCCGGCTCTCGCGCCAGCAGATCGGTGAACAGAGCGCCGCCGAGCGTCACGGAGGTCGGTGTTGCGGTCGTGACGACTTGGCGCTGCTCGAACAATCCGGCGTCTTTCATGGCCGAGACATATCCGTCAAGCCGCCGCTGCACCCGCGGGTCCATGCGCGCGCCGACGAAGCCGATCTTGCGGTGCCCCTGTTCGAACAGGTGCGAAACCGCTGCGCGGGCTGCGTCATAGTGCGAAAAGCCGATCATCATGTCGACCGGATCGGGGCCGATCTCCATGATCTGCACGATCGGGCAGTCGGCGGCCTCCAGCATCGCGCGCGATTCCGCGGTCTGGTCGATGCCGGTAACGATCAGGCCGGCCGGCTTCTGCGCGAGAAACAGGCGCAGCAGCTTCTCCTCCTGGAGAATGCTGTAGCGTGTGTTGGACAATTGGATCGAGTAGCGGTTGCCTTCGGACGCATCGTAGATGCCGCGCAGCACGTCCGAAAACACGTTGTTGGTGAGAGAGGGGATCAGAACGCCGATGACTTCGGTGCGTTGCGAGGCCAGCGCGCGCGCCGCAAGGTTCGGGACATAGCCGAGCTCCTTGGCCGCGCTCTCGACCCGCGTCCGCTTGCCGATCGACAGGGCCTCCGGATTACGAAAGAAGCGGGACGCCGTAATCGGGCTGACGCCGGCAAGCTCGGCGACTTCCGCCAGCCGGATTTTGCCTGACTTGGTGCGTTTTCGACCCATTTGTTGCTCTTATCATAGTCGGGCCTGCAAACAAAGGAACGTTGACAGCGCTACCAGCACCGACTAACCAAAGACAAATTGCCAAAACCGCACAAACTGCCGACAATGTTGCCCGCTAAGATCGGGCCTGGTCCGGTGAAGTCTGAAAAACAAGACGGTCGCGGCGCTCGATGCGTCGTGGACTTTCGAGGAGGGAGCTAGATGTCGTCTGTGCAAATCCGCGACGTGCGGAAATCGTTCGGCAATTTTGAAGTCCTGCACGGCGTGACTGTACCGATCGAGGACGGCCAATTCGTCGTTCTGGTCGGCCCCTCCGGCTGCGGCAAGTCGACGCTTCTGCGCATGCTCGCCGGTCTCGAGAACATCACCTCCGGCACGATCTCGATCGGCGACCGCGTCGTCAACAATGTCCAGCCCAAGGAGCGGGACATTGCAATGGTCTTCCAGAACTACGCGCTCTATCCGCACATGACGGTCGCCGACAACATGGGCTTCTCGCTGAAGCTGCGGAATGCCGGCTCCGACGAGATCAACAAGCGCGTCAGGCGCGCCGCCGAAATTCTCGCACTGACGCCGCTGCTCGATCGCTATCCGCGCCAGCTCTCGGGCGGCCAGCGCCAGCGCGTCGCGATGGGCCGCGCCATAGTGCGCGATCCCCAGGTCTTCCTGTTCGACGAGCCCTTGTCGAACCTCGACGCCAAGCTGCGCGTCGCCATGCGTACCGAGATCAAGGAGCTGCACCAGCGGCTGAAGACGACGACCGTCTACGTCACCCACGATCAGATCGAAGCCATGACCATGGCCGACAAGATCGTCGTCATGCATGACGGCATCGTCGAGCAGATGGGTACGCCGCTCGAGCTCTACGACAAGCCTGACAATCAGTTCGTCGCCGGCTTCATCGGCTCGCCCGCGATGAACTTCCTGAAGGGGCATGTGCGCAGCAACGGCGTCGCCACCTTCGAGGGGCCGAACGGCGTCAAGCTGCCGCTCAAGTCCGCGCCCGCAGCGTCCGACGGCCTTCCCGCCGTCTACGGCGTGCGGCCCGAGCACTTCACCATTGCCGATGACGGCGCTGAAGCCGAGATCGTCGTGGTCGAGCCGACCGGCTCGGAGACGCAAGTGTTCGCCAAGATCGGCGGCGAGCAGGTCGTCGCGGTCTTCCGCGAGCGCCACCAGTTCAACCCGGGTGACAAGGTCCGGCTGAAGCCCGACCCGTCGCTGGTCCATTTGTTCGACGAGGCGACGGGGAAGCGCCTGAACGCGTAGCGCAAGTTCGAGTTGAGATAATAAAAAAGCATCACAGGGAGGACGACATGCAAGACTTTACCCGCCGGACTCTGCTTCAAGGCGGAACGGCACTGGCTGCAACCGGCATGCTCACCGGACCGGCACTGTTCGATTTCGCCAAGGCCTGGGCGCAGAGCGCGCCCTGGAAGGCCGAGCCCGGTGCCAAGCTGACCGTGATGCGCTGGAAGCGCTTCGTGCCGGCGGAAGACGATGCGTTCAACGCAATGGTCGCGGCGTTCAAGGCCGCCACCGGCACCGAGATGAATGTGTTCAGCGAATCCTTCGAGGACGTGCAGCCGAAGGCCTCGGTCGCGGCCAATACCGGCTCCGGGCTCGATCTCGCTTGGGGCTTGCACACGCTGCCGCAGCTGTTCCCCACCAAAGTGCTGAAGATGAACGACGTTGCTGATTATCTCGGCAACAAATATGGCGGCTGGACCGATGCCGCCGCCAAGACCTGCAAGCAAGGCAACGACTGGCTCGGCATTCCCGTCGCGACCAATGGCGGCTACATGACGTACCGCAAGTCGGCGCTCGACAAGGCGGGGTTCAAGGAATTCCCGAAGGATTTCCCCGGTTTCCTCGAGATGTGCAAGGCGCTGAAGGCGAACAACACGCCGGCCGGCTTCGCGCTCGGGCATGCGTCGGGTGATGGCAATTCCTGGCTGCACTGGGTGCTCTGGGGCCACGGCGCCTACACGGTCGACCAGAACGACAAGATCATCATCAATTCGCCGGAGACGGCGAAGGCGCTGGAATATTGCAAGTCGCTGTACGAGGCCTTCATCCCGGGCACGGCGTCCTGGAACGATTCCTCCAACAACAAGGCGTTCCTCGCCGGCGAACTCTATTGCACGGCGAACGGCATCTCGATCTACGTCGCCGCCAAGACCGATGCGAGCAAGAAGGATCTCGCCGAGGACACCTATCACGCGCTCTGGCCGGTCGGACCGGTCGGCAAGCCGAGCGAGCTGCAGCTTGCGCTGCCGATCCTCGCCTTCAACTTCACCAAATACCCGAACGCGGCAAAGGCATTCGTCGCCTTCATGCTGGAGAAGGAGAACTACGAGAAGTGGCTGGATGGCGCGCAGGGGTATCTGACGCAGACCTTGAACGGCTATGAATCGGCGCCGATCTGGAAGGCCGATCCCAAGAACGCCGTGTTCTCGCAGGCGTCCAAGCGCACGCTGCCGGCGGCCGGTATCGGTACGGTCGGCGAGAAGGCGGCAACGGCAATCGCCGACTTCATCGTCGTCGACATGTTCGCCAATTACTGCACCGGCACCAAGGATGCGAAGGGCGCGATGGCGGAAGCCGAGCGCCAGCTGAAGCGCATCTATCGCTGAGGGTCACGGAGCGGGCGGCAGTCGCGCCGCCCGCTCGTCAACATTTCGATCAGGGATATCGGGCATGGCTGATGTCGCAATTCCCCGGGCCAAGCCTCAGATGAGCGAGGACGGCGCCTGGACCCAGCTCAAACACAATCGCAACTGGCTCGGCTTCTGGTTCATGGTGCCGGCCATGGCGTTCCTGATCTTCTTCCTGGCCTATCCGCTGGGGCTCGGCATCTGGCTGTCCTTCACGGACACCCGCATCGGCAGGGTCGGGCAATTTGTCGGCACCGAGAACTATGAGTGGCTGTGGGACGATTCGATCTTCTGGCTGTCGGTGTTCAACACGCTGCTCTACACCTTCGTCGCCAGCGCCCTCAAATTCGCGATCGGACTCTATCTCGCGCTGCTGCTGAACGAGAATATGCCGTTCAAGGCGATGCTGCGCGCGATGGTGCTCATCCCCTTCATCGTGCCGACGGTGCTCTCGGCCTTGGCGTTCTGGTGGATCTTCGACTCGCAATTCTCGATCATCTCCTGGTCGCTGAAGCATCTCGGTCTGATCGATCAAAACATCAACTTCCTCGGCGATACGACCTGGGCGCGCATTTGCGTGATCTTCGCCAATATCTGGCGCGGCGTGCCTTTCGTGGCGATCACGCTGCTCGCGGGCCTGCAGACGGTGTCGCCGTCGCTCTATGAGGCCGCAACGCTCGACGGCGCCACACGCTGGCAGAATTTCCGGTTCATCACCTATCCGCTGCTGACGCCGATCATCGCCGTCGTGATGACCTTCTCGGTGCTGTTCACCTTCACCGATTTCCAGCTGATCTGGGCGATGACGCGCGGCGGCCCGGTCAACGCCACCCATCTGATGGCGACGCTGTCCTACCAGCGCGCGATCATCGCCGGGCAGCTCGGCGAGGGCGCGGCGATCTCGAGCGCCATGATTCCATTCCTGCTCGCGGCGATCATGGTGTCCTGGTTCGGCCTGCAGCGTCGCAAGTGGCAACAGGGGGAGAACAATGACTGATCCCCGCACTGTTTCCCTCTCTTTTGCGCGAACGGGGCAAGCCCCGCGCGCGCTGTCGCAAGTGGCAACAGGGGGAGAACAATGACTGATCTTCCTGCCTCGAAAGTCGATCTCAAGGCCGTCATATCGGGGCCCTCCCGCGTCGATAACAGCGAGGGCATGAGCTATCTGCAGTCGGTGCCGCGCCGGCTCGTGACGCTGTACCTGCCGCTCGCGATCATCGTCGTGGTGCTCCTGTTTCCGTTCTACTGGATGGCGCTGACCTCGGTGAAGCCGGACGAGCAGCTGCTCGATCTCGACAGGTACAACCCGTTCTGGACCTGGAATCCGACCTTCAAGCATTTCCACAAGCTGCTGTTCGAGAGCTACTATCCGTATTGGCTCTGGAACACGATGTACGTGGCGGTCTGCGCCACGGTGCTCTCGATCATCGCGTCGGTGTTGGCCGCCTACGCCATCGTGCGCTTGCGCTACAAGGGTGCCAATCTCGTCGGCGGGCTGATCTTCCTCGCCTATCTCGTGCCGCCGTCGATCCTGTTCATCCCGCTCGCCACCGTCGTCTTCCAGTACGGGCTGTTCGACTCGCCGCTGGCGCTGATCCTGACCTATCCGACTATCCTGATCCCGTTCTCGACCTGGCTCTTGATGGGCTATTTCAAGACCATTCCGTTCGAGCTCGAGGAATGCGCGCTGATCGACGGCGCGAGCCGCTGGCAGATCCTGACCAAGATCGTCCTGCCGCTCGCAATCCCCGGCCTGATCTCGGCCTTCATCTTTTGCTTCACCCTGTGCTGGAACGAGTTCATCTACGCGTTGACGTTCCTGCAGTCGACCAGCAACAAGACGGTGCCGGTCGCGATCGTCAACGAGTTCGTGGACGGCGACATCTACCGCTGGGGTTCGCTGATGGCGGGAGCCCTGGCCGGCTCGCTGCCGCTCGTCATCCTTTACGCCTTCTTCGTGGAGCATTATGTGTCCGCGATGACCGGCGCCGTGAAGGAGTGATCACGGGGGTCTGCCACGGGAGCGCGCGAGGGGCTGCGCGTTCCGGCCAATAACAAGGAGTTAGCTCTTGCACGTTCTGGTTCTCGGTGCCGCCGGCATGGTCGGCCGCAAACTCTGTGAACGGCTGTTGCGCGACGGCCGGCTCGGCAAGACCGACATCACGAAACTGACCATGCACGACGTGGTCGAGCCGAAGAAGCCGGAGAAGGCCGGTTTCCCCGTCGAGACGGTGTCGGGCGATTTCGCCGTGCCGGGCGCGGCCGAAAAGCTGATCGCCGGCCGCCCGGACGTGATCTTCCATCTTGCCGCCATCGTCTCCGGCGAAGCCGAGCTCGATTTCGACAAGGGCTACCGCATCAATCTCGACGGCACCCGAATGCTGCTCGATGCCGTCAGGCTCGTTGGCGGCGGCTACAAGCCGCGCGTGGTCTTCACGTCCTCGATCGCGGTGTTCGGCGCGCCGTTCCCGGATGCGATCGGCGACGAGTTCTTCCATACGCCGCTGCTCAGCTACGGCGCCCAGAAGGCGATCGGCGAACTCCTGCTGGCCGACTATTCGCGCCGCGGCTTCCTCGACGGTATCGGCATTCGCCTGCCGACCATCTGCATCCGGCCCGGCCTGCCCAACAAGGCGGCATCGGGCTTCTTCTCCAACATCCTGCGCGAACCCCTGGCGGGCAAGGAAGCGGTTCTTCCCGTCTCCGAGGACGTCCGCCACTGGCATGCGACGCCACGCTCCGCGGTGGGCTTCCTGCTCCACGCCGGCACGATGGATCTGGCCGCGGTCGGCCCGCGCCGCAATCTGACTATGCCGGGCCTGTCGGCGACGGTCGGCGAGCAGATCGCCGCGCTGAAGCGGGTTGCGGGCGAGAAGGTCGCTGCCCGGATCAAGCGCGAGCCGGATCCGTTCATCGTCGGTATCGTCGGCGGCTGGCCGCGCAATTTCAATGCGAAGCGGTCGCTCGAGCTCGGCTTCACCACGGCCGAGAAGACTTTCGACGACATCATCCGCATTCACATCGAAGACGAGCTCGGCGGCAATTTCGTCGCCTGATCTCTGACTGCGCGGGTCACATGATGGCGAGCGTTGCTTGCATCGGCGAATGCATGGTCGAGCTCAGGCAGGCCCAGGGGGGCGCGTCTGCGGGGCAGGGGGGCGGCCTGTATTCGCGCGGCTTCGGCGGCGACACGCTCAACACCGCGGTGTACCTCGCGCGGCTCGACGTCAAGGTCGACTATCTCACTGCGCTCGGCGACGACGCCTTGAGCGATGAGATGATCGCGGCCTGGACTGCGGAAGGTGTCGGCACGAGGCGCGTCGTGCGCCTGGCCGGAAAACTGCCCGGCCTCTACATGATCCAGACGGATGCAAAGGGCGAGCGCCAGTTCTTCCACTGGCGCGACAGCGCGGCGGCGCGGCAGCTGATGAGCCTGCCGGAGACGGACGAGCTGCTCAATTCGCTGATGAGCTACGATATCGTCTATCTCTCCGCCATCACGCTCTCGATCTACGATGCTTCGGGGCGGGATCGCCTGTTCGCGGCGATCAAGCGGGCGCGCCTGCTCGGCACCCGCTTCGTGTTCGACACGAACTTTCGCGCGCGGGGGTGGCCGGACCGTGATGTCGCGCGCGAGGCGTTTGCTTCAGCGTTTACGGCCGCCGACATCGTGCTGACCTCGACCGAGGATCTGCTTGCGCTGTATCCCGGCGAGAGCAACGAGCAATTGATGGCGCGCATTCCCACGCCCGAGCTGGTGTTCCGGCTTCCTGAGCCCGTCAGCCTGCTGCGCTTCCCCGGTGGCACCCACGAGGTCCGCGCCGAACCCATGACGAACCCCGTCGTCGACACCACGGCGGCCGGCGATAGCTTTGCCGCAGCCTATATCGCGGCCCGGCTGGCCGGTTCCGATCCGGTCGAGGCGGCCCAGGCCGGGCATCGTCTCGCCAGCGTCGTGATCTGCTATGCCGGCGCCATCATTCCGGGCTATGCCATGCCGCCCAAGAAGCGGCACCGGCCGGCGACCACGCGCCAAGCGACCAAGTAAACGAAAAGATCCACGAGATGCCCACTGCTGCCCAACAGAACCACCTCGTCGCGCTATTCAGGGACGCGACCGTCATTCCCGTTCTCACCATCGAGCGCATCCAGGACGCCGTGCCGCTGGCGCGGGCACTGGTCGCCGGCGGCGTCCGCACCCTGGAGGTGACCTTGCGCACCCCTGTGGCGATCGAAGCGGCGAGGGCAATGATGGCCGAAGTGCCCGAGGCGGTCGTCGGTATCGGCACGATCCTCAATCCGGCCGACTTTACCCGTGTCGAGAAGCTCGGCGTCGCGTTCGGCATCAGCCCCGGCCTGACCCCCGACCTCCTCAAAGCCGCCGCCCATAGCTCCTTGCCGTTCGCGCCGGGCATTGCCACAGCGTCCGAGCTGATGATGGCGCTGTCGCACGGCTTCGACGTCGCAAAGTTCTTTCCGGCCGAGCAGGCCGGGGGCATCAAGGGCCTGCGCGCCCTTGGCGGCCCGTTCCCGAACGTGCGGTTCTGCCCGACCGGCGGGGTTGGCGAGGCCAATGCGGCGAGTTGGCTCGCCGAGCCCAATGTGGTGGC
The DNA here is from genome assembly GCF_042263385.1 of Bradyrhizobium tunisiense. Lineage (NCBI taxonomy): Bacteria > Pseudomonadati > Pseudomonadota > Alphaproteobacteria > Hyphomicrobiales > Nitrobacteraceae > Bradyrhizobium > Bradyrhizobium tunisiense. The sequence continues at coordinate 396,711 of NZ_JBHLEV010000002.1, forward strand.
GGTCGGCGGCTCCTGGCTGTGCCCGACGGCCGAGATCAGGGCCGGGAACTGGGCCGGCATAACTGCCATCTGCCAGCGCACGCTCAAGGCCCTGAAAGCTGCGTGAAGTCTTGCCATCCCTGGGCTAAGACTTAGCTCAGGAAGAGACCCCAGGGAGAAAAGACCATGACCGCCAGCATCGTCGGATGGGCGCATACGCCGTTCGGCAAGTTCGACACCGAAACCGTCGAAAGTCTCGTCACCCGCGTTGCCAATGAGGCACTGGCCGATGCCGGCATTTCCGCCGGCGATGTCGACGAGATCGTGCTCGGCCATTTCAATGCCGGCTTCTCGCCGCAGGATTTTACCGCCTCGCTGGTGCTCCAGGCCGACCCGAAGCTGCGCTTCAAGCCGGCAACCCGCGTCGAGAATGCCTGCGCCACGGGTTCTGCCGCAGTGCATCAGGGCCTGCGCGCGATCGATGCGGGCGCGGCGAAAATCGTCCTGGTCGTCGGCGTCGAGCAGATGACGCGCACCCCCAGCGCGGAGATCGGAAAGAACCTGCTCAAGGCGTCCTATCTGCCTGAGGACGGCGACACCGTCGGCGGCTTTGCCGGCGTGTTCGGCAAGATCGCCAGTTCCTACTTCCAGAAATATGGCGATCAGTCCGATGCGCTGGCGCTGATCGCGGCCAAGAACCACAAGAACGGCGTGGCCAATCCCTTCGCCCAGATGCGCAAGGATTTCGGCTTCGACTTCTGCCGCGCCGAGAGCGAGAAGAACCCGTACGTCGCCGGCCCCCTGAAGCGCACCGATTGCTCGCTGGTCTCCGACGGCGCTGCGGCACTGGTGCTGGCCGATGCCGAGACCGCCAAGGGCATGGCCAAGTCGATCGGCTTCCGCGCCACCGCGCATGCCCAGGACTTCCTGCCGATGTCCAAGCGCGACATCCTGCAGTTCGAGGGCTGCACGGTGGCCTGGCAGCGCGCGCTGGAGAAGGCGGGCGTGACCCTGTCCGATCTCTCCTTCGTCGAGACCCATGACTGCTTCACCGTCGCCGAGCTGATCGAGTACGAAGCCATGGGCCTGACGCCGAGGGGGCAGGGCGCCCGCGCCATCAAGGAAGGCTGGACGCTGAAGGACGGCAAGCTGCCGGTCAATCCGTCCGGCGGCCTGAAGGCCAAGGGCCATCCGATCGGGGCCACCGGTGTTTCCATGCATGTGATGACCGCGATGCAGCTCGCCGGGCAGGCGCCCGAGGGCATGCAGCTCAAGAACGCCAAGCTCGGCGGCATCTTCAACATGGGCGGTGCCGCGGTCGCCAACTACGTCTCCGTGCTGGAGCCGCTGAAGTAGGATCGCCTCGGGTGGGCACGGGCGCCACGCGCCGTGCCCACTTCTTTGCGTTAAATCATGGTGGGCCTGCCTCGGCCCGTCTTAATGCTCCTGATTGATTTGCAGGGAATGCATCATGAGCACTGACTACGAAGACTCGCTGTCGATGGACGCACTCAACGATCGCATCGCAATCCTCGAGGACAATATCCGCCAGCTCATCGAGCAGGCTGCCGCCGCCTCGGGCGAGCAGAACGAGTCGCGGATCGCCGATCGGATCACCCAGCAGAACGACGAGCTGGACCGGCTCCTCAAGATTCGCGAATCCCGCCAGAAGAAATAGCGGTCGATACCGCCCGCACGATGCATGCCGCCATACGCGGCTCGCCCTTGCGCGGGCCGCGGCGGTGCCCTTAGCTGGACCGAAATCGCGGGGCCGCGCCTTGGCCCTTGCGCAATCGGGAGCGAACGATGGGGCCGCTGAAGGGCATCAAGGTCGTCGACATGACCACCGTGCTGATGGGGCCGTATGCGACCCAGATGCTCGGTGACTACGGTGCGGATGTCGTCAAGGTGGAATCGCTCGACGGCGACGTCACCCGCCTGATCGGCCCGATGCGTCACGCCGGCATGGGCCCGGTGTTTCTCAACACCAACCGCAGCAAGCGCTCGATCTGTCTCGATCTGAAAAAGCCGGCGGGACGCGAGGCCGTGCTGCGGTTGATCAAGGACGCCGACGTGCTCGTCTACAACGTCCGTCCGCAGGCCATGGCCCGACTTCAGCTCGGCTACGACGTCGTGTCCGCGATCAATCCGCGCCTGGTCTATGCCGGCGTGTTCGGCTTCGGCCAGGACGGGCCCTATGCGGCAAAACCCGCCTATGACGACCTGATCCAGGGCGCCACCGCGCTCCCCGCCTTGATGGCTCAGACGGGCGACGGCGTGCCGCGCTACGTGCCGAACGCGCTGGTCGATCGCATCGTCGGCCTCACTGCCGTCGGCGCGATCTGCGCCAGCCTGGTGCACCGCGACCGCACCGGCCGCGGCCAGCGCGTCGACATTCCCATGTTCGAGACCATGGCCGGCTTCGTCATGGGCGACCACATGGGCGGGCTCACTTATGAGCCGCCGCTCGACAAGGGCGGCTATGCCCGCCACCTGTCGCGGGATCGCCGCCCTTACAAGACCTCGGACGGCTATCTCAGCGTCATCGTTTACAACGACAAGCAGTGGGAGAATTTCTTCAAGGCGACCGCGCGCGACGATTTGCGCAACGATCCCAAATTCGCGACCTTCGCGGGGCGTGCCGCCAACATCGACGTCGTCTATGCCGAGCTCGCGTGCATCTTCGAGACGCGCACCACGGCCGAGTGGATCGAGCTGCTCACCAAGGCCGACGTGCCGGTGATGCCGATGCATGACCTTGCCTCGATCCTGCACGATGAGCATCTGGAGGCGACGAATTTCTTCCCGGTCGTGACCCATCCGACCGAAGGGCCGATCCGCAGCATGAAGGTGACGGCGACCTGGTCGGAGACCGAGGCCGAGCCGGTGCGGCTGGCGCCGCGGCTCAACGAGCACGGCGCGGAGATTCTTCGCGAAGTTGGATACTCGGCCGACGAGATCGTGGCCATGGTCCGTGATGGCGTCACGCGGTCGCCGCCGGAGTAGGGGGAGTGATGGCGCAAGCTTTCTCATCCGTCATTCCGGGGCGCGACGAAGTCGCGAGCCCGGAATCCATTTATCCGCACATGCCGCTCGATGGATTCCGGGCTCGGCCCTTTGGGCCGCCCCGGAATGACAGCGGAGTGAGACGATGAGCTTCATCACCGGAATCGGCCTCACACCGTTCGGCAAGCATGAAGGCTCATCCTCGCTCGACCTGATGAGCCAGGCCGCGCAAGCCGCGCTGGACGATGCCGGGCTGACACGCTCGGACATCGACGGCATTCTCTGCGGCTATTCCACCGTCTCGCCGCACATCATGCTGGCGACCGTGTTCGCCGAGCATTTCGGCATTCGTCCCGCTTACGCCCATGCTGTCCAGGTCGGCGGCGCCACGGGCCTCGCGATGACCATGCTGGCGCATCACCTCGTCGACGCAGGCGTTGCCCGTCACGTCCTCGTCGTGGCCGGCGAGAACCGCCTCACCGGGCAGAGCCGCGACGCCTCGATCCAGGCGCTGGCACAGGTCGGCCATCCCGACTACGAGGTGCCGCTGGGCCCGACCATTCCTGCCTATTACGGTCTCGTCGCCAGCAGGTACATGCACGAGTACGGCGTGACCGAAGAGGACCTCGCCGAGTTCGCGGTGCTGATGCGCGCCCACGCCTGCACCCATCCCGGCGCGCAATTCCACGATCCCATCACCGTCGCCGACGTCATGGCTTCGAAGCCCGTGGCGATGCCCCTAAAACTGCTCGATTGCTGTCCGGTGTCCGACGGCGGCGCCGCCTTCGTCGTCAGCCGCGAGCGGACCGGAGAGGCGGGCGTGCGCATCCGCGGCTGCGCCCAGGCCCACACCCATCAGCACGTCACGGCCGCGCCTGCGCTCAGCGAACTCGGCGCAGAAATTTCCATCGCGCGCGCCAAGGAGGCTTGCGGCCTTGCGATCTCCGACGTCCGCTACGCCGCGATCTACGACAGCTTCACCATCACGCTTGCAATGCTGCTGGAGGATCTCGGCCTTGCCGGACGCGGCGAGGCGGCGGCCCGGGTGCGATCAGGTCATTTCGGCCGCGACGGCACGATGCCGCTGAACACCCATGGCGGCCTGCTCAGCTACGGCCATTGCGGCGTCGGCGGCGCCATGGCGCATCTGGTCGAGGCGCATTTGCAGATGACGGGGCGGGCGGCTGGCCGCCAGGTGCGCGACGCTTCGATCGCGCTCCTGCACGGCGACGGCGGCGTGCTGTCGTCCCATGTCAGCATGTTCCTGGAGCGGGTGCGATGAGCGAGCGTCTGGCGGATTGGACCAAGGGCGACGAGGCCATCACCTTTCAGGCCTGCACCTCGTGCGGGCATGTGCAGTACTTTCACCGCGCCTTCTGCGCTTCTTGCGGCCAATCGGATCTGCGCGAGCAGCGCGCCAGCGGCAAGGGCAGAGTCTACGCGACCTCGCTGGTCTGCCGCGCCGCCACGCCCGAGACGCGCGCGCACGTGCCCTACAACATCCTGCTGGTCGATTGCGCCGAGGGATTTCGCATGATGGCGCACGGTGAGAACGATCTCGCGATAGGCGATTCGGTCGTTGCGAGCTTCAGGCCGTTCGCCGGCAGGCTCGTGCCGTACTTTGCCAAAGCGACATAGTGGGATTCGTCATTCGGGGGCGGTCATAGGACCGAGCCTGGAACGGGATTCTGGGCCTGGCCTGTGCGAGGGCCACCCCGGAATGACGAAAACTTCAAAACGCTTAACTCAGCGCCCGTAGAACAAGATGCTGGCGATGACGAGCATCGCCGTCACCGCCAGCATATGCGCGAACGCTCCCGAGGCCGCCCCCTTCGTGGCTTCCTTCATGCCGTTTTCTCCCTAGACTTGGGCGTGACTCATCGTTGTACGGCTAGCGCACCCGACGGCCAATTGTTTTACTCGGAACACCCCACTTGCGAGTACTCACCGCGATTTGTCCCCACGCGGCGAATATCGACTGTGTCAGGGTCGATCAGCAATGCGGCGGCAATTTGACTCGATGATGTTGCTCCTGCGTCGGCGCAAGAATAGAGTTTCGGAGGACTCCCGCCGACAACGACAAAAAGCATCAAAAATTCAGGGAAAACTTCAGGAAAATCATGGCCCGTATCAACTACAGCGATCCGTCCAAGGCGTCCGACCGCACCCGCGAAATTCTCGACAAGAACCGCAACGCCAACATCTTCCGCATGATGGCGCACTCCCCGAGCTATTTCGAGCAGTACTGCCGCCTGGGGGGCGCGATCCGCCACAAGGGCGAGCTCGACCCCGTCGTCCGCGAGCTTGCAATCACCCGCACGGGCATCTTGTGCGAGGCGCCGTACGAGATCGTCGCGCACAAGCGGATCGGCAAGAATGTCGGCGTCACCGACGAGCAGAACGAGGCGCTCGCGGACTGGCCAGCGGCGACGTGCTTCAACGAGGTGCAGCGGGCCGCGCTCGCCTTCACCGACGAGATCGTGACGCTGAAGAAGCCGACGGATGCGACCTTCAAGGCGATCGCATCAAAACTGACGCCGGCTGCCCTCGTCGAGCTGCAGCTCTCGGTCGGCTTCTACATCATGACGTCAAAGTTCCTGGAGACATTCGAGATCGACCTTCAGCCCGTGACGGAAGTGGTGGGTTGATCCGACAGCAGCGGCGAGGGATGCCGATGACGATCGATGAATATGCGGCCTGGGCCGCGAGCATTGCGAAGGTCGAAGAGCATCCATCCAGCGAGCTTCTGTCCTATCTCGGACTTGGCCTTGCCGGCGAAGCCGGCGAGGTCGCCGACCACATCAAGAAGCTGCTGCGCGACGATTGGCTCGACAAGGCGGGTCTGGTCGATGAGCTGGGCGATGTCGTCTACTACTGGGCCTGCCTGTGCGCCGCGACCGGCCAGAAGCCGTCCGAGCTGCTGGAAAAGAGCGCGGCGAAGATCAAGCGGCGGTTGAGCGAGGCGGGGAGTCGGTAGGAAAGGGGGGAGGGAACGCACCTCCATCGAGGCGCCAGGCGCGGCTCATCCCAACCAGTGTTTGATCGCTCACGTCGCCGTCAAGATATCCACCCTCGCGTTGGCGACGATCAGGCGATCGGCCAATAGCTGCGCGAGGTTACGCATGACGCGCTCGCTGGCGCGCGGGTGTTGCTTGCGGAAACGTTCGAACGCCTTCAGTGGCACTTCGTAAGCGGTCGCCGCCATGTCGGCAAAGACGTCGGCCGAGCGCGTCGTCTCCAGCAGTGCCATCTCTCCAAAGGCCATGCCGGCGGTCAGCGTCGCCAGCCGCACGCCGTCGGGCAGCGTGACATGCACCGCACCGCTGCGCAGGAAGAACAGGGAAGAGGCCGGATCGCCCGTGGTGATGATCTTGGCGCCGGCCTGAAAGGTTCGGATCGTGCAGATCGAAGCGAGATCCGTCAGTTCCTCCTCGCTTAGCCCGGCCAGCAACGGCTGCTCGGCAAGCTCGGTGAACTCGTGAAAATCGATCGAACCGCCATAGCGATAAACGATCTGGTCCTCGGCCCATTCAATCGCGGTGTCGAGCAGATAGAAGTCGCGGACGTTCTTCAGCTCGGCGGTCCATTCGCGCAAGCTGTCCCATTCCTTGGAGGCGCGTCTGACGCCTGACAGAACGACGGTCACGTTCAGTGCGGCGAGCTCCTCGAAGGTCTCGGCGACGAGCCGCGCACCGGCGCGCGTGGTCGAGGTGACGCGGTGCAGGTCGAACACGACGATTTGCGGCCGCGGTCGTCCCGCCAGCCGGCGCGAGACGTAGTCGACGGCCGACAGCGACAGCGTGCCGACCAGCTCGATGACCCGCACCTCCTGCTCATGCGCGGCCAGGATTTCGCGCTCCTGCGGCCGGCGCACGCGGCGTGACGGGCTCTTGCCGATATCGTAGTCGGCGATGACGGCGTTGCGGGCATCGTCGCTGCGGTTGAGCATGTGCAGATCGTAGTGCGAGGATAGCGCCTCGCAGACCTTGATGCCGCGCACGCTGTTGCCGTGCTTGTCGAGCTTCGGCGAATAGCTGCCGAGGCCGAGGCGGGCAGGGAGCGCGGCCAGAATGCCGCCGCCGACGCCGCTCTTGGCCGGAATGCCGATGCGGTAGATCCATTCGCCGGCATAGTCGTACATGCCCGACGAGGTCATCACCGACAGCGTGCGCGAGATGGCGTAGGCGCTCAGCACCTGCTCGCCCGTGACCGGATTGATGCCGCGATTGGCGAGCGTCGCCGCCATCACCGCGATGTCGCGCGCCGTGACCAGCACGGCGCATTGCCGGAAATAGACGTCGAGGACCCCCGCGACATTGTCGGAGATCACCGCGTTGGTCTTGAGAAGATAGCCGATCGCCCGGTTGCGGTCGCCGGTCTGGCTCTCGGACGCGTAGACGGCCTCGTCCAGCGCGAGCTCGCGTCCGGCAAAGCGGCCGAGCGCGAGACGGATTTGCTCGAAAGCGTCCGCACCCTTGCTGTCGTAGATCAGCCCGGTGCAGGCGATCGCGCCGGCATTGACCATCGGGTTGAACGGGTGGTTCTCCGAATTGAGCCGGATCGAGTTGAAGGGATCGCCGGAGGGCTCGACGCCGATCGCGCTTTCGACCTTGCCGGCACCCAGAAGGTCCAGCGCCAGCGCGAACACGAACGGCTTCGACATCGACTGGATGGTGAAGGGCACCCTGGAGTCGCCGACCTCGTAGACGTGGCCATCCAGCGTCGCGAGGCTGATGCCGAAATAGGCAGGATCGGCCTTGCCCAGCTCGGGAATGTAATCGGCAACGTGGCCTGAGGTTTCCGCGGAGAATTCGTTGAGGCAATTGTCCAGGAACCGCAGCAAGGGCGGCTTCGAGCGGGACCAGGCGGCGGCGAGAGGCGCGAGCGGTGTCATCGCCTCTCTTGTGCAACGCAATCAGGGGGCGCGCAACCCGTCCGGCACCATGGTCTGCCGCCGGACCAGGACAAGCGCCAGCAGGGCCGTGGGCACGAGGATGGCAAGGCCCATCAGCGTCACCTGCAGCTGCGACAGCGGCATGATTCCCCCGCCCGGCGTCGCCACCACGAAGCCGCCGATCACCAGCAGCACGCGGATCGGCCATTCGAGCGCGCCGGCGCCGCGCAGATCGCCGATGAAGGGCTGGTAGCCCTGGATGCCGCCACAGATGAACAGCGTGCCGAACGCGGCAAGTCCCATCAGGCCAAGGCCGGCGAAGTAGGGGCTCGGTCCCTGCAGCACCAGCGCCGGATTGAGCACGAAGAAGAACGGGATGAAATAGATGATGCTGCCGACCCACATCGATTCCCAGCCGGTCTTCATCGCCGGCGAGCCCGCGATGCCTGCGGCGGCGAACGAAGCGATCGCGACGGGCGGTGTGATCGACGACAGCATGCCCCAGTAGAAGATGAACATGTGCACCGCTATCTTGTTCAGCCCGAGCTTCTCCAGCGCGGGGGCGACCAGGATGGCGAGGAAGATGTAGCAGGCCGTCGTTGTCAGCCCGAGGCCGAGGATGAGGCTGGTGAGGGCGCACATGCCGAGCAGCAGGAAGGCATTGTCGCCGGCAATGTGCAGCAAATCGTTGGCAAGGCTCGACACCACGCCGGTCATTGAGAACGCGCCGATCAGCAGGCCGCACCCGGCGAGGATGCCGACGAGCTCGACGAAGGTGCGGCCGTTGACCTCGAGGAACTTACCGATCGTCGCAAACGTCCAGCGTGTGTCCTTGGAGAAGAACTGGTTCAGCACCAGCAGCAGCGCGGTGGCGTAGAACGGCGCGTGGCTCTCGCGCTTGAAATAGAGCAGCATCACGATCAGCAGCGCGATGACGAAGACGTAGTACCAGCCGTCCTTGATCGTATCCATGACGCGCGGCAGATCGGCGCGCGGGATGCCTTTCAGCCCGTGGCGCGCGGCGTAAGCGTCGACCTGCATGAACAGGCCGACGTAATAGAGCACGGCGGGAATGATCGCGGCGACGGCGACTTCCGCGTAGCTGACGTTGAGGAACTGCGCGATCACGAAGGCGGTCGCGCCCATCACCGGGGGCGCCAGCACCGCACCGGTCGAGGCGCAGGCCTCGATCGCGGCGGCATAGGAGGCGCGGAAGCCGCTCTTCTTCATGACGGGAATGGTCATGGTGCCGGCGGTCAGCACGTTGGAGATGATCGAGCCCGACATCATGCCGAGCAGACCGCTGGCGAAGATGCAGACCTTCGCCGCACCGCCGCGGAAGGTGCCGCACATTGCGAAAGAGAGATTGATGAAGAATTTGCCGGCGCCGGTCATCATGAGCGCAGTGCCGAACACCAGGAAGCCGATCACGGTGTCGGCGAAGGCCTGGATGGGGATGCCGAGCAGGCTCTCGCCTGAGAGCACGTGATAGGCGGTCGCCTGTTCCAGCGTCGATTGCGTGCCGCGGAACGGCCCGAGCCAGCCGGCCTCGGCGAACAGCGGATAGACCGTGAAGGGCAGGACGCTCAAGAGCAGGCTCCAGCCGCCGGTGCGCCTGAGTGCCTCCATCAGCATCACCCACATCACGAGGCCTGCGGCGATGACGCTATTGGGCGCGCCGCCGAACTCCCAGCCGGCCTCTGCCGCCTTGCGCACGTTCGACATCAACACCAGTGCTGCCGCGAACGTTACGACGAAGAGCAACAGGTCGTACCAGGGAATCCGATCGAGCGGTGCGCGTTCCGCGCCCGGAAAGATCAGGAAGGTGAACGGCAGCATCAAGGCGATCAGGAGATAGAAATACTCCGTGTTGAGCTGGGTGTAGCCCATGAAGAAGCGCAGTGAGAATTGCTGGTTGATGCAGAGCAGGATGGTCGCGGCCGTCGCAACCACCAGCATCCAGCGCCAGGCACCGCGCAAGGTGCGCACGCGCGTGACCTCCGCTTCCTGCATGTTCCCGGCGGCGCCGTGCGGATCGTCGAAGACGACCCGCTTGGCCTCGTCTTGCGGGGCGGTGGAGGTGGAAGCAGAAGACATCATTGATCCCGCGCGTGGGTTGTTGGAAGCAAGCTAGGCGAATGGCAGTGTCAGAATCGCTCGCGCCGCGGCTTCAATCTCTCCCGCTTGCGGGGGAGGTCGCGCCGAAGGCGCGGGTGAGGGCTCTCGCCTCCTGGAGAATCCCGCCGAGAAGAGACCCTCTCCTCAGCCCTCCCCCGCAAGCGGGGGAGGGAGCGCGCACCTTCCTCTTGGCGCCGAGAGCGAGTTCATCATTCCTCGAACCCGTTCGGCATGTCGGCCTTCGCAAGCGCCGCTGCGCGCGCCTTCATCCAGCCGTCGAGAAACGACTTGTCGTCCGATTGCGGATTGGACTTGCCGTACTCCGCCCACGCCGCGCCGAGCACCTCCTGCCGCTTGATCAGCTTGTTGTTGTGCGTCTCCTGCGCATCGCTCCACTGCCCGGCTTCCTTCAGCGCCTTCACTGCGCCGGGATGCACCGGCACCACCCAGTTCTTGGTCTGGCGGTCGGCGGCGAGACCTCCGGCGCCGGGCGCGGAGTCCTTAAAGGCATCGTAGTTTACAATCATCGCCTTCGTGATCGCATAGACCTGGTCGGCGGGTTGCGAGGCGTAGGTGACGAAGATCGGGTAGGGGTAATTGCCGAGCTCGACCGGCTTGTCCGGCGAGATGCCGGCGCCGCAGGTCGCCAGCTGCGGAAAGAAGAACGAGCCGACCTTCTGCATCCGCGCCCAGCCTTCCTTGTCCTTGGCCGGCAGCGGCGGCCAGATCAGGCCGCGCGGCGACGTCTCGGCCTCCTTGGCGGGGCCGGTGATGGTGGTGCCGAAGGCGGCATCGACGTCGTTGTTGATCAGCCCTTTCCACATCGCGCCGTAGCTCGCGAACTCGACGGCCTTGACGTCCTTCTGCGTCAGTCCGGCGAAGGCGAGCACCGCGAGCGAGTTCTGGTTCAGCGCGGGCGAGCCGACCACGAAGCCGACACGCTTGCCCTTGAGGTCCTTCAGCTCCTTCACGCCGGTGTCGGCAGCGACAGCGAGCGAGCCGCAATTGCAGTCGACGGACGAGAGCAGAATCTGGAGCGGCTGCGGGCCCCATTCCTTCGACCCGAACTCGAATACGCCTTCCTGCGCGAAATAGGTGCCCGATCCCATCGCCGCGGAGACCGCCCGCTTGGCGCGCAGCGGCGCGAGCCGTGCGACGTCGTTGCCTGCGGGGAGCACGCGCACGTCGGTGCCGAACTTGTCCTTCATCATCTTACCGACGCCGACCGCGATGTTGAAGCCGGCGGTTCCGGTGTCATAGGCCGTGAAGGTCAAGGTCGCCGGCAGCTTGACGTCTTCGGCGAACGCGTAGCGTGTAGACGCAAAAGAAATGCCTGCCACCAAGGCAGGCGCGAGTATGATCAGCCCACGAAGCATGTTTCCCTCCAATGATCCTCGCTTTGCCGCGAAGATTTTCTTTCTTTGTTTGAAACAACGTTTTGTTTGCAGCAGATCATGTCACCGCGATCGAGCGATGGCAACGCCGCACCGTTGCCTGCGCGAATAAGGCTGACAGATTGTCGCGCAGACGACGGATAGAACACTCAGCTCGCGACGGTCGCAACAGCCTGTCCCTCGGCAACGACATCGTCCAGCTTCACCAGCAGCGATGTGATGGTGCCGCTCGCGGGCGAGGACACCGGTATCTCCATCTTCATCGCCTCGACCACCACAATCTCATCGCCATCCGCGACGGTTCCTCCAACCTGCACGGGAGTTGCGCAGATTCGCCCCGCGACCTCGGTGACGATCTTAATTTCTGGCATGCCATCGCCTTTTTGTTGTCGTCGCAAAATGCCTGAGGTAGCGTCGTCTGCAAGTGGAATTTAATTCCGCACAGCGGAACAAACGGTAGGGAACATGGGACGACGATCCGAGCGGTTGAGTAGGCAAGGCATGCTCGCTGGCGATGCCGGCGAGGGAGATGTCATCCAGGTGGTCTCGCGCGCGTTCGACGTGTTGCGATGCTTCGAGGGCCACGATAGCAGGCTCGGCAATCTCGAGATCTCAAATCGCTGCGGTCTGCCGCGCTCGACGGTGTCGCGGCTCACGCACACGCTGACGCGGATGGGACAGCTGGTCTATCTGCCGCGTGATCAAAAATATCGCATCGGCCCGAGCGCGGTGGCGATGAGCGCTTCGATGATGAAGGGCGCGCAGCTGCGCAGCATGATCCGCCAACGACTCCAGGAAGTGGCCGAGCAAGTGCCGGGGACGGTCGGCTTCGTCATCCCCGATCGCTTCCATCTGGTCTATCTCCTGTTCGCGCGCTCGGCGACCGCGCTCGGCCTGCACGAGGGCACCGGCAGCCGCATCTCGATGGCCTCGACCGCCGCGGGCGCGGCCTACACCGCGGCGCTGGCGCCGGAGATCGGCGATGCCTTCATCGCGGACATGGAACGGGAGGCTCCCGAGGCCGCGAAGATCCTGAAGCCGCGCATTGAAGCCAACCGGGAGATGCTGCGCGAGCGCGGCTATGTCGTGGCCTGCGGCCTGTGGAGCCCGCACATCAACGGGCTCGCGGTGCCGATCTGGTCGCCGCAGTACCAGACCTTCGTGGTCATCACGATCGGCCTTCTGTCCGCGATGTACGACGAGGAACGGCTGCATGCCGAAGTCGCGCCGCTGATGCTCGAGCTCGGCCGGTCGCTCAGCAGCCTGGTCGAGGGCGCGGAAGGCGACGTCTTCAACAACCGTATCCCGCGCAAACCGGTCGCAATGGCCGTGCATAACAATAACAAGCCGATCAATTCGGAGGGAGTGAATGAACTGGAAGCCGGAACTCGACGAGCTCGCCCGGCGCGAAGCCTTCGCGCGGGAGATGGGCGGCGTTGACAAGGTCAAGCGACAGCATGACCAGGGCCGGCTGACTGTTCGGGAGCGTATCGACAAGCTGATCGACAAAGGCAGCTTCCACGAGATCGGTGCCGTCTCCGGCATCGGTGAATACGATTCCAGCGGCGAGCTGAAGAAACTGACGCCGGCGAACTGCGTGTTCGGCCGCGCGCGCGTCGATGGCCGGACCGTGGTCGTGGTCGGCGACGATTTCACCGTACGCGGCGGCTCCGCCGATGCGTCGATCTCGGCAAAACCGTTGATGGCGGAGGAGATGGCGCACGACCTCCGTCTGCCCATCGTCCGCATCATCGAAGGCTCCGGCGGCGGCGGCTCGGTCAAGACCATCGAGACCAAGGGCGCTGCCAATCTGCCGGGCGGCATCGGCGGCACGCGCTGGTATCGGTTCACGACGGAGAATCTGTCGCGCGTGCCGGTGGTGGCACTCGGTCTCGGCTCGGTCGCGGGTCTTGGCGCCGCGCGCCTTGCCGCCAGCCACTATTCCATCATGACCAGGAAGTCCGCGATGTTCGTCGCGGGCCCGCCGGTGGTGAAGGCGCTGGGGCAGGACCTCTCGAAGGAAGAGCTCGGCGGCGCCGACATCCAGACCCGCGCCGGCGCGGTCGATCACGCCGTCGACACGGAAGAAGAGGCGTTCGCCTGCGCCCGGCGCTTCCTCTCCTATCTGCCGTCGTCGGTCTACGAGCTGCCGCCGACCTTGCCCTGCACCGACAATCCGGAGCGCAGCGAGCAAGCGCTGCTCAACGCGGTGCCGCGCAACCGCAAGCAGGTCTACAAGATGCGGCCCATCATCGAGTCCGTCGTGGACAAGGGCTCGTTCTTCGAGGTCGGCAAGAACTTCGGCAAGCCGATCATCGTCGGCCTTGCACGGCTCGAGGGCAGGCCGGTGCTGCTGCTCGCCAGCGACAGTTTTCACTACGGCGGCTCCTGGACCGCGGATGCCTGCCAGAAGGTGGTGCGCTGGGTCGACTTCGCCGAGACCTTCCATCTGCCCATCGTCTATCTCATGGATTGTCCCGGCTTCATGATCGGCCTCGATGCCGAGAAGGCCGCGACCATCCGTCACGGCGTTCGCGCGATGGCCGCGGTCAACCAGACCACCGTGCCCTGGTGCACCGTGATCCTGCGTAACGCGTTCGGTGTTGCGGGCGTCGTGCACCAGCCGGCAGACCGCTTCTCGATCCGCTATGCCTGGCCGTCGGCCTATTGGGGTTCGCTCCCGCTCGAAGGCGGCATTGAGGCCGCCTATCGCGCCGACATCGACGCGGCCGAGGACAAGGCGGCGAAGCTGGAGGAAATCCAGGAGCGCCTCAACAAGCTGCGCTCGCCGTTCCGCTCGGCCGAGAAGTTCTGGGTCGAGGAGATCATCGATCCCCGGAAGACGCGCTCGCTGTTGTGCGAGTTCGCCCGGCTCGCCGAGCCCTTGCGCAAGGCCGGTCCGCCGGAGAATTTTTCGATCAGGCCGTAGGCACCTTGTGTCAAGCCGTGACGCTCGTACCCTGGACGCAGCGCAGCAACGCTACGCGTTGCAGCGCGTCCGGGACACGAGAAGCAGGCACCGACGCAATCCAAAGTTCTTCCACGGCAAAACAATAACGCGCTAAGCTCTCCCAACAAGAACAAGAGGAAGCGCCAATCGTGTACGACTTCATCATCGTGGGCGGCGGCTCGGCGGGGTCCGTGCTGGCCCACCGGCTCTCCGCGAAAAGCGCCAACAAGGTCCTGCTTTGCGAAGCCGGACAGGATACGCCGCCCGGCAACGAGCCGGCCGAAATCAGGGACAGCTATCCCGGCACCGCCTATTTCGATCCGCGCTTCCACTGGACCGAGCTGAAGGTCACGACCCAGGTCGTCAGCCACAACAATCCGAATGAAGTGCGTCCTCCCTTACGCAAATACGAGCAGGCGCGCGTGCTCGGCGGCGGCTCGTCGATCAACGGCCAGATGGCCAACCGCGGCGCGCCGACCGATTACGATGAATGGGACGCGCGCGGCGCTGCGGGCTGGTCGTGGGCCGACGTGCTGCCCTTCTTCAGGAAGGTCGAGCGCGACCTCGATTTCGACGGTCCCTTCCACGGCAAGGACGGCAAGATCCCGGTCCGCCGGATTCCGCGCGAGCACTGGACCAGGCATTCGCAGGCGCTCGCCGAGGCGTTCCAGCAGGCCGGCCATCAATATCTGCCGGACCAGAACGGCGAATTCGTCGACGGCTTCTTCCCGGTGACGCATTCCAATCAGGCCGAGCAGCGCGTCTCGGCCGCGATGGGCTATCTCGATCGCGACACCCGCAAGCGCGCCAACCTCACGATCTCCACGGACACGCAGGTCCGGGAACTGCTGTTCGAAGGCACGCAATGCGTCGGGGTGAAGGCCGTTGTCGGCGGGCGCGAGCAGGAGTTCCGGGGACGCGAGATCATCCTCTCCAGCGGCGCGATCCACTCGCCGGCGCACCTCCTGCGCGCCGGCATCGGTCCGGTCGGCCATCTCAAGGACCTGGGAATCCCGGTCCGGATGGGCCTGGCGGGCGTCGGCCAGCGCCTGATGGACCATCCCTCGATTTCGCTGTCGTCCTACATCCGCCGCGGCGCGCGCATGAACGAGCATACAAGGCGCCACATGCAGGTCGGCCTGCGCTATTCGTCGGGACTCGAAGGCGTGCCGAAGGGCGACATGTTCGTCGTCGTGCTCAGCAAGTCGGCCTGGCACGCGGTCGGTGCGCAGATCGGCTCGCTGCTCACCTTCGTCAACAAGACCTATTCGGAGACGGGGCAAGTCAAGCTGGCCTCGCGCGATCCCGCCGCAGAGCCGATCGTCGAGTTCAACCTGTTGTCCGACCGGCGCGACCTCGACCGGCTGATGAGCGGCTTCCGCAAGATGGCGGCCGTCCAGATGAGCGAGGCGGTCAGGGCGGTGACGGACAAGCCGTTCCCCGCCTCCTACACCGACCGCGTGCGCAAAATTGGTGTGGTCAATACGACGAACAGGATCCTGACCACGATCGCCGCGGCCCTGATGGACGGGCCGGCGGCGCTGCGCCACTACATGATCGACAATTTCGTGGTGGAAGGCTTCACCTTCGATCAGGTGATCAACGACGACGAGGCGCTGGAAGCCTTCGTGCGCAAGGCGACGATCGGCGTCTGGCACGCCTCGTGCTCATGCCGCATGGGCCGTGCCGACGATCCGATGGCGGTCGTCGACAATCAGGGCCGCGTCAAGGGCGTGCAGGGCCTGCGCGTCGTCGATGCCTCGATTTTCCCGGTGGTGCCATGCGCCAACACCAATTTTCCCGTGTTGATGTCGGCGGAGAAGATCGCGGCCGCGATGATGCAATGAGCGGCAGCGAGTCCTGGCGATCCGGTCAACGCGGGGAGGAGGAGCGCTCATTGGATCCTTCTTGCGCAATCCGACTTGGTTGCACGCCGCGAGCTTGACGCGCTGATCGAGCATTCGTGCGCTGCGAGTTAATCATCTCGGGCGCTACGTGTAGGCTATGAGATCGTGCAGTCGTGGCACGCGACCGCAGCCATTTTCAGCCGCGCTTTAGGCCCATTTCAGACAAACTGTTATTGGTTTCTCGTGTTCCGGGGCAGGGTCTCTCATTTGGAGTCCTTGCAATGTTCAAGCGAGTATTTTCTGCGTGCGTGCTCGTTATCCTGGGTTCTGTCGCTTCGGAAGCGCGCCCTTATCGCATTCATCAAGCTCCTGAATGCAACGTCACCATGCCCTGCGACTTCTCGTATTCGCAGACGCGACGCGAGCGGGCTTCCAGGCCCTCACTGGCTTCCAGATCTTCGCTGATTTCCAGGTCCACGCTGCAAGCGTACCGCTCGACACAACTGACAGTGACTGATGCTGGGGGCACGACCACGCCGGCGACCGTCTCCGGTGCTCACGGCGCTCGCGTTGTCGGTGGCCGTCCGGCCGGTTGTCCCTCCTCGTTCTGCGGCTGCGGCGCGGCTCTGCGCGTATTCGGCCGTATCGTCCCGGAATTGAATCTTGCGTCCAACTGGCTCCGCTTTCCGCGGACGTCACCCGCACCGGGAATGGTTGCTGCGCGACGAGGTCACGTTTTCGTCCTTGAGCAGCACCTCGGAGGCGATGTCTGGATGGCCTATGACGCCAACTCGGGCGGGCGCGCGACGCGAATGCACGCGCGTTCGCTGCGAGGGTATACGATTGTCAACCCGCGCGGCGGCTCGGTGGCTTGAGGGCAGCGGATAGCACTCTAAGAACCGCGGGCGGGTCGCAACATCTTTGCGGCCCGCCAAGGTTGAACAAATTGTTGGCGCCGGGAGCCCAATCACAGCCGGAGCACCTTGCCGGGGTTCATGATGTTCTGCGGATCGAGCGCGCGCTTGATGGTTCGCATGATGTCGAGTTCGGTCTTCGAGCGGTAGTGGCTGAGCTCGTCGAGCTTGTCGATGCCGATGCCGTGTTCCGCCGAGATCGAGCCGCCCATGGACGTGATGAGATCGTTCACGGCCCGGGTGATGGCGGCCTTGTATTGGGTCAGCGTCTGCTGATCCATACCTGATGGCCCCATGAACGAGAAATGCAGATTGCCGTCGCCGATGTGCCCCAGAGGATAGGGGCGAATGCTCGGGAGAATGTCGCGCACCGCCGCAAGGCCGAGATCGATGAACTCCGGAATCCTGGAGATGGCGACCGACACATCAAAGCTCAGCCCCGGCCCCTCGGCGCGGGACGCCTCGGCGACGCTTTCCCGGATGCGCCACATGTTCTGCGATTGGCTTCCGGTCTGGGCGATCACCGCGTCGATCACGCGCCCGGCCTCGAGCTGGTCGGCGAGGAATTGCTCCATCTTCGCCGCGATGCCCTCGGCCCCGTCCTGGCGCGCCCGCGAGGACGACCATTCGAGCAGCAGGTACCATGGCGTGTCCGCCCGGAGCGGATCCTGCGTGCCGGGAATGTGGCGGAGCACCATGTCGACGGCGGCGCGGCTCATCAACTCGCAGGAGCCGACATTGTCCTCGGAGGCGCTATGGGCTTCCGACAGGATCTCCAGCGCCGCGCGCGGATCCCGGATCGCCAGCCATGCGGTGCAGACGTCCTTGGGAGCCGGCCAGAGCTTGAGCACGGCCTTCGTGATGATGCCGAGCGTTCCCTCGGCGCCCATGAAGAGGTGCTTGAGGTCGTAGCCGGTATTGTCCTTCTTGAGCGCACGCAACCCGTCCCAGACCTCGCCATTGGCCAGCACGACCTCGAGGCCGAGGACCAGGTTGCGGGCGTTGCCGTAGCGCAGCACTTGCACGCCGCCGGCGTTGGTCGACAGATTGCCGCCGATCATGCACGAGCCCTGGGCGCCAAGGCTGAGCGGCAGGAACCGGTCGTGCCGGCTTGCTGTCTCCTGCAGAGCCTGCAGCACGCAGCCGGCCTCCACCGTCATGGTATAGCCGGTGGCATCGACGTCCAGCACGCGGTTCATCCGGCCAAGCGACAACACGATGCCGGTATGCGCGGGCCAGGGCGTGGCTCCGCCCATCAGGCCCGTGTTTCCGCCCTGCGGCACGATCGCGACCCCATGGTCGTGGCAGAGCCTGACCACCTTCGCGACCTCCTCGGTACTGCCGGGACGGACGACGGCTCCGGCACGGCCCACCAGCAGTCCGCGCCAGTCCGTCACGAACGGCTGCTTGCCGTGCTCGTCCTCGATGAGGCCCTTCTCACCCACGATCGCGCGCAGCGAATCGCGCATCTGGGAGGTCAGCGGAGCGGTTGGAATGATGGGTTCGGACGACGGACCGGCAGCCGGCATTTGTTTCCCCTGGCGCATCTTGGTGTGCACTGCGCACGTGACGTGCGTCGGAGCATTGTCCACGTTTGCGCCGTGGAGTCTAACGGCAATATGGCTCTACGCGGGCCCGGCTGAGCCGTCAGGGCTCTCGCGCTTTTCCTCATATGCGACAGCCCTGGGCAGAACCGGGCGAGCAGGGCGCCTCGCGCCGTTTCGGATTTTCTGTTTGGGCCGTGCCGCACCGGGGCCGGAAGCGGGCTCTGTCGGCAGGCGCAAATCGCATTTCCTCCGTTGTTCTACGGTGTTCTTGCTGCTTTACCGCCAATCTCCGCGGTCGCGTTTAAGCGACATTAATGATGCCTTCTCGATATGGGACATCTCGATCCGGAGCGGTCCGTGTTTGCGGATCGCCCGTAAGCGTTGGTTAAGACAGCCATCGACATATTCCAGCCCGTGAATGGACGAGTGTTGGGGGCGACCCCCGGTAATCTTCTTACGTCGATGTCAGGGAAAGGGCCGCTGCCCAAGGAAGGCAGCCAGGATGAACCTCATGCTCCGCCGTGCAGTGCTCTGTTTCGCGACAGACCGGAAGGCCAACGTCGCCATCATCTTCGCGCTGACGCTGGTTCCGATCGTCTTTCTGCTGGGTATGACGCTCGACTACACGCTGGCCGCGCGCAAGCGCGAGCAGTTGGACGCGGCCGCCGACGCCGCCGCAATCGCTGCCGTGCGGCCGGCGATGCTGACGCAGACCGACACCGCAGTGGTCAAGGCGACCGCGGAAGCTGTGTTCGCCGCGAAGGCGAATCTTCCCGGCCTGGCTTCTGTTCCGTCGCCGACCGTCACCGTCACCGATTCCGGTCTCGCGCGGACCATCACGGTTTCTTACACCGCGCAGTCCGTCAATAATTTTCCCGGCGTCCTCGGCAAGCAGACCTGGCAGGTCGGCGGCTCCGCGACGGCGCGAGCATCAAGCGCGCCCAACATGAACTTCTATATGCTGCTGGACGTCTCCCCATCGATGGCGCTTGGGGCAACGCAGGCCGACATCAACAACATGATCACGGCAACGAAGAACCAGCCGTCCTATGCTAGGAACTGTGCGTTCGCGTGCCATGAGGTTCATCCCAATAACCAGAACCCGAGCTCGTCGAACAAGGACAATCTCACCGTTGCACGCGCCAACAACATCACGCTGCGCATCGATCTCGTAACCAATGCCGTCAAACAATTGATGGTGGGGCCATGGACGTGCCCGCAATCGGGCGTTTCGGGCGGCGTCATGCAGTGCATGGCCGCGCTCAACAACACGACGTACAAGGCTGCCCTCTACACCTTTGACTACAAATTGAACACGGTCCAGACGCTGACGACGCCGACGACCGCTGGGACGCAGATCGCCAACATTCAGCTGATGCCGGTGGATCACCAGAACTGCGTCATCATCAACCAATGTTCCACCGACTACGGCTCGGACATCGCGGGCGGGCTCACGGGCGTCAACAACATCATGCCCGCGCCCGGCAGCGGCACCAACCAGGCCGGCGATACGCCGCAGGAAGTGGTATTTCTCGTCACCGACGGGGTCGAAGACAAGCTGATCCTGAAGTCCGCAAGCTGCGATCCGAACGCCACCTATCCGCTTCCGACCGTCGGCAGCACCCAAGTCCGCTGTCAGCAGCCGCTCAATACGGCGGCCTGCACGACGATCAAGAACCGTGGCATCCGCATCGCGGTGCTCTACACCGAATACCTGCAATTGCCGACCGACGGCTGGTACAACAGCCGTATCGCGCAGTTCAACAATCCGTCCTCGTCCACAGGCCAGATCGCTCAGAGGCTGCAGTCATGCGCCTCGCCTGGTTTGTATGCGAGCGTTCAGACCGGCGGTGATATTTCCGAGGCGCTGACGAACCTGTTCCTCAAGGTCGCGTCCAGCACGGCCAGCCTTGTGAAGTAGAGAGACGCGTCATGACCGGCCCAGCCGAGACAACAATGAGACGCCGCAATCGGTGCGCCGCATTCGCGCGGGACAGCAGGGGTGCCACGGCCGTGGAGTTCGCGCTGGTCGCCGCGCCGTTTCTCGCGCTCATCATCGCGCTGATCCAGACGTTTCTGGTCTTCTTCGCCCAGCAGATGCTCGAAACCGTCGTGCGCCAGTCGGGCCGCCTGGTCATGACCGGACAGGTTCAATCTGCGCAGATGAGCGAGGCGGTTTTCAAACAGAAGGTTTGCGACCAGATCGTCATCCTGTTCAACTGCAGCGGCCTGATGATCGATATGCAGGTGGCGACCTCGTGGACGTCGGCGAACACGGGAATGCCCGCCCTGACCTACGACGGGTCCGGCAAGGTCACCAATACCTGGCAATACAACCCGGGTAATGCCGGCGACATCGTCGTGCTCCGCGTCATGTATGTGTGGCCGGTCGTGCTCGGTCCACTCGGTTTCAACCTCTCGAACCTCAGCAACGGCAACCGGCTGATCATGTCGACCGCCGCGTTCCAGAACGAGCCAGGAGCTACCTGATGATCTCCGCCCTGACGTCTCGCGCCCGGCACCTGTTGACCGATGTCCGCGCCGTCGCAGCGACGGAGTTCGCCATCGTGACGCCGTTCATGCTGGTGCTCTATCTCGGTGGCGTCGAGCTCGGCACCGGCCTTTCCATGAACGTCAAGGTCAGCGCGACCGCGCACAGTGTCGCCGACATGGTCACGCAGAACACGCAGGTCAGCGAGGCCCAGATGGACGGCATCCTCGCGGCTGCCAGTGCCATCATGGCTCCATATCCCACCAAGAATGGCAGCACTCCCTTGATGACGATCACCGTCTCGGAAGTCTCGACCGACACCAGCGGCAACGCGACGGTGCGATGGAGCAAGTCGACCAACGCGTCAGGGGCGAGAACGCCGGGTGCCGCGATGACCTTGTCGGCCTTTACCGCCGCGGGCGGCACCAAGAATGCCAAGATCTCCCTCATCCTGAGCGAGGTGTCCTACGACTACAAGCCCAACCTCGGCGGCGCCATCGCGGGCACCATCAAGCTGTCCGACAGCTACTATCTGTTCCCGCGCTGCTCGACCAACTCTTCGAGCTTTCCCTTTTACGACATCAAATACGGACCGGGGGTGACCACCTGCACCTGCGTCCAGCACTTGCAGCAGAAGATCTGCTAGTCCCCGCCCGAGCCGGCAGGGCCCCCCAGCCTCCATTTTGCGCGAACTGAGCGTGCGCCGCGTCCCTCGACGCGGCGCTTGCGCGCCTCTTCATGATATGACTACTCAGAGGTAGGATTGCCCGTTGCGGACCCTCCCATGGCTGGCGCGGCGCGGAACGCGTGATCGTGGCGATTTCCATCGTCCAGCCCCAAGGATATTCACCTCATGACCCAGGCACTTGCCATCAGTCGCTTCCCCGTTCCTGATCTGGCCGACATGCCGGACGACATCCGGGCCCGTATCCTGGCCGTCCAGGAGAAGTCCGGCTTCATCCCGAACGTTTTTCTCGTGCTCGCGCATCGGCCGGACGAGTTTCGCGCGTTCTTTGCCTACCACGATGTGCTGATGGACAAGCCCGGCAATCTCACCAAGGCCGAGCGGGAGATGATCGTGGTTGCGACCAGCAATCTCAATCAGTGCCAGTATTGCGTCATCGCGCATGGCGCGATCCTGCGCATCCGGGCGAAGGATCCGCTGGTCGCCGATCAGGTCGCAGTCAATTATCGCAAGGCTGATATCACCGACCGGCAGAAGGCGATGCTCGACTTCGCCGTCCGCGTCTCGACCGAGGCCTACAAGGTGTCCGAAGCCGATTTCGCCACTCTGAAATCGCACGCCTTCACGGAAGAAGACATCTGGGACATTGCAGCGATCTCGGCCTTCTTCGGCCTCTCCAACCGGATTGCCAACGTCACCAGCATGCGTCCGAACTCGGAATTCTACAGCATGGGACGCGGCTGACCGAATCCGCATGTTCCCGATCGGAGGCAGCGCGGCCCAGGTGGTGCGAACGAATCCGGAAGTTGACCGTGTTCGATCGGCGTCTTGATTGGGAGCGGTGAGGAGATGACAGACTTCGTAACGCTGCAGAAGATGGCGGAGATGATTCCGTCGGGGTGCAAGCTCGGTTTGGCGCCGGACGACTACGGCGCGTCTCCCGGCCTGGTCCGGATGCTGATCGATCGAGGCATTCGCGATCTCCATGTCGTCTGTGCGCCGATCGGCGGCATGCAGGTCGATATGCTGGTCGGCGCCGGCGCCGTGGCAACGCTGGAGACGAGTGCGGTCAGTCTCGGCGAGGCGGGCGGTGCGCCCTGTTTCAACCGGGCTGTCCGCGACGGATCCATTCGCCTCCGCGACGCCACCTGTCCCGCCGTGTTCGCGGGCCTGACGGCCGCGGAGAAGGGAGTTCCGTTCATGCCGATCCGCGGCATCATCGGTAGCGACGTCCTGGAGAAGCGGGACGACTGGAAGGTGATGTCCAACCCGTTCGACGATGGCGAGAAGATCGTCGTGGTCTCCGCGATCCAGCCCGACATCGCCTTGTTTCATGCGCCCGAAGCGGACCGGTTCGGCAACGTTCGGCTGGGGCGTCGGCGCGAGGTGATGTTGCTGGCGCATGCGTCGAAGAAGGCCTTCGTGACTGTCGAGCGCATATCCGAGGTGTCGTTGCTCGACGACGAGAAGATGGCCGCCGGCGTCTTGCCCGCGATCTACGTGAGTGCGGTGGCGCAGCTTGAAAACGGTGGGTGGCCCACGGGGCTTTACGCCGAGTATCCCAGGGATGGGCAGGAGATCGAGAAATACGCGCGAGCGGCGCGCTCGCCGGAAGGATTTTTGGCCTACGTCCGGGAGGCCAGGAGCGTCGCATGAGTGAGGCGTGCACCAGCCGTGAGTTGATGATCTACACGATCTCGCGGCTGCTGAAGGGCGTGCGGCATGTTGCTGTCGGTCAATCGTCGCCGATGCCGGCGGCTGGAGCGATGCTGCTGCGTGCGATCAACCAGCGTGACGGACTGGAGCACGTGCAGGTCTCCATCCTCGGGTCGGTCAAGCACAACTCCTTCACCGGCGGGGCCGAGGAGCTGTTCGATTGCGCCGCGCAGGGGCGCCTCGACGCCTTCTTTCTCGGCGGAGGCCAGATCGACGGCCAGGGCAACATCAACCTCGTCGGCACCGGGGACTATCCGAACAATCCGGTCCGATGGCCCGGCTCGTTCGGCTCCGCCTACCTGTATTTCCTCGTTCCGCGCGTCATTCTGTTCCGTGAAGAGCACAGCCTGCGATCCCTGGTCGAGCGCGTCGACTTCGTGTCCGCGCCGGGCGTGACCGACGAAACGGTCTATCGGCGGGGCGGGCCTCATGCGCTGCTGACCAATGCGGCCTTGTTTTCCTTCGAGCGGGAGGCGGGACGTTTTCGCCTCGAGAGCACGCATCCCGGCTTCGATTGGCGCGACATTCGCGGCACGACGGGCTTCGCGTACGACAACGAGCGATGCGAGGCCACGACGCCGGTGCCGGACGAGGCGACGCTGGCTCTGATCCGGGGGCGGATCCGCGAGGAACTGCGCGAATGTTATCCGCAGTTCGCAGGCCATATGCCGGGTCCCGATTGAGGGCGGGCGCTATATGGCACATCACTTGTTGCCGCCCACGGCGCGCACGCCTCGTCCTTCTTGGTTCGATGTGCACTGCAGCCGCACACTCCTTCCCCGACAAGTCATTGATCTCTCATGCCTCGGCTACTGTGCATGGGGTTGTTTTCGCATTTTTGTTCGGGGGCCCGCGGCCGGAGGATCGGTCCATCGCAATCTCTCGTATCCCGATCATCACCCAATTCGAGAATTCGCTTTACAAGAATTCGGATTTGGCGTAGATGTCAACTATTCCGCCCGCCACAAGGGGCGTTTCGTGATCGTCACGAGACGCGGGCCGGGAGGCGGTGGCCGCGACGGCGTCGGCGCGCTGGGCAGCTTGCAGGGCGGGAATCCCGTGAGCAGCGGCACGCGCGATACGACACGGCGCTGACAGCGTCCTCGTTCGGCCGCGATGGCGAGCGCACGCCAGCGTCGCGGACAGGAGCTGAGGATGTGCGCGGACGGCAAAATCGTGTGGTCCTGACGCCCGGGGTCTGTGCGTCAAGTGTTGCGGTGATTGCGGCGGCCCAACCGGGTTCGCGCATCAGCCATCCGCAAGACGACGGGGGCAATAGTGCATCGCTCCCCGGGGAGAGCACGCCATAAGCCGTAAAACCATTCGCGCAGGGAAGGCCGGGCGTTCCGGCGTCACCTGTAGTCCACCCGGTGCGCATCTTGTTCGCACACGGGACCGCGGGTGCCAGCCGGCGCCCGGCCTTCCCTGCGCCCTTTCTCAAGAAGGGCGCAACGAAGAGAGCAAAGCTCGGGCGAAATGAGCCGCGAGAACGCGAAGATGTGTCTGCGAGCGAAGCGCGAGAGAATGCGACGATGCAGCTTGCTCCGCTGCTTAGGCCATCGCCGGCTGCGCCTTCGGCTGCCGCGACAGCGCCAGCACGATCAGCGCGGCGAACACGCAGAGCGCACCGGCAATGAAGAATGCAGGCAAATAGCTCTGATAGACCGTTCGCGACAAACCGGCGCCGAAGGCGGCCGCGCCAGCGCCGAGCTGATGGCCGGCAAAGATCCAGCCGAACACCAGATTGGCGCGCTCGGGTCCGAATTTCTGCGCGGTGATCCGCACCGTCGGCGGCACCGTCGCGATCCAGTCGAGGCCGTAGAACATCGCGAAGATCGAGAGGCCGTAGAACGAGAAATCGCTGAAGGGCAGGAAGATCAGCGAGAGCCCGCGCAGGCCGTAGTACCAGAACAGCAGCCAGCGGTTGTCGTAGCGGTCCGACAGCCAGCCCGATATGATGGTGCCGACGAAGTCGAAGACGCCCATCGCGGCGAGCAGGCTCGCGGCCTGCACCTGCGGGATGCCGAAATCGAGGCACATCGGGATCAGATGCACCTGCACGAGGCCGGCAGTCGATGCACCACAGACGAAGAACGTCGCAAACAGGATCCAGAACGTCGTCGATTTCGAAGCGTCGCGCAGCGTGCCGAGCGCAACGCCCGTGATCGAGCCATGGCTGACCGGCGGGGCGGGCAGGGGTGTGGTGCCTTCGTCGCCGAACGGGCGCAGGCCCAGATCGCCCGGACGGTCGCGCATCACGAGCAGGATGGCCAGCGCGGAGACGCCGAGCATGATGCAGACGAAGCCGAGCGCAAGCCGCCAGCCGTAGCGTTCGGTGAGGCTCGCCAGCAGCGGCAGGAACACGAGCTGGCCGGTGGCGACGCTCGCGGTCAGGATACCGATAACGAGCCCCCGCCGCGCGGCGAACCAGCGCGTCGCGATGGTGGCGCCCAGCACCATCGCGGTCATGCCGGTACCGAGGCCGACCACCACGCCCCACAGCGCAATGAGCTGCCAGACCTCGGTCATGCCGAGCGAGAGCAGCAGCGCCGAGACCACGACCAACTGCGCGATCAGCGTGACGTTGCGCAGGCCGTAGCGGTTGAGCAGGGCGGCCGCGAACGGCGCCATCAGCCCGAACAGGATGAAGCGGATCGACAGCGCGGAGGAGATCTCCGCCGTGCTCCAGCCGAACTCCTTCTGCAGGGGGACGATGAACACGCCGGGCGCGCCAACCGTGCCGGCGCTGATCAGCGCAGCGAGGAAGGTCACCCCGACCATCACCCAGCCGTAATGGATGTTGCGGCGGGACAATGCTGCCGCGAGCCAGTTCGAGATCATTGGGCCTCATTGTTCTTGGCGGATCCCGAGGGACCTGCGTCATCGTCCGAGCATGGCATGGGGAAGGGAAGTCTGAAATGACATACTTCCCTCAATTTCAGCCTTGGTCCGGATTTTTGCGCCAAGGCTCCTTTCGGTGATGAAATAGAATTATGATCATCATATGATGCGGTACGGAAAGAAGCAACCGCGCCAGGGATGAGAAATTGTCGTGGCTCCGATGAGATTTGGTCGGTCGAAGGGAGAGTTGGTGCCAACATCGAGGCTTCGGCGTCAACATGCCCGCGAAAGCGGGCAATCCAGTATTCAGAGGAATGCGTTGGCGAACTCGCTCATGCAGTTGGCGCTGCGGCATGCTGGATCCGCCGGTCGAGCCGGGGCATGAACATTCTCATCCTGGAAAGCCTCTTGCAGCAGCGAGGGGGTCTACCGCTTCCTGTTCACGAACGCCTGCATCAGCCGCGTGGGTTCATCTGTCAGGAACGACTCGCCGAACACTTTCACGCTCAAATTCACGGACTCCGTCAGCGGCAGTTCCTCCCACTGCCGCAGCAGCGCCTTCTGCGACCGCAGCGCTTCGGGGCCGCATGCGAGCAACGCGCTCACCACGTGCTCGACGGCCGCGTCCAATTCGCCCTCCGCCGCGACCTTGTCGACCAGTCCCCAGGCCAGCGCCGTCGGCGCGTCGATGTTCTCCGCCGTCATCACCAGCCAGCGCGCGCGAGCCCAGCCGATCAGGCGTGGCAAGAGCGCCGCGTGGATCACCGAGGGGATGCCGACGCGCACCTCCGGCATGCCGAAATGCGCATCATGCGCGGCGATGCGGAAATCGCAGGCCGCGGCGACCTCGAGCCCGCCACCGAGGCACCAGCCGGGCATGCGCGCGATCACCGGGGCAGGGAAGGCACGCACGGCTTCGCAGAGGTCGCGCAGGCGGCTGATGAAGGCTTCGGCCGATGTCTGGTCGAGCCTAGCCATCTCCTTGATGTCGGCGCCGCCGATCATGCTCTTTTCACTCTGGCCGCGCAGCACCACGACGCGGATGCTGCGGTCGGAGCCGAGCTGCTGCAGGCCTTCACGCACGGCGTCGGTCACGGGCGAGCCGAGGATGTTGAGCGGGCCGGCGTTGCAGATCGCGACATGGACGACGCCGCGCGCGTCGCGCGTCACGCCGCAGTGGGTGTTGAGCATTTCCATCGTGGCACTCGAAGCTTTCGTGGACCATGCGCGGGGCGCGCCGGTCATGATCACTTCCGGGGCGAAACGGCCGGCTTGTCAAGCGGATCCGGGGATGGAGTTGCCATCGCGAAGTCCGCACCATAGTATGATATAAATCATATAAAGAGGCTGACATGACCGATAGCGATCAACTCGACCTGTTTTCGCCCGCGCAGCGGCGCGAGCGCGTGGTGGAGTGGCAGGTGCCTGCGACAGTGGCGAAAGTGGCGATGGGCCTGTCGGGCATGGATGCTATGGAGGGCATTCGCGACGGCCGGCTGCCGCCGCCGCCCTTCGCGAAGCTGATCGGTTTCACGGTGGCGACGGTCGAGCCGGGGCGGATCGTCATGGAACTGGAGCCGCGCGAGGATCTCGAGAACACCATCGGTCTCATCCACGGAGCGACCGCCGCCGCGCTGCTCGATACCGCAATGGGCTGCGCCATTTCGACCCGGCTTGAGGCCGGCCGGAGCTCGGTCACTCTCGACCTGAAGCTGGCCTTCCTGCGCCCGCTCTCGGTCCGGTCGGGGCTGATCTCGGCCGAAGGGAAGGTGATCAAGCTGGGGCGGCAGACGAGCTACGCCGAGGGCTTCGTCAGGGACGGCAAGGGCGCTCTCGCGGTGCACGCAACTGCGACGTTTTCCATGATCGGAAGCAACTTAACATGAATTAATGCACCCATTTCGTCATTTGCGTGTTATGAGATGACCGTCGACATCCAATGAGATCCGCATGCGCTATTCCCGGGAACACAAGCAGGAAACTCACGATCGCATTGTGAAGAAGGCTTCGGTGCGGCTGCGCGAGAAGGGGGCCCACGGCATCGGCGTCGCCGATCTCATGAAAGAGGCAGGCCTGACCCATGGCGGCTTCTATGCGCATTTCGACTCTCGCGAGGCGCTGGTGATGGAAGCCTTCGCCTACGCCATGGATCGGTCCATGGACCATTGGCGCAAGCTCGCCGACGAGGCCGCGCCTGAAAAGCGTTTGGCGCTGGTCGCAGATAGCTATCTCTCCACGCTGCACCGCGACAATCCCGGCACCGGCTGCTCGATCCCCGCCCTCGGGGCCGAGATCGCCCGCGAGAGCCCGAAGACGCGCAAGGCATTTGCCGGCAAGCTCGACGAGATGATCGAGCTGCTGGCGGACTACATCCCGAACATCCCGCGCAAGGCCGCACGCAAGCAGGCGATCGCGACGTTGGCGACGATGGCCGGAACCATGCTGCTGGCCCGCGTGGCCGGGTCGAGCGAACTCTCGGACGAGGTGCTGAAGGCGGGCAGGGACAGTACGCTGGACGGCGCCAAGCGGGAGCCGACAAAGCCTGCAACCGTCAAGAAGACGAAGAATTAGGCGAGCTGCCGTAGGGTGGGCAAAGGCGCGTCGGCGCCGTGCCCTCACCGCCCCGCAAACAGCGCCCGTTCGCGCTCCACGATCTCGCCGATGTAATCGGCCACGGCCCGGATCCGTGCCAGATCCTTGCTGTCGGCATGCATCAGCATCCAGAACGTCCGCGTGATCGAGATCTCCTCCGGCAGCACGGCCACCAGTTGCGGGTAATCGCTCGCCATGAAATGGGGCAGCACCGCGATGCCGAAACCGGAGAGCGTGGCGTTGAGCTGGGCGATCAGATTGGCGCTGCGGAAGCGCGCGGAGATCCGGGGCGACACTTGCGGCAGATAGTCGAGTTCCGGGGTGAACAGCAGCTCCTCGATGTAGCCGACGAACCGGTGCTGCGGCAGGTCCTGGCGCGAGGTGATTTCAGGGAAGCGATCGAGATAGGTGGGGGCCGCATAGAGACCGAGGCGGTAGTCGAGCAGCTTGCGGCCGACGATGCGGCCTTCCTTCGGCATGGTCAGGCTGATGGCGATATCGGCCTCGCGCTTGGAGAGACTGAACAGCCGCGCGGTGGCCACAAGCTGCAGATCGAGATCGGGATACCGGTCGGCGAAGGGCGCCAGCCGCGGCGCCAGGAAAGCGGTACCGAACCCGTCAGGCGCGCCGATCCGCACCGTGCCGGTCAGCCGGGCCACCGAGCCGCCGACCTGCTCCTGGTTGGCGACGATGGTCGATTCCATGGCTTCCGCGCTGTCGGCGACGCGCTGGCCGGCCTCGGTGAGGAGATAGCCGGTCTTGCGCCGGTCGAACAGTTTTGCCGAGAGGTGCTTTTCCAGCCGGTCGACGCGTCGGATCACCGTGGCATGGTCGACGCCGAGCTGTTTTGCCGCAGCTGAGACCGAGCCGCCCCGCACGATGGCCAGCACGAAGCGGAAGTCGTCCCAATCGATAGCGCCTTGATCCAGCATTTTCGCACATCTATGGTGCATTATCTCAGACTTGAATCCCAATAAATGCAGGTCGATAGGATTTGTCAAAGCGTTCAAGCTCGGCCTCAAGGAGATCATTCCATGCGTTCAGTCGGACATTTCATCGGTGGCAAGGAAGTGAAGGGCACGTCGGGCCGTACCGCCGACGTTTTCGAGCCCATGACCGGTGACGTCCAGGCCAAGGTGGCGCTGGCGTCCAAGGCCGAGGTCCGCGCCGCCGTCGAGAATGCGCGCGCAGCACAGCCCGAATGGGCGGCGACCAACCCGCAGCGCCGCGCCCGCGTGATGATGAAATTCGTGGAGCTGGTGCAGCGCGACTACGACAAGCTCGCCGAGCTGCTCGCGCGCGAGCACGGCAAGACCGTGCCCGACGCCAAGGGCGACATCCAGCGCGGCCTCGAGGTCGCGGAATTCGCCTGCGGCATTCCGCATCTGATGAAGGGCGAGTACACCGAAGGCGCCGGCCCCGGCATCGACATCTATTCCATGCGCCAGGCGCTCGGTGTCGTCGCCGGCATCACGCCGTTCAACTTCCCGGCGATGATCCCGATGTGGAAGTTTGCGCCCGCGATCGCCTGCGGCAACGCCTTCATCCTGAAGCCGTCGGAGCGCGATCCCGGCGTGCCGATGCTGCTCGCTGAGCTCATGATCGAGGCGGGCCTGCCGGCCGGCATCCTCAACGTCGTCAACGGCGACAAGGAAGCGGTCGACGCAATCCTCGACGATCCCGACATCAAGGCCGTCGGTTTCGTCGGCTCGACGCCGATCGCGCAGTACATCTACGAGCGCGCCGCGCAGACCGGCAAGCGCTGCCAGTGTTTCGGCGGCGCCAAGAACCACGCCATCATCATGCCGGATGCCGACATGGACCAGGCGGTCGACGCGCTGATCGGCGCAGGCTACGGCTCGGCCGGCGAGCGCTGCATGGCCGTCTCGGTCGCCGTCCCCGTCGGCAAGTCCACCGCCGACCGGCTGATGGAGAAGCTGATCCCGCGCGTCGAGTCCCTGAAGATCGGCACCTCGATCGATCCTTCGGCCGATTACGGTCCGCTGGTGACGCGCGAGGCGGTCGAGAAGGTCAAGAGCTACATCGACATCGGCATCAAGGAAGGCGCGACGCTCGCCGTCGACGGCCGCGGCTTCAAGATGCAGGGCTACGAGAAGGGCTTTTATCTCGGCGGTTCGCTGTTCGACAACGTCACCAAGGACATGCGGATCTACAAGGAAGAGATCTTTGGCCCGGTGCTCTCGGTCGTGCGGGCGCACGACTACAAGGAAGCGCTGGCGCTGCCGTCGGATCATGACTACGGCAACGGCGTTGCGATCTTCACCCGCGACGGCGATGCCGCGCGCGACTTCGCGGCCAAGGTCAATGTCGGCATGGTCGGCATCAACGTGCCGATCCCGGTGCCGATCGCCTATTATACCTTCGGCGGCTGGAAGAAGTCGGGCTTCGGCGACCTCAACCAGCACGGCCCGGATTCGGTCCGCTTCTACACCAAGACCAAGACGGTGACCTCGCGCTGGCCGTCCGGCGTCAAGGAAGGTGCGGAATTCTCGATCCCGCTGATGAAGTGAGGCTGTAGCCTAGCCCGTCATTGCGAGCGCAGCGAAGCAATCCAGTATCTTTCCGCAGAGACAGTCTGGATTGCTTCGTCGCTTCGCTCCTCGCAATGACGAGGATGGTGAGGAGCCCAGCATGCAGTTCGCTCTGAACGAGGATCAGATCGCAATCCGCGACATGGCGCTGGCGTTTGCGGCGGAGAAGATCGCGCCGCACGCGCTGCGCTGGGACGAGGAAAAGCATTTCCCCGTCGAGGTCATGCGCGAGGCGGCAACACTCGGCATGGGCGGCATCTACATCCGCGAGGATGTCGGCGGCTCGGCCATGACGCGGTTCGACGCGGCGCTGATCTTCGAGGCGCTGGCGACGGGCTGCCCTACCACGTCCGCCTTTATCTCCATCCACAACATGGCGTCCTGGATGATCGATGCCTACGGCAGCGACACCCAGCGCCATCAATGGCTACCGAAGCTCTGTTCCATGGAGCTGATCGCGAGCTATTGCCTGACCGAGCCCGGCGCGGGGTCGGATGCCGCGGCGCTGCGCACCCGCGCCGTGCGCGACGGCGATCATTACGTCCTCAACGGCCAGAAGCAGTTCATCTCCGGCGCCGGCGGTACCGACCTCTTGGTCGCGATGGTGCGCACCGGCGGGGATGGCCCCGGCGGCATCTCGACCCTTGTCATCGACGGCAAGACGCCGGGCGTCTCATTCGGTGCAAACGAGCGCAAGATGGGCTGGAACGCGCAGCCGACCCGTGCCGTCATGTTCGAGAACGCCCGCGTGCCCGTCGCCAATCGCCTCAGCGAAGAGGGCGTCGGCTTCAAGATCGCGATGGCCGGCCTCGACGGCGGTCGCCTCAACATCACGGCGTGTTCGCTCGGTGGTGCGCAGACCGCGCTCGACAAGGCGCGCGCCTACATGAAGGAGCGCAAGGCGTTCGGAAAGCGGCTCGACGAATTCCAGGCGCTGCAGTTCCGCCTTGCCGACATGGCGATCGAGCTGGAGGCCGCGCGCACCTTCCTGTGGCGTGCGGCGGCGGCGCTGGACCGGAAGGATCCCGATGCCACCATGCTGTGTGCGATGGCCAAGCGGTTCGGCACGGATGTCGGCTTCGAGGTCGCCAACCACGCGCTCCAGCTTCACGGCGGCTACGGCTACTTGAGCGAGTACGGCATCGAGAAGATCGTGCGCGATCTGCGCGTGCACCAGATCCTCGAAGGCACCAATGAAATCATGCGGCTGATCGTGGCGCGCAAACTGATCGAGGGCGCGCGATGAATGCAGTGGAAGAGGGCGATCTGGTCGCTCGCATCGAGGGCTCGGTCGGCGTCATCCGCCTCAACCGTCCCAAGGCGATCAACGCCGTGACGCTGGAGATGTTTCGCGACATCGACAAAGCGCTCGATCGTTTCGAGGCTGATCCTGATGTTGCCGTGATCGTCCTGGAGGGCGCCGGCGAGCGCGGCCTTTGCGCAGGCGGCGACATTCGAACGCTCTGGGAAAGCTCGAAGGCTGGTGGCGACCTCGGCAACATCCTCTGGCGGGAAGAATACATCCTCAACGCCCGCATCAAGACGTTTCCGAAGCCGTATGTCGCGTTCATGGACGGCATCGTGATGGGCGGCGGCGTCGGTCTCTCCGCACATGCGAGCCATCGTGTCGTCACCGAACGCACCAAACTGGCGATGCCCGAGGTCGGCCTCGGCTTCTTCCCCGATGTCGGGGGCACCTTCTTGCTGTCGCGCTCGCCCGGCGAGATCGGCACTTACTTTGGCCTGACCGGCCAGACCATGAACGGGCCCGACGCCATCCACGCGAAATTCGCCGATGCCGTGGTGCCGGTGGCCAAATGGCCCGAGCTGCGCGAGGCACTGACCAGGGTTCGTCCAGGCGTGACTGCGACCGAGGTCAGCAAGCTCATCAACGGCGTTGCGACCGGCGAGACGGCCGGGCCGGTCGCCGCCAAGGAGCCGATCATCGATGCGCTGTTCGGCTTCGACCGCATGGAGGACATTTTCGCTGCGCTGGAGCGCGATGGCTCCGAGTTCGCGCTGGCCACACTGAAGACGCTGAACGAAAAATCGCCGCGCGGCATGGTGGTGACGCTGAAGCTTCTGCGATTGGCACGTACCGCATCGAGCCTGGAAGAGTGTCTGGTGCGGGAATATCGGGCCGCGCTGGAAGTCTTCCGCAGTGATGATTTTCGCGAGGGCGTGCGCGCGGCCGTGATCGACAAGGACCGCAACCCAACCTGGTCGCCGTCGCGGGTCGAGGATGTGACGCCGCAGATGCTTGCGCCGTATCTCGCCGAAATCGGTACTGATGAGCTGAAGTTTAGCTGACAACGACGTTCAAGGGGAGGATACGACAATGGCCACGATCGCATTCATTGGTCTGGGCAACATGGGCGGCCCGATGGCGGCCAATCTGGTCAAGGCTGGCCACAAGGTGGTGGCGTTCGATCTCGTCGAGGCCTCGCGCGCGCAAGCCAAGGCGGACGGCGCCGGCATTGCCGACAGCGCGCCTGCCGCGGTGAAGGGCGCCGATGTCGTCGTCACCATGCTGCCGGCCGGCAAGCATGTGCTGGGCGTCTGGAGTGAGGTCGTCCCTGTCATGGCCAAGGGCGCGGTGATCATCGATAGCTCCACCATCGACGTCGAGAGCGCGCGCCAGGCCCATGCGCTGGCGACGAAGCACGGCGTGCTTTCGGTCGACGCGCCGGTCTCCGGCGGCACCGGCGGCGCCAAGGGCGCAACGCTCACCTTCATGTGCGGCGGCGAAGAGAACGCGTTTGCCGCGGCCAAGCCCGTGCTGGAAAACATGGGCAAGAAGATCGTGCATTGCGGCAGCGCCGGCGCTGGCCAGGCGGCCAAGATCTGCAACAACATGATCCTCGGCATTTCCATGATCGCGGTCAGCGAAGCCTTTGCGCTGGGCGAGAAGCTCGGCCTTTCGCATCAGGCGTTGTTCGACGTCGCCTCGACCTCCTCGGGCCAGTGCTGGTCGCTGACGACCTATTGCCCGGTGCCGGGCCCGGTGCCGACCTCGCCTGCGAACAACGACTACAAGCCGGGCTTTGCCTCGGCGCTGATGGTGAAGGATTTGACGCTGGCGCAGGACGCTGCAAAGGCTGCCGGCGCTGCGACGCCGCTCGGCAAGCATGCGCAGGAGATTTATCAGTCTTTCGACGCAGCCGGTCAGGGTGGGGTGGATTTTTCCGGAATTATCAAGCACGTTAGGAGCCTAGCCGGGAAAGCTTGATGACGACATTCCAGGAAGCGCGCGCGTTTCTGCTGCAACACTGGACGGATTACGAGGCCGCGGTCAAAGGCTTCCGCTGGCCGGATACGGTTCCCTTCAACTGGGCGCTCGACTGGTTCGACGCCGAGCTGGCGACCAATGCGGACAGCAAGGACCGGCCCGCGCTCTGGATCGTCGACGCCGCGCAGGACAAGCAGACCAAGCTGTCCTTTGCGGCGCTTTCGAAGCGCTCGAACCAGGTCGCAAACTTCCTCCGCGCGCATGGCTTGAAGCGCGGCGATCATCTCCTGCTGCTGCTCGGCAATGTGGTGCCGCTATGGGAGACGATGCTGGCGGCAATGAAGCTCGGCGTCGTCGTGATCCCCGCGACCACACTGCTCACGGCGGACGAGCTGCGCGACCGGCTCGATCGCGGCAAGGCGAAGGCGGTCATCGCCGCGCAAGATCAAGTCGCGAAATTCGCAAGCCTTGGCGCGGAGAACGTCGCTCGCATCGTCGTCGGCGCCGCCTCCGACGGATGGCTTTCATACGATGAAGCGGCGAAGGCTTCGGAGAGTTTCAGCGCCGACGGTCCGACCAACGCCGACGACCCGATGCTGCTCTATTTCACCTCGGGCACCACGGCGAAACCGAAGCTTGTCCGGCACAGCCAGCGCAGCTATCCCGTCGGGCATCTGTCGACCATGTACTGGATCGGGCTGAAACCCGGCGATGTCCATCTCAACATCTCCTCGCCCGGCTGGGCCAAGCACGCCTGGAGCTGCTTCTTTGCGCCGTGGAATGCGGGCGCCACCGTGTTCGTGGTCAACCAGCCGCGCTTCGACGCCAAAGCGCTGCTCGCCACCATCGGCCGCTGCGGCGTCACCACCCTGTGCGCGCCGCCGACGGTGTGGCGGCTGTTCATCCAGGAGAATCTCGCATCGTTCAAAGTGGCCCTGCGCGAGGTCTGCGGCGCCGGCGAGCCGCTGAACCCTGAAGTGATCGACCAGGTGCGGGCGGCCTGGGGCCTCACCATCCGTGACGGCTACGGCCAAACTGAAACCACCGCGCTGGCCGGCAACTCGCCGGGCCAGAAGATCAAGATCGGCTCGATGGGCCGGCCGCTGCCGGGCTATCGCGTGCAGATCAGCGACGCCGACGGCAACCCGGCGAAAGAGGGCGAGGTGACGCTGCTGCTCGGCGCTGAGCGCCCCGCCGGTCTGATGCAGGGCTATCAGGGCGACGACGGCAAGCTGTCCGGCGCCGAGGGCGAGCTCTATCGCAGCGGCGATGTCGTGTTCGAGGACGAGGAGGGCTATCTCACCTTCGTCGGTCGCTCCGACGACGTGTTCAAATCGTCCGATTACCGCATCAGTCCGTTCGAGCTCGAGAGCGTGTTGCTCGAGCACGAGCTTGTCGCGGAAGCCGCGGTGGTGCCGAGCCCGGATCCGATCCGCCTTGCCATCCCCAAGGCATTCGTGCTGCTGACCTCGGGCGCGGAGCGCTCGCCGGAGACGGCGCTGTCCATCTTCAGGCATCTGCACATGCGCCTTGCGCCGTTCAAGCGGATCCGCCGCCTCGAAATCGTCACCGAGCTGCCGAAGACGATCTCTGGCAAAATCCGACGGGTCCAGCTACGCAGGCTCGAGCGCGACGATGATCGCAACGATCCGCTGCGCGGCCGGGAATTCCGTGAGGAGGATTTTCCCGAGTTGCCGAAAACACGGAGTGAGACCTAAGTGAACCAAATCTGGAAGTCGGCGCCGATCACGCGCGAGGCTTATCAAGCCATGGTCGGCAAGGAGATCGGAGTGTCGTCCTGGCACCTGATCGACCAGCCCCGTATCGACACCTATGCCGACGTGACCGAAGATCATCAGTTCATTCATGTCGACCCTGAAAGAGCCAGGAAGGAAACCGCCTTCGGCACCACCATTGCGCACGGCTTCCTGACGATGTCGATGCTATCGGTGATGTCCTACGAAGTGATGCCGGCGATTGCGGGCACCACGATGGGCGTCAATTATGGTTTCGACAAGCTGCGCTTCATCTCGCCGGTGCGTTCCGGCAAGCGCGTCCGCGGCCGCTTCGTGCTGGCGGAAGCCAGGCTGCGCAAGCCGAATGAATTGCAGTCCCGCACCAACGTGACCGTGGAGATCGAAGGCGAGGACAAGCCCGCGCTGGTCGCTGACTGGCTGGGGTTGATCTATTTGGCGTAGGCCCGAGGCGTCGCTGCCGGGCTTGACCCGGCGGGGCTTCGCTGCTCAAAAAGGCAACCCAGAGCGGGGTTTCACCCCTCTCCCTCTTGTGGGAGAGGGTGCCTCGCGGAACGCGAGGCGGGTGAGGGGTCTCTCTCCGCGAGCGCATCTGCCGAGAGAGACCCCTCATCCGGCGCTTCGCGCCACCTTCTCCCGCAAGGGGAGATGGGAAGAAAAATAGAGACCTTTACTCATGGCAATCAGGTTCGACGGACGCGTCGCCATCGTCACCGGCGCGGGCAATGGTCTGGGCAAGGCGCATGCGCTGGGATTGGCCAGCCGCGGCGCGAAAGTCGTGGTCAACGATTTCGGCGGCGCGCGTGACGGCACCGGTGGTTCGCTGTCGCCGGCGGAAGCCGTGGTGGAGGAGATCCGCAAGGCCGGCGGCACCGCGATGGCCGACGGCGCCGACGTTTCGAACTTCGAGCAGGTCACCGCGATGGTCGAGCGCGCCACCAAGGAGTGGGGCAGCGTCGATCTGATGTGCGCCAATGCCGGCATCCTGCGCGACAAATCTTTCGGCAAGATGGAAGCCGCCGATTTCCAGAAAGTGCTCGACGTGCACCTCGTCGGCACCTTCTATTGCTGCAAGGCAGCCTGGGCCGGCATGCGCGATCGCAATTACGGCCGCATCGTGCTGACCACCTCGTCCTCCGGCCTCTACGGCAATTTCGGCCAGGCCAATTACGGCGCGGCGAAATCCGGCATGGTCGGATTGATGAACGTGCTCGCCGAGGAAGGCCGAAAGAACAACATCCGTGTCAACATCATCTCGCCGACGGCGGCGACCCGCATGACCGAGGAGCTGCTGCCGCCGCAGGCGCTGCAGTTGATGAAACCGAACGCGATCACGCCGGCGGTCGAATACATGCTGAGCGAGGACGCGCCGACCCGCACCATCATGGGCGCAGGCGCCGGCTCCTTCGCCGTGATCAAGATCATGGAAAGCGAGGGCATCAACCTGCCGGAGTCCGAATGGACGCCGGACGCGGTTGCCGCCCATTTCGCTGAGATCAGCGACATGTCGAAGGCGAAGGCGCTCACGGGCGCGTTCGAGCAGACGCAGAAATACGTGGCGCAGGCCGCGGCGCGGGCGGGGATCAAGCTGTAACTCCGCCGTCGTTCCGGGGCGCGCGCCCGGAATCCATCGCTCCTCAAAATCTGCCGCCTGATGGATTTCCGGGTTCGCGCCGACGGGCGCGCCCCGGAATGACGGGCTAGGCGCGAGAAATTGTCCTAAACTCCCGCCATGACCTCAACCGACTCCCACGTCGCAATCATCGGCGCCGGTCCAGCCGGGCTGATGGCGGCAGAGGTGCTGGCGCAGGGCGGCGCCCGCGTCACCGTCTACGATGCGATGCCGTCCGCCGGCCGCAAGTTCCTGATGGCGGGCCGCGGCGGGCTCAATCTCACTCACAGCGAGCAGCTTGCTCAGTTCATGGCGCGCTATCGAGAGGCGGCGCCCAAGCTGCAAGCGGCGATCGCGGCGTTTCCGCCGGACGCACTCCGCGCCTGGAGCGAGGCGCTGGGCGAGCCGACCTTCGTCGGCACCAGCGGAAGGGTGTTCCCAAGAGCGTTCAAGGCCTCGCCCTTGCTGCGCGCCTGGCTGCGGCGGCTCGATGCCGGCGGCGTGCGCTTTGCGTTTCGTCATCGCTGGACGGGTTGGGACGGCGATGGGCGGCTGCTGTTTCGGACGGCGGATGGCGAGACGGCCGTCGCTGCCGACGCCACGGTCCTCGCGCTCGGCGGCGCGAGTTGGCCGCGGCTCGGGTCGGATGGCGGCTGGATTGATATTCTCGCGGCAAGAGGCATCGCCGTTTCAAAACTGCGGCCAGCGAATTCCGGCTTTGCGGTCGCGTGGTCCGACGTCTTCCGGGACCGCTTCGAGGGTCAGCCGCTCAAGGGCGTGGCGCTGACGGCTGGTGCATACACGGTGCGCGGCGAAGCGATGATCACGCGCGCGGGCATCGAAGGCGGCGCGATCTACGCGCTGTCGGCGGAGTTGCGGGACGCGATGTTGGGTCTCGGGCAGGCGCGGCTTTCGATCGCGTTGCGGCCCGACCTCGACGTTGCCGCGCTGACCTCGCGGCTTTCAGGGACGCGCGGCAAGCAATCGCTCGCGAATTTCCTGCGCAAGGCCGCGCAATTGTCGCCGGTCGGCATCGGCCTGATGCAGGAGGCCGCCATCGCATCCGGCCGGCCGCTGGCGACGTTCTCGCCGGCGGAACTCGCGCACCTCGTAAACGCGATCCCGATTCAGCTCACGGGCGTTGCCCCGATCGAGCGCGCGATCTCGACCGCCGGCGGAATAACTTTCGACGAACTCGACGAACATTTCATGCTGCGCAAGCAGCCGGGCGTGTTCGCAGCCGGCGAAATGCTGGACTGGGAGGCGCCGACGGGCGGCTATCTGCTGCAAGCCTCGTTTGCAACGGGCGCGGCCGCGGGCAGGGGCGTGCTGGGCTGGCTCAAGAAATCGTAGCGTGGGCAAACGCGCGAAGCGCCGTGCCCACGATCCTTCGATTACGACGGGAAGTCGTGGGCGGCTTCGCTTGCCCACCCTACGGCAGCCTGCCTCTACCGCAACTTCCCCCGTGCCGCCACCGGCAGCGTGCCGATGATCTCCTCGCCGCGGACCATCAGCACCTCGTCCATCATGTTGACGACGACGCAGACGTGGTTCGGCACGATGCGGACGACGTCGCCGACATTGGGCCGCGTGTTGCTGCGGGAGAGGTCGAGGAAGCCGTGCTCTTCCGCGAATTTCGCGATCTTGGCTTCTGGGTGCTCGAGGATCAGGCCATGGCCGTCGAGGCCGCCGGTGTCAGAGGTCAGTGTCTTCGAGCCGGCATCGAGGATGCCGCGCTCGGACGCGGCGCGGCTCACCACGGTTGAATAGATGTGCAGGGCGCAATCGTCCCAGCCGGCGACGCCGGCGGCGACCTGCATGCGATCGTTGTAGATGTAGGTGCCGAAGCGGTGCTCGGTGCCGCCCTTGAGCTTGCCGAGATTCTTCAGGTTCGGCGTGCCGCCGGTGGAGACGATCTTGGCATCCAGCCCATGCGCGCGCACGCCGGCCAGCGCCTCGTCGTAGAATTTCTGCGCGTCTGCCCAACCGGTCTCCGTCGGGTACATCATGAAGCCGGCGAACTGCAGTCCCTTGGACGCGGCGATCTCACGCGCCAGCGCAATGGCTTCGGCCGGCGTCTCGACGCCGGCGCGCTTGCGGCCCGTGTCGCATTCCACCACGACGGAGAGCGGACGGCCGGATGCGGCGGCTGCCTTGGGCAGGCCGGCCACGACCGTCGAATTGTCGGCGGCAACCGTCATGTTGGCCTTGCCCTGGAGCGCGCCGAGCCGCGCCATCTTCTCTTCGCCGAGGAGATTGTAGCTGATCAGGATGTCGTCGATGCCGGCGTTGGCCATGATCTCGGCCTCACCCAGCTTCTGACAGGTGATGCCCTTCGCGCCGGCCGCGACCTGCATCTTCGCGATGGTCGGATTCTTGTGCGTCTTGATGTGCGGCCGGTTGGCAATGCCGGCCTCGTCGCAAGCCTTCTGGATCCGCGCAATGTTGCGCTCGACCCTGTCCATGTCGATGACGGCGCAGGGCGTGCCGTATTCGCGGGCGATCTTGGCGGCGAGGGGAGTTGTCATGGAAGTCCTCTAGTTGGCGCGTATCCTGATCGCAAGACCGGTGGCCAGTCTTGCGGAATACGCGCTAAGCCTGCTCTATCTCTTCGCGAAGCATTTCAAGTTCGAGCCACCGCTCCTCGGCGGCGGACAATTCTTCATGCGCCTTGGCAATTGCGGCGGATGTATCGTCGAATTTTCTGCGATCCTTGGCGTAGAGGTTGGGATCGTCCAGCACGCGCTGCAGCTTGGCGATGTCGGCCTGCAGCGTTTCCATCTTCTTCGGCAGCGTCTCCAGCGCGTGCTTCTCGTTGAAGCTGAGCTTCCGCTTGGGCGCCGAGGCAGGAGCGGTTGCGCGCTCCTCTTTCCTCTCGGCGGGAGCCTGTGCCTTCGCCGTCTCGCGCTTCAGGTCCGCGCCGCGCTGCGCCAGCATGTCGCTGTAGCCGCCGGCATATTCGGTCCACTTGCCGTTGCCTTCGGGCGCGATCACGGAGGTGACGACGCGGTCGAGGAAGTCGCGGTCGTGGCTGATCAGGATGACGGTGCCCTCGTAGTCGCCGAGCATGTCCTCGAGCACGTCGAGGGTTTCGAGATCGAGATCGTTGGTCGGCTCGTCCAGCACCAGAAGGTTCGATGGCTTTGCCAGGGCGCGCGCCAGCATCAGCCGGCCGCGCTCGCCGCCGGAGAGCACCTCCACCGGCGTGCCACGCTGCTCCTGCGCGAACAGGAAGTCCTTCATGTAGCCGACGACGTGCTTCGGCTTGCCGCCGACCATGATCTGGTCGCCGCGGCCGCCGGTGAGGGCTTCCGCCAGCGTCGACTTGGGATCGAGGCTTTCGCGGTGCTGGTCGAGCGTGGCCGTTTCCAGATTGGCGCCAAGACGTATCGTGCCGGAATCCGGCTGCATGCCGCCGGTGAGCAGATTGACCAGCGTGGTCTTGCCGGCGCCGTTCGGCCCGATGATGCCGAGGCGGTCGCCGCGCTGGATGCGGGTGGAGAAATTCTCGACGATCTTGCGCTCGCCATAGGCCTTGTTGACGCCCTTGGCCTCGATCACCAGCTTGCCGGACTGCTCCGCTTCGGCTGCTGCGAGACTGGCGGTGCCGGCCGTGCCGCGATAGTTGCGGCGCTGGTCGCGCAGCGTGTGCAGATTGGCGAGGCGCTTGACGTTGCGCTTGCGCCGGCCGGAGACGCCGTGGCGCAGCCAGTGCTCCTCGTCGACGATCTTGCGGTCGAGCTTGTGCTGGTCGCGCTCTTCCTCCGCCAGCACCTCGTCGCGCCAGCTTTCGAACGAGGCAAAGCCGCGATCGATCTGCTTGATCTTGCCGCGGTCGAGCCACGCCGTGGAGCGCGACAGATTGGTCAGGAAGCGGCGGTCGTGGCTGATGATCACCAGCGCGCTGCGGCGGCTGTCCAGCTCCTTCTCCAGCCATTCGATGGTGGAGAGATCGAGATGGTTGGTCGGCTCGTCCAGCAGCAGAATGTCGGGCGAGGGCGCCAGCACATAGGCCAGCGCCGCGCGCCGGGCTTCACCGCCGGAGACGTTGTGCGGGTCCTCCTCACCCGTGAGCCCGAGCTGCTCCAGGAGATAGCGCGCCTGATGCTGGTCGTCGCCGGGCGCAAGGCCCGACTCGACATAGGCCAGCGTGGTCTTGTGGTCTCCGAAATCCGGCTCCTGCGGCAGATAGCGCACGGTGGCACCGGGCTGCACGAAGCGTGTGCCGCCGTCGGGCTCGACGAGGCCGGCTGCGATTCTGAGCAGCGTCGACTTGCCGGAGCCGTTGCGGCCGATCAGGCAGACGCGCTCGCTTGGAGCGACATTGAGCTCGACGCCCGATAGCAGCGGGGTGCCGCCAAAGGTCAGCCTGATGTCTTTCAGTTGGATCAGCGGCGGCGCCATGATCAGCCCTGGCTGGTGGCGGTCTGGTCAGCGCGGCGGCGCTGGATGCGGCGCAGGGTCTGGTCGAGCGCCGCGAGGAAGGTAGAGCGATCGCGCGGTGAGAACGAGCGCGGGCCGCCGGTGACTTCGCCGGCCGAACGTAGATCCGTCATCAGATTGCGCACCGCCAGCGTCATGCCGATCGACTCTTCCGTGAACGGCTTTCCATTCGGCGCGATCACGTCGGCGCCGGCCTTCACGCAGCGGCTCGCAAGCGGAATGTCCGATGTCACGACGACGTCGCCGGGCCTGGCGCGCTCGGCGATCCAGTCGTCTGCGGCGTCCATGCCGGCGCCGGCCGCGATACGCTCGATCAGCGGGTCCTGCGGCACGCGGATGAAATTGCCTGCGACGACGCTCACGGGCACGCCGTGCCGGAGCGCGACGCGGTAGATCTCGTCCTTCACCGGACAGGCGTCGGCGTCGACATAAATGCGGGTGGGAGTGTCGGTCATTGGCCGCGTGGTACCCCATTCGGGCTGCAAAGGCGAGGGGATTGACCGGTGTTCCCCGAGGCCTACGATCGGACCGAGACAACAAGACTCCAGGGAACGCCCATCATGCCGAACCGGCTCGAAACCTACCGCGTCGAGGCCTA
Source organism: Bradyrhizobium tunisiense (assembly GCF_042263385.1). Classification (NCBI taxonomy): domain Bacteria; kingdom Pseudomonadati; phylum Pseudomonadota; class Alphaproteobacteria; order Hyphomicrobiales; family Nitrobacteraceae; genus Bradyrhizobium; species Bradyrhizobium tunisiense. The sequence continues at coordinate 439,873 of NZ_JBHLEV010000002.1, forward strand.
CAACACCGCCAAGCAATCCGAAAACAAGATGCATGACGACAATGTGGCGCGCCGCTTCGGTTTCTCCGGCGGGCTGGTCCCGGGCGTCGATGTCTTCGCCTACATGATGCACGTGCCGATTGCCCGCTGGGGGCGCGACTTCCTGGCGCGCGGGCTGGTCGAGGCGCGCTTCATCAAGCCGGTGTATGACGGCGAGGCCGCCGACGTCGATACAACCGAGCACAACGAGTTGCTGACGATCGAGGTGTTCAGCCGCACCGAGCTGTGCGCCACCGGCACGGCCGCGCTGCCGGCCGCTGCGCCGGCCGTGTCGTTGAGCGACTATGTCGCGGTGCCCGTGGTGGCCGAGCGCAGGCCCGTCAGCCCGGCAACCTTCGAGACCGGTAAATGGCTCGGCACCTCTCCGCGTCGCTGGGCCGGGCAGGACGCGGCCGACTATCTCGCCGACATCCGGGAGACCGATCCGATCTTCGCGCGTGAGGGGCTTGGCCATCCCGGCCTGATCCAGCGCGTGATGAACCGCGTGCTGGTCGACAACACCATTCTAGGTCCCTGGATCCATGTCGGCAGCCGCATGCAGCTGTTGTCGGCCGCGCGCGCCGGCGACGAGATCACGGCGCGGGCCAGGGTGACCGCCAATTACGAGAAGAAGGGCCACCGCTTCGTCGAGCTCGACGCCCTCGTCGTCGCCAACGGCACGACGCCGATCGCGCATTGCCAGCATACCGCGATCTACCAGCCGCGCGAGCAGGCGGTGGCTTAGGGAAGACCGGGCAAGGCGACGCTAGTCGCGCCACAGACAGTGTCATGCCCCGGCTTGTCCGGGGCATCCAGTACGCCGCGGCTTATCCGTGAAGCACGACGGCCTCAGAGTACTGGATCGCCCGGTCAAGCCGGGCGATGACAGCATTGTTGTGGATGCTGAACGCTACCCTACGCCGCTTTGCTCTTCGCGTCCTGGATCGCGCGCCACACGCGCTCGGGGGTCAGCGGCATGTCGATGTGCTTGATGCCGTAGTCCGAGAGCGCATCGAGCACGGCGTTCACCACGGTCGACAGGCTGCCGGCGCAGCCGGCTTCGCCGCAGCCCTTGCTGCCGAGCGGATTGGTCGTGGCCGGCACCGGGTGATCGCCGACCGTCATGTTCGGCACGTCCTCGGCGCGGGGCAGGGCATAGTCCATCAGCGAGCCCGTGATCGGCTGGCCGCTCTCGTCGTAGCGGATGTGTTCCATCAGCGCCTGGCCGATGCCCTGGACGACGCCGCCATGGAGCTGACCCGCGACCAGCAGCGGGTTGATCACGGTGCCGAAATCGTTGACCGCGCTGTAGCGCACGATCTGCACCACGCCGGTCTCCGGGTCGATCTCCACTTCGGCGACGTGGCAGCCGTTCGGGAACGCCGAGGCGACCGGTTCGCTGGTGTGATCGACGTCGAGGCTGTCAGGCACGCCCTCCGGCATCTTGCCGTCATGCAGGCGTTTTGCCAGCTCCATGATGTCGATGCTGCGATCGGTGCCGGCGATCGTGAAGCTGCCATCGGCGAATTCGATGTCGGCTTCGGACGCTTCGAGCATGTGTGCCGCGGCGCGTTTGCCCTTCTCGATGACGAGCTTGGCTGCTCCCACGATGGCCTGGCCCGTTGCCGTGATCGAGCGCGAGCCGCCGGTGCCGTTGCCGGTGTGGACGATGTCGCTGTCGCCCTGCACCAGCTTGACGCTCTCGAAGGGAACGCCGAGTTGCCCGCACAGCACCTGAGCGAACGGCGTCGCATGGCCCTGGCCGTAATCGAGCGTGCCGGTAATGAGCTGCACGGTGCCGTCGGGGTCGAACACGATCTTGCCGAGCTCGACGCCGGGAGGCGCGGTGACCTCGAGATAGGAGCCGACCGCGATGCCGCGCAGCTTTCCGGCCTTTTTGCTCTCTTTCTTGCGCTTGGCGAAATTCTCGTGGTCGGAGATTTCGAGCGCCTTGTTGAACACGGCCTGGAAGTCGCCGCTGTCATAGGTGACGCCGGAGGAGGCCGCGAACGGGATCTGGTTCGGCTTGATGAAGTTGCGCTTGCGCAGGGTCAGGCGGTTGATGCCCATCTCGTCGGCGGCGCGGTCGATCAGCCGCTCCATGTAGTAGTTCGCCTCGGGCCGGCCGGCGCCGCGATAAGCCCCCATCAGCGTGGTGTTGGTCAGCACCACCTTGATGTCGACGCCCATCAGCGGGGTGCGATAGACGCTGGAAAAATTCTTGCCGGTGTTCAGCGAGAGCGGCCCCGGCGCGACGCCGGTGATGTAGGCGCCGACATTGCCGTAGCCTTCGAGCTTCGCTGCGAGGAAATGCCCCTCGGCATCGAGCGCCAGCTCGGCATGGATCTTCTGCGCGCGGCCGTGGCTGTCGGAGAGGAAGGCGGTCGAGCGCTCGTCGAGCCATTTCACCGGGCGGCCCAGTGCCTTCGCCGCGTACAGGATGCACATGTATTCGGGATAGTTGATGTTCTTCATGCCGAAGGAGCCGCCGACATTGGCGGTGAGAATGCGTACCTTCTCGTTCGGCACTTTCAGGTTCTTGGCGAGGTTCGCGCGGTTGCCTGCGACACCCTGCGTGGGCACCTGAAGCGTGTAACGCTCGGTCTTCTTGTCGTAGGAGGCAAGGCCGACGCGCGGCTCCATCGAGACCACGGCGACGCGGGTGTTCTCGATGTCGATCCTGGTGACATGGGCGGCGCTGGCGAAGGCTGCGTTGACCTTCTCCATGTCGCCATAGTGGTAGTCGAGCGCCACGTTATCGGGGATATGGTCATAGAGCTGCGGCGCGCCGGGCCTGGCGGCTTCCTCGGGGTCCGTCACGGCCGGCAGCGGTTCGACGTCGAGCTCGACCGCCTCGGCCGCATCGCGCGCCTGCGCCAGCGTCTCGGCCACCACGAAGGCGACGGGATCGCCGACGAAGCGGACCTTGTCGGTGGCGAGCGGCTGACGGTTGGTCTGAAGCAGGGGCGAGCCGTCGCGGCTCTTCAGCGGCAGGCCGCAGGTGAAGGGGCCGTAGCCGGCGGCATCGAGATCCTTGCCGGTCCAAACCCCCAACACGCCCGGCATCGTCTTGGCGGCGTCAATGCCGATACCGCGGATGATGCCATGGGCATGGGTGGAACGGACGACCACGGCATAGGCTTGGCCGGGCAGGTTGAAATCGTCGGTATAGCGGCCCTTGCCGCGCACCAGCGTGTCGTCCTCCTTGCGGCGGACGGGCTGCCCGACGCCGTATTTTTGCAGTGCAATAGCGTTCTCAAGCGTGGACGATTTGGTGTGTTCTTGCATGGAATTGACCTGAAAAGCCGGCATTTGCGCATTTTCGCGGCAGCAGGGCACCGGACTCCCCTGAGATAACCCACCACCCCGTTCACGACAACGCACGAATGGGCATGGTCCCATGTGATGCGTTGTTGCGCATACCCGCCGCGCTGCTAATGTTTCAGGCGAAAAAGCAATTCCAGACCGGCCCGACCGGCCGCGGAAAGACAGTTTGCATGAATGACCACACGCGGCTCCGCGACGGCCATGTAAGCCAACATGGGCCGCACGGTGAGCTGGAGGGGTCGATGGCGGCGGTGGCGTTGGCCACCGAACCTTCCGTCCCCGCACAGGCGCCGGGAACCGGCATCTATGCGGCGCTGGACCTCGGGACCAACAATTGCAGGCTGCTGATCGCCTGTCCGACCCAGGACGGCTTTCGCGTCGTCGATTCCTTCTCGCGCATCATCCGGCTTGGGGAAGGTGTCTCGGCGACCGGGTGCATCAGCGAGGCCGCGATCGAGCGCGCCATCGCCGCGCTCAGCATCTGCCGCGACAAGATCAACTTGCGGAAAGCGCGCCGGTTGCGGCTGATCGCAACCGAGGCCTGCCGCGCGGCCTCGAATGCGGAGGGCTTCCGCAGCCGTGTCGCGGCCGAGACCGGCATCGAGCTCGAGGTGATCGACCGCGAGACCGAGGCCGCGCTCGCCGTGCTCGGCTGCTCGCCGCTGGTCGACCCGAGGGGGCGCGGCGCGATCCTGTTCGACATCGGCGGCGGCTCGACCGAGCTGGTGCGGATCGAGCGCGACGCGGAGAATCCGGAGCCGCGCATCAAGGCCTGGATGTCGATTCCCTATGGTGTGGTCACGCTCGCCGAGCAGTTCGGCGGCCGCGACGTGACGCCGGAGATCTATGCTGCGATGGAGCAGGCGGTCGCAAACCATGTCGCGCCGTTCGCGGAAGAGCATGGCGGCGATCTCGCCGACATGCACCTGCTGGGCACATCAGGCACGGTGACGACGCTCGCCGGTATCCATCTCAACCTCGCGCGCTACGACCGCCGCCGCATCGACAGCATCTGGATGGACGATTCCGACATCACCGCGACCATCAACAAGCTGCTCGGCATGAGCTATGAGGAGCGCGCCGGCAACAACTGCATCAGCGTCGAGCGCGCCGATCTCGTACTCGCCGGCTGCGCCATCCTCGATGCCATCCGCCGCGCCTTTCCGCTGCCGCGCCTGCGCGTCGCCGACCGGGGCCTGCGCGAAGGCATGCTGGTCGAGATGATGCGCGAGGACGGCGCGCTCAGGAGCTGGTGAGATGGCCAAGGACACCACCGGCCGCTTGCACGTCCAAGTCAAGACCAAGGTCAAGACCGGCGGCAAGCGCAAATTGTCGTCGAAGCTCTGGCTGGAGCGGCAGCTCAACGATCCCTATGTCGTCAAAGCCAAGGCGGCCGGATACCGCTCCCGCGCGGCATTCAAGCTGCTCGAGATCGACGACAAGTTCCGGTTTCTCAAGCCCGGCTTGGCGGTGGTCGATCTCGGCGCGGCGCCCGGCGGCTGGAGCCAGATCGCCGCCAAGCGCGTCGGCTCCACGGAAGGCAAGGGCAAGGTCGTCGCGATCGATCTGTTGGAGATGCCTGAGATTCCCGGCGTCGATTTCGCCCAGCTCGATTTCATGGACAATGACGCGCCCGATAAGCTCACCGCAATGCTGGGAGGCGGGGCCGACATCGTGATGTCCGACATGGCCGCCAACACCACCGGCCACCGCAAGACCGACCAGCTCCGCATCGTCGGCCTCGTCGAGACCGCGGCGGCCTTTGCCTGCGACGTGCTCAAGCCCGGCGGCACGTTTCTGGCAAAGACCTTCCAGAGCGGCGCCGACGCCGACCTGCTCGCCCAGCTCAAGCGCGATTTTGCCACGGTGCGCCACGTCAAGCCCGCGGCAAGCCGGCAGGATTCCTCGGAGCGCTACGTGCTGGCGACGGGGTTTCGGGGCGGGGCACAGGAGTAGCCTCCGTCATTGCGAGGAGCGAAGCGACGAAGCAATCCAGAATCCCTCCGCGGAAAGATCCTGGATTGCTTCGCTACGCTCGCAATGACGGGGAGAGAGGCTACCCCAGCCGCTGATCCCGCACGTCCTGCGTATCCTCGCTCGCCGCCTTGACCGCCGCCTTCTCGGCACCCTTGCCGGCGCCCTTGCGGCTCGCGATTTCCACGGCCTTGCGGCCGGAGATCTCGTTTCCGGCGTCAGCGGGCATCTGCCAGAAGAACCAGCTCGACGCCGCCGAGGTCAGCGCGACCACGATGAAGGCGGGCGCGAACACGGTGGCGTTGATCTCGCTGACATGGCTGAACCACATCGTCGTTTCCACGCAGGCCGCGCCGACCGCGACGCCGGCCGAGACCGCCAGTTGCTGGTTGACGCTGACGAGCGTGGTGGCGCGGCTCATCTGCGCGGTCTCGACGTCGGCGTAGGCGACCGTGTTGATCGCGGTGAACTCGAGCGAGCGGAAGAAGCCGCCGACCACCAGGATGACCATGATGATGAGCAGCGGCGTCGTCACCGTGAACAGCGCGCAGACGCCGAGGAAGAACGCGCTGACGAGCGCGTTCACCGTCATCAGATTGCGGAAGCCGAAGGTACGGATGATGCGCGCCGCCAGCGTCTTCATGCCCATGGCACCGAGCGAGGAGGCGAAGGTGACGAGGCCCGAATGGAACGGCGACAGGCCGAAGCCGATCTGCATCAAGAGCGGCAGCAGGAAGGGCAGTGCGCCGATGCCGAGGCGGAACAGGAAGCCGCCGAACACGGCCGCGCGCAGCGTCGGCAGCTTCAGAAGCGAGAAATCGAGCACCGGCGAGCCCGTGCGCCGGGCGTGCAGGACATAGAGTGTCATGGAGATCGCGCCACCCACGACCAGGGCGGCGACCGTGCTCCACGGCAGAAGGTTCAGTCCGGCAACGGAGAGTCCGAACGCGATGCCGGCAAGACCGATCCCCGCGAGCACCATGCCGTAGAGATCGAACGGCTCCTGCGTCTCGCTCTTGATGGGATCGATGAAGCGCAGCGCCATGAAGATGCCGAGCAGCCCGATCGGGATGTTGATCAGAAAGATCCAGTGCCAGGACGCGTAGGTGGTGATGAAGCCGCCGAGCGGCGGGCCGATCACGGGGCCGATTAGGGCAGGGACTGTGACCCACGCCATCGCATTGACCAGGGCGCTCTTGTCGACCGAGCGCAGCAGCACGAGGCGCCCGACCGGCGTCATCATCGCCCCGCCCATGCCTTGCAGGATGCGCGCGAACACGAAATCGGTGACCGAGGTGGAGAGCGCGCAGCCGACCGAGCCGACCATGAACACGCCCACCGCGACCGCGAACACCATCCGCGCGCCGAAGCGGTCGGCGGTCCAGCCGCTCGCCGGGATGAACACCGCGAGCGACAGCAGGTAGGACGTGATTGCGAGCTTGAGCGTCAGCGGACTTGTGCCGATGTCGGCCGCGATCGCCGGCAGCGAAGTGGCGATCACCGTGGAGTCCATGTTCTCCATGAAGAGCGCGGTGGCCACGATCAGCGGGATGACGCGTTGCTTATCGACCATGTCGGATTGGTAATGAAAATCGGAAGGAAGGGTGCGAATTGCGGCTTAACACCGCCGCTCGGCTGCGACCATTGCGCATCAACGCATAGCACCTAAATCCTGCGTAACAACGGTGTGACCCTCTGTCGTCATTCCGGGGGACGCCCCATAAGCGCGAGCCCGGAATCCATTGGGCCGCAGGGATGGCTGCGGGATGGATTCCGGGCTCGCGACTTCGTCGCGCCCCGGAATGACTGTGGGTTGGGACATCATCCCGGCTATCCACGCCGAATTTACTCAAAAAGCCTGTGCATGGCTGGCCGGCGGTTCGATTCGCTTTGATTCGTCACGCGGCCGTGCTATCGACCCGCGTCAACCCCACCGATGGGCTCCGATTCTCCGGCGATGCCGCAAGGTACGCCGAGGGCGGCGCTCATCCATAGCTATTTGCGGCAGGGCCGCGGAAGGAGTTGGCACATGGCCACGGTACAACCAGGCATTCGCGAAGCCTTTACGTTCGACGACGTGCTGTTGAAGCCGGGCCTGTCGGACGTCATGCCGGGCGAGGTCGATATCCGCTCCCGTGTCACCCGCGCCATTCCGCTCAACATCCCGATCATGGCCTCTGCCATGGACACCGTCACCGAATCCCGCATGGCGATCGCCATGGCGCAGGCCGGCGGCCTCGGCGTCATCCACCGCAATTTCGATCCCGAAGGGCAGGCCGCCCAGGTGCGGCAGGTCAAGCGCTACGAGTCGGGCATGGTGGTGAACCCGCTGACCATCAGCCCCGAGGCGTCGCTCGACGATGCGCTCAAGCTGATGAGCGATCACGGCATCTCCGGCATTCCCGTCGTCACCGGCGCCGGCAAGAACATTCCGGGCAAGCTGGTCGGCATCCTCACCAATCGCGACGTGCGCTTTGCCACCGACCGTCGGCAAAAAGTCTCCGAGCTGATGACGCATGAAGGCCTCGTCACGGTGCGCGAGAACGTCAGCCAGGACGAGGCGCGGCGGATGCTGCATCAGCATCGCATCGAGAAGCTGCTCGTGGTCGACGAGCAATATCGCTGCGTCGGCCTGATCACCGTCAAGGACATGGAGAAGGCGGTCGCCCATCCGCTCGCCTGCAAGGATGCGCAGGGGCGCCTGCGCGTCGCCGCCGCAACCACCGTCGGCGACACCGGCTTCGAGCGTACCGAGCGGCTGATCGACGCCGGCGTCGATCTCGTCGTCGTCGACACCGCGCACGGCCATTCCCGGCACGTGCTGCATGCGGTGAACCGCATCAAGCGTCTCTCCAATTCCGTGCAGGTCGTTGCCGGCAACGTCGCCACCACCGAAGGCGCACAGGCGCTGATCGACGCGGGCGCGGACTGCATCAAGGTCGGCATCGGCCCGGGCTCGATCTGCACCACGCGCATCGTCGCCGGCGTCGGCGTGCCGCAACTCACCGCGATCATGGACGCGGTGGAAGCCGCGAAGAAGGCCGATATCCCCGTCATCGCCGACGGCGGCATCAAGTTCTCCGGCGACCTCGCCAAAGCGCTCGCCGCCGGTGCCGACATCGCGATGGTCGGCTCGCTGCTCGCCGGCACCGACGAGACACCCGGCGAAGTCTTCCTGTGGCAGGGCCGTTCCTACAAGGCCTATCGCGGCATGGGCTCGGTCGGCGCGATGGCGCGCGGCTCGGCCGACCGCTACTTCCAGCAGGACATCAAGGACACGCTCAAGCTCGTGCCCGAAGGCATCGAGGGCCAGGTGCCCTACAAGGGTCCGGTCGGCAACGTCATGCACCAGCTCGCCGGTGGCCTCCGTGCCGCGATGGGCTATGTCGGCGCAAAGGACATGAAGGAGCTGCACGAGAAGGCGAATTTCGTCCGCATCACCGGCGCCGGCCTGCGCGAAAGCCACGTCCACGACGTGACGATTACGCGCGAGAGCCCGAATTACCCGGGCGCGAGCTAGTACCTCCGATCTCGTGCCCCGGACGCGGCGCAGCACCTCTTCGGTGATGCCCTGCAGAGCCGGGGCCCACGTCTCCGCATCTGTCCTGTTGCTATCTGGCTCCAGGCTCTGCGCAGCAACGTTTCACGTTGCAGCGCGTCCGGGACACGCGAGCTGTGCGAGCCGCTGCGTCCAATCGCTCCTTCGCTTTTGTATTGACGCGCCTCGCTGCCTCCGCTTCCGTTCACGCCGAAACACATTCGGAGGAAGCCATGTCCCAAGCCAAGCGCATCGTTCTCGCCGCGCGTCCCGTCGGCGAACCCAAACCGTCCGATTTCCGCATCGAGGAATTCGCAGTCCCGACACCGGGCCAGGGCGAAGTCCTGCTGCGCACCATCTGGCTGTCCCTCGATCCCTATATGCGCGGGCGCATGAGCGAAGGGCCCTCCTACGCGGCTCCAGTGCCGATCGGCGGGGTGATGGAAGGCGAGGCGGTCAGCGAGGTCGCGGCGTCCAACAATCCCGACTTCGCCAAAGGCGACATCGTGCGCATCCGTTCCGGCTGGCAGACGCATGCGATCTCCAACGGCAAGGGCCTGGCCAAGGTTGATCCCAAGCTCGGTCCGATCTCGACCTCGGTCGGCGTGCTCGGCATGCCCGGCATGACCGCCTACACGGGCCTGCTCGACATCGGCAAGCCGCAAGCCGGCGAGACCGTCGTCGTTGCCGGTGCGTCCGGCGCGGTCGGCTCGGCCGTCGGCCAGATCGCGAAGATCAAGGGCGCCCGTGCGGTCGGCATCGCCGGCGGCAAGGACAAGTGCGATTACGTGGTGAAAGAGCTCGGCTTCGACGCCTGTATCGATCATCGCGATCCCGATCTCGCCGCGAAACTGAAGGACGCCTGCCCGAAGGGCATCGACGTCTATTTCGAGAATGTCGGCGGCGCCGTGTTCGAGGCGGTGTTCCCGCTGCTCAACCCGTTCGCCCGCGTGCCGGTCTGCGGCCTGATCGCGCACTACAACGACACCGAGGCCAAGCCGCCGAAATGGGCCGCATCCATGATGCGCGCGACGCTGACCAAGCGGCTGACCTTTCGCGGTTTCATCGTCTCCGACTTCGCAGCCCGCCATGGCGACTTCCTGCGCGACATGTCGGCCTGGGTCCGCGACGGCAAGGTCAAATACAAGGAGTTCGTCACCGAGGGCCTGGAGAGCGCGCCCGGCGCCTTCATGGGGCTGCTGAAGGGCGCCAATTTCGGTAAGCAGCTGGTCCGGGTCGGGCAAGACAAGGCCTAGTACGACAAGGACTGGGACTCCCGTGGCTCCGAGGCCACATGCGGCGTGCAGATAGTTAAGAAAGAGTCACCAAATGGTCACACCTCATGGCAAAAGCCGCGTGTGTGACCGTCCGTTCATTGACGCGCCGACGAAGGCATTGAATCATCGCGCATATTTCAGGTGCTGCGATGTTAGAGATTGGTATTTTCTGTGTAATCCTGCTTGCTGCCGGCTATTGGGTGGCGATGTTCGTCATGGGCCGCCATGACGACGTCATTCACGGCAAGTTCGTGCGCTCCGAGGAGGACGGCGAATTTGCGCGACCTGCAGTGCCGGCACCGCCCCCGCCGCCGTTCCCGAAGCGTCCGCTCAAGACGGCCCAGCCTGCCAGGCGGCCGGTTGCCAATGATCTGGCGGGCAAGCCGGTGAACAGCGCGGCGCTGCAATCCTTGCTCGCCGCGATCCAGCAGGACCTCAAGAGCGTCGCTTGAGTCGATCGGCGCGCCTCAATGCTCGCCGCCCATCTGGGCGAGGAGCTCTTCGATGTCGACATCGACCTGGCCTGCGGCCCTGACGTGGCGAACCTCGAAACTGTCGGGCCGGAAGCGATACTCGACCAGGCCGACCTCCTTGATCGCGATGCGATCCTGGCGCTGGTCGTTGATGACGAAGCCGGCCGATGGCGCCCAGACATGGCGGGTGTGGCGGTAGCTGAAATCGCGCCGCTGGTGCACGTGGCCGCTGGCGATGAGACGCAGATCGACGCGCTCAAACATCTCGATCAACCGCGCCCGTGCCGGCTGCGGCACGTAGCGGATCGAGGTCTCAGGCAGCTCGGGATCGTCGGGCAGGTTGAGAAACACCGGCTTGTGCAGGAACAGCGCGACCGGTTTGCCGTTCGTCTGCGCGATCTCGGATGCCAGCCAGTCGAACTGTTCTGCCTCGAAGGCGAGCCCTGAATTCATCACCAGTGAGTTGAGGCCGATGAAGCGCCAGCCTGCGGCCTCGAACGACCAATGGTCTTCGCCGATGATGTCGCAGAATTGCCGGCGGTGCGCTTCGCTGACCGGCGGCTTCGGCGCCGGCCCGATCGCGGTCGGATTGTCGCCGATGTCGTGATTGCCGGGGAGGTAGCGGCACGCGACGGGCAGTGCGTCATGCAGGCCTTTTGCGAAGACGACATCCTCGCGGCTGGTCGGCCCGTCGAAGGCGACGTCGCCGCTGTTGACGACGAGGTCGGGCCTGTCGGCGTCGATGTGCTCGCAAACGCGATGGAAGTTGGCGACGAGGCCAGGGAAGCGGCGGCCGAGATGGGTGTCGGAAATCTGCGTCAGGCGAAATTCGGACATGCGATCATCCTACCCCTTGTCGCGCGTCGGAACGATGACGGCGCCGGCATGGATCGCAACGAACAAAGTTTAAAGCACGCGGTAGCGGATCGTGTACGCGTCCTGCGGCGCCACGGGGCCGGCGAGCGGCGAGGCGATGCGGTCGGCGAGGTGCCAGGGGCCGAACTGCTCGGAGCGATGCGGCTCGGCCGGCAGTCGGAGACGGAACTCGAAAATGCCTTTGCCCGGCGCGTTCACGACCAGCACGCGGTCCGCGGTGCGGTGGTTGAGCGCAACCGCGCCGCGCAGCATCGTGCGGCCGTCGGAGAGGTCGCGCACGCCGTCGACCAAGGCCAGCGTCTGGTTACGATCGGTGTGCAACTCGATCTGGGTGTCGGTCGCGGCCGTCAGCATCTCCCGGGGCATGCGGATCTCGAACTCGATCGCGGGCTTGGACGGGTTGAGGCCGAGATAGGCCAGCGCAGCATGGCGCATGTCGTAGGCGGCAAAGGCGAACAGGGCGACCGCGGCGAGCACGCCAAGGCCATGTCTGGCAACGTCCCGCCAGGTCCGGTAGCTCAGGCGGAAATAGACCGTCATCGCCAGCGCGACCGCGAGCGCCATCGCGATCCCTGATAGCGCCGACATCAGGATGCCGATCCGGCCGTCGGCGGATTCGGTCCAAAGGCTGGTCAGGATGGTCATGGCGCCGTCTCGCCTTGGGGCCCTCGAAACGGGCCGAAATCGCTTTAATGATCGGTGGTTGGTCGTAAGACCGGGAAGGCCGGTTCAACTGGTTGATTGTCAGGACGAGGAGCGGCGGCTAATGGACGGTCCGGCGACCTCCGCCGGATGGGAAAGCTCAGATGTCCGTTCAAATGGTCTTGCTGCCGGTCTTCGTCCAGATCGGGCTCACCTTCGCGCTTCTGATCGGCATGGTGCTCGCACGCCGCAAGACGCTGGTCGCAGGCGAGACGAAGATCCGCGACATTGCGCTGGGCGAGCCGAACTGGCCCAAGGGCGCCACACAAATCGCCAATTGCTACCGCAACCAGTTCGAGCTGCCGGTGCTGTTCTATGTCCTGATCGCGCTGGCCTTGCCGCTGCGCCGCGCCGATCTCTTCATCGTGCTGATGTCCTGGGTGTTCGTGGTGACGCGCTTTGCCCATGCCGGGGTCTTCGTCTCCTCCAACGATCTCGGCCGGCGCTCCATGGTCTGGCTCGCCGGCGTGCTCGTGCTGCTGGCGATGTGGATCTACTTCGCCCTGAAGCTCTTGTTGCTGATCTAGGCGCTTGCCCGCCGATTTTGATCTGAAAGATTGAGAATGACCCCCGCTGCCCGGCTGTCCGCAGCCATCGAACTCATCGACACCATCGAGAAGGACCGCGTGCCCGCGGCCAAGGCGCTGAAGGAGTGGGGCACCGCGCACCGCTTTGCCGGTTCCGGTGACCGTGCCGCCATCGCCGGCCTGGTCTGGGACGTGCTGCGCCGCTACGCCTCGAGCGCGTTCCTGATGGATTCCGACACCGCGCGTGCCAGGCTGATCGGCATGCTCCGGCTCGAGCGCAACATGGACGGGGCGACGATGGACGCCTTGTTCGACGGTAGCCGCTTTGCGCCGGCGCCGCTGACCGAGGCCGAGCAGGCGGCGCTCAGCGATCGCTCCCTCGAGGAAGCGCCGCCAGCGATCGCCGGCGACTATCCCGAATGGCTGGATCCCCACCTTGCAAAAGTGTTCGGCGAGGACCGCGCCGCCGAGGCGGCCGCGATGGCGAGCCGGGCGCCGCTGGACCTGCGCGTCAACACGCTAAAATCCAATCGCGAGAAGGCGCTGGCGTCGCTTGCTCATCTTCATGCGAAACCGACGCCATGGTCGGCAACGGGTCTGCGCATCGAGCTTTCGGCCGATGCGCGCAATCCCGGCATTCAGGCCGAGGAGCTTTTCATCAAGGGTGGAATCGAGGTCCAGGATGAGGGATCGCAGCTTGCGGCCCAATTCACCGCGGCAAAGCCCGGCGAGCAGGTGATCGACCTCTGCGCCGGCGCGGGCGGCAAGACGCTGGCGCTCGCCGCCCTGATGCAGGGCAAGGGCCGGCTGATCGCGACCGATCGCGACAAGCGCCAGCTCGCGCCGATCTACGAACGGCTGTCGCGCGCCGGCGTCCACAACGCCGATGTCCGCACGCCCAAGGGCGACGCCGATCCGCTGGCCGATATAAGCAGCACGGCCGACCTCGTCGTGATCGATGCGCCCTGCACGGGAACCGGAACATGGCGCCGCAATCCCGACGCCAAATGGCGCATGCGGCCGGGCGCGCTGGAGATCCGCCTGCGTGACCAGGCTGAGGTGCTGGAGCGCGCGATGCCACTGGTGAAGGCCGGCGGCCGCATCGCCTACATCACCTGTTCGGTGCTGTCGGAAGAGAATGGCGAGCAGGTGAGGGCATTCGTCGGCCGCCACCCCGAGTTTTCGGTGACGCCGCCCGAGCAGACCGCAAGTGTGCTCTGGGACAAGGCGGAGGCTTTCGCGGAGGCGGCGCTCCGATCGGACGAGGGCTGGCTGTTGACGCCGCGCCGCACGGGAACCGACGGGTTTTTCGTCTCGGTGTTGAAGAAGGTCTCGTAGGTCGGCAAAGCGAAGCGTGCCCACGATTTTGCCCATTGCTGAAAGGTGGTGGTCGCCGGCGCAAAGAGCACGCCTTTGCCAACCCTACGACGCTAACCGCTTACCTCCGTCATTGCGGGTTCGCCTTGCGGGCACGCCGGAATGACGGCAAAAAAACAAAAGCCCCGCGACCGGATCCCGGTCGCGGGGCCTTGGAGCTCTGACGTTCTGCCGGTACGTCCGTGGTCAGAACGCTGCGCGGGCGTTAGCCGACGCGGAGATTGTCAGCCGACGACTTGCCGCTGCGGCGGTCGGCGACGATGTCGAACGAGACCTTCTGGCCCTCGTTGAGGGAGGAGAGGCCAGCGCGCTCGACGGCGCTGATGTGCACGAACACGTCCTTCTGGCCGTCGTCCGGCTGGATGAAACCATAACCCTTTTGGGTGTTGAACCACTTCACGGTGCCCATAGCCATGGGAATTTCCTTTAGTTAGTTAGAGAGAGTACGCACGTGGACCGGTACGCAGCATTGCGCCCATAGCCCTGTTCAGTCGATGTTTGGAGAAGTCATCTGAAGCGTGCGCGCCCGTCAGCAACGAAGCGAAGCGGCCCAGTCGTTCGGCCAAGATCGATGATCACAATATAGCGAGAATTTGGGGCCAGTTCAAGGCACCACCCGTGGCCCGGGATCTCACGCGACTTTTCTATTTTGCGGTGCAAAGTCACCGTCGGGTGCATGTCAGTCCACGATGAAGAGCGTGGCGCCGGTCGCGGTGGAGGAGCGGTGCGCGGCGTCGCCGAAATCCGAGACCTGGTAGCTCATGCCCGCCGTGAGCTTGAATGTGCGCCCGTCACGCAGCTCGCTGTCGATCTCGCCCTTCAGCACAAAGAGCACGTGGCCGCGATCGCACCAATGGTCGGCCAGGTAGCCCGGCGAATACTCCACCATCCGCACCCGGAGGTCGCCGATATTGAGCGTGCGCCACAACGCCTGTCCGCTCTCGCCGGGGTGCGTGGTCGCCTCGACCTTGCTCCAGTCTGTGACGGTGAAGGGGGAGGCGGGGAGTTTCATGCGGGAGAATCCGGTCAGTGCGGTTGTGCAGTCTCCCTGATAGCTGCAAACGCGAGAGTCGCAAGCCGTCAGCGCCGGCCAAAAGGAGCTGGCGCCGATGGACGTGCTGCTAGATGTCGAGCTCGGCCCAGATTGCGGCATGGTCGGAGGCGGCCTCGATTTCCCTGGTGATTGTCGGAAAATGAGGAAACAAGTCGCCGTTCTTGCCGCCCCAGACGCCCATGCGGAAGATGCCGCCGGCGGTCGCCTTGTCGAACAGGGCCGGTGACAGCAGGATGTAGTCGATCTTGTTCGACGCGGTGCCGTTCTTGAACGTGCCGGGACGGCCGCCATCCTCGAACCCGTCGAGCTCGCTGATGTCCTTCAGCCCGGTTTGATGAAACAGCGGGCTCATCGGATCGCTGTCCGGCGTGTCGTTGAGGTCGCCGATCACCGCGATGAAATCATGCTTCTGGCGGAGCTGGCGATAGATGGTCGCGGTGCGTGAGGCCTGACGCTTGCGCTTGGTGTTCGACGTCGCCTGGGAGCCGAATCCCTTGCTCTTGAAGTGATTGGCGAGGACGATGAGCGAATTTCCCGCCGCCGTCTGGATCTCGAATTGCGCGCAATCCCGGCTGAAGATGAGGCCGTCCTCGTCCTCGTCATCGACGTGGCTCGCGATCGAGACGATATCGAATTTCTTCCTGGTCATGAGGCCGACGTCGATGCCGCGGTCGTCATTGCCGTCGATCAGCATGATGTGGTCGTAGGACGTTGCCTCGACGGAGGGCATCACGTCCTTGCAGAACCGGACGAGGGCAGGCCGGCTTTCCGCTTCCACCACGCCGAGCACGTCCGCATCGATCTCCTTCATGACCCGCGCAGTGTTGCGTGTTGCCTCTTCGTTGACCTGCTCCACCGTCAGATCGACCCATCCGATCCAGTCGTCCCGTCCGTCTGCAACGACCTGGATCGGTCCGCTTTGCGGTCGCTTGACGAGATGGCCGCGATTCTGGCGCAGGATCGCGTATTTGTTCTCGTCCGACTTCTTGAGGCCGAGCACACCCAGCAGCTCGACGATCTTCTTCTTGTCGTTCGCAGTGTATTTGTCCTTGCCGAGGATGGCGTTGATGTCGGCCTGCGCCTTCAGGATGGTCCTGCCTTCCTCCGAGAAGCCGGGACCGCTGAGCGCACGTGCGCGCATGAAAAGGTTTTCAACGTTGAAGGATGCGAGCTTCATGAAAATCTCCCGGGGATGAAAAACGAAATTCAATCAATGGTAGAGATTATCAAAAGCCTCGCATTAAGTCGAGGCGCGCGGATGGTCGCAGGGCCGCGCGCGGTGCGCGGCGCCGGCCTTCGTCATAGTGTCACAATCGAGTAGCGGTGATCGTCACTCCGCCAGATGGTTCGCCGATCCCTGCACGATCTTTCCGGCCGCATCGACGCGCAGATACTCGCAGATCTTCTTCCCGCGCTCATTCGCGTAAAACACCACGACGCTGTCGGGGCTCACAAACAATTCGATCAGCGAGAAGTGCAGTTCCGGCACGAGCCCGAGCGCCTTGCCCCAATAGGCGCGCTAGGCGTCCTTGCCGCACAACGTTCCGCTGGCGTCGAACCCCAGCGCCGGGATGCGGTCCGAGGTCATCACGGCCGCCTCGTCATAGAGCGTGAGCACGCGCTCGAGGTCGCGCGAATTCCAGGCCTCGATCCAGGTCCGGCCGAGGGCGGCGAGCGTCGATGGCTGGTGGTACTGTGGCACAAGCGTTCTCCCTGATCGCCCCTGTTTGATAGCGGAGCATAATGGGTCAATATTACTTACCTATATCCGTTTGTCCATGCTCAAAGAAGCATGTGGGCGCGCAGCTACCGCGGTTGCGGGCCGGGCCGCGCCAGCGTATTTGCTGGCCATGACAGCAGCACAGAACGACCGCTCCGCGTCGACGCCCTCGGTGGCCTCGGCGCACGACAAGATTCTCATCGTCGACTTCGGCAGCCAGGTGACGCAGCTGATCGCGCGTCGCGTGCGCGAGGACGGCGTCTATTGCGAGATCGTCCCGTTCAACAAGGCCGAAGCCGCCTTCAACGAGATGAAGCCGAAAGCGGTGATCCTCTCCGGCGGCCCTGAATCGGTGCACGAGGCCGGTTCGCCCCGCGCGCCGCAAGCCATCTTCGATTCCGGCGTGCCCGTGATGGGCATCTGCTACGGCCAGATGACCATGGCGGCCCAACTCGGCGGCACCGTCGAGGGCGGCCATCACCGCGAGTTCGGCCGCGCCGATGTCGAGGTCAAGGCCGAGAGCCAGCTGTTCGCGGACGTCTGGTCGTCAGGCAGCAAGAACCAGGTCTGGATGAGCCATGGCGACCGCATTACGAAGATGCCGCCGGGCTTCTCCGTCGCCGGCACCTCGCCGAACGCGCCGTTCGCGATCATCCAGGACGAGACACGCAAATATTACGGCCTGATGTTCCACCCCGAAGTGGTGCACACGCCCGACGGCGCCCAGCTCATCCGCAATTTCGTGCGCAAGATCGCAGGCCTGTCCGGCGACTGGACCATGCGCGCCTTCCGCGAGGAGGAGATCGCAAAGATCCGCGCGCAGGTCGGCAAGGGCAGGGTGATCTGCGGCCTCTCCGGCGGCGTCGATTCCGCCGTCGCAGCCGTGCTGATCCACGAAGCCATCGGCGACCAGCTCACATGCGTGTTCGTCGATCATGGCCTGATGCGGCTCAACGAGGCCGAGCAGGTCGTCGACCTGTTCCGCCACCACTACAACATCCCGCTCGTGCACGTGGACGCCTCGAAGCAGTTCTTGGGCGAGCTCGAAGGCATCACCGATCCCGAAACCAAGCGCAAGACCATCGGTCGCCTCTTCATCGAGGTGTTCGAAGCGGAAGCCAAGAAGATAGGCGGCGCCGATTTCCTCGCGCAGGGTACGCTCTATCCTGACGTGATCGAGAGCGTCTCCTTTACCGGCGGACCTTCCGTCACGATCAAGTCGCACCACAATGTCGGCGGCCTGCCTGAACGCATGAACATGAAGCTCGTCGAGCCGCTGCGCGAGCTGTTCAAGGACGAGGTGCGCAAGCTGGGGCGCGAGCTCGGCCTTCCCGAAATCTTCGTCGGCCGCCACCCGTTCCCCGGCCCGGGCCTCGCCATCCGCTGCCCTGGCGATATCACCCGCGACAAGCTCGACATCCTGCGCAAGGCCGATGCCGTCTACATCGACCAGATCCGCAAGCACGGCCTCTACGACGAGATCTGGCAGGCCTTTGCCGTGCTGCTCCCGGTGAAGACGGTCGGTGTCATGGGCGACGGCCGCACGTATGATTATGTGGTCGGCCTGCGCGCCGTCACCTCGACCGACGGCATGACCGCCGATTTCTACCAGTTCGACATGAAGTTCTTAGGAGAGACCGCCACGCGCATCATCAACGAGGTGAAGGGCGTGAACCGGGTGGTGTATGACGTTACGAGCAAGCCGCCTGGGACGATTGAGTGGGAGTAGGGAAAAGCCCTTCGAGGACGCATGGCGCACAAAATTTACATGATGAGTTTTGCGAGCGTCTATCCGCACTACGTCGCGAAGGCAGAGAAGAAGGGGCGCACGAAGGCGGAGGTCGATGAGATCATCTGCTGGCTGACCGGCCATACGCGGAAGACACTGGACAAGGAACTCGCCAAGAAAACCTCCTTTGAGGATTTCTTCGCTCAGGCCCCTCGCATGAATGCCTCGCGTTCGCTCATCACGGGCACGATCTGCGGCGTCCGCGTCGAAAATATCGAAGAACCGATCATGCGCGAAATCCGGTATCTCGACAAACTGGTCGACGAACTCGCCAAGGGCAAAGCGATGAAAACGATCCTCCGGAGCAAGGTGGCTGCCGCGTCGAGCTGAGCAGTCGATCGAGGATGGTCCGCATCCTGAAGCCGTGACTTATCGGGCGGCTTTTCCAGACCACGCAGCTGCTGCGCCGGCTCGCCGAAAATGCTCGATAGGGCTCGACGGGCCACAGAATCCCAATCCCCGTGTGAACTGTTCAGAGCTCTGCGGCGTTGAAGGACGGTGCAAGTCTCCTCCTTAGCCCCAGAGCCATACATTCTGATCCTGACGGGAGCGGGCCTGCTGATCGCGCTGGTCGCCTGGCTACCACTCGTCCTAAAGCGGCTGCCCCTGTCTCTGCCGATCGTCTGCATCGGGATCGGAGCTGCGATCTTCTCGCTGCCGGCAGTCACGTTTCGGCCGCTGCCGCTCGATTACCCCGACTTCACCGAGCGTTTCACCGAGTTCGTTGTGATCATTGCGCTGATGGGGGCCGGCTTGAAGCTCGATCGCCCGTTCAGTTGGCGGAAGTGGGGCGTCACCTGGCGATTGCTGGCGATCACAATGCCGATTGGAATCCTCGCAATCACGGCAATGGGAGGGTGGTTGCTGGGCCTGTCCTGGATCGCAGCACTGCTGTTGGGGGCAAGCCTGGCGCCGACCGATCCGGTGCTCGCATCCGACGTTCAGGTCGGGCCTCCGAAGACCGGGGAAGAGGATGAGGTTCGCTTCGGGCTGACATCCGAGGCAGGCTTGAACGACGGCTTCGCCTTCCCGTTCGTGAATCTTGCGATCGCCCTCAGTTTGGCGACGGCAACGGGGGAACCCTGGGCCGGGCAGTGGCTGCTCCACAATGTGCTGTGGGAGATTGGCGCCGGCCTCATCGGCGGCTGGCTCATTGGTCGGCTGTTCGGCTGGCTCACCTTCCACGTTACCAGCGACACGAAGCTGTCGAAGACGGGAGACGGTCTCATCGCGATCGCGGCCACGTTCGTTTCCTACGGTGTGACCGAACTGATCCACTGCTACGGCTTCCTTGCCGTTTTCGTCACCGCACTGACGCTACGCCGATCGCACCGCGATCACGAATTCAACCGACAAATGCACGACATCACCGAGCAGGTCGAGCGGCTAGCCATGATGGTCCTGCTGCTGCTGTTCGGCGGGGCACTGGTCAGCGGTTTGCTGCGCCCGCTACAGCTGGTGGACGTGGCGGCGGCGGCGGCGATGCTGCTCATCATCCGGCCGATCGGCGGCTTAATTGCGCTGGCCGGGTTCAAGGCCCGCTTTTCGGAGAAGATGACGCTGGCCTTTTTCGGAATCCGAGGTGTTGGCTCGTTCTACTATCTGGCCTATGGGCTCAACCATATGGAGATGGCCGACGGTGAGCGGATGTGGGCTATCGTTGGCCTCGTGGCGCTGTTGTCGATTCTGCTTCACGGACTGACTGTCACGCCGGTCATGCGACAACTCGACAGGAGTCAGGGCCGGGATCCAGACGCCGATGATGCGGCGCCACCGCCAAACGTGCAGAGACCGGCGTCGGCTTAGGATCGAACGATGCTCGGCAGCGGCGCTTCGCCCCCGCGAGCGCGCAGCTGCGCGTCGAACTCAATCGCAGCTCGCCGGCTGCAGGGGGGGGTAGGACATTCGGGCCTCTTGAGACCATGGTCTGCCGACGATACCCTCCAAGGACAGTGCGCGCAGAATGGTTACACCCTGGATCCGGATGATCGAGGCAGCTGGAACCCGCTTAAGTTGAAAGCGTTAGCTGCGGGCCGCACTTGATGACGGGGGCGGAGCTATGTCCGACTTACTGCCCAGCGCATTGGATCTTGCGCGCTTCCAGTTTGCCTTCACGGTGGTCTGGCACTTCCTGTTTCCGGCCTTCACCATCGGACTGGCGAGCTATCTTGCCGTGCTCGAAGGTCTGTGGCTGTGGACGGGCCGCGCCGCCTATCTCGATACCTATCGCTATTGGCTCAAGATTTTCGCTGTCGCCTTCGCCATGGGCGTGGTGTCGGGGATCGTCATGTCCTACCAGTTCGGCACGAACTGGTCGGTGTTCGCCGACAAGACATCGCCGGTGCTCGGACCGCTCCTTGGCTACGAAGTGCTGACGGCATTCTTTCTCGAGGCCGGCTTCCTCGGGGTGATGCTCTTTGGCCTTGGCCGCGTCGGTCCGCGCCTGCATTTCGTCGCGACCTGCTTCGTCGCGGGCGGCACCTTGCTCTCGGCGTTCTGGATTCTCGCCGCCAATTCCTGGATGCAAACGCCGACCGGGCATGCAATGGGACCGGACGGCCAGTTCATTCCGGAGAGCTGGTTCGCGATCATCTTCAATCCCTCGTTCCCCTATCGCTTCGCTCACACGGTAACGGCGGCTTACCTGACGACCGCGATGATCGTGGGGGCCGTGGGCGCCTGGCACCTTCTGCGGGACAGGATGAACGAACGCGCACGCATCATGTTTTCGATGGCGATGTGGATGGCCGCAATCGTGGCCCCGATGCAGCTTTTTATCGGCGATCTTCATGGCGTGAATTCGTATCACCACCAGCCCACCAAGGTTGCCGCCATGGAAGGCCACTTCGAGACCGAGCGCCGCGCGCCTTCCATCCTGTTCGGCATGCCGGATGCCGGAGCCGGGGTGACCCGCGGCCAAATCGCCATCCCCGGCTTCGCGAGCCTTTACCTGACGCACAGCCTCGATGGAGAGGTCAAGGGGCTCAAGGCTTTCCCGAAGGACACATGGCCGACCAACATTCCACTGGTCTTCTGGGCATTCCGCATCATGGTCGGCTTGGGTCTTCTGATGATCGCGCTGGGCGTCGCCTCGCTTTGGCTGCGCCGGCGCAACAGGCTCTACGACACGCCATGGCTACACCGCTTCGCCGTGGCCATGGGGCCGTCCGGGCTGATTGCGGTGACCGCTGGATGGACGGTGACAGAGGCCGGGCGACAGCCTTTCACCGTCTATGGATTGCTGAGGACCGCGGACAGCGTCGCGCCGATTGCCGCGCCGGCCGTCGCTGCATCACTCGCCGCATTCGTCGTCGTGTACTTCGTCGTGTTCGGCGCGGGTATCGCATATCTGTTTCACCTCTTCCGCCAGACGCCTGAAGCCGGCGAGCACGGACCGCCTCAAGGCCAGCCGGTGCGTACGGCGGGCATCACGCCGGCGCCAGGCCTGGTTAGTCGTGGGACGCACGGAGCAGAACCGAGGCAGGCGGGGATCAGTCCATGAGCATCGACCTCACACTGATTTGGGCGCTGCTGATTGCCACGGCCGTGTTGCTCTACGTGGTGATGGACGGCTTCGACCTCGGCGTGGGCATCCTGTTCCCGGCCGAGGCGGCGAGAGCCGACCGCGATGTCATGGTCAACTCAGTGGCACCGGTCTGGGATGGCAACGAAACCTGGCTCGTCCTGGGCGGCGGCGGATTGTTCGCCGTGTTTCCGCTGGCCTATGCGACCATCTTTCCCGCACTCTACATGCCGCTCATTCTGATGCTGCTCGCATTGGTGTTTCGCGGGGTGGCCTTCGAAATGCGGTTTCGGGCCCGCACATCCGCCGGTGAAGTATGGTGGGACCGCGCCTTTTCCTGGGGCAGCTTTGCCGCGGCGTTCCTCCAGGGCGTTTGCCTTGGCGCCATCGTGCAGGGCATCCGCGTGGAGGGGCGTGCTTACGCCGGCGGCTGGTGGGACTGGCTGACACCGTTCTCGATTCTGACCGGTGTTGCCCTCGTCGTCGGCTACGGCCTGCTCGGCGCATGCTGGCTGATATGGAAGACCGAAGGAGCGCTTCAGTCACGCTGCCGCAACTACGCACGCGTTCTCGGGTTTGCGACACTCAGCTTCATCGCCCTCATATCACTGATGATGGTCGTCCAAAGCGCGGCGTTTCGCGAGCGCTGGCTGACGCTGCCGAACATGCTTTACGCAGCGCCGGTGCCGATCCTTCTGGTCCTGCTGGCATGGCGCTTTCATCGCGCGCTCGCAAAGGGCGAGGATGGGATGCCGTTCCTGTGCGCGCTCGGCTTTTTCCTGCTTTCCTATGCCGGGCTGGGCATCAGCATGTGGCCGATGATCGTGCCGCCCTCGATCACGATCTGGCAGGCAGCCACGCATCCCAGCAGCCAGTTGTTCCTGCTCGTCGGCGCGGCGGTGCTGGTGCCGGTAATCCTCGTCTATACCGGATACGTCTATTGGCTGTTTCGCGGCAAGGTGCGGCACGGCGAGGGCTATCACTGATGCCGCGGGTGTCTCGCGCCTGGCGGCAGTGGCTATGGTTCGTTGCGCTGTGGGCCGCAGGTGTGGCCACGCTCTTCGTGATTGCGCTGCCGATTCGATGGCTGCTGAAGGCGGGATGAGGATTGGGTGGCGCGCAGGATCGGCAGGCCACCCATCTCTCGGCTATAAGTTGACAAGCGGCGTATGATACGTCCGACGTCGCGGCTTTCGGTGGCTATTTTTGCCTGCTCTGTTTGGGTTGTGGAAGGCGGTCCCAGCTTGACCGTCAGGCGCTACCTTCTGTTCGCTAGCCGAATGTTTGGACGATGGTTCTGCGGCGCGGCGCGTTGATTCTAGCTGCCTGTCTAACGTGCGGTCTCGAGGGCTGGTTAGGCGACTGGGGCCGTCCGACCCCTATCTGCCGATGATCAAAGGTGATCCGTTCGACACTGCGGCTGCGCCGCTTGCGGAAGAGTTATCGGATCGGGCTCGCGGGCAGGGGCATGCGCCGGGGTTTGCCGATATCATCATTGCTGCCACAGCGCGCCAGCATACGCTGACGATCCCGTCCCGCAACGTCAGGCACTTCGAGCCGCTCGGCGTACCCGTGCTCGATCTTTTCGGTGAATTGCCGCCGACCTGATTGTCTGACGCAGATGGATGCGTTGGCGCGGAAGCCGGATGAGGTTGTCGCATCGGCTGTCACGGATTATTCCGCGTGGCGCCCGTGAATTCTCCCGAAGCAGGCGCGACGTGCAACTTGGCGCATGCTGCGCTTGCAGCACCGGAGTCGCAACTATGTCACAGTCGCGACGAGAGAGCATTGTTTAGACCCATTCAACTTCGCTTCCCCGTCTCCGTGTGCCCATAAGTCAGCAGCTGAGCTTGTTCTCTAACCGGGGATTGGAATGCTGGGTTTGAATGCCGTGAGGCGTGGTTTTCTCGCGACCTGCAGTTTGTTTGTGTTGGATGCAGGCTTTGACGGCAAGAGTTACGCTCAAGCTCAGCTACCTCCAGTGACCGTTGAAGCTCCGGCGCAGGCCCGCCGCGCGCAAGCCGCGCGAGCTGGAGCCGCAAGCAGCGTGCGGCGACCGCCCCAACGCGCCAATCCACCACGGCCAGCACAGCTTGCGGCGGGAGCTCCGGCATCGGCCCCGACGCTGCAGAGCGCGATCGGTCCCGTGCAGGGCTTCGTCGCGACGCGCAGCGCCACCGGCACCAAGACAAACACGGCGTTGATCGAGACGCCGCAGTCCATCTCGGTCGTGACGCAAGATCAGATCCGCGACACCGGTGCGCGAACGGTCGGCGAGGCGTTGGCCTACACGGCCGGTGTGCAGACGCAGCCCTACGGTTTCGATCCCCGTTATGATCAGTTTCTGATCCGGGGATTTGCGGCCAACGTGTATGGCAATTATCGTGACGGCTTGCGGCAGGGCAATGGTTCGTTCGCCTATTTTCGCAACGAACCCTACGGAGCCGAGCGAATCGAGGTGATGCGCGGTCCGTCATCGGTGCTGTACGGCGCCAACGAAGCCGGCGGCATGGTGAACTATGTGAGCAAGATGCCGCTCGATAAGCGGTTCAATGAGGTCGGCCTCGATATCGGAAATTTCGATCGCTATCAGGGCAGGTTCGACTTCAGCGGGCCAACGCTCGACAACGACAAGCTGCTTTACCGCTTCACCGGCCTGGTGCGTGACAGCGGCACGCAAATCCCGGGGACCTGGGATGACCGCGTGTTTCTCGCCCCGAGCTTTACCGCCAAGCTGGGTGAGGATACGACACTCACCGTGCTGGCCGAGTATGAGCGCAGCAAGACCTCGATGTGGCCGTATTATCTGCGCAACCCGGTGACGGGCGTGGTCACCAATATTCGTCTCGGCGACCCCGCATTCGACGCGCTTACGCAATGGCAAACCTCGATCGGATACAGGCTCGACCATCGCATCAATGAGGCGCTGGCCTTCCGGCAGCATGTCCGAATCGGGCACGTGTCGTTCGAGGGCAACATGGTCGATGCTCTCAGCCTCTCGCCCGACGGGCGCACGCTCAACCGCTATGGTGCGACGTTCCGGGAGTGGCTGAACACGTTCAACGTCGATAATCAGATCGAGGCCAAGCTGGTCACAGGTCCGGTCAAGCATACGGTGCTCGCAGGCGTCGACTATTTCCGGCAAGGCACGACGCTTGACTATTATGCGGGCCTGGCGCCGTCG
Source organism: Bradyrhizobium tunisiense (assembly GCF_042263385.1). NCBI lineage: Bacteria > Pseudomonadati > Pseudomonadota > Alphaproteobacteria > Hyphomicrobiales > Nitrobacteraceae > Bradyrhizobium > Bradyrhizobium tunisiense. Next base: position 465,232 of record NZ_JBHLEV010000002.1, read on the forward strand.
CTCGATCTGACCAATCCGTCCTATGGCAACTCGGCGCCGACGACCCCTCTGGGGCTGATGAGCGCCAACAGCCAAACGCTCGGCCAGGTCGGGCTCTACGCACAGGATCAGATGGCCTGGGGTGGCTGGCGGCTGACCATCGGCGGCCGGCAGGACTTTGCCGCGCTGTCGAACCGCAACGACCTTACGGGCGTGACGAGCGATAGCGCGCCCGGCAAGTTCACCGGCCGCGCCGGATTGTTGTATCTGTTCGAGTCCGGCCTTGCTCCTTATGTGAACTATGCGACGTCGTTTCTGCCGCTGACCGGCACGACGGCCCCACAGCGCGGCAGCACGCCGTTCGCGCCGACAACGGGTGAATCTTTCGAAGCCGGCATCAAATATCAACCTCTCGGCTGGAATAGCTACTTCACGGCGACCTGGTTCAACCTGACCAAGGACAACGTGCTGACCATCGATCCGGCCTTTCCCACCTTCTCGGTGCAGACCGGCCAAGTCCGATCGCGCGGCGCGGAGCTCGAAGCCGTGCTGTCGTTGGCCGAGGGACTCAAGGGCATCGCGTCCTACAGCTACACCGATGCGACCGTCACGCGCAGCAATGGCCTCGATCTCGGCAAGGTGCCGATCGGCGTGCCGTTGCAGCAGGCCGCGATTTTCCTCGACTACACCTGGCAGACCGGCCCGCTTGCAGGCTTTGGCATCGGTGCCGGTGCGCGCTGGATCGGGCAGACCTGGGCGGACGAGGTCAACACGATCAGAAATCCCGCCATCATGGCGTTCGATGCGGGGGCGCATTACGACTATCGCGGCATGCGGCTCGCCGTGAATGCGCGGAACCTGTCGGATGAACGCGTGCCGATCTGCAACGCCGGGACCTGCTCCTTCACGCAGGGACGGACCGTGCTCGGGAGTGCGACAGCGCGGTGGTGAAACGGATTTGCGCTGCGCCGTCCTGATCGGCGCGCAGGGACCCGGCGCAAACGTCGGATGTCCGTCACGTTCCGCCGTGATACGACATCCGCGTCGTCCTCTCCGGAGCTACCTTGCATGTCCACAGCGATCGCGCCCAGCCAACAGCTCGCCACCTCCACCGACCCCAACTCCCTCGGCTGGATGCGCGGTTTTCCCCCATCGTCCGACCGCACCATCACCTTCCAGGACGGCTCGTTCCGCAGCTTCCCCGAGCTGCGCTGGGCGTGGTCCAACATCCGCCAGCTCGTGCCGACGGTGAACGTCTGGCGCGGGGCGGGGCCGACGTCGGTGCTGCCGCGCGCGGAGCATGACATCGGCGCGGTCGCCTCGACCACGATGGATGGCCGGCCCATGACCTTTGAAAAGATGCTGGAGGAGACCTACACCGACGGCATCGCGGTGCTGCATCGGGGCAAGCTGATCTACGAGCGCTATTTTGGTGCGTTGAAGCCGCACAAGCCGCATATCGCGATGTCCGTGACGAAATCGTTCACCGGCGTGCTCGCAGGCATGCTGGTCGCCGAAGGCAGGATCGATCCGCAGGCGCCGGTCACCGACTACGTACCCGAGCTGAAGACGAGCGCGTTCGGGGACGCGCGCGTGCACGAGGTCATGGATATGACCACGGGGCTTCTCTACACCGAAGTCTATACCGACAAGAATTCTGATGTCTGGGGCCTGCGGCGGGCGAACGGCATGGCGCCGATCCCGCCGGACTACGACGGCGCGACCACCATCTTCGATTTTCTGATGGCGCAGACAAAGCAGGGCGAGCACGGCAAGGCCTTTGCCTACAAGACCGTCAACACCGACGTGCTCGCGTGGATCTGCCGCCGCGCCAGCGGCATGACCTTGTCCGACCTGCTGTCCGAGCGCATCTGGCAGCCGATGGGTGCGGAGGAGGATGCGCACTATCACGTCGACCGCATCGGCACCGAGAGCGGCGGCGGCGGGCTCTCCACGACACTGCGCGATCTGGCCCGCTTCGGCGAGACCATGCGCAATCACGGCTGCTTCAACGGCCGCCAGATCGTGCCATCACAAGTGGTCGAGGACATCGCGCGCGGCGGCGATCCCGAAAAATTCAAGCCGGCCGGCTACACCACGCTGCCGGGCGCGTCCTACCGCAATCAATGGTGGGTGACGCACAACGAACACGGTGCCTACATGGCGCGTGGCGTCCACGGCCAGGGCATCTACATCGATCCCAAGGCTGAAATGGTGATCGCGCGTTATGCATCGCATCCCATGGCGGGCAACGCCGCCAACGATCCCGTGACGCTGCCGGCCTACATGGCGTTGGCGAAGGCGCTGATGGCGGGCGGGTAGGACGTCGTACGTTCGCGCCTCACATTCGCTGTCATCGCCCGACTCGATCGGGCGATCCAGTATTCCAGAGACGGTTGTGATTGAGCCGAGGTGCCGCGGCGTACTGGGTCGCCCGGTCCCGGCTACGCCAAGGCTTCGCCGGGCTCTCGGTGTCGGGCCGGCGTAGCTTGAGCGAAGACGGCAAGCCGGGCGACGACAGCGGAAATCAACCATTGTCTCGTTCATTCACGCCAGACCGCATGATCAATCCAGCAGGTCTGGCCGTCAGCGGCTAACCGGCGCCGTCATGCGCCTCCTGCCAATGTGGATAGGTGACGTAGCCGGTGAGGGCGCCTTGCTCGTGTGAGCGGATCGTGACCGTCTCACCCTTCGGCATGTAGACGATCTCGCCGGGCCCCGCGGTGACGGTGCTGCCGCCGCTCGTGACCGAGAGCTTCCCCTCGATGACGAACATGACATCGTCGACCTTCATCGTTTCGTCCAGAGTCTGGTTCGGTGCGTAGCGCCCGTAGCCGATCGTGATCGGTCCGCCGTGTCGTTGGTCGACCATATTGCTGACGAAGATATCGGCGTCCTGTCCCGGCGAGCGTTCGAGCGAAGCATCGGAGATGGCGAATTTGCGAACTTTCATGAGGTTCTTCCGTCTTATGCCAGGCTTGGCGGGGTGGGACACCGATAGACGCCGAAACGGCTGTTTTGTTCACGCCGGCTGCGAGGCGGTTTGACGCAGCGAGACGGATTAATATAAGTATTGACTTATATTCGTGGCGGCCGATATTCACCCGCGAAACGCCAGGGAGAAGCGTAATGGAAATCGACGTCGCCAAAGTCTTGGGGCTTGTTGCGCGTTCGGTGCGCAATTTCGACAAGGATGGAAAGCCGGCGAGTGTCGTCACGCTGACGCGGCTCTACGACACTGGTGTCGACGATCTCTGGGACGCGGTAACGAGCAAAGAGCGCATTCCGCGCTGGTTCGCGCCGGTCGAGGGAGAGCTCCAGCTCGGCGGAAGGTATCAGGTCAAGGGCAATGCGGGCGGCACCATCACGGCCTGCACGCCGCCGAGCCATTTCGCCGCGACATGGGAGTTCGGCGGCGCTGTGAGCTGGATCGACGTCAAGCTGAGCGCGGAACGAAGTCAGGCGCGTTTGACGCTTGAACACACCGCGATCATCGAGGATCATTGGAATGAATTCGGCCCGGGTGCGGTGGGGATCGGCTGGGACCTCGCTCTTGCGGGACTCGAGCGATATCTTGCGACCGGGGCGTCGGTCGACCACGAGACGGCGGAGGCGTGGATGGTCTCGCCCGAGGGCAAGGACTTCATGACGACGAGCGGCGAATATTGGCGCGCGGCGCATGTCGCAAGTGGAGTCGATCCCGACGAGGCGAAACAGCGCTCGGACCGCACCATCGCGTTCTATCGCGGCGAGATGCCGCCCGACATCGCTCATCCCGGCACAGGAAGCTGATGCAAATCTTCGAGGTCCTCGCCGATCCCGTCCGCCGCCGCATCCTCGAGCTGCTCGCGCCCGGGGAGATGGCGTCGGGTGAGGTCGTCGAAGCCATCGGGGCCGAGTTCGGCATCACCCAGGCGGCGGTCTCGCAGCATCTGAAGGTGTTGCGAGAGTGCGGCTTTGCCAACGTTCGGGCGGAGGCGCAAAGGCGCCTCTATTCGGTCGATGTTGCGGGCCTTCGCGCGGTGGATGCGTGGATCGGTCAGTTCAGGAGTTTCTGGGAGCCCAAGCTGGACGCACTGGCGACCGAGATCGCGCGGGGCAAGCGCGAGCGCCGCAACGCGCCGATCACCAAACGGGGCGGGAAGAGGGCGTGAGGGAGTGGCGAGATGCGTCGGTGAATGAGCCGACGGCTGCGCGCCGGGTGGTCCCCGGCGTAATCCACCATTCGCACGCGTACGTTATGTTCGAGTCGGTGGATTGCGGTTCGCTAATCCTCCGAGCGGCGTTTCCCGGCGTCACGCCTGGAGCCAGCGCTGAAGGTCATCCGTCTTTGGCAGGCCACCGGCATGGACGACCTTGCCGTCGATGACGATGCCCGGCGTCGAGATGACTCCGAATTTGGCGATCGCCTCGTAGTCGGTGATTTTCTCCACGGTCACGTCAACGCCGAGCTTTGCCGCTTCGGCCTTGACCATCTCCTCGGTCGTCTTGCAGCGGGCGCAGCCCGGGCCCAGTACCTTGATGTCTCTCACGACGTGTCCTTTCACGAAAACAGGGCGTTGAAAAGGAATCCGACCGCAAGGATTCCGCAAGCGACCACGGTGACGAAGACCGCGATCAACTTTAGGCTCAGCACCTTGCGCAGGATGATCATTTCAGGAAGCGACAGGGCGATCACCGACATCATGAAGGCGAGTACGGTTCCGAGCGCCATACCTTTGCCAAGCAGGGCCTCGACAACCGGGATGATGCCTGCTGCATTCGAATACATCGGGATGCCGAGGGCGACTGCGGCCGGCACGGACCACCACGCGTTGGCGCCCATGATCCGCGACAGCAACTCGGCAGGTACGTAGCCGTGGATGAAGGCCCCGGCTGCGATCCCGGCGATGATCCAGTACCAGACTTTGCCGACAATCTCCTTGACGGCGTTCCAGCCGGCCTCGAACCGATCGACCCAGCTCATCTGGTCGGGCTGGAGATCGATATCTCCCGCGCGGACATTGCGGACCCATTCCTCCAACCAGCCTTCGAGATGCAGGCGACCTATGACCCAGCCCGAAACGACGGCAACGGCAAGTCCGAAGGCCAGATAGGTGAGGGCAACGCGCCACCCGACGAGTGCGAACAGCAGTCCGAGTGCGACCTCGTTGATCATGGGAGCGGCAATGAGGAAGGAGAAGGTCACGCCCAGCGGAACACCTGCCGAGACGAAACCGACGAACAGCGGCACCGCCGAGCAGGAACAGAAGGGCGTGAAGACGCCGAGGCCGGCCGCTGCGATGTTACCCAACCCTTCGCGCTTGCCCGCCAACATCGCGCGCGTGTGCTCCGGCGAGAAGAAGGTTCGCACCACCCCCATGGCAAAGACCACGAGGGCTAGCAGCATCAGCACCTTGGGTGTGTCGTAGAGGAAGAACTCGATCGAGGAGGCGAGCGCGCTGTCCTGGGGGATCGGCATTCGCGCAACAGCCGCTCGCGAAAAATCCTCGAGTTGTCGGTAAATTGCCAACCATGCGACGATTGCAACTGCGATGCCGCCGATCCATGCAACCGGAGAACGCCTGAATCCGAGTGCCTGGGTGGTCATGTCACGCGACTTTGCGGTTGATCGAACATGGCAGTCCGGATGGCGCGTCGCGCCGCGTCTGGCCACTCTGGCGACGCGTCGGCTTGTTACTTGCGCGGGCAAACCATGGAAAGTGCTTACGCGCCGACCGGCACGCGTGCATTGACCTTTGTCAATTTACCGGGCCCCAATCGGCCGCGACGTTTGCGAGGTCAGCGGCGGGTTCTTCGACCGGCGGTCAGCCCGTGCCCTAACAATCGCACCGCCCGGACCCGCCGCAAGCAAAGCTTACGCATTCCGTCCCATCTTCTCGTACTTCTTCACCAGCCGCTCCCGCTTCAGCCGCGACAGTCGCTGGATCCAGAACATGCCGTCGAGCTGGTCGATCTCGTGCTGGTGACACACGGCGCGCAAGCCCTCCGATTCCTCGCTTTGCGTGTTGCCGCTGAGATCATTGTAGCTGATCCGCACGCGCGCGTGGCGCTGCACCTCGTCGTTGACCCCAGGCATCGAGACGCTGCCCTCGCGGTGCATGATCATCTCGGGGGAGGCCCACTCAATGACGGGATTGACGTAGGTGAGGGGCCCGTCCTTGCCGTCGAGCTCGAGCACGACGACGCGCAAGGGCACGCCGATATGCGGCGCGGTAATCCCGATCCCGGGTGCGGCGCGCATCGTCTCCAGCAAGTCCGCCGCAAGCTCTCGTAAGCCATCGTCGAACGCGGTGACGGGGCGGGCCGGCAGTGCGAGCCGGCGGTCGGGGTAGCGGACGATGGGGCGGATGGTCATGAGAGGCTCCTACCACTCACGCATCGTTGAAGCATCCCTCCTTGACGCCCTACCAACTGGAAGGTAGTTAACCTGCATGAGCAACGTCTCCACCACCGCCGACGACATCCTGGCCTGCGCCCGCTCGCTGATCATTGCCGGCGGCTATAACGGCTTCAGCTATGCCGACATCGCCGACGTGGTCGGCATTCGCAAGCCGAGCATCCACCATCATTTCGCCAGCAAGGTCGATCTGGTCCGCACCCTGGTGTCGCGCTATCGCGAGGAGGCGCAGGCGGGTTTGGCGGCGCTCGAGCGCAACATCCCGGACCCGCGCGACCAGCTCGAAAACTATGTCGCCTATTGGGAGGCGTGTATCACTGACGCGACCGCTCCCTTCTGCGTTTGCGCGCTGCTTGCCAGCGAGCTTCCCATCCTCCCCGAGGAGGTGGCGCTGGAGGTTCGCGCGCATTTCCGCTTCCTGGCGTCGTGGCTGACATCGGTGCTGGAGCGCGGCAAGCGGAAGGGGCGGCTGCATCTTTCCAGCACTGCGAAGGTCGAGGCTGAAGGATTCATGGCGACCGTTCACGGCGCAATGCTGTCGGCGCGCGCCTATGGCGATCCCAGGATGTTCGGGACCATTACCCGGCCGCTGCTCGACCGGCTGACCACCAGGCACTGAAGAACGAGGCGCAACGCTGGGCGCAAAACCGTCCAGCGTCGGCTTGCATGGTGTTAACTACCAACTAGTAGGTAAGGAGAAGGCATGAGAGACCGTGAGACAACTTCGGACATCGTCGAGCACGCGCAATGGCTGAAGCAGTATTATTTCCTGCGGGCCGCGTTTTCCGTCGCCTGGGTCATTGCGGCTTTTGCGATCGCGCCGTCGTCGGCGATCGTCGCAGCAGCGCTGCTCGTCGCGTATCCGGCGTGGGACGCCGCAGCCAATTATCTCGACGCGCTCTGCAGCGGCGGGTTGAACCAAAACCGCACGCAGGGCCTGAACGTGCTGGTCAGCCTCGCGACCACCATCGCGGTCGTGCTGGCCTTGCAGGTCAGCATGAACTGGGTGCTCGGGATCTTCGGGGCGTGGGCGATCCTGTCCGGGTTGCTCCAGCTCGGCACGGCCGTGCGGCGCTGGAAGCTCTTTGGCGCACAATGGGCCATGGTGCTGAGCGGTGGCCAGTCGGCCCTCGCAGGCGGTTTCTTCATCTTTCAGGCCACGATGCCCGCGGCTCCGTCGATCGCGAACGTCGCGGGCTATGCTGCGGTCGGCGCACTCTACTTTCTGGTCTCGGCAATCTGGCTCACGGTCAGCATCTGGCGCCGCAGAGCGGCCGTATGAGCTTTGATCGCGGACGGTGACACAAGCGAAGGCGAGCTGGATTGGCGGGATGAGGCCGTGATGTTTTGCCCGACGCGTCAAACAACAGCGAGCCTTCGCGGGCCGCCGGCCGCTCATTTCGCTCCCAGCTAAGTCATTGATCCGGCAGGGGCCATCTACTGTGCATGGGGTTGTTTTCGCAGTTTTTGTTTGGCGAGGCCCTTCAAAAACGTGGGCGACGCTGTCGGCCGGTGCGGTTCCCATTCGTCTTCCAGTCAGACAAGATCATCTCGGGAGACAAAGATGACCCAATCCCCCTATCGCTGGGTGATCGTCGCCGCCGGCGGGCTGCTCGGCTGCGTCGCCATCGGCGGCATGTTTTCGCTGCCGGTGTTCCTGCAGCCGATCGCCAAGGACACCGGCTGGTCGGTGACCGGCATTTCCGGGGCGATGACGATCGGCTTTCTGGCCATGGCCTTCACCAGCATGGTCTGGGGCACGCTGTCCGACCGGTTCGGGCCGCTTCCAGTGGTGCTGACCGGATCGATCGTGCTGACGCTGAGCCTGTTCGCCGCCAGCCTCGCGACCTCGCTGATCGTGTTCCAGATCGTGTTCGGCCTTTTGACCGGCGCGGCGTGCGCTGCGATCTTCGCACCGATGATGGCGGCGGTGACTGGCTGGTTCGAGACCCAGCGCAGTCTCGCAGTGTCGCTCGTCTCGGCCGGCATGGGCATGGCGCCGATGACGATGGCCCCGTTCGCGGCCTGGCTGGTCTCGGGCTACGACTGGCGCACCTCGATGCAGATCGTGGCACTGGTGGTCGGCGCCATCATGATCCCGGTCTCGTTCCTGGTGCGCCGTCCGCCTGCGCTCGCGCAAGCGGCGGCTGCGCCAAAGGGTGAGGGCGCTTCGCAAACCGAGATGTCGATGGGTGAGGCGCTGCGCTCGCCGCAATTCATCATCCTGCTCGCCACCAACTTCTTCTGCTGCGCCACCCATTCGGGACCGATCATCCATACGGTCAGCTATGCGGTGAGCTGCGGCATTCCGCTGGTCGCGGCGGTGACGATCTACAGCATCGAGGGTTTTGCCGGTCTCGGCGGCCGCATCGCCTTCGGCTTGCTCGGTGACCGCTTCGGCGCCAAGCGCGTGCTGGTCTCCGGCCTGCTGCTCCAGGCTTTCGGTGCGCTCGCCTATGTCTTCGCTAATCAACTCACGACGTTCTATGTGGTCGGAGCAGCCTTCGGCTTCATCTATGCCGGCACCATGCCGCTCTACGCCGTTCTCATCCGCGAGAATTTTCCGCTCAAGATGATGGGCACGGTGATCGGCGGCACGGCGATGGCCGGCAGCCTCGGCATGGCCACCGGGCCGCTTGCAGGAGGCCTGATCTACGACGCGTTCTCCAGCTACGCCTGGCTCTACATCGCCTCCTGGGCGATGGGCCTCGGCGCCTTCCTGATGGCGATGACGTTCCGGCCCTTCCCCAAGCCGCAAGGCGAGGCGGCACCGGCGCCAGCGTGAGTTCGAGATCGAGGCGCAGCCTCAGAGCTGCGCCTCGATCGCGGCCTTGTCGATCACCGACCAGACCTGCGCAATCCTTTCATCGCGAAATTCGTAGAACACGTTCTCGCAGAAGGACACGTGCTTCCCGTTGACCGCCAGCCCCAGGAACGTCCCGACCGGCGAGCAGTCGAACTTCAGCCGCGCTGCAATCCTGGGCGGCTCGGAGACCAGCAGCGCGATGTCGAAGTGCAGATCCGGAATGTTGCGAAAATCCTGCTCCAGCATCGCGCGATAGCCGAGCAGGCCGAGAGGCCGGCTGTTGTGGACGACAGCGTCATGCACGAACTGGCCAAGGGCCGGCCAGTCCTGCCGGTTCAGGCAGGCGATGTAATTGCGGTAGAGGTCGGCGAGATCGGCGCTGCTCATCGTGAAGCTCCCATGCTGGAAGCACAACGCAGCAGGCGGCAGATTGGTCGCGCGGCGTCACAGCCGTTTTTCGAAGAATAGATCCGGATAGGGGTCGTCGTTGAAGCGCGGGATCTCGCGCCAGCCGGTGGTGCGATAGAGCCGGCCGGCCTCGGGCAGCGCGCTGTTGGTGTCGAGCCGCAGCAGCGCGTTTCCGAGCCCGCGCGCGGCATTCTCGGCCGCGTCCATCAGGCGGCGGCCGAGCCGCAATCCGCGCGCGGCCGGAGCGACCCACAGCCGCTTGATCTCGGCATAGCCGTGATCGGTGCCCTTCAGCCCGACGCAGCCGATCGGCAGCGTGTCGGACATTGCGACGATGAACGTGCCGCGCGGGCGGCGCATGTCCTTGGCGTCGGGATCGCGCGAGCGCGAGACGTCGAAGCCTTGTTTGAAGCGCCGGCCAAGCTCGGCATAGTACTCGCCGAGGCAATAGCAGGCCTCCTCGCTTTGCGGGTCCATCTCCTCGAGCGCAATTCGCTCGCGCGTCAGGGTGGCGGCGATCAGATCCATCGCCGCCAGGAGCGCCTCGCGTTGCGAATGTTGCGCGAGGAAGCCTTCGGCCTGCGCATTGGACAGAGCCTCATACGCCGCGAACTCGCGCCGGCCCGCGCGCGTGAGCTTTGCTATCCGCCGCCGTGCATCGTCCTGATGCGTGGTGGTCTCGACCAGCCCTTCGTCCTCGAGGCTGCGGAGCAGCCGGCTCATCAGCCCGGAATCGAGACCGAGATAGTCGCGGATCTCTGCCACGTCCGAGCGCCCATGCCCGATCGCGTTGAGCACGCGCGCCGCCCCAAGCGGCCGGCCGCGTCCGAGGAACGAGGTATCGAGCGCACCGACGGCAGAGGTTACGGCGCGATTGAAGCGGCGTACACGGGAAACGGGGTCGAGCATGATGTCTGACTTTAGTCAGATATATCGTGCGGGTCAATCGAACGTTCGTTGATCCGGAGGAGGAACGCTGGAAGCGTGCGGGCCGGCGAGGCCGTGACCGCCGAGGAGGAGGAGGCTGGAGCCCTAGGAGATAGCGTGAGGCGACGGGTCGATGCTTGCGCTCAGTCGAGCCCCAGCACCTTGCGCGCCTTTCGCGTCAGCTTGGCCACGATCAGCGCATGGGCCTGCGCGAGATAGCTCGTCAGCTCAGCGTCCGACAGCGCGCCGTTGCCGACGAGTTGCACCCATTTGGCGCGCGCCAGATACGGCGCCGGTCGCGCGAGGCCGTGCTCGATCAGCATGGTATAGGCCATGTCGGAGACCTTGAACATGTAGCCGCCGGAACGCGCTGCAAAGCCGCCGCCCAGCGCGAACATCTTGCCGCCGACCTTGAACACGGACGTGCCTTCCCACTGCACCACCTTGGTTACGGCGGGCAGGCGCAGGCAGCGGGTTTCGAAGGTCTTGGGTGTCATGACGCGAGCGATAGCAGGTTGCGTGGGGCATGCAACGTTCGCGCCAGTGACCTCGTGGCGGGACGCTCGACTGTTTGCTTGGGTCGCATGGCGATGTCGACGTCGATGCCGTGTGCCGCTCATTGTGAGTTGTGCCGGAGCTGCAGGCCGCTACCATGCGCCGGCTGCTTTGGAACACGTAAGCGAACGGAAGCGGAGGCGACATGAACGGACAGGACCACAAGGTGAAGGGATCGGACCTGTTTGTCGCGGCGCTCGAGAACGAAGGCGTCGATCGCATCTTCGGCGTCCCGGGCGAGGAGAATCTCGATCTGGTCGAATCGCTCCGCACCTCCAGGATCGAGCTGGTCCTGACCCGCCACGAGCAGGCCGCCGCGTTCATGGCGGCCACGCATGGGCGGCTGACCGGCAAGCCCGGCGTGTGCCTGTCGACGCTCGGCCCGGGTGCTCTCAACCTGTCGACGGGTGCCGCCTATGCGCATCTCGGCGCGATGCCGATGATCCTGATCACCGGCCAGAAGCCGATCATGAGCAGCCGGCAGGCGCGCTTCCAGATCGTCGACGTGGTCGCGACCATGAAGCCCTTGACGAAGCTGTCGCGGCAGATCGTCAGCGCCTCCAGCATCCCGACCGTGGTGCGCGACGCGTTTCGTGTGGCAATGGAGGAGCGGCCGGGACCGGTGCATCTCGAATTGCCCGAGGACATTGCCGGTGACGAAGTGCCGCCCGTTCCCGTGATCCCGGTTCATCCGATCGAAATTCCGGTCGCCCATCGAGCCGCGCTCGACCGCGCCGCCGAGATGATCCTGGCCGCAAAACATCCATTGGTGATGATGGGCGCGGCGACCAGCCGGCCGCGGTCGACGCATGGCATCGCCAGCTTCGTGCGGCGGACCGGCATTCCGTTCTTCACGACGCAGATGGGCAAGGGCACCGTACCCGGCGGCACCAATCTTTATATGGGCACCGCAGCGCTGTCCGAGCGCGACTATGTCCACGACGCAATTGAAGCCGCCGACCTGATCGTCGCGATCGGCCACGACTCGATCGAGAAGCCGCCCTTCATCATGGGCTCGTCGGGGCCGAAGGTCATTCACGTCAGCTATACGTCAGCCAGCGTCGAACAGGTTTATTTTCCCGATGCCGAGGTGGTCGGCGATGTCGGCCCGAGCCTGGAGCTGCTCGCCGATCGGCTCGAAGGCAAGTTGCCGCAGGCCGCGGCGCTGCTGCCGCTACGCGAAGAAATCCTCAGGCACATCGCAGACCGCGCCACCGAGGCGCGCTGGCCGCCGACGCCGCAGCGCATCGTGCACGACGTCCGCCAGGTGATCCCCGAGAACGGCATCGTTGCGCTCGACAACGGCATGTACAAGATCTGGTTCGCACGCAACTACCGCACTCGCGTCGCCAACACGCTGCTGCTCGACAATGCGCTGGCGACCATGGGCGCCGGCCTGCCGTCGGCGATGATGGCCGCGATGCTCCATCCCGACCGCCGCGTGCTCGCGGTCGCCGGCGACGGCGGCTTCATGATGAACAGCCAGGAAATGGAAACCGCCGTCCGCCTCAAGCTCAACCTCGTCGTGCTGGTGCTTGAGGACAACGCCTACGGCATGATCCGGTGGAAGCAGGCCGTCGATCATTTCGCCGACTACGGCATGACCTTTGGGAATCCGGACTTTGTCCAGTACGCGAAGGCCTATGGTGCGAAGGGCCACCGGATCGAGAGCATCGACAGCTTTGGTCCGACGCTTGACGCCGCTTTCAAGGAAGGCGGCGTGCATCTCGTTTCGATCCCGATCGACTATTCGGAGAATGTGCGGGTGCTGGTCGACGAACTGCGGGCGCATGAGAAGGCGAAGGCGTGATCGATGGAGGTCGTGTCCCGGACGCAGCGCAGCGCCTCTTGGCGGTGCGCTGCAGAGCCGGGACACGAGAGATCTTGTACGGAGCGGCTCAATCACCGAAACTCCCAATCACCGAACCAATGACAGGAATATGAAATGACTCGCGTTCGCTGTATCACCGAGATGGGCATGGGTGTCGACGTCCACGGCAGGGACGCCACCAAGGCGGCGAAGCGGGCGGTGTCGGATGCCATCAGGCATTCCAGCCTCGGATTCTTCCGGATGATCGGCAAGACCGCGAACGACATGTTCGTCGACGTCACGATCGCGGTGCCAAATCCGGAAGCCGTCGACAAGGATGCGGTTGCAAAGGAGCTGCCTTACGGCACCGTGACCGTCACCGCGGTCAAGGGCGGGCTGGAGATTCCCTCGGCCACGGAAGTGGCCAACGATCCCATCCTGATCGCCAACGCCGCTGTCATCGTCAGCTTCGAGAAGGACTAGGCCGGTGTGCGACAGCGATGTGGCGCTGCTGGATCGTCCGATCTGGAGCGCGCTGACAACCGGCCAGAAGCATCTGGCCCAGGGCGGCCCGCGTGCGCTGCGCTATCCCGTCGACATGACGCCGTTTGCCGACATGGTCGACATGTCCCCGGCAAGCTTCGCGGCGCTCGGCGATCTCATGGCGCCCTCGCAGGTCGCTGCGCTGTTCACGCCTGAGCCTGTCCAAGTTCCCGCCGGTTTCAAGGTTGTGCTGGCCGAGACAGGCGAGCAGATGATCGGCTCACCCGCCGACAGTCCGCTTCGCGATGCCGAGATCGTCACGTTGGGGGCTGCCGACGTTCCCGCGATGATGGCGCTGACGGAGCTGACGAAGCCAGGTCCGTTCGCTGCGCGGACGCACGAGCTCGGCACGTTCTTCGGCATCCGCACCGGCGGCGAGCTGGTTGCCATGGCGGGTGAGCGGATGAAGCCGGGAAGGTTCGTTGAGATGACGGCCGTCTGCGTCCATCCCGGTCATCGCGGCCGCGGCTACGCGCAGGCGTTGCTCGCGACGGTCGCGCGGCAGGTCGAGAGGCGCGGCGAAATTCCATTCCTGCACGTGTTTTCGCACAATACGTCCGCTATCGCGCTCTACCAGCGACAGGGCATGACAATCCGCCGTCGTCTGCACATCACCGCGCTGATGAAGCAGGAATAAGCCGCGCCAGAGGCTTCATATCCGGCGAATTCGCGCTATATCGGTCGCAACCATAATTGGGGGAAACGCATGGACGCCAGGACACCTGATTTTTCCGCCGCGCGGACGGCAATGCTGCGCTATGTCGATCAGGAGATCATTCCGGGCGCATCCTGGGCCGTGCTGCGGGGCCGCGAGGTGGTCGACCAGCAATGCGTCGGCTTTGCCGACCGCGAGGCCAAGACGGCGCTGCGGCCCGACCACATCTTCCGCGCGTTCTCCAACACCAAGATCTTCGTCACCTGCGCGATCATGCTGCTGGTCGAGGAAGGCCGCATCGGGCTCGATGATCCGATCGAGAAATTCCTGCCGCAGCTCGGCAATCGCAAGGTGCTGAAGCAGGGCGCAGCTGGTCTTTCCGACGCCGAGCCCGCCAAGGGCTCCATCACGATCCGCCACCTTTTGACCCACACCTCCGGCCTCAGCTACGGCATCTTCGACCCCGGCACGGTGCTGTTCAAAGGCTATAATGAAGCGCGCGTGCTCAATCCGCTGACGCCGCTCACCGACCTGATCGACAGGCTCGCCGATCTGCCACTGTCCTATCACCCGGGTATGTCCTGGGAGTATTCGGTGGCAACCGACGTGCTCGGCCGTGTCGTGGAGGTCGTCTCCAGCCAGGCGCTCGATGCCTTTTTGAAGCTGCGCATCTTCGATGCGCTCGGCATGACCGACACCGGTTTCCACGTGCCCGAAGCCGAGCAGGGCAGGCTGGTCGCGCTCTATAACGGCGCTGACGTGTTCGATCCGATGAAGCCCGGCCTCACGCGGGCCGACAATCTTCCCTTTCCGCAGGCCTATCGGCGGCCGTTCCCGCGGCTGTCCGGCGGCGGCGGCTTGGTCTCGACCTTGCCCGACATGCTCGCGCTGGTCCGTGCGCTGCTGCCCGGTTCGGATGCGCTGCTGAAGCCGGAGACGGTGCGGCTGATGATGACGAACCAGCTGCCCGCGGGCCAAACCATTCGCTTCGCCAATCTCGGTCCGATCCCTGGCAAGGGCTTTGGCCTCGGCGGTGCCGTCACCTTCGCGCCGACGCCGTTCGATCCCCCGAACTCGACCGGCGAGTTCCAGTGGGGCGGCCTTGCCGGCACCCATTGGTGGATCTGCCCCGAGGCCAATACAGCGGGCGTGCTGATGACCCAGCGCTACATGGGTTTCTGGAATCCCTTCTTCTTCGAGTTCAAGCGCCTGGCGTACCAGGCCGCTGGAGGCTGACCCGCGAATCCTGTTGGTCGCGACGTGCCCAACTATCTCGGTCTCGACGGATTTCGCTTCGGCTGGGTCGCGGCCTGGATCGACGAGCGCGGCGATCACGGCTTCGACTATTCGCCGGGCCTTGCGCGGCTGCTTGCGATCGAGCATGCGCGCGCGATGATCGATATGCCGATCGGATTGAACCTGAGCGGCTATCGTCTTAGCGATCTGCGTGCGCGTGAGTTGATCGGCCCCGCCGTGTTTCTCGGCGCGCGCCGCGACCTCTGGACGTTTGCCGACATGGCGGCCGCCAATCGCCATTACTGGAAGCACGAAGGCAAGGGCAGGGGCGTGTCGGCGCAGCTCTGGAACATCAGAGACAAGCTCAGGGAGGTCGACGATGTCATGACGCCGGCACGACAAGCGATGATCGGCGAAGCGCATCCGGAATTGATCTTCTGGAATCTCGCCGGCCGGACTCGGCTCGAACCAAAGACGTCGCCGCACGGTCGAGCGCAACGCATTGCGCTGCTGAGAGACCGAGGCTTCACCAGGATCGAACGATGGCTGACGCTTCGCCATGGCACCGGCATCGGCCGCGACGATCTCATCGATGCCTGCGCCTGCGCGGTCGCCGCACGTGACAGCACGCAGCGCGTCGGCGGCGACGAGATCGATCCGCGGGGATTACGTATGGAGATCAACTATTGAAGCCGGTCATCTCTCGTACGCGCCTCCCGGCGAGCCGCGATGATGACGATTTGGCTTCGGGCCGGCGCCATCGTCGTCCAGGCTTGCTGCTCTCTCTTCATACTCCGCGGCCATTGCCCGCAATCTGTGCGCAGCTTCGTCATGCGCGAGGCCGTCGGCGACGCTCCGACATCGTTCAGCATGGTCGAGTAGGGCGCGCTTTTCGATGCTCATCCGGCGACAACGCTTGGACTGCGTAATGGTCCCTTCGCGCGCGATGTTCTCACGTCATCGACCGGGAAAAAGTAGCAATATTCCTGAGCAGTGCAGGAACATGGTCCGTGCACCGACGTTTAGGCAATGAGCCGCTGAGGGACGCAACACCATGAACGACGTCTGCCAACTGGCGACCGCGATGCTAGCGATTGCCTTTACGATCTTGCTGTTGACGACAGGGAAGCGTTTCACCGAGGACCGACTGCAACATCAAGCAGGGACGCCGATCGTGGCGATGGCGACGCTGCCGCCCTAATGCAGGAGTGCCGGGACGAAGAGTGACTTGCGCCGTGCGGCGTCTGGCCTAGATTGGGTGCGCCTCAGTCCATGCACCGAAGGTCCCGATGTCTGATCTGTCCGCATTTCTCATCACCAAGCGCTGGCCGGCCAAGCATCCCGAATTGCTTCAGCTCTATTCGTTGCCGACGCCGAACGGCGTCAAGGTCTCGATCATGCTGGAGGAGATCGGACTGCCTTACGAGGTCCATCTCGTCGACTTCGGCAAGGACGACCAGACGACGGCTGAATTCCTGTCGCTCAATCCCAACGGCAAGATCCCGGCCATCCTCGATCCCAATGGTCCCGGCGGCAGGCCGTTGCCGTTGTTCGAGTCCGGAGCGATCCTGCAATATCTCGCCGAGAAGACCGGCAAGCTGTTGCCGATGGACGCCGCGCGCCGCTACCAGACCATTCAGTGGGTGCACTTCCAGATGGGTGGCGTCGGGCCGATGTTCGGCCAGGTCGGCTTCTTCCACAAATTCGCCGGCAAGGATTTCGAGGACAAGCGGCCGCGCGACCGTTACGTCGCCGAAGCCAAGCGCCTGCTCGGCGTGATGGAGACGCATTTGGCCGGCCGGCAATGGTTCATGGATGACGACTACACCATTGCCGACATCTCCATGCTGGGCTGGGTGCGCAATCTCATCGGTTTCTACGGCGCCGGTGATCTCGTCGAATTCAGCCGGTTCAAAGCGGTCGGTGCCTGGCTCGAACGCGGCCTTGCGCGTCCGGCGGTGCAGCGCGGGCTGAACATTCCGCAGCGGCCCTAACGCGCATCTAGAACAGCCGCCCCCCGTTCGGCACCGGCTTGCTCGGCTGCATCAGCACGACCTTGCCGTCGGCATCGGGGAAACCGAGCGTCAGCACCTCCGAGATGACAGGTCCGATCTGGCGCGGCGGGAAGTTGACGACGGCCGCGACCTGTTGCCCCACCAGTGTCTCGAGCGGATGGTTTTCCGTGATCTGGGCCGAGCTCTTGCGCACACCGATTGCAGGCCCGAAGTCGATCCATAGCCGAAAGGCCGGCTTGCGCGCCTCGGGGAACGGCTTGGCATCGACGATGGTGCCGACGCGGATATCGACCGCGAGGAAGCTGTTGAAGTCGATGGTCGGCGCGGCGGTGGCCGCGGGATCGTGAGTGACGTGCATGGGATGTCCGTTCGGCGGGTTGGCATCGTTCGCAATATTGTCGCGCGAACCGGAGTTTCGTACAACGCCACCTCCATCACGATATGCCATGCGCGAGGAACGTCTTGCCCAACATCATCTACGGCATCAAGAACTGCGACACCATGAAGAAGGCGCGCGGCTGGCTCGACAGCCATGGTGTCGCCTACGCATTCCACGACTACAAGACGGCCGGTGTGGACAAGGACAAGCTCAAGCAGTGGAGCGACAAGGTCGGCTGGGAGACGCTGCTCAATCGCGCCGGGACAACGTTCAAGAAGCTCCCCGATTCCGACAAGGAGGGTTTGAGCGAGAAGAAGGCACTGGCGCTGATGCTAGCGCAACCATCGATGATCAAGCGGCCGGTGCTGGAAATCGGCGGCAAGCTGCTGGTTGGCTTCAAGCCGGACATCTATGCCAAGGAAGTCGGCAAATCAGGCTGACCGCTAGTTCAACTCGATGATCTCGGTGGCGACGCCGGGTTGGTCCGCGAACTCGACCAATTCGGCCGTGGCGATACGACCGGGGGCCCGATGAAACAGCTCGCGATCGATCACGGCGCGCAGCTTTGGACGGGGCAGCGCGTCATTTCCGCGCATCAGGTTCTTGATCTCGAAGCCGCCGTCCTCGCAGAACGTCTTGACCGAGGCGATGATGTGGCAGACCGCGCCGTCGGTCTGGAAAGGCAGCAGCAGCCGTTCATAAGCGACGATTCGCCCGTAGACGTCGTCGACATCGGCAACGCTGTAGACCGGCAGCCCGCGTGCCACGCATTCGTGATAAATCGGCATGACAAACGGCGCGAGTCTCGGCCCGAGATAATCGTCGAGCAGAACGCCCTTGCCGGTATGTCCATAGGCGCGCGAGATGCGCGTGTTTTCGCTCTGGATGGTGAGGCGCGGCGCCGGCGTCGCAGTGTCGACCGTGTAATAGATGAGATCGGACAGCTCTTCCTCGAGCCGCGCAGGCTGATATTCCCAGACCGCCGGCACGATCTGCTGGCGCGCATAAAGTCGCAGCCACGTGTTCAGGAGATCACGCTGCCTGATCGATTTGACGACGGAAGGAGCGGCGCTTGCGAAATCCAAGACAGTATTCCCGGGACGTCAGAACCCGCTCATGATCCCCCTTGGGGGAAAATTTTTGATGAAGGCTGGCGCGCCGGACGAAAGACCGTTAACGACGGCTTGACGACCGGTGCCTTCGCGAACCGGGGGGCCGGGCGGGCACGACATCAAACGTCTCCGACTAAGGGAGGATTTGTATCCCAGCCGGAGGCTTGATCTGCTCAGCTTTCCGCCTTGCCTAACCCCCGTCACCTCCGGCATATTCCGCGCCCGGAGACGGCGTTCCGGATGGGCTCCAGGGTCTCCGGAAAGCCGAAGCAACAAGGATAGCCACGCAGCTAGTGCGGGCAGGGGGAAATTTGTTTGGCCGATGAGTTTATTCTCGAAACGGAAGGCTTGACCAAGGAGTTCGCGGGCTTCTTCGCTGTCCGCGACGTTGCGCTCAAGGTCCGCCGTGGGAGCATTCATGCGTTGATCGGCCCGAACGGGGCCGGCAAGACGACCTGCTTCAATCTTCTGACCAAGTTCCTCAAACCGTCAGCCGGGAAGATCCTGTACAAGGGGCAGGATATCACCGCGATGGCGCCGGCCGACGTGGCGCGGCTGGGGCTCGTTCGCTCGTTTCAGATTTCGGCGGTGTTTCCCCATCTCACCGCGCAGGAGAACGTCCGTGTCGCGCTTCAGCGCCAGCACGGCTCTTCGTTCGATTTCTGGCGCTCCAAGTCGGTTCTCAACCGCTTCAACGATCGCGCGCGCGAATTGCTGAACGATGTCGGCCTGAACGAGTTTGCCAACACGCCGGCAGTCGAGATGCCCTATGGGCGCAAGCGCGCACTGGAGATCGCAACGACGCTGGCACTCGACCCTGAGATGATGCTGCTGGACGAGCCGATGGCCGGTATGGGTCACGAGGACATCGACAAGATCGCGGCGCTGATCAAGCGCATCTCCGCGAAATATACCATCCTGATGGTCGAGCATAATCTGAGTGTCGTGGCCCATCTCTCCGACATCATCACCGTGCTGACGCGCGGTCAGGTGCTCGCGCAAGGCCATTACTCCGAGCTCACCAAGGACGAGCGCGTCAAGGAAGCCTATCTGGGAGCCGGTCATGCCTGACACTGCGATCGCCGAGGCTCCGGCAAAGACTGCGGCCGGCGGACATATCCTTCAGGTCCGCAACCTGGAGTCCTGGTACGGCGAGTCTCACATCCTTCACGGGATCAATTTCGACGTGAATGCGGGCGAGGTCGTCACCTTGCTCGGGCGCAACGGCGCCGGCAAGACGACCACGCTGAAGTCGATCATGGGGATCATCGGCAAGCGTACCGGTTCGGTGAAGTTCAACAACCAGGAGATCATCCGCGCGACCTCCGACAAGATCGCGCGCATGGGCATCGCCTTCTGCCCGGAGGAGCGGGGGATATTCGCCAGCCTCGACGTGCGGGAGAATTTGATGCTACCGCCGGTGGTCCGTGAAGGCGGGCTGCCGCTCGATCAGATCTTCGATCTGTTCCCGAACCTGAAGGAGCGGCTCAACAGCCAGGGCACCAAGCTGTCGGGCGGCGAGCAGCAGATGCTGGCGATCGCGCGCATCCTGCGCACCGGTGCGAGCTTCCTGATGCTGGACGAGCCGACCGAGGGCCTGGCGCCCGTCATCATCCAGCAGATCGGCCACACTATTGCGCGGCTCAAGAAAGAGGGCTTCACCATCCTCCTGGTCGAGCAGAACTTCCGCTTCGCATCGACCGTGGCCGACAGATATTACATCGTCGAGCACGGCAAGGTGATCGACGGTTTCGCGAATTCGGAACTGTCCGCGAACATGGACAAGCTGCATACCTATCTCGGCGTCTGACGGCTCGGCGCATTCAATAGTGGATTTCCCGGAGGGAATTATGAAACAGCGTTTTTCGGCACTTTTTCTCGGCGTGGCGTTGGGATTGGTCGCGAGCGGCGCGTCGGCACAGGACAAGACCGTCAAGATCGGCGTGCTGACCGATAATTCCGGTCTTTATTCCGATCTCGGTGGTGCGGGCTCCACGCTGGCCGCTCAGATGGCGATCGAGGATTCCGGGCTTGCCGCCAAGGGCTGGAAGATCGACCTGATCTCCGCCGACCATCAGAACAAGCCCGATATCGGCACCACCATCGCGCGCCAATGGATCGACGTCGAGAAGGTCGACATCTTCATGGACGTGCTGAACTCCGGTGTCGCACTCGCGGTCAACAATGTCGTCAAGGAGAAGAATTCGATCCTGATCGACACCGGCGCGGCGACCTCGGATCTGACGAACGCCCAATGTTCACCGAACACCGTCCATTGGGTCTACGACACCTATATGCTGGCGAACAGCACCGGTCAGGCGCTGGTGAAGGCCGGCGGCGATACCTGGTACTTCCTCACGGCCGACTATGCGTTCGGCGCGGCGCTGGAGCGTGACACCACGGCGGTGGTGCAAAAGGCGGGCGGCAAGGTGCTCGGCAGCGTCAAGCACCCGCTCAACTCCTCGGACTTCTCCTCGTTCCTTCTGCAGGCGCAGGCATCGAAGGCGAAGATCGTCGGACTTGCGAATGCCGGCGGCGACACCACCAATTCGATCAAGCAGGCCGCCGAATTCGGCATCGTCGCTGGCGGGCAGAAGCTTGCCGGACTGCTCTTGTTCATCACCGACGTTCATTCGCTCGGCCTCAACGTGGCGCAAGGGCTCAATTTCACCGAGACCTTCTATTGGGATCTCAACGACGGAACGCGCGCCTTCGCCAAGCGCTTTTCCGAGCGCATGAAGAACAAGGCGATGCCTTCGATGGTGCAGGCCGGTGTCTATTCGGGACTGATCCATTACTTCAAGGCGCTGGAGGCGATGGGCGGCAATCCGCATGACGGCGTCAAGGCGGTCGAGAAGATGAAGTCGATGCCGACCGACGATCCGCTGTTCGGTCAGGGCAGTATCCGGGTCGATGGCCGCAAGATTCACCCGGCCTATCTGTTCGAGGTCAAGAAGCCCTCGGAGTCGAAGGGGCCGTGGGACTATTACAAGCTGGTGGGCACCGTTGCGGCGGACCAGGCATTCCGGCCGCTCTCCGAGAGCGCCTGTCCGCTGGTGAAGAAGTAACTCTCGTGGCCCGCCGCGCGGTCGTGCCGCCGGCGGGCTTTCATTTTGGTGGCGGAAGCTAATCCCGATGCAGGCTCTCTACGCACAGTTACTGGTAGGATTGATCAACGGCTCGTTCTATGCGTTGCTCAGTCTCGGGCTTGCCGTGATCTTCGGCATGCTCAACATCATCAATTTCGCCCACGGCGCGCTCTACATGATGGGCGCCTTCGTCGCCTATTTCCTGTTGAACCTCGGCGGCATCAACTATTGGTGGGCGTTGCTGCTGGCGCCGATCATCGTCGGCATCTTCGGCATGATCCTGGAACGGACCATGCTGCAATGGCTGACCGGGCTCGATCACCTCTACGGCCTGCTCCTGACCTTCGGCATCGCGCTGATCGTACAGGGTGTGTTCCAGAACTATTTCGGCTCCTCGGGCCTGCCTTACGCCATTCCGGACCAGCTCAAGGGCGGCATGAACCTCGGCTTCATGTTCCTGCCGATCTATCGCGGCTGGGTCGTCGTGTTCTCGCTGGTGGTTTGCCTTGCGACCTGGTTCCTGATCGAGAAGACGCAGCTCGGTGCTTACCTGCGCGCCGCCACTGAAAATCCGACGCTTGTGCGCGCCTTCGGCATCAACGTTCCGCGCATGATCACGCTGACCTACGGTCTCGGCGTCGGCCTTGCCGCGCTTGCCGGCGTGCTCTCGGCGCCGATCAATCAGGTGCGGCCGCTGATGGGCGCCGACCTCATCATCGTCGTGTTCGCGGTGGTGGTGATCGGCGGCATGGGATCGATCATGGGCTCGATCATCACCGGCTTTGCGCTCGGGGTGATCGAGGGGCTGACCAAATATTTCTACCCCGAGGCGTCCAACACCGTGGTGTTCGTGCTGATGGTGCTGGTGCTCTTGGTGAAGCCAACGGGATTGACGGGAAGGGCGGCCTGATATGACAACCCTGACGGACGACACGCTGCCGGCAACCCCGCGTGCAATGCGCGACGAGATGACGGTGTTCGTGGTGATGGCGCTCCTGCTGGCGGCTGTGCCGTTCACGGGAGTCTACCCGTTCTTCGTGATGCAGGCGCTGTGCTTCGCGCTGCTCGCCTGCGCCTTCAACCTGTTGGTCGGCTATGGCGGATTGCTGTCGTTCGGCCACGCGATGTTCTTGGGAACGGCGGGCTATTGCAGCGCTCATGCACTGAAAGTGTGGGCGCTTCCACCCGAGCTTGGCATCCTCGTCGGCATCGCCGCGGCTTTCGTGCTCTCGATCATCACCGGCTACATCTCGATCCGCCGCCAGGGCATCTATTTCTCGATGATCACGCTGGCGCTGTCCCAGCTCCTGTACTTCATCTATCTCCAGGCCCCGTTCACCCACGGCGAGGACGGCATCCAAGGCATCCCGCAGGGGCGCATGTTCGGCGTGCTCGATCTCTCCAAGCCGACGGTGCTGTATTACGTCGTGCTGGTCGGCTTCCTCGCCGGCTTTCTCTTGATCTTCCGCATTATCAACTCGCCGTTCGGCGAGGTCCTGAAAGCGATCCGCGAGAACGAGCCGCGCGCGATCTCGCTGGGCTACCGGACCGACCAGTACAAGTTCCTGGCCTTCGTCCTGTCGGGCACGCTGGCCGGATTTGCCGGCGCGCTGAAGGTGTTCGTGGCGCAAAACGCATCGCTCACCGACGTCCACTGGTCGATGTCTGGCGAAGTCGTGCTGATGACGCTGGTCGGTGGCCTCGGGACCGTCTTCGGACCGGTGGTCGGTGCCTTCGTGATCATCGCGATGCAGCAGTACCTGGCGGGCTTCGGCCAGTGGGTGACGGTGATCCAGGGCTCGATCTTCGTGATCTGCGTGCTCACCTTCCGCCGCGGCGTTATCGGTGAAATCGCCCATTACTTCCGGCGATCGCTCTAAATAGCTGATTTGACTTCGATTTAATTGCTGCTTGAAAGCGGTGGATGATCCGGCTCCGCGGGCGTGAGATGACACGCGCGCGGATCGGAAATGGTTTATGACAGCTTCATGACGGCCCTCGGGCCGGGCCATTTCCAACCGGTAGCCTATCCCCATGATGCGATGGTTTCGCGCTTTCCTGCCCAAGGAAGAACGGTTCTTCGACCTGTTCGACCGCCATGCCCAAACGGTGATCCAGGGCTCGATCGCGCTCCAGGGCATGCTCAACGGGGGCGAGGAGACGCCGGTCTATTGCCAGCGCGTCAACCAGTTCGAGAACGACGCCGACAACATCACCCGCGAGGTGCTGACGGCGGTGCGGCGCACCTTCATCACCCCGTTCGACCGCGGCGACATCAAGAACCTGATCACGTCGTTGGACGACGCCATCGACCAGATGCAGCAGACCGCCAAGGCCGTGATGCTGTTCGAGGTCCGCAGCTTCGAGCCGCCGATGCGCGAGATCGGCGGACTCCTGATCGAATGCGCCAATCTGGTCGGCCGCGCGCTGCCGCTCATGCAATCGATCGGCCCGAACGTCGCCATGCTGACCGCCATCACGGAAGAGCTGGGCAAGCTGGAAGGCCGCGTCGATGATCTCCACGACATCGGGCTGAAGGAGCTGTTTCTCAAGCATCGCGATGGCAACGCGATGGACTTCATCGTCGGCGCCGAGATCTACGACCACCTCGAGAAGGTGGCCGATCGCTTCGACGACGTCGCGAACGAGATCAACAGCATCGTCATCGAGCAGGTTTAGCACATGATCGGCAAAAGTGTGCAGCGGTTTTCCGTCGCGACAAACGCTGAACGCGTTTGCGCGGACATCATGCGCAAAGCTTAGGGCAGGGGCCGCGCCGTGGATGCTGCGTTGGCTCTTCCCATCCTGGTCGGCTTGATCGCCGTCGCGCTGCTGTTCGACTTCCTGAACGGCCTGCATGACGCCGCCAATTCGATCGCGACCATCGTCTCGACCCGCGTGCTGCGGCCGCAATTCGCGGTATTCTGGGCCGCGTTCTTCAATTTCATCGCCTTCATGGTGTTCGGGCTGCACGTCGCCCAGACCATCGGCACCGGCATCATTGATCCCGCGATCGTCGATGCCCAGGTGATCTTCGCGGCGCTCGTCGGCGCCATCGTCTGGAACCTCGTGACCTGGGCGCTCGGCATCCCGTCTTCGTCATCGCACGCGTTGATCGGCGGGCTGGTCGGCGGCGGCATGGCTAAGGCGGGGATTTCGGCCGCGGTGTGGAGTGGCTTGACGAAGACGGTGCTTGCGATCGTGCTGTCGCCGCTGGTCGGCTTCTTGCTCGCGATGATGCTGGTTGCGATCGTGTCCTGGGCATCGGTGCGCTCGACGCCATTCGCGGTCGATCGCGCCTTCCGTATTCTGCAGTTCGCCTCCGCCTCGCTCTATTCGCTCGGCCATGGCGGCAACGACGCGCAGAAGACCATGGGCATCATCGCGGTGCTGCTCTATTCGCAGGGCCATCTCGGCAGCGAATTCTCCGTGCCGTTCTGGGTGGTGCTGTCCTGCCAGGCGGCGATGGCGCTGGGGACGCTGATGGGCGGCTGGCGCATCGTCCGCACCATGGGCCTGCGCATCACCAAATTGACGCCAATGCAGGGCTTCTGCGCCGAGACGGGGGGCGCCGTGACCCTCTTCATGGCTACCTTCCTCGGCGTTCCCGTCTCGACCACTCACACCATCACCGGCGCCATCGTCGGCGTTGGCGCCGCCCGCCGCGTTTCGGCGGTGCGCTGGAACGTCGCGAGCTCGATCGTCTATGCCTGGGTGATCACGATCCCGGCCTCCGCGATCGTTGCAGCGCTGACCTGGTGGGCGGTCCAGATCTTCTTCAGGTAACGAGCTTCAGCCCGATAATCCCGGCGACGATCAGCCCAATGCTGGCAAGGCGGAGGGCGGTGGCGGGCTCGCCGAACAGGAAGATGCCCAGCGTCGCGGTGCCGACGGCCCCGATGCCGGTCCAGACCGCATAGGCGGTTCCGACGGGCAGCGACTTGAGAGCGAAGCCGAGCAGGATGACGCTGCCGGCCATGGCCACGAGCGTGACGAGGGACGGAACAAGCCTGGTAAAGCCCTCGGTATATTTCAGGCCGATCGCCCAGGTGATCTCGAGAAGACCGGCAACGAACAGGATGCTCCAGGCCATGACGACCCTCCGTTCAAGGCAGGGTCGTCCCCGCGGCTACAGGCTGATGAGCAGGAGGGCCGTCCCTCCCGGAGGGCCATATGGGGCTGGCCAAGGGGCTCCGCAATCACCAAATGAGGCTTGATAAGGCCCGTTTTCCCTGCCACACGCTCCCGCCATGTCCGACATCGCCACCACCACAGCCGAATCGCCGGCCCGATCCCCGCTTGCCGCTGAAGTGGCGCGGCGGCGGACCTTTGCGATCATCTCCCATCCCGACGCCGGCAAGACCACGCTGACCGAAAAGCTGCTGCTGTTCGGCGGCGCCATCAATCTCGCCGGCCAGGTCAAGGCCAAGGGCGAGCGGCGCAACACGCGCTCGGACTGGATGAAGATCGAGCGCGAGCGCGGCATCTCTGTCGTGACGTCGGTCATGACCTTCGAGTTCGAGGGTCTCGTCTTCAACCTCCTGGATACGCCGGGCCACGAGGACTTCTCGGAAGACACCTATCGCACGCTGACGGCGGTCGATTCCGCCGTCATGGTGATCGACGCCGCCAAGGGCATCGAGGCGCGCACCCGGAAGCTGTTCGAGGTGTGTCGCCTTCGGGACATTCCGATCATCACCTTCATCAACAAGATGGACCGCGAGAGCCGCGACGTCTTCGAGCTGCTCGACGAGATCGAGAAGACGCTGGCGCTCGACACCACGCCCATGACCTGGCCGGTCGGGCGCGGCCGCGACTTCCTCGGCACCTATGACGTCGTCAATGGCGGCGTACGCCTGCTCGAAGGCGGCGGCGCCAAGACCGGCGCGGCGCAGCAGATCGAGATCGAAGAACTCGCCAAGCTCAACGCCAATCTCGACGTTTCTGCCGTGAAGGACGAGCTCGAGCTCGTCACCGAAGCGTCGAAACCGTTCGAGCTCGAAGCGTTTCGCGAGGGGCATCTGACGCCGGTCTATTTCGGCAGCGCGCTGCGCAATTTCGGCGTCGGCGACCTCCTGGAGGGTCTCGGCAAGTTCGCGCCCGAGCCGCGCGCGCAGGACAGCGACCAGCGCAAGGTCGAGGCCACCGATCCGCGCATGAGCGCCTTCGTGTTCAAGATCCAGGCCAATATGGATCCGAACCACCGCGACCGCATCGCCTTCGCGCGCCTGTGCTCGGGCAAGCTCAGCCGCGGCATGAAGGCTAAGCTCGTGCGCACCGGCAAGAGCATGCCGCTGTCGAGCCCGCAATTCTTCTTCGCTCAGGATCGCTCCGTCGCGGATGAAGCCTTCGCCGGCGACGTCGTCGGCATTCCCAATCACGGCACGCTGCGCATCGGCGACACGTTAACCGAGGGCGAGGATTTCAATTTCGTCGGCGTGCCGAGCTTCGCGCCGGAAATCGTCCGCCGCGTACGGCTCACCGACGCGATGAAGGCGAAGAAACTGAAGGAAGCGCTTCAGCAGATGTCGGAAGAGGGGGTCGTGCAGGTGTTCCGCCCGCGCGATGGTGCACCGGCGCTGGTCGGCGTGGTCGGCGCGCTGCAGCTCGACGTGCTGAAGGCGAGGCTGGAGGCGGAATATTCGCTGCCGGTCGAGTTCGAGGTCAGCGAGTTCCAGCTGGCGCGCTGGGTCTCCTCGGACGACCGCAAGAAACTCGATACCTTCATTGCCGCCAACACCTCCAGCATCGCCGACGACGTTGACGGCGATCCCGTGTATCTGGCGCGGAACGAGTTCTATCTCGGCTACACCAAGGAGCGCGCCGAGGGCATCGAGTTCACGAACGTCAAGGACGTCAAGAAAAAGGGATAGTCTTTCTTAGACGTTCTCCTGATGCAGGACGGCAACGCATGGCGAGGTCGACGGTCATGAGGCGGCGCGAATTCATCACGCTTGCTGCAGGCGCGGCAACCTACCCGTTTGGCGCATCCGCGCAAGGTAGTGTGCGGCGGATCGGTGCGCTGGCGGGGGGCAGGCCCACGGATGCGGAGAGCCAGGCCAGCTACCAGAAACTGAGGCAGCGTCTGGGTGAACTCGGTTGGGAGCAGGGACGCAACATCCATATCGAATATCGCTGGTGGGCCGGCGATCCGAATTTGGCGGATGCCCAAGCGGCTGAGCTAGTGGATATGCGGCCGGACGTGCTTGTTGCAATCAGCACTCCGTCCGTGGAAGCCTTGAGGCGACGCGCGCCAACTTTGCCGATCGTCTTCGCGGTTGTCGCCGATCCAGTGGGTGCCGGTTTCGTTCAAAGTCTGAGCAAGCCTGGTGGAAATATTACGGGTTTCACGACTTTCGAGCCCGAAATGGCCGGCAAGTGGTTGCAATTGCTCAAGCAGGCGGCGCCACAGGTGCAAAGGGTCGCCGCGGTCTTCAATCCG
Source organism: Bradyrhizobium tunisiense (assembly GCF_042263385.1). NCBI lineage: Bacteria > Pseudomonadati > Pseudomonadota > Alphaproteobacteria > Hyphomicrobiales > Nitrobacteraceae > Bradyrhizobium > Bradyrhizobium tunisiense. Next base: position 493,588 of record NZ_JBHLEV010000002.1, read on the forward strand.
CGAACAGCTCCCATGATCCTGATGCCCTCCGTGGAGGCGGTCATTCCGGCGGTCCAGCTCCAGCTTGTTCCCGCGCCGGCGCACAACGCCGCCGAGCTCGACCGGGCGATCTCCCGCTTTGCAGAGCAGCCATACGGGGGCCTGCTGATCTTTCCCGACGCGTTTCCAATCGTTCACCGGCGATTGATTCTCGATCTCGCGGCCGCCCACCGCCTGCCGGCGATGTATCCGTTCCCTTTCTTCGTCACGGATGGCGGGCTGATGTCGTACGGGGTCTCGATTTCGCACCTCGTCGGTCGCTCGGCGGACTATGTCGACCGCGTGTTGAGAGGAGCGCGTCCTGCGGATTTGCCAGTCCAGCAGCCGAATGAATTCCAATTCCTGATCAATCTCAAGACAGCCAATGCGCTGGGCCTGAGTGTACCGCCTACGCTGGTGGCACAAGCGGACCAAGTCGTCGAGTGATGCGAGTTTGCGCTCCCGACCGAGCGTGTTCGGCTGCGGACCATCTACTTTGCGCGGGGTTGCTTTCTCACGTTCCGGTGCAAGCCGGTCGTCCCACTTGATCCGTTCACAAGCGTCGCCACCTGTGGTGCAAATGCCAATGCGGTCTCGTCACATGTGGCGCGGCATCCTGATTCTCCTGCTGCTGGCGGCATCAGCCGCCGCCGATGCGCGGCCCCGGCAGATCAATCCGATCCCGTTTGCGCACGAGCCGTGCAGCGTGCTCGACGGCCGGCCCTGCACGCCGTCCTATTGCAGCCCGCTCGAGCCCGGTCCCTGCATTCCAGAGATCGATTATCCCTACGGCCAGAACCTCCAGCTCACCATCCAGAGCATTCCATCAGAGTCTGATCGCGCCAAATACCAGAAGCCCGATCACGATCTGGATACGATCGGCGATCTCTTCGCCGAGTTGCGCAGCTGCTGGTCGCCGCCATCGGACAATGCGCGCGCGGGCACGCAGATGTCGGTGCGCTTCAGCTTCAACAAGGCGGGTGGCCTGATCGGCCCGCCGCGCCTGACCTTCGTGACCCCTGGCGTTCCGGTAGAAACCCGAACCACCTATCTCAAAGCGATCAACGCGTCGCTGAATGCATGCCTGCCGCTGAAATTCACGGCCGGCCTCGGTGGGGCGCTGGCCGGCCGACCGATTGCGATCCGGTATGTCGATAATCGCGAGCTCGGCAAGTAGCCGCGAGGATTGCTGCAGCCCGTGCGCAAGGGCGCGCTCCTCACCATGAGGGGGAGAGTTGCGACCATCGGCCAATCGATGATAGCCATTGCTGGGGGCTGCTTGGGGGAAGGATGCCATGGGTCTGCTGGTGATGGTCCTGGGGTTGGTGCTGTTCTTCGCGGCCCATACTTTCACGACGAAACGTGAGGCGCGCGCGCGGGCAATCGCGAGGCTGGGCGAGGGGACCTACAAGATCCTCTACAGCCTGATCTCGCTGGCGGGGCTCGCGCTGATCATCTGGGGCTTCGCTCACTATCGCAGCTCCGGCTGGATCGATGTCTGGTACCCGCCGAAGGCGATGAAGCACATCGCGCTCGCGCTGATGCTGCCTGCCGTGATCCTGGTGGTCGCCTCTTATTTGCGCGGCCGCATCTATGCGACGCTGAAGCATCCGATGCTGGCCGGCATCAAGCTGTGGGCGGCGGCGCATCTGCTCGCCAATGGCGACCTCGGCTCCATCATCCTGTTCGGCTCGTTCCTGGGCTGGGCGGTATATGATCGCATCTCGCTGAAGCATCGCACCGACGCCGGCGGCCCGCCTATACCGGTCGGCGGCGTCAGCAACGATCTGATCGCCGTCGCAGTCGGTCTCGTCGCCTATCTCGCACTGGCCTTCGCGTTCCATCCGGTCGTGATCGGCGTGCCCGTCATCGGCGTCTAGCCGGTCAGCGCAAGACGCGATCCGGACATAAGTGCGCGGAAGTTGACAAAACGACAAGCCGGGGACGTTCCGATGGACTGGTCGCAATCTGAGATCCCGCCGATGCGGCGCGAGACGCGCTTTGGCGATCGAGTGGTGTCGGCCTTTTGCGACCGGCCGGCAAACCTGTGGGCGATGATCGCGGACGCCCGCGCCCGCAACGCCGATGGCGAGGCGCTGATCGCAGGCAATGTCCGGCTGAGCTGGCGGCAGGCCGTCGAGCAGGCGACGCGGATCGCGGCGGGTTTTCGCAAGCTGGGATTGCGGCGCGGCGACCGCGTCGCGATCCTGCTCGGCAACCGCATCGAATTTCCGCTGCTGCTCTTCGCCGCCGCGCATGAGGGGCTGGTCACCGTGCTGCTCAGCACGCGCCAGCAGAAGCCGGAGATCGCCTATGTCCTCGCCGATTGCGGCGCGAAGATCCTGATCCACGAAGCAGGGCTCGCAGAGCGGCTGCCCGACGCGCAGGACGTGCCCGACCTGGTCCACCGCCTCGCCATCGACGACGATCCGGCTCGCTCGCGCTTCGCTGCGCTCTGCGATAACGATCCGGCATCGGCACCGGTCGAAACGAGCGAGGAGGATACCGCGATGATCCTCTACACCTCGGGCACGACAGGCAAGCCGAAGGGCGCGATGCTGGCCCATTGCAACATCATCCATTCCTCGATGGTGTTCGTGTCCTGCCTGCAATTGACGGAAGCGGACCGCTCGATCGCTGCCGTGCCGCTCGGTCATGTCACCGGAATCGTCGCCAACATCACGACCATGGTCCGCTGCAGTGGTGCGCTGATCATCATGCCCGAGTTCAGGGCCGCCGATTACCTCAAGCTCGCCGCGCGCGAGCGCGTCACCTACACGGTGATGGTACCGGCGATGTACAATCTCTGTCTGCTTCAGCCCGACTTCGACGGCTACGATCTGTCGAACTGGCGCATCGGCGGTTTCGGCGGCGCGCCGATGCCGGTCGCGACCATCGAAAAGCTCAAGGCGAAGATCCCCGGCCTGAAGCTGATGAACTGCTACGGCGCGACCGAGACGACGTCACCCTCGACGATCATGCCGGGCGAGCTGACCGAGAGCCACATCGACAGCGTCGGCCTGCCGTGTCCCGGCACGCGCATCGTGGCGATGGATCCGGACGGGCGCGAGCTGCCCCATGGCGAGATCGGCGAGCTCTGGATCCGGAGCGCCTCCGTCATCAAGGGCTATTGGAACAATCCGAAGGCGACCGCCGAGAGCTTCACCGGCGGATTCTGGCACTCGGGCGATCTCGGTTCGGTCGATGCGGAAGGGTTCGTCCGCGTGTTCGACCGGCAGAAGGACATGATCAATCGCGGCGGCCTGAAGATCTATTCGGCCGAGGTCGAATCCGTGCTGGCCGGCCATCCCGCGGTGGTCGAGAGTGCGATCATCGCCAGGGCTTGCCCCGTGCTGGGCGAGCGCGTTCACGCCGTGGTGGTGACGCGGGAGCCCGTCGCCGGTGAGGCGCTGCGTGCCTGGTGTGCGGAGCGCCTGTCCGACTACAAGGTTCCCGAGACCGTGGCAATCACGGCGGACCCGCTGCCGCGCAATGCCAACGGCAAGGTGCTGAAGCGGCAGCTGCGGGAGCTCTTGGGAGCCTGACCGGGCAGCCGCACCCGGGCTCCTCCCGGGTGGTTAACACCTTGATCGGGCTCGCTTTGCCTTGCCACCGCCATATCGTTAGGGTACCTCGCCGCCACGTGGGGACGGGATTCCTGACGCGGACGCTTCGGCGCGCGCACCCGGACGGGCATGGGATTAGCATAAGTGTCTGAATTATTTGACGAAGTCGACGAGGAAGTACGTCGCGAACAGTTCAAGAAGCTGTGGGACAAGTATTCGATTGTCTTCATCGCCTTGATGGTGCTGGTCGTGGCCGCCGCCGCTGGCTGGCAGGGTTATAAGTATCTGGAGGCCCGGAAGGCCGCCGAGGCCGGCGCTGCCTTCGAGAAGGCCGCCGAGCTGTCCGAGCAGGACAAGCACGCAGAGTCGGAGGCCGCCTTCACCGAGCTGGCCGCCAAGGCGCCGTCGGGCTATCGCACCCTGGCGCGGCTGCGCGCCGCCGCCGAGGCCGCCAGCCGCGATCCGAAGGCCGCCGCCAAGATCTATGACGACATTGCTGCCGACCGCGGCGTGGGCGGTGAGTGGCAGGATCTGGCGAAGATCCGTGCCGCCGGCCTGCTGCTCGACAGCGCCAGCTATGCCGATATGCAGCAGCGGCTGGAGGCCGCTGGCGCGCCGAAATCGAAATCGACCTTCCGGCACACCGCCCGCGAGATGCTGGCGCTGTCGGCCTGGCGCAACAACGACATGACCGCGGCCCGCAAATGGCTCGACGCGATTGGCGAAGACGGCGAAACGCCGCCCGGCCTGCGCTCGCGCGCCGAAGCTCTCCAGGCCTTGCTGCCGCCCGTCGCCAAGAGCTGACCAAGAAGCTGACCGACGGGCCCTCTGACGTAACGAGACACACGATGCGCCGCACGCCACGCTTGATCGCAGCCGCCGTCCTGATCGCCTTCACAGGCGTTTTGGGCGGCTGCTCCAGCTTCGATCCAAGCGATATGCTCGACTTCCTCGACACCAAGAAAAAGCTGCCGGGCGACCGCAAGCCGGTGTTCCCGGAGGGGGTGCCTGGCCTCGAGCAGGGCGTACCGAGAGACCTTTACAAGGGCGCGCAGCAACAGCCCGATCCGAACGCGCCTGCGGTCGCGGCTTTGCCTGCGGAGCCGCCGCCCGAGCCGGCCAGGCCGGCGAAGGGCTCCAAGGCGAAGCACACCAGACAGCCGGCCGCAGCGGCAGTCGCGCCGGCTGAGGCACCTGCCGGCGAAGTCGACGGCGAGGCCCAGCCGGAGGCGGCGCCGCCCACGGCCGCTCCGCCGCCCAAGCACAAGATCGTCCGCAAGCGCACCACCGCGCCGCCGCCGGACCAGCCGGTCCAGCAGGGGCAACCGACCCAGACCACTCAGCAGCAGCCGCAGGGCGGTTTCCCGGCGCCGCTGCCGAGCGGCAGCTTCTCGCGCTAGAGCATGGTCCGGAAAAGCGTGAAGCGGTTTTCCGAAAAGATCGTGCTCAAACAATTGTCTCCAATACATTGACAGGCACTGCCCCGGCAGCGCACGAATGACCGATGCCCTTCACAATCGCCATCATCGGCCGGCCCAATGTCGGCAAGTCGACGCTGTTCAACCGTCTGGTCGGACAGAAGCTCGCGCTCGTCGATGACCTGCCGGGCGTCACCCGCGACCGCCGCGAGGGGGATGCCAGGCTCGGCGATCTCGAATTCACCATCATCGATACCGCCGGCCTCGACGAGGGCGCCAAGGGCTCACTGACCGCGCGCATGCAGGAGCAGACCGAGACCGCGATCGCGCAGGCGGATGCGCTGTTCTTCGTCATCGACGCTCGCGTCGGCCTCACGCCCACCGATCGCGCCTTCGCCGATTTCGCCCGCAAAGCCAACAAGCCGGTGCTGCTGGTCGCCAACAAGAGCGAGGGCAAGCACGGCGATGCCGGCGCGATGGAAGCGTTTGCGCTCGGCCTCGGCGATCCCATTCAGATCTCGGCCGAACACGGCGAGGGCATGGGCGAGCTCTACGATGAACTCGCCAAGCTGATGCCGGAGCCCGTCCACGAAGACGAGACGGAGGACGACGACTCACAGCTCACCGAGGAAGAGGCCGCGACGCGCCCGATCCGGGTCGCCATCGTCGGCCGGCCAAATGCCGGCAAGTCGACGCTGATCAACCATCTGCTCGGCGAGGAGCGCCTGCTGACGAGCCCTGAGGCCGGCACCACGCGCGATTCCATCGCAGTCGAGATCAACTGGAAGGGCCGCGATTTTCGCGTGTTCGATACCGCGGGCCTGCGCCGCCGTTCGCGTATCGAGGAGAAGCTGGAAAAGCTCTCGGTCGCCGATGCGCTGCGCGCGGTGCGCTTTGCCGAAGTCGTCGTCCTGATGATGGACACGCAGAACCGCTTTGAGGAGCAGGATCTCCGTATTGCGGATCTGATCGAGCGCGAGGGCCGGGCAATCGTGCTCGCCGTCAACAAATGGGATCTGATGGAGACCAAGGGCGGCGGCGCGATCTCGAGCCTGCGTCGTGATGCCGATCACTGGCTGCCGCAGGTCAAGGGCGTGCCGATCGTCGCGGTCTCGGGCCTGATGGGCGAGGGCATCGATCGCCTGATGCAGGCGATCCAGGACGCCTATGCGGTCTGGAACAGGCGCGTGCCGACCTCGGCGCTCAACCGCTGGTTCGAGCAGGCGGTCCAGGCCAATCCGCCGCCCGCCGTGTCCGGCCGCAGGCTGAAGCTGAACTATATCACGCAGAACAAGGCACGCCCGCCGAGCTTCGTGCTGTTCTGCTCGCGCGCCGACGCGGTACCGCAGTCCTATTTGCGCTACCTCACCAATTCCATGCGAGAGTCCTTCGACCTGCCGGGCACGCCGGTGCGCATCACCTTGCGCGAGAAGGCCAATCCCTTTGCGCACAAGCGCAAGCGCCCGTCGTGAGTGACGGCGCCGGCGAGGCGACGGCGCAGAGCGCGCCGCCGGTCCGTCGCGGCGCGGTGGTCTTCATCTTCGTCACCATCCTGCTGGATATGCTCGCGCTCGGCGTGATCATGCCGATCCTGCCCAAGCTGATCGAGAGCTTCGTCGACAACGACACGGCGCACGCAGCCCGCATCTTCGGCCTGTTCGGCACCGCCTGGGCCCTGATGCAGTTCGTGTTTTCGCCGCTGCTCGGCGCGCTGTCGGACCGCTTCGGCCGTCGGCCGGTGGTGCTGCTGTCGAATTTCGGCCTCGCGGCCGACTACGTGCTGATGGCGCTGGCGCCGTCTCTGGTCTGGCTGTTCATCGGCCGCGTGATCTCGGGCATCACCTCGGCGAGCATCTCGACCGCATTCGCCTACATCTCGGATGTCACGCCGCCGGAGCGGCGCGCGGCGGTCTTCGGCAGGATTGGCGCGGCCTTCGGTGCCGGCTTCATCCTGGGGCCGGCGCTCGGCGGCCTGCTCGGCGACCTCGATCCGCGCCTGCCCTTCTGGGCCTCGGCAGCTCTCAGCTTCGCCAATGCGCTTTACGGGCTCTTCGTCCTGCCGGAATCGCTCGCGCCGGACAAGCGCGCGCCGTTCCGCTGGCGAAGTGCCAGTCCGCTCGGGGCGCTGCGTCTGTTGCGATCCAATGCGCTGCTGGCCGCTTTGTCGGTCGTCAATTTCATCGCGCAGGTCGCCCATGTCGTGCTGCCCTCGACCTTCGTGCTCTATGCAACCTACCGCTATGGCTGGGATTCCAAGACCGTGGGGTTGACGCTGGCGATGGTCGGCATCTGCGCCATGGTGGTGCAGGGACTCGCAATTGGCCCGATCGTGCGCGTGCTCGGCGAGCGGAACGCGCTGTTGCTCGGCCTGTGCTGTGGCGCGCTCGGATTCGTGATCCTGGGCGCTGCGCCGACCGGACCGCTGTCCTGGCTCGGGATTCCGGTCTTGTCGCTGTGGGGCATCTCCGGGGCCGCCTCGCAATCGCTGATGACGCGGCTGGTTGCGCCCGATCAGCAGGGCCAGTTGCAGGGCGCGACCGCGAGCGTGCAGAGCGTGTCGCAGCTCGTAGGCCCGTTCCTGTTCACACTGACTTTTTCCTATTTCATCGGCGCCGGCGCGCCGCTGCATCTGCCCGGCGCGCCGTTCCTGCTCGCGGCGGCGTTGATGGTGGTCTGCGTGGTGATCGCGGTGCGATCGCTGGGCGGGATCAAGCCGGTTTCGCAGGTCTCGTAGGGTGGGCAAAGGCGCCTGCGCCGTGCCCGCCATCTCTCCACAACCATAAAATGGCCGTGGACACGCTTCGCTTTGCCCATCCTGCGGCAGCGTTCTTCGAAGCAAAGATGCAAATGCCCGGGGCAAGCCCCGGGCATGATCTTACGGAGATAGTGCGCGACCGCTACGCGGTCACTTCTTCACCAGCGGACAGTCGCTGTCCTTGAGCGGCTTGGCCGCATCTTCCGGCGCGATGGTGGAGACCAGCTTGTAATAGTCCCACGGCCCCTTCGACTCCTCGGGCTTCTTCACCTCGAACAGATAGGCGGGGATGAGGCGGCGTCCGTCCTGGCGCAGCGGGCCCTTGCCGAACAGCGGATCGTCGGTCGGCAGCTCCTTCATCTTGGCGACGACCTTGGCGCCGTCACGCGGATTGCTGCCGAGCGCGTCCATCGCCTTCAGGTAATGCAGGATCTCGGCATAGAGGCCTGCAACCGTCATCGAGGGCATCGAGCCCTTGGGAGAGACCTTCTGGAAGCGCTTCGACCATTCGCGAGTCTGGTCGTTGAGGTCCCAATAGAAGGACTCGGTGAAGGTCAGGCCCTGCGCGGTCTTCAGGCCGAGCGAGTGCACGTCGTTGATGAACAGCAGCAGGGCGGCGAGCTTCTGACCGCCCTGGACGATGCCGAACTCGGCGGCCTGCTTGATCGCGTTGGTGGTGTCGCCGCCCGCATTGGCGAGGCCGATGATCTTGGCTTTTGAGGACTGCGCCTGGAGCAGGAAGGAGGAGAAGTCCGCCGTGTTGAGCGGGTGCTTGACGCCGCCGAGCACCTTGCCGCCCGTGGCCGTGACGACCGCGCCGGTATCACGCTCCAGCGCATGGCCGAAGGCGTAGTCAGCGGTGAGGAAGAACCAGCTGTCGCCGCCCGCCTTGGTCAGCGCCTTGCCGGTGCCGTTGGCGAGCATGTAGGTGTCGTAAGTAAAGGACACGGTGTTGGGCGTGCAGGCCTTGCCGGTGAGGTCTGCGGTGGCTGCGCCCGAATTGAGCAGCACCGCGTTCTTTTCCTTGACGAGGTTGCTCACGGCGAGCGCAACGCCGGAGCTCGGCGTGTCAGCGATGGCGTCGACCTTGTCGGCGTCGATCCATTGCCGGGCGATGTTGACGCCGATGTCGGGCTTGTTCTGGTGGTCGCCGGAGAGGACCTCGATGGTCCAGCCCTTGGCCTTCAGGCCGGAATCCTCGACCGCCATCTTGACCGCCGCGACCGAGTTCGGGCCACCGATGTCGGCATAGAGGCTCGACATGTCGTTGAGCACGCCGATCTTGATGGTCTTGTCCTGGGCGAAAGCAGATGTGGCAAAACCGAAGGCGGCACAGGCCAGAAGGGCCGCGGAACGGCGTGCGAACGTCGTCGTCATAAAAGGTTTCCTCCATTGTCAAATATGCGGACGGCTCTCTTGCGAAGCTTTTCTTTCCGGCTGATGGCTCTAGCCTGTCCCACGCCCGGCGGCAATGCACCTAAAGCCGGATGACACTGCGTCGTAGCGTCATCCGTCGGTTAACTTTTGGTCAAAATGCGTCCAGACGCTATTTCAGCGCGTCCGATGTCAGCTTGAATTTCTGGATGCGCTTTCCGGTATCGACCTCGGCGGTATAGACGTTACCCTTGGCGTCGATCGCCATGGCATGGACCCAGTGGAATTGTCCGGCGTTGCGGCCGCTGTGCCCGAAGCTGCCGACCACGCTGCCGTCCTCGCGCTTGATCACCCGGATCTCGTTGTTCTCGCCGTCGGCGCTGAGCAGATAGGTCTGCTTCGGATCGGGCCAGATCGCGATGTCCCACACCGCGCCGTTGCCGAGCGTGTTCTTCTCGAAGAAGAACTCCTTCACGAAGCTGCCGTCCTTCCTGAAGACCTGGATACGGTTGTTGATGCGGTCGCAGACATAGACCAGCCCGTCATTGGCGAGCTTCACGCAGTGGACGGGATTGCCGAATTGCTGAGCAACCGGCGCCTTGGGATCATACGGACCTTGCTTGTCGTCGTTGGGCTTGTTGCCGTAGGCGCCCCAGTGCCGCTTGTAGGCGAGCGTGGTCGCATCGAATACGATGATGCGGCGGTTGCCATAGCCGTCGGCGACGTAGATTTCGTTCGCCTCCTTGTCGATTGCGGTTTCGGCGGGCTTGCCGAGCTGCGTCGTGTCGTTGCTGCCGAGGCTCGGCGCCATCTTGCCGATCTGGGCGACGAACTTGCCGTCGAGCGTGAATTTCAGGATCGCATTGTCGTTGTCGGCATTGCCGCCGATCCAGACGAAGCCGCGTTCGTCGACCTCGATGCCGTGCTCGCGCCCGACCCACTCGTAGCCCTGGCCCGGACCGCCCCAGGACCGCAGCAGATTGCCGTCGCTGTCGAATTCGAGCACAGGCGGCGCGGACACGCAGCATTTGGAGCGCGGCGGGGTGAGGCTTGCGCCTTTCTCGTCGTCGGTGAGCGAGCGCGGGCGATGGATCACCCAGATGTGGCCCTGCGCGTCGACGGTGATGCCGCCGACCTGGCCGAGGATCCAGTTGTTGGGCAGCGGCTTTGGCCAGGCCGCATCGACCGCGAATGTCGGCACATCACCCGCAGTCGCCGTTCCAGGAAGCACAAGCGCGACGGCCGCGATCAGAAGGGAGACGGTGCGAGAGACATTTGCGAGTGCGCGCGCAAGATCCGCGCCGCCATGCCATGGAGCCATGGCAACCTCCCTTTTTTGGTTTTACGGCCTGCTGCCGCTTGAGCAGCAGCAGTCAATCGCGGGGAGGCGGTCAAGTCAATCAGGCCGGCGAACGGAAGCTCATGAGGCTGCGGGTCTTGTAGTCGTAGAACTTGCCGGTCTCGGTCCAGTCGGGCGCGCACATCGGCACGATGAATTCGGCGACCTGCTCGGGCAGATCGAGCGTCGCTGGGTCTTCGCCCGGCATCAGCGTGGCGCGCATACGGGTGCGGACCGGGCCGGGGTTGAACAGGTTCACGCGCAGCTTCGTGTTCGCGGTCTCCTGCGCCCAGACGCGCGCCAGCGTCTCCACCGCGGCCTTGGACGCGGCGTAGGGGCTGACATAGGCGGTCGCCTTGTTGGCGGCGCCCGAGGTGACGAACACAGCGCGGCCGGCGTCGGATTGCTTGAGCAACGGCTCCATGCAGCGGATCAGCTGGAAGTTCGCGGAGACGTTGACGGCCATCACGTCGTTGAAGGTCTTGAGCTCGATATGGCCGATTGGCGAGGACGGGCCGAGCACGCCGGCATTGCCGACGAGGATGTCGAGCTTGCCGTAGCGCTCGTGCAGGCCGGCGCCGAGACGCGCGATACCGTCGGAATCAGTGAGGTTGAGCGGCACCAGGGTGGCGCTGCCGCCGTCTTTCCGGATCTCGTCGTCGAGTTCCTCGAGCCCGCCCTGCGTGCGCGCCACTGCCACGATATGCGCGCCGGCCTTCGCCAGCGCACGCGCCGTGGCAAAGCCGATGCCGCGCGAGGCGCCGGTGACGAGAGCGATGCGGGAGGTGAGAGGTTTTGTCATGGCGGGGTTTTACAGGCGTGGATGGCCGGGACAAGCCCGATCGTACGAAAAGCAAGCCCGTCCTAGTAGTCGTTGCCTGTCCCCACTGAAGGTCCACGATCTTCGCGGTTGTCCGGAGTGACCTTCGTGCCTTGTCGAAAGGCAAAGAAGATAAACCCAATCAGCAATAGCCCGCCGATAATCGCAATTGCCGACTGGGTCATCGCATGCTTCTGCGTCAGCTCGCTTCCGCCAGCAGCGACAATTGCCGCGGTTGCTGCTCGGTCTGGGTCTGGTCGGTGAGGTGAGTCGGATACGCGCCGGTAAAACAATGATCCGAGAATTTCGGATTGGCGGGGTCGCGGCCGGGCTCGCCCATCGCGCGGTACATGCCGTCGATCGACAGGAAGGCGAGCGAGTCGGCGCCGATGATCTCGCGCATCTCTTCCAGCGAATGCGTCGCCGCCAGAAGACCACCACGATCGGGCAGGTCGATGCCGTAATAATCGGGATAGAGGATCGGCGGCGAGGCGAGGCGGAAATGCACTTCCTTGGCGCCGGCATCGCGCATCATGCGCACGATCTTCTTCGAGGTGGTGCCGCGCACCAGCGAGTCGTCGATCAGGATGATGCGCTTGCCCTCGATCGCGGCGCGGTTGGCCGAATGCTTCATGCGCACGCCGGATTCGCGGATCGCCTGCGTCGGCTGGATGAAGGTGCGGCCGACATAGTGGTTGCGGATGATGCCGAGCTCGAACGGCACGCCGGAATGCTGGCTGTAGCCGACCGCGGCGGGCACGCCGGAATCCGGCACCGGCACCACGACGTCGATCGGCACATGGCTCTCGCGCGCGAGCTGGGCGCCGAAGGCCTTGCGCACTTCATACACCGAGCGGCCGTGGACGATGGAATCCGGACGGGAGAAGTAGATGTATTCGAAGATGCAGGGGCGCGGCGCCATCGGGGGGAACGGTTTGTGGATGTCCTGGCCGTTCTCGTCGAACACGATGACTTCACCCGGCTCGATGTCGCGGATGAAGCGCGCGCCGATGATGTCGAGCGCGCAGGTCTCCGACGTCAGGATCGGGCAGCCGTCGAGGTCGCCGAGCACCAGCGGACGGATGCCGCGCGGATCGCGCGCGCCGACCAGCTTCTTGTTGGTCAGCGACACCAGCGCATAGGCGCCCTCGATCTCGCGCAGCGCATCGACATAGCGTTCGATGAAGCGGCTGCGCCTGGAGCGCGCCACCAGGTGCAGGATCACCTCGGTGTCGGTGGTCGACTGCATCATCGCGCCGTTCTTCACGAGTTCGCGGCGTAGCGTCAGGCCGTTGGTGAGGTTGCCGTTATGTGCGACGGCGAGACCGCCGGCATTGAGCTCGGCAAACAGCGGCTGCACGTTGCGCAGGATGGTGGCGCCGGTGGTGGAGTAGCGGACATGGCCGACGGCCATGTTGCCGGGCAGGCGGTCGATCACCTCGCGGCGGGAGAAGGTGTCGCCGACGAGGCCGAGCCGGCGCTCTGAATGGAAACGGCTGCCGTCGTAGGAGACGATGCCGGCGGCTTCCTGGCCGCGGTGTTGAAGGGCGTGCAGGCCGAGCGCGGTGATGGCGGCGGCGTCGGGATGACCGTAGATGCCGAAGACGCCGCATTCCTCGCGCAGCGTATCCCCCTCCAGATCGTCCTGAACCTCTAGCGCGGCCGGGCCTGGACCGGCGTTCGGATCGAGATCAAGTCGGGCGTCCTGGTCAGGGTGTCGCATCTCGTCCACGCCTCTCTTTAGGGGCAATCAACGCGCCGCAGGTTTCTCGATCAGTTTCTTCAAACTGTCACGAGCAGGTTTACTGTATCCGTCGCCACTGCCCGAAGGCTGCTGTTCGGAATCAGCTTGATCATCATCTGGTTTGTTTTTCTTGAATCTCTTCAAGATGGTGTTCTCGGGGTCATCCGGCAAGAGCGACTTCAGCCAATCTCCGGTCGAATCGAGCACGGTTCGGGACTTTGCGCCGCGGACCCAATCCGGCTGCTGCTTGTCGGGAACCAGCCAGATGAAGAACTGGTAGGCGACGACCACGATCAAAAGGCCGCGAGCAAGGCCAAACAGGAAGCCAAGGGTGCGGTCCAGCGCGCCGATGCGCGAATCCAGGATCATGTCGGAGATCCGGACCGTGATTACGGAGACCACGACGAGGGTGCCGATGAACACGCCGGCGATCACGACCACGGTCGCGACGGTGTCGTTGTTGAAGTAGGTCTTTGCCGTCGGCAGCAGCTTGGAGAACGAGTACAGCGTCACGATCGCCGCGGCGCCCCAGGCCGCGATCGACAGGATTTCGCGCATGAAGCCGCGGACCAAGGCAAGCAGGCCCGAAATCAGCATCACACCGAGCAGGATCAGGTCGAGGATGGTAACTGGCATCGGCTGGTCTGGTCCGCTCGTACTTCCAAGGTGCTTAGCCGAATCGGTATTTGGCCGCTGCCTTAAAAGAGGGGCAGACGGCGTTCCCGGCAAGGCCGCAACCACGCAATCCCATGCTGCTTTTGTGACGGGTGTATAGCGGCGGACGCCTCCGGCGTCACCTCCGGCTAACCCTCTCCACGGCGGAATCTTGCCGGTGTGGCATTTTTCTCGGCCTGCGCGTTCGATTCGCCCCGGCGGGAGCCGCGGGCCGCGATCTCGGCCACCAATGTCGTCAGGCTGTTGACCGCATTCAGCGTCAATCCGGCATCGCCGCCGCTCTCACCGCGGGCCGATTCGGGCAACACGGCACGCTGAAAGCCGAGTTTTGCCGCCTCCTTCAGCCGTGCCGGGGTCTGTGCCACCGGGCGCACCACGCCGGACAGCGAGATCTCGCCGAAATAGACCGCATCGCTCGGCAATTGCGCGTTAACCAGGGATGAGACCAATGCCGCCGCAGCGGCCAGATCTGCCGCCGGCTCGTGGATGCGCAGGCCGCCGGCGACGTTCAGATAAACGTCGTGGCCGGAGAGCTTGACCCCGCAATGGGCCTCCAGCACCGCCAGCACCATCGACAGCCGGCTCGGATCCCAGCCGACCACCGCGCGCCTGGGCGTACCCAGCGAGGTCGGGGCCACCAGCGCCTGCAATTCGACCAGGACGGGCCGCGTGCCCTCGATACCCGCGAAGACTGCGGTGCCGGGCGTGCCGAGATCGCGCTCGGACAGGAACAGCTCCGAGGGGTTGGTGACCTCGCGCAGGCCCAGGCCCGTCATCTCGAACACGCCGATCTCGTCGGTCGGCCCGAAACGGTTCTTCACGGCGCGCAGGATGCGGAACTGCTGCGAGCCTTCGCCCTCGAACGACATCACCGCGTCGACCATGTGCTCGACCACGCGGGGACCGGCGATCTGGCCGTCCTTGGTGACATGGCCGACCAGGATGATGGCCGCGCCGGTCTTCTTGGCGAAACGGATCAGCGCCTGCGCCGAGGCGCGCACCTGCGTCACCGTGCCTGGCGCCGATTCCACGGTGTCGGTCCACATGGTCTGGATCGAATCGATCACGATCAGCCGGGGCACCGCGCCCTCCGACAGCGTCGAGACGATGTCCTCGACCGAGGTCTCGGCGGCGAGCTGTACCGGTGCGTCCGACAGGCCGAGCCGTTCGGCGCGCAGGCGCACCTGCGCGACCGCCTCTTCGCCGGAGATGTAGACGACGCGGTGGCCGGCGCGTGCCAGCAGGCTGGTCGCCTGCGTCAGCAGCGTCGATTTGCCGATACCGGGATCGCCGCCGAGCAGCAGCACCGAGCCGCGGACGAAGCCGCCGCCGGTGACGCGGTCGAGCTCGCTCATCCCCGAGGACAGGCGCGGCGCATCCGGGCTCTTGCCGGAAAGACTCTCCAGCGCGAACGTCCGCCCCTTGCGTTTGGAGCGGATCGACACCGGCACGCTGCCGCTGGTGTCCTCCTCGGCGAGCGTATTCCACTCGCCGCAGGACTCGCACTTGCCCTGCCAGCGGTTATAGGCCGCGCCGCAGTTCTGGCAGACAAAGGAAAGCGTGTTCTTGGCCATGGATGTGTTGAGTCGTTGCTCTGCTGTGGGTGCTTAGCACGATCGGAGATGGGAGTGCGACGCGTTCCGCGCTAGCGGGCTTTCGGCAGCTCGTCCTTGCGCTTGCACAGCAGATAGGGCTTCCCGTCGATCTTGATCGTGCCGTTGGCGCCCGGCGCCAGCTTGATCGTGACCTTACTGCCGTTCACGCCCTTGGTGTAATCATCCCAGAACTCGAAGCAGGTGGCGGACAGCACGAGGCCGTCGCCGGCCGGCGTCTTGCGGTCGATGCGGCAATGGTTCTCGTACCGATCGACCAGCGGGGCCGGCTTGCCCTTGATGACGTTGTCGAGGTCGATCATCGTTTTGCTGTCCGGGGCCTCGCTGTCGCGGCAGTCCTTTTTCGTCGAGGCCCATAAGCCGTCGAACGTCTGCGCGGCGGACACCGGCTGTATTGCGAAGAGGACGATGCCGGCGGCGGCGATCAGGGAGACGGTGCGCATCCATTGGGTCCTTTGCTCGGCGGTATGTCTCTCAGAGGTCAGAATGCGTTCAACAGCATCGACATGCCCGCCGCCAGCATGATGCCGTCCATCAGCAGGCGAAACATCTCCGGCTTCAGGTGCAGCACGAAGCGTTTTGCGACGAAGGCACCGATCATCAGCGACGAGCCGGCCACCAATCCTTTCAGAGCAACGTCGGCGGTCAGCGCCCCGAAGCGCTCGAACGTCACCGACTTGCTGAGGTAGAGCCCCAGCGACGAGGCGGCTTCGGTGGCGAGGAAGGCGCCCTTGCTGAGGCCGTAGAACAGGAACAGCGGCACGCTGAGCGGGCCGGTCGAGACCACGATGCCGGTGAGATAGCCGATGACGGCGCCGCCGATCGCGAGGTGCCAGAGATTGGCCTTGAGGTCGTGCCGCGCCAGGAAGTGCCGCACCGGTACCATCGCGATCAGGAAGAGGCCGATGGCAATATCGACCGCATGCGAAGGCAGCGCCAGCAGCGTGCGCGCGCCGAGCGCTGCGGCTGGAATGCCTGTCACGGAATAGGCCGCGCAGGCCCGCCAGTCGACCTCGCGCCACCAGGCCAGGATCCGCGAGAAATTCGCCATGACGGAGGCCACGGCCATGATCGGCACGGCCTCCTTCGGCCCATAGGCATAGACCAGCACCGGCATCAGCATGATCGACGAGCCCGTGCCGACGATGCCGGAAATGGTGCCGGCGACGAGGCCGACGGTGAGGACGAAGAGGAAGGCCAAGGGCAGCGCTCCACGAATCGGGAGAGTTTAGCCGTGGCCGGCGATGCGGGCGATCCGTCCTAGGCGATGGAACCTATCGCGCTGCGCATCGGCATGCCGGTCTGGGCGCCGGCCTTGAGGCATTTCAACGCCGCGGCTTCGCAGCTCACCTCCAGCGCGTGCTGTAGCGACAAGCCTTCGCTGAGTATGGCCGCGAATGCGCCGACGAAGGTGTCGCCGGCGCCGGTCGTATCCACCGGCGTGATGCGCGGGGCGGCCGCGCGCAGGCAGGTTCCCTCGGCCGTCATGGCGAGCGCGCCTTGCGCGCCGGCAGTGACGATGCAGGTGAGGTTGCCGGCTCTGGCGAGCCCGGCTGCTGCCATTTCGTGGTCGTCGCAAGCAAGGCCGACGGCGGCGGCGGCGTCGAGCGCTTCATGCTCGTTGACCAGGAGATAGTCGGTGACGGCGAGAAGCTCCGTCACCATTTCGCGGGTCATCTTGTCCGGAACGGGCGCGAGATTCCAGATGACGGTGCCGGAGGCCGCCGAGGTTCTGCGCGCGGCTTCCTTCGCTTCCGCGAACGGCACTTCCATCTGAAGCATCAGCACGGTGTCGGAGCTGTACAGCTCGGCGGCAAGATCACTGGCGCTCGCCGTCATGTTGGCGCCGCTTGCCACAGTGATCGCATTCTCGCCGGCCTGATCGACCGTGATGAACGCACAGCCGGTCGGCTCATCGGCCCTGATGACCAGGTCGGCATCGACGCCATTGGCTCGAAGGTTTTCGATCGCGCTGTCGCCAAATCCGTCGCGGCCGACGCGGCCCGCCATGCGCACGCGTCCAGGTCCGGCGATCCGCGCGGCGGCGACGGCCTGATTGGCGCCCTTGCCGCCGAAGTGGGTCCGGTAGGATGGTGCCAGCACCGTCCGGCCCGGGCCTGGAATGATCGGCACCTCTGCGACCAGATCGACGTTGAGCGATCCGAACACCAGGATCATGGAGAGACCGTCAGCCTTGCTCGTCCATGACGCGCAGTTTCTCGACGCGGCGGCGGAAATCCTCGTCGGTGGAGAATTCGGCGGACAGGTAGGAAGACACGAGGTCCACCGCGAGCCAGGCGCCAACAATCTGCGCGCCGATGCACATGACGTTGACGTCGTCATGCTCGACGCTCTGATGGGCGGAGTGAACGTCGTGGCAGACTGCGGCGCGGATGCCCTTCATCTTGTTGGCGGCGATCGAGGCGCCGACGCCGGTGCCGCAGACCATGATGCCGCGCGTGGCTTCGCCCGATGTCACCTTCGCCGCAACGGCCCGCGCGATATCGGGGAAATCCACCGGCTTGTCGTCATGGGAGCCGACGTCGATGATTTCGTGGCCGAGCTTGCGGATGTGGTCGATGACGGTGTGCTTGAGTGGCCAGCCGGCGTGGTCGGATCCGATGACGAGACGCATGTAATGTCCTTCTTGATCTTGCATGAACGTGACAGCCGCGTGTGGCTGTCACGTTTTCTTTCGTTTGGTTCAGCTGCGCATGTCGGGCGGCAGATCCACCCCATGGAACTTCCTGTAGATCGCGTTGAGCTTGCCGTTCTTGACGTTCTCGGTGATCCAGGCGTTGAGCTTGTCCATCAAGGGCTGCTCGCCCTTCTTCAGGCCGATGGCGAGATCGAAGGTCGCCAGCGGAATCCGGGATTCAAACACGCGCGAGGGGTTCTTCACACCGATCTGGTTGATGATCGTCGCGGACGAGCCGACGCAGTCGACCTGGCCTGAGACCGCCGCCGTCACCATGGTGGCGTCGTCGTCGTAGCGGGCGATCTTGAGGTCCTTGTCCTTCATGTTGGAGAGAGTGGTGTCCTGCGTGGTGCCGCGCGAGACGCCGATCGGCTTGTCCTTGAGGTCCGGCCAGTCCTTGATCGTCGATGATTTCAGGCAGCCGACGTCGGATTGCAGCGTCGCATAGCGCTTGGTGAAGTCGATCACCTTGGCGCGCTCGGCAGTCACCGACAGGGTCGAGATGATGATGTCGGCCTTGCCGGTCAGGACGTTCGGGATGCGGGTC
Organism: Bradyrhizobium tunisiense; assembly: GCF_042263385.1. NCBI lineage: Bacteria > Pseudomonadati > Pseudomonadota > Alphaproteobacteria > Hyphomicrobiales > Nitrobacteraceae > Bradyrhizobium > Bradyrhizobium tunisiense. The sequence continues at coordinate 512,155 of NZ_JBHLEV010000002.1, forward strand.
GCCCCGGTGGTCTGGATGAACTCGAGCTGGAGCCCCCAGTCCTTGGCGAGCAACTGGGCCACTTCGACGTCGGAGCCGGTCGGCGTCATCGTGCTGTCCATCATGCCCGAAGGCGGGATGGCGAGATCCGTCGAGATACGGATCTTCTTCGCTTTCATGATGTCGTCGAGCAGATCGGCGGAAGCGGGCGTGGCCGTCATCGCGATGAGGCCGCACAAAGCGGCAACCGTTCCCAGCAAGGTCTTGTTGGTCATTCCTGGTCTCCTCTCCTGTTATGATTTTAAGTTTCCAGTGCCCACGAATTGCGTGAGTTCAGGCGTCGCCGGCGAGGTCAGGATCGAGGCGGGTCCGGTCTCGTGGACCTTGCCGCGATGCATGAAGACGATCCGGTCGGCGATGCCTTTGGCAAATCCCATCTCGTGGGTGACCATCACCATGGTCATGCCGTCAGCCGCGAGCTGCTCGATCACCTTCAGCACTTCGCCGGTGAGCTCGGGATCGAGCGCGGAAGTGACCTCGTCGAACAGCATGACCTTGGGCTGCATGGCGAGTGAGCGGGCAATCGCGGCGCGCTGCTGCTGGCCGCCCGAGAGCTGTTCTGGATAGGCGTGCAGCTTCTCCTCGAGCCCGACCTGGGCGAGCACTTTTCTGCCGAGGTCTTTGGCCTGCGAGCCGGACATGCCCTTTACGGCGCAGGGGGCGAGCGTGATGTTCTGTTCGATGGTGAGGTGCGGAAACAGATTGTAGCTCTGAAACACGATGCCGACGTCCTGGCGCAGCGCGCGCAGGTTCACGTCGGGGCGGTCGACGCGATGCCCGCAGACGACGATCTCGCCGCCGTCGACCTTCTCGAAACGGTCGATGCAGCGCAGCGCCGTGCTCTTGCCGGAGCCGGAGCGGCCGATCAGCGCCAGCACCTCGCCGCGTGCCACGGCAAAGGAGACGCCGTCGAGCACGCGGAGCGAGCCAAAGCTCTTCTGCACGTCGCGAAGCGAAACGATCGGTTCGGATGGGGAGGGGGTCTGCTGCATGTCAGGCTGGCGCGAGGTTGGACCTGCCACGCCCCATCCGCCGCTCCAGCCTCTGGCTGAACAGCGACAGTGGATAGCACATGGCGAAGTAGGTGACGGCGATGATGGCGTAGATGGCGAACGGCTCGAACAGCGAGTTGTTGACGATCTGCCCGGAGCGCATCAGCTCGACGAAGCCGACGACGGAGGCGAGCGAGGTGTTCTTGATGATCTGCACCATGAAGCCGACGGTCGGCGGCGTCGCGATGCGGATCGCCTGCGGCAGGATCACCTTGATCATGCGCTGGGTCCGGCTCAGCGCCAGGCCCTCGGCCGCCTCCCATTGCGGCTTCGGCACCGACTGGATGCAGCCGCGCCAGATCTCGCCCAAATAGGCGGCGACATAGAGCGTCAGCGAGGCGCCGGCAGCCGCAAGCGGCGAGACCTGCAGGCCGATGGCGGCAAGACCAAAATAGCCGAGGAAGAGAATGACGAGCAGCGGCGTGCCCTGGATGAGCTGAACGTAGACGGCGCTCGCGATCCGTACCGATTTGAGCGGCGAGATCCGCGCGAGCGCGATCACGAAGCCGACGATACCGCCGCCAATCAGCGCTATCATGGACAGGCCGATCGTCCACAGCGCGCCTTGGCCGAGGAACATCAAATGGTTGATGTTGAGATGTCCGCCCATGGTCATCTCACAATGGTGTGCCGAGCCGCCGCCGGCGCGGAAACAGCACGAGGCCGAGGCCCCAGAAGCCGGCACGCATCACCAGTGACAGGATGACGTAGAGCACGGCGACGATGATGTAGGTTTCGAACGCGCGATAAGTGTCCGACTGGATGTAGTTCGCGACGGCGGTGAGCTCCTCGGCCGAGATCTGCGAACAGACCGAGGAGGCCAGCATCAAGAGCACGAACTGGCTCGTCAGCGCGGGATAGACCTTCTCGATCGCCGGCAGCAGGATGATGTGCCAGTAGATCTGCAGGCGCGACAGCGCCAGCCCCTCGGCGGCTTCGATCTGCCCGCGCGGGATCGCCTCGAAGCCGGCGCGCATGATCTCGGCGGTATAGGCGCCGACATTGATGGTCAGCGCGGCCACGGCCACGGTGAAGGCGGAGTACTTCAGGCCGAGACTGGCCAAGCCGAAATAGACCAGGAAGATCTGCACCAGGAGCGGCGTGTTGCGGATCGTCTCGACATAGACTTTGCAGGCGCCCGCGATCAACGCGTTATGCGTGCCGCGCCCGACCGCCGCGAGCGTGCCGAGGAGCGAGCCAAGCACCGTCGCGAAGGCCGCAAGCTCCAGCGTGAGGACAGCGCCGGCGAGAAAACTCGGCCAACGCTCCAGCACTGCGGGAAAGTCGAGTTGAAGGCTCATCGTATCAAGTTCAGCCGGTTGTCTGGTTGGTCATGCGGTCATAGACGCGGAATAGCGCCTGATTGCCGTTGCTGCCTTCGCCGTGGGCACGCGCGTCGATGTATTGGCTGGTGACGAGCGCGGTGCCGGGCAGCGGCACGTTCAGCGCCTGCGCGTGCTCCTGCACGAGGCGAAGGTCCTTGAGCTGCAGATCGATGCGGAAGCCGGCAGAGACGTCGCCCGCGATCATCGCCGGGCCGAGCTTGTCGAGCATCCAGGACGCCGCGGAGCCACCAAGCAGCACCCGGCGCAGTAGATTGAGATCGAGGCCCGACGCGCGGCCGAGCGCCAGCGCCTCGCAGATCGCCTGGATGTTGATTCCGCAGATCAGCTGATTGCACAGCTTGACGGTCTGGCCGGCGCCGGATGCGCCGACATGCGTGATGGTCGTGCCCATCGCGCGGAAGAACGGCTCGGCTTTGGCAAAGGCTTCGGCATCGCCGCCGGCCATGATCGAGAGCGCAGCGTTCTTGGCGCCCACGGGGCCGCCCGAGACCGGGGCGTCGATGAAGTCGACGCCAGCCTTTTGCAGATCGGCATGGATGCGGCGGACCGCGACCGGCGAGATCGTGCTCATGTCGACGATGAGCTTGCCGGGCGGTGGAGACTTCAGCAGGCCGTGTTCGCCGTAAACGGTCGCCTCGACATGGGGGGTGTCGGGCAGCATCGTAATGACGATATCGGCGCCTCGCGCGGCATCGGCGGGATTCTCGGCACGTCTCGCGCCTTCCTCGATGCTGTCGGCCAGCGCGGCTTCGTTCAGATCGAAGACGCGGACCGCGTGGCCAGCCACCAGGAGATTGCGCACCATCTCCCGGCCCATCGTGCCGATGCCGATGAAGCCGACATTGCCCTTGTCGTTCCGTCCCATGTCATCAGTCCGTTTCTTGTTTGATAGGCTTCTTGATCGATTGGCAGTCTGCGATCAGCCCGAGGCGCTGGTCTTGTCGATGTCGCCGACGACGGCGCGCCTGCGGTATTCGTCGCCAATGGCGAAATGCTTGCGCAGCGTCGCATCGGCGCGCTCGGGATCGCGCGCAATGAGCGCATCGAAGATGCGGCGGTGATCGTCGATGAGATAAGTCTTCATCGACGGAAAGGCCTGCACCAGCTCGCGGCGGCTGCGGTGCGAATGCGTCAACAAGCCCGCCAGCGAGCTATGCAGCACCGTCAGCGTTTCCGAATGCGAGGCGACCACGATGGCGCGATGGAAGTCGAAATCGGCCATGCCGCCCGCATCCGCTTCGTCGATCGTCTCTCCGATCTTGGCGAGTGCGCGCTGTAGCCGCTCGAAATCGGCGATGTTGGCGCGTTCGCATGCAAGCCGGATCGCCTGGCATTCGATCGCGACGCGCGCCTGCATGACGTCGTCAAGCATGTCCGCCTGCTGGGCGAGCGCGAAGGTGAAGAAATCGTTCAGCACCGAGACATCCGGTCGCGTTACCACGGTGCCGATGCGGTCGCGAATCTCGACGATGCCCAGCACGGTAAGGGCCCGCAGCGCCTCGCGGACGATCGGCCGGCTGACCCCAAGCAGGGTTGCCAGCTCGCGCTCGGAGATCAGGCGGTCACCGGGCCTGAGCGAGCCTGCCAGAAGGCGTTCGCGCAAAAAGGCGAACACCTTCTCGAACCCTTTTTCGCCCTCGCTGGCCCGCTTGAGTTCCATCCCGATCTCATTGGTCTGATCTTGGTCAGACCAGTATGCTGACCAATGGGCGAAGGTCAAGAGGCCTTGGCCGGACAGGTCTGGGTAGGTCCCTCCCGGCTCTGTGGCCGCATGTCAGGACGCCCGTCCTGCAAATGTCGCTGCCGGGCTTCGCTCGCGGTTCGGCTCCGCGTCTGGCGACAGTGTCGGCGCGCGCCGCCGACAGGCACTCTTCGGGGAGCTCCAACTGGCTCGCCTTCGATCGTTGGCGCGCGCGAGATTGCTCGGCGAGCTTCCGGCATTCCTCCGGTTTGGGCATTCAGCCCACAAGAGCGAGTTGAACGCCGCGTCGGCTCTGCGTTCCTGTTTCAGCCAGAGGGTGGCAGGACCAGCTCCGATCTTGCGGCGTGCGATCCGAGTTGCAATCTTCCAGGCAAACCACGATCATGATTCAGTGACCCTCACGTCTCTCAGAAGCAACGTTCGCCGCCTCTACGAAGGCGCAACACCGAGTGGCGTGCGTTTCCGCTACGCGCTGCTCGCCTTCGACATCGTGACGGTGCTGTTCATCATCGCAACCTCGTTCCTGCCTCCCAGCGAGATCATCGAGACGCTCGATGTCCTGTTCGGCGTGACGTTGCTTGCCGACTTCTCGGCACGGCTCCTCGTCGATCGGCATCCGGTTCGAAAATTCACGCAACTCGCTACCTGGGCCGACATGGTTGCGATCGTGTCCTTCCTGGCACCGCTAGCCGGCGAAGCCGGCGGCTTTCTCCGGATCCTGCGAACGTTGGGGCTGCTCCGCGACTACCAGATGCTGGTGAGGTTGCGCCTCGATTCACCGTTCTTTCGTCGCAACGAAGACGTCATCTTCGCCGTCACGAACCTAGCCGTTTTCATCTTCGTCATGACCGGGATCGTCTACGAGACCCAGAAGTTTCGGAACGACGAGATCCGGAACTATGCCGATGCCCTGTATTTCACCGTCACGGCGCTCACGACGACCGGCTTTGGCGACATTACCCTGTCGGGTACGGTCGGTCGTTTGATCACCGTCGTGATCATGATTTTCGGCGTCACGCTGTTCTTCAATCTCGCCCGCGCGCTCCTCAGTCCGCACAAGGTGCGATTTTCTTGCCCGGTCTGCGGGCTCCAGCGGCACGATTCCGACGCCGTGCATTGCAAGGCCTGCGGCACCGTTCTCAACATTCCCGATGAAGGGGCGACCTGAAGCGCTCTCACGGCCCGGCGCGGCCGGGCATTCTTCGTGGGTGACATGGTGCCAGCGTTTTGGCCGATGGGGCAGGTCCTGCGTGGTGCTTGCAGCGCCGCCGCGCTGGCCGAAGTATAAACGCTGGCGTCGCCTTGAAACGGCAGTGAAAATCTTCTAATTGTTCGCTGTGCTGCACGGCCCCCTTCAACGCCTTCGCCAGATCGCCAGAACAAGCATGTTCCTGGCGATATCGGCCTTTGTGCTTCAAGGCGCGCTGATTTCGGTGTCTCAGGCGGAGGCTGCCCTGGGTGCCATGCCGGAGCCGGCCGTCGCCTTGAGCGGTTCTGTGCATTTTCATGATCAGCTCGCAGGTCACGTTCACTCACATGACGGCGACAATGCCGAAGGCCATGTTCACGACGCGCCGGACCACGATGATGATGGTGGTCCAAACCTGTCCTGGAGCATGTTTGGCAGCTCCATTGCGTCACCCGAATGCACCGTTCTGGCAAGCCTGTTCGCCTTGCTTGGTCCTGTCGAACTGCTGGCCGTGCGGGCCATCGATGGCGTCAGCCCCGAAGGTCTGATCCGACCACCAAGTACCCTCAGCATCGCGTAATTCGGGCGGCCTTCGCGCCGCTGCCGTTTCGCATGTCTGAAGGGATTTTCCATGTTGACGATACAGTGCTGCCCGAGAGGGCGGCTCCCGCGGCTTGGCCTGGCGGTTCTTGCATGCCTGGCGAGCTTGATGCTTGGCTGTGCCGGCTCCGGCGCGCATGAGGGGCACGACCACGGAGAGGCCAACAAAGCGCCGGTGGTGTCATCGGCATATCCGAGAGTTGTGGCGCGATCCGTGCTCTATGAGATCGTCGGGATCCTCAGGAACAACCAGCTTTCGATCTACCTCGACGATGCCGTCACCAACGAGCCTGTCTCGGATGCGACCTTGCAGGTGACCGTCGGCGATGCCAATGCCGTCGAGGCCTCGAAGGCGGGAAGCGGGCTCTACACACTGGCCATGCCAGGGCAGCCGGCCGGATCGGTGGAGGTCATCTTCTCGGTGTCCGCCCAAAAGGGCGACGATCTCCTGGTGGACTCACTGACTGCGCCGCAGCCGGCCAGTCCGCCTCGGGCGCATGGGCACGGCTGGCTTTCCTCCGGTCGCCTCGTAGCAGCGTTTGCAGGGGCCGCTGCCGGCTTCGGTCTGCTTTTTGGCTATTCGATATGGTCGGGCCGCAGAATCGCGGCCGCAGTCTCGGCAGTGGTGTCGGCCATATCAGTTGTTCTCGCCGCGACGACGTTTGACGAAAGCCAGACCGGTGCGAGCTCTGCCGGTTCACCCGCACCGCTGGCGCTGAGCGATGCGCCGAGGCGTCTGCAGGACGGCTCCGCCTTCGCAGCCAAATCTACCCAGCGGTTGCTTGATATACGCACCGCGGCGGCCGAACCGCACACGATCCGCCCCGCCGTCAATCTGATGGGCCGCGTCATTGCCGATCCGAACCGCAGCAGCATCGTGCAAAGCATCTACGGCGGCCGCGTCATTCCCAATGGCGGCGCGATACCGCGCATCGGGCAGACGGTCGCGAAAGGCGACGTTCTCATCCGGATCGAGCCGCATCTGCCGGTCGCGGACCGCACGACGATCCTCGAAAAGGTTGGCGAAATCGAACAGTTGACGGCGGTCACGGAGAACAAGCTCCGCCGCTTGCGGCCGTTGGCAGAGCGAGGCGCTGTGCCGCAGGGGCAGGTCCACGACCTCGAAAGCGAACTGGAAGGGTTGCGGGCGCGCCGTGAAACCGTTCGCAATTCCCGCACCGGCTTTGAGGAGTTGCGCGCATCGACCAACGGCATCATCACCGCGGCCAAGGTCGTGCCAGGACAGGTGATTCAGCCACAGGACGTTCTCTTCCAGATCGTCGACCCCGGGAGCCTGTGGGTCGAAGCGCTGGCCTATGAGGACATCGGGCTGAAAGCGCCTGAAGCGGCGACGGCGATCGCGCCTAACGGACAGGCGATCGCCTTGTCCCACGTCGGAACGAGCCGCACATTGCGGCAGCATGCGTCCGTCGTTCAGTTTGCCATCCCGGAGCCGCCGGCGGGCCTCAACATCGGTCAACCGCTCAACGTGATGCTTCAGAGCGGCGCGCCTGTCTCGGGCCTGATCTTTCCGCGCGACGCCGTCACGCGAAGCAGCAACGGGGAGAACATTGTCTGGCTGCACACCGCCGCCGAGCGCTTCGAGCCACACCCGGTACGGGTTCTTCCCGTGGACGCGACACGCGTGATGATTGCATCTGGCCTCAGCGGGAGCGAACGGATTGTCGTCCGCGGCACCGACCTCATCAACCAGATCCGGTAGGAGCCGCGCATGTTCAAGCTCATCGTCACGACGAGCCTGCGGAATCGCCTGTTCGTGCTGGCGGCCGCTGCGGTGCTCGCCGGCTATGGCTTGCTTGTCCTGCCGAGCATATCCGTTGACGTCCTGCCCGACATCAACCGTCCGACGGTCAATGTCCTGACCGAGGCCGAAGGACTGGCCCCGCAGGAGGTCGAACAGCTTGTGACGTTCCCGATCGAAACGTCGATGAACGGCATGCCCGGGGTCATACGTGTCCGCTCGGTGTCGGGCGTCGGACTCTCAATCGTCTATGTCGAGTTCGACTGGGGCGTGGATGTCTATCGCGCCCGGCAGTTCGTTTCCGAACGGCTGGCGCTGATCCGCGAGCAACTGCCGCCCGCCGTCAATCCCCAGATGGGGCCCGTGACGTCCATCATGGGCGAAATCATGCTGATCGCCATGACCAGCGACGGCAGGGCCTCTCCCATGGAGGTTCGCGAAATCGCGGATTTCGTCGTCAGGCCGCAGCTACTCGCTATCCCGGGCGTGGCCCAGGTGATCCCCATTGGCGGCGAGATTCGGCAATACCGCGTAACGCCGAACATCGCGACCATGCAGGCTCTCGGCATCACCCATGTCCAGATCGAGCAGGCGGTAGCCAAGTTCGGCACCAACAGCGGCGGCGGATTCGTGGACCAGCATGGCCGTGAATATCTGATCCGCAACGTCGGCCTCACCAAGCAAATCGAGGACCTCGGCAACACCGTCGTTGCGACACAGGACAAGCAGCCAATCCTGTTGATGCAAGTCGCAAAGGTGGATTTCGCCGCGCGCACCAAGCGCGGTGACGCCGGCTACAACGGGAAACCGGCTGTCATCGTCAGCGTGATGAAGCAACCCGCGGCGGACACGGTCGCGTTGACCAGGAATATCGAGACGGCGCTCGCCGACTTGCAACGGACCATGCGATCAGGGATCAGCCTCACCAGCGTTCAGTTCCGTCAAGCCACCTTCATCGAGACGTCGATTCATAATGTCCAGCGGGTCCTGGTCGAGGCGGCGATCGTCGTCGCGGTCGTCCTTTTCATCTTCCTGATGAATGGACGGGCGGCGTTCGTCTCGCTCACGGCCATTCCGCTGTCCATCCTCGTGACCGCTCTGGTGTTCCGCGCCTTCGGCTTCACGATCAACACGATGACGCTTGGTGGCCTCGCCATCGCCATCGGCGAGCTGGTCGACGATGCCGTGGTGGATGTCGAGAACGTCCTGCGGCGCCTGCGGGAGAATGCCGCTTCAGCCGCGCCGCGGCCTGTTCTCGAAGTGATCGCCCAAGCGAGCCAGGAAGTCCGCTCCGGCATCGTCTATGCGACGATGATCGTCGTCCTCGTATTCGTACCGCTGTTCGCGCTTCCAGGAATCGAAGGCCGGTTGTTCACGCCACTCGGCATTGCCTATGTGGTGTCGATACTCGCTTCGCTGTTGACGTCGGTAACGGTGACGCCCGTCTTGTCCTACTATCTGCTGTCCGGGCGGGCTCATTCAGGCGACCGCGAAAGCGCTGTCGTGCGAGGGTTGAAGCAGGCGTACCGACGTCTGCTTTGCTGGGCATTCGAGCGGCGCGGACTTGTGCTCGGCTCGGTCGCGGCAGCGGTCGTGATGGCATTCTACGCAGCGAGCCTCATGCCGCGCAGCTTTCTGCCGCCATTCAACGAAGGGACGCTCGTTCTGTCGCTGCAATACAATCCCGGCATTTCGCTCGCCGAATCGCACCGGCTCGGTTTGCTGGCCGAGCAATTGATTGCCAGGGTGCCGGAGGTGAAATCCGTCGGCCGCCGCACCGGCCGGGCGGAGCTTGATGAACACGCCGAGGGTGTCCACTACAGCGAAATAGATGTCGACCTCGTTCGCTCGAAGCGCGACAAGGCAGACGTCCATGCGAGCATCCGCGAGGTGCTTTCCGGACTGCCGGCCTCGGTCGCTATCGGGCAGCCCATCAGTCACCGGCTCGATCATCTGCAATCGGGTATCCGCGCCCAGATCGTGCTAAAAATTTACGGGCAGGACATCGAGATATTGCGCCGGCTAGCCGAAACCTCGCGCCAGCGCCTCTCGACAATTCCGGGGCTGGTCGATCTTCAGGTCGAGAAGCAGGTCCTCATTCCCCAGGTGCGCGTCAAGGTCGATCATGCCCGCGCCGCCCTTCATGGCTTGACGCCTGCCGCGATCACGCAGGCGCTCGATACGCTGTCGAATGGCCGAAAGGTCTCCCAGATCGTGGACGGCAATCGCCGCTTCGACGTCGTCATGCGCCTCTCGGAGCAGAACCGATCGACGACGGGACTGCAAGACCTTCTGATACCCACCGGCCTTGAATTCGTCCCGCTGAGTGCGCTGGCTGAAATTGTCGAGACGGATGGTCCAAATCAGATTCAGCGCGAGGGAACCCAGCGCCGAATCGTTGTTTACGGTAACGGCGACGGCCGCCGCGACATTGCCGACATCGCCGCCGACATCCAACGAGCTGTGTCGCATCTGGATTTCCCGCAGAGCTACACCACCAACCTCGAGGGGGCATTCCAGGCGCAGCAAGAGGCCTTCTGGCGCATCGCCATCCTGTCGCTTGCATCATTTGCGATGATTTTCATCGTGCTCTACAGCCGGTATCGATCGGTTGCGCTGACGCTCATCATCATGGGCGGCATTCCGCTGGCTCTGATCGGCAGCGTCGCCGGTCTGAAGATTGCCGGTCAACCGCTGTCGGTTGCGTCGATGATCGGCTTCATTACGCTGGCAGGCATCTCCGCGCGCAACGGCATTCTGAAGATCTCCCACTACATCAATTTGGCCATCTACGAAGGGGAGCGTTTCGGGACTGGCCTGATCCTCAGGGGAAGCATGGAACGTCTCAGCCCCGTCCTGATGACGGCACTTTGCGCCGGACTTGCGCTGACCCCGCTTCTGATCGGCGCGGACGAACCGGGCCGCGAAATCCTGCATCCGGTCGCCGTTACGATCTTCGGTGGTCTGGTCAGCACCACGATACTTGATGCGCTCGTGACCCCCATCCTGTTTCTGATGCTCGCCAGGAAGCCGCTGGATCGCCTGCTGGCCGAACGCGCAGCGGCGCTCACGCCCGCGGAAGCTTATTGATTCTGCAACTACCGAAGGAGACTAACAATGCGACCGTACATCTTTTCAGCCATGATCGCCTTGACCACGGCAATGCCCCAACTCGCTGTTGCACAGACAAAGGGCAGCAACGGCGGTCCCGTCGTCAAATCGCAAGGGCATCCGATCGAGCTTGTGCGGAAGGGTCTGGATATCGTTTTCTATGTGGGAGACGACGACGGTTCGCCGCTTTCGACAAGGGACATGCGCGGACGCGCGACGATCCAAGACGGCGGTAAGACGGTGACGGTTCCGCTTGTCCCCGCCAGTCCGAACATGATGACCGGAAAGCTGCAAGCAGAACCTTCGTCAAAAGCGATCGTCGTCTTCTCGGGAAGTCTGCACGGGCACTCGCTGACCGCGAGGTATGCAGGGGAATAGCGGTGCCGCACGCCCGAATTCCGCACGGTTTGACGGAATGCGCGCCTGTTCGACGATTCCGATCTGGAGGCCGTGCCGGTCGACGTCATCGACGGCAGGAATCTGTGGTGAGGGTCACCGCAGCACCACCCATGCCGGGGCGTGATCGCTGGCGCCGTCCTCGCCGCGGACATCTCTGTCGACACCGGCCTTCATGAGGCGCGGGGCGAGGGCAGGGCTGAGCAGGAGATGGTCGAGCCGCAGGCCCGCATCGCGCGGCCAGCGGTTTCGCTTGTAGTCCCAGAACGTGTAGATGCGCCGTTCAGGGTGCAACTCGCGGATCGCATCGCACCAGCCCTGTTCGACCAGTGAGGCAAACGCCGCGCGGCTCTTCGGCTGGATCAGCGCATCCTTGTCCCACGAGCGCGTCGGATAGATGTCGATCGGCATCGGTGCGACATTGTAGTCGCCGGCGAGCACCACCGGCAGATCCTGCGTGATGAAGCTCTTCGCGTGGCGCTTGAGCCGTGCGAACCAGTCGAGCTTGTAGTCGAATTTCGGTCCGGGCTGCGGATTGCCGTTGGGCAGATAGATGCTGGTGACGATGATGCCGCGCACGGCGGCCTCGATGTAGCGGGCTTCGTGATCGGCAGCTCTTCCGGGCAGGCGGTCGCGGGTGAGAATGGGTTCGGCCTTGCGGGCGAGGATGGCGACCCCGTTCCAGGTCTTTTGTCCACACCACACCGCGCCATAGCCGGCCTTTTCGATCGCGGCCGCCGGAAATTCGCCATCACTTGCCTTCAACTCCTGAAGTGCGACGACATCGGGCTTCGCCGCCCGCAGCCATGCCAAGAGATTGGGCAGGCGGCGGTTGATGTTGTTGATGTTGAATGTCGCGATCTTCATGTAGAGCTGCCGGCTCTTGCCGCCCCGTACCGGAGACACAATGTCCAAGTTGAACTTCGCCGCCATCGTCGTCGCTGTCGCGTTCTCCGGGCTCGCGTCGGCACAATCGTCCGACCCGCGCGGTGCGTGCAAGACAGATTACGACAAATTCTGCGCCGGCATCGCGCCGGGCGGCGGCATCGTCGCATGTCTCAATGGCAAGCGCGACCAGCTCAGTGCGACCTGCAAGGCGGCGCTGGACGGCCGGAAAAAGAAGTAAGCTGCCTGCCTCGTGTCCCGGACAAGCCGCGGCGCATTGCGCTGCGTCAGGGGCACGAGAGTGGGGACTAGCCCGGCAGCGGCGGCGGTGCCGCCGGCTGCTCGACCGGCGGCGGTGAGGGAGGCTGCTCGGCTCCGGTCGCGGCTGCCGGCTTGACCAGCGGCTCCTCCACATTGCCGCCCTTGTAGATGCGGGCGTAGCGGCGGCCGAGGCTGGTCAGCACCTCATAGCCGATGGTGCCGAAATGATGCGCGAGCTCGTCAACGGTGATGCCTTCGCCGAGCAGCGTCACCATATGGCCGCGCCGTGCCGCATTCGGCGGCAGATCGGTGATGTCGATCGCGATGAGGTCCATCGAGACGCGGCCCGCGACGGGGCAGCGCTTGCCGGCGACGATGACCTCGGCGCCGCGGGTGCCGTCGTTGGAGCTGGCGGCGCGGAAATAGCCGTCGGCATAGCCGACCGCGATGATCGCCAGTTTGGTCGGCCGCCGCGCGGTCCAGGTGCCGCCATAGCCGACGCTCTCGCCGCGATCGATGGTGCGGGTCTGCACGATGCGCGCCTTGAGGTCGACCACCGGCTGCATCGGGTTGTCGGCCTCCGGCGTCGGGTTGACGCCGTAGAGCGCAGCCCCCGGCCGCACCAGCTCGAACTGGAAGGGCGCGCCGAGGAAGATGCCGGAGGAGTTGGCGAGCGCCGCCGGCACACCGGAGAATTCGCTGGCGATCGCGCGGAAGGAAGCGAGCTGCTTGGCGTTCACGGGGCTGTTGAGCTGCTCGGCCGAGACCAGATGGCTCATGACCAGCGTGATGCCGTGATCGCCGGCGTTGATGCGGGGGATGATGGCCTGCGCTTCGGAAAGCGTGAGGCCGAGCCGGTTCATGCCGGTGTCGATGTGAACCGCCGCGCCGCCGTTCCAGCCGGTGCGACGGCAGAACACGTCCCATTCGGCGAGTTCGTTGAGGTCGCCGATCACCGGGCGGCAGTTGATCTTGGCGTAGTGCTCGCCGGTGTTCTGGAAATAGCCGCCGAGCACGTAGATCGTAGGCTCCGGAACGGCCGCACGTACCTTGCGGGCCTCCTCGATGGTGGCGACGAAAAAGGTCTTGCACCCGGCCTTGCTCAGCGCACGCGCGACCTCGGGGGCACCGCAGCCATAGGCGTCGGCCTTGATCACCGCCGAGCATTCGGCCGGCACCGCCGTCTTCTCGAGCTTGCGCCAGTTGGCGATGATGGCGTCGAGATCGACGGTCAGCACGCCGCCATAGGCTGCGAGCGCGGCAGCCTGATTGGCCTCCGCGGAGAGAAGGCCGGATTGCGGGTTCATTTTAGGGTCGGACGCCATTGTCATGGCGCCGTTTTACGCAAGAGGCCGTTCTGGTTCAAGGAACTCAGTAGTCGTTGCCGCTGCGAGCCGGTACCTGACTGTCAGGCGCGAGGTCGCCGAACCGCGTGACCGAGGCTTCGAACGCCAAATCGACCGTGCCGGTCGGGCCATGGCGCTGCTTGCCGATGATGACCTCGGCTTTTCCGTGCGCAAGGCTCATGTCAAGCTGCCACTTCTCGTGCTCGGGCGTGCCTGGGCGGGGCTCCTTCATCGCGAGGTAATATTCCTCGCGGTAAACGAACAGCACGACGTCGGCGTCCTGTTCGATCGAACCGGATTCACGCAGGTCCGAGAGCTGCGGCCGCTTGTCGTCACGCGATTCGACCTGACGCGAGAGCTGCGACAGCGCGATCACGGGAACATTGAGCTCCTTGGCCAGCGCCTTCAGGCTGGTCGTGATCTCCGTGATTTCCTGCACGCGATTGTCGCTCCGCTTGCCCGAGCCCGAGAGCAGCTGGATGTAGTCGATCACGAGCAGGTCGAGGCCCTTCTGGCGCTTCAGCCGGCGCGCGCGCGCCATCAACTGCGCGATCGACAGGCCGCCGGTGGCATCCACGTAGAACGGCAGCGACTGCAGCTCGATCGAAACCTCCCGGATCTTCTCGAAATCGGCTTCCGAGATGCCGCCGCGGCGGATGTGGGAGGAGGGAACACCGGTGCGCTCGGCCACGATACGCGTGGCGAGCTGGTCGGCCGACATTTCGCAGGAGAAGAAGCCGATCACGCCGCCATTGGCAGCCTTCATGGTGCCGTCGGCCTGGAGCTCCGGAACATAGGCTTGCGCGACGTTGTAGGCGATGTTGGTCGCCAGCGACGTCTTGCCCATGCCGGGACGTCCCGCGACGATGATGAGGTCGGAGCTCTGCAGGCCGCCCATCTTGGTGTCGAGGTCGCGCATGCCCGTCGAGATGCCGGACAGCTTGCCGTCGCGCTGGAACGCCTTGGCGGCGAGATCGACCGCGACTGCCAGGGCCTGCGAGAATTTCTGGAAGCCGCCGTCATAGCGGCCGGATTCGGCGAGTTCGTAAAGCTTGCGCTCGGCGTCCTCGATCTGTGCCCGTGGCTGGAAGTCGACCGGCGCGTCATAGGCGACATTGACCATGTCCTCGCCGATGCCGATCAGGTCGCGCCGCAGCGACAGGTCGTAGACGGTGCGGCCATAGTCCTGGGCGTTGATGATGGTGGTCGCTTCGGCCGCGAGCCGCGCCAGATATTGCCCGATGGTCATACCGCCGACATCGGTGTCGGCGGGCAGGAACGTCTTCAGCGTGACGGGCGTCGCGATCTTGCCCATCCGGATCAGGCTGCCGGCTGTCTCGAAGATGGTCTGGTGCAGCGGTTCGAAAAAATGCTTCGCTTCCAGGAAGTCGGAGACGCGGTAAAACGCGTCGTTGTTGACCAGGATCGCGCCCAGGAGGCTCTGTTCCGCCTCGATATTGTGCGGCGCGCTCCGATAGGCGGGGGTTCCTGCGTCGGGCGCGAGTTTGAGAACGTTCGAATCAGTCAGGGCCATGGTCGGACGTGCTTAGCAATTTTCTTGGGCGGATGCGGGGCCGGGATAAAGCGCCGCCTCGGTGCAAAGCGGAAGCGAAAGCTGACCGCTATCAACCGCTCAGTAAAAATGGTGGATGATTAGCAGTCGCAGCACGCGTCGCGCTTGACGGATTTTCGCGGAACCGGTGCGGCCTGGAAGCAGCCGCGACCGCGCCATGGAAAAATCCTGAAGTCGTGAACCTAATGGATTGACGCGCAGACGTACCTGAAAGCGCGCGAATTGACGCACGCTGGGCGCTTCCGGCTCTGGTTCAGACCAGCAGGAGGTAGACCAGCGCAACCAGAGCCGCCCCGACGCCGGTGACGATCAGGGCGTAATCGGTGCGGAGGTCGTCCTGCACGTCGAATGAGGTTTGGGTCTCTTTGCTCATGGCGACGGTCTAAGCCAACCACGACCAGACTTATGTGAAGTGGATCACATCTTCCCGGATTCTTTCGGGGGTATGACCGGAACAGGCGGACGGGCTGGGAATTGTCTCCCGCGGTCCAACAGGGAACGAGGCAAGCGATGCGGCCAGAACGGCAGCACCAGATCGGGCGAAGCGGGGCAGGTAGCCGGCTTTGGTTGTCGGGGCTGATTGCGGCCATGGAGCACGCTGAACGGCCCGAAGTGCGCCGCCAGCCGGTCGCACCCGAAGTTCTGGTCGAGCTGCGGGCGCAATTGGCGTTAACGGCGCTTTTCCGCTCCTCCCAGATTTCGACCCTGCGTCATTAGGGTCTATTCACCAGCCAATTTCAGCCTCGACGGAGGCGTGTCCTCGCGAGCCCGCAGCCGGGCTTCTTCACGCGGCATGTAGTCGCGGGTCAACGGCACTACGCCCTGGCGACGGGTGAGCTGGATCTGGAAGTTCATCATGTCCTGCTTGCGAAATGTCATCTCACAGGCTGCGAGATAAAATTCCCACATCAAGGCGAAGCGCTCGTCATAGAGCTGCACGGCCTCCTCGCGCCGCGCCATGAAGCGCTCCCGCCAGGCTTTCAGCGTCTCGGCATAGTGCAGGCGCAGGATCTCGATGTCGCAGACCAAGAGGCCCGCGCGCTCGATCGCCGGGAGCACCTCCGACAAGGCCGGGATGTAGCCGCCGGGGAAGATGTATTTGGCGATCCAGGGATTGGTCGAGTCGGGGCCCTGCGAACGGCCGATCGAATGCAGCAGCATCACGCCGTCTTCGCTGAGCAGCTCGGCGCAGCGCCGGAAGTAGGTGTCGTAGAAGCGGGCGCCGACATGCTCGAACATGCCGACCGAGACGATGCGGTCGAACGGGCCGGTGATGTCGCGATAGTCCTGGAGCAGGAATCTGGCCGAGCCGGTCAGGCCCTTTTCGACCGCGCGCGCATTGGCAATCTGCAACTGCTCGGCCGAGAGCGTGATGCCGGTGACGTCGGCGCCAGCGATCTCGGCGAGATAGAGCCCGAGCCCGCCCCAGCCCGAGCCGATGTCGAGCGCGCGCTGGCCGGGCTTGATGAACAGCTTGGCGGCAATGTGCCGTTTCTTGGCGAGCTGCGCATCGTCGAGCGTTGTCTCTGGCGTCGGGAAATAGGCGCAGCTGTACTGCTTGTCGGCGTCCAGGAAGAGCGAATAGAGCCGGGCGTCGAGGTCGTAGTGATGTGCGACGTTGTTGCGGGAGCGCGAGCGCAGATTGAACTGTCTCAGGTGCCGCGTCAGGTAGCGCAGATGCCACCAGGGTTTGGCCCACTGCGGCAACGGGTCGGGTTGATCGAGCAGGATCGCGAGGGCATCAGCGATGGTGCCGCGTTCGACCACGAACTCGCCGTCCATGTAGGCCTCGCCAAGCCCGAGCTCGGGATTGACGAGAATCTTCCGCTGGGCCTCCGCGGTCACGAAGCGCACCGCGACCGGAACTTCGGAGCCGTCGCCGACGGTGAATGTCCCCCCGCTTGCGCCGGTCACCGTCATCGACCCGCGGCGGATGAATTGAGACAGGAATCCACGCAACAAACGGTCCATCGACATGTCCTCTCGAGCGAACCCGAAAAGATGCGACTAACCCGGCCTTCACATCTGACGCCCAGGCGCCGCAGCGGTTCCTATGCGTTTGCATCCAATCTGGGGAGGGTGGGGCTGCCGCGCTATTGCGCTGAGTTCACGGCCGATATTCGAAAAGCGCTTAATCACATCCTTGCGCGTGGAGGCTGCTTCCATTCGCGGCTCAATCGGATAAAAGGTGACCCGCCGCCGCGCCGGAGGCCGGCTGCACCCCTCGGAATTCAACGGAGATGATGGGAATGTCGAGCCGAGCGCTCAGCCTCGCGACGGTATTGTTTCTGATCGGCTTCGGCGCGGCCGATGCCGTTCTTGCGCAGGCGACCAACCTCGAGGCCGGCAAGACCCCGTCTCAGCTTTTCGCGCAGACCTGCAATGTCTGCCACAAGAGCCCGCGCGGACTTCTGAAGTCCGTCGCGCCGGGTTCGCTGCCGGGCTTCCTGCGCCAGCACTACACCACGAGTTCGGACATGGCGGGCGTGCTCGCCTCCTATCTCGTCTCCAACGGCGCGACCGACACCCGCTACCAGGCCAAGGACGGCAAGAAGGACGGCGCCAGGGAGAAGGACGCGAACTCCGCTCCGGGACAGGCGGGGGAGCAGCAGGGCCGCCGCCCGCGCTCCCAGGACGCGGCCAAGCCGGATGGCGAGGCTGCTCCCGCGGCCGAGGGCGGCCGCCAGAAGCGTGCGGGGCGGCCGGCGGAAGACAGTGCGGGGCCCGAGGGCCAGGCAGCGCCCGAGGGACGCAAGGCCAAGCGTCGGGGCAAGCCTGAGGAAACACCGAAGGTCGACGCCGCCGCGCCGCCCGGTGACGACAGGAAGAGCGAGCCGAAGGCGGAGTCCAAGCCCGAGACCAAGCCCGACAGCGCCAAAGTCGAGCCCGAAGCCACTAGCCCGAAGGTTGAGCCGCGCGGCAGCGACGCTCCGGCACTGCGGCCCGATCCGGTCTCGCCGGTCACACCAGCGGCCCCAGCCGCCACGAAGCCTGCCGAGCCGGCCGCGCCCAAGCCGGCGGAAGAGGCCGCACCCAAGCCCGCCGCGCCCGCGGCCAGCTCCGAACCGGGGCCCAAGCCACAGGAGCCGGCGCCCCCCGCGGCTGCTGCAGCTCCGCCTGCAGCGCCAGCCGGATCGTCCGGTCCGCCGGCGCCGCCGATCTCGCGCTAAGCCAACTCCTCTTTGATCGACGACAATAGGGGTCGCGTTCATCGCGGCCCGCACTGTGTTGACCATTGCTAGAGTCATACTCTAGAGTATTGCTCTAGGAAAGATGTCGATGACGGCGAGCGTGCGTGACGAATTGTTGGCAGCCGGACTGATCGTGTTCGACCGCGTCGGCTTCGAGGCCGCGACGGTCGCCGCCATCCGCACCCGGGCGCGCGCCTCCAATGGCAGTTTCTTCCACGCCTTCGGCTCTAAGAAGGAACTCGCCGGAGCGCTGTTCCTGGAGGTCTTGCGGCACTATCACGCCGCGGTGCTGGCGGCGCTCGATCCTTTGCCGGATGCAGAGCAGGGCATCGATCGCTTGATCCGGGCGCATCTCGACTGGGTCGTGACCAGCCGGCGCGAGGCGCGCTACCTCTTCGAGATATCACGCAGTGAATGGAGCGAGGACTTGCGCGACGCCCAGCGCGCACAGAACGCGCGCCTTGCCGAAGCTATCGAGCGCTGGCGTGCGCCGCTGGTTGCAAGCGGCGAACTCCTGCCGATGAAACCGGTGATGTTCGTCAGCCAGCTGATCGGCCCGGCTCAGATTTTCTGCCGCGCCTACCTCTCCGGACGCGACCGCACCGATCCGAGGTGTGAGGCCGACACGCTGATCGCCTGCGCCATCCGCGCGCTCCGGCCATTCGATCGCATCGACAAGCAATGAGGAGAGACGGCATGCGCGCCGAAGCAGATCCCGAATTCGCAGCCCTTGCCGAGCACATCCATGCCAATGTCGGCCGGCAAGGATTCATGAACCTGGTCGGCGCGGAGCTCTCGGACTTGTCGCGCGGCACCTGCACGATTGCCGTGGATCGCCGGCCGGAGTTGCTGCAGCAGCACGGCTTCTTCCACGGCGGCGTCACCGCCTTCCTGGTCGACAACGCCACAACGATCGCAGCCGCCACCTCGCGCGGCCAAGCGGCGCTGACGGCGGAATACAAGCTCAATCTGTTGTCGCCCGCGGTCGGTGAGAAGCTGATCTGCCGTGCCAGGGTGATCAAGCCGGGCCGTCAGGTATCGGTGGTTGCAGCCGACGTGTTCTGCGTCAGCGACGGTGTCGAGAAGCACACGGCGACGGCGCTCGCCTCGATCGCGATGTTGAGCGAGGACGTCGCCGCCAGAACGAAAAGCCCGGCCGCCTGAGGCAGCCGGGCCTTTGATGATGCCTGTCATTCCGGGGCTCGCGGAGCGAGAATCCGGAATCTCGAGATTCCCCGGTGCGCAATTGCGCACCTGTGGTTCGATGCTTCGCATCGCCCCGGAATGACGAGCCTGCCTGGTTACTTCTCTTCCGCGGCCGGCGCCGGCTCGGCCTCGTCGGGCTCGGCTTCCGGATCGAAGAACTCGCCGGCGGCGGCGATCGCCTCGGCGGCTGCGTCGCGGTCCTCGTTGCGGGTCGAAATGTCCTCGCCGCGGTTGATGCGCTCGGCCTCGTCCTGGCTGCGCGCGACCGTGACGGTGATCTCGACCTCGACCTCGGGGTGAACGGCAACCGTGACCGTGTGCTTGCCGATGGTCTTGATCGGCGCATCGAGCTGCACCTGAGGGCGATCGAGGTGGACGCCGTCGGCCTCGAACGCCATGACGATGTCGCGCACCGTGACCGAGCCGAACAGCTGGCCGACTTCGGAGGCCTGGCGGATCACGATGATGTTCTTGCCTGCGATCTTCTCGGCGACCTTGGACGCCTCGCCCTTGGCCTGGAGGTTGCGGGCTTCGAGCTCGGCCTTCATGCCGTCGTACTTGGAACGGTTGTCGGCGGTGGCGCGCAGCGCCTTGCCGCGCTTGAGCAGGAAATTGCGGGCATAGCCGTCGCGAACCTTCACGACTTCGCCCATCTGGCCGAGCTTGTTGACGCGTTCCAGCAAAATGACTTCCATATTCGTTCTCCTTTGAAGTGACTGAGTTTCAGTTTCGGGGTTGGACTTAAGGGGTCGGCAGCGGCGGCGGCTGCCGGCTGCGCTGGAAGCGATCGCGGAAGCGGAACACGGCATCCGCAAGGCCGAGGATCACCACCGCGATCACGGGCCATCCGAACACGACCACGACGGCGTAGGCCGAGCCGAGCCAGAACGTGCGGCTCTTCAGTGTCAGCGTGAGCGTATGCAGCACGGCAAAGCCGGTCAGCGCATAGCCCATCATCAGTGCCGCCGCGGTGATCTGCGCGACGATCGCAAGCAGCCCGCCGGTGAAGCAGAAGGCGAGCGCGATGCAGAGCGCCACCAGCGTCATCGGCGGCAATTCCGCCGTCATCATGTTCGGCCACGGGCGCCGCAGCCGCCCCGACGTCGCCGTGATCTTGGCGCTGAGCCAGAGGTTGAGGGTCAGCGTCAACATCGCGATGAGGGTTGCTCCGGCCGGTGCGATTCGCACCAGCGCATCGACGAGCTGGCCGGCTTCGCCGGAGCTTTGCGGGTCGGTGGCCCGAAGGAGACGCATCAGGCCGCGCCGCAGCGTGCCGAGGATGGTCTCGGCGTCGGTCCCGAGTGTGAGCAGGGCGGCGACCGTGGTCAGCGCGGCGAAGCCCGCGAGCCACAACAGGATGCGGCCGACCGGATACCACTCCAGCTCAGGCTCGGCGGGCGGTCCGGCCGCGGCCTCTGGCGCGACATGTTCCGCCGGCCGGCTGAGCAGAACGAGATGGCCGAGCCACCAAGCCGGCAGCGCGACGGTGACGGCGAATGCGATGCAATAGGGCAGGCCGAACAGGGCACCGAGGCCGATCGCAGCGGCGATGCCGCCGAGGCTCGCGCAGAGCGGCCCCCAGCCGATCGAAGCCACCATCAGCGGCAGCGGTGCGAGATAGAACAGGACCAGCGAGATCAGCGCGCCCGAAATGATCGAGGCGAACATCAGGGCCGACGCGGCGCCGGCGATCAGGGCTATCAGCACAAATGGCATCATCAGCTGTCCCGCTCCCTTCGAGCGGTTAGAGGCATCTCGCCCCAACCATCGGCAACCGGACGACCCGGAAGCCTTATGAGTTCGAAAAAGTGGCGACCGGCGGCTCGAGGCCGCCGGCCGAATTGGTCGTGTCAGCGAATGACGTAGGGCAACAGGCCCAGGAACCGCGCGCGCTTGATGGCGCGGGCGAGCTCACGCTGCTTCTTCGCGGACACCGCGGTGATGCGGCTCGGCACGATCTTGCCGCGCTCGGAGACGTAACGCATCAGCAGCTTGGAGTCCTTGTAGTCGATCTTGGGAGCATTGGCGCCCGTGAACGGGCAGCTCTTGCGACGACGGAAAAACGGGCGGCGTGCACCAGCTTCAGCCATTGTTCTTACTCCCCATCCGTCGTGGTGGTTTCAGCTTCTTCGCGCGGTCGGCGCGGGCCGCGGTCGCCGCGGAAGCCGCCACCGTCACGATCGCCACCACGGAAACCGCCCTCGCGGTCGCCACGGAAGCCGCCTTCACGCTCGCCGCGGAAGCCGCCGCCACGATCGTCACGCTCGCGATCACGATCGGCCTTGCGCATCATCGCGGACGGGCCTTCCTCGAGCTCCTCGACGCGGACGCTGAGATAGCGGATCACGTCTTCGCTGATGCGCTCCTGGCGCTCGATCTCGGCGATCGCCGCGGAGGGCGCGTCGATGTTGAGCAGCACGAAGTGCGCCTTGCGGTTCTTGTTCATGCGGTAGGTGAGGGAGCGCACGCCCCAATTCTCGGTCTTGGTGACCTTGCCGCCGAGACCCTCGACGATGCCGGTCATCTGCGCAGTCAGTTCTTCGACCTGCTGCGTGCTCGCGTCCTGACGCGCGAGAAAAACATGCTCATAAAGAGCCATGGTGGTCCTTTCCTCATGTTGGCGCATCGCCCGGCGTCAAGCCCTTAAGAGGCCTTCGGAAAGGACTCTGGGATTAAGCTCAGAAGGCGGAAACACGGGACGACGGGCCGACTGGCCCTGCCACACCAAAATCACGAATGATTTGCTGAGACCGTCCGTTCAGCTCCCGGCCGGGGTCTGCGGATGCGCGCCTTATACGGATTTTGGCTGACTTGGCAAGGTTGGAGCGCCTCGTTCGATCAGACTTATGCCGGTATGGGGCGGCCGAATCCATCCTCACTTACCAGCTTGACCTATTTGTTTGTATGACATACAAAGAGATTAACGGGAGGTGCTGATGACGGGTGAATCGGTCCAGGCTCCGCTTGAAGCGTCGACTGGCGACCCCAAGCACGCCACGCGAGCCACACGGTCGGCAGGCCGCAAGATGCGCTCACTGTTGTTGGATGCGGCGAGCCCGCTATTCCGGGAGCGGGGGCTGTCTGGTACGGCGATCACCGACATCGCCGCCGCTGCGGACGCGTTCCCGAGCCAGATCACCTATTATTTCCGCACCAAGGAGGCGCTGTTCGTCGAATGCGCCTGCCGCGAGCTGCTGTATCTGGCGCGCGCCACCGAACAGGCGGCGCTGAAGGCGCGCACGCCGCTTGAATACACACAAGCGCTGGCGGTGACCGTGACAGCGAGCGATTCAGTCGCCTTCTTCGCCGAAGCGCTGACATTGACGCGTCGCCGCCAGGATCTCGCACCGCTCGTCGAGCGCACCATCGAGCGCCTGCACGGCGAGGGCGCGCGTGCTTACGCCGACCAGGTGGCGCGGCACGGCTGGCGCTCACTGCGCGCGCCCGACGAAAGCTCACGGCGGTTCTGGGCCGTCGCCATCGGCGTCATCCTCGAAGGCTATGCGATGGGCCGTTCGCCCGAGGCGCTCTGCGCCGAAATGCTGCGCGTGCTCGGCGAGCAGGCGAAATCCACGGGCGATGCTGCGCGCCTGCGTCTGGTCGAGGAGCGCGGCACGTCAACCACTTCGGATGAGGAGAGTTAGCCATGACGGCGCTTCGCATGCGTGCCCGCGATTTCCTGACCGACGACCAACTGGTCGACGTGCGCCAGCGCGTGACCTGGAAGGGTGTCGCGCTGATCGCGCACGCCTGGGCGCTGATCATTGGCGCGATCGCTCTGGTCGCGTGGTGGCCCAATCCCATCACCTATATCCTCGCCGTTGCGATCATCGGCTCGCGCCAATTGGGGCTTACGATCCTCATGCATGACGGCGCGCACGGCTGCCTGTCCGCCGACGAGAAAACCAATCTGACGCTGAGCCAGTGGTTCTGTGCTTATCCGCTGTTTGCGGAGACGCGCAGCTACCGGCGTTACCACCTGCAGCACCATGCGCACACGCAACAGGAGGATGATCCCGATCTCGTGCTGTCGGCGCCGTTTCCGATCACGAAGCTGAGCTACCGCCGCAAGTTCATTCGCGACATCACCGGGCAGACCGGCTACCAGCAGCGCAAGGCGCAGCTGCTCAACGCGCTCGGCTCGAAGGACTGGCCGTGGCGCCAGCGCCTCGTGCATTTCTGGGACAAGCTCGGTCCGCAATGCATCGTCAATGCCGTGATGTTCGCGGCGCTTGCGGCCGCCGGCGTGTGGTGGGCCTATCCGCTGCTGTGGCTAGTGCCGCTCCTGACCTGGATGATGGTCATCACCCGTATCCGCAACATTGCAGAGCATGCCGTCGTCCCCGACAGCAGCGATCCCTTGCGCAACACCCGCACCACGCATGCCAATTTTCTCGAGCGCCTGTTCATCGCGCCGTATTACGTGAACTATCACCTCGAGCATCATCTGCTGTTCTATGTGCCCTGCTACAATCTGCCGAAGGTGCACCGGTTGCTGAGCGCAAGCCGGCATGCGGATCGCATGGAGGTCCAGCCGGGCTATGCCGCCGTGCTGCGGCTGGCGACGGCGAAGCCCGACCGGGATGACCGGCCGGGGCAGTTGGTGAACAGCGCGCGCCGTGCGCAGGCGGGGGTGGAGGTCGACGCCAACCAGACCGCCGGCGGGTTTTGACGGGGCGTATCCCCTGTTGAATGCCGGCCAGGGTTCCCTTCCCGGCTTGACAGTCCGGCCCCGGACAGTGTCTACGGCCCCCTTTGGAGCATGATCCGGAACCATGGCCCCAGGGAACCTTGGCCCAAGGCCGTGCGTAATCGGCTGCCGGTTCTCGAGAGGGATCGTGCCCGACCAGCAGGGGAGCGCCGATGACGGCAGCATTCACATTTCCGGGGCAGGGATCCCAGGCGGTTGGCATGGGCAAGGCCCTGGCCGAAGCCTTTCCGGTTGCGCGCGCCGTGTTCGACGAGGTCGATGCCGCGCTTTCCGAGAAGCTGACGGCCATCATCTGGGATGGTCCGGCCGAAACCCTTCAGCTCACCGAAAACGCCCAGCCGGCGCTGATGGCGGTCTCGATCGCCACTCTGCGCGTGCTGGAGGCTGAGGCCGGTTTTTCCGTGGGACGAGACGCGGCCTTCGTGGCCGGCCACTCGCTCGGTGAATATTCGGCGCTGGCCGCGGCCGGCAGCCTGACGGTCTCGGATACCGCCCGTCTCCTTCGCACCCGCGGTCTCGCAATGCAAAAGGCGGTCCCGGTCGGCGCCGGCGCGATGGCCGCGCTGCTTGGTCTCGACTACGAGGCCGCCATGGAGGTCGCGGGTGAAGCGGCGCAGGGGCAGGTCTGCCAGGCCGCCAACGACAATGGCGGCGGACAGGTAGTAGTCTCGGGCGACAAGGCCGCCGTCGATCGCGCCGTCGAGATCGCCAAGACCAAGGGCGCCAAGCGCGCCATGCTGCTGCCGGTGTCGGCCCCGTTCCATTGCAAGCTGATGCAGCCCGCCGCCGACGCCATGGCGGAGGCGCTCTCGAAGGTCACGATCAAGGCGCCGGCCGCGCCGCTGGTGTCGAACGTGCTGGCGAGCGCGATCACTGATCCCGACGAGATCCGCCGCCGCCTGGTCGAGCAGGTCACCGGCACGGTGCGCTGGCGGGAATCGGTTGCCTATATGGCAGGGCAGGGCGTCACCCGGTTCTTCGAGATCGGCGCCGGCAAGGTGCTGACGGGTCTCGTCAAGCGCATTGCGGACGGTGCCGTCGGCGTCGCGGTCGGCGGTCCCAATGACATTGCCGCCGCCAAGGATGCATTGGCCGCTGCGAAGCAGGGCTAAAGGAGTTATCGATGTTCGATCTGACTGGCAAAAAGGCGCTCGTCACCGGCGCCACCGGCGGCATCGGCGGCGCGATTGCGCAGGCCCTGCACGCCCAGGGCGCCACCGTCGCGATATCAGGAACGCGCAAGGAAGTGCTGGATGAGCTTGCCGGCAAGCTCGGCGAACGCGCTTTTGTGTTGCCCTGTAATCTCTCCAAGGCCGACGAGGTCGAGGCGCTGGTACCCGCTGCGGAAGCGGCGATGGGCCAGGTCGACATCCTCATCGCCAATGCCGGCATCACCCGCGATAATCTCTTCGTGCAGCTCCGCGACGAGGATTGGGAGGAGGTCATCAACGTCAATCTGACTTCGACCTTCCGCCTCGCGCGCGCCGCGACCAAGCTCATGATGCGCAAGCGCTTCGGCCGCATCATCGCCATCACCTCGGTGGTCGGCGTCACCGGCAATCCCGGGCAGGGCAACTACACGGCCTCGAAGGCCGGCCTGATCGGCATGATCAAGACACTGGGCGCCGAATACGCCAAGCGCGGCGTCACTGCGAACTGCATCGCCCCCGGCTTCATCAAGACGCCGATGACGGATGCGCTCAATGACAAGCAGCGCGAAACGATTCTCACCAAGGTTCCGGCCAACCGCCTAGGCACGCCCGAGGACATCGCAGCGGCCGCCGTCTACCTGAGTTCGAACGAAGCGGCGTACGTCACCGGGCAAACCATCCATGTCAATGGCGGCATGGCCATGATCTGATGCTTCGTTCCGCACTGCCCACATGGGCGCTGCGGGATGTCGCAAACGGCCGTTTCCGGAGCGAAATGAGGCTTGTAGTCAAGGCAATTGAAGTATGATAACCGGACGCTCAACGGATGGGCAAAGAACGCCATTGCAGGTTTTTGAAACCCTGTATATTGGCGATGCGGAGCCTTTGGCCGTCGTTCGCCGGGCCCTGTATCGGTTAGGATGGGGCCAAATCTAAAGTTCGTAAGCGAAGGCAAGTAACACGACCACGACGGCTCGTATCGTCCCGGGGGGTCGGGTCTACAGGGAACAACACGAGGTTATGCAATGAGTGACATTGGCGAGCGGGTTAAGAAGATCGTGGTCGAACACCTTGGTGTTGAACCCGAGAAGGTTGTCGACGCTGCGAGCTTCATCGACGACCTCGGCGCCGACAGTCTGGACACCGTCGAGCTGGTGATGGCGTTCGAAGAGGAATTCGGTTGCGAGATTCCGGACGACGCCGCGGAAACTATCCTCACCGTCGGCGACGCCACGAAGTTTCTCGAGAAGAACGCGAAGAGCTAAGGCTCTTCATTTTCGCGGGGACAACATTGAAACCGGACGGGCCGCTTCCCAGCGGTCAGCCGGTTTCTTGTTATTGGCCGTTGAGTCTTTCGATGCGGAGTTTTCGGACATGAGGCGGGTTGTCGTTACTGGTCTCGGCATGGTGTCGCCGCTCGGCTGCGGCGTCGAACCGACCTGGAAACGCATCCTCAACGGCGAAAGCGGCGCGCGCCTGATCGAGAGCTTCGACGTCTCCGATCTTCAGACGAAATACGCCTGCACCGTCGTACGCGGCGACGGCACCAACGACACCTTCAATCCCGACACGTGGATGGAGCCGAAGGACCAGCGCAAGGTCGACGACTTCATCATCTTCGGCATGGCCGCAGCCGGCCAGGCGCTCGACGACGCCAACTGGCACCCAGAGTCCGAAGAGGACAAATGCGCGACCGGAACCATGATCGGGTCCGGCATCGGCGGCCTCAGCGGCATCGCCGAGACCGCGATCCTCCTGAAGGAGCGCGGACCGCGCCGCGTGTCGCCGTTCTTCATTCCGGGCCGCCTGATCAATCTCGCCTCCGGCTACGTTTCGATCGCGCACGGGCTAAAGGGCCCGAACCATTCGGTGGTCACCGCCTGCTCGACCGGCGCGCACGCCGTCGGCGATGCCGCCCGGCTGATCGCGCTGGGCGATGCCGACGTGATGGTCGCGGGCGGCGCCGAGTCGCCGATCAGCCGCATCGGCATTGCCGGCTTCAACGCCGCGCGCGCGCTCTCGACCGGTTTCAACGAGACGCCCGCGAAGGCCTCGCGTCCCTATGACAAGGACCGCGACGGCTTCGTGATGGGCGAGGGCGCCGGTGTCCTGGTGCTCGAGGAACTCGATCACGCCAGGCGCCGCGGCGCGAAGATCTACGCCGAGGTGATCGGCTATGGCCTGTCGGGCGATGCCTACCACATCACATCGCCGTCGCCCGACGGCGATGGCGGCTTCCGCAGCATGTCGGCCGCGCTCAAGCGCGCGGGCCTCACTGCGTCCGATCTCGATTACATCAACGCGCACGGTACCTCGACGCCGCTCGGCGACGAGATCGAGCTCGGGGCCGTCGAGCGTCTGCTCGGCAATGCCGCCTCCAAGGTTGCAATGTCGTCGACCAAGTCGTCGACAGGGCATCTCCTCGGCGCCGCCGGTGCGATCGAAGCGATCTTCGCCATTCTCGCGATTCGCGATAATGTCGTGCCGCCGACGATCAATCTCGACAATCCGTCAGTGGAGACCGCAATCGACCTCGTGCCGCACAAGGCGAAGCAGCGGGAGGTCAATGTCGCCTTGTCGAACTCTTTTGGTTTTGGCGGTACCAATGCGTCGGTGATCGTCCGGCGCTTGGCCAGTTAATTGAGTTTGAGACGAATCCACCGTTTTGCCGTATTCGGCGATAGTCATGGAAGTGGGCGCGTGCATTTGGCAGGGCAAGCGATTGTCAGGTCGCGATTGAACCGGCAGGATTCAGGTTGTTTCGATGAGTGAAAGGCCGCCCATTTCGCCCCGGAGTCCGCGGGCAGCGCTCGAGCCCGAGCAACTCCCGCCGCCGCCGAAGCGATCGGAGCGTGCGCGCAATCCTTTCGTGGTCGTCGGCAACGCCATCATCACCCTTCTGCTGATCGCCATGCTCGGCGCCGGCGGCGTGTATTACTACGGCCGGCAGGTGCTCGAGGCGCCCGGGCCGCTCAAGGACGACAAGATTGTCAACATCCCGCAGCGGGCGGGCAAGCGCGACATCGCCGAGACGCTGAACCGGGAAGGCGTCACCGACATCAATCCGTGGGTGTTCATCGCCAGCGTCGCCGCGCTGAAGGCGAGCTCGGACCTCAAGCCGGGTGAATATTCGTTCCAGAAGAACGCATCCTTGCGCGACGTCATCGCCACCATCGTCGAAGGCAAGGTGGTGCAGCATGCGGTGACGATTCCGGAAGGCCTGACCTCCGAGCAGATCGTGGCGCGCCTGTCCGACAACGACATCTTCACCGGCAGCGTGCGCGAGCTGCCGCGCGAGGGCACGCTGTTGCCGGAGACCTACAAGTTCCCGCGCGGCACCCCGCGTGAGCAGGTCGTCCAGCGCATGCAGCAGGCGCACAAGCGCGTGCTCGGCGAGATCTGGGAGCGTCGCAATCAGGACATTCCGGTGAAGACGCAGGAGCAGCTCGTCACGCTGGCATCCATCATCGAGAAGGAGACCAGCAAGCCGGACGAGCGCAGCCGCGTCGCCGCCGTGTTCGTCAACCGCTTGAAGCAGAGGATCAAGCTGCAGTCCGATCCGACGATCATCTACGGCATCGTCGGCGGCAAGGGCACGCTGGGCCGGCCGATCAGGCGCAGCGAGATCACGCAGCCTTCGCCGTACAATACCTATGTGATCGAGGGCCTGCCGCCGGGCCCGATCTCCAACCCCGGCCGCGCTTCGCTGGAGGCCGCAGCCAACCCGGCCCGGACCCG
This sequence comes from Bradyrhizobium tunisiense, assembly GCF_042263385.1. Taxonomy (NCBI): domain Bacteria; kingdom Pseudomonadati; phylum Pseudomonadota; class Alphaproteobacteria; order Hyphomicrobiales; family Nitrobacteraceae; genus Bradyrhizobium; species Bradyrhizobium tunisiense. The sequence goes on from NZ_JBHLEV010000002.1 coordinate 541,414, forward strand.
CGACCTCTATTTCGTTGCCGACGGCACCGGCGGGCATGCCTTCACCGAGACTTACGACGCGCATCAGAAGAACGTGGCCAAGCTGCGCGCGATGGAAAAGCAGATCCAGAACGACACGGTCGAGCCGCCCGAGGATGCGCCGCCGCCCGCCGCCGCCGCGCCCGGACCTGCCGATGCGCCGACGGCGACGACGCCGGCCCGGCCCAACCAGCAGAAAAAGCAGCCGTCGCGGCCTGCCAATCCGCCCAATCCCGCGCCGGCGCGGCAGGGCGCGGTGCAACCCTCGCCCCCGGTGGTCCAGCGCTAGGCGCGCTGCAGACCTGCTTGCGGGACTTTGCGGATTCCACTTTCCGGCAAAATAGTCTTAAGATTCGCGTGGCTTCATGCCTCGCGAATCCCGTGTTTCTGGAGAATTTGACCTGATGGCGCTGTCGTCCATGACCGGCTTTGCGAGATGCCACGGTGCTAGCGGGCCGTACACGTTCGAATGGGAATTGAAGTCGGTCAACGCCAAGGGCTTTGACCTCAGGATGCGGCTGCCGCAAGGGTTCGACGAGCTCGAGGCCCACGCCAAAAAGCGCGCCGGCGAGCTGCTCTCGCGCGGCACCGTCTACGCCAATCTCACCGTCAAGCGCGCCAACGCCGCCGCCACGGTTCGCGTCAACGAGGACGTGCTCAATGCCGTCCTGAAGGCGGCCTCGGTGATCGCCGGCAAGGTCGACGCGGTGGCCCCGAGCGTCGACGGCCTGCTCGCCATCAAGGGCGTCGTCGAGGTCGCCGAGCCCGAGGGCGACGAGGAAGAGGACAAGGCGGCCCGTGCCGCCGCCGCGGAGGCCTTCGACAAGGCGCTCGACGAGCTCGTCGCGATGCGCAAGCGCGAGGGCACTTCGCTGGGGCAGATCCTGATCCAGCGGGTCGACGAGGTCGAGCAGCTGGCAAGAAAGGCGGAAGCCGCGCCCGGCCGCAAGCCGGAGGCGATCAAGGCCAGGCTCGCCGAGCAGATCGCCGCGCTGCTCGACACCTCCGATCGTTTCGATTCCGATCGCCTGATGCAGGAGGCGATCCTGATCGCCACCAGGGCCGACATCCGCGAGGAGCTCGACCGCATCGCCTCCCACATCGCACAGGCGCGCGAGCTGATCGGCAAAGGCGGCCCGATCGGCCGCAAGCTCGACTTCCTGGCGCAGGAATTTCATCGCGAGGTCAACACCTGCTGCTCGAAGTCGAACGACATCGAGCTGACCAATACCGGCCTCGCCATGAAAAACGTGGTCGAGCAGTTCCGCGAGCAGGTCCAGAATCTGGAGTGATCGATGACGACGGGCGGTCACGAAACTGACGGTGTCGAGCGGCGCGGATTGATGTTCGTGCTGTCCTCGCCCTCGGGCGCGGGCAAGACGACGCTGTCGCGTCTCTTGATCGAGCGGATGCCCGGCTTGAAAATGTCGGTCTCGGCGACGACGCGCGCGATGCGGCCGGGCGAGGTCAACGGCAAGGATTATTCGTTCGTCGACAAGGCGACGTTCGAGGCGATGGTCAAGGCTGGCGAACTGCTGGAATGGGCGACGGTCTTCGACAACAGCTACGGCACGCCGCGCGGGCCGGTCGAGGCGGCGCTGTCAGCCGGGCAGGACGTGCTGTTCGACATCGACTGGCAGGGCACCCAGCAGCTGCGTGAAAAGGCGCGCGCCGATGTCGTCAGCGTCTTCATCCTGCCGCCTTCGGCGGCCGATCTCGAAAAGCGCCTGCATTCGCGTGCGCAGGATTCCGACGAGGTCATCCGCAAGCGCATGAGCCGCGCCAGCCACGAGATGAGCCACTGGGCCGAGTACGACTACATCGTGATCAACCACGATGTCGACGAGGCCTTCGCCGAGGTGCAGTCGATCCTGAAGGCCGAGCGCCTCAAGCGCGAGCGGCGAATTGGCCTCGTTGGTTTCGTCCGAGGTTTGCAAGGTCAGCTTCAGGGCTAGGCTGCGGCAGCCGGGGCCCTTGCTTCGCCAGCCGTTCCAGCATCGCGGTGACCACGTCGACGTCGACGGCCTCCTCGACGTGAGCAGCTTCATCGCGTTTCGTTTCGCCTTGAGCTGCAGGCTTTTCGTCATCGGCGTCTTTGGCGGCGTTCCTGGCGGCCTCCTTGGCCGCGAGCCGCGGGGGCGATGCTTCGATCTCGAACGCCCCGGTGAAGGTGGCGGCCTTGTCGAGATCTGCGGCGGCTTTGCGAATGGAGCCGGATTGGGCTGCGATCCTACCGATCTCCCTGGTGAATGCAGCGATTTGCGCGGTTTGCGGCGGTCGTGCTTCATCGAAGTCGACCGGGCGCGGCTCTGCGCGCGGCGTGACGGCCGGCGTTGTACCGAGCCAGGGCGCGCGGCTTCCGTCATGATCCTGCGGCGTCCAATCGTCCCAATGCCCGCGGCGGTCCGCGGCCTGGCCGCGGACGCGTCCCCCGGCGAAGCGGTAAATGAGGCTGGCGAGGATGCCGGCGAGCGCCAACGCACCGCCGATCACGAGCAGCAGCATCTGCAGCGAGCCGGTCTGCTTGTCGGTGCTGCTATCTGCCGCGGCGGGAGCCATCGGGGCGGTAGCCTTTGCCGGCTTCGCGCTCTGGGGCGCGGGGGCCGTGACGGGCTGCGGCTGTGGCGCGGGGGCGGCGGTCGGCATGGCGGCATCGGGCCAGCGCGTGGCGACGGCAGGCTGCGTGGTCTCGGCGAGGGGAGCCGCCGGCTGTTGGGCGACCGGCGGCGCACCCGCCGCGGCCGGCGCAGTCATGTTCGGCGCGATGGGGGCCGCACCGGTCTGCGGCGCGACATATTCGGCGCGCGCGTTCTGCACGGATTGGGGCGCGGCTGAATCGGCCTCTTGTGTGTCGGTCGTCGCCTGCGCGGTTTGGGAAGCTTTGCCGCCGGCGGCGCGCAGATACCAGCACTGCCGCTTGGTCGTGCGTTCGAGGCGATAGTACCAGTGCTGCCCCTGCGGCGCGGCGCCCTTCGGCGAGGCGAGGCAGTCGGCGGCCGCGTTGGCCGTGCCCGGTGTGTTCGGCGCGTTCTGCGACACGGCGGCCAGTGGCAGGCCGGCGACGATGCTGCCGACCAGCGCGGATACGAATTTTGCGGTGCGGTTGCCCATCCTGGTCTCCCGGTTACGCATGACGCAACTCTTGACCACCCCTTTGTCATCAAAGACTTGGGTGGCAATGAGCCGCAAATCCGGAGAGGATGTGGCTTGAATTGGGCTTGCGCGCCGTTCGTTCCGCCGCGAAAGCAGGCATCCTGCCGGCGTTTGCTTCGCCGAACTCAGGTTCCGCAGCAGCGCCGCCAGGTTCCTCGCGACGATGAGCAAGGGGGTCGTCGGCATCCTCCAACTCTCGTTCACATTGCCGACGCGCCCCCGCATTCTCGCGGCGCGTTTCGCCCGAGGCTTGCTGTCGTTCGGCGCCCGATGAAGGCCAAAGGGCGCAGGGAAGGCCGGGCGCCGGCGGCACCCGAGATCCGTGCGCGACAGGAATGCACACGGGGTGGATCACAGGTGATGCCGGTCGCCCGGCCTTCCCTGCGCGGATGGTTTCAACGGTGTCCTTCGTGCTCTTCCCCGGGGAGCGTTGCACTATTGCCCCCGTCGCCTTGCGGATGATCGATGTGCGCACCCGGTCGGGCCGCCGCATCACCGCAAAGCTTGACGCCAGAACCCCGGGCGTCAGGACCACACGACTTCTCCGTCCGCGGACGATCCCGCCGAAAGACCTGGAGGCTGGCGTGTGCTCGCCCCCGGCATCAACGAGACCGCTGTGACCGCGCCGGGTCGTATCGCGCCGCCTCAAGACTCACGGTTGCCCGCCCTGTCATCAGGCATGTCGCGCCGGCGCTACCGCGTCCAACGCAAGCCCGGCCCGCATCTCGTGACGATCGCGAAGCGCCCCTTTGGCAAGGGCCGGGATGGTAAGGTACATGCCACAAATCCGAAATTCGGGAAAGTGGAATATTTTGCAGGGAGGTCTTGACGCGGTGTTTTGCCCGACGCCTCGCGCGGTTGCCTTGGCCGCCACGCGACGTTGCGGGGCGCCCTGAAGGGGCGAGCCGGGAATCCATTGTGCGGCGGAGCATGCGGCCCGATGGATTCCGGGCCTGCGTGCTCGCGCACGCATCCAGGAATGACGGTGGATGTGGTGAAAGGCATTCATTTCAGCGGCAGGAATAAATCCGCGGCCGAAACTTCTCGGCTCTGCCGTCGTTGAATCGCGGCGGCTGAGGAAACGTCATGCCCATCAAGGATCAGGTCAGGAATTTCGCCAGGAAGCTGGTGGAGCACCATCCCGATGCGGCAACTTTGCGTACGCTTGTGCGGTCGCGCAAACCGGCAGAACTGCATTTTCGCGACGACGGCATCGTTCCGAACAATCCGAAATTTCCCGTGCTGCTCTATCGCGGCGCGGTGAACCTGAAGACTCGGCGTTTTCCGCCCGAGGTCGTCATCGATACGCTGTTCGATACGAATGGCTGGGGGCGGTCATGGCGCGACACCGTCTACGACTTCGTTCATTATCATTCGCAAGTCCATGAAGTGATGGGCGTGGCACGCGGCTCGGCCAGAATCGAGTGCGGCGGGATCAAGGGGCGGATCCTGCGCGTGAAGGCCGGCGATGTTCTGGTCCTTCCCGCAGGCACGGGACACCGCCTGATCGAGTCCAGCCGGGACTTTCTCGTCGTCGGCGCGTACCCGCAGGACGGGACCTATGACGAGTGCACCGACACGCGAGAGCGTCCTGATGCCGTCAAGCGCATCGCCAAGGTCCGCAAGCCGAAGACGGATCCGGTGGTCGGAGCCGGCGGTCCGTTGCTCGGATCATGGGTGCGGCCGCGATCGTGAGGCGATGCTCGCCGCAGTCGCGCAAGACGGCCGGAACACCAGGGAACAACTCGCGTGCGGCCACGTCATTCGTCAGACGAAGGGAGATGCCCATGAAAGCGCTCATTACCGCGGCCGTATTTGCAGCCATGTCCGGCCCGGTCGTTGCCCAGAATACGGGGCCGGCTCCGCAGACCGGCATGGACAGGCCGGAAAATACCAACGGTGCCACGGAGAGAGGGAAAATGGACACCACCGGCATGAATGCCGATCGGGCGAAGCAGCCCGAAACCAAAGGCACGTCCGGACAGCGCAGGACGGATGAGAAGAAGTAGCTGATCCAGCGGGCCGCGACCTGGCATTCGTCCGCCGCGCTCACGTCAGATAATTCGGCGTGAAATCCGCAAGCTCGCGCAGCTCTTCGGGTCGCAGCAGCTCGATCTCGCTGCCCTCCCAAGCGATCAATCGACGATGCCTCAGTTCCTGGATGGTGCGATTGACGTGAACGATCGACAGCCCGCAGGCATCGGCGACGTGCCGCTGCGTCATCGGCATCTGGAAGCAGCCGTCCTTGAGAAGCCCGACGACCTCCAGCCTTGCGGCGAGTTCGCAGATGAGGTGCGCGACCTTGGGCAAGGCCGCCTGCGCGCCGAGGCGGGCGATCCATTGCCGCGCGATCGCCGCATCGATCAACGTCTCGCGCCAGAACGCGCGGGTTAAATGGTTCGAGCCGTCGAGAAGCTGCCGGAGCTGGCCGTGCGCGACAGTGCCGACGATGGTCGGTCCGAGGCCGACGAGATCCGCATCCATCGGCGAGACCAGCAGCGAGTGCAGGCAGGGCATGTCGCCGGGAACGTGGAAAGCGAGGATCTGGCTGCGGTCGCCGACGATGCGGGCCTGATAGAGGAAGCCACTCACGACGAAGACGCAGCGCGAGGCGGCCTCGCCCTGTCGCAACACGATCTCGCCGTCGGCGACCTGGCGCAGCGTGGAGGGCAGGGCGGCGACCTTCTGGCGTTCGTCCCCGGACAGCCCTTCCATGGCCAGCAGACGCGAGATGAATTTCGGATGCGGCATGAGCCTCGCGTGCCGCTTCAACCGCTGCGCGGCACCGACGCCTTGCGGAACTCGCGGATGGCGCGGGCGAGTTCCTGGTCGGACATCGGCTGGACCGGGAGCTTCAGCGTTGCCGTGACGAAGGCATCCCCGATGTTGTCGAGGGGCTCGGTCGCATCCGACGTGAACAGGCTGCGGATGCGCTCCAGGATCGTGGTCGGGCTCATGAAGGGGCCGGCTCGGTTCGCAGTCGGTGTGACGGATGGATGCGACCCGCTACGGTCGCAAACCGGTTAGCAACCTGTGCTTCCGATCCGCGTTCTAGTCCGCTGAACCCTGGCCGGACGTATCATTTGATAGAACCGGCGCATTTTTGGCGACCTCATGGAAAAAACCCACGACGTGCTGATCCGGAACCTTTGCGAGCACACCGCGCTCACAGAGGAAGACGTTGCCGAAATCCGGGCGCTTACCTTCACGCTGCGCGATTTGGGGCCCAACGAGGATTTCATCCGTCAGGGCGACGAACCCGAACATTCGGTGCTGGTTGTCACCGGCATGGTCGCGCGCTACCATCTGCTGGCTGGCGGCGGGCGACAATATCTCGCGTTCCATCTCACCGGCGACCTGCCGGACGCGCAGGGCCTGTTCATCGACCAGATGGATCATGGATTGAGCGCGCTGGGGCCGGCCTCGGTCGCCTTCATTCCGCATCGCGAATTGTTCATCGCGTTCCGGCGACGGCCCAGCTTTGGGCTGGCCGTCTGGCGCGAGACGCTGCTCGATGCCGCGATCTTTCGCGAGGCCATCACCAACAACAGCGCCCGGCCGATGCAGGCGCGCATGGCACATTTGTTCTGCGAGCTATTCTACCGCGCCCGCGCCGCGCAGCTCGTGCGCGGCAATCGCTGCCCCATGCCGATCAGCCTGGCGCAGCTCGGCGAGACGCTGGGCATGGCGATCGCAACCGTGAACCGGACACTGGCCGAACTCAGGCGCAGCGGGGCCATGGATCTGCGCGAGGGCGAGCTGATCGTGCAGAAATGGCGCGACTTGCAGCGGCTCGGCGACTTCAGCCCGGTCTATCTGCACCAGAAGCGGCAGTCGGCGCCGCCGCGTGTGTGAGACCGCCGCGCGCTAGCCTTGGGCGGCAGTCGCCCTGCCGAGCACTTCATCAAAATGCTTCTTCACCAAGTCGTTGCAGCAGCATGCCTTGGCGTCGAGAGCGGCTGCGTCGAGGACCAGGATGGCACCGCGGCGGGTGGCGAGGATGCGCCTCGCCTTGAACATCTGGATGACGCGACTGGCATAGCTGCGGGAGACACCCAGCATGCCGGCAAGTTGCTCGTGGGTGAGGGGAATCTCCGCTTGGCCGATATGTTCCTGCGTGGAGATGATCCACTTGGCGGCGCGCTGTTCGATCGAATGCGCGGCGTTGCAAGCTGCTGTTTGCAGCAACTGCGCGAACTGGCAGTCGGCATAGCGCGAAAATACCTCTTGCAGCGCGGCCGACCTCTGTTGCGCCTGCTCGAGCGCGCGCAACGGCAGCCGAACGAGCGCGCCGCCCAGTTTCACGACGATACGGGAATAAGCGAGTGAAGGATTGCGGCCGGCGGCAACGCCCACGGCGCCCTCGCGTCCCACCAGCAGGCTCTCGACCTCGCGGTCATCCTCGACCGGTACGGCGAACGACACGAGCGTGGGGCCGCAGGGGAAATGAACCGCCGCCACGGCATCGCCTGCATGGTGCAGGATGTGGCTCGCCTCGAGTTCGACCAGCTGGAGATGAGGGGCAAGGAGTTCAAAATCTCGGGGGGCGAGCTGCCGGAGCAGATCGTTCAGGGGCCGACCGGTCACAGGTGTTTCTCTTGGCTGCCGGGAATCGGCGCGCCAGAACCCTACGTTTCCGTGGCGGAAGCAACGGTTTCAAAGTGTACACAAGGGGCGTTGAAGGCCCAAAAGTTCTTGAGCGGGTTTTGCGGAATTTTGGAAGGCGCGGCGCCGGGGCCCGCATGCGCGCGGGCCCCGCAGCGGTAATCGTCGCGAAGTCTGTTCAGGAGTGTACATAGCGGGGGCGCCGTTTGGCGTACCCTGTTCGCGCCGAGCGCCGTGCCCCGTGCGCTTTGCCCGACGGACCGCCGGCCGTGATCTGCCCGAATGCCGCCGGGCCGGCGGGTCCTAGGGCGGTGATGACCTTCACCCGAAGCAGGCTTCGCGGTCCCCTAAGGATCGGCGTTGCGCCGCATGCGCGCGGTAGGCATCGATCGCCTTGTTGGCGAGCATCAGCTGCCGGCGTTCGCCTGTCCTGAGCTGGGCTTCGATCGCGTCGAGAATGACGTTGGCGCTCTCGTCCGGCGGGCCGAGCTCGCCGCTCTGCTCCAGGCAGCTCCAGGCGATGAAGAATGCGCTTTCGACGGTGCAGCGAATGGACATGGGCTGCCAACGCAGCGGGGCCGAAGGCGTTCCGTGCGGCGGGCGCGACTTGCGTCCGCCCCCGCCGCACGCGAACGGTCAGTTCTTCAGCACGATGCGGCCGACCACCTTGCCGGCGCGAAGCTCGTCGATCCATTTCTGGACATCGCCCATCGGCTCCTCGCGCATCGGCGTCGGCTTGATCTTGCCGGCGCGCGCCAGCGCCATCAGCTCCTGGGCTTCAGCGAGCGTGCCGACCATGAAGCCTTCGATGGTCATGCGCTTGTAGACCCACTGCACCATCGGCAGTGTGAACTGGCCGCCCATCAGGCCGGAGACCACAATCTTGCCGCCGCGCGCGGCGACCGCGACCGCAAAGGCCATCGACTTCTCGTTGCCGGCGAAATCGACGATCTCGTCGAAGCCGCCTTCGGTCTCCTTCAGGATCCGCTTGATCACGTCGGGCTCGGACGGATCATAGGCGACGGCGGCACCGTTCTTCAGCGCGGTGTCGCGCGCCGCCGGCGAGAGGTCGGCAACGGTGATCGGCTGCTTGAACATCGCCTGCGCGAACGACAGGCCCATCATGCCGACGCCGCCGAGGCCGATCAGCAGGAGGTTGCGTTGGCGCGGACGGTCGACCAGTCGCTTGAGCGCGCCATAGGCGGTGACGCCGGAGCACATCAGCGTCGCGGCCTGGTTGACGGGCAGCGGATCGTAGTCGAGCAGGTATTTCGCGTCGGGCACCAGCACGTGGGTGGCGAATCCGCCATCGATGGAAACGCCGAGGAAGCGCTGCTTCACACACAGGTTCTCGTCGCCATTGGCGCAGTCGCGGCACTGGCCGCAGCCGATCCAGGGGAAGACGGCTTTCCTGGCGCCGACGAGGCCGGCGGCGACGTCGGGGCCGACCTCGTCGACCACGCCGGCGATCTCGTGGCCGAGCGTGAAGGGCAGCGTCATGCCGCGCGTGGTGTCGAGCTTCTTGCCGCCGCCGAGATCGGCATAGCCGTCCTGGATGTGGAGATCGGAGTGGCAGAGGCCGCAGCGCTCGATGCGCACCAGCACCTCACGCCCTTGCGGCTTCGGCGTATCGACGACGGTCTCGCACAAGGGTGCATCGAACTTGACCAGGGACTGCCGACGCATCAACGCCATATTTCTTCCTCCGAAATTATCTCATGGTTTGAGCATGATCTCGTCCGGAAAACCGCTTCACACTTTGCGCTAGCGCGGCCCTTCGGGTCCGGATCATGCTTCTTCGGTTCGTATATTGGCCAATTCACGGGCCATGGCAACAAAGCCGGAAATGGGAATCGTCTCGGCGCGCCGCGTCGCATCGACACCGGCGGCAGCGGCGAGCCGCGCCGGATCGACGCCGAGCGATTTCAGGCTCTGGCGCAGCATCTTGCGGCGCTGGCCGAAGGCCGCGGCTGCGACCTGCTCGAGCAGCTTGCGATCGCAGGCAAGCGGCTCTGCGCGGGGCACCAGGCGCACGACGGAGGATGTGACCTTCGGCGGCGGCACGAAGGCGGACGGCGCAATGTCGAACAGGATCTTGGTCTCGCAGCGCCAGTTGGCGAGCACGCCGAGCCGGCCATAGGCCTCCTCGTCCTCGCGCGCGACGATGCGCTCGCCGACCTCGCGCTGGAACATCAGAACCATCAGATCGTACCAGGGCGGCCAGGGCTCGCTCGTCAGCCAGTTGATCAGAAGCTGGGTCGCGATGTTGTAGGGCAGGTTGGCGACGATCTTTGCTCGTTCGCCACCGAGCAGCGGGCGCGGGTCGAAGGTCATGGCATCGCCGTGCACGATCTCGAGCCTGCCTGGGTAGCGGGCGGAAATATCGCGCAGTGCCGGGATCGCACGCTCGTCATGCTCGATGGCGATGACGCGCCTTGCGCCGAGCGCGAGCAGCGCCCGCGTGAGCCCGCCGGGGCCGGGGCCGATCTCGACGATGGTGGAGTCTTCCAGCGGCGCGGCCGCACGGGCGATGCGGGCGGTGAGATTGAGGTCGAGCAGAAAGTTCTGGCCGAGCGATTTGCGCGCCGACAGCGCGTGCTGGCGAATGACCTCGCGCAGCGGCGGGAGGTCGTCGATGGCGCTCATCAGCTTTGCGAAGCCATGCGGCTTGCGAGCCTCAAGGCCGCGATGAGGCTCGCCGGATTGGCCTTGCCCGTGCCGGCGATGTCGAAGGCGGTGCCGTGATCGGGCGAGGTGCGGATCAAGGGCAGGCCGAGCGTGACGTTGACCGCGTCGTCGAAGGCGACGGTCTTGATCGGGATCAGCGCCTGGTCGTGATACATGCACACGGCGCAGTCGTAGGTAGCACGCGCGGCTTCGTGGAACATGGTGTCGGCGGGCAGCGGGCCTCTTGCCTCGATGCCGTCGCGGCGCAGCGCCTTGAGCGCCGGCGCGATGATGGTCTGCTCCTCGTGGCCGAGCGAGCCGTCCTCGCCGGCATGGGGATTGAGGCCGGAAACCGCGATGCGCGGCCGCGCGATGCCGAAGCGGGATTTCAGCTCGGTTGCGACGATGCGGACGGTCGAGACGATCAGCTCGCTGGTGAGCTGGGCCAGCGCCTCGCGCATCGAGACGTGGATGGTGACGGGTACCACGGCGAGCTGGGGCGACCACAGCATCATCACCGGCTGCGGCACGCGGCCGTCCTCGGCTGCGAGCTCGGCAAGGAACTCGGTGTGGCCGGGATGACGGAAGCCTGCGCGGTAGAGCACGCTCTTGGCGATCGGATTGGTGACGACGGCGCCGGCGCGGCCCTCGCGGACATCAGTGACCGCCTGCCGGATCGAGGCGAGCGCAGCCGTCGCGCTCGATGCATCGGGCTTGCCGGGCTCGGCGGTCGCACGCTCGCCGGTGGCGACGACGGGCAGGGCGTCAGCGAAGGCGGCTTCGGCTTCGCCGGGGCTCGCCGCGGCGATCCTGATATCGGCGCCGAGCGCCTTGGCACGCCGGGCGATCAGCGCCTCGTCGCCGAGCAGGTAGAAGGCGGGCAGGTTCAGCTCACGGCGCCTCAGCCAGGCTGCGATCGTGATGTCGGCGCCGATGCCGGCGGGCTCTCCCAGGGTCAGGGCAAGGGGAAGGGACTTTGCTGCGCGATGGGCCATCAGCGGTTGCGATATTCGATCATCGCCGCCTTGCGGAGGTCGTCGAGATAGGCCTTCTGGGTCTTCTCGTACTTCTCCTGGTACATCTTCTCGCGGACCTCGCGCTTCTTCGGCGTGTCGATCATGGTCGGCTTGCGCGAGCACAGCACCACCATCTCGATGCCGTTCTTGGTCAGCTCGGGCGCGGTCAAACGGCCGATCGGCGTGTCGTCGAGCACCTTGCGCAGCGCCTCCGGCAGTTCCGCGGTGGTCTTGGTGACGCTGTCGCGGATGGTGGCGTTCGGCGTCGAGCGGAACAGCGAATTGGCTTCCTCGCAGCTTCCGACGCGCGAGCGATAGGTCTCGGCTTCCTTCTTGCGTGTCTCCAGGAATGCCGCCGACGAGCCGCGCGGCACGATCAGCACGATCGGCTGCATCTTGTATTCGGTGCCCTCGATCTGAAGCTTGTCGCCGGTCTGGGCCTGCACGGCCTGCGCGACCTCGCGCTCGCCGACCAGCAGCTTCTCCTTGAAGCGGCCGCGCACGAGGCTGGTCCAGACCATCTCGGACTTCATGCGGCCCTTCAGCGTTTCGGGGCGGACGCCCTTGGATTCGAGCGACTTGGTGAGCTGCTCCGGCGTGATGCGCATGCGCTGCGCCATCCCCTCGAAGGACTGGTTGACCTCGGAGACGCCGGGATCGACCCCGTACTTCTTGCCTTCCTTGAGCTTCACCTTGTCGTCGATCAGCTCGTTGATGACCTGCTCGCGGCTCGGGACCTTCTGCGTCGTCAGCTGGTCGAGCTTGGAGCGCTGATCGATGTCGAAATCGGTGATCGGATCACCGTTGACCATGACGACGATGTTCTGCGCGCGCGACGGCGAGGGCAGTCCGGTCAGGAACAGCCCGGCACTGACGGCGAGCAGGAGGCGGAAGACGGGCAATGGGGACGTCATGATTGTCGCTCGCATGTCAACCGCGTCGAGCCTGTGATGAGGGCAAGCGCGGCCGGCACTTCAAACCGTTCACTGGAGGCCGGCGGAACTGCTGGACGTCGACGAGGTCGCCAGCGTGCGCAGGCCGATCTGGAACATGAACGCATGGCTCAGCACGGGCGGCGCGGTGCCCGCGGAATAGCTATACGAAGTTACGTAGTTCGCCGCCAGCACGAAGCAATCGTCGACGTAGCCGGCGCCGAGCACATACTGGTTGATCTTGTTGGCCTCGAGGTCCCACCGCGCCGAACCCGATACCACCCAGTTGGTGGCGAGCTTGATCGAGCCCGAGGTCAGGATGCCCTCGCGGCGGGTCAGATAGCCGAGTTCCGGCTGCTGCGCGTAATTGCCGTACAGCACGGAGACGGACCAGCGATTGAAATTGGCGCGGCCTTCCGCCTCGAAGCGCTGGACGTTCCAGGTCTGCTCGTCCATGCGGGAGCGGACGCTGAACGTATAGGTGCTGTTGGGTGAGTAGCTCGCACTCGCAACGTAATCGGAACGCGGCTTGTCCAGGCCGGAATCCAGACCGGTATTGATGGAGTCATTGACCGCGAAGGAGTTCATGCCGAACAGCTGGTAGGACTGGCCGAACAGCGCCTTGACGGCGCCGCCCCTGTCGAACTGCGTGGTGGACTGCACGCCGACATTGGCGCGGCCGCCGCCCTCGACGCGGTCGTAGCCGGAAAACTTGTCGACGCTGAATAGGTTCGAGGCGTCGAACACCATGCTCTGGGCGTCCTCGTTCGGGAGCCTGCCGGCATAGGTCTCGTTCGGGCGAATGATGATCTGCGCGATCGGCTCGACGGTGGTCGAGCCCCAGGGCTGAACGTTGATGAAGGGATAGCGGTATTCCAGGCCCACGGTCGGCATCAGGCGGAACGCCTGGGTGTCGCCGACGGGAAGATAGTTCGACACGCCCGGCTGGTTGGAGACCGAGGAGTTGATCGCGTCGGCGCGCAGGCTGGCGAACGGCGTCCAGATCTGGCCGAGCGGGTCGGTGAACGATTTGCGCCACTGCGCTTCAGCGGTGAGACGGGTATAGCTGCCGGGGAAGCCGCGCAGCAGGCACTGCGACGGCGTGCGGGCCAGCGGATCGGCCGACGCCGTGGTGCAAAGACTGTTGGTGTTGGCGATCGTCGTGATCGGGTCGAACACCGCCTCGTCACGCGACAGGTTCACGAAATTGGTCTTGTAGCTGAACTCGCCGCCGAAGACCGGATAGTTGAGCACGTTGGAATAGTCGATCACCGGATAGACGATCGGCACCTGGCTCTGGTTGCCCGAATAGCTCAGCCAGTACATCGTGCGCGCATCGAAGTAGCTGCGGTTGCCGACGCCGGTCAGATAGAGCTGCGACAGCGCTTCCGTCGGCAGCAGCAGGAACGAGCCGAGCGGATCGCGGTACTGGTAGAGCCGGTAGTCCGAGAAGAAATAGTAATCGGACATCAGGACGCCGTCCCAGCCCCAGACCCATTTGTCGTTCAGCGCGAACTGACCCTTGGTGTCGACGGCGCCGCGGAAGTCGCGGTCGCCGGGCTGTCCGGCGAACGCTCCGGGATCGAGCTGGTTGATGCCGTAAGCGCGGATCTGGTAGGCGCCGTCGATCAGGCGCTGGCGGAATTCGCCCTGCAGCATCACGCCCTGCCGCGACATGAAGCGGGGGGTGAAGGTGGCGTCCATGTCGGGCGCGATCGCCCAATAATAGGGAACCTCGGCACCGAAGCCGGTGTTCGTCGTGCCCGGGAAGTAACCCGGCATCAGGAAGCCGCTCTTGCGCTTCACGGTCGGGTCGGGCGTCGAGAAATAGGGCATGTAGGCGAGCGGCACGCCGAAGAACTCGATCTGCGCCGTCTCGAAATACAGCATCTTCTCCTGCTGGTCGTGGATGATGCGCGCACCCTTGACCTGCCACAGCGGCGGCTTCTTCGGATCGTCCTTGCACGGCGCGCAGGCGGTGTAGACGCCGTTCTCGAACACCGTGTAGTTGCCGCTGGAGCGGTCGGCGCGGCTCGCGGCCATGCGGGTCTGGTCGGCGGTGTCCACGCGCAGCGAATCGACGAAGCCGTCGCGGTAATCGTCGGAGAGATCCATGATCTCGGCATAGGTGATCTTGCCGTCGGCATCCGTCATGCGGATGTTGCCTTCGGCATGCAGCCGCTTGGTCTTCTGGTCGTAGACGACCCTGTCGGCTTCGACGCTGGTGCCGTTGTAGAACAGCTGGACGTTACCGACCGCCGAGACGCGCGAATTGTTGTAGTCGTAATCGACCTCGGTCGCCTGCACCAGCATCTGGTTGTCGTTGGGAGCCTTGGGCGGCTTCGGACGCGGTGGCAGCGGATTGTAGGTGAAGCTCTGGGCGGACGCCGGCGCAATGGCGGCGACATCGATCAGCCCGCCGAGCGAGGCCGCGGTGACGACGGCGAGCAACAGCCTGCGGATGGACAAGCCGCTCCCGTTCGCGCGCACTACGGTGCGCCGCGTCAAACGAGACACGAGTCCTCGACGGACGGCAGTCACTAACCGTCCTCCTGGTACAACAAGGCCAAAAAGCCGGTGAGGCCGCCCACCACTGCAGGCAACCACGCCGCAGCGATCGGATGCATCAACTCAGCCTTGCTCAAGTCTTCAGTCACTTTCGACAGAACGTAGAGCAGAAAGCCTGCGCCCACGCCACTCAAAACCATCTTTTGCACGCCGCCCATCCGGAAGAAGCGCAACGACACGGAGGCCGCGAGCATCACCATTGCAGCCAGCAAAAACGGCTGCGCCAGAAGCTTTTGATACTGGAGTCGGTATCCGGCTGTCGCGAAGCCTGAGCTCTCGGAAGAGCGGATGTAGCTCGGTAGTTGCCAAAAGGACACAGTCTCGGGGGTGGAAAAGCTGTTGCGGACCTGCGCCTCGGTCAGGGTCGTTGGAATCTCCAGGGTGGCCTGATCGACCGGCGGGGAGTCCAGCGAGAAGCGGCGCACGCCCTTGAACAGCCAGCGGCCGCTCTCGAGTGTCGCCTCGCGCGCCTCGACCCGTTCCTTGAAGTGCTGCTCCGGGTCGAACCGGAACAGCGTGAGTCCCGTGAGCCGGACGCCCTGCTGCTCGCTGCGCGCCGCATTGATGATGGTCTGGCCGTCGCTGGTCACCTGGTTGAGCCAGAAGCCGGAGGCGTCCTGGATGCCGCCGCCGGGCGCCGAGCCGAACAGCTCGGCCTCCATGCGCTTGGAGGCTTCGCGCAAGTTTGCCGACATCGGATTGTAGGCAACGGTAGCGATCACTCCGATCAGGAGCGCGCTGCCGAGCGCCGGCGAGATGAACTGCCATGCGGAAATGCCGGCGGCGCGTGCCACCACGAGTTCGAGCCGGCGGGAGAGGGCGAGGTAGCAGGTCATGGCGCCGACCAGCATGCAGAACGGCGTCAGCTTCTCCAGCAGCTGCGGCACCCGGAACAGCGAGGTCTCGGCCACCATGAGCGCCGAGGCGGATGCCAGGCTAGAGGTCTTACGCACCATCTCGATGTAGTCGACCAGCACCAGCAGCAGGAAAATGCTCGCGAACACGCCAAGCGCGGCGACCACGAAGCGGCCGGCGAAATAGCGCCCGAGTGTGTTGGTGAGCATGCTCATGCGGTGGCCGGACGTCCGAACAGCCGCGCGATGCGCGCGTTCGACCTGTTGATGGCGTCCATCAGGCCAGGGGGCGGCTCGACGACGACGCCGCCGATGATCATCCACAGCCCGGCGCCCATGGCGCCGAAAACCATCGCGTATTGCAGCAGCACCGCGCTCGGCGACTTCACCGCCATCACCGAACAGGCAAAGCCCGCCATGCGCAGGCCGAACACCGCGATGATCGATGAGCCGATCGAGAAGTTACGGCTCTGGCGGGTGGTGCGCGGCGCCCCGAGGAACGCAAAGGTCAGCACCGCAAAGGCGAAGGGATAGACCGGCGCGAGCAGGCTGTCATGCAGGGCCGAGCGGAACTGCCCGGGAATCTGCTTGTAGACGGGATCGTTCTCTGACGGCGAGAACAACTCCCAGAGATAGCGCTCGCGGATGCCGAGGGTGACGTCGCGGCCCTTGGAGAATTTCGACATGTCGAAGCCGTAGCGGCCGAAAGCCACCAGCGCCGGATCGCGCTTGCCTGCCTCGAAGCGCTGGAGATTGCCGGTCTCCAACACCAGGAACGAGCCGGTGTCGTTCTTCACGACCTCGCCGCGTTCGGCGACGATCGAGACGCGCTCGTTCGGGTCGCGGCGGTCGTCGATGAAGATGCCGGCCAGGATGCCGCCGGGCTGGCGTTCGCGAATCCGGATCGTGAGGTTCTCGTCGAGCCGGGCGAAGCGGCCGGGCTGCAGGATGTTGGTGAGAACGTCCGCGGTGATCTCGGCATCCCACTGCTTGATCCGCCGCATGCCGTCGGGGGCGAGATAGGCCGCAATGAAAGCGACCAGCAGTGACACCACGCAGGTGGCGTAGAAGAACGGAAGGAACAGCCGGATCGGCGAGAAGCCGGCGGCATTCATCACGATGATCTCGGAATCGGTCGCGAGCTTGTTGAGCGTATGCGAGATCGCGATCATCAGCGCGATCGGCGAGATGATCAGGACCAGGGCCGGCACGACGAGGCTGGTGATGCCGAGGAAGGTGAGGATGGTCTGACCCTGGCTCGTCATCAGATCGATGCCGCGCAACGCCTGCGTAATCCAGATCACGCCGGTGAGGCTGACCAGGATCAGCGCAAACGACGCCAGCGTCGTGCGGAAGATGTACTTATCGATCGACCCCATGCGCTACCGCACGAATCCCACCAAGGCCCCAATGTCGGCCGAAACTCCGCTGTCCAACCCATCCCCGATCAGGGGATCCCCAAGGTCGGCCAGCGCCTCTTCCGCCTGCTTACTCTCTCACTACCATCCCTTTGATCCGTCAACAAAATGGCTGGCCCGTGGCACCCTCAATATATGGTTAATATTTCGCTGGTTGTGGCCTTGAGGTCACGGGGGGTGCTTGGCATCTGCCGGGCCGCTGGCCCATAGTGCGAAATGCTCAGTGAATCGTCGTTCAGGTCCGGCCGCGGCCGGAGCCGATAACGGCAAGAAGACCCAGTTTTATGAAGGAGTTACCCATGTCCGATGCCATCAAGGTCGGCTTCGTCCCATTGTCATCAGCCGCCCGTGGCATCCTGGTCGTGTTCTGCGACGACGGCTTGAAGGTCGGTCCGGCGACGGCCAAGGCGCTGGGCGGCGCTGTCGAACTCGTGAAGCGCGCGGCCACCGCCGCTGCCTTCAAAGGCAAAAGCGGGACCGCGCTGGACATCCTGGCCCCGGAAGGGGTGAAAGCCACCCGTTTGCTCGTGATCGGCGCCGGCAAGGCAGCCGGCCTGAAGGCGAACGATTTCCTCAAATTCGGCGGTGTGGCGGCGAGCAAGATTCCCACCGGGACGACCACCATGACCATTATGGCGGAGCTGCCCGATGGCGCCATGACGAGCGAGCAGGCGGTTGCGATTGCCTCGGGCCTTCGCTTACGCGCCTACAAGTTCGACCGTTACAAGACCAGGAAGAAGGACGGCGAAGAGGGCGGCTCGCGCGCCGACATCTCGCTTGCGGTCGGCGATGCCGCCGCTGCGAAGAAGGCGTTTGCCGCGGCCGGCCACGTCGTCGACGGCGTGATCATCGCGCGCGACCTCGTCAACGAGCCGCCGAACGTGCTCTTTCCGGAAGAATTCGCACGCCGCGCCGGTCAGCTTCGCAGGCTCGGCGTCAAGGTCGAGGTGCTCGACGTCAAGGCGATGCAGAAGCTCGGCATGGGCGCGCTGCTCGGCGTCGGCCAGGGCTCGGCGCGGCCGAGCCGCACCGTGATCATGCGCTGGGACGGGGGCAAGAAAGGCGAGGCCCCGGTCGCCTTCGTTGGCAAGGGCGTCTGCTTCGACACCGGCGGCATCTCGATCAAGCCGGCCGGCAGCATGGAGGACATGAAGGGCGACATGGGCGGAGCGGCCTGCGTCGTCGGCCTGATGCACGCGCTGGCGGCGCGCAAGGCCAAGGCCAACGTGGTCGGCGCCATTGGCCTCGTCGAGAACATGCCGGACGGCAACGCGCAGCGGCCGGGCGATATCGTCACCTCGATGTCGGGCCAGACCATCGAGATCATCAACACCGACGCGGAAGGCCGCCTCGTGCTGGCCGACGTGCTCTGGTACGTCGCCAAGAAGGTGAAGCCGAAATTCATGGTGGATCTGGCGACGCTGACCGGCGCGATCGTGGTCGCGCTCGGCACCGATCATGCCGGCATGTTCTCCAACAATGACGAGCTTGCCGAACGCCTGCTGACGGCCGGCGTCGAGACCGGGGACAAGGTCTGGCGCATGCCGCTCGGTCCCGAATACGACAAGCTGATCGATTCCCAGTTCGCCGACATGAAGAACACCGGCGGCCGTCACGGCGGCTCGATCACCGCGGCGCAGTTCCTGCAGCGTTTCGTCGACGGCACGCCCTGGGCCCATCTCGATATCGCCGGCACCGCCATGGGCGCGCCGAAGACCGACATCAACCAGAGCTGGGGCAGCGGCTACGGTGTCCGTCTGCTCGACCGTCTGGTCGCCGACCATTACGAGCGCAAATGACCCGTGATGACTGAAGTCCTGTTCTATCATCTGCAAAACATGACGGTAGAGAACGTGTTGCCGCCGCTTCTCGAGAAATCGCTCGAGCGCGGCTGGCGCGTCGTGGTGCAGTCGACCTCGGAAGAACGGGCCGACGCGCTCGACGCGCATTTGTGGACCTATCGCGACGATTCCTTCCTGCCGCACGCGACATGGCGCGTGAGCGATGCCGCCGATCAGCCGATCGTGCTGGCGATCGAGGAGGGCAATCCCAACGGCGCCCATGTCCGCTTCCTGGTCGACAATGCCGCGTTGCCGGAGGACGCGCAGGGCTATGCGCGCATGGTGCTGCTGTTCAACGGCGACGATCCGGATGCGCTCGCGCTCGCCCGCAGCACCTGGACGGATTGCAAGGCGCGGGGATTTGATGTCACCTATTGGCAAGCCGACGAGCGGGGCCGGTGGCAGCGTCGGAATTAGCGTCGATCGCAATTAATGATAATTTGCACTTTTGGTGCGATGCTGGCTTTTGTCACCTTCGTGCCGCAAAGTGATGTTGGGACAATTGCTTAGGGCTGGTCCTTCACGCGGGGAATTTGGTTTATCGTGCGACATCAAAAGCTTCCCAAGTCGCTCATCATTGCGTTGGCTGCCGTAGCACCGCTGGTCGCGGGCTGTTCGGGCGGGACCGACCTGCTGTCGAAGGACGCCGAGTGGTTCCAGAAACCCGGCCGCCTCTTCATCAAGAACATCTCGATCGAGTCGCCGCCGCTGTCCCCCGACAAGCCGGTGGGAGCTGAGGATCTCGTCACCGCCGACGGCGCCTGTCCCGGCATGGCGCCGCCTCCCGGGCCAGCCGATGCCAACGCATCGTCGACGGCACCGGCGCCCATGGGCGGCACGGTCGCACTCGGCCACACCGAATGCGACGTGGTGCGCGGCGTCGGCACGCCGTCGACTGTCAATCTCTCCAGCGATGCTGCCGGCCGGCGGGTCGCCGTGGTGACCTGGACCACCGGCCCGCGTGCGGGCATCTATACATTCACCTCCGGCCGCCTGTCCTCGATCGAGGGCAATCCCGATCCGCAGCCGGTGCCGAGGGCAGGGAAGCCGAAGAAGAAGCAGGCGTAAGCGGCAATTGCCTGCGTCAGTGGATCAGCTTTTCGTGCATCGTAGAAGCTGTTGCGCTGCTCCGCAGATCCGCCAGCCCTGACCCTCCCGCGGGCGCCCCGTTAGAGCAACGGTTTGGTGCTGAGGCGATCGGGTTGTCGAATGCGGAAACGGCCCTTCATCTTGAAGCCGTCACGCATATTGAGGCCGAGGAGAACGATGTTCATCGCGCCGGCAAACAATTCCAGAGTCTGTACGACGTAGAATGTGGTGTCGAACTCCGCGGCCTTTGCCTTGGCGGCAAGAAACAACGCGGCGGGGATGAGAACCAGGATGCCGTTGCCGGCGATGACCGGCATACGCTTGATCTTTGCGCCGATCAGGCCAGCGCGTCGCCCCTTTGCCAGGAAGAACCCTGAACCTCCCGTCACCGCGAGCGCTGGAACCAGCAACAGGAAGCCCCAGGGTATGGCCGTCTTGACCATGGCCACGCTCGCTTGTGTCGCAAATAGCTCGGTCAGAGCCGTGGAAAGCCAGAAGGCCGCAATCATCGTCAACGCGACCGTGCCCGCCAATGGGTGGATGATTCTGGTCATCGAGTCCTGCCGTTTTCGAATCCAACTACGCGACGCAGATGCCGGGCACCGCGACCTTTCGGAAGAGATGCGGAGAGGCGACGGCGGACGCGGGATAGGCTGAGATCTTCGATCTGAACTCAGGGTGCGTGAACGCAGCCCGGAAGTGGGCAGTCGATTCCCAGACGGCGTAGTTCAGATAGGTCGGGCTATCGCCGATCGCGCGGTGAAGCTGGGTGGCAATAAAGCCCGGCTGCCGTTTCATGAAGGCGGCATCGTCCTGCCAGATCTGGAGGAAGCTCTGTTCGTCGGCCTTGTCGAGCGCGAACACGTTCACCAGGACGACAGGGCTGCTTTCGATGCCAAGCTGACATTCGATGGGAAAATTTGGGTCCAGTGGGCGTAGCGCCATGGCCGGCTCCGTTCAGGATGGTATTATGTTGTCAATATGGTATCATGAGACATAGTAAATTGACATCATGATGTCAATAACAGTTTATGGTGACGGATGCCGAAATCCCTGCGAACGCCGGCCGGTGATGCCCTGACGGACCTCATGCTCGACTTGTTCCGGCTGAATAGCCTGCTCTTGACCGCAGGGGACCGCCTGGTGACCCGGCTCGGCCTCACGAGCGCCCGCTGGCAGATTCTTGGCGCCATCGTGGCCGCGGAGAGCCCCCAGCCGGTGGCCTGGCTGGCGCGCGATCTGGGTGCCAATCGCCAAAACGTGCAGCGGATCGTC
Source organism: Bradyrhizobium tunisiense (assembly GCF_042263385.1). Classification (NCBI taxonomy): domain Bacteria; kingdom Pseudomonadati; phylum Pseudomonadota; class Alphaproteobacteria; order Hyphomicrobiales; family Nitrobacteraceae; genus Bradyrhizobium; species Bradyrhizobium tunisiense. The sequence continues at coordinate 562,850 of NZ_JBHLEV010000002.1, forward strand.
AACGATCTGCACGCGGAAGGTCTCGTTGCTTTCGAGGCCAACCCGCATCACCGCCGGGCGCAGCTTGTCGTCCTGACTGACAAGGGGCGGCGCGCTTTCGATGCCGCGATGGTTTTGCAGGCGCCGTGGGTCAACGGCCTTGCGGAGGGGCTTCCGGTCAAGGACCTGCAAACCGTTCACCGCATCGTCACGGACCTACGAACGAAGCTCGAGAGCGAGGCAGAGGGGTAGACGTAGCGCCGGCTTGTGGCACGGTCGCGCAGCGACACCGCATGCGATGTGGTCGCGGCATCGGTGTGCCCTCGATCGTCAATCTTTCCAGCGATGCCGCCGGCCAACGCGTCGGGCGCCCGTCACTGAATCGGCGCGATGCCCACCCGCCTGATCAGTTCCGCCCATTTCGGCGTTTCGGCCCGAATCTGGCTGGCGAATTCGTCCGACGTGCGCGTCACCGATTCCATGCCGAGCGATGCGAACTTCTCTCGCGCGGCCGGTGCGGCCGCCGCCTGCTGCGCCTCATCGTGCAGAAGCGCGATCACCGAGGCCGGCGTTCCCGCAGGTGCCATCAGGCCGAACCAGGCGATCGCATCGAAACCACGAAAGCCGAGCTCGTCCAGCGTCGGCAGCTCGGGCGTGGCCGGCGAGCGTTGCAGCGATGTGACCGCCAGAGCGCGCAGGCCACCGTCGCGGACGTGCGGCAGCACCGAGGCGATGCTGCCGAAGAACATCGTGACGCGGCCGGCCATGAGATCGCTCAACAGCGCGGCGCTGTCGCGATATGGCACGTGCTGCAGCTTGATTCCGGCCATGGTCTGGAACAGCTCGCCGGCCAGATGGGTCGAGGTGCCCAGTCCGGCCGAGGCGAAGGTGAGGGTGCCCGGGCTGCGCCTTGCCAAATCGACCAGATCCTGAACGCTCGTCGCCGGCACGTCCTTGTTCAGGACCAGGATGTTCGGGGCAACCGTGACCTGCGCGACGGGGACCAGATCCTTTGCGGGGTCATAGGACAGTTTTGCGTAAAGAGACGGGTTGATGACGATCGCGGCATTGCCTGCCATCAGCAGCGTGGTGCCATCGGGCTCCGATTTGGCGACATGGTCCGCAGCGATGTTGCCGCCCGCGCCCAGCATGTTCTCGACCACGACGGGCTTGTCCCATTTGGCCCTGAAGCGTTCGGCCAGGATTCGAGCGGCCACGTCGGGGGCACTTCCGGCATTGAAGCCCAGCACGATGCGAATGTTCGATCGCGGGTATATTGGCTCCGCCTGCAGCGGCTGCGCCAGCCACAGAAGCGAGATCAGAACGAGCGCTGGCCGTCGTAACATGATGGGTCTCCAGGTGTGGGCGGCCGATTGTCTGCGCGGCTCGATCGTTCGTCGTCACCCCATCGGGTGGTGGCGCAGCCTGGGTGTCCGGGTGCGAGCTTCAACCGGGCGGATCGAGCGTCCGGGCAACCTGGGCGATCGACTGCACCAGCCCGGCGTGTCCCCGAACGCCGACCTTGGCGTATATCCGCTTGGTATGGGACTTGAGCGTGTTGAGGCTGATGCCGAGCATGGCCGCAGCCGTCTTCATGCCGCTGCTCTGCGCGAGCGCGGTTACGACCCGCAATTCGGCCGCCGTCAGGCCATGGCGGGTGGCCAACAACGCGCTTGCGGCGTCGCCGGTACGCGAAATATCGACCAGGAGCGCCAGGCCGCAGGACTCCCCGTCTTGTGGTGTGACGCGTGACCGAACGCGCGTCCTCTCACCGGCGTCATGGTGATTCCGATTTCTCTGCCGTCCGGCCGCGGCAGTCGACATGTTCCTGCGGCGCCGCTGCGGAGCGCGTCGGCGAACAGCGCGCGGATGAGGTTCACGGCGCTTGAGGGGCCTGACAGGTCGCGGCCGGCGAGGACTCGAAGCGACAGCTCTTCGCCCTGTGCCCGGGCAGCAGAATTGGCGAACAGTACCCGCTGGCTGGCATCGAAAGTGATGATTCCGGTCGTCAACGCGTCGAGCGCGTCGCGTTCGGCCCGCGCCGCCGCCTGATAGTCGAGCATGCGCAAGCGCAGCTCGCTGGCACGCCGCAAATGCGGCAGCAGCGAACTCAAGATCGCGGTGTCTCGCTCGCTGAACGGTCCGCTCGCTTCGCTGCGTTCGACATTGAGCGAGACACGGAATTCCGGACGGCTGACCACGTTGACGATCAGGCCGTGCGCCAGGTTCTGCGGCCGGAGCACGTCGTCATAGAAGGCGGTGCGCTTGAGCTGTGACAGCTCGATCAAATCATCCGTGTGCACCATCTGGCCCGCCGGAAACCGGTTCGACCGCATCCACGGATTGGTGACGTGATAGAGTTCGTGGCGGCGTTTGCACTCAGGATCGATCCGCCCGAGCTCGTGGAACGTGTAAACGCTGCGATCGACGCTGTAGCCGTGGATCAGTGCGGCCGCGCTGTGAGTGATGTCTGCGATGCCTTCCAGAGCGGTGCTCCAGAGCGAAGCGTCGAGCACCGCATCGTAGATCAGGCCGACAAGTTGATCTCGCCTAGGCTCAAGCTCGGTCGGCATCCATATTCCCTCCGCGAGGTCGAAACTCACCGATACCGTATCGATCCGCAAGCCAATTGGTCTCGAGGGAACCGTAGGCCGCGACGCCGCCACACTCCTGGTCGAGTCGCTTTCGTTGTGGCTCCGCGGCCGAGAATACGCTCATATGGAGCTACAAAAAAACGTGGAGGAAACTATGCGGTTCATTGCCCTCGTATCGGCCCTGTTTCTGCCGCTCGGCGCGGCCGTTGCCCAGGACTACCCAACGAGACCCATCACCGTGCTGGTTCCGTTCGCCGCCGGCGGGCCGACCGATACCATCGCGCGCCTGACCGCGGCTGGCATGGGGAAGTCCCTCGGACAGCAGGTCATCGTCGAGAACGCGACCGGCGCCGGCGGCACGATTGGCACGACTCGCGCCGCGCGCGCCCAGCCGGACGGCTACACGCTGCTGGTCCATCACGTCGGCATCTCGACCGCGGCCACGCTGTATCGCAATCTCAGCTACGACACGAAGACGGCCTTTGCGCCGATCGGGCTCGTCACCAATGCGCCGATGACCATCATCGCGCGTTCGGATTTTCCGGCCGACACGCTCAAGGACCTCGTCGCCTACGCCCAGCAGCAGGGGGACAAGCTGACCTATGCCAATGCCGGGTTAGGCGCGGCATCGCATCTGTGCGGCATGCTGTTCATGACGGCGATCCAGAAGCAGCTCACCACGGTGCCGTACAAGGGCAATGGTCCGATCATGAACGATCTGCTCGGCAAGCAGATCGATCTGACCTGCGACCAGGCGACGAACACCACCGGGCCGATCTCGGCCAAGCAGGTCAAAGCCTACGCGGTGACGACCAAGGAGCGGTTGAAGAGCTTGCCCGATCTGCCGACAGCGGACGAAGCAGGCCTCAAGGGCTTTGAACTCGGCGTCTGGCACGGCCTCTATGCGCCGAAGGGCACGCCGCCGGCGATCATTCAGAAGCTGACGGCGGCGCTCCAGGCCGCACTCCAGGATCCCACCATGATCGCCCGGCTCAACGACATCAACACCGAGCCTGCCCCGAAGGACAAGGCGACGCCGGAGGCGCTCGGCGCGATGCTGACGAGTGAGATCGACCGCTGGGCGCCGATCATCAAGGCGGCCGGGCAGTACGCGGATTGAGCCGTTCCGGCGCGCCAGTGCCGGGCCGGGCGATGTCGGCTGGAGGGTGATGGTCAGCTAATTCAAGTGCTTGGGTGCCGGTGTTGAAACACCGGTACTGTGCATGGGGTTGTTCTTCCGAATTTTGATCGGACCGCTACCCTGCGGCCTCATCGAATTGCGTGCTGGCCTCGAGCCACTGCTCCTCCGCGCGCGCCAATGCGTCGGCAGCGTTGGCGCGCGCCTTTGACAGCTGTGCGGCCTGCTTGGGATCGCGGGTAAAGATGTCGGGCAGGGAGAGGGCGGTGTCGATCTTGGTGATGATCTCGCTGACGCGGGCGATCTCGGCTTCGGCTTCCGCAATGCGCTTCTTCAAGCCTCCGCGATTGTCCGACCTCGCGCGCTGCGGCTTCTCGGCTGGTGCGCTGCGCTCGCGCGGGGCGGGCTCGCCGTTGCGCGCGGACAGCACCAGGCGGCGGTACTCGTCGAGATCGCCGTCGTAATTGGTGACGGTGCGGTCGGCGACGATCCAGAGCCGGTCGGCGCAGGCCTCGATCAGATAGCGGTCGTGCGAGACCATGATGACGGCGCCGGGAAATTCATTGATGGCCTCCGCGAGTGCGGCGCGGCTGTCGATGTCGAGATGGTTGGTCGGCTCGTCCAGGATGATCATGTTGGGGCCGAAGAAGGTGGCGAGACCGAGCAGCAGCCGCGCCTTCTCGCCGCCTGACAATTTGCCGGCCTTGGTGTCGGCGGCCTTGCCGGAGAAGCCGATCGCGCCGGCGCGCGCCCGTACCTTGGCTTCGGGCGCATCGCCCATCAGCTTGCGGACGTGGTCGTAGGCGGAGGCGTCCTCGTTGAGCTCGTCGAGCTGGTGCTGGGCGAAATAGGCGATCGACAGCTTGTCCGCGCGGGTCACTCTTCCCGAGAACGGCGCCAGCCGTCCGGCGAGCAGTTTGACGAGGGTCGACTTGCCGTTGCCGTTGGCCCCTAACAGCGCAATGCGATCGTCATTGTCGATGCGCAGCGTGACGCGGCTCAGCACCGGGCTGGCCGGGTCGTAGCCGACGGCGGCGTTGTCGACCGCGATGATCGGCGGCGACAGAATCTTCTCCGGCGCCGGGAAGCTGATCTCGCGCACGTCCTCGGTGACCAGCGCCGTGATCGGCTTCAGCCGTTCCAGCATCTTGACGCGGGACTGTGCCTGCCGGGCTTTCGAGGCCTTGGCCTTGAAGCGATCGACGAAGGCCTGCAGGCGGGCGCGTTCGGCTTCCTGGCGCTTGACCTGCTTGGCGTCGAGCAGCTCACGGGCGGCGCGCTGCTCCTCGAATGAGGAATAGGTGCCCTTGTAGAGCGTGAGCTTGCCGCGCTCCAGATGCAGGATCTGGTCGACCGAACTCTCCAAGAGGTCGCGGTCGTGGCTGATCACGATCACCGTGCGCGGATAATGGGCGAGGTGATCCTCCAGCCACAGCGTGCCCTCGAGATCGAGATAGTTGGTGGGCTCGTCGAGCAGCAGCAAATCGGGGGCCGCGAACAGCGTCGCGGCGAGCGCGACGCGCATGCGCCAGCCGCCGGAGAATTCGGCGCAGGGGCGGAGCTGGTCGGCGGCGGAGAAGCCGAGGCCGGAGAGGATCGCGGCGGCACGGCTCGGCGCCGAATGCGCATCGATGTCGACGAGGCGGGTCTGGATTTCGGCGATCCGGTGCGGGTCAGTCGCGCTCTCGGCTTCGGTGAGCAGCGCGTCGCGCTCGAGATCGGCCTTGAGCACGACGGAGATCAGGCTTTCGGGTCCGTTCGGGGCTTCCTGTGCGAGGCTGCCGACTCGCCAACGCGGCGGCAAGGTCACCGAGCCGTGCTCGGCCGCGAGCTCACCGCGGATCACCTTGAACAGCGTCGACTTGCCGGTGCCGTTGCGTCCGACCATGCCGACGCGCGATCCGGGCGTGATCTGCACGGAACTCTGGTCAATCAGAAGGCGTCCGGCGAGGCGGATGGAGAGGTCGGTAATGGACAGCATGCGGCCTTGTCACCGCAGCCGGGATCAAACGCAACCCGTTTTTCCGGGCCCGCTGCTCAGTGTGGGTCGCGGTCGCGCCGCTGCAGCTCGTTCAGGAGCTGCTCGAGATGTGTGGGAAGTCGGGGCTCGGGCCGCAGGCTCTGCTGGAGCCGTTCGCCCACGGCATCGCAAATCGAGCGGCTGGTGCGCCGGTCAATCTGTTCGCTGTCATTGGCAAAAGGCCCAGCCATCGTGCGGTTCCGTGTGTTCAAAGCAATCACGGTACCAAGTCATTGACCCCCAAAATGGTTTCGCCATTCTTCGGGATCACCGGCATTCTCGTCAAAATTGTATGAATCCCGCCATGTCCGCCCAAAATGCGGAGCCCCGGCGGGGGGATCGCCGGGGCTCCTCTTGGAAGGTACCTGTGGGGGCGCAGATACCTGTCGGACTTTAGGAAGGTGCTGTCGGGCTCAGTAGCAGCGGTTGATCATCCGCCAGCGAGGTCCCCAGGGGGTCGGAACCAGCCGGCGCACGTAGCAGCCGCCATAACCGTGGGAGACGGGGCCGGCGGCATAGAAGCGCGGTCCGCCCCAGCGGTGGCCGTGGCCGTGGTGCCAGCCACCGCCGCCGCCGCCGTGCCAGCCCCCACCGTGCCAATGGGCGGAAGCCGAGGTCGGTGCCAGCGCGGCGCCCAGCGCAACCGCGGCGACAGCGGCAAGCGAAAGTTTCCTCAACATGGTGATCTCCTCAAAACTGCCGGCGCGGGGGCTATCCGCGTCGATGGAAAGGCCGCCGAAACGGTCCGCCTGCAGGTCAGGCTTTGGTTTCGATGGAAGGAGCTTAAGCCGGCGGGCTGAACCAAAGCCTGAATGGGGGTGTCAGAATGGGTTCATCTGGGTGAAATTGTCGTAATCCATGCTGATATCGCCGGCCCGGTCCTGCGGCGAACGTCTGTGACGTCGTCCTGGCGGTCGCTTGCCGGATCGCAAAGGCGCCGATATAAGCCCCGCAACTCCACAACCACCGCTTCTTTCCAGGGACAAGATTATGGCCATCGAACGCACTTTCTCGATCATCAAGCCCGATGCGACCGCGCGTAACCTGACCGGCGCCGTCAATGCCGTGATCGAAAAGGCGGGGCTGCGCATCGTCGCACAGAAGCGCATCCGCATGACCAAGGAGCAGGCCGAGACCTTCTATGCCGTCCACAAGGCGCGGCCGTTCTTCGGCGAGCTCGTCGAGTTCATGACCTCGGGTCCGGTCGTGGTCCAGGTGCTGGAAGGCGAGGGCGCCGTCGCCAAGTATCGTGACGTGATGGGCGCGACCGATCCGTCCAAGGCCGCCGACGGCACCATCCGCAAGCTCTACGCCAAGTCGATCGGCGAAAATTCCGCGCACGGCTCGGATGCGCCGGAGACCGCCGCGGTCGAGATCGCGCAGTTCTTCTCGGGCAACGAGATCGTCGGCTGATCCATCAGCCGATGAACTAGGTCGACACGCGCGAAAGGACGTATTGTGAGCTGGCTCTGGCAGATCTTCGATCCCGCTACGATCGGGGTATTCTTCACCCAGTTTCGCAACGAGATGGCCGAACCGACCTTCTGGATCGCGGTCGGCAAGATCATCTGGATCAACATCCTGCTCTCCGGCGACAACGCGCTGGTGATCGCGCTCGCGTGCCGCGGCCTCTCGCCGCGACACCGGATGTGGGGCATGATCTTCGGTGCCGGCGCAGCCGTGACGCTGCGGATCATCTTCACCGGCATCGTCGCCTCCCTGATGGAGCTGCCGTATCTCAAGCTGATCGGCGGACTTGCACTGATCGTGATCGCGGCCAAGCTCCTGGTGCCGGAAAACGAGGACGAGGACGACGTCGAGTCCGCCTCGCATCTGTGGCATGCCATCCAGATCGTCGTGGTCGCCGACATCGTCATGAGTCTCGACAACGTCATTGCGGTGGCCGCGGCCGCCAATGGCAGCGTGCCGCTCCTGATCCTCGGCCTTGCCATCAGCGTGCCGCTGATCGTCGCCGGTGCGGCGCTGATCATGGCGCTGCTCGAAAAGCTGCCGGTGCTGGTCTGGGCGGGTGCGGCGCTGCTCGGCTGGGTCGCCGGCGAGGTGATCTCGACCGATCCCGGCGTCGCGCCGAAGCTCCACACGCTGTTCGACGGTCCGTTCGGCGCTTCGCTCGACGCGATGCTCGGAGCCTTGCGCATCCCGCCGCAATTCGGCCATGGCGGTGCCGGCGGCGAATATCTCTGCGCGATGCTCGGCGTCGTCGTCGTGCTGGTGGTCGGCACCATCTGGCGCCGCCGCAGCCTGAGTGCCGCCGCACTGCAATCGTCTGAGCGGCACGCCAGGGCGTCGCTGGAGTAGGCTCCTCAGTCGATCGTGCCGAGTTCCGTCACCGGTATCGTCCAATAGACCAGCTTGGTTCCGGCGAACGAAACCCGCAAGCGGTCGAGCAGGCGGCTGGCGTCTTTCCCTGCCAGCGCCACCTGCACGATGGTCTGGTCGGCATGGCCTTTCACGCGTTCGGCAGCCGTATGCAATCGGACGTCGGCGCCGTGACCGGCTCCCTGGGAGGCCGTGAATCCGGAAACCAGATCGCTCTGTTCGGCGAGATAGTCGAACACCTCGTCGCGGAGCTGATGCGGCACGATCAGCGTGAGACAGACGGGCTGGTCAATCATTTCGCCACCTTCGAGGTCCCGCCATAGCGGCGATACAGGATCGGCAGCAGAATCAGCGTGAGCAGGGTGGAGGACAGAAGTCCTCCGATCACGACGATGGCGAGCGGACGCTGCACTTCGGACCCGGGGCCGGAGGCGAACAGCAGGGGGATCAAGCCAAGCGCCGTGATGCTCGCAGTCATCAGCACCGGCCGCAGCCTGCGCATGGCGCCTTCGACGACGATACGATCCTCGCTAACGCCGTGAGCGCGGAGCTGATTGAAGTAGGAGACCAGGACGACGCCATTGAGGACGGCGATGCCGAGCAGCGCGATGAATCCGACCGAGGCCGGCACCGACAGATACTCACCCGTCACGACCAGGGCGAAGACGCCGCCGATCAGGGCAAAGGGAATGTTGACGAGCACCAGCAACGCCTGACGGATGGCACCGAAGGTGGTGAACAGCAGCACGAAGATCAGGCCGATCGCGACGGGGACCACGACGGACAGGCGTGCCGCGGCGCGTTGCTGGTTCTCGAACTGTCCACCCCAGGTCAGCCGGTAGCCGTTCGGAAGCGGGAGTTCGGTCGCCACCTTCTGCCGCGCGGCTTCGACGAAGCCGACCATGTCGCGACCGCGAATGTTGGCGCGAACCACGCTCATGCGAGCGCCGTCCTCGCGGTCGATCTTCACCGGTCCATCCACCCGCTGGATTCGGGCGACCTGCGACAGAGCGACATGCTGTCCGGAACCGAGCGTCAGCGGCAGGCTGGCCAGCAGCGTCGGTGCTTCCCGCGTCGTCTCGCTGCCGCGGACGAGAATCGGCGTGCGGCGTCCCTCCTCAAGAGCTGTGCCGATCGTTCGGCCCTCGATCTGGGTACGGAGCGAATTGACGATCGAATCCACGGTCAAGCCCAGGCGGCCGGCCTCCATGCGATTGACCGCTACGGTGTAATATTGGGCGCCCTCGTTCAGTGTGGTGTAGACGTCCTCGGCACCGTCGATGCTGGACAGGATCGCCGACAATTTCGCCGCGGTTTCGTTCAGCCTGGCGATGTCGGGACCAAATATCTTGACGGCGACATCGCCGCGCACGCCGCTGATCATTTCCTGCACGCGCATGTCGATGGGCTGGGTGAAGCTGAGCGAGATGCCGGGAAAGCCGGTCAGGACCTCGCGAAGCTTCTGCAGCAGGGCCTCGCGATTGTCGGTCTGCCTCTCGGCAGCCGGCTTGAGCACGAGGAACGTGTCGGTCTGGTTGGGGCCCATGGGATCGAGGCCGAGCTCGTCCGATCCGGTCCGGGCCACGATGCCGGCGATATCAGGTAGGGCCAGAAGCGCAGTCTGGAGCCTTGCATTCATGGCAAGCGACTCGTCGAGGTTGACCGACGGAAGCGTCTCCACGCTGACGATGACGTCGCCTTCGTCCATCGTCGGCATGAAGGTCTTGCCGAGCTTCGTATAGGCGAAGCCCGCCGCGACCAGGCCGATCAGCGCCGCAGCCATTACCTTGCGCTCGTTGTTCAAGGCCCAGTCCAATGCCGGCGCGTAGACCCGCTGGGCCGCACGCACCAGCAGGGGATCGCGATGCGACGCCGATTTGAGCACGAAGGACGTTGTGACCGGGATCACGGTGAGCGCCAGCAGCAACGAGGCGGCCAGCGCGAAAATGATGGCCAGCGCGACGGGAATGAAGAGCTTGCCCTCCAACCCCTGCAGCGTCAGCAAGGGGACGAACACGATGATGATGATGAGCACGCCCGAGGCCACCGGCTCCAGGACTTCGCAAACCGAACGGTAAACCAAGTGGGTCAGCGGGAGACCCTTGCCCGGCTCGTGCTTGCCGAGGTTGCCGACGATGTTCTCGACAACGACGACCAGCGCGTCGATCAGCATGCCGATCGCGATCGCAAGTCCGCCGAGGCTCATCAGGTTGGCCGACATTCCCACCACGCGCATGATGATCAATGCGATGACGATGGCGAGCGGCAGGCTGAGCGCGATCACCAGCGAGGCCCGCCAATTGCCGAGGAAAAGTAGCAGGAGAACGATGACGAGGGCGGTGGCCTCGCCGAGGGCCCGCACCACGGTGCCGACGGCGCGGTTGACTAGGCGGCTGCGGTCATAGAACACGTTGATCGAAACGCTCTTCGGCAGCGAGCCTTGCAGCTCGGCGAGCCGAGCACGTACGTCGCGAATGAGCTGACCTGCGTTGGCGCCGCGCAAGCCGAGAACCAACCCCTCGACGGTTTCGCCGCGGCCGTCCGCCGTGACTGCGCCATAGCGCGTCAGCGTCCCGACTTTGACGGTGGCGACGTCGTTGACCAGGATCGGCACGCCCTCGCGGGTGTCGACGACGATGGCCTTGATGTCCTCGATCGAACGGATGCTGCCTTCGATGCGCACCAGAGCGCTGTCCTCGCCCTGGTTCACCCGCCCGGCGCCGTCGTTGCGGCTGTTGGCCTCGATGGCCCGGCGAAACAGGTCGTAGGAAATGCCACGCGCGGCAAGCGCATCGTTACGCGGCACGATCTCGAAGGCACGGACATAGCCGCCGAGGGCGTTGACGTCGGCAACGCCGGCGACCGTGCGCAGGGCGGGACGGATCACCCAATCGAGCAGGGTCCGGCGCTCGGCCAGCGATAGCTCGGGACTGTCGATCGTGAACATGAACATCTCGCCGAGGGGGCTCGTGATCGGCGCAAGACCTCCGCTCACCCCGTCCGGAAAATCGCGCGAGATGTTCGACAGCCGCTCCGAGACCTGGTTGCGCGCCCAGTAGATGTCGGTGCCGTCCTCGAAATCGACGGTGATGTCGGCCAGCGCATATTTCGTGGTCGAACGAAGCACCTTCTTGTTCGGCAATCCGAGCAGCTCGAGCTCGACCGGGACGGTGATGCGCTGCTCGACCTCTTCGGGGGTGAGGCCCGGCGCCTTCATGATGATCTTTACCTGCACCGGCGAGACATCAGGAAAGGCGTCGATCGGCAGGCCGGGCAGGAGGACGGCGCCGGCGCCGATCACCAACAGCACGCCCAGCAGGACGAAGAGCCGCTGTGACAACGCGAACGCAACCAGGCGCCGGAGCATCTATTGCCCCAGTCCCGACAGAATGCCGCGAAGCGCCGAGATGCCGCCGATCGCGATCGCGTCCTTGTCCACGATGGGGCCCGATACCACGACGTGGTCCTGATCTTCCGCAAGCAGCTTGACCGGAACCAGGCGGAAGCCGCCGTCGAAGGCGACGAAGACCGACGTCTGCTCGCCCCGCCGTATCAGCCCGCTGTAGGGAATCTCCCAGGCGCTTTCGCTCGCCGAGAGAAAGCCGATGCGGGCCGCGGTGGTCTGGCCGGGATGAAGCTCGCCGTCGTTGGGGACTTCCGCGCGCACCAGAATGGTCTGGGTGGCAGTGTCGATGGTCTCAGAGACCAGCACGACCTTGCCGGGGGTGGCGTAGCCTTCGATCTCGACTTTCGCTCCGGTGCGGATCGCTCGAATATTGGCGGCAGGAACCGCGATTTCGGCCCATAGCGGCGACAGCCGCGCCAGCTTGACGAGCGGGGCGGATTGTTCGAGCCGCTGTCCTGGCGACACCGCGATCTCGACCACGGACGCGGTTTGTGGCGCATTGACCGTGAGCGTCGCGCTGATCGCCGCTTCCTTGGCCAGCCGGGAAATGGCATCGTCGGACATCCCGCTCAGGTGCAGCATCTGACGCCGTTCGGCGACGACGAGAGCAGCTTGGCGCTCTTCGGCCTGGCTGGCCTCCAGCACGCGTTGCGGCACGGCCTTGCCCTCGAACAGATCGACGTTCCGCTTGAGTTGCTGGCTGGCGAGGTGCTCTTGCGCGATCGCCTGCAAGTAGTCGCGCTGCTGGGAGACGAAGCTCGGACTCTCCAGGGTGACCAGCGGCTGGCCGGCCGAGACGCGGTCGCCGCGTCCGACCAGAAGATTGGCGACCATGCCGGCTACCGGCGCGCTGACGACCCGCAATTGCTGCGTGGGGATCACGATCTGGACGGGATAGGGCAGCGTTAGATCGGTTCGGCTCGCGACCGGATGGGTCACGCGGACGCCGAGATTGCGCGCCTGCGCATCGCTGAGCTTGACCTCGTCCTGCGCCATCGAGACCGAGGGCAACAAAATCGATACGATCGCAAGAAGGGTACGCGCGAGCGCGCCCCCGGAAGAGGTGAGACGGAGATTTCCGTGGCGGACCCGCATGAGGAATGTCCCGCGCTCACCGGCGAGCGAAACGCTTCTCGATTTCAAGTTTCGCTTACTCCAGTTGCGCGCGGGTGAGTTGATTTGCCTCAATCGGCTGTCTTCGCCCCTCTCGGTGAGGCGGCGGCTGGGCCAAGCAGTCTCGCTCACAATGGACGCTTCCTGCCGGTGATCATCGCCTTCGCCAGGCTCTCTCGGTGCTCGAAGCTTGCCACCAGGACGCCAAGCACATGGACGACCACGAGGCCGATCGTGAGGTTGGCGAAGGTCTCATGGACCTCCTCCACCCATTTCGCTCCCCAGAAGCTGGCGGTCGTCATCATGTAACCGGTGGTGCAGGTGCCGATCAGTGTGACGATCAGCGTCACGACCATCATGCCGCCGGCTGGATTGTGGCCGAGATAGCGTGGCGCCCTGAGTAGCGCCACGTCGCGCATATACGCGAGCACTGTGCGCGGCGAGCGCACGAAGTCGCTGAAGCGCGCATGGCGCGGTCCCACGAAGCCCCACACGATCCGGAGCGCAAGCAAGCCGGCAATCGTGTAGCCGGCGGCGATATGGATATTTTCTATCTCATCACCGGTGCCATAAGCGAGCAGGAACAGCCCGGCCAGCGACCAATGGAACACGCGCACGAAAGGGTCCCAGACCCTGATTGAAGCCGGCGGCTTCGCGCCGCCGGCTTCGACCGTATCGTGAATGGCGCTCATGGTGCAGCTCTTTACAGCTGACCGATGATCTGGCCGTTGGTCGGGTCGACGAACAATTCGACCCGGCTGCCGGACTTGTCGATCGTGTAGAGTTCGCCACAGGCGTTCTTGAGCTTGGCCTTCTGAACCTTGTAGCCCTGGGCTTCGATCTTGGCCTGCAATTGCTCGAGCGGCAGCCAACTTGCCTGTGGCGCCGTAGTGCAAGGACGCCCGAGGCTACCGGCATGAGCGGTCGTGGTGGCGGCGAGCAAGGCGGCAGTGGCGGCGATGACAGTGATCTTGCGCATGGTTCTCTCCAGCTTTTGGCGTCCGGCCGCGTCATGCGGCGAGGCGATGAGCGGACATTGCCGGAAGAGCCCTGACCGGCGCCTGTTGATCCACGTCAGCATTTTGTCAGGTTGATTGGGGCATTCTCCACTGATGCGATCACCTGGCCTTCTGGAATTCCTTGCGGTGCCGCTGCTGGCCGGCGTCCTGCTCACGCCGATGCCTGCGGCCGCAGGCGACCACGATAAAGGCGCGCCCGACGCGGTTCGCCGCGCGGTCGAGGCAGGCGAGATCAAGTCACTTGCCGACATTCTCGCGTCGCTTCGTGGCAAGCTGCCGGGCGAGGTTGCCGGGGTCGAGATAGAGCGTGAGCGCGGCCGCTGGATCTACGAGTTTCGCCTCGTCGACAACAAGGGCCGCCTCTACGAAGCGCACGTGGACGCGCGCAGCGGCGAGATTGAACGCATCAAGGAGAAGTGATGCGCCTGCTGCTCGTGGAGGACGACCGACGGATCGCGGCCGATGTGGAAAGGGCGCTACGCGCGGCTGGTTACGTAGTCGAGACCGTCCGCAACGGCCAGGAAGCCTGGTTCCGCGGTGACACCGAGGATTACGGCGCGATCGTCCTCGATCTCGGTTTGCCCGGCATGGACGGTCTGGCGGTACTCAAGCGCTGGCGTGCGAATGGGCGGTCCATGCCGGTGCTGATCCTGACGGCGCGCGGCAGCTGGGCCGAGCGCGTCGATGGCATCGACGCGGGCGCCGACGACTACCTGCCCAAGCCATTCCGCATGGAGGAGTTGCTGGCGCGGTTGCGCTCGATCGTGCGCCGCTCGGCGGGGCATGCCTCCCCACGGATTGTCGCCGGCGACGTCGAGCTCGACGAGCGTCAGATGAGGGTGACGCTGCGCGGCGTACCCGTTGCGTTGTCGCCATTGGAATATCGCCTGATCGCCTTTCTGCTGCACCATCGCGGCCGCGTGGTGTCGCAGCAGGAGCTCGATGAAAACGTCTATGGCCACGGCGAGGACCACGAATCGAACGCGCTCGAAGTGCTGGTTGGCCGCGTGCGCAGGAAACTGGGCGCCGATCTGATCGAGACCCGGCGCGGCTTCGGCTATCTGGTACCGGAGACGGCGCCATGAGCTGGGGCTCGCTGCGGCTGCGACTGGTCGCTGGCGGACTCGTAGCTATCCTGATCGCGCTCACGATTGCCGGCGCCGGGCTGACGCTGCTGTTCGAACGCCACGTCACGCGCACCATCGGCGACGATCTCGACGTCTATCTGAAGCAGCTCGTCGCGGGTATCGACGTCGATGCGCAGGGCAGGCTGGTGGTGGGCCGGCCGCCGACCGATCCTCGTTTTGCCGACCCTCTTTCGGGCTTGTACTGGCAGGTATCGGACGATGGCGGTCAAGTGGTGCGTTCACGTTCGCTGTGGGACACGGCGTTGGACCTGCCGCAGGATGAGCCGTCGCCTGGCGAATTGCACCGTCACGTCATCCCTGGGCCCGCAGACGCACGGCTCCTGGTCAGTGAACGCCGCGTGCTGCTCACCCTAGGCGGCCGCCGCGCGCCGGTGCGGGTTGCCGTGGCGGCCGATTTCGCCCGCGTATCGGTCGCCGCCGCGCACTTCGCCAGGGATCTGGTGCTGGCACTCGGCGTGCTGGGCTTGGCGCTGGCGGCGGCCACCTCGATCCAGGTCGGGCTGGGCCTGCGTCCGCTGGACGCACTTCGCCGCGGCGTCGCGGACGTCCGTTCCGGGCAACGCAGGCATCTCCCCGCCGATGTCCCGACCGAGGTGAAGCCCCTGGTGGAAGAGGTGAACAGCCTGATCGACGCCCAAGAGCGCGAGATCGAGCGGTCGCGCAGCCGCGCCGCTGATTTGGCGCATGGTCTGAAGACGCCGCTTGCCGCACTCGCGGCCGATGTCGCGCTGTTGCGTCTGCGCGGTGAGCAGGACGTCGCGCAGGCAATCGAAGCCGTCGGCGAGACGATGAGTCGTCACGTCGACCGCGAGCTGGCGCGCGCCCGGGCGCGGGGGACGGCGCGACAGCGCGGCGGTGTTTCAACGCCCCTCAGACCACTGGTCCAATCCCTGATGCGGATGCTGGAGCGCACGCCCGCTGTACAGCGGCTTGAACTCGAGACCTGCATAACAGGCGAGCCGAGCGTGCCGCTCGATCGCACGGATCTGGCCGAAGTGCTGGGAAATCTCCTGGAAAATGCTGCCCGTCACGCCAGGAGCCAGGTGCGCATCAGCTCCGATGCCGCGAAACCGGCAATCACGGTCGAGGACGATGGTCCGGGCATCGCGCCCGCCGAACGTTCACGCGTGCTCGAACGCGGGGTCAGGCTGGATGAGCGTGGCGAAGGGGCCGGCCTCGGTCTCGCCATCGTTCAGGACGTGCTCAGTGCCTACGGATGGCAGCTTGTTCTTGCGGATTCCGAACTCGGTGGACTGAAAGCCATCGTCGCGCCAGAGGTCAGCGGCGATCGGATGGCCGCTGCTGGTTGAAGTCCCCCAGCTGCTCGCTTGGACGCACAGTTGCGGTCAGCGCCGCACGATCGAGCCCGCGCGGCCAATCAGGCGGGCGAGCTGACGGAAGCGGCTGCCGACGCGGTCGGCGACGAGGTCGCCGAGGCGGTGCTCGAACACCAGCATCAGTTTGCGTCCCAGGCTCCGGAAATGCGTGGCCGGCAGGACGCCAGGCCTCGCCGCCGAGATCAGATGCGCGACGCGGAATGCAGCGCCCAGGAGGCGCGCGCGCTCGAGCTGCGCCGGCGTCAGCAGCTCCTGCATGGTGACCGGCGGCTGGTTTTCCTCGCTCAGGCCCGCATAGCGATAGAACACCGACAGGCCGACGAACGCGCGCTCGGTGTGGGTGATCGCGCCGAAATTGCCGTTTACGACGAGGCTCAGCGTCTGCTCGCCGCGATGATCGGGATGCACGCGCCAGCCGATGTCGGACAGCAGGCACGCGGTGTGGCGCAGCCGCCGATCCTCCTCGGTCTCGCGCAGCTTCACCACGCGCGCAAGGCGGTCGGTCCATGCGATCAGCTCGTGGGCGTGCTTGGCCGAGCGTGACAGCAACTGGTTCAGCTCTTCGGCAGCGCAGGTCAGGCCGTCCTTGTTGCGTTCCGCCTCCGGCAGCTTCTCGTGCAGCAGGCCCTCGCGCACGCCGAAGGTCGAGAACACGATCGTCTTCGGCTTCGCCACCCGGATGATGTGCTCGAGCACCAGCGCCGCATAGGTGAGGAGCGGGCGGCGGGCGTCCGCAACGCTCTCGATGTCCGCGAGCATGTCCGCGGCCGCGAGGCGCCGGAGCCGACGCGAGAAATCGAGCGCTTCAACTGCGGAAATCGAATAACCGTGCATCACCTGGAGCGGATAGCCGCTCTGGATGATGTGAATGCGCGCGAGCGCGCGCCAGGTGCCGCCGACCGCGTAGAACGTGCGGCCGCGGCCCGCGGCGAGCTGCGGCACTCCGTCGAGCGCCTCGCGCACGATGCGGTCGGCGCGCTTGAGTGATTTGTGCGCGAGATCCTGCAGCGCAAGCCCGCCGAGCGGCAGCGTCACGCCGCTGCGCACGCTGTTCTTGCGCACGTCGATCAATTCGAGCGACCCGCCGCCGAGGTCGCCGACGATGCCGTCGGGATGGTGGATGCCCGAGATCACGCCGAGCGCCGACAGCCGCGCCTCGCGCGGACCGGACAGGATTTCGATCTTCACGGCGCAGATGCGCTCGGCCTTGGCGATGAAATCGGGGCCGTTGGAAGCGTCGCGGCAGGCGGCGGTGGCAATCGCGAACACGCGTCCGACCTGCATCACGCGGCACAATGCGCGGAATCGCTTCAGCGAAGTCAGCGCCTTGTCGACGGCGTCGGGGGCGAGCAGGCCGGTGCTCTGCACCTCGCGCCCGAGGCCGCACAGCGTCTTCTCGTTGAAGATCGGAATGAGGCTACGCGTCAGCCCCTCGTAGACGACGAGACGGACCGAGTTGGAACCGATGTCGATGACAGCGACGCTCGAGCCGCGCTTGCGCGGCCTCTTCACGTCGGAAATCCCCGATCAGGATGGATGGCGTTCGTTCCGGCGCGTGAGACGACGCGGCGAGGATTCCTTGAGCGACTTTCCACGGCCAGACAGACTCGGATTTGTCATGAAGTAGTTGTGGACATTGAAGGGCTCCTCGCCCTTCGCGGTCTTCATACGCGTTGAGGACCCGTCCGGCAACAATTGCCAGCTCTGCTCATTGTCCTTCAGGTTGGCGACCATGATCTGTTCGAGAACCTGCTGATGCACCGTCGGATTTTGCAGCGGACACAGCACCTCGACACGGCGGTCGAGGTTGCGCGGCATCATGTCGGCGGACGAGATATACACAGCCGCTTTGGCGCTCGGCAGGCCCTGGCCCATGCCGAAGCAGTAGATTCGGCCGTGTTCCAGGAAGCGTCCGATGATCGACTTGACGCGGATGTTCTCCGACAGGCCGGGAATGCCGGGGCGCAGGCAACAGATTCCGCGCACCACGAGCTCGACCTGCACGCCGGCCTGGGAGGCCTCGTAGAGCGCGTCGATGATATCGGGGTCGACCAGCGCATTCATCTTCATCCAGACCGCGCCGTGGCGACCGTGCCGCGCATGCGCGGTCTCGCCCTGGATGTGCTCGATGATGCGCTTGCGCAAGGTCAACGGCGACACCGCCATCTTTTCCAGATCGCTCGGTGCGGCATAGCCGGTGATGAAATTGAACACGCGCGCGGCATCGCGGCCGATGGTCGGGTCGGAGGTGAAGTAGGAGAGGTCGGTGTAGATGCGTGCGGTGACCGGGTGATAGTTGCCGGTGCCGGTGTGGACGTAAGTCGTGAGGCTGCCGCCCTCGCGGCGCACCACCATCGAGAGCTTTGCGTGAGTCTTCAGCTCGAGGAAGCCATAGACGACCTGCACGCCGGCGCGTTCGAGGTCGCGTGCCCAGCGGATGTTGGCTTCCTCGTCGAAGCGCGCCTTCAATTCGATCAAGGCCGTGACGGACTTGCCGGCCTCGGCGGCTTCCGCCAGCGCGCGCACGATCGGGGAGTTGTTGGAGGTGCGGTAGAGCGTCTGCTTGATCGCGACGACATCGGGATCGCGCGTGGCCTGCTGCAGGAACTGCACCACCACGTCGAAGGATTCGTAGGGGTGATGGACGACGAGGTCCTTCTGCCGGATCGCGGCAAAGATGTCGCCGCCGTGCTCGCGCACGCGCTCGGGGTGGCGCGGCACGTAGGGCGTGAATTCGAGATCTGGCCGGTCGAGGCGGGTGAGCTGCGAGAGCTCGTTCATGGCGAGCACGCCGTCGACCAGGAACACCTCGTCGTCGGCGGCCGAGAGCGCGTGTTGCACGAAGCTGCGCAGCTCCTCCGGCATCTTGGCGTCGATCTCGAGCCGGATCACCGATCCGCGACGGCGGCGCTTCAGCGCGGTCTCGAACAGGCGGACGAGGTCTTCCGCCTCTTCCTCGATTTCGAGCTCGGAGTCGCGGATGATGCGGAAGGCGCCCTGGCCGTGCAGGTTGTAGCCGGGAAACAGGCGGTTGATGAACAGCGCGGTCGCCTGCTCCAGCGAGATCAGCCGGACGACCTTGCCGTCAGCCGGCAGGCGGATGAAGCGGTCGATCTTGCCGGGCATGCGGATCAGCGCGTTCATCTGCTTGCCGTCGGCGGCGCGCGTGAGCTGGAGCGCGATGGTGAAGCCGAGGCTCGGGATGAACGGGAAGGGGTGGGCCGGATCGATCGCCAGCGGCGTCAGCAGCGGGAACACGTTGCTGAGGAAGTAGTCCTCGATCCAGGTCCGCTCCGCCTTGGTGACTTCCTTGCCCTCGACCAGCACGATGCCGACATCGGCCAGCGTGCTGCGCAGGTCGCGCCAGATCGCCTGCTGGTCGGAGGCGAGTTCGGAGACGGTGCGGTTGATCAGCGCGAGCTGCTCGGACGGGGTCAGGCCGTCGGGGCTGCGTTCGGCAATGCCCTCGCGCACCTGAGCCTTGATGCCGGCGACCCGGACCATGAAGAATTCGTCGAGGTTATTCGCTGAAATCGACAGGAATCGCACCCGCTCGAGCATCGGGTGGCTGGGATTGACCGATTCCTCCAGGACGCGGCGGTTGAAATGCAGCCAGGAGAGCTCGCGGTTGATGAATCGCTCGGGGCTGGAGGCGATCGCCGGCAAGCCCTCGGCCTCAGGCTCTTTCTCTTTAACTTCAATAGCTTGCGCAGAGTCCATCAGAAGTCGGTCCATCCAGTTCGCCCCAATTTGCGACTTACGCGCAAAACCGGCGGAAGCATGTGTTAGCGCGATGACGTTTCGATGACATTGATGTTCCGCCGCTTCGCGGCGTCAAGCCGCTCTGGAGCCCGCAACCGATCAGGCGTCCCGCAAGAGTTCGGCGGCCAGCGCCCTTGTGACGGGGCGGCCGAGCCGCAGGGCTTCACCGTCGAGCAGTTCCACGGCCCGGCGGGCGGCGGCTGAAGACCGCTCCAGGCGGGTGGCGAGGTAGCCGACCACGCTCTCGTCCACGGCGAGCTGGCGGTCGGCGCAGAATTTGACGATCAGGCCGCGGAAGAGCTGGTCGTCGGGCGGCAGCAACGCGACCACGGGCACGGCGCGCAGGCGCGAGCGCAGGTCGCGCAGCTCGATCTCCAGCGAGGCCGGCCCCTCGCGTCCGGTGAAGAGAACGTAGACGCCGTCCTCGCGGGCAAGGTTCATCAGGTGGAAGAGGGCGCGTTCGTCGAATTCCCCGGCCCTGAGGTCCTCGACGACCAGCGCGCCGGTGGCGAGCGCGCCCGGAACGCTTGTGGCGGTCAGTGCGTTGGCCGCGGTCGAGCGGGCACCTGATACCTCGGCCCAGATCGCGGCGAGATGGCTCTTGCCGCTTCCTTCCGGACCGGCGAGCCACATGATCCGGTTCGGCCATTCCGGCCAGCTCTCGATCAGGCCGAGACCGGCCGCGTTGGCGGGGCCTTCAAGGAAATTGTCCCGGCTGAGGCTCTCCGCGTGCGGAAGCGAAAACGCCAATTGTCGGGGATGGACGCGGCCTGGCACGCTTGCTTTGCTCCATGCCGGCGCGCCGGCTTGTTGGAAAGGATTCGCCTTCAACGAGCGGGAGTTGGCCTTTTGCGGGGCCGCATCCCCTCTCATTTGGCTTCGATCGTGCTACTTGGCCTCGATCGTACTCATGTGCCGCAGCCACTCGACCAGATAGAGCGACACCGAGGAGAGCGTGAAGACCGTGACGAGACCCATCAGGATGATATCATAAGGAGCCGGCTTGAAGCCGAAGGCAAGCGCCGCCAGTACAAGGGCGGCGAACGCCACTTGTACCACGGTGTTGAGCTTGGACACCTTCGACGGCTTCATCTCGACGGGCCGGTCGAACAGCCAGGATACGATCACGGCGGCGACGATCATGATGTCGCGCGACACCACCAGGATCACGATCCAGCGCGGAATTGCGCCCCAGATTCCCAGCGCCATGTAGATCGAGACCAGCAGCGCCTTGTCCGCGAGCGGATCGAGCAGGGCACCGAGCTCGCTCGTCATGTTGAAGCGCTTGGCCAGGAAACCGTCGACGGCATCGCTGATACCGGCGATCAGGAAGACGGCAAACGCCACCTCCATTTGGCTCGACACGATGGCCCAGACGATGATCGGGACCAGCATGATGCGGCCCAGGGTAATGATATTTGGAATACTCACGAAAGCGCTTCCCGGCACCCGGTCTGACCTCGAATCCGGCCCCTCGGGAGGCTGAACCGGTTGATATCTCTACATAGTATACGGCGGGGCGCCATGCGAGCCATTGCGCGTCCCCGGAATTCGACGTAACCAGCCGCAAACCCACTGGAAATCGGGCATGACCGACCGAAAAAACGGCCTCACTTACGCCGATTCAGGCGTCGATATCGATGCGGGCAACCGCCTGGTCGACCTGATCAAGCCGATGGTGCGCGCCACCGCACGGCCCGGCGCCGACGCCGAGATCGGCGGATTCGGCGGCCTGTTCGACCTCAAGGCGGCCGGTTTCAAGGATCCCGTCCTGGTCGCCGCGACCGATGGCGTCGGCACCAAGGTCAAGATCGCGATCGAGACCGGGCTGCACGGCGGGATCGGCATCGACCTTGTGGCCATGAGCGTCAACGACCTCGTGGTGCAGGGCGCCGAGCCGCTGTTCTTTCTCGACTATTTCGCCTGCGGCAAGCTCGACCCCGAGGCCACGGCCGCGATCGTCGCGGGCGTCGCGGAGGGCTGCCGCGAATCCGGCTGCGCCCTGATCGGCGGCGAGACCGCCGAGATGCCGGGCCTGTACAAGGATGGCGATTACGATCTCGGCGGCTTTGCCGTCGGCGCCGCGGAGCGGGGTACGCTCTTGCCGCGCAAGGACATCGCCGCAGGCGATGCCGTGATTGGCCTCGCTTCGTCGGGCGTGCATTCCAACGGCTTCTCGCTGGTGCGCAAGATTGTGGAGCAATCCGGCCTCGGCTTCGAGGCGCAGGCGCCGTTCGCGCCCGTGATGACGCTCGGCGGCGCGCTGCTGACGCCGACGAAGCTCTACGTCAAATCGTGCCTGCGCGCGATCCGCGAGACCGGCGCGGTGAAGGGGCTCGCCCACATCACCGGCGGCGGCTTCACCGACAACATTCCGCGCGTGCTGCCGAAGACCCTCGGCGTCGGCATCGACCTTGCGCGCCTGCCGGTGCTGCCGGTGTTCAAATGGCTGGCGGCGCAGGCCGGCATCGCCGAGCTGGAGATGCTGCGCACGTTCAATTGCGGCATCGGCATGATCGCGATCGTCGAACCGGACAAGGTCGACAAGGTGATCGAGGTCTTCACCGACGCCGGCGAGACGGTGGTGCAGCTCGGCACGGTGATCCCGGCCGACGGCGAGCACCGCGTCGTCTATAACGGCCACCTCGACATGGCACTGTAATGACTGGCGCTGTGATGAAGCGCCGCGTCGCCATCCTGATCTCCGGCCGCGGCTCCAACATGGCCGCGCTGATCAAGGCAGCCGCTGCTGCGGATTTTCCGGCCGAGATCTCGCTCGTCATCTCGAACAAGACCGATGCGCTCGGGCTCGAGCGCGCCAAGGCGGCCGGCGTGAACACGCTGGTGATCGAGAGCAAGCCGTTCGGCAAGGACCGCGCCGGCTTCGAGAAGCTGCTGCAGGCGGCGCTCGACCAGCACGGCATCGAGCTGATTTGTCTCGGCGGCTTCATGCGCCTGTTCACGGCCGAGTTCACCTGGGCCTGGTACGGGCGGATGCTCAACATCCATCCCTCGCTGCTGCCATCCTTCCCCGGCCTCGACCCGCACGGCCAGGCCTTGCGCGCCGGCGTCAAACTATCCGGCGCGACGGTGCACTTCGTCATCCCCGAGACCGATGCCGGCCCGATCGTGATGCAGGGCGCGGTGCCCGTCAGCGACCACGACACGGGAGACACGCTGTCCGAGCGCATCCTCGAAGTCGAGCACCGCATCTATCCCGAGGCGTTGCGGCTGCTTGCGACCGGCAAGGTCCGGATCGAGGGCGATGTGTGCAGGACGGAAGGAAGCGCGGCGTCGGAGAATTTTCTGGTTGCGCCGGTGGTGCGCTGAAGCGCTGTCCTCGCGGCGGTCTTTCCAAAACAAAATCCCCCGGCAGAGCCGGGGGCAACGTCATGATCTCTCGCGTCTCAGCCTTGAGAGAAATCAGGAGACCTTGAGGTTCTCCGCGGATGCTTTGCCGCGGTTCTCCACGAGGTCGTATTCAACCACCTGGTTCTCATTGAGGGTGGAGAGTCCGGCACGCTCGACGGCGGAGATGTGGACGAACACGTCCTTGTCGCTGCCGTTCGGCTTGATGAACCCATAGCCCTTGGTCGGGTTGAACCATTTGACGGTGCCCTTTTGCGGCATCGCTAGTCTCCTCCACTAGATATAAAAAAGACGCGGCCGCTTTTCGCGTGCCACGCCACAAACGGGCTTCCGGAAGTCTGTTCGAGTCTTGAGGCTCAATGTCGCAAAACACACAGCAGCGCGGCCAATTCCGATTGTGGCCGATATTGCAACATGAAAATCGCCCGTTAGCAAGCTGCGCGTAATTTTCAAGATGGGGGCGGGGGACCACCACCTGCTATTTGCGACCTGTGGCCGCGGAACCACAATCGAGGGCAATAGGCGCAGTGACAACGAGCCAACCGGTTGACCCTCCGTGGCAGTTCAGCACAAATCGCCGCATGTGCGAGCCGCTCGTGTTGTATTTTTGCGGGCGCCCTCCGCTTTGGGATGAGTCGTCATGTGCTGCACCTCGCAGCCCTCCGAAACACGGCAGATGATCGGGCTCGACCGCGTCGGCAGGGCCGTGGCAGCGATCGCGATGGCGTTTGCGATCGTCGCGACGATGTCGGCCGCATCGCCAGTCTTCGCGCAAAGCCCCACGCCCCCCACGCCGACCCCGACGCCCACGCCGTCGCCGACACCGATTCCGTCGCCGACCTCGATCAATTACGACCAGTCGGCCGGCAACAGCATGCTCAATCTCGGCTCCAACTTCCTGGAGCGGCTCGGCAACCAAGCATCCGGCGGCGTCAATCGGGCGTTCCGGACCAATCCCGGCGGCGGCGGCGCATCGGCGGCGACGGAAGATCCGCGCTATCGCACCTGGTTCGAGGGCTACGGCATCTCGGTGCGAACGGATGCGCAAGGCGATTTCGTCGGCGACAAGCGCAGGACTTTCGGCGGCGTCGCCGGCTTTGGCGCGCGCGTTGCGCCCGGCGTCAATCTCGGCTTTTCGGTCGACCAGAGCCACACCGACGTCGACGTGCCGCTGGCGCTCCAGTCGGCGACACTCGATCTGACCCAGATCGGCTTCAGCGGCTCCGTCGACAAAGGTCCCTGGACCTGGGCCTTCGCCGTGGTGCACGGTTTCGGCAAGGTCCGCTCCAGCCGCGACACTGGCCTTGGCCTTGCGACCGCAGGATATCGCGCCGCGGTCGACGGCGCGCTGACCGAGATCAGCTATTACTGGACCAAGGATCAGATGCGCATCGTGCCCAAGGGCGCGCTGGAATATGTGCGTGCCACCAGCGCGGCGTTCCAGGAGGCCGGCGGTCTCGACCCGCTCAACGTCGGCTCGACGGCGCTCTCTCGCGCGCGCGTGATGATAGGGGCCGAGATCGGCCGCTACTTCATCATCGATCAGAAAATCCTGGACCTGTCGGCCTACGGCAAGTTCGTCGACAATTTCCACCAGGACCTTGGATCGATCCAGGTCAGCCTGGGAACTCAGAGCATCGTCGTTCCCGGCATCGGCGAGAGCCGCTATGGCGCGGATGCCGGCGCCTCGGCTTCGCTCAACCTGACCAGCGTGGCGCGGCTCTACGTCAATTACGACGGCAAGTTCCGCAACGAACTGACGTCGCACCAGGGCATGGTCGGCTTCGAATACAAATGGTGAGCTGAAGCTCGCCTGGATTATTGTTTTGACGCGTTTTCTTGACGCGAACCGGTGTCCGCGTCGCTCGAAAACGCTCTAAGCCGGCGTCGCCGCGACATACCCCGTCAATCCAAACCCCTCGCGCGCGGCGGTCATCATCGGCACCAGTGCATTCGGATGGATGAACTCGTCGCGGAAGCACGGATAGGTCTTGGGATCGAAGATCTTCTTCAGCCAGTCGACCACGATCTTGTGGCGCTCGGAGGTTCGAAATTCCTTGTGATAGGTGAGCCAGAGATCGGCATGGTGGCTCACGCCGAGATCGACGGCAACAAGCGGCGCGCCGAGCGCGATCGAGACCGTCGGCAGAAAGCCGATGCCGGCACCGCGCTCGACGGCGTAGAGCACGCCGACCGAGGAATTGGTCTTGATCCCGACGATGCCGTCGAGCGACTTCAGTCCGAGCACGCGGGCATAGGCGCCGTCGTCGACCTGCGGGGCGCTCTGCTTGATGATGCGATGGTCCTTCAGCTCGGCCAGCGACGCCGGCACGCCGTAGAGGCTTTCGTACTCCTTGGAGACGAAGGGATAGATGTGCAGGCGGCCGAGCTTGGCGACGATCAGGTCGGGATTGGTCGGCGGCTCGAGCTGGATCGCGATGTCCGATTCAAGCCGTGCGACGTCGGCCTGCTCCATCGCACAGCGCAAATCGACGGTGATCCTGCGGTAGGTCTTCTGGAAGTCGATCAGTCGCGGCAGGATCCAGAAGTTGCCGGGGCCCTCCGTCACCGCGACACGCACGGTGCCCGAGGTGTCGTTGGACGATCGCGAGGCGCGGCGGAAGACGTTGAAGGCATGACGCTCCATATGCGTCACGTCCGCGATCATCGCGGTGCCTTCATCGCTGAGCGTGAGCCCGCTCTGGTCGCGCAGGAACAGCTTGCAGCCGATGCTCTCTTCCAGCCGGTCGATCCGCCGCATCAACGTGGTGGAGGTGAGCCCGAGCTCCTCGGCGGCGTTGCGAAAACTTTTATACTTTGCGCACGCTAAAAACAGCTTCAAATCGTCCCAGGACGCATCCAGGGCTTCTTCACGGTGCTGCATCATCGCAGCACCCCGGTGCAATAACTGTTGCATACTCCTGATCCCCAGCCGCTAAGCTCATTGGCATAGCGGGGCACGAAAGCCTCGGACGATAGAGGCGTGAAATGGCTATGGAAAGGGGCTCGTTTGCCGCAAGGCATGATTTCGATGCTTTGCCGCTGAGCCCGGATGTCGATGTCCGCTGCGCGCAATTTTCCGAAATTGCCGCGCTTTCGCAGATGGCGCACCGGCTGGTGCCGGGCGTCCAGATCGGGGCAGCCGCGCTTGCGCGATACTACACGTTCGATCCCCAGAGCATCCTGACGTTCAGCCGGAAGGGCAATCTCGTCGGCGGCATGGCCTTCCTGTTTCTCAATGACCGCGGGCACGATGCGCTGCTCCTCGACGAGATCTGCCTCACCGCGCCCGAGACGCACTATCTCGCTTCCGCGAAGGAAGACGTCGCCGCCATCTACATCTGGGCGATCGCGGCGACGGGGCGCGGCATCGCCGGTCTCGGCAAGGCCGCGGCGCATCTGCGACAGCTAAGGTTTCACAATGCGGATTGCTATGCGCAGCCGTCAACGGTGGCCGGACGCGACATCATGAAGGCGACCGGCTTTGCGCCGGTCCCGAGCTTCCAGCCCGATCTCTGGTGCTACGAGCGGCCCTGGCATCGGCAGCCGATGCGCATGCCGGGCGCGATCATCCAAGCAAGGAGTTTTGCAGATGCACGGTACTAGGATTCCTGTCGCCAAGTCCTGTTCCCGCGCCATCACCATCCGCCTCGCGCGCGATCCAAACGATCTCATGCTGGTCACAGCCATCCGCTCCGCGGTCTATCTCGCCGAGCAGGATTGTCCGTTCGAGGAGGAGTTCGACGGTAACGACATGGTCGCCGCACACTTCATCGGCTTCGTCGGCAACGAGCCTGCGGGCTGCCTGCGCGTGCGCTTCTTCGGCGATTTCGCCAAGGTGGAGCGGCTCGCGGTGCGCCACCAATACCGGCGCTCGCGCGTCTCGTTCAAGCTGGTGCAGGCCAGCGTCGACTACGTGAAACGCAAGGGCTTTCGCAAGATCTACGGTCAGGCGCAGGACAGGCTGGTCGACTTCTGGGCCCATTTCGGCGCCAAGCCGCTCGGCCACAATCGCAAGATCACCTTCTCGGATTTTTCCTACACGGAAATGCTGCTGGAGATCGAGCCGGGCCCGGACGCGATCACGCTCGACAGCGATCCCTATGTCATCATCCGTCCCGAGGGCGATTGGGACCGGCCAGGCGTGCTCGACGCCTCGGCGGGGCGGTCGGTGACCTCGCCGCTGCGGGACCTCGCGCTCGCAGATCGTTGAAATTGGTGCAGCTCTGCGCAACACGATGCTGGCTTCCATCCACGATGATCCGCCGATCCTGGTTTGCGCGGATCTCCAGGTCGAATACCTGACTCCCGGGCGCCGCCACGTCATCTTCGACGGTGATGCCGCCACGTCGCGTTGCCTGGAACTGCTGACGCTGTGGCGCGGCAATCTGTGGCCGGTGATGCATTTGAAGCGCATCGCGCAGGCCGCCTGGTTCAATCCGGCATCCAGGCTGACCGATTGGATCGAAGAGACGAGGCCGAGGCCGGGCGAGATGACGTTCGAGCACCCGCTGCCGTCCGCCTACAGCTCGTCGCGGTTTGTGGACCATATGTCCAATATCCGCGCCATGCGCTGCATTCTGATCGGTTTTTCCCTGGACGAGACCATTCTGGGCACCGCCGTGGACGGGTTTCACCGCAGCCATCGCTACAGCGTGATCACTGATGCCGTGGCTTGCCGGCAGCCGTGGACGGGCGATGCCGCCGCTTACAAGCATGCGGTAGTGAATGTCATTGGGAACTTTGCTACAATCCAATCCAGCGCCGAACTGATCAGAACCAGCGGCGCCGTTGCGGTCTAGGCGACCGCGACCGGTGGATGGGGTGAGGGATTGTCACGGGGAGACGAGCTCAAGGAGCTGGCGAGCGATCTGTCGCATGCCGCCGAGAAGGCGCGCAGGCTTGGCCTGCCGACGACGGTCTATCTGCTTTCGATGGCGCTGGTGGAGGTGAGGGAAGCCGCTGCCGGTGCCAACGACGGGCATGACGACGACGCGGTGTGAGCGCTGCCGAACCCCGACATGCGGCTTTGTGCAACGCTGCTGAGCGCTTGCTGCCGAAGAATTAGCGTTGCAAGCTTCGCGCTGTCGCAATAGCCAAGGTGCTTGATCATCGAGTGATGACGCCGGCTCCGCCTGCGACGTGACGCTTTCAAGGATCTTCGCAAATGTCCATGCTGCCCAATTCGCAAGAGGCCCGGGATGTGGCCTATCAGCTCCATCCCTATACCAACGCGCGCACGCATCAGCAGGCAGGTCCGCTGGTGATCGAACGCGGTGATGGTCCCTACGTCTTCGATGCGTCGGGAAAGCGCTATTTTGAGGCGATGGCCGGGCTGTGGAGCGTCGGGCTCGGCTTCAACGAGAAGCGGCTGGTCGAGGCCGCGCACAAGCAGATGCAGGCTCTGCCGTTCTATCACACGTTCTCCGCCAAATCGCACGGGCCCTCGATCGATCTTGCCGAGAAGCTGGTCGCGCTCGCGCCTGTGCCGATGAGCAAGGTGTTTTTCACCAATTCCGGCTCGGAAGCCAACGATACCGTGTTGAAGCTGATCGCCTATCGCTCCAACGCGCTCGGCCAGCCCCAGCGCAAGAAGGTGATCAGCCGGATGCGCGCCTATCACGGCGTCACCATTGCCTCCGCCAGCCTCACGGGTCTGCCGAACAATCACCGCTCGTTCGACCTGCCGCTGCCGAACATCCTGCACACGGGCTCGCCGCATTTCTACAAGGACGGCGCCCCCGGCGAGAGCGAGGAGGCCTTTGCGACCCGCCGGGCCGAGGAACTCGACGCGCTGATCCAGAAGGAGGGACCGGATACGATCGCGGCCTTCTTCGGCGAGCCTGTGATGGGCGCGGGCGGCGTCATCGTGCCGCCGGCGACCTATTGGGACAAGATCCAGGCGGTCTTGAAGAAGTACGACATCCTGCTGGTCGCCGACGAGGTGATCTGCGGCTTCGGCCGCACCGGCAAGATGTTCGGCTGCGAGACCTACGGCATCAAGCCCGACGTGCTCGTGGTCTCCAAGCAGATCACCTCGAGCTATTTTCCGTTCTCGGCGATCATCATGAACGACCGCATGTTCGAGCCGATCGCGGACGAGAGCAACAAGATCGGCGTGCTCGGCCACGGTTTCACCGCGGGCGGCCATCCCGTCGGCTCGGCGATTGCGCTGGAAAACCTCAAGATCATCGAGGAGCGCGGCCTGGTCGCGCATGCCGCCGAGCTCGGTGCCTACATGCAGGGCCGCTTGCGCGAGCTCACCAGCCATCCGCTAGTCGGCGAGGTCCGCGGTGTCGGCATGATCGCGGCGATCGAGCTCGTGCTCGACAAGGGCCGCAAGAGCGCGGCCGCGACGCCCGGCGCGGTCGGCGGTATCGCCAGCCGCATGCTCCAGGAGCGCGGCGTGATCTCGCGCAACATGCTCGACGCCATCGCCATCTGCCCGCCGCTGATCGTCACCAAGGCTCAGATCGACGATCTGGTCGGTGCGATCTCGGGCGTGCTGGACGACATGAAGGCGGAGGTGGCCAAGCTGACGCCGGCGTAAGCTTGCGTTCATGGCGAACGGAGCGGCCCACCACACTCGCGGTATGGGTCCCGGCGAAGGCCGGGACCCATACCGCGTGATCTATCGATTTATGGTGGTCGGAGTACCGAACGCAGGGGCTTCGCCAAACTCCTCCCTGGGGTCATGGGTCCCGGCCTTCGCCGGGACGACGCCCTGGGAGGGAGCGGGAACTATTCCGACCGCTGCACCCCGATCACGCGGCCCTTCTCGACCGCCAGCGCCAGCTCGCCGCGCTTCAGCTTCAGTGCGGCTTCGCCGAACAGCTCGCGGCGCCAGCCGCGCAGGGCGGGGACGTCGGCCTCGTCGTCGGCTGCGATCTCTTCGAGATCGTCGACCGTCGCGATCACCTTGCTGGCGACCGCGTGGCGCTCGGCGGTCATGCGCAGCAGCACCTTCAAGAGCTCGACGATGGCGGCGCCATTGTTGTTGTTGCGCGGCTTTTCCAGCTTCGGCAGCGTGGAGTGGTCCCGCGCCAGCCCGCGCTCGACGGCAGCGACGATATCCGCGCCCCATTTGGATTTCTCGAACCCCTTCGGCACGGAGCGCAAGTTAGCGAGCTTCTCCAACGTGTTCGGCGCATGCGTTGCGATGTCGGTGATCGCCTCGTCGCGCAGCACGCGGCCGCGGGGGACGTCACGGCTCTGGGCTTCCTGCTCACGCCAGGCGGCGACCTCCATGAGGACCGCGAGGTCCTTCGGCTTGCGTACCCGCGTCTTCAGCCGCTCCCAGGCGCGCTCGGGGTGAAAGTCGTAGGTCCTGGGCGAGGTGAGAACCTCCATCTCGATGGAAACCCACTCGCTGCGGCGGCGCTTCTTGAGGTCGGCGTCGAGCGCGGCGAACACGTCGCGCAGGTGCGTGACGTCGGACACCGCGTAGTGCATCTGCTCCTTGGTCAGCGGTCGGCGCGACCAGTCGGTGAAGCGGTGGGTCTTGTCAGGACGGTGACCGGTGACCTTTTCGACCAGGGCGTCGTAGGCGATGCTGTCGCCATACCCCAGCACCATCGCCGCCACCTGGGTGTCGAACACCGGATGCGGGATGATGCCCGCCTGGTGCCAGATGATCTCGATGTCCTGGCGGGCGGCGTGAAACACCTTCAGCACGCCCTCATTGCCCATCAGTTCGAAGAAGGGCTTGAGGTCGATGCCCTCGGCCAGGGTGTCGATGACCACGGCCTCTTCGGCGCTGGCCATCTGCACCACGCACAGCAGCGGGTAATAGGTGGTCTCGCGCAGGAACTCGGTATCGACTGTTATGACGGGGTGCTTGGCCAGCCGGCTGCAGGCAGCCGCGAGGTCAGCGGTGGTGGTAATCAAATCCATGAACGGCCCATGACACTTGGTATCAGCCGTTCTGCCGAAAGCGCTGTGATGTCAAGGGGCTCGATGCGAATTCGAGCCTTGCATTTGGGCCGGAATCGCTTTTTCCGACGAAAATCCTATTCGTAGCGGACCCGCTGCGAGGATTTTCGCGCACAGGGCAGCGCCACCACGAGCACACACATGGCGACCAGTGCCAGTCCCAGGAACTCGATAACCAACAGATCCACGGCGAAATCTCCAGAAACATTGATAGATTTGTCGGGGGTGCGTTGAGGGTCTGTTAATTGTCGTGGTTACCGGCGGTGCAGGCCCCCGAATGGTGGACGGGGGGTTAATGGCTCCATTCCGTTCAATCGTCATGGCCGGGCTTGTCCCGGCACGTTCTTTTTCGTCCGCGCGCAAGCTCGTCATGCCCGGGACAAGCCCGGGCACGACGATCTTAGGCTTACGGCAGCTTCAGCGACGTCTCCGCATTGTACGGCTTCAGCGTCTCGTCGGCGGCCTTCTGGGCGGCGGCGAGGGCTTCCTTCGGCTGCTTCTTGCCGTTGAGGACCAGCATCACCTCGTCCTCGAGGTTCTTGCGCACGGGCACGGTCTTGTAGGTCGCGAACCAGGGTTTTGCGACGTCGAGCTGCTCGACGGCGGTCTTGGCGTCCGGGTTCTTGTTCAGGAAGTCGACCATGTCAGGCGTCTTGTATGCGGCCATGTTGGGCGCGAAATAGCCGGTGGCGCGGCTCCACCAGCCGCTCTTTTCGGGCGAGGTCATCCACTTGATCAGCGTCCAGGCAGCCTTTTGCTTGTCGGCCTCCAGGCCTGCCGGAACGATCAGCGAGGCGCCGCCGATCGGCACGGCGTTGCGGACGTTGCGTGGGATGAAAGCGACCTTGTAGTTGAACTTGGCGTTGTCGCGCACATAGGTCAGCGAGCCCGTCGACAGCATCATCATCGCGGCGTTGCCCGAGATGAAGGAGGTGCTGACGGCCGGGCCGGCGGTGGCGCCGGGGGCGTGGACCTTGTGCTTGGTGACGAGATCGTTCCACCAGGTCAGCGCGCCGAGCATCGATGGCGTGTCGTAATAAACCTCGCCGCCGAACTCCTCGTTGTAATAGCGCCCGCCATTGCTCATGGTGAGCGTTTCCATCATCCAGCCGCAATAGTCATAGGCGCAGGGGATCGCGATGCCCCATTGGGTGACCTTGTCGCCCTCGCGCTTGGTGAGCTTCTTGGCCCAGTCGGTGAGCTCGGCCCAGGTCTGCGGCGGCTTGCTCGGATCGAGGCCGGCTTCCTTGGCCTTGTCGGCGTTGATGTAGAGCAGCGGCGTCGAATTGTGGAACGGCACGCCGTAGACCGAGCGGCTGATCACCGCATTGCCGTGCAGCGCCGGGAAGAACTGGCCGAGGAATTGCTCCTTGGTGGTGCCGTCGGCCTTGATCAGCGCATCGAGATTGGTGAGCTCGTTCTCGATCTGCATGTCGAGCAGGAAGTTCGCCGATATGATCACGGCTGAGGGCGGCTTGCCGGCCTTGATCGCGGCGCGCGTCTTGATCAGCGTGTCGTCGTAGGAGCCGGTGTAGACCGCGGTCGCCTTGATGTTCGGATGACCCTCGTTGAATTCCTTGATCAAGGTGCCCATGTCGCGGGCGAGCTTGCCGTCGACGGGGACCGGGAAGAACAAATCGATCTCGGTCGGACCTTCGGCCTGCGCCGGGAAGGCGAGGGTGCTAGCTAGGGAGCCTGCCATGGCAAGTCCCAGCATGAGCCTGCGGGAAAACAGCATCGGAAAATCTCCTATTTGATGCCTGAGGTGACGAAAGAACTGATGAAGCGCTTCTGGAAGATCAGGAAGGTGACGAGCAATGGCGCGATCACCATCAGCGTGCCCGCGGCGATGGTGCCCCAGGCCTGCGTGCCCTCGGCGGTCTTGGTGAAGACGGACAGGCCGACCGTGAGCGGCCGCTTGTCCGGCGAGTTGATCACCATCAGCGGCCACAGGAAGTCGTTCCAGTGGCTGGTGACCGAGATGATGGCGAAGGCCGAGAAGCTCGGCATCGACAGCGGCACGTAGATGTGGCGGATGCGCTGGATGAGGCTCGCGCCATCGATCAGGGCCGCGTCCTCCAGCTCGGTCGGAATGGCCTCGAAAGCCTGGCGCATCAGGAAGGTGCCGAAGGCCGAGGCGAAAAACGGCATCATCACGCCGGTGAGCGTGTCGTAGAGGCCGAGCTGCGCCACCAGCGACAGATTTGGCACGATCAGCAGCACCGGCACCAGCATCAGCTGCATCAGGAACAAATAGAAGATCAGCGTCTTGCCGACGAAGGCGAGGCGCGCAAAGGCAAAGCCCGCCAGCGTGATCGTGACGAACTGCACCAGCAAAATGCCGGCGCAGATGATCGTGGTGTTGAGCGTGTAGCGCGGGAAGTCGCCGATCTCCCAGGCATCCCTGACGTTGTCGAGCGTCGGCTTCAGGCTCGGCATCAACTCAGCCATGGTGTTGATGCCGTCGGATGCAGGGCGCAGCGTCGCCACGACCATCCACAGGAACGGGATCAGCCAGACGATCGCGAGCAGCAAGGTCAGCAGAAAGCCGAGCTTTGGGGTGATCTCGCCCCTTGTGGCGAGCGGGACGTCCTTGCTGAGCCAGTCGATCAGCTTCATGGCCCGTCCTCGCGGGTCGCCATGGTGCGGAACGAGAGGGCGGTCAGGCCCATCAATGCCGCCAGCGTCAGCAGCGTTGCCGCCGAGGCCTTGCCGACGTCGTAATGCTCGACCGCCTGCTGGTAGATGTAGAACAGCACGAGATTGGTCGAATTCGACGGACCGCCCTGGGTCATGACGAAGACGTGGTCGACCTGCGTCACCGCGTTTAGGATCGCGATGACGGTGACGAACAGGAAGGTGGGCTTCAGCTCCGGCAGGATGATGTGGCGCAGGCGCATGTAGGGCCCGGCGCCGTCGAGATGGGCTGCTTCCATCACGTCCTCTGGCACGGCCTGGAGGCCGGCGAGGAAGAACAGCATGTAATAGCCGGCATTCTTCCAGATCGTGATGATCATGATCGCGTAAAGCGCGATGTCGGGGTCGCCGAGCCAGTTCGGCAGCACCGGAAGCAGGCGGCCGATATAGTAATCGAGCAGGCCGACATTGGGCAGGAAGATGAACATGAACAGCGCGGAGGCAGCGACCATCGGGATCAGCACCGGCAGGAACAGCGCGGCGCGCAGCGCGCTGCTCACGACATGGGTGCGCGACAAGGTCAGCGCGAATAAAAGCGCGAGGCCGATGCTCGGGATCGCCGTGCCGACCGCATAGACGAGATTGTTGACGACCGCGCCGGAGAAGGCGGGATCGGCCAGCACCGCTGCGATGTTGTCGAGACCGACGAAGCGGACCGGGGCCTTCGGCGTGGCGCGCTGGTAGAGCGCATCGATCAACACGCGGCCCATGGCGCCATAGGTGAACAGCGCGAGGAAGACCAGCGAGGGCAACAACAGGAGATAGGCGGGCAGCGAAGCTTTGAAGCGCGTGACGAGGCGCTTCAGCACGTCCAGGCGCGGCGCCGCCGAGGTTGCGACCGGAAAAGCCGCGGGTTCGGCGAGGCTCATCTCACCGCGCCGAAAAGCTGAGTGCATAGTCGCGGCCGTCCACCCCCGCTGGTGGTTCGAAGGGGAAGCGCAGACTGGTGTCGAGGAAGTCGTGGCTGTGCACGACGAGGTTCTCGTCGTCGATCAGCACCACGCCGTAGGCGGGCGGCTCGTGGCTGGCGAGGTGCGGCGCGTTGGCATCGAGCTCGAACCAGACCTGGTGATTGGTGCCGCGTAGCGTCGAGAACGGGACCTTGCCCCAGCTGCCGAAGATCGGCCGGTGCACGTGGCCGAAGAAGAGGTGGCGGATGCGGCTGCGATAGGGCGCGATCACCTCGGCGAATTCCGCGCTCTGCTTGAGCGAGATCTCGTCCATCGCGAGCACGCCGACCGGGAAGGGCGGATGATGCATGAACACGACGAGCGGCATGTCCGCCGGTGCGGCTGCGAGCGTGTTCGCGAGCCAGCCGAGACGTTTTGAGCACATCTCGCCGGCGTGGCTGGTCTCGTCCAGCGTGTCCAGGAAGACGAACAAGCCGTGCTCGGTGGTGCGGGTGCCCTGCACGAAGCCATTGGAATCGCGAGGCGCCGCCTTGAGCGCGTCAAGGCAGGTGACGCGGCGGTCGTGATTGCCGACCATGGCGATGTAGGGAATCTTCAGCGCGGCCATTGCGTCGGCGAAATTGGCGTAGGATTCCGCCTCGCCCCAATGGGTGAGATCGCCGGTCACGACCGCGAACGCCGCATCGGACTGATGCTTGTTGATGTCGGCAATCGCAGCATCCAGCCGGGCGCGCGGGTCAAGCCCGTAAAGCTTCAAGCCGGGGTTGGCCAGATGCGTGTCGGTGAGGTGGATGAATTTGAAGGGCATGGCGCTTGTCAGGATGGTTGGAGGACGGACGTCTCCGGCAAGACGACCCTGACAGGCGGTTAGAGCGCGTGTGTTTCAGTTTGATGACAGCGGTTCCCGCGCACGGGACGTGTCCACAACGCCCGCGGGACGAGGATGCGCCGCGCAAGGCGCAATCCACGTGGTGAACCAATTAGAGATGGTCGTGCGCGGTCGTGCCCGCCTCACGTCCCGCAGAACGTCCGCAGCACCCGCTGGTCCGGCAGCGGCGGGTCGGCATAAGCCGCGTAGTCCGGTTGGTCCTCGAACGGCTTTGCCAGCACCTGCACCAATTCCTCGAACGGCGCGTAGTCGTTGTCGTGCACGGCAGCCTGGATCACGGCTTCGACGCGGTGGTTGCGCGGGATGAAGACCGGATTGACGGCGTGCATCGCGGCTTGCCGCTCGGCTGCGCTTTGCTGCTCCAACGCGATGCGCGCGCGCCAGCGGCCGGCCCATTCGTCGAAGGACGCAGGCTCCATGAACTGCGCGCGGACGTCGGCGGCGTCGTCGGCCGCGGCGTCGCCAAGCTTGCGGAAGGTGAGGGTGAAGTCGGCCTGGTTCTTGGCCATGGCATCGAGCAGGTCCTGGATCAGCGCCTCGTCGCCGTCGCGCTCCGTGAACAGGCCGACCTTCTTGCGCAGGCCCGCATGATAGGCGGCACTGAACTGGTCCGAGAAGGCGCCGAGAATGTCCTGGGCTTCGGCGACCGCCTTCTCTTGGTCATCGGAAAACAGCGGCAGCAGGCATTCGGCGAGGCGCGTCAGATTCCACAACGCGATGCGTGGCTGGTTGGCATAGGCGTAGCGGCCCATCTCGTCGATCGAGGAGAACACCTGTGCGGGGTTGTAGGCGTCCATGAAGGCGCAGGGGCCGTAATCGATGGTCTCACCGGAGATGGAGCTGTTGTCGGTGTTCATCACGCCATGGATGAAGCCGACCAGCAGCCAGCGCGCGACGAGCTCGGCCTGACGCGCGACCACGCCGGCGAGCAGCGCATGATAGGGGCGCTCCGCCTCGCGCAGCTGCGGATAGTGCCTGACAATGACATGATCGGCGAGGGCGCGGATCGCGTCGGTGTCGCGGCGGGCGGCGAAGAACTGGAAGGTGCCGACCCGGATATGGCTGGAGGCGACGCGCGTCAGCACCGCGCCGGGCAGCGCGGTCTCGCGAATGACGTGCTCGCCGGTGACGACGGCGGCGAGCGAACGCGTGGTCGGAATCCCCAGCGCATACATCGCCTCGCTGACGATGTATTCGCGCAGCACCGGCCCGAGCGCGGCGCGGCCGTCGCCGCGGCGGGAGAACGGGGTGGGGCCGCTTCCCTTGAGCTGGATGTCGCGGCGGACGCCGTCTTTGTCGATGACCTCGCCGAGCAGGATGGCGCGGCCGTCGCCAAGCTGGGACACGAACTGCCCGAACTGGTGACCGGCATAGGCCATGGCGATGGGGTCGGCGCCCTCGGGAACCGTCTTGCCGGCCAGGATCGCCGCGCCTTCCGCCGTCTCCAGCATGTCGGGATCGAGCCCGAGTTGAACCGCCAGCGGCCGGTTCAGCTTGATCAGCCTGGGGGCCGCGACCGGGGTCGGCGCGACGCGCGCGAAGAAGCTGTCCGGCAGCGCCGAATAGGAGTTCTGGAAGGGGAAATGGACCGTCATGGCCTCAAGATAGGGTTGGAACGCCGGATGGCAAAGGCTCGGCCTCCGATATGCCAAAAATGGACGCTTCCGGCCCAAAACAGGCCGTTCCCTTGGTTGCCGCCTTGGGTCTCGTCGGGTAAACCCTGCCGCAATCTCGGACCCGCCATGACAGGCGGTTCGATTCGCTTCCTCCGACATTGATTTTGGGACGACCATGCATCGCTACCGGTCACATACATGCGGCGCGCTCCGCGAGAGCAACATCGGCGAGACGGTCCGCCTGTCAGGCTGGGTCCATCGCGTTCGCGACCATGGCGGCGTGCTGTTCATCGACCTGCGCGACCATTACGGCCTGACTCAGTGCGTGGTCGACCCGGACTCGCCGGCGTTCTCGCTGGCCGAGAAGCTGCGCTCGGAATTCGTGGTGCGGATGGACGGCAAGGCCCGCCGCCGCCCCGAAGGTACCGACAATGACGATCTGCCGACCGGCAAGATCGAGATCTATGTCACCGAGATCGAGGTGCTGGGCCCGGCCGGCGACTTGCCGCTGCCGGTGTTCGGCGACCAGGAATACCCTGAAGACATCCGCCTGAAGTACCGCTTCCTGGATCTGCGCCGCGAAAAACTGCACCAGAACATCATGACGCGCGTCGAGATCATCAAGTCGATGCGCCGGCGGATGGAGGGGCAGGGCTTCTTCGAGTTCAACACGCCGATCCTGACCGCGTCCTCGCCGGAAGGCGCGCGCGACTTCCTGGTGCCCTCGCGCATCCATCCCGGCAAGTTCTACGCGCTGCCGCAGGCGCCACAGCAGTACAAGCAGCTCTTGATGATGTCGGGCTTCGACCGCTACTTCCAGATCGCGCCATGTTTCCGCGACGAGGATCCGCGCGCCGACCGTCTGCCCGGCGAATTCTACCAGCTCGACGTCGAGATGAGCTTCGTCACGCAGGAGGACGTGTTCGCGGCGATGGAGCCTGTCATCACCGGCGTGTTCGAGGAGTTCGCCAAGGGCAAGCCGGTGACGAAGGGCTGGCGCCGCATCCCGTTCGCCGAGGCGCTGCGCAAGTATGGCAGCGACAAGCCGGATCTGCGCAACCCCATCGAGATGCAGGACGTCTCCGAGCATTTCCGCGGAAGCGGCTTCAAGGTGTTCGCGCGCATGCTTGAAGACCCCAAGAACCAGGTCTGGGCGATCCCGGCGCCGGGCGGCGGCAGCCGCGCATTCTGCGACCGCATGAACTCGTGGGCGCAAGGCGAGGGCCAGCCCGGTCTCGGCTACATCATGTGGCGCGAGGGCGGCGAGGGTGCAGGTCCGCTCGCGAACAATATCGGGCCGGAGCGCACCGCCGCGATCCGTGCGCAGATCGGCGTGAAGGAGGGCGATGCTGCCTTCTTCGTGGCCGGCGATCCCGACAAGTTCTGGAAGTTCTCGGGCCTTGCCCGCAACAAGGTCGGCGAGGAACTGAACCTCACCGACAAGGAGCGGTTCGAGTTCGCCTGGATCGTCGACTTCCCGATGTACGAGTACAACGAGGAGGACAAGAAGGTCGACTTCTCGCACAACCCGTTCTCGATGCCGCAGGGCGGGCTCGAGGCGCTGAAGGGCCAGGATCCGCTGACCATCAAGGCGTTCCAGTACGACATCACCTGCAACGGCTACGAGATCGCCTCGGGCGGCATCCGCAACCACGTGCCGGAAGCGATGGTGAAGGCGTTCGAAATCGCAGGCTACGGTGAGCAGGAGGTGGTCGACCGCTTCGGCGGCATGTACCGCGCGTTCCAGTACGGCGCGCCACCGCATGGCGGCATGGCGGCCGGTGTGGACCGCATCGTGATGCTGCTGTGCGGCACCAACAATCTGCGCGAGATCTCGTTGTTCCCGATGAACCAGCAGGCCATGGACCTCCTGATGGGCGCCCCGTCGGACGCCACCACCAAGCAGCTCCGCGAGCTACATGTACGGGTGAACCTGCCGCAGAAGTGAGGCTGCACACACAGTCTCGTGCCCCGGAGGCAGCGCAGCACCTAGTGATGCGCTGTTGGGCCGGGGCCCGTGTCGCGGTGAACCGCAAGCTTGCTGGGTCCCGGCTCTGCGTCGCGTCATTTTCATGCCGCGCCGCGTCCGGGACACGAGACCAAACTACAACCCCGTCGACGCCTCGATGCTGAACTGTGCCAGCGAGCTCTCCGGGTCGGTCTGGATCAGCTGCATCAATTGCATCAGCGGCACCTTGGCGCGCGGCGCGAGCTTGATGGTCAGCGTCTGTCCTGACGTCGCGACGAAACCGGCGAGTGCATCGACCGCCGCCCTGGCATCGAGATTGGAGGCCGTGACCTTCTCTCCCTGCGCCCGGATCATCTCGACGATGGCGCTGCGGGCGGCATCGCGGCTGACATTTTGCATGCGCGAGAACTGCGCCACGAGGAGGTCGACTGCGCCGCTGTCGCGCAAGGACAGCTCAATCGCCCCGGTCTCGATCTTTCCGGCATCGCTCAGGGCCTGCACCGGATCGGTCGTGAACACACCGCGCGGCACGTTGGCGAGCGCGAGGCGGGCTTGCGCCGTGGCGAGGTTGCCGACATCGATCGTGGCTGGCGCGAGCGCGAACGCACCCGATGACTCCGTCCAGGCGGCACCGAGATCGAGGTTGATCGCGAGCTTGTCGATGCCCGCCATGATCAGCGGCCGCTGCGCCGGGTTGGCGGGATCGGTGGGCGTGACCATCTTCACGACCAGATTGGCCTTGCTCGGAATCGATCCGACCAATTGGCCCCAGTTCAGGCTGATCGTGTCGATGGTGACGAACTGCCGCGTGGACTTGTAGGGCGCTACCACGCCCTTGATCTCGGCGCCTTCGAGCACCCGGAACAGGCCCAGCATCTGATCGGGCGAGGGCGGTTGTCCGTGGGGGCTGAGCCCTGCCGCCCAGCGCATCAGGTTTGCCGCGCTGAACGATTTCACCGCGAAGCGCTCCATCTTGAACTGCCCCTGCGGCGACGGCGCGTCGATGCCTTCGACCGCGAACTCGCCCTCCCGGTATCTGACGGCATTGATCCTCGCCGTCCCCTGCGGCGTGCCCATCGAGGTCTTGCCGACCTCGATCTTGCCGATGCGAAAGCCCTCATAGAATCCCGCGAGCTTTTCCAACATCTCGCGCGATTGTGCGGGCGTCGGCGCCGAATTGTCCGCCGGCATGAGCGCGATGATCTCGGCCGGCCGGAATTTCGAGGGCTGCACCGCGATGTCCTCGAAGGTGATCCCGTGGATGTCCATCCGCATGCCCTGGGTCGATTTGAGCACATAGGGGCCGGTTGCGATCTGCCGGTAGACGCGATGGTAGCTGTCATCGCCGGTTTTCTGCGGATCGAGCGCCGCGGCGATCGCGGTCGCGTCGAAATCGTTGACGATGACGTCGGAGAGCTCGCCGGTCAGCTTGTCCTGCTTGCCCGGCTGCGGCACGTCGATCGTGAAGACGGCGCGGTCCGCCTTCATTGCGTCGATCTTGCCGCGCTTGAGATTCTGGATCGCCAGCCCGGAATAGGCGACCTCGCCGCTGCCGGCGCCGCTGCCGCTCGCATCGAAGGTCATCGTCAGCGTCGCCGCCGTGACGGACGATGCCGTGACACTGGCGTACTGATCGAGCACATAGCGGTAAATCTCGATCAGGTCGCCGCCCATCGGCGCGTTGCCGGCGTGAACGGGGCCGGCATAGTCACGCAAGGTGAGTTGCGGGATCTTGTAGGACGCCTTCAGCTTCGCGGCGCCGACCTGGTCCAGCGCGACTTCGAAACCGGTGACGTCGATGCTGTCGGCCGAGAAGCTGCTCTTGTCGATCAGGCGAACGCCCACGCCCTTGATGCCGGCGATCTTGATCTGGGCCTGCGG
Source organism: Bradyrhizobium tunisiense (assembly GCF_042263385.1). NCBI lineage: Bacteria > Pseudomonadati > Pseudomonadota > Alphaproteobacteria > Hyphomicrobiales > Nitrobacteraceae > Bradyrhizobium > Bradyrhizobium tunisiense. The sequence goes on from NZ_JBHLEV010000002.1 coordinate 603,970, forward strand.
CTGCTCGCCGGGAGCGATCGCGATATCCTCGATCGTCAGCGTCCGGGTCGCGAGCTCGAACCCGATCTTGCCATGGCTCGCCTTGCCGCCGCTCGAACGGATCCGTTCGAACGCCGCCTCGACCTCGGCGGTGGCGCGATGCTGAACGTAGAGGTTGAAGCCGAACCATCCGCCCGCGCCGAGCACGAGGAGTGCGATCAGGCCGATCAGGATTCGCTTCATTCCATTGCTCCGATTGCCCGTTTTGCACCGCGCAACCTGCCATATTCGGGAAACGTCATGCGGTCCAGAGAAAGCTATGGTTTTCAAATATTTGACCGCGCGTCCTGTTGATGGGCGCGCAATCGGATGTTGCCACCGGGGCGCCCGGCGTGCTTCATCCCGTTTCCATGACCCGGAAATACGGTCGGCTCGGACAGCCGCTCTGGATCGTGCATTTTGAGGGTAACGCGAGGCGAGACACCGCATGTCGTCCTATTCTGATGATCTCCACCAGGCGGCGCTTGCCTATCACCGTCTGCCGCGCCCCGGAAAGCTCGAGATCCAGGCGAGCAAGCCGCTTGCCAACCAGCGCGACCTCGCGCTGGCCTATTCTCCGGGTGTCGCCGCCGCCTGCACCGAGATCGCCAAGAACCCGGCGGAAGCCGCCACCCTGACCACCCGCGCCAATCTGGTGGCCGTGGTCTCCAACGGTACCGCCGTGCTCGGCCTTGGCAATATCGGCCCGTTGGCTTCGAAGCCGGTGATGGAGGGCAAGGCCGTCCTGTTCAAGAAGTTCGCCGGCATCGACGTGTTCGACATCGAGATCGCCGCCGACACGATCGACCGCGTGGTCGAGACCGTGGCGGCGCTCGAGCCGACTTTCGGCGGCATCAATCTGGAGGACATCCGCGGACCGGAGTGCTTCGAGATCGAGACGCGCTTGAAGGAGCGCATGAAGATCCCGGTCTTCCACGACGACCAGCACGGCACCGCGATCATCGTCGCCGCCGCCATCACCAATGGTCTCAGGCTGAACGGCAAGAAGCTGTCGGACGTCAAGATCGTGGCGTCGGGGGCTGGGGCCGCCGCGATCGCGACGCTCAATCTCCTGGTGTCGATGGGCGCGCAGCGCAAGAACATCTGGGTCTGTGATATCGATGGGCTCGTGCACGAGGGCCGCAACACCTCGATGGACCGCTGGAAGGCGGTCTATGCGCAGAAGACCGACAAGCGTACGCTCGGCGATGTCATCGGCGGCGCCGACATTTTCATCGGCCTCTCGGCGCCGGGCGTTCTCAAGCCGGAGATGGCCAAGGCGATGGGTGACAAGCCCTTGATCATGGCGCTCGCGAACCCGACCCCCGAGATCATGCCGGAGGAAGCGCGCAAGGTGCGCCCCGACGCCATGATCTGCACTGGGCGCTCCGATTACCCGAACCAGGTCAACAACGTCCTGTGCTTTCCCTTCATCTTCCGCGGTGCGCTCGACGTCGGCGCCAGCGCCATCAACGAGGAGATGAAGCACGCCGCCGTCGAGGCCATCGCCCAGCTCGCGCGCGAGGCGCCGTCGGATGCCGTCGCACAAGGTTTCGACACCGGCGAGACGCAAGGCTTCGGTCCGGGCTCGCTGATCCCGAGCCCGTTCGATCCGCGCCTGATCCTGCGCATCGCGCCTGCCGTGGCGAAGGCGGCGATGGAATCCGGCGTCGCGACGCGGCCCATCACCAATTTCGACGAGTACACCGCGCTGCTCGAGCGCTTCGCCTTCCGTTCCGGCCTCGTCATGAAGCCGATGTTCGCCAAGGCCAAGACCCAGCCGGTGCGCGTGATCTACGCCGAAGGCGAGGACGAGCGCGTGCTGCGCGCCACGCAAGTGGTGCTGGAGGAGAAGCTGGCGCGGCCGATCCTGGTCGGCCGTCCTTCGGTGGTCGAGGCGCGCATCAAGCGTTTCGGCCTCTCGATCCGGGCCGGCAAGGATTTCGACCTCGTCAATCCCGAGGATGATCCGCGCTACCGCTCCTACGTGCAGTCCTATGTCGAGGTCGCCGGCCGCCGCGGCGTGACGCCGGATGCGGCGCGCACCGTGGTGCGCACCAACAACACGGTGATCGCCGCGCTCGGTGTCACGCGCGGCGAGGCGGACGCCATGCTCTGCGGCGTCGAGGGCCGCTACATGAGCCATCTGCGCCATGTGCGCGAGATCGTCGGCTTCTCGCCGGGAATCAGCGATTACGCGGCGCTGGCCCTGCTGATCACCAGCAAGGGCGCCTTCTTCATCGCCGACACCCAGGTTCGGCCCAATCCGAGCGCGGAGGAACTCGCCGAGATCGCATCGCTCGCCGCGGTCCACGTCCAGCGCTTCAACATCAAGCCGAAGATCGCCTTCGTCTCGCACTCGGATTTCGGCAGCTACGACACCGAATCCTCGCTCAAGATGCGGCGAGCGACGCAGTTGTTGAAGGACAAGCATCCGGAGATCGAGGCGGACGGCGAGATGCAGGGCGACACCGCGCTCTCCGCTGCTGCGCGAAAAATGGTGCTGCCGCACTCCCAGCTGGAGGGCGAGGCCAACATCCTGCTCATGCCGACGCTCGACACCGCCAACGTCGCCTATCAGATGATCAAGTCGTTGGCGGACGCGCTTCCCGTCGGCCCGATCCTCATCGGCCCTGCGCGCCCGGCGCATATCCTGACGCCGTCGGTGACGGCGCGCGGCATCCTCAACATGACGGCTGTCGCCGTGGTGGAAGCGCAGGAGCGCGCGGCGCGGCAGCAGCCGACGTTGTTTACATAGGGGCGGTGTCGCGCTCGCCCTCTTCCCTTGTGGGAGAGGGTGGCTCGCCGCGAAGCGGCGAGACGGGTGAGGGGTCTCTCTCCGCGAGCACCTCTCACAATTGGATTGGCGGATGGATACCCCTCATCCGGCGCTTCGCGCCACCTTCTTCCACAAGGGGGAAAGGGGGGCGTTCCACGTGGGACGTGTCTTGAATTCCTTTCAGTTTGCATTTCCCCGTTTGTAAACCGGAGCGCGACTCTTCATAATCGCGCCGAGCATCCCCACGCTCCGAGCTTGCCAAGAGGCCGATCATGCCAGCGTTCGTGACTTTCGGGCGAATCCTGTTCGCCGTGCTGTTCATCTACACGGGCGCTACCAAGCTCTTTGCCATCCAGGCGACGGCCGACTTCATCGCCACCAAGGTCGTGGTGCCCGAGGCGATCGCGCCTTACGCCCAGCAGGTCGAGGCCGCGACCGCGATGACCACGCCGCAACTGCTGGCGATTGCCGTCGGCGGGCTCGAGATCATCGCTGGCTTGATGATCGCGCTGAATTTCGGCGCGCGTTTTTTCGCGCTGTTGATGATCATCTATGTCGCGGTCGCGACCGTGTTGTTCTACGACTTCTGGAATATGGCGGCGCCCGACAACGCGAAGATGCTGGTCGATGCGCTCAAGAACCTGTCGATCATCGGCGCATTGTTCATGATCATGGGGTATGGGCGCACCACGCGTCCGGCCGAGGCGGCATACGGGGACGTGTAGCGCTACGCCCTGCGCCACGGCGTGACGGTGACGTCATGCGCCGCGTCGAGCACGTAGGGCGCATCCGGCTTCATCCCGTGTGAAGCCAGCACCTCGTGCGGAGTCTGCTGGGGCACGCCGACGAAACAGCCTTCGCCGCCGGGCAGGCGGACATGTGGGGCCTCCGACAGCCAGAACGTGTCGTAACGGTCCATGAATATGTCGAACACAACGGGGCCGCCGATGATGGCGACCATGCCGGAGGCGACATCGGCAAAGGCGCAGGCGTCCTCGAAGCTGGCGTGTTCCGGATTCCACAGTGTCGCGTTCGGCATCTCTGGATCGACGGTGAGCGCTTTGATCTTGCGCGTCAGGATCAGCCGCTTGCGCTTCGGCGAGTTCGGCTGCTGCTCATGCGAGTTGCGGCCATGCACGATCAGCGTGGCGCGATCGAGCGCCTGCTCGAAGAACAGCTTGTCACCGTCGAACTTCAGCCTGTCGGGCATGACGTGCCCGGCGTCGGCGAGCATGCCGTCCGCTGAGACGATGACGTAGCCTTCGATGCGGAAAGACAATGGCCGTCTATTCGGAAACGGTCGTCACCACGGAATTGACCGGGCGCTGACTCACAGTCGGCAGCTTGAGGTCCTTGACCAGCTCCTGGTCGTACTCAGGCAGGGTCGAGGCGGGAAACTTCGCGCGCATCGCCACCACCTTGTAGCCGCCGGCCTTCAGGCGCTTGAGCAGCTCGGGCAGGGCTTCCGCAGTGTGCTTCTGGAAGTCGTGCATCAGGACGATACCCTTGCCCTTGGTGTCGAGCTTCTTCATCACGGTCTCGACGATCTTCTCGGGTTTTGAGGCCTTGAAGTCGAAGGAGTCGATGTCGCAGGAGAAGATCCCGACGTTGCGGTTGCCGAGATAGGTGACCATCTCCGGCGGATGCTGGAGGGCGGGGAAGCGGAAGAACGGTGCCGGCGAGACACCGCCGAGCGCCCACTTCACTGCCGCAAAGCCCTTCTCGATCTCTTCCTTGCGCTGCGCCTCGGTGAACTTCTTGTTGTTGAGGTTGGCGTGCGACCAAGTGTGGGCGCCGACCGTATGGCCGGCCGCGTAGACCTGCTTCAGGATCTCCGGCTCGTAAGTCGCGTGCTTGCCGATGATGAAGAAGATGCCGGTGGTACATTCGTCCGCAAGTGCCTTGAGCACTGCGGGCGTGTTGCGGGGCCAGGGACCGTCGTCGAAGGTCAGGACCACCTCCTTGTCGCGCAGGAAGTCGAGCTCCTTGAAATGCTCGAAGCCAAAGCCGGGACCACCCGTGGTGTCGATCTCGACGGTGCGGGCGACACCGAGCGCGCCTGGCGTGTTGCAGGCTGCGCGGGCCGGCTGCGGCGCTTGCTTGGGCGGAGGCGGATTGACGAAGCCGGCTGGTGCGGCGGCTGCGGCGGGAGCGGCGGCCGGAACCGGGGCGGGCGTCGCCGCAGCTGGTGCTGGCGCGGGTGCGGCTTGCGTCGCCGCTGCGGGCTTTGCCGCCGGAGTCTGTGACCATGCTGCGCCGGACATCGCCAGAGATACCGCGCTCGCCAAAATCAGTCCTGCCGCCACGCGCATGGTGTTGTCCTCGAGATTGATCCCATTGTTCTGCCGTGGCTTTTCGCCTCCGGCAAGAACCCATCCTGCCCAAACGATCCTAGCCTAGATGGTGGGCCATCGCCATTGCAACGGCTGTTTGGCATCCCGCCCCAATTGTGCCCAACCGGATTGGGCGGCGTCAGCGTCAACTGTCTGCCAGCGCCTTGGCAACGGCAGTCTTGATCCGCGTGTCGGCCGGTTCGACCGCGGACGGAAAGACGTCGGCGATGTAACCGTCGCGGCCGATCAGGTATTTGTGGAAGTTCCAGCGCGGAACTTCCCTTGGTCGCGCCTCGGCGGCCCATTTGTAGAATGGATGCGCCTTCGCTCCGACCACGACGGCTTTCGCCGCGACCGGGAAGGTAACACCATATTGGTGGTGCGCGGTCTGAGTGATCTCGCTGCTGCCGCCGGGCTCCTGACCGCCGAAATCATTCGACGGCACGCCGATCACGGTGAGCCCGCGGGCGCGAAACTCGGTCCAGACCTCCTGCAATCCGGCATATTGCGGCGTGTAGCCACAAAGCGAGGCGGTGTTGACCACCAGCAGCGGTTTGCCGGTGAAAGCGGCCAGACGGATGTCGTCGCCCGACAAAGCGGGGAATGAGAAGGCATAGGCCGAGATCCGGCTCATGCCACCCTCGGCGAAAGCACGCGTGACCGGCACCAGCGTGCCGGCAAGCGCCATGGTGAGCATGGTCCTGCGATTCATCATGACGGCGTCCCCCGAAATGATCCGGAGCACATGTTACTCCGCCAGTGCGATCCACCTCGTCAACACCGCGTTATCTGGCGGGGCGAGCGGGCCTAATAGAGGCGCACTATGAAGTCGGTGCCTTCGCCGGTCTCGCCCTGGTTGATGCCCTGGTCGGAGATGATGATCGAGCCGCCAGTGGTCAGCATCTCGTTGATCTTCGCCATGGTGTCGGCGGGGATCGAGATGCGGTCGAGGGCTGCAGCCGGGCTGTCCGGCGTGACCACCGGCTTGGCAGTCACGGGCTTGGCGGCGACGGGGATCACGGCAGCGCCGCGCTGGCCGCGCGTGAGGCGGCCATCGTCCTCGCGTGCCGCGGAACGGGCGGAGACGGGCAGAGACACCACCGACCAACGCAGCGCATTGGTATCGATCTTGTCGAGTTCAGCGGTGAAGATATGCGTGCCGAGCGGCCGGTCGCTTGGGGCGATCGTGACCGGCACCTCGAACAGCGGCGCAAAATTCTGCCGCACGTAGAGCTTGGAATCCTTGCGGCTGATGAAGACGGCGATCTGGCCGGCCCGCTTGGGTGCCTCCGGCTTCGCGGCCGGCGCCGGCTCGGCCATGCGGCTCTCGTCCTTCTTCGCATCGGGCGGGGCGGCGAGCGCAGGTGCCGGTACATCTGGCGTCTTCGCGGAGCCCGCCGCTTCCGTCCTGATCGGCTCGGCCTTGTCGGCGGGCTTGTCCTCGTTGGCCGGCTTGGCGGCATCTGCCGACTGCGGCTTGGTCGCGTCGGTTGCCTCAGCCGTCCTGACCTTGTCGGCGGCTTCCTCGTGGGCGGCCGCATTCCCCGTGGTCACATCCGACATCACGGCATGGCCGACGGAGGTGCGTAGCTCGACCACGCTGTCGGCGCTGGCGGTCTTGGTTTCGACAGGCTTGATCTCGGTGGCTTTGGTTTGCGCGGCGCCCTTGTCTGCCTTGTCGCCCACATTGGTCTGCGGCTCTAGGTTGGCGACAGGCTGCGGCGGCACGCGCACGGAGGCGAGCAGGGGATGGGAGAAGCTGTGCGGCGTCACCTCGCCGGGTGCGACGATGACGCGCGCGCCCATCCTGGTCCAATTCCACATCTTCATCGCGAACGCCATCGGCATGCGGATGCAGCCATGCGAGGCCGGATAGCCTGGCAACGCGCCGGCATGCATGGCGACCCCGGACCAGGTGATCCGTTGCATGTACGGCATCGGCGCGCCGCTATAGATGTTGGAGCGGTGGAATTTGTGCTTCTGGATGACGCTGAACACACCCATCGGCGTCGAATGGCCCTTCATGCCTGTCGACACCGGAGATTCCGCAAACAGGCCTTTGGTGTCGTAGACCGTCACCTTCTGTCGGTCGATCGAGACGACGATGACCAATGGCCCTTGTGGCTTGGTGCCGGCTTCCTTCTCGGCGACAGCGTCTTTCTTGCCGGCCGCGCCACGCTTCTGGGGCTTCTGGCGCTGTATCTCGGGATGCCGGCTCTGCCGGGCGTAATAGGATCCGTCGGAATAATCCGTCCAATAATAATAGGCCGCGTCTGCCTGGCTGGTCGCGCCGATTGCACCCGCCGCCGTCAAGATGGCGACCTGCCAAAGCCGCGCCGGCTTGGCAGAAAAACCCGACCCGTTCACGCTGAACATCCTCGAATCCATAATCCAAATCAGACGTTAGTCTCGCAAAGGGGATACGCGTTCACCAGCAGCGCGGTTCTGCCGTCAGCTACTTTTGTTCAAGACGTAGCAAAAAAGCCTCACAGAGCGGTAAACAGCGGCCACCGCCGGCTGCCTGTCGTCTTCCTGTCGGGCGGACGCGTTCCTACATTGCACGGACTTGTTACCGGAGAACTTCATGTCATCTCGTTTCCCTGGTCTTGCCGGCATCCGCTTGAAAGGGCTTGCCTTATTCCTCCTGGCCTTGGCTGTGCCGGCGGCGTCCGTCCAAGCTGCCGACGAGCCCGATCTGATCTTCCGCCGCTCCACCGTTTTCAAATGGATGAGCCCGAACGACAAGCTTGCGACCTATGGTCTCGACGATCCCGAAGTCGAGGGCGTCGCCTGTCATTTCACGGTGCCGGAGAAGGGAGGCTTCAAGGGTTGGCTGGGCCTTGCCGAGGAGGTCTCGGACATCTCACTGGCCTGCCGCCAGGTCGGCCCGATCAAGTTCAAGAACAAGATGGAGCAGGGCGACGACATGTTCCGTCAGCGCCGTTCGCTGTTCTTCAAGAAGATGCAGATTGTCCGCGGCTGCGACGCCAAGCGCAACGTGCTGGTCTACATGGTCTATTCGGACAGGCTGATCGAAGGCTCGCCGAAGAACTCGACCTCGACCGTGCCGATCATGCCGTGGGGACCGGCGGACGCAAACGTCCAGAAGTGCGGCGAGTTCTTCACGCACTGACGCGCTTTCGCCAGTGATAGAGGCGCGGCTGGCCTAGGGTTTGACGAGATGCGAGCCGGTCAGCCGCACGAATGCCTGTGGCGCGGCCTCAAAGCCGCGGCCAGATTGCAGCGACATCGCGCCGGCTGAGGCGACGCGACTGGGTCGTCGATCTCCGCTCTCCGTCCGTTGGTCCGCCTCGCGCGGCGTTGCGCGATCTTGCGCCACCATAATGGCCATCCTCAAGTCAACGCGCCCGGTGCTCCGGGCGTCCAGGTTTCGATGGCTTGGGTCGCAGCGAACGCGCCCCCGGTTCGATAAGACCCAGCCTTCGTTTGCCAGCCTCTTCAGCAGAAAAACGTAAAATGCGTGTGAAGCGCGTGAGGCGGGAGCATGACGGCGGCTGCGTCGGGTGTGTTCGCGTACCGGTGCCGGAACTTGGCAGGCCACCTTGATCTCCGGCGAGACCTTCCTGAAATGATTGGTATTTTCGGAGAATTGTGTCGTCGGCTAGGACCGGACGAAACAATTCTCACGCAAGATGAAACCATTTTGCGCGTTTGGCGCATCACGGGCGAAACCGCCCATGGTTATCAGCTTCACAACGACGAACGGCGCACCGCCGGCCACGGAATTCGGAGACAAGACCATGCGCACGCTCAGCTTCATCCTTGCTTTCGCTTTCGTGGTTGCGGGTTCCTCGTTCGCGGGCTCGCCGGACGGCAATCTGCCCGGCGTCGGCACCTTCCAGTACAGCGGCTCGCCGGTCATCACCGCGACGTCGCAGCCGATCGTGGTTGCAGCGCGCTTCTGATCGACAACAAGAGATTCAGCCGATAAAGGCCTTCATGATCGTCCGATTTTGCGCCGCTGTATTCGTCTCTGTTCTCGCGATCACTGCCGCTCAGGCGCAGGTGCGCGCGCCCACGAGGTTGCCGGATCCCCGCAGCGAATTCGTGCGCCAGTGCGCGCCGCACATGACCGGGCGCTGGGAGCACCCGGAGCAAGTCTGCGGCTGCTTGCACGATCACGCCGCGGCCGCCGTCGAGGACCGCGACCTGCGCGAAGCGCTGTTGCGTGGCATCAGCGAGACCGGTGTGCCCACCATCGAAACCGACTGGGTTCCGGTCTCAAAGCAGGGCGAGATTGGCCCGACCTTCACGAAGATCGCCAAGCCGACCTTGCAGTGCATGTTCGATCCAGCGAAGTAGCTTCTCAGGCCATCATTTTATTTTCGGCCCGTGCCGCGGCACGCAGGAGCTCGTGCGCGAGACGCCCTTGTCGGTCATCCTTGCGCCGCGCACTTCCCTGACTTGTCCCGCGGGACAGGTTCCGTCATCCACCAGCACGCGCTGGCCGAGCTTCAGATCCACGATGTCCTGCTCACGCCCGATGGTGGCGGCGCGCGCCGTCGAGGCGAGCGCGAGGGAAACCAGGAGCGAGAGGCAGGTCGCGCGGCGGAGTGACATCATGAAGGCTCCCGAAAGCTGCGAGGCAATGTAGGGAGCGGTCAGCGATTCTGATAGTGAAGCTTGGTTATGCCGGCCGAACCGACCTGCTTTTCGCGCGCAGGGCCGACCCTGATTCCCGCGCGAGCCGTTCGGCAGATGCCACGAGCTGTGGAACTGCATGCCCTGAAAATCCCAGCACGAAGCCTGGCAGAGGGCGCGCGCGCGAATAGGTATCCGCCAACAGCCAGCCTTCCGCGCCGGCGGCCTGCTTTGCCCGCGCGGCCACCGACAGGTCGACCGAGGGATCGAACCGGGCGACCAGATGCAGGCCTTGTGACGGCACCGGCACCGATAGCGCGCCATCGGATGCGGCTTCCAGTGTTTCGGCCAGCACGTCCCGCGCCTCTCGGTAGAGCTTGCGGACGCGCTTGAGGTTTGCGGCGAACGCGCCCGAATTGAGCATGTCGGCCACCGCGCCTTCCATCAGCGTTCCGGGGAAGCGGTCGAGCGCCGCGCGCGCGGCCGTTACGTCCGTGATCAGGCGTTCGGGCAGAGCGCAATAACCGATGCGCAGACCTGGAAACAGCGTCTTGGCAAAGGTGCCCAGGTAGATCACGCGCTGGAGACGATCAATGCCGGCGAGCGACATCAGCGGTGCGCCGTCGTAGCGAAACTCGCTGTCGTAGTCGTCCTCCAGCACGAAAGCACCGGCTTGCCTGGCCCAGTCCAGCAGCTCGAGCCGCCGCGGCATCGACATCTGCACGCCCAGCGGAAACTGGTGCGACGGCGTGACATAGGCTGCTCGCGCCGACGGCGCTGCGGCGCGGCCCTTGGCGACGCGCATGCCGTGCACATCGACGGGAATGGGCACGGCGCGATAGCCGCAATGCGCGACAGTGTTGCGCGCGGCGGGATAGCCGGGGTCCTCGCACCAGACCTGGTCGCCCGCTTTGAGGATCGCGCTCAGCACGATGCGCAGGGCGTGCAGGGTGCCCGACGTCAGCATGATCTGGTCGGGATCGCAGCGCAGCCCGCGCGCCGACAACAAATGATCGGCGATTGCCTCGCGCAGCTCACGGCTGCCGCGTGGATCGCCATAGTGAAGGTGCTCGGCGCCGAAGGCGCGCATGCGGCGACCGACGAAGGCGCGGAAGCGCTGCACCGCGCGTTCGTCGACATGCGTGCAGCCGAGTGCGAACGCGCCTTGCCCGGGCGTTGCGACAGCCGCCCTCGGCCTGGTCGGCTCGGCCGCACGCGCGGGGATGCGCGCGGCGACGAACGTTCCGGAGCCAACGGTGGCCTCGGCAAAGCCATCGGCGATCAGGCGCTCATAGGCGGCGACGACGGCATTGCGCCGAAAGCCGGTCTGCCTGGCCAGCGTGCGTGACGGCGGCAGCGCCTCGCCGGGCTTGACGAGGCCGGAGACGATCATCTCGCACAGCGCCTGATAGAGCCGGTGCGCGGCGGAGGCGCCCGGCGTGACGTGCGGGCCGGCGAGGTCGAGCGGCAGCTCGGTCCTGGCCGGAGAGGGGAGCGAATTGGTCGGAATTTTTTGCATGGAATTGGAACTATCGCAGACCAAATGCTCCGCTACAACTGCTCCCAGAGTCTTTCAATCCGAGCAGGAGCCGTCGTGAGCCAGACCGAGACCCCGAATTCCTATCCGACATCGGCGCGCAACCAGGTGAAGCGCCGTCACGACCGCGGCTTCTATGATCACGAAACCGTCCATCGCATCCTGGATTCCTCGATGCTCTGCCACGTCTCCTACGCCATTGACGGCCAGCCCTATTGCACGCCGACCTTCTTCTGGCGCGAGGGCACGAAGCTGTACTGGCACGGCTCGAGCGCCAGCCGGATGCTCCGCAATCAGACCAAAGGCGAGCGCGTGTGTCTCACGGTCGCCCATCTCGACAGCCTCGTGCTGGCGCGCTGCGGATTCAACCACTCCGCCGACTACCGGGCGGTGATGGCGTTCGGCACCGCCTATCTCGTCACCGATCCCGCGGAGAAGGAACGCGCGGTCATCGCGATGGTCGACCGCTTCTTCCCGGACCGCACCGCCGGCCTCAGGGCGAGTACCACGCAGGAGATCAAGGCGACGTCCTTCATTGCCATGGAGATCGAGGAAGCCTCGGCCAAGATCCGCGCCAAGGGCGTCGCTGACGACGACGAGGACTATGCCTTGCCGATCTATGCCGAACGCATCCCGGTGCGCACCGTGATCGGCACGCCGGAACCGTGCCCGCGCCTGCTCGACGACGTCACGCGCCCGGCGACATTGAGTGGCTATTCCGAGGGCCGGCTGCTCGAAGATGCATTGCGGGATGCTTATTTTGTGGAGTACCCGAACGGCTGAAATCGGCTAGTTTGCGCACTCCTTGGGACCATTGGAATGCCTGGAGTTGCCTGATGAATGCCGAAATGCAGCAGAGGATTCTCGACGCCGTCGACGTCGGCTTCGAAGCCCAGCTTGCCACCACACGCGATTTCGTCGCGATCCCTTCGACACGAGGGGCGGAGGGGCCGTGCCAGGACATGATAGGCGACCTCCTGCGCGAGCGTGGCTATGAGGTCGACGATTGGCACATCAACGTCGACGACCTCAAGGATCTGCGCGGCTTCGGCCCGATCGAGCATGATTTCTCCAGGGCGCGCTCGGTGGTGGGGACCTACCGCCCGCAAACGAACGGCGGCAAATCGCTGATCCTCCAGGGGCACTGCGATGTAGTGCCGGCCGGGCCGCTGGAATTATGGGACACGCCGCCGTTTTCGCCCGTCGTCAAGGACGGCAAGATGTTCGGCCGCGGCGCGTGCGACATGAAGTCGGGGACCATCGGCGCGCTCTATGCGCTGGACGCAATCAAGGCTGCGGGCTTCAAGCCGACGGCGCGGATCCATTTTCAATCCGTGATCGAGGAAGAGAGCACCGGCGTCGGTGCGCTTTCGACGCTGCAGCGCGGCTACCGTGCCGAGGCCTGCTTCATTCCGGAGCCGACCGGCGGCAAGATGGTGCGCTCGCAGGTCGGCGTGATCTGGTTCCGCCTGCGCGTGAAGGGCCATCCGACTCACGTGGCCTTCGCCGGCTCCGGGGCGAATGCGATCATGGCGGCGTACCATTTGATCCAGGCGCTGCAAAAACTCGAGATCGAATGGAACGAGCGTGCGAAAGCCGATCGGCACTTCAAGACATTGAACCATCCGATCAACTTTAACCCCGGCATCATCAAGGGTGGCGACTGGGCTTCCAGCGTGCCGGCCTGGTGCGACGTCGATTGCCGGATCGCGGTGCTACCGGGATGGTCGATCGCCGATCACCAGAAGGAAATCACGGCCTGCGTCGCCGCTGCGGCGCGCAACCACCGTTTCCTCGCCAACAATCCACCTGAGATCGTGTGGTCGGGCTTCCTGTCGGAAGGCTATGAGCTGACCGACGCTGCCGCGCCGGAGGCCGCGTTCGCCAGCGCGTTCGGCAAGGTCTACGGCGGCGTGCCGGAGGATCTCGTCTTCACCGCGCTCACCGACACCCGTTTCTACGGCCTCAACGAGGGCATCCCAAGCTTGTGCTTCGGCGCCAGCGGCGGCGAAATGCACGGCTTCAACGAATTCGTCGAGCTGGAGTCGCTCAAGAAGACGACCAAGGCGATGGCGCTGTTCATCGCGGAGTGGTGCGGCGTGGAGAAGGCGTAGCGAGCAAGATCTCGCGGTGCCCCAGGGTGGGCAAAGGCGCGAAGCAACACGCCCACCCATTTTCTCCGCCATGGCCAAATGCGTGGGCACGCTCCGTTTTGCCCACCCTGCGGCACCTCGGCCGAAGCGCCCGGTGCGCAAATCATCGGCCTCTCCAAATCCTTTAAGCTTAAAATAAAGACTAGGATGCCGCCCGCGCCGGTGGCAGACTGGCGGCCGGTTCGGTGGACGAGTGGAGTCACAATGCGCGATTGGGATGATGCTTATGCCAATTCGGCCCACATCCCGGGCTCGGACAAGATGCCAGGACTGTGGACGGAGCGAGCCGCGGCCTATCGTGCCGGGCTGAAGGATTTTCGTGCCGACATCGCCTATGGCCCGGGCGAACGCCAGCGCCTCGACCTGATCCTGCCTGACGGTGACAGCAAGGGTCTCGTCGTCTTCGTGCATGGCGGCTATTGGATGCGGTTCGACAAGTCGACATGGACCGATCTTGCCGAAGGTGCGCGCCAACACGGCTGGACGGTGGCGTTGCCGAGTTACACGTTGACGCCGGCTGCGAGCATCTGCGACATCACCGCCGAGATCACTGGCGCGATCGGCAAGGCGGCTTCGCTCGTCGCAGGGCCGATCCGGCTCGCCGGCCATTCCGCCGGCGGCCACCTCGTCACGCGCATGCTGTGTGACGACAGCCGGCTCGAGCCTGCCGTCTTCAACCGTATCGCAGGCACGCTCTCGATCAGCGGCCTGCACGACCTTCGTCCGCTGCTCAAGACGAAGATGAACGAGACGCTCGGCATGACGATGGAGGAGGCGACGCTGGAAAGCGCCGCGCTGCATCTGCCGCGCGGGCATTCGCCTGTCACCGCCTGGGTCGGTGGCGGCGAGCGGCCCGAATTCATCCGCCAGTCCGATCTGATGGCAAATATCTGGATCGGATTCGACGTGCCGACCGGCCTCGTCGTCGATCCCGGGCTGAACCATTTTACCGTGATCGACGGACTGAAGGATCCGTCGTCGCCGATCACCGCGCGCCTGATCGGCCTCGACTGAGCAACGCCGGGGACGATCATTCGAAAGGGCCTGCCCATGACGTCCAGCGATTACGATCCCACGAGCGAAGGCGCCGAGACCGATTTCGCCCGGCGCATGTCCTATGGCGACTATTTGGCGCTGGATGCGATCCTCGGCGCGCAGCATCCGCTCTCCGAAGCGCATGACGAGATGCTGTTCATCATCCAGCATCAGACCACGGAGCTGTGGATGCGCCTTGCCATCCACGAGCTCAGCGCCGCGCGCCGCGCCATCGCCAGCGACGAGGTGCAGCCTGCCATGAAGATGCTGGCGCGGATGTCGCGGATCTTCGAGCAGCTCAACAATGCCTGGGACGTGCTGCGCACGATGACGCCGAGCGAGTATACGCGCTTCCGCTCGCAGCTCGGACAATCCTCGGGCTTTCAGTCGCGGCAATACCGGCTGATCGAATTCCTGCTCGGCAACCGCAACAGCGCCATGCTCAAGCCGCACGCGCACGATGTGGAGACGACGAAGCTGCTCGAAGCCGAGCTCGCGACGCCCAGCCTCTATGACGAAGTGCTGCGGCTCGCCGACCGCAACGGACTCGAGATGCCGGCCGCGGTGTTGGCGCGCGATGTCCGCGAGACCCACAGCTTCAACGAAGGCGTTCTGCAGGCCTGGCGCGTCGTCTACGAGGCACCGGAGAAGCATTGGATGCTCTACGAGCTCGCCGAAAAACTGGTCGACTTCGAGGATTACTTCCGCCGCTGGCGCTTCAATCACGTGACGACGGTCGAGCGCGTCATCGGCTTCAAGCGCGGAACCGGCGGTACCGGCGGCGTCAGTTATCTCAAACGCATGCTGGAGGTGGAGCTGTTCCCCGAGCTCTGGCGCGTGCGGACAATTCTGTAGAAATGCCCAAGAAATATCCATGACCAAATATCGCGTCTATGACGACACCAAGGTTCTGTTCCACTTGCCCGATGGCGTGATCTATCTCGACGGCAACTCGCTTGGCGCGCTGCCATCCGGCGTTGCCGAGCGCGTCAACCGCGTCATTACGACGGAGTGGGGCGATGAGCTGATCCGCGCCTGGAACACCGCAGGCTGGTACGCCCAGCCGCGCCATGTCGGCGATCGCATCGCGCGGCTGATCGGCGCGGAAGCCGGCTCGGTGATGGTCGGAGACACGTTGTCGCTCAAGGTCTATCAGGCGCTCGCCGCCGCGCTCGACATGAATGCGTCGCGAAAGATCGTCCTGTCGGACACGGGCAACTTCCCGACCGACCTCTACATGGCCGAAGGCCTGATCGCCACGCTCGGGCGCGGCCATGAATTGCGTCTGGTCGCGCCGGAGGAGATCGAATCCGCGCTGTCGGAGGAGGTGGCGGTGCTCTACATCACCGAGGTCGACTACCGCACCGGCCGCCGCCACGACATGGCGCATCTGACTGCGAAAGCGCATGCACTCGGCATCGTTACGGTCTGGGATCTCGCGCATTCGGCCGGCGCGTTGCCGGTCGATCTCGCCGGGAGCGGCGCCGATTTCGCTGCGGGGTGCACCTACAAATACATCAATGCCGGCCCGGGCTCGCCGGCCTTCCTCTACGTCGCACCGCGACACGCCGACAGCGCGCGCGCTGCGCTGTCGGGGTGGATGGGCCACGCCAAACCCTTCGCATTCGAGCTTGCCTATGCGGCCGCAGGTGGCGTCGAGCGAATGCGGGTCGGCACGCCGCCGGTGCTGGCGATGGCGGCGCTGGAGGCCTCGCTCGACATCTGGGACCGTGTCGACATCGCGGAGGTGCGTGCGCGCTCGCTGGCGCTCGGCGATCTTCTCATTGCGGAGGTCGAACGCCGTTGCCCGCAACTCGAGCTCGTCACCCCGCGCGCGCACGATCGCCGCGGCTCGCAGGTCTCCTTCGCCTTCGGCGGCGGCTACGCCGCCATGCAGGCGCTGATCGCCCGCGGCCTCATCGGCGATTTTCGCGCGCCCGACATCATGAGATTCGGGATCACGCCGCTGTATATCGGTGAGAGCGAGATCATCCGTGCCGCCGAGATCATCGAGGAGGTGATCGCAGGCGAGGTGTGGCGACGGCCGGAATATCAGGTCGTGAATGCGGTGACGTGAAAATCCATCACCGTCACCCTGAGGCGTGAGCCCGGTGGCGCCGATGCGCCGCTGAGGAGCTCGACGGGCGACGGCCCGGCTGCATCGCGGCCGTTCATCCTTCGAGGCCTTCTGTACGGCGTGCGCATCGCGCAGCTCGCGCCTCAGGATGACGGAACCGGGAGGGCCCATGCACTGTGGCGCCGATGTCAGCACGGCCTTTACCTCAGACGTCATTGCCTTGCCGCCCGGAACAATTCACGCTGAAACGACAAGGTTTTGAGAGGACATCTGATGACGCAGCTCGAGAAACTCAAAGCGATGAAGATGCCGTTCGCCGAGCTCAAGGGCGTCGAGTTCGTCGAGGCCGAGAAAGACCGCGTGGTGGCGCGGATGACGGTCCGGCCCGATCTCTGCACGCTTCACCACACCATCCATGGCGGGGCCGTGATGGCGCTGGCCGATTCCGTTGGCGCGGCCGCGACCGTGATCAACCTGCCTGACGATGCCAAGGGCACGACCACGCTCGAGAGCAAGACCAATTTCATTGGTGGGGCCAAGGAGGGAACCACGGTTATTGCGACTGCAACCCCGGTCCATCGTGGCCGCCGGACCCAGGTCTGGACCACCCGGCTGGAGACCGAAGACGGCAAGCTGGTCGCGGTGGTGACCCAGACCCAGCTGGTCCTCGTATGACTACGGGGCCTTGATCTCATTAACGAATTGGTCGCCCCTCATGCCCGAAACTTGGGCAGGTTCCCGACTTGAAATGTATGTTGCGATGCACAATATTGGGGGCCTAGGGATTCGAACGCCTCCTCGAGGGACACCAAGAGGAGTTTTTGACGTGGCACTTGAAGACACGACCCGCATGACGTCCGTTCCGGGCTATGTGCGGACCTTGAGCCAGCAGGAAGAATTGCCGCTTCTGCGCGATCACCTGCTGAGACTCGATGCCGAAAGCAGGCATGATCGCTTCAACGGTTTTCTCGACGACAGCTTCATCGAGCGATACGCCGCACGCTGTGCCGAGGATGGCACGGTGATCGTCGCCTACATCGTCGACGGCGTTGTCCGCGGTGCGGCCGAACTGCATCCGGAGGAAGATGGTTCTTTGCCCGAAGTCGCCTTCAGCGTGGAAGCCTCTGCGCGCCGCCAGGGTGTCGGCACCGTGCTGTTCCGCCGCCTGGTCGCCGAGGCGCGCTGGAAAGGCTATAAGCGCCTGCGCATCACCACGGGCGCCGAGAACCACGCCATGCGGGCGCTCGCCAGGAAGTTCGGCGCGCATCTGGCTTTCCGCCACGGGGAATCGACCGGTACCATTGATCTGGCCAAGTCGCCTGAGGCCGAGTTCGCCGATCTCGCGGCGTCGCCCTTCATGGCCGGGCGCGCTCTTCTCAGCTTCAACTCGACTTGCTGGAAGATCATCTCCAGCATGTACGGCAATCGCGCCGCCTGACTTAAAAGAGCAGGGCCGGAATCAAAAAAGCGGACCGGGAAAACCGGTCCGCTTTTATATTAGGTGGACAACCAGGCGCTCAGGTGCCCGTGCGCTTGTCGTTGCCGAAGCGGCGGACGACGCGGCGTTCGACCACGACGGAGCGCTGTGCACCCTGTTCACCGGCGATCACGCGGGTCGCAGTGACGCGGCTGTTGGTGCGCGCCTGCTTCTTCACCTCGGCCTGCACGACATCGAGCGGCATCCCCATCAAGGCTGCGGCGATCTCGGCCTGCTGCTCCTGATCATCGGTGATGCCGATGGCGGCGAAGATCGCCTCGTCCAGGGTGGGCGGATCATGGCGGACGCGCCGCGTGCCATATTTGGTATTCCAGTCTGCGTTCATAACGGCCTCGTTTGATGCCGGGATACCTAGTGCCGCTAATGCTGCATTGCAATATGAAATTGGTGTGGCATCTCAGCTATGCACCGGTCGGGTGTCATGGAAGTGACGCAACGCCGGCATCGACCTCAACCCGGTGCTGTGGCCAGCGTTTCAGAGCCGCGTGTCCGGCTTCGGTGAGTCCGTAAATCCCCCGGTCGGCCCGTTCGAACCAGCCATACACATTGTTAAGCAAGATCTTGCCGGCATCGGGACAGCGTTCGCGCAATTCGCCCACCCGCCGCGGCCCCTCAGCGAGCGCCGAGGCGCAGACCAGCGCCTGCTGCCGGTAGGCCGTCATGATCGGCGCGCGGGTGCCGCCGCCAAGCACGGGATCGCCCTGGCGGCGCTGGTGCTCGGCGACGAGGCGCGAACGAACCTTCGGCTCGCGGCGCGGCGCAGAAGTCGGCGGCTTCACCAGCACCTCGACCTGGCCGCGATCGGTGACACCCAGCATGCCGAAGCCAAGGCGGCGGCAGAGGTTGCGGTAACGCGCATCGCTCTCGCGCCCCTTGCCGCGGATCGACATCTTCGCCGCGATCCAGACTTCGTCGGCAGCCGATGCGCGATCGACCGCCTGCAGGATCAGCTCGAGATTGAAGGCGAGCTTGAGCTCGCCGATCACCACCACGGGCGGATCGCCGGCGCTGAGGCCCACGAGATCGCAGCCACCGATCTCGCCCTTCACGGTGAAGCCAAGCTCTTCGAGGAAGCGTTTGACGGGCAGGTAGAGTGCGGTTTCCAAGGGAAAAGTTCCGGGTGACATCCGATCGGAGAATCAGTTGTCGGCAGTTTAGCCGGGATCGGACGCGGGGATCTGCACCATTTGATCGGAGCCGGATGGTCCAGTTATCCTGCGGGCGGGGACCGCCGGGCGTGACGAAGATGACAATCAGGAACGGGCTCTATCATATCCGTATCGAAATGCTCGATGCTGTGCAGGGCGGCAATCAGGGCGTCATGGTCCTGCGCGACGGTACGATGCGGGGTGGCGATTCATTCTTCTTTGCCTACGGCAGCTACACCTCGGCTGGCGGCAAGTGGAAGGGCGAACTGACCAATGAGGAGCACTCGCCCTCATTCGACGAACGTCCGGTGTGGGGCCGCAAGATCGTGACCATCGGCTTCAGCGGCACCTACACCGACGAGACCGCCTATGGCGAAGGCATCGCGCTCGCCGGCAAGCAGAGCATCCGCTTCAAAGGCCATCTGCGGCTGCTGGTGCCGGACTGATCACACCCGCCCGCCCACCGGGATCAGCGCGCCGGTGATGCCGCTCGCGGCGTCGCTGGCGAGGAACAGGATGACCTCGGCGAGTTCCTGCGGCGTCACCCATTTGGAGAAGTCAGCTTTCGGCATGTCGGTGCGGTTGGCCTTGGTGTCGATGATCGACGGCAGCACCGCGTTCACCGTGACCTTGCCCTTCCACTCGTTGGCCAGCGCCTCGGTGAGGCGATGCACGCCTGCCTTCGAGGCCGCATAAGGCCCCATGCCGCTACCGGCCTGGAGCGCGCCCACGGCGCCGATATTCACGATGCGGCCGGCTTTGGACGCGGCGAGGTGCGGCAGCGCCGCGCGTGACGCGTTGAGCGCGGTCAGGACATTGAGCGTGTACATGCGCTGCCAGGACTTGATGTCGCCGTCGCCGACGGTCTCGAACGCGAAGCCGCCGGCGATGTTGATCAGCGCATCGAGACGGCCGAAATGCTTTTCTGCCGCATCGACTGCTGCCTTCGCCTGGATTGCATCGGACAGGTCGACGCCTCCGATCTCGATGCTTTCCGGCGTCGCGGGCACTTGCGAAGGTGCGTGATCGATGCTGGCCACGCGCGCGCCGCGCGACTGCGCGACCTCCGCAACCACCTTGCCGAGCGCGCCGCGTGCCCCTGTCACGATCAGGACCTTGTCTTGCATCATCGTTCTCCCGGCGCGGCGGCCTATGATTGCAGATAGCGCGCCTTCAGCGCGGCTCGCTCCGCCGTGCCGAGCTTGAGCCCGTCGCGCAAATAGCTTTCGAGATCGCCGTACTCCTTGCCGACCGCTTCGAAAGCCGCGGCAAGGTAAGAGGCTTCGACGCTGCCGATGGCATTGCGCACGTCGTCCGGCAGGTCGATGGCCGCCGTCGCATCGCGCTTGTAGTGCTGGTTGGTGAGCAAATAGTCCTCGGCGATGATTTCATCGGGCACGCCGAGCACATGCAGGATCAGCGCGCTCGCAAAGCCGGTGCGGTCCTTGCCGGCGGTGCAGTGGATCACCAGCGGCGCACGGTCCTCCAGGAGATGGGCGAACAGGTTGCGAAAGCTGTGCGTGTGGTGGCGAACGTAGTTGCGATAGGATTCGCGCATGAGCTCGAGGGCGACCGGCCCCGTCAGCGTGCCCCTGACGAGTTCGGCGCGCAGCGCGGCGACCACGCTCGGCTCGATCGGCAGCGAATGCACCGTGATGTCGTCGACGACGCAGACGCCGGCCGCGCGCTCCTCAACCCCGCGAAAATCGAACGCGCTTCGCACGCCCAGCGCGCGGACGATCTCGACATCGGTGGCGGTGAGCTGGCCGAGATGGTTGGAGCGGAAGATGTGCCGCCAGCGCGTGGTGCGGCCATCGGACGTCGGATAGCCGCCGAGATCGCGAAAATTGCTGGCGCCTTGCAGGGCGAGGTGGCGGGCAGGGGAGTCTCTCAGAGAAGAGTCTTGCATGGGAGCGGCTTCGGTTATGGTTCCATTGGACGCACGAGGTGGCGTCCTTGAGGTCTAGTTGAGGCCTAATTTCAGGGGGCGATCAAGTCCGGGACCACCACGGTCGAGCATCTGAAGCGGCCGGCGACGGCCTGCGCGGTGATCTGAACGGCGTCGTTCACGCAAGAATCAAAAAGGGCCGAAACATCGTTGTTTCGACCCTTTTTGAACTGCCGCCGGAGGCTTCCGCCGGCGCGGCGGTTTCAGACCAAGCACGGGCATCAGCGATCCCATTTCGGCTTGGCTTCGTCGACCGCGTCCTGGTGGTACCAGCTGTCGCTGCAGATCGAGCCGTTCGCCGGAAGCGAGGCGTGATCGGCAGGAAGGCGAGTCTCGCCATAGCGGCGTCCGGCGAGAGCTGCGCGGCCCCCGACCGGGAATTGATAGATCGTTGCCGATCCGTGACTCAGACCATTGTTCATCATTGCGATTCTCCTTGGTCGAAGCGCCTCAGCCTCCATGGTGCGCCCGACTCGTTCGATTGTGGTTACCGGAATCCCCATATCGGCCGTGCCCCCCGGATTGGAAAGTGCTGAAAAGGAAATCAGTTGCCGCCCAATTTGAAGGCAGGTCTGGGTCTGCATCCCCTAAGGCACACTATCGGTGGCTAATGCCTAGGCCGTTGCAAAGGTTGCTAGGCAGGGGTGGTTCGCTTTGCGAAAATTGCTGGACGTTGATGCGCGTTTCATCGGCAACTTCCAGGACCGTGCCGTCTGCTGCAGAATCGGGCGATTTCGCCGGGATTTTCGCGTTGCAGCTATACGCGAAGGTGCGCGGCTATGACGCATATCGCGGGAGGTGGTCTGCTCGCCGCAAGGAGACGCCGGCGACGGTGGCAAACCTGCCGTACTGCGTCCTTTTGGCACGACAAATGCTTGTAAAGGGCCGGCCGATGGTGGCCGGGTACAAAACGTTCGGGGGCCCTCGGGCCCCCCGACCTTTCGCATCATCTACAGAGAGGCTCAATGACCAAGTATAAGCTCGAGTACATCTGGCTCGACGGATATACGCCGACCCCGAACTTGCGCGGCAAAACTCAGATCAAGGAATTTGCGTCGTTCCCGACGCTCGAGCAGCTTCCGCTCTGGGGCTTCGATGGCTCCTCCACCCAGCAGGCCGAAGGTCACAGCTCCGATTGCGTGCTGAAGCCTGTCGCCGTCTTCCCGGACGCCGCGCGCACCAACGGCGTGCTCGTGATGTGCGAAGTCATGATGCCGGACGGCAAGACCCCGCACCCCTCCAACAAGCGCGCCACCATTCTCGACGACGCGGGCGCCTGGTTCGGCTTCGAGCAGGAATACTTCTTCTACAAGGACGGCCGCCCGCTCGGCTTCCCGTCCTCCGGCTATCCGGCGCCGCAGGGCCCGTACTACACGGGCGTCGGCTACTCGAACGTCGGCGACGTCGCCCGCAAGATCGTCGAAGAGCATCTCGACCTCTGCCTGGCTGCCGGCATCAACCATGAAGGCATCAACGCGGAAGTCGCCAAGGGCCAGTGGGAATTCCAGATCTTCGGCAAGGGCTCCAAGAAGGCCGCCGACGAAATGTGGATGGCCCGCTACCTGATGCTGCGCCTCACCGAGAAGTACGGCATCGATATCGAGTTCCACTGCAAGCCGCTCGGCGACACCGACTGGAACGGCTCGGGCATGCACGCCAACTTCTCGACCGAGTACATGCGCACCGTCGGCGGCAAGGAATATTTCGAAGCCCTGATGGCCGCCTTCGACAAGAACCTGATGGACCACATCGCCGTCTACGGCCCGGACAACGACAAGCGTCTGACCGGCAAGCACGAGACCGCGCCGTGGAACAAGTTCAGCTACGGCGTTGCCGACCGCGGTGCCTCGATCCGCGTTCCGCACTCCTTCGTCAACAACGGCTACAAGGGCTATCTGGAAGACCGCCGTCCGAACTCGCAGGGCGACCCATACCAGATCGCTTCGCAGATCCTGAAGACGATCGCGTCCGTGCCGGCAGACAAGAAGGCCGCGGCCTAAGATCCTCCCGGCCCGGGCTGGGGGGCTGGCCCGGGTTGGTTTCAATCCGCCGGAGCCGCAAGGCTCCGGCGGATTTTTGCGTCTGGATGACAGCCGGTCCTGCGGCCCGCCGATCTCGGCCGGCGCGAAGCTTGTCCATCGCGTCTGAATGCGGGATAGAGTGGACTCGGATGCGCGCTGGGCCGGGGACACGGCTGGTGATTGAAGGTTTCTACAAGGTCAGATTTCAGCTCGGCGACACTGTCGGCCGGAGCGTGATGCATGCCGCCAACGGCAAGATGCTCGGCGGCAATTCGGCCTTCGCCCATATCGGCACCTACGACAAGACCGAAAGCGGCGTCGACGTCGTGATCAAGACCGTCCGCCACAACCCGGATCCGAACTACCGCGCCATGGCCGGCACCGACGATGCGACCTTGATCGCGAAGGGCTGGGCCGACGGCGATCTCTATCGCTTCAAGGGCGAGCTCAAGGAGGTGCCTGGCGTGCCCTTCCAGTCGCTGATGACGCCGATCACGGAAGACGAAGCGCCGATCGCCGGCGGCGTCGGCGAAGCCGGCATTGCCGATGGTCTCTACTCGATTCACCTGCGTATGCTCGACGGTCTCGACGGCGGGCTCACCGGCGTGATGCTGCTCAATCAGGGGCGCATCCTCGGCGGCGATGCCGCGTTCTACTATCTCGGCAGCTACACCGCCGCGAAGGGCCGCTGGAAGGGGCAGATCCTCAACCAGGAACACACGCCGGCCAAGGACGACCCGATCTTCGGCGGCCACGAGGTCGGCATCGGCTTCTCCGGCAGCTACGACGCGGAAGAGGCGGTGCTGGAGGCGACTGCGCTCGCCGGCAAGCGCAGCCTGCGCCTGACCGCGACGCTCAAGCTGATGCACCGCGCCTGATCGCGACGGAAATGGCTCATGGACAACGTTCGCATGCTCTCGACGCTCGGTCTGATGGGGGCGATGGGCAGCCTGTCCTCCGCCTTCGAGGCCGCCAGCGGCGTTCACGTTGACAGCGATTTCGCGCCGACCCTGGCGCTGCTCGAGCGGTTGCGCGGCGGCGAGGCGGCCGACCTCGTCATCCTCACGCGCGAGGGGCTCGACGAGATGATCGATGAAGGCCGCGTGGTCGCCGCGAGCGCGGTTGATCTCGCGCGCTCCTTCGTCGGCATCGCAGTGCGGGCAGGGCAGGCGCATCCGGACATCACAAGCGAAGCCGCGCTGCGCAAGACGCTGCTCGCTGCGCGGTCGGTTGCCTATTCGCGGCTCGGCGCAAGCGGCGTGTATTTCGCAAAGCTGATCGTGCGGATGGGGATCGCCGCCGAGATCAACGCCAAGGCCACCATCGTGGAGCAGGGCTTTACGGCGCTGCGCCTCGTCAGCGGCCAGGCCGATCTCGCCGTGCAGCAGATCAGCGAGCTGAAGCAGGTCGAAGGCATCGATGTGGTCGGACCGGTCCCGCATGACTTGCAGACACCGGCCGTGTTCTCCGCCGGCCGCATGGCGAACGCACTAAATGCCGCCGGCGCCGACCGCCTGCTGCGCTATTTGGCATCGCCGGAGGTCGTGCCCGTCCTGCGCCAATCGGGACTCGAGCCTTGAATTTTCCGGAGTGGAGACGCAACGTCATGTCCATGCGGACTTATCTGCTTGCCATCCTCTTTGTGCTCGCCGCGCCCCTGACGGCGCAGGCGCAATCGGCCGATCTCGTTCTGTGCGATCGCGTGGCGGCCGATCCCAGCGATCCCGACAAGCCGGCCGACGTGAGGGGCGTGAGCGAGATCGCATCCTCCGACGTCGCGACCGCGATCAAGTTCTGCAGACAGGCCGCGCCGTCATCGCGCCGAGCGATGTTCGCACTTGGCCGCGCCTATGCGGCCAACCGGCAGACGGCAGAGGCGATCGCCGCCTGGCGCAAGGCGGCCGACAAGGGATCGAGTGCGGCCATGGTCGAGCTCGGCGTTGCCTATGGCACGGGCTCCGGTATCGCCAAGGACGAGGCGCAAGCGCGGAAGCTGTTCGAGAAGGCCGCGCAATCAGGCAACCCCCGCGGCATCAGCAATCTCGCTGCGCTCGGCGGCGCAGGTGGCGCTGCGCCGGCCGATCCCGCCCAGGCGCGCGCGCTGCTCGGCAAGGCCGCCGAGACCAACGCGGAGGCGCAGTACCAGCTCGGCCTGATGCTCTCCGAAGGTGCAGGCGGCACGAAGGACGACGCCGCGGCGCGCGCGCTGTTCGAGAAGGCGGCCGCGCAGAACCACCCCGGTGCGCTGGAGCGGATGGGTGCCTTCGCCCAGGAAGGCCGCGGCGGACCGAAGGACAAGGATGCCGCGAAGGCCTATTACGAGCGGGCCGCGGCGCTCGGCGACGACGACGCCAAGAAAGCACTGGAGCGCATTCGCTGTCCCTATGCGATCAAGGACAAGCAGGGCAAGCTCGTCACCACGCTGTGCTTCTGATCACTTCATGTAATAGGCGAGATCGTTGCGGGCGTCGCGATAGGTGGTCTCGAGATAGTGCGGATATTCTCGCGCCGCCTGCGCCACCGCACGCACCACGCAATTCCCAAAATCGCCGTTCCAGTCGAAGTGCTTGTTGTAGGCATCTTCGAATTTGACGGCGGTGATGATGGCCTGCCTGATAGCCTGATCGTCGGCGCTGGGATGGGCGCGCTTCACATAGCGGAACATCGGTCCTTCATGGGCGTGCTCGCGCTTGTAACGGTACCGGACGCCGAACGGCTCCATCGCGAGGGTGCGGTTGACGCGGACCTCTTCGTCGGTGGGACGGTCTTCGATCGCCTCCAGGCGATTGCGCTGACGCCAGAGCTCGTAGGCGGCATCGAGCAGCGGCTGCTTCGCGGCCCTGGCGATGATTGCGCTGAGTTCGTCTTCGGCAGATGGCTGCGGCTCATTCATGCCGCTTGGTCGCGCCGCGGCCTCGGCGGGTTCGAGCGGACGCTGATGGTCAGCGTCCTTTCGGCCGAGCCGGACACAAAAAGTCGAAAAACAACCCCATGCACAGTAGCCAAGTGGTTGAAATTCCACGGGAGTAAAGCTGCCGACACGGCTGCCTGGACCTGCTCCGGGTTGCGGATTTGTCGAACTGTTCTTGACGCGCCGGGCAAAACAGGGACACGAGGCCTCGTGGCAGCAAGCATCCTGCGAGTGGTCCTGCGCGGAAAAGCAGGGTGGCTTCAGCGCGGTGTCGATGCTAGTTAGCCCCCCGATTGTTTTCCGATTTTGCGGGTTCAAGACGTTGCTGGACGGGCTCTATAAAGTTGAATACGGCGTCAACGATGCGTTCGGGCGCAGCATCATGTGCCTGCATGACGGCAAGATGCTCGGCGGCAATTCGGGCTTCGCGCATCTCGGCACCTATGCCGAGCAGGGCGGCGAGATCGTCGCCGAGGTCATCACCGAGCGGCACAACCTCGATCCCAACTACAAGCCGCTGATGGGAGCCGATGTCGCCACGATCGGCGCGCGGGGCCGGCTGATCGGCAACGAGATCCGTCTTCAGGGCGGTGCGAACACGATGCCGGGTGCCCCTTTCTGGGCCAATCTCACGCGGCTCGATGACGGGGCGCTGCCGCCGCGCGGCACGATCGGGCAGGGCGGCATCGCCAATGGACTCTATGGAATGGGCCTGCGCGCGCTCGATGGTGTCCAGGCCAGCCTCTCCGGCGTGATGCTGCTGATCGACGGCCGCATCCTCGGGGGCGATGCGTTCTTCTATTATCTCGGCTCCTATTCCTCGGCGGACGGCCGTTGGAAGGGCGAAATGCTGAACCAGGAGCACACGCCTGCGAAGGGCGAAAACCCCGTCTTTGGCGGCTTCGAGGTCGGGATCGGGTTCTCCGGGACCTGCACGGCCGACAGCGGCGAACTCGAAGGCATCGCGCTGGCCGGCAAGCGCAGCTTGCGGCTTGCGGCGTCGCTCAAGCTGATGCGAAGGGCGTAGGTTACTGCTAATTCCGTCGCGTCTGCTCTCGGAAGGCGACATTCAAGTCGACATCTGGATGTCCGACTTGGACCGAAAAGGCGACATTGTGGGTTGGGCCTCATATCGCAGAGGGCAGCCAACTACGGCGGCCATGGATTGATGTTAAGCTCCGCGAAGTGACGAGCGACTTTCTTCATGTCCCTGATTTTGTTGGCTGCTCCGGCCAAGCCGGCAGTCAGCGGAGCTCGCCGTTGGCCCGCAGCGATCGCACGAAATCGATCACTGCCAGAATCATGACGCCCACAACAATGATGATGAGCGGAATGGCCTTGATCCAAAACACCAGAATTCCAAGGAATGTCATCACAAGCGCGAGGCCGATGAGTCCGGTGATCACATTGGTCATCGCATGTTCCTTTGTTCCGCAGCGGCAGCCGATTTCGCTCCGGTGCCCGGTACCTTGCGCCGAGCGCCGCGACCGGTGCGTCCGATCGTTCTGACAAGCCAGTGCGCCGTGCGCAGGAGGCGGGCGTCGTTGCCGCGGCGGCCGACAAGCTGAACGCCCAGCGGAAGACCGGCTTCGGTGCTCATCAGCGGCAGGCTGATGGCGGGCACGCCGAGATAGGTCCAAAGCGTGCAGAAGCTCGGATTGCCGGTCGTCTCGATTGCCGGCGCCGCGCCAGGCGCAGCGGGCGTCAGGATGGCGTCGTATTCGTCAAAGATCTGGTCCAGCGCCTGGTTGAGCGGCGCAGTTCCCGACAGCGCGTTGCAATAATCCAGCGCGAGATGTGTGCGGCCGCGCTCGATCGCCTGGCGTAGACGCGTGCTGAGCTTGTCGCCGCCTCGCTGGTAGTCGCGCCGCAGATTGTGCGCCATATCGACTTCCATGACGATGCGGTGCATATCGATGGCCCCGTCGAAGCTCGGGCCAAGCTCGACCTCGCTGCAAGCCTCGCCCAAAGCCTCGACAAGTTCAGGGAAGGCCTCACGCGTCACCGGCTCGGCCTGATCCCAGACCGGAGATCGCACGAAGGCAAATCGCGGCGGTAACGGCGGCTCGCTCGCCGCAATGGCGGAGAATGGCGGGCTCGCGACAGGTCTTGTGTCCGGATCCTCCTCGTCGAAGCCGACCATGACCTCGGCGAGCAGGGCGACGTCCGCGACGCTGCGCCCAAACACGCCGACATGATCGAGCGTGCGCGACAATTCGAGCGCACCGCTGCGTGGAATGAGGCCATGCGTGGGCTTGAAGCCGACTACGCCGCAGAAGGCGGCAGGACGGATCACCGAACCGTTGGTCTGCGAGCCGATGGCGCCCGGCGCCATCAGCGCAGCGATGGCCGCGGCGGAGCCGGAGGACGATCCGCCGGGCGTGTGATCGGTGTTGTGGGGATTTCGGGTCTTGCCGGGATTGTAATACGCGTACTCGGTGGTCACCGTCTTGCCGAGGATCACGGCGCCTGCCGCCCGAAGACGCGCCACGGCCGCCGCATCGCGCCGCGGCGTGCGTCCGGCCCACAGATCCGATCCGAATTCCGTCGGCATGTCACCGGTGTCGAAGATGTCCTTGATGCCCACCGGCACGCCGTGCAGCGGGCCCACGGCCTTGCCCTGCTTGCGATGACCGTCGGCAGCCTCGGCCTGCCGCATCGCGTGGTCGCGATCGAGGAATGCCCACGCTCGGATATCGCCGTCGACCTCATCGATCCGCCTGAGGCAGTCGGCGACAAGCTCCACCGAGCTGAACCGGCCGTCGCGGATGCCGGCTGCAGCTTCGGTAAGTCCGAGCGTGTTGAGACTCATGCGCCGTCTTTCTGCGGTTTGCCGCGGCCGCTCATCGCGATCCATAGAGAGCATTAGGCAGCCACAATGCGATCCCCGGGAAGATGTAGACCAGTGCCATGGTGAGGAAGACCAGGCCGACAAAGGGAAGCGCGCCGGAGAAGATATCGGTCAGTTTCACCTGAGGCGGCGCCACGCCCTTTAGATAGAACGCGGCCATCGCGACCGGCGGCGTGTTGAACGCCGTCTGCGTGTTCAGCGCCACAAGAATGCCGAAGAAGATCGGATCGATGCCGTACTGGGGCAGCAGTGGCAGGAAGATCGGCACGAAGATGATGATGATCTCGGTCCATTCCAGCGGCCAGCCGAGCAGGAAGATGATCACCTGGGTCAGCAGCAGGAACTGGATCGGCGACAGGTTCATTGAGGCGAAAAACTGTTCGACCACCGACTGTCCGCCGAGGACGGCAAACACCGCGGAGAACGTCCACGATCCGATGAACAGGTAACAGACCATCGCGGTGGCACGCACCGTCAGATAGACCGATTCACGCATCATCGTGAAATTGAGCGAACGATAGGCGGCGGCCAGAACGATGCTCATGAGTGCGCCGACCGCGGCGGCCTCGGATGGCGTCGCCAGCCCGAGCAGGATCGCGCCGAGCACCGAAACGATCAGCACCGCCAGCGGAAGGAACGATGTGGCGAGTGCCCAGATCACCGTCCTGAGCGGCACATTGGTCTGCTCGGGCGGCAGCTTCGGCGCGAGCGCTGGATTGATCATCGCGCGCCCCATCGCATAGAGGACGTAGAGCCCGGCCAGCAGGAACCCCGGAAAGAAAGCAGCCGCATAAAGCTTGACCGCCGAAACACCGGCGGTGGCCGCATAGACGATCAGGAGGATGCTCGGCGGGATCAGAATGCCGAGGCAGCCGCCGGCACAGACCACGCCGGCCGACAGCTTGACGTCGTAACCTGCGCGCAGCATTGCCGGCAGGGCCAGCAGGCCCATCAGCGTGACGACCGCGCCGACAATGCCGGTGGCGGTGGCGAACATCGCGCAGGTGATCAGGGTGGCCACTGCGAGTGCGCCCGGCACGTTCTTCATCGACAATTGGAGCGAGTAGAACAGGCGGTCGAGTATGTTTGCGCGCTCGATCAAATAACCCATGAACAGGAACAGCGGAACCGCGACCAGCACATCGCTGGTTGTGACCTCGAATGTCTTCTGCACCAGAAGCGTGAAGATGCGGTTCTGGAAGAAGTCCTGACCGGGGGTGTAATAGGCGTAGTAGCCGAACGAGACGCCCATCGCCATCAGCGTGAACGCGATCGGGAAGCCGAGCATGATGATGAAGATGAACAGTCCCAACATCAGCATGCCGAGTTGTGGATCGGTCATGCGCCTGGCCCCTTATCGCTCTGCGGCTCAGCCGCATGCTGCTGATGTTCGCGGATGATGAGGCTCTCGGTCTCTTCCACGTCGTGCAGGCGCTGCGGCCATCGGCCGGTGCGTATGCACAGCACACAGCGAATGATTTCAGCGAACCCTTGCAGAAACAGAAGGAAACCGGTGAGAGGGATCAGCGCCTTCAGCGGAAACACCGGCACGCCAGCCGGGCTGAAGATGCTGACTTCGCGGAAGCGCACCGACATCTGGGCGTAGTTCCAGCCTGAATACATCAGCGCCGCGATCGCCGGCAGGAAGAACAGGATGTACAGGACGAGGTCCATCGTCGCCTGGGTGCGCGGTGACCAGAGGCGGTACACCACGTCTGCGCGCACATGGCCGTTGCGCGAGAGCGTATATGCGCCCGCCATCAGGAACATCGCGCCATAGGTGATGTAGCTGATGTCGAAGGCCCAGGTGGTCGGCGCACGCAGCACGTAGCGCACGAACACCTCGTAGCTGACAGCCAGCGTAAGGACGAGAATCAGCCATGCGAACGCCTTGCCGACCCACGTGCTGAGCTCGTCGATGAAGAACAGAAATTTCGTCATGCGAGCCGAGCTCGCTGCGAGCGACACATCCGGACGTCCCCCTCCATTCGTGGGCGGCGCTTCGACTACGCCGCCCGTCTGTACGGCCTCACGCGAATGAAGCGATAGCGCTCAGACCTTGAGTACCCCTGGGAAGTGATGCTCGAAGGCGCCGCGGTAGTCCGTCGCGTTGTTCATGTTGTAGTAAACCACGCGGCGCACCCAGTCCTTCTGCGAATCCATGACCTTCTTCATGAACGGATCCGAGCCGAGCTGGGCGATCAGACCGTCCCACGCCTTGATCTGCGCGTCGAACACCGACTTCGGTGTCCGCTGGACGTTGACCTTGTCCTTGTTGATCAGCTCCTGCAGGTCCTTCGAATAATAATCCATGGCCTTCCATTCGTTGGCGGAGGACACGGCTTCGGCTGCGTATTGCAGGATCGCCTGCTGTTCCTTCGGCAGCGCGTTGAATTTCGTCCGGTTGAACATGATCTCGAAATATTCCGTCGCCTGATGATGGCTGCCCATCATGTAGTTCTTGGCGACATCCTGCGCGCCGAAACGCCGGTCCGAGGTCGGATTGTTGAACTCGAACCCGTCGATCACGCCGCGCTCCATGGCGGGCACGATCTCGCCACCGGGTAGCTGGGCGACGGATGCGCCCATCGCCTGGAAGAGGTCGGCGGCCAGGCCCACCGTGCGATACTTCAAGCCCTTGAGATCGGCGTCGCTGGTGATCGGCTTCTTGAACCAGCCGAGCGGCTGGGTCGGCATCGGCATGGCGAAGAAGCTCTTGATGTTGACGTTCATGATCTTGGTCTGGAGCTCCTCGAACAGCTCCTTGCCGCCGCCGTTGTGGATCCAGCCGAGGCCTTCGTTGGCGTTGAAGCCGAACACCGGGCCGGTCCCGAACAGCGAGGCGGCCTTGTGCTTGCCGTACCAGTAGACCGTGACCGTGTGTGCAGCGTCGAGCTGGCCGCCATGAACGCCATCGAAGACCTGGAACGGGTGCACGACCGAACCGCCGACGAGATAGTCGATGCGCAACCGGCCTCCGGCCATCTCGTTGACGCGCTTCACATAATCTTCGGCCATCTCGTTGAAGACATCGGCCTTGCCCCATGAACCCTGCATCTTCAGGGTCGCCGTTTGCGCCCGGCTGACTTGCGGCATGGCGATGGTGGCAGCGCCGGCCGCGCCGGCGGTCAGCAGGAACTTCCGACGCGTAGTTCTGGTCTTGTCAGACTTTGCAGTCATGGACGTCCTCCCTGGCGGCGTTGTTGTTCGAACGCGCTTTGCCTGCGCTTTTCGTTGATCACCGCTGGAGGTATGCCGCATTCCAGCGACTTCGATCGGAGTTTGGACACATTGCCGCCATCCGGCAAGCGCCCCGGTGTCGCATTGTTGGTCTCAGGCGGTCCCGTTCGCGCTCGACATGGCCGGATACTCACGCGCCTGTCGCAGCGCAGTATGACCGACGCGGCCATCTGCCGAGCCGGAATCCGTGCCCCGCCGGGCTTCCCCTGGCGCCCGCCATGGCCTATGACGCTGCAACGCAAAAATCCCCCCATAAAGACCCCATGATCCGCCTCGACAACGTCAGCAAGCAAGCCGGCCACCAGATCCTGTTCATCGAAGCCTCCGCCGCCCTCAACAAGGGCGAGAAGATCGGCCTTGTCGGCCCGAACGGTGCGGGCAAGACCACATTGTTCCGGATGATCGCCGGCGAGGAATTGCCCGACGAGGGGCAGGTCTCGACCGATCGCGGCATCACCATCGGCTATTTCAACCAGGATGTCGGCGAGATGAGCGGCCGCAGCGCCGTCGCCGAGGTGATGGATGGCGCGGGTCCCGTCAGCGAGGTTGCGGCCGAGCTGCGCGAGCTCGAGGCTGCGATGGCCGACCCTGACAAGGCCGACCGGATGGAGGAGATCATCGCCCGCTATGGCGAGGTGCAGCATCGCTTCGAGGAGCTCGACGGCTATGCGCTCGACGGCCGCGCGCGCGAGGCGCTGTCCGGCCTGGGCTTCAGCCAGGAGATGATGGACGGTGACGTCGGCAAGCTCTCCGGCGGCTGGAAGATGCGCGTGGCGCTGGCGCGCATCCTTCTGATGCGTCCCGACGTGATGTTGCTCGACGAGCCGAGCAACCATCTCGATATCGAGAGCCTGATCTGGCTGGAAAAATTCCTGCACGATTACGAAGGCACGCTGCTGATGACCTCGCATGACCGCGAGTTCATCAACCGCGTGATCTCGAAGGTGATCGAGATCGATTCCGGATCGCTCACGACCTACACCGGCGATTACGAATTCTACGAGCAGCAGCGGGCGCAGAACGAGAAGCAGCAGCAGGCCCAGTTCGAGCGCCAGCAGGCGATGCTCGCCAAGGAGATCAAGTTCATCGAACGCTTCAAGGCGCGCGCCTCGCACGCCGCCCAGGTGCAAAGCCGGGTCAAGAAGCTCGACAAGATCGAGCGGGTGGAGCCGCCGCGCCGGCGCCAGAGCGTCGCATTCGACTTTCCGCCGGCGCCGCGCTCGGGCGAGGACGTCGTCGCGCTCAAGAACGTGCACAAGGGTTACGGATCGAAGCGCATCTATGACAGGCTCGATTTCATGATCCGCCGTCGGGAGCGCTGGTGCGTGATGGGCGTCAACGGGGCCGGCAAGTCGACGCTGCTCAAGCTCGTTGCGGGCGCGAGCGAGCCTGATGAGGGCACGGTGGCGGTCGGCGGCAGCGTCAAGATGGGCTATTTCGCCCAGCACGCGATGGATCTGCTCGACGGCGAGCAGACGGTGTTTCAGTCGCTCGAATACGCGTTTCCGACCGCGGGGCAGGGCTCCTTGCGCGCGCTCGCCGGCTGCTTCGGCTTCTCCGGCGACGACGTCGAGAAGCGCTGCCGGGTGCTGTCGGGCGGCGAGAAGGCGCGGCTGGTGATGGCCAAGATGCTGTTCGACCCACCGAACTTCCTGGTGCTGGACGAGCCGACCAACCATCTCGACCTCGCCACCAAGGAAATGCTGATCAACGCGCTGTCGGATTTCGAGGGCACCATGCTGTTCGTCTCGCATGACCGGCATTTCCTGGCGACGCTGTCGAACCGCGTGCTGGAGCTGACGCCGGAGGGTATCCACCAGTTCGGTGGCGGCTATACGGAATATGTCGCGCGGACCGGGCAGGAAGCGCCGGGGTTGCGGAGCTAATCTCGGCTCCCGCCTGCGAGCTTGGCGATTGCCTCGATCTCGTTGGTCCAGATGCCGCCGGAATAGCCTTGCGGCAACCGCGCGAATATTTCCGGCGTGTCAATGCCTGTAGAGAACTCGCCGCCGCTGTAGGGACCGAGCGCGAAGACCGCGCTGTTGACGCCGTTCATGCGTGCGAGGAAACGATCGGGCCAGCCCCATAGCCAGGGAGCGGCGTTGATCGGCACCAGCACCATCGCATTGCGGCAGGCTGCCGGGACCAAGCCGGTCCAGCCATAGCCGATATAGCGGGCCAGGCAGCTCTTGATTGCCCCGCGCGAGATCGTGCGGACATCGGGGGTAAGGCGACGGATCGCCTCGATCGGCTCGTTGCCGCCATAGACCATGATGGTCCGGCGCCGCTCGGCCGGCAGCGCATTCAGCACGGCGGCAAGTCTGTCGCCTTCGTCTGGGTCCCGGCTCTTCACGTTGATGAGCAGTTGCTTGCCGGGGAAGGCGGCGAACACCTCCGACAATGACGGCATCATGCCGACCCCCTTGCCGCGGAACGGGAAGGACTTGCCGCCGTCGGCAGTGTAGCCGTAGCCGATGTCGAGCGTCTTCAGCTTCGCCATGCTCTGCGCGCGTGTGACGCCGTTGCCGTCGGTCCGGCAGTCGAGCGTCCAGTCGTGGAAGACGGCGAACTCGCCGTCGGTGGTCGGGTGCACGTCGAGCTCGACGACATCCGCACCGGCCTCGAAGCTCGCGCGCATCGAGCGCAGCGTGTTCTCGAGGTAATCGTGCGCCGGCGGCAACATCCGCGCGGCCGTGCAGGTGTCGTTCTTCAGGTCCCGCTCGTCGAAACGCTGCGCGATGCCGCGATGGGCGAGCAGCACCGGCGTGCCGTCTGGATGCGGCGCCAGAAGGCTGGCGTTGTTGACGTAGATGCCAGCTGCGACGGCAACCATGATTGCCGCGGTTATTTTCAATTTCCTGCCCACCGGACATTCCTCATTCCACCGTCATTTTCTCCGCTATTTGAGGTTGATTTGCGGCACGCCCGCCGAAGCTCTTTGCGTTCGGCGCCTTGAATGCCCTGAGCCCGTTCGCTACGCTTTCACAAAAAAGGGAGCGAACACCCATGAAACAACTCCGAATCGGCGACATCACCATCGACGCGGTGATCGAGCGGGAAGGGCCATGGCGGCGGCCGCAGGATTTTTTCCCCGCCTATGACGAGGGCGTGTTCAAACGCCATCTGCCGACGATGGAGCCGGAGGTGTTCGACGCCGCGCGCGGCTTGATGGTGATCACCTATCAG
This sequence comes from Bradyrhizobium tunisiense, assembly GCF_042263385.1. Taxonomy (NCBI): domain Bacteria; kingdom Pseudomonadati; phylum Pseudomonadota; class Alphaproteobacteria; order Hyphomicrobiales; family Nitrobacteraceae; genus Bradyrhizobium; species Bradyrhizobium tunisiense. The sequence goes on from NZ_JBHLEV010000002.1 coordinate 639,307, forward strand.
ACCTTCGTGGTGCGCACGCCGCGCTACACCATTCTGGTCGACACCTGCACCGGTGAGGACAAGGGCCATCCGCCGCCGTTCGACTTCCCCGGCAAGGAACGCTGGCGCAACGAGTTGTTCGCGCTCGGCATCGCCTTCGAGCAGATCGACTACGTGTTCTGCACGCATCTGCATATCGACCACACCGGCTGGAATACGACCTTGCGCGACGGCCGCTGGGTGCCGACGTTCCCGAACGCGAAATACGTCTTCCACAAGGGCGAGTATGCGGCCTGGGAGGCCGAGCATGCCAGGGGCAACAATCCGCCCGGCACCGTGTTTCGCGACAATTGCCTGCCGATCGTCGAAGCGGGGCAGGCGCTGCTGGTGGATGACGATTACGCGCTCGACGATACCGTGACGCTGACGCCGACGCCGGGGCATTCGCCCTGCCATTGCTGCGTGAACATTCTGTCGAAGGGCCAGCGCGCCGTGGTCGCCGGCGATCTGATGCACCACCAGATCCAGTGCCGCGAGCCGGATTGGTCGGCGAAGCCCGATTGGGATCCGAAGCAGTCGGCGGCCTCACGGCGAAAATTCTTCGCGTCCGTTGCGGACACCGACACGTTGATCCTGCCGGTGCATTTTCCGGCGCCGACGGCGGGATGGATCAAGCCGCTGGATGGGGCGTTCGACTATCGGTTCAGGCGGGACTAACTCCCTCCGTGATGCCCGGGGACAAGCCCGGGCATGACGAGTTCGTGGCGGTCTTGTTCGCTAAGGAAGGAGCGCCTTACGCGCTGACTTCGCACTTCTTCATGAAGCTGTTCTTGGCGGCGCCAGCGAGCGGCTTGCCGTCGGCGCTGACGGCCTTGGGCGTGCAGGCGTCGGCTTTGCACTTCTTCAGGAACGAAGTCTTGGCGGCGCCGGCCAGCGGCTTGCCGTCCTTGCCGACGGCCTTGCTCTCGCAGGTTTCTTGCGCGAAGGCCGAGCCTGCCGCGAAGGTGGCGACGACCGCAGCGAGGAAAATCCGTTTCATCATGAGTGTCTCCCAGAACCAGAAATGGCGGGGCGGATTGGAGCCGGGAATCGTGGCGCAATCAAGCAGGATGGCGCCCGGTCGTCCGGTTTGCCTGCCGATTTTCGCGCGATCGGCGTTCGTCCGGCGTGTTGCACCGCTCGCTGACCCAGCCGGACGATCCTGCTAGCTTCCGGCGGTCGAGATGGAAGGAGTATCGTGATGGACGCCGCGATCCCGAAGGACCAGGAAGCCACCGACCGGCATTCTCATCTGGTTCAGCCGCAAAACATGGACTGGCAGAAGACGCGCTTTCCCGGCTGCGAGGCCAAGACGCTGCTGTTCGACCGCGGCACGGGGCTGATGACCGCCTTGATGCGCTTTGCGCCGGGATCGGTGCTGCCCGACCACGAGCATGTCGGCATCGAGCAGAGTTACGTCATCGAAGGCGCGCTCGTCGACAAGGAGGGGCCCGCTCGGGGCATCGCCTGCAAAGCCGGCGAATTCATCTGGCGCGAGGCAGGCAGCCGGCATGCCGCCTGGTGTCCGGACGGGGCCCTGATCCTGGCAATCTTCCAGGTGCCGAACAAGTTCTTCGAAGCCGACGGCCGCGTCGTCGACGCCGCCGGCCAGGATTGGGACGAGACCTGGGGGCACACTGGCGCGCAGCGGACGCACCGGCCCTAGCAGATCAGACCCCCCGCGTGAGCAGCGCCTTGAAGTCGGCGCGTGCGCGTTGTGCCTCGGCGCGCGCGACATCCGAGGCATCGCCCATGCCGAAATAGCCGTGGATGAGGCCGGGACCTTCGTGGTGCTTGACGCGGACGCCGGCCGCCTCCAGTGCCCGCGCATAGGCCGCGCCCTCGTCGCGCAGGGGATCGAACCAGGCGGTGGTGACGATCGCAGGGGCGACACCGGCGAGGGATGCCGTCCGGAGCGGCGAGACGCGCCAGTCGCTGGCGTGAGCGGGATCGGCGAGATAGTGGCCGCAAAACCATTCCATCGTGGCGCGCGTCAGGAAGTAGCCCTCGGCATTCTCGGCGCGCGAGGGGTAGCGTGCGTTCTCGTGGGCATCGGCATAAGCGCCGACGACGTCGGTCACGGGATAGACCAGCAATTGCGCGGCGAGCTTGATGCCGGCGTCCCGGCAGGCGATCGCGGTAGTCGCCGCGAGGTTGCCGCCGGCGCTGTCGCCGGAAACGCCGAGGTGTTTTGCATCGCCACCAAATTCCGCAACACGGGTGAAGATGTCGCTTGCAGCAGCGAAGGCATCTTCGAACGCGCCCGGAAAGCGCGTCTCGGGCGGGCGTCGATAGTCAACGGAGACGACGACCGCGCCGGTCTCGATCGCAAGATTGCGCGCCTGCCGGTCGTGGGTTTCGAGATCGCCGGCAACCCACCCGCCGCCATGGAAGAACACCACGGTCGGCGCGGGCGTGGTGCCCACCCGGTAGACCCGTGCGTCGAGCGGACCGGCGCCGCCTTTCACCTTGATATCCTGCACGTGATCGACCGGCGGTGGCGGGATGGCGGCGCGCGAGGCAGCCAGTTGGCGCAAGGAATCACGGGCGCTCTGCGGTGTCATGACCGCGAGATCGCGCATCGGCATGAGCGGAATGATCTGGGCGATGACGGGGTCGAGTGGCGCGGCCATGGCGGCTCCTCCAGGGTTCTTGGTCTTGCTTGCGGGTTAGCATAGGTTTTGCCCGCCGCCTCGGCAACCGGTCGTGCGGTGATCGAGGTCATCATCGAGAGCGCCAAGCGCGCGCCGTCGTCGATGAAGATCGAGCCCTGGCATGTTCACGTCGTGTGCGAGGTCGCGGAGAATTCCGGAGGACGAAGTCATCGTGACCTGCGTCGCGATGGGCTAGCCCGACCACGGCTTCGCCGCGAACGCGGTGCGCTCGGACCGCGAGCACAATCAGGAGTTTGTACGCTACGTCGTTTTGCCGACGAGCACGACGAAGAGGAGATTATTCTCCGCGATTTTTTTTGGTGCGGAGTCCTCAGCGACCTCTTGCAATCTCAGAGGTGCGGGAGGAACAATGTGCAGACTGAGAGGTTTGTTGCTGGCGCGAGGGAATTGACATGCGGCGGCTGGCTAGCCTGGTTCGGCGGTTCTTCGGTCCACGAATGCGGCGCCCGATCGATGATGATCCAAGTCTTCCTTTCTCACCCGACGAGTTCGGGCGGCTGATTCGCAGCGGCCGGCATGAGGACATGAAGGTGCTGGCCGAAGGACTGGCATGCCGGTCCATACCGCGCCGCGCCAGCTATCGCGCGACGCACTGAACCGCCCACGCACGAAACGCCACGGCAAAGGAAATCGCTGCGCGCGCCGGTTTCGTGGTAGCATGCGACCATCATGAGCAATCGCATCCTCGTCCTCTACGGTTCGTACCGTTCCGATCGCATGGGCATCCGCCTTGCGAACTTCGTCATCGATCGTCTGCGCCGCCGCGGCGAGGACGTCGAGTTCATCGACGCAAAGGCGATCGGCCTGCCGATGCTCGATCGCATGTACAAGGAATATCCTGAGGGTTCGGCGCCCGAGGCGCTGGAAAAGCTCGCCGGACAGATCCGCGGCGCCGACGGCTTCGTCTTCGTCACCGGCGAATACAATTGGGGCATCCAGCCCGGCCTGAAGAATCTCACCGACCATTTCCTCGAAGAGTGGTTCTGGCGTCCGGCGGCGATCGTGAGCTATTCGGCCGGCCGCCTGTCCGGCGCACGCGCCGCTACCGCCTGGCACGGCACGCTCTCGGAGATGGGCATGGTGGTGGTGTCGAGCACCATCGGCGTCGGCCCGATCGCGCAGACCCTGTCCGCGGACGGCGAGCCGATCGGCGAGGGCGGCAAGGCACTGGAACGCTCGTTCCCGCGCTTTGCTGATGACCTGACGTGGTGGATCGAAGCGGCGAAAGCCCAGCGGGCGCGCAAGGCGCCGCCGTATTGAATCGCGCTACGCCGCCCTGACCTCGCCGAGGAAGCGGTCGAACTGTCCGGCGAGATCGCGCGACTGGGTCGAGAGCTGCTCGGCGGCGACCAGAACTTCCCTCGCGGCGGCGCCCGTATCGTCGGCCGCGCGTTGCACGCCTGATATGTTGGTGTTGACCTCCTGGGTGCCGCGGGCGGCCTCCTGGACGCTGCGGGCGATCTCCTTGGTGGCCGAGCCCTGTTCCTCGATCGCCGCCGCGATCGCGGTACCGATCTGGTCGATTTCGCCGATGACGTCGGCGACGTTGCGGATCGCGGCCACGGTTTCGTCGCTCGCGGTCTGGATCGCCGTGATCTGCTCGGAGATTTCGGTCGTCGCCTTTGCGGTCTGGCCCGCCAGCGACTTCACTTCGGAAGCAACCACCGCAAAGCCGCGGCCGGCATCGCCGGCACGGGCGGCCTCGATGGTCGCGTTCAGCGCGAGCAGGTTGGTCTGCTCGGCGATGCTCTGGATCAGCGTGACGACGTCGCCGATTTTCTGGGCGCCCTCCGCGAGCGTACGGGCGGTATCGCCGGTGCGGCGCGCGTTGTCGACCGCGCGGGCCGCAATCTCGGTGCTCTGTGCGACCTGACGGCCGATCTCGGAGATGGAGGAGGTCAGCTCTTCGGTGGCGCTGGCGACGGTCTGCACATTGGTCGAGGTCTGCTCGGAGGCGGCGGCGACGACCGCGGCCTGGCTGTTGGTCTGGGCCGCCGTCGAAGTCATCGATTGAGCGGTGCTTTCCATGGTCGAGGAGGCGCGAGACAGGCCGCCGACGAGCTCGGTGACCTTGACTTCGAATGCGCGGGTCAGCTCGTCGAGCGCCTGCGCGCGCCGCATCTTGCCGTCGCTCTCGGCCTGCTTCTCGGCCGCGAGCCGGTCGGCCCGGATCATGTTGTCCTTGAAGACCTGCACGGCCGCGGCCATTGCCCCGATCTCGTCGGAGCGCTCGGCGCCGGGGATGCTGTCCGCAACCTCGCCCTCCGCAAGCCGCGACATCCGCGTCGTCAGCTTGACGATCGGAGCGCAGACGCGGCGGCGAACCATCACGATGAGCCCGACGCTCGCGATCAACACGGCGGCAAGGCCTGCAAGCGCGACGGTGAAGCTGGTCCGCGCGGACGAAGAAGCACCGGAGAGGATCTGTTCGGCGTTGTCGTAGAAGGCGTCGCGAACCTCGATGATGGTGCTGAGCCCGCGCTGCGTGGCGGCATAATAGGTATCCATGTCGTGTTCGTACTTGCCGCTGATCGCCCCGTCCTTGACGAGCTTGAGCTCGCGGCCGAACTCCTCGACATAGATCGAGTTGAACTTCTCCAGCGCTGCGGCGACGTTGGCCGGAGTTGCCGGATTGCCTCGCAGTTCCAGCAGCGCCATCACCAGCTGGTCGTTGCGGCCCTGCGAGCGTCCGATGTCGGCCTTCTCGGCGTCGGTCGCCGGCTTCTTGCCGCCGACGAGATTCTTGTGCAGGCTGGAGTTGAAACCGCCGACGTCGCGCAACGTCATCGCGGTGTTGGCGTAGCTGGCCTGCCGGTAGGCGTCACCGTTCAGGATCGCCATGCGGCGGACCTGCTCGTTGAGCAGCGCGGTCACGCCACCGTTGAGCACCGCATTGTCGGCGACGATCTTCTTGGCAGCGTCCTTGCGCGCCTCGGCCGGCCCAGCCATCGCCTTGTTGATGGCCTCGCGCAACGCCGTGAACTTCGCATTGATGCCGTCGATGCTGTTGCCGATGGTGGTGCCGTCGTCAAACGGGCCGGGCAGCTCCTTGCGCAGTGCGTTCATCTTGTCGCGGGCGCCGTCGGTCTGCTTGCGCAGCTTGTCCTGCTCGACAAGCAGCGCAGGGTCGATGGCCGCGGGCCCAAAGAGGATGTTGGTGGAGAAGCCGCGCTCGGGATTGAGATAGCGCGGGATGTCGCTGACGGCGCGGGCGATCGCGAGCCGGCCTTGGGCTTCCGTGATCCGCTCCATCGTCTGGTACTTGGTCACGGCGACGTACACGGCGAGGCCGCCGCCCACGGTCGAGAGCGAGACGATGGCAGAGGTCAGCAGTGTACCGATTTTCATGATCTGTCCGGCAAATAACGGGGAATTATTTTGCCTGGACGATAGTTTGCCCGTGTTAATCTTGGGTTTACGCTCTCGGCCGATGGCGCCCTCTCAACTGTAGGTCGCCCTCACCGATCCCAGCGCACCGAAATCGGCAACGTAGGTTTCTCCGGCCTTCGGCCGCAGCATGCCGGTCAGCGTGCCCGTGCTGATCGTCTGGCCGGCCTTGAGACCGATGCCTGTCCGCGACAGCTCGTTGGCAAGCCAGGCCAGCGGCACCAGCGGGTGGTTAATCGCCTCCGCAGCGGAGCCGCGGCGCCTCTCGATGCCATTGCAATTGAGGACGACGTCCTGATTGGCGATGTCGCGGTTGCGCCAGTCGGCGATAGGCTCCCCGAGCACGATCGTTCCCGATCCAGAGCCGTCTGCCATGATCGCCGGCATTGGCGGAAATGCCGCATCGTGAACGAAGCGGCACTCCGCTAACTCGATGCCGGGATGCAACGAGGCGACGGCGTCGCCGACCTCATCCGCCGTATAGGGCTTCGCGCGCGGTGGCAGGTCGGCGCCGAGGCGCGCCTGGTACTCGACTTCCGGTATCGGGCTGCATTGCCTGGCGTGCTCGACGCTGGCGGGCGAGCTCTTGATCAGAGGCGCGAACACCCGCCCATAAATCGGCGAAGAGATGCGAAGCTGGCGCTGGAGTCCGGACTTCATGCCTGCGATCTTCCATCCGACGACAACCCAGCCCAACTCCTCTTCCACCATCCTGGCAACATGGTACGCCGTATCTGCATCCGGCGGGACCAGCCGTTCTTCGAGGCCGCTTTGTTGCCGGCCCTCGCGGCGCAATTTGGCGAGATGACGGGCGAGCTCGCGCTGTCGGGAAAGGTCCACGATGCGTCTCCAATCTATCTGCGGGTGGGGGCGAGGGCGGCGAACAGCACCGCCTCCAGCTCTTTTTGGACCTGATCGAGCGCGTCTGCGCTACGGTTTGCCCGGCACATCGCGACCGTGCCTTCGATCGAGGCGACGACGAGCGTTGCCAGCCGTTCCGCGCGTTCCGCAGCCAGCCCTTCGCGCAGCAGGGCCGCACGCATGATCCGCCGCCATTCGGCGAACACGCCGTCGGCGAGGTCGAGCAGGTGCTGCTGCGCCGCCTCATCGTCCTTGTCGGACGCCTCGCCGACATAGCGGTCGACGGCAACGGCGAGCACCGGACACCCGGCCTCGAAGCCGGTTGCCTCCAGCCGGCGGCGCCAGGACGCAACGAAGGCCCGCAAGCCGCCGATCGCGCCGCGGTCGCTCATGACCCTCTCCAGGGGAATGGACACCTCCTTGCCGGCGAAGGTCACGGCTTCGGCGATCAATTGCTGCTTGCCCTCCGGAAAGTGGTGACCGATCGAGCCGCGGGGCGTCGACGTGTGGCGAACGACGTCGCGCATGCTGGTGGCATTCAAGCCGCGGCGGCTCATCAGATCGGCGGCGCCGGCGATCATCTTGTCGCGCGTGCTGGAGGTCATCGGAAGTCCCATGGTTGGCGCCCCATCTAGACTATGACGCTTGACATAGGCAAGCCGTGCTGAAATATGACGAGTGTCATAGATTTTCCAGAGGCGCCCTTGACCATCATCACCGTGACCGCACCCCCGGGCCGGCTCAGCCTGACGCAGCGCCGCTGCCTCGCGGAAACCCTGACCGATGCCGTGCTCGAGCCCGAGATCGGCCAGCACGTGCCGGCTGCGCGGATGGGCTTCCAGGTCCATTTCCATGAACTTCCAGCCGACTGCATGGCGGTTGGCGGCCAGCTCCTGTCCGATCAGGACACCCCGCGCGACATCATCACCGTCAGGATCGCGGTGATGAACGCGGCCTGGCCGGCCGAGGTGCGCGCCGAGGTGATCCGCAACGTGCTCGCGCGGCTCGCGGAGGCCTGCGGAATGCAGAAACCGGCGCCGACCTGGTGGGTCAATTTCGAGATCATCGAGGAGGGAAGCTGGGGGTCGCGGGGCGGCGTGCTCTCGATCCTTCAGCTGCTCGAATCCGGCGTATTCACGCCGGAGCGAATCGAGGCAATCCGCGCGGCGGTTCAGCTGCCGGCCTGACGTGCACCAAAACCCAAATGACGATCACGGAGAGAAGCGCATGAGCGAAGGACAAATTCGTACCGAGCTGCACGGCCACGTTCTCAAGATCATCATCGACAATGCCGCGAAGAAGAACGCGTTCACGCCGGTGATGATGGAGCAATTGTCCGATGCGCTGACCGAGCTGCACGACAAGGAGGCCTACCGCGTCGGCGTGATCTGCGCCGAGGGCAGGGATTTCACCGCTGGTCTCGACATGCCGAAATTCTTCGGGCCTGCAGCGGAGAAGCGCAACGTCAGGGAAGGTAATGTCGATCCGTTCGGCCTTGCCAAGCGCTGCCGCAAGCCTGTTATCACCGCCGTGCAGGGCATCGTCTTCACCGTCGGCATCGAGCTGATGCTCGCCGGTGATATCGTGGTGGCCGCAGCGGATTCACGCTTCTGCCAGATGGAATCCAGGCGCGGCATTGCGCCACTCGGCGGCGCGCATTTCCGTTTCCTGTCGCGCGCCGGCTGGGGCGACGCGATGTATCATCTGTTCCTGTGCGACGAATTTTCGGCCGACCGCGCTCATGCGATCGGCCTCGTCCAGGAGATCGTGCCGCCGGGAGAGCAGATCGTGCGTGCGATGGCGCTCGCCGACATCATCGCGCGCAATGCGCCGCTCGGCATCCAGGTCACCAAGGAAGCGGCGGCCAAGTACGTCGAAGGCGGCGAGGCGGCGGCGATCGCCTACATCCCCGAGATGCGCGCCCGTGTGCTCGGCAGCGCGGACGCGAAGGAGGGAATTCAATCCTTCATCGAGCGTCGTGCGGCCGTCTTCCAGGGGCGTTGATCGCAGGCGCTAGGCATTCCGATCCAGCCTCGACAGGATCTCCAGCGTCGCGGTGTCGCGCTCGCCTGCGAAATAGCGGGCGAGCGCCTCGTCGAAAATGGGCTCATCGGACACCGCGCCGAACAACGTCATCGACGAGCGGAATTTGGCGTCGTCGGGCGCGCCGAGGATCGCGTTGATGCTCCGCCCCTGAACGGTGAGGACGAGGCGGGTGCATTGGATCAGCCGCGCGCCGAGCACGGGATGGGCGAGATAGGCCTTCGCCTCCTCGCGGGAGCCGATGGCGTAGCGCTGCGACATGGGGCTGAAGCCGAGGCCTGCGATTTGGGGGAAGACGAACCACATCCAGTGGCTCTGCTTCCGCCCTCGGATCAGCTCCCCCTGAACGTCCCGATAGACCGGGTCTTGGGCCCGGACAAACCGGTCTAGATCGAAAGGATCGGTCATTGGATACCTCGGAATGTCCACTCCGGACCCTTACCGGCCGCGATTATGCCTAACTTTTGGCTCCCAATGTGGTAGCTGGTATAGAGTCTCCGGGTGGGGGTTGGGTCCCCCGGGGGGTTATTTGGGGATCTGATGGTTTCCGACGCAGGACACGCCGAGAGGCTGCTGTCGCGCCGCCGAATCGGGCGGGCCGAGCGCGTTTTGCTGTCTCTTGCCGCCGTCGCGCTGGCACTGGGCGCCGCCGCCTGGGTCGTGGACATCGGGGATTCGAATCTGGGCTCTTCGAGCCCGCTGGTCTCCGCCGCGTTGCCGCCCGGCAATACGCCGTCTTTCGAAGATCGTTTCGCTTCGGCGTCCGGCAATCCGCCGGCTCGGGACCTCGGCCTCCGGACACTGGAGCGTTCCGCCCTGAATGCGGTCCAGCTCAAGCTTCGCGATGCCAAGGCGATGCTCGCGCAGAAGCTTCAGGGCGACGACTGGCGCTCGATGCTGACCGATGACGATCGGACCGCGGTCGACGAGAGGAGGCCCTCGCATCGCGCCGACGTCGTCCCGATGCCGCGCTCGAGGCCGGTCCAGGCGGACCTCGCCGCCCAGATCGCCTCCAGCCAAGCCTATGCCGATACCGGTCCCAGGGCCGATAATCGCAATTTCTTCGAAAAATTCACCGACAAGATCAAGCTGGCCTCGCTGACCCCCGGCGATGGCTTGCTCGGCAGGGCTCCGGATCTCGCCGCCCTCGGCTACGATTCGCGAACGGCGGTCTACGACATCAAGGCCAAGGCGCTTTACCTGCCGAGCGGCGTGGCGCTGGAAGCCCATTCAGGCTTGGGCGCGCTGATGGACGATCCCGACCATGTCGACCGGCGGATGGTGGGAGCGACCCCGCCCGCGATCTACGACCTGAAGCCGCGTGAAAAGCTTTTTCACGGCGTCCGTGCGCTGCGTATGACCCCGGTCGAAGGCACCAGCGCGCTTGGCCGTGTCGGTCTGCTCACGCACAACTACTTGCTGGGACCGCGCGGCGATTCCAACGGCTGCGTCTCGATCAAGGACTATGATCGTTTCCTCAAAGCTTACGACAATGGCGAGTTCAATCGCCTCGTCGTGGTGCCGAGCCTGAGCGGATCGGCGACCGCCTCGCAGCGCGCGAGCACCAACTCCTGATATTTGCCTGCTGCGGCGGGGCTGCCGTTTCCCGTTCGTTAAGCCGTCATCGTCCAGAAGCAGCCCATGAGTGATCCAACGAATTCCGAGACCCCGCTGCGTACGACGTTCAAGATCAAGTTGAACGGTGACACGCTGGCGATCGCGACCGTCGGCCAGGCCTATCAATTCCTCACCAACTTCAAGTCGGTCGAGTGGATGGAATTCCGTTCCCTGCATGAGGACGCTGTCGCGGCCCTTGAAGGCGCGGCCGGTAACGCGATGCTGGCGGTGCAGGCGACCAACGCCGTGCGCGCGCTGTTCGTGAGCGCGAAGCTGCTCTAGCGGCGCTCCATCGGAGCTATAGGCTAGGCTTTCACAACTTGAACTCCGTTCCAGGAACGGGCAAACGGTCGGCAAAGACCGTTGCCGCAAGCCCATATGTTTCAAACTTGCTTTCAGGGAGAACCCATCATGAAACGCCGTACATTTCTCACGGGCGGCGCGGCCGCCGGCGCGACGACGCTGGTTGCTGCACCTGCGATCGCGCAGAGCATGCCCGAGATCAAATGGCGCCTGACCTCGAGCTTCCCCAAATCGCTCGACACCATCTACGGCACGGCGCAGACCTTCGCGAAATATATCGCCGAGGCCACGGACAACAAATTTCAGATCCAGACCTTTGGCGCCGGCGAGATCGTTCCGGGCTTGCAGGCGCTCGATGCCGTCAGCACGTCCTCGGTGGAGATGGCGCAGACCCCGCTCTATTTCTACATCGGCAAGGAGCCTGCGCTGGCCTATGCCACCGGCGCGCCCTTCGGCATGAACCATCGCCATCAGGAATCGTGGTGGCACTTCGGCGGTGGCGCCGACCTCACCAATGAGGCGCTGAAACCGTTCAAGGCGCACGCGATTCTCTGCGGCAATTCCGGCACCCAGATGGGCGGCTGGTTCCGCAAGGAGATCAAGACCGTCGACGACCTGAAGGGTCTCAAATTCCGCATCGCCGGCATGGGCGGCCATGTGCTGGCAAAGCTCGGGGTCGTTCCGCAGCAGATCGCAGGCGGTGACATCTATCCGGCGCTGGAGAAGGGCACGATCGACGCGGTCGAGTTCGTCGGTCCCTATGACGACGAGAAGCTCGGATTCCAGAAGGTCGCCAAGTACTACTACTTCCCCGGCTGGTGGGAAGGCGGCGCCATGCTGCACATGATCGTCAACGACGAGAAATGGGCCTCGCTGCCCAAGCAGTACCAGGCGATCGTCAACCAGGCGGGCGCGGCGGCCGGCGCCTGGATGCTCGAGAAATACGACAGCGTGAATCCGGCGGCGCTGAAGCGGCTGCTCGCCAACGGCGCGGAGCTGAAAGCGTTCCCGCAACCGGTGCTGGAGGCCTGCTATAACGCGACCCAGGAGCATTTGAACGAGCTCGCCGCCAAGAGCGAGCTGTTCAAGCGGACCAAGGACAGCCACGACGCGTATATGAAGGAGCTGCTGTTCTATACGCAGATCGCGGAGAATTTTTACGACAATTACCTGCTCAGCAAGATGCGCAACAAGAGCTGAGCACAGGCACAGGGGCGCGGTGTTCTCGGGCGTGATCCAAAAGGACACTGTCATTCCGGGGCGCGCCGCTTGGCGCGAGCCCGGAATCCATTTCACCGCGCGTTGTGTTGCCCGGTGGATTCTCAGATGCGCAATTGCGCATCATAGCTCGCGACTTCGTCGCGCCCCGGAATGACGGCGGAGGGAGCAGCTTACACCGCTCCCAATCCAAGCTTCGCATAGATCCTTCGCGCATAGGCACCGAATGCGTCGGTGGTCTTGAGCGGCAGGTCGCGGGGGAAGGGCAGGTCGATCGGGAAATAGTCGGCCATCTTCGCAGGTCCTGCGGTCAGCACGGCGCAATGCGAGGACAGGAACACGGCCTCCTGGATCGAATGCGTGACGAAGATGATGGTCTTGCCGCTCTGGCGCCAGATCCGCAGCATTTCCAGATTCATCTGCTCTCGCGTCAGCGCATCCAGCGCGCCGAACGGCTCGTCCATCAGGATCAGCTTGGGATCGTGGACGAAGGCGCGCGCGATCGCGGTGCGCTGCTGCATGCCGCCGGAGAGCTGCTGCGGATATTTCTGCTCATAGCCAGCGAGCCCGACCAGGTTGAGCAGGTCGCGCGCCCGCTCGCGCGCGGCCTTCATGGGCAGGCCGACGATCTCGGCCGGCAATAGCACGTTGTCCAGAATGGTGCGCCACTTCAGGAGCAGCGCCTGCTGAAACACCATGCCGACGTCGCGGGTCGGGTCGAACGGGCTCTTCGCGTTGCCGATCGTCACGGTGCCGCCGTCGGCGTCGTGCAGGCCGGCCAGGATCTTCATCACCGTGGTCTTGCCGCAGCCGGACGGGCCGACCAGTGAGACCAGCTCACCCTCCTGCACGTCCATGGTGACGTCGGACACCGCGAGAAACTCGGCGCCGCCGCTGCGATAGACCTTGCGGACGCCTTGCAGGCTGATGAAGGGGGCCGAGCTCATGCCAGCCATTTATTCAGGTTGGCGGCGACGAAGGCATCGTCGCTGAGGTCGGCGTGCTCACGGGTGACGCGATCGATCTCCTCCTTCTGGCCGGGGCTGAGGCCTTCGTTCGGATCGAGGCACCACAGACCTTTCATCAGGCCCTGGCGCCTCAGAACTTCATGGCAGCCTGCGATGCAGCCGTGAAAATTATTGGCGACGTCGAAGAAAGCGCTGTTGCAGTCGGTGACGCGGGCATCAAGCGCGAGCAGGTCCGCGGGTACGCTGTCCTTGTGCCGCGTTGCCTTGCAACGCTCGAACTGCTTGATCGCGCTCGCGGTCCAAACCGACCAATGGCCGAGCAGGCCGCCTTTGAAATAGGTCCGCGTGGTGCTGCCGTTCTCGCGAAGGTCGAACGGCAGCATCAGGTCGAGCAGGATGTGATCGTCATTGCCGGTGTAGAGCGCGACGCGGTCGAGCGCGCCGGCCGCCGCGACGCCGCGCAGCACATCGAGGGTCCGGTAACGGTTGAAAGGCGCGATCTTGATGGCGATGACATTGTCGATCGAGGCGAAGCGCTGCCAGAAACGGCTCGACAGGACGACCCCGCCGACGGCCGGCTGAAGATAGAAGCCGATCAGCGGGATTTCGGCGGCGACCGCCGTGCAGTGGGCAATGATCTCGTCCTCGGAGGCGCTCTTCATCGCGGCGAGGCTGAGCAGGCCGGCGTGATAGCCGATGTCGCGCGCGGTGCGGGCTTCGGCGGTTGCCTGGCTGGTTGGGCCGGCAAGGCCTGCGACCATTGCCAGCGCACGCTTGGTCCAGTTGGCTGCGGTCTCGGCGGCAAGCTCGAGCACGGGGCGGTAGAGGCCGACGTCGCGGATCGCGAATTGGGTGGTGTGCACGCCGACCGCAAGGCCGCCTGAGCCCGCGTCGATGTAGTAGCGCGTCAGCGCGCGCTGATGCGTCTGGTCGAGCTGGCGCTCGGCGGTGAGGGCGAGGGGATGCGCCGGCATCACGGTGCCGTCGGCGATCAGCTTGCGGATGTCGCTGTGGATCTGGCTGTGATGCATGATGTCCTATCCGAATTCGGGGCCGGCGACGGCGAATGGCGTTTCTTCGGCGGCGATGGTGGCGGGGCCGAACCGCATGCGCTGGAACGGACGCTCGATGGTCCAGCCGGCAGCCAGCAATCCATCCAGGAGTGCGCCTTGCGCGGCGACGGCGTCGAGCAGCATCGGACTGGTCTCGGAGCGCACGATCGCGTCAACCAAGGCCAGAGCTGCCGCGGCGTCGTCCGCAAACAACGGGCCGATTTGGCGGGCGGTTCTGCCGTCGCGGACCAGCGCGATGGCGCCGTTCGCGGCGACGATGCGCGAGCCGGTGCGCTGTGCGAAGGCGGAGAGCAGGGCAGACCGGTCGAAACCTGTGGCCCGCCGGTCCCGCATACGAAGCGCATCGAGTGTTGCGGATGACGGGGGCGGCGCTTCGGCTCGCGCAGGTTTCATCAGCTTCAGCCGACGCAATTCGAGTGTCGGCGTGAACCCCAGCGGTCCGTACACCGCGGCGCCGTCGGGCGTGGCGTCGAGCCAGCTGGTCAGGCCGTTCTGGCGCGCGGTTTCCAGGCAGGCGTCGACGAGACGCGTGGCAAGGCCACGGCGGCGATGCGTGCCTGATACCAGCACCATGCTGATCCAGGCGTTGTTGCCGGAATAGGGCAGCAGGGCTGCGGTCGCGACCAGTCGCGCACCGTCACGAATGCCGAACACGACGCCTTCACGCAGGAAGATGCGCCAATCGTCCTCGATCTGGTTCCAGTGCGCCTCCGTCGATAGCGCGAGCCCTGCCAGCGCGTCGTCGACGCCAAGCTTGAGGATGGGCGGGGCGTCAGTAACGGCCATCGCGCACCTCGTATTTGGTGGGCTTGCCGAGGCTCGGCATGGCGCGCGAGACCCAATCCGCGGTCCAGGCGATCAGTTGCTCGGTGTCGACGACAGGCAGGCCGAACAGCTCGACAGCCCTTGACGTGTCGGTCAGCCACGCCGTCGGCTCCTCCTTGCCGGTCAGCACCGGTGCGCGGCCGAACCTTGCGCCGAATTTTTGGGCGAGATCGCGCACCGCCAAAATCTCGTGGCCGCTGACGTTGATCGGCGAGGTCGGCGTCGTGCAATGCGCGAGGCAGCGCAGTGCCTGCGCCGAGGCGTCGCCCTGCCAGATGAAATTGACATGGCCGAGGCTGACGTCGATCGGTGTACCCGCGAGCACTTTCGTCGCGATGTCGTGCAGGACGCCGTAGCGCATGTCGATTGCGTAATTGAGGCGGAACAGCCGTCCCGGCGTTGCGAACTTATGCGAGAAATACTCGAACATCCGCTCCCGGCCGACGCAGGATTGCGCGTATTCGCCGGGCGGGTTCGGCGCCATGTCCTCGGTCGAGCCTTTGCCGTCGACCGGCACGAACGGATAGATGCAGCCTGTCGAGAACGCGACGATGCGCGAGGACGGGAAGGCCTGCGCGACCAGCGCCGGCACGTGCGCGTTCATGGCCCAAGTCAGCGACAGATCGCCCTCGGCGCCGAATTTTCTACCGGCCATGAAAATGATGTTGGGTGTCTTCGGCAGCGCCTGGATCGCGCGCTCGTCCATCAGGTCGCAACTGATGGTCTCCACGCCGCGCGCCTGCAGCCACTCCTCAACACCGGCTTCGCTGAAGCGGGCGACGCCGATCACGCGGCGATCCGGGACGGCGGCTTTTGCGAGCCCCGCCAGCGTCGGCCCCATCTTGCCGCCGACGCCGAGGATCATGATGTCGCCCTCGACTTTCTTGAGGTCGTCGATCAGCGCCTGGCTCGGCCGGCACAGGAGATCGTCGAGGGCAGCGATATCGGGGATGGTCTTGGGCAGCGTCTGGCGTGTGAGCAGCATGGATCTGGTCCCCGGTCCTAGTTCTGTCGTTGTCAGGTCTGTCTTGCGTCGCCGACCACGAACATGCGTTCGAGGGCGAGCACCAGGCCGTAGAGCGCGACCCCGAGCAGTGTCAGCAGCACGACCGCCATCACCATCGCGGGCGTGTCGAGCGAGGACTGCACCTGGATCATGAGGTAGCCGAGCCCGCGCTCGGAGGCGATGAATTCCCCGACGATGGCGCCGGCGACCGCGAGGATGGCGCCGACCTTCATGCCGGAGAATATGTAAGGCAGCGATCCCGGCAGCTGGATCTTGCGGAACAGCGTCCAGCGCGAGCCGCGCAGCGATTTCACGAGGTCGAGCAGGTCCGGCTCGACCTCGCGCAGGCCCCGCGCGGTGGTGAGCAGGATCGGAAAGAAGCAGATGCTGAAGGCGATCAGGATGTTCGGCACGATGCCGTAGGAGAACCAGACGATGAAGAGCGGGCCGAGCGCGACCTTCGGGATCATGTTCAGTGTCACGAACAGCGGCAGCAGCACGAGGCTCAGCAGCGGCGCCCAACTGAAGATCACCGCGAGCGCGACGCCGACGAAGGCGCCGAGCGCGAAGCCGCCGAGGATCTCGATCGCCGTCACCAGCGTGTTGGCGCCCCAGGCATAGTTCGCGGTTCCCAGCGTCTGCACGGTCGCGAGCGGGGAGGGCAGGATGAATTTCGGCACGTGGAAGGCATCGACCGCGACCTGCCAGAGCACGAGCACGGCGAGGTGCACGATCAGGACGATCGCGAAGCTGCGCGAGGCGCGTGCGCTGTCTCCTGCCACCGGTTTGCTCCCTGTTGGCGCGGCGGCGATACCGCAAATCTTCAGCCTAAGCAGCTGCAAGCCTAACCGCCCTTGGGGAAAGTTTCAACCAGTTGGTTGATTATGGCCGGAGCGAGTGGAGCACGAGGTCGGCGACGTGCCTGCGACGGGCGCGGCGCTGGGCGCGGCTCGACAGGTCCTTGCCGAAAATCGCCGACAGCGTCGGCGTGTTGGAGAAGAAGAAATAGCTGAGGCCGGCAATGGAGATATAGAGTTGGACCGGATCGATCCCCTTGCGGAACACGCCCGCGCGCACGCCTTCGTTGAGGATGTGCGAGACGCTCTTGACCAGCGGGGAATGCATCGCCTCCAGCCGGGTCGAGCCGCGGACGTGGCGGGCGCCGCTGCGGTTCTCGTCGTTCAAAAGCACGATGAAATCGGGGTTTGCGGCCAGATGGTCGAACGAGGCTTCGATCAGCCTGCGGATCGCCTTCTCCGGCGGCAGGCCTTCGAGATTGAGCCGGCGCTCCTGCTCGCGGATGTCCTCATAGACCCATTCGAGTACGGCGAGGTAGAGCGCGTCCTTGTCGCCGAAGTAATGATAGACGAGCTGCTTGTTGACGCCGGCGCGCTCGGCGATCTCGTCGACGCGGGCCCCCGCAAGGCCATGCCGGGCGAATTCCAGGCGCGCCGCGGTGAGCAGTTTCTTGCGGGTGGCGACGGGGTCGCGCCGCTGCGGCACGGTGTCGCCAGATCGCTTTGCGGTCATTTCCAACCAAACAGTTGACAAGTTGAGGGCGGGCTTGTTGCATTGGTATCCTTCCATGGGGAGAGCGACAAGGCGGGTCGCGGCAATGAGGAGAGGTGCGATGAAGCATTTGCAAGCGGCGGGCTCTGCCCTGGTGTTGGCGCTGACGCTCGGTTTGACGGCGGCGCCGGCGAGCGCGGGCGAGGCTGTGAACCTGATCCTCAACTGGACGCCGACGGCCGACCACTCGCCGTATTATTACGCCAAGGCGCAGGGCTGGTACGAGAAGGCGGGCATCGACCTCTCCATCGAGGTCGGCAAGGGCTCCGGCGTCTCCGCCGCCAAGGTCGGCTCCGGCGGCTCGCCCTTCGGCGTCGCCGATCTCGCCACCATGCTGGTGGCCAAGAGCAAGGGCGCCGACACCGTTGCCGTGATGAGCGTCTACGCCAATACCGGCCAGACCTTCTACTGGCTGAAGAGCTACGGCGTGAACGGGGTGAAGGATTTTGCCGGCCACAAGATCGGCAATCCGCCCGGCGATGCCTCGCGCGTGATGTGGCCGGCCTTCGCCAAGGCCGCAGGCCTTGCACCCGATGCCGTCGGCTTCGTCAATGTCGGGCCGACCGCGAAGATCGCGGCGTTGAAGAGCCACACCGTCGACATCATCAGCGACTTCTACAACGAGCACGATCTGAAGGTGATCGAGTTCGGACAGGACCTCGGCTACGTCAACTGGAAGGACATCGGGCTCAATCCTTACGGCAACTCGCTGATCGTCAACGGCGCTTACCTGCAGAAGAATCCGAAGGTCGTCGAAGACTTCGTGCGTGTCACGCAGAAGGCCTTTGCCGCCTGCGTCGCCGACGCCACGCCGTGCCTGAAGGCGCTGCTCGACCAGGTCTCCGGTCTCGACAAGGAGAACCAGGAGCGCCAGTGGGAGCGCATCAAGTTCCTGATGACGGACGAGTTCACCACCACCAAGGGTCTCGGCTGGATCGACGGCGAGCGGATGAAGAAGGACTACGATCTGGTCCACACCTATCTCGGCATGGAGAAGCCATTCGACGTGACGACGGCGTTCACGACGAAGATGCTGGATCCGAGCATCAAGATGGACGCGAGCAAGGTGAAGAGGTAAGGGGCAGCCGTTGCCCCGTTCTCCGCACCTGCCCCGGACGTAGCGCAGCGTCCCTTAGACGGTGCGCTGCAGAGCCGGGGCCCATTTTACCGAGAGCATGATCCGGGAGGCGTGGGTCCCGGCTCTGCGCAGCAGCGTTGCACGCTGCAGCCCGTCCGGGACACGAAAGCGGCTCCAGCCTGCCCATCCCCCAGGTATTCCCACGGAGAATTAACCGGCCATTAACCATATCCGCCGCATCGTTAACCATTCAATAACAGGGAACGAGTCGGCCGCTATGGAGGCTGCAGTCAAACCTCAACGCCAAATGGTGCGCCTGCGCGGGCGCTCCTACGTGGCCTTCGTGTTCACGCCGACGGTTCCGGTTCTGGACTGGCTGCACGAGATCGACGCGACCATCGCCCGCTCGCCGGGCTTCTTTGCCGGCCGGCCCGTGGTGATCGACCTGTCCTCGGTCGACCTCAGCCAGTCCGGCATCGGCCATCTGCTCACCAGCCTGCAGGACCGCAACATCCGCGTGCTCGGGATCGAGGGTGTGGAGGAGGCCAGGTTGACCCCGATGATGCCGCCGCTGCTGTCGGGCGGACGCAGCTGCGTGGTCGAGCCAAACGCGCCCAAAAAGGCTGAGGCGAAGGCCGAGGCCAAGCCGACCTCACTGCTGCTCGAAAACCCGGTGCGATCGGGCCAGACCGTGATCTTCCCCGAAGGCGACGTCACCATCCTCGGCTCGGTCGGTTCCGGCGCGGAAGTCGTCGCCGGCGGCTCGATCCACGTCTACGGCGCCCTGCGCGGCCGCGCCATGGCGGGCGTGAACGGGCACACGAGTGCGCGCATCTATTGTCAGAAGATCGAGGCCGAACTGCTTGCAATCGATGGATTTTATCAGACCGCCGACGATATCGACGCCGCTCTTCGCGGGCGGCCGGCTCAAGCCTTCCTGCAAGGCAACACCATGCGAATTACCGCGCTGAACTGACCAGAAGGAGATTTTCGAGATGGCCAAGGTACTGGTCGTGACATCAGGCAAGGGCGGGGTCGGCAAGACCACGACCACCGCCGCGCTGGGGGCCGCGCTCGCGCAGCGCGGCGACAAGGTCGTCGTCGTCGATTTCGACGTCGGCCTGCGGAACCTCGACCTCGTGATGGGGGCCGAACGCCGCGTCGTGTTCGACCTCATCAACGTGGTGCAGGGCGTTGCCAAACTCCCGCAGGCGCTGATCAAGGACAAGCGTCTGGAGAATTTGTGGCTGCTGCCGGCCTCGCAGACCCGCGACAAGGACGCGCTGACGGAAGAGGGTGTCGGCAAGGTCATCGAGGATTTGCGCGGCCGCTTCGACTGGGTGATCTGCGACAGCCCGGCCGGCATCGAGCGCGGCGCCTCCATGGCGATGCGCTTCGCCGACGAGGCCGTGATCGTCACCAATCCGGAAGTGTCGTCGGTGCGCGATTCCGACCGCATCATCGGCATGCTCGATTCCAAGACCGTGCGAGCCGAGAAGGGCGAGCGGGTCGAGAAGCACATTCTCATCACCCGCTACGATCCCTCACGCGCCGCGCGCGGCGAGATGCTGACGATCGAGGACATCCTCGAGATCCTCGCGACACCCTTGCTCGGCATCATCCCCGAGAGCCAGGACGTGCTGCGCGCCTCCAACGTCGGCACGCCGGTCACGCTGTCGAACGCGGACGGCGCACCGGCGCGGGCCTATATCGACGCGGCGCGCCGGCTGTGCGGCGACACCGTTCCGATGCAGGTGCCGACCGAGCGCAAGGGCTTCATGGATCGTCTGCTGCGACGGAGGGCGGCATGAGCATGGGTCTGCTCCGACTTCTCCGCGGGAACAAGGCCTCTGCACCCGTCGCGCGCGAACGGCTGCAGATCCTGCTTGCCCATGAACGCGGAATGCGTGGCCAGCCCGATCTGCTCGGCGTGCTGCGTGAGGAAATTCTCGCTGTCGTCTCCAAGCATGTAACGCTGGATCCGACCAAGGTCATCGTGCGGCTCGAGCGCGGCGACGATGTGTCGACCCTGGAGGTCGATATCGAGGTGCCCAATGATTTCGAGCGCAAGAAAGCGGCGGTCGCGTAGGGGGCGCGACTGACGGCGACCCATTTGGGGTGGGTGAGAAGGCGGTCCGCCGGGCATGGCGGGCCGCCTTTGTCGTTCGCGTCGCTTACGTTCCCCGGCCTGCCGATGTGATCGACGGCGGGCGGAACGGGACCTGCGGCAAGATCATTATCTGAGACCGCGGGAGAGTCGAGCCAGACCCCGCGGCCTCATCAGACGGAGAGCGCCCATGATGTCCGAGGTCCAGGTCCATACCGTTGCGCGGCAGATGCTCGAACAGCACGGTTTTGCTGCGATCGCCAAGGCCGCCGAGCAGGCCCAGGCCTGCGAGGGCCGCGGGGAGGGCGAAGAGGCCAGAGAGTGGCGTCACATCGCCGATGCCATGAAGATCATACGCGGGCCTCACCAGAGCTGAACCACCTGCAGGGGCAGGCGCCTCAACGGCCGTCGTGCTCGGTTCCCTGCGATGAGGATCTGCGGGTTTGCGGCTGGCTGCGGTCCCCTGCCTCCTTGCAGGGAAGCTGCTCCCAAGTCCCGTCAGGCGCCTGCTGATAGGCGCTGCAGCTCGAGGAGGGCGAATTGCCCTCGGCTTTTTGGCTGTCTGAATTCTTCGCCAGCACAGGGCCCGTCAGCACCGTGGCGGCCGCGAGCGTGCCGGCGAAAACGACATGGATCATCCGCATGAGAGATTCCTGTTCGAATTCGAAGAGGCCCCGCATGCTTTCCAGAATTGTGACAATTTTTGGCCGGCAAAATCTCGCTGCGGCGTGCTTAACGCCGCGAAAGCTGCCTGCTAGCCGCCTTTGGCGCGGATCAGGCCGGCGAGGTTGCTCTTCTGAGTCTCGCACCAGTTGGGCATGCCGAGGCGGCGCTGGTTGAGATCGGTCGCCTGGGTCGCCACGGCGACCTCGGCCATCAAATCGTCATCCTGCTTCTCTCCCATCTTGCCGCCGGTGTGCATCCATGCAATCGCCTTGCGCACCTTCTCGGTGGTGCCTTGGGGCAGGTGCATCTGCTCCGCCTTCTGCACCAGGTCCTGGTAGGCCACGTCCGTGCCCGGGCATTCGACCTTGGCGGCGAAGGCCTGCAAGACCAGTGTGACATAGGTCGAGCGTGTGTGGTCATCGGCTTGGGCCGGAGCGGCGATCAGCAACAGGCCAGCGATCAGCAAACCGTAGCGCATCCTCAGGTATCTCCTCCGTTTTTTGAGAGGCTAGCGTCCGGCGGGCCGCTCGGCAATGGTGCCGGGGGCGAATTTGTCGCTTCCCCCTGCGGTGCGCTATCGTGGCCCGAAATCCGGCCGCGGAGAGTGACATGAGCCTGTTCAGCACCCCGTTCGATCCTGCCCGTGACACCGCACTCGTCACCGGCGCGGGCAACGGCATCGGCCGCGCGATCGCGCAGGCCTTGGTCGGCGAGGGCGTCCGGACCGTGTTCGCCGATGTGAACGCCGAGCGGGTGACGGCCGCGATCGGCGCCAGCCGGCGGCCTGAATTGGCGGTGCCCTGGGTCGGCGATCTCGCCGAGTTGGATGCGTGCGACGCGCTGCTTGCCGCCGCGAACGCAGCATTGGGCGAGATCACGCATTTGGTCCACAGCGCGTCGCCACCGCGGCGGGAGGCCGATCATGTGTTCGCGGTCGATCGCAGGATCTGGCAGCAGATGCATGCCGTCAATCTCGATGCCGGCTTTCACCTGGCGCGCGAACTCGCAAAGCGGCTGATCGCGACGAAGCGGCCGGGCTCGTTCCTGTTTCTCACCTCGCTGCATGCGGGCACGCCGCGCAACCTGCCGCACTATTCGACGGCGAAGGCGGGGCTGGCGATGCTGGTGAAGGAGCTGGCCAAATCGTTTGGCCGCTACGGTATCCGCGTCAACGCGCTGGTGCCCGGCGCGATCGCGGCCGGCGGGTTCGTTGCGGATCCCGCGCTGGCACGGCACATTCCGCTCGGGCGCCTCGGTGAGGCCAATGACCTCGCACCGATGGCGCTCGCGGTGCTGTCGAACAAGCTCTCCGGTTACGTCACCGGCGCGGCTTTCGTCGTCGACGGCGGATTGTCGCTGACGAACTGGTTCGAGCCGCCGTCCTTTGCTGAATAGTCAGCGTCGCCAGGCCGGCACCGGATCGAGCGGAGTCCGATAGAGCTCGTTGTGATCGCGATCGGTGACGCGCACCGCGCAGCCCTTCTGCTGCAGCTCCGGCTTCACCTGCGACAGCTCGGTCGCCAGTTGATCGGCTCGATCGGAGGCAACCTCGATGTCTTCGAGAATGATTCCGCCCTGGTTCCTGAACTCTTCACCAACCACAAGATCGAAGGAGTAGTAAGGCATCCGAATTCCCCCGGTGTGAGGAGCTGAGCTTCGGTGGAAGTCTCAACACATGTCGGATGGTACCACTGAGTCGATATCCAGCGGATGAACAGGCCGCGCAATCTCTGTGCTTATGGCGCAGAAATGATGTGCAGCATGTTGGTCCATTAAGAATTTATTAAATACGTGGCGTGATCATGAAGCATGGAATTGCAGCAGAACCGGGCTCCGGGAACCGGCAGCTGCAAGAGAAGGCCGCCGGCATAGCTCCCGACGGCCTTTTCTCTTGAGCGAAAGATGACCTGCGCGTCGCTTTCCGTAATTGCCCGGACTCAACGCACGACATCGACTCGGACAGCTTACGCGACGTCGTAGCGGCGCCGTGCTGTTGCGTGCCTCTAGCGCAACGGCATCGGCGGACGCACGATTGGTCCGTCGTCATCGGCAACGGCTTCAGTCGTGGTGACAGGTGCGGCCGATGGCGGCGGAATCGCGGCAGCTCGCGAGGGCGGCGGCGGAGGCGCGAGCGGCGCAGGCGAAGAGGCCGGCATGTAAGTGTGCGACACGACCGGTTTCGGTTTGCGAACCGGCGGCGGTGACGGCAGCGCAGCTGCGCGTGCGCGCGGATCGACAGGCTTGACCTCCGCTGTCGGCTTCGGCGCGGGCGGCTTTGCCATCTCGCGGGCCATCTGCTCCTGTCCGGCCTTCAACTCGGCGATGTTGGCCTTGAGCTGCTCGATCTGCTGCGCCATCGCGGCGAGGTCGCGCGTCATCGATTGCACCGACTGCGCGGCATCGGATGGTGTTGCCGCAGGCGCGGCGGCTGCAACCTGGGTCGCAGGCGGCGCTATGGGTTGAACGGCCGTTTGATCGACCGCCGCTTGTGCCGCAGGCGGGGCAGCTTGCTCCGCGGCCGGCGCGGCTTGGGCGGCGGCGACCGGCGCGGTCTGCGATGTGGCGGACTGCGATGTCAGAGGCAGCAGCGACGCCAAGACCGGGGTCCATTCGGCGAGCACTTGTTTGGCGGTATCGCCGTGCTTCTCCCACGCGATGGTGGCGGCTACGCTTCCTCCGGCAAACAGGAACGTGATGAATGCACCGCGCATCCACTTGCCTACGGCAGATCGCTTCCGCGGGCCATGACCGTCGTTCGCTGCGACGCGTACGGCAGTATCAACCGAGGGTGGGGGTGCCGCCGGCGGCTCCGAGACAGGACTGAACCGGGGCTCCAGAGAGATTTTGCGCTCAAGCGAGAACCTGGGCTCCGGCGCGAATTTCGGTTCCGGACGCGTCGTGACGTCAGCTGCCAGCGCGGGCGCAACGCTGATGGGACGCGAAGCCCGCACGATGTCGGGTGAAATCTGAATCGCGTCGTGCGGATCGTTGTCCTTGACCGTGTCCTTCACGATCTCATCGACGATTTGCTTGGGGTTCAGCGTCGCGAGCATCGCAGCTCCTTTGAAGCCCGGGTGCTTGAAGCCCGGGTGTTAAGTCCTGGTCGCATTGGCGCGAGCCGATCTGGTGCGGCGAGCCGGGCAAATCCGATCAGCCCGGCCCGATGACGCACGAGTCCAGCCGGGTTTGACCAAAGCAAGGCGAGGGGATGGAGATGATGCGACGCTCTTCCGCCGTTTGTGGTGATGGAACCCACTTTGTCGAACACGCGCATGTGTTCCGCGCCGCCTTGTTTTCAGCACGATTTTGTCAGCATCTGGGGAGGCTGGGGGCGTTGCTATCGCTATTCGGGGGCCGGGGGTGCCAAGATCCATACTCGCTTTGTTCGTTGTTGCCTTGCTGCCGCTGGGCGGCTGCATGCAGGCAACGCTTTCGCCATCGAGCGACGCGAGCATGACGCCGCGCGACCGGCAGTTGCTCGCGCATACGCCTTACGCGAAGGCGAACGTGCCCGAGCAATATCTCCGCCACGTCGTCGATTACCACCGCAAGGAGCAGCCGGGCACCATCCTCGTCGATACCGACGCGCGCTACCTCTATTACGTGCTGCCTGAAGGCAAGGCGATCCGCTACGGCGTTGCGGTCGGCGAGGAAGCCATGGCGTTCTCCGGCGTTGCGCGGGTCGGCCGTCTGGCGGAATGGCCCGACTGGGTTCCGACGGCAGACATCCAGGCGCGGCTCGGACCTTATCCGGCGCGCGTTCCCGGCGGTCCGGCCAATCCGCTGGGTGCGCGCGGCATCTATCTCTATACCGGCAACAAGGACACGCTCTACCGCATCCACGGCACCAATCAGCCGGAATATATCGGGCAGGCAATCTCGTCAGGCTGCATCCGGATGCGAAACGAGGACGTGATCGATCTGTACGATCGGGTGAAGCTCAATTCGATGGTCGTCGTGCTGCCCCCCGGGCAGAGCGCGCGGGCCGAGACCGGCGCGCGCTGGCGCGGCTGAGTCAACTTCGCTCGAGCTTGAATCGGCGTTGCATTGGTATCCGCAGGTCGACTATGCCTTGGCCGATTCCTCTGCATGCGCGAACATCCTGAGCACCTCTGGTGTTCACGCCCGCGGCTTGTCCCGCTCTAATTCTCAGGCCGAGCGACCCGCCATTGCAGCGTCATGGCGTTGCCGTTGGCATCGCCCGGCGCCTTGTCGGCCGGTGAAGTGTAGAGCGGACGGTAGCGGTACGCCCACATCCTGCTGCCGTCGTCGCGGCTGATCACGGTGAAGTCGCCGACGGCTTTGGCGTCGGCCGTAGCGGCGAGCGGCACCCAGCTCTCGGTGCACTTGCCGTTGCAGCTCGACGTCTTTCCGGTGGTGTCGCGCTCATAAGTATAGAGCGTCATTCCGTTGAGATTGACGAGCTTGGGACCCTGCTTGGTCAGGATGACTTTGGCTGGAGCCACCGGTGCCTCGACCTTCGGCGGAGGAGGGTCTCCGCCGCCATGGCCGCCCGCCACAGCATGACCGGCCGAGAGCGTCATGGCTGCGGCCATAACGAGGAACCTGAACATCCCGAACTCCGTCCCGCAAAAGTTAATCGCGCGTTAAGCGTGCAATGCGGTCGACGCTAGCAGCTGAAAGTTAGTTCCTGGTTTAGCCCGCCGCGACAATTGCGGACGGGTCTGAATCAGACGTGCACTTCGCGCAGCGGCGCGCGACTGAGCTCATTGCCGGCGGCAATCGCCTTGTGCAGCAGCCGCATCAATTCCTCGCCCTCCTTCGCGCTGAGGCCGCGCAGCATGATGCGCTGGGCCGATTCCACGGCCGGCGTTACCTTGCGCAGGGTGCGCCGACCCTCGTCGGTAATCCCGAGCTCGCGGGCGCGGCGGTCGCGGCTTGAGGCGCGGCGCTCGATCAGCCCCTTCTGCACCAGGCGATCAATCACGCCGGTGATGGTGGTGCGGTCGTAGGCGATCAATCCTGCGAGCGTCACCTGGTCGAGCCCCGGATTGGCCTTGATGGTCGCCAGGGCGGCGTATTGCACCGGCGTCAGGTCGAAGCCGGCATCCTCGACCTCGGCCAGAAACACGGCAACCGCGATCTGCTGGAACCGGCGCGCCAGATGCCCGGGCATGTCGTTGTTGTCTTTCACCGCATTCTCCTCAGACCGGTCGCGACGTGTACCATCGTTGACAAGTATACTGATCATCAGCATACTGATCAATATCAAGACAGAAGTTTGACGGGAGAGCTCATGCAATTCCATCTGAATGGATTTCAGCCGGGCGATCCTGAATTCGCCGATCCCGCCGAGCGCGTTCAGGCCTCGGGCGCCACGGGCGCCGTGCCCGACGAAGTCGATGTCCTCATCGTCGGCTGTGGCCCTGCGGGCCTCACACTCGCCGCCCAGCTTGCGCAGTTCCCCGACATCAAGACCTGCATCATCGAGCAGAAGCCCGATCGGCTGCTGGTCGGGCAGGCCGACGGCATCGCTTGCCGCACCATGGAAATGTTTCACGCCTACGGCTTCAGCGAGCGCGTGCTGAAGGAGGCCTATTGGGTCAACGAAACGACGTTCTGGAAGCCGGACGAACGTTCGCCCGAGACCGTCATCCGCAGCGGCCGTGTGCAGGACGTCGAGGACGGGCTATCCGAATTTCCGCACGTCATCCTCAACCAGGCGCGCATCCATGACGGCTTTCTCGACGTCATGCGCAAATCGCCGGCCAAGCTGGAGCCCTTTTACAGCCGCCGCCTCATCAACCTCGAGGTCGATCAGTTGGCGGCTGTCGACGATCATGCCGTGACCGTGCGGCTCGAGCGCATCGATGCCGCGCATGAAGGAGAGATCGAGACGATCAGAGCGCGCTATGTCGTCGGCTGCGATGGCGCCCGCAGCACCGTGCGCAGGTCGATCGGCCGCGAGCTGCACGGCGATTCCGCCAACCACGCCTGGGGCGTGATGGACGTGCTGGCCGTGACCGATTTTCCGGACATCCGCTTCAAGTCGCTCGTCCAGTCGGCAAAGGATGGCAGCCTGCTGATCATCCCGCGGGAAGGCGGCTACATGGTCCGCATCTATGTCGAGCTCGCCAAGCTCGAGGCCGGTGAACGCGTCGCCAACCGCAATATCACGGCCGATGACGTGATCGCCAAGGCGCAGCGGATCCTGAAGCCGCATACGCTCGAGGTGAAGGAGATCGCCTGGTGGTCGGTCTACGAGATCGGCCAGCGCCTGACCGACAAGTTCGACGACGTGCCGGAGGCCGCGATCGATACGCGCCTACCGCGCATCTTCATCGCCGGCGATGCCTGCCATACCCACAGTCCGAAGGCGGGGCAGGGCATGAACGTCTCGATGCAGGATGCCTTCAATCTCGGCTGGAAGCTCGCTGCGGTCATGCGGAAGCAGTGCGCGCCACACCTGATGCATTCCTATTCGGAGGAGCGCCAGGCGGTTGCCAAGGAGCTGATCGACTTCGACCGCGAGTGGGCAGGAATTCTCGCCTCCGCCGCCAGGGCCGGCGGCGCCGATGCCGCCAGGACGCAGGACTATTTCGTCAGGCACGGCCGCTACACCGCCGGCACGGCCACGCATTACAAGCCGTCGCTTCTCACCGGCGCCGGGTCGCACCAGCACCTCGCGCAAGGCTTCGTGATCGGCAAGCGCTTCCATTCCGCCCCGGTGATCCGGTTTGCCGATGCAAAGCCGGTCCATCTCGGTCACGCCGCGCACGCCGACGGCCGCTTCCGCATCTACGCGTTCTCGCCCGCCCAAGATCCTGCCGCCGCAGGCTCGGCCATTCGCGCGCTGTGCAATTTCCTTGCGGAGTCCCCGAAGTCGCCGGTCCGGCGATATACGCCTGGCGGCGCCGACATCGACAGCGTGATCGATCTGCGCGCGGTATTCCAGCAGGGCCATCGCGAACTCGCCATCGAGGCGATGCCGCCATTGCTGCTCCCGCGCAAGGGGCGCTATGGTTTGCGCGACTACGAGAAAATGTTCTGTCCGGACCTCAAGAGCGGCCACGACGTTTTCGCAATGCGGGGCATCGATCGGACAGCCGGCTGCATGATCGTGGTGCGGCCCGACCAGTATGTTGCGACCGTGCTGCCGCTCGATGATTTTGCCGGGCTTGCATCGTATTTCGACGGGTTCATGCTGCAAGTGAGCTGACGATCCGGCAGCACCATTGCCGGCGCCGGGCCGATGAACGGCGGATGAATATTGAACCGCGCGGAGCCTGTGCTCGCGTCTTTCGGCGGATGAGACCTTCCGGCACGGAACGCCCGTTCCGGTTGCGCGTTCCGATTCAAAAGAGGAGGAACACGCCATGAAATTCAAGAGTGTTTTAATTGCCGCATTGCTGCTCGCGCCAACAGCCGCACTGGCCGCGCCGGGCATCGTCACCGTCTCGACCGGCTTGAGGGCCGGGCCGGGCACGGGCTTTCCGCTGGTCGATCGCATCCCCGGCGGCGCCCGCGTCAACATCCATGGCTGCCTGCGCGGCAATGCCTGGTGCGACGTCAGCTTCTCAGACGATCGCGGCTGGGTGTCGTCGCAATATCTCGAATATCTCTATCGCAACCATTACGTCTATCTCCCCGACTATGTCGATGTGATCGACGTTCCTGTCGTCCCCTTCGTGCTGACGTCGTACTGGTCGAGCCACTATGGCGGACGTCCCTGGTATCGCCGCCACGCTTATTGGAATAATTACTGGAGCTCGCATCGGAGCGTCGCGACGCGGATGACGATCGATCCGCGCGCGGCTCGCATCGGTCGCGCGGCAACGCGCGACGCGGCGATAGCGCTCGAACGCAGCGGCGTGCGCGGCAAGGCCGGGGCGGCGATCTCCGGACGTGATGCCGCGACGGCGCGGCCGGATGCTGCCATCTCCAAGCGCGATGCTGCGGTGACGGTCGACCGGACTCGCGCCGGACGCAGCGAGCGTATCGTGAACGAGCGCACTGCCGTGCAGACCCGCGGTCCACGTGAGGCGCAGGGGCGCATGATGCACGACCATGCTGCAGGCCGCACCGCCGTGCGCACGCAGCCGATGACGCGTGGGCATGAGGCACCGCGCGTCTCGGCCACGCCTGCGGCTCGGCCTGCGACGCCCCGCGTCGCCCAGCCGAGTGTCAGCCACGGTTCGCCGATGAATGCCCGTGCGCAGATGCCGGCGCCGCGCGCGGCGGCACCTGCAATGCCGCATGGCGGCGGCGGCGGTGCTGCCCACATCAATGCCGCCCCCCGTGGCGGCGGTGCACCGGCCGGCGGCCCCGGCGGTGGCCATCAGAAGCACTAGCGTCGCCAAGGAAAGCCCGGCCACCGCGCCGGGCTTTTCTTCGCCAAGTCGAGGTCGCGACAATTTAAGTCGGTTTTTCGCGGGCAGATTTCATCGATCGTAACATGTCTATCCAAAGCTGTAAGTATCCACTCGGGGCAGCGGGGCACGGGAGGATGACATGAGACAGAGCCAGGCGGACTCGCGCCGCCAAAATGTCGCGAAGCGTTCGATGACGAAAGAGGCCAAGCAGCTGACCGGCCTGATTGCCGGATTGCGCGAGTCCCTCGAAGGGATTCAAAAGGAGCGGACGAGCATGAAGCTCACCGGCGCCGAGATGGGCATGCTCGACGAGCGCCGCAACAATCTGCTGCTCACCATCGCAGCCCTCGACGATCGCCTCTCGGCGGTGCAGGGGCTGATCGATCTGGGCCGCCCCCACATCATCCGCGTGCACTAGCGGAGTTCGGGCATGGGACGATCGGTTTCATTGCTGATGTGACGGGACGGACCGCCCGGCAGCCGATCGAGCATGACATCAAGACGGCCCCGTGCCGTCGCAGGCGGGGCAAGCCTGCGAGGGATGGAATCGGATTCCTGCGGGGCACGCTTTGCCGGCCGCCACCGCCATGCTGTGCGGATGGCACCAAATTGCCACGCTCCCGGCGAATTGCCGCCAAAGCCCGCTGCCACGAGGAGGCTGGGTGCAGGGCAACGCAAGGGGACGCGAATTGGCCTACAAGATGATCGCAGAACGCGACAACGAAAAGTACAGTTTCGCCCGCGAGAGCCGGCTGCTCATCGTGGCGAAGGCGAAAGTGTGGGCCAGCGAGGGGTGGCGGGTCGTTATCACCGATCAGGACGGCAAGGCCTACGCTCCGCCCGAGTTCGATCAGCTGTCGGCGGCCTGACCGCGGGCTGGGCGAGCGCACGACATTTGAGATCGCTATTTCGACCGCGTCCGCCCAAGCCGGAGCAGGGCTGCTAGGCTGCCGGGCCCCACTGTCCGCGTCGATAGGTCTGCGCAAGCAGACTTGCGTGCACGGCGCGAAGCTCGGCGCTCATGCGCGTTTGTCCCGTCGTGACATAGGAGAGCCAGGCGCCGTCGGCGGCCAGGCGCACGATGTGCAGATCGGGCGCGCCGTCGGTCGTGCGATGACGCTTCAGGCGCGCCTTGATCCAGTCGTTCCAGAGCCGGCGCAGCGGCGGATCGGTGACGACGACCATGCTCAATGCCGCCCACGGGGTCGCGAATCCGAACGCCTTGCCGGTGAACACCGCATTCACATAGGCCCGCGTGAAGCTGCCGCGTGGCTTCGGATCGGATCCGACTGCGGCGTCAATCTCGGCATCGACGCGAGCGAGGAGGTCGGCAAACAGGCCCTCGATCAGCGCCTGCTTGCTGCCAAAATGGTGAAACAGGCCGCCCTTGGTGACGCCGGCCGCCGCTGCGACCGCCTGCACCGTGACACCGGCGACGCCATGGTCCATGGCGATCGCCGCGGCGTGGTCGAGCAGGGCGCGCCGGACCTGCTCGGGCTGCTTGGCGCGGGTGTAGCGGTTTTCCGGCATCAATGCGCCGTGGTCTGCGAGAACAGGTTGATGATCACGACCCCTGACACGATCAGCGCGATGCCGACGAAGGCCGCAGCGTCCAGCATCTGGCGGAACAGCACGAAGGACACGGTGGCGGTCAGGATGATGCCGACCCCGCCCCAGATTGCATAGGCGATGCTCAAGGGGATGACGCGGATCGCGACCGACAGCGCGTAGAAGGAGGCGACATAGAACAGCACCATGGCCAGTGTCGGCCACGGCCGGGTGAACTGCGCGGATTGCTGCAGGAAGGCCGATGCCGTGACCTCGAAAACGATGGCGAGGGCGAGCGCTGCGTAGGCATTGAAGGCGGAGGTCATGGTCGGCCTAGTGCGAAAGAAAGATACCGCACGGTATGTTTAGCATGCGGCGCTCGGCTTTGGCCGGCAGCAGGTATCACATGTGAGTGACGGGCCTGCGACGTTGGCGGAAACGCGGCATCACGCCGCCGCGCGATTCTCGGATTACGCTGCGCGCCATACGGGCTACGATGCGTGCTTGTGTCGCTCGACAACAGACCCTACGGACCTCCTTCATGCTCGTCATCTCGATTCAAAGCCAGGTGGTTCACGGCCATGTCGGCAACAGCGCGGCCGCCTATGCCATGCAGGCGGAGGGCGTGAACGTTGCGGCGGTGCCGACGACGCTGCTGTCTAACCACCCACGCTACCCGAGCCTGCGCGGACGGGTGCTGGAGACCGAGCTCGTCGCCGATCTCCTGAAGGGCGTGGAAGAGCGCGGGCTCGTCGACGAGGCCGCCGTGCTGGTGACCGGCTATCTCGGCTCGCCCGGCAATGCCGCCGTGATCGCCGATTTCGTCGAGCGGGCGCTCACGCGGAATGCGAAGCTCGTCTATCTCTGCGATCCCGTGATTGGCGATGACGGCCGCGTCTATGTCGCCGACGGCATTTTGGACGTGGTCCGCCACCGGCTGCTGCCGGCAGCAAACCTGACGACGCCGAACCAGTTCGAGCTCGAGCTGCTCTCGGGCCTCACGATTGCGGATGCGCAGGGCTTGCGGGCCGCGTGTGCGGCACTGGCGGCGACCGGCCGGATCGACGTCGTCGCCACCGGCTGTACGCTCAACGACACGGCGGCGGGACAGTTGGAGACGATCCTGTGCGCCGACGGCCGGTTGTCGCGCTTCGCGACGCCGCGCCTGCCGATCCGACCCTACGGCACCGGCGATCTCCTCACCGGTCTGATCGCGGCCCGTCTGGCCAGGGGCCAAGCGATCGAGGCCGCGGTGCGGCTTGCGGTCGACACGGTTTTTGCGGTGCTGGTGCGTACGCAGGAGGCCGGCACGGCGGAGATGCGGCTCGTGCCGCTGCCAACGCCGGGCCGCGCGCCGTAAGTCTCAGGTCGCGCGCTTGCCGGTCGATTGTGCCGATTTCTGCGGCTTCGCGGCACCCTTCTGCTCGTGCACGGCCTGGGCCTTCGGCGGTTTCGCATGGGCCGCGGCGCGCACCACCTTCCTGGACTTCGCGCTCGCGATCTGCTTCCCGTCGCCCGTGCCACGGCGCGAGATGTACTCCTGGCCGTCGATGGGGCCGACATGCGGCGGATCACGGCCGAGATAGGGCCGGCCGATGCCGTACGTCTTGCCGTTGGCGTCGACCCACTTCCACAGGATTTCGGTCGAGACCCAGCGCTGCGCGCGGTTGTTCCCCTGGGTGCTGACGATGTCGGCCGCCATGCCGTGGCCGTAGCCGCCGCGCGTGCTGCCGCCATGATAGGAGCGGTCGGAGGCGGCCTTCAGGCCGCTCGCGATCGACTGGCGATAGTCGTCGCGGAACGCGCTGGTGATGCCGGGTGAGAGGCCGGCGGCTTCCGCGGCGAGCAGCGTGCGAAACAGCTTTCGCTTGAAGCTCCTGTCCATGCCGCCGATGACATAATCCATCATCGACATGCCGGCGCGCTCGGCCGCCTTTGGATCCTTCCAGCCGAAATCCTGATCGACCAGCTTCGTGAAGCTGCGCATCACCGTGACCGTCTTGCCCTTGCGCTTGACGGTGACGGCGCGGAGCTCCTGGACCTTGAGCGAGTCTTCCTTTGCGGTGCGCTGATAGAGCTCCCAGAGATAGCGATCGATGCAGGCATCCATGACGAAGCATTCGTCGAGCACGGCGACGGTATCGGCTGGAGGTGATGCCTTGCTAGCAGCCGTGACCGGGCCGCTCGCGATCGCGGCGGAGGACAGCGCGTCCGTCGTCACGATTTCGGTGGGGTCGGCAGATGCCAGTTTGACCGGCTCCGGCGCGGCCGGCGTATCCTCGCTGACGACGGGCTCCGGTTCAGGCGACATCTGCGGCGCGGGCGGTGCCTCGGTCGGCAGTATCAGCGTCGGATCGGCCGCAGCGAGCTTGACGGCGGGGGCGCGCGTCTCAGGTGCGGTCTCAGTGATCGTCGGGGCCGGCGCCGCTGCGACGGCTGCCGCGATCTCGGCAGTCAAGGCGATGCCGTCCTCGATCATGGCAGCGCGCGGCACGTCGGCGACGTCGAGCCGGCTGAGATCCTTCGCGCGCGAGACGGCAGCCGCGTTGGCGCTGCTGTTCTCGATCAGGGCAGGAGCATAGGCGGAGAGGGAAAGTGCCAGCCAGCCGGCGAGCACGGCCGAAGGGCACGCGACCGCCACCAGAAGAGACCGCCGATCGTTCATGATCCCTGCCTCCAAACGGTTCTGCCCGAACCCGACTTGCCCGGACAGTGATGATGCAAACAGTCTGACGAAACAGTCTTGCATGGAAAGGCACGCAGCGCCTTGATTGTTCGGAGCATGGTGTGGCGGCGCAATGGCGTAAATCGGCGAAAACGGGCTTTTCGAAGAGGTGTTGCACAGCTGCCACGAAGGTTCCAGTTTGTTCCCAAGTGGGTTTTTGCTTGTGCGTTGCGCGCAACTTTGGTGCGGCTGGGGCGTTTGGTGGCCCATGACGCATCCCTCGCTTCGTCCCATGGACGCCTTCGACCCTACCGAACCCGCTATCCTGCACGATCGCCTCACGGACACGATCATCACCTGGACCGCCGATCAGGCGGACGACTACAGGCGGGCCAGCCGCCCCAGTGGCGATGGAACCGTGGCTTGGAAGACCTATCTCTTCGATGGCTGGGGCAACGTGCTCGGCGGCTGAGCACTGTCCATAAGACCGTCATGTCGCCGCAGATCACGATTCGGCCAACGCCTTGTACGCATTAAACATATCGCCATGCACCGCGCGCGCTGTTGCAATGCAACAAAGCATGTCGCAACGCAGCAAATCGCACCTAAATATGCTCCGACTCTTCCACTCAGGAGCACTACCAATGAACAAGAAAACTCTGTTGATCGCCGCCGCCATCCTGACGATCGCGGGCAGCACCGCGGCTTTCGCCGCCGAGTTGCCGACTTACGAGGCCAACGGATTTGCAGTCTCGCCCTTGCAGGTTCGCGTGCTCGGCGCCGCGCATGTCGAGCAGACTGCTGCGCCGACCACGGTCGCCTCGGTCCACCAGGCGAAGGTCCTCAGCCCGCGCAAGGTGAAGACCGCCGACGTCACCACGGGCGCTACCCGCTGATCTGACGTCGCGTGACGGCAGGTGGGTTCCGCGGAGAGCGGGACCCACTGCCTCGCCCGACGTCTTCTACATCGGCGCTGCTCGCGGATCGCGGGTGCAGGATCGTGCTCAATATCCCGGCGCGGTGATTGACACCGATACCCGATCTGAGACTCGCAGCCCGGGATCTTTCCAAGCTCTCCGCGCGCGCAGCCGGACTGCAGAAGCCTTGTATTTCTATTTCGTCGCGTGCCAGCCCTGCAGCCGCGAGGGTTGAGCCGGCCGGCGCGCCGGCATAACGCTTGATCCATGGATCAGCGGACGAGCGGCGCTGGCGCTCTTTCTCGGAACGACGATGCAGTGCCGGCCCTGCTCGGCGTAACTTGCGGCCTTGCCGCAGCGCTGTTCTGGGCGCTCGGCTTTGCCGGCACGCGGCATGGGCTCAAGGTCGGCTTCACGCCGGTCGATCTGCTGGTGCATCGCTATGTCTGGTCGGGAATCGCGTTCCTGCCGCTGGTGCTGCGCGCCGGCCTCAGTGATCTCTGTGGCATCGGCTGGAGCAGGGGCCTCGTGCTGATGGTGCTCGGCGGCCCCGTGATGTCGCTGATCTCCTACACCGGCTTCCTGTTCGTGCCGCTCGGCCATGGCAGCGTGATCCAGCCCTCTTGCGCAACGCTCGGCGGCCTGCTGCTCGCAGCACTGCTGCTGAAGGAGCATATCTCCGTCTCGCGCCTTGCCGGCGCGATCGTCATCGTCGGCGGCCTCGGTGTGATCGGCGCGGAATCGATCGGCCATATCGGTGCCGACGGCGTGCTGGGCGATCTGATCTTCGTGCTGACGGGACTGATGTTCGCCGGCTTCGGCGCATCGCTGCGGCACTGGCGCGTCTCCGCCGTGTCGGCTGCGCTGGTCATCAACGTGCTGTCGCTGCTGCTGCTGCCGGTCTACATCGCGACCGTCGGCCTTGCCCATGTCGCGGCGATCGGCCTTACCGAGAACGCCATCCAGGCGCTGGCGCAGGGCGTGCTCGCGGGCCCCGCTGCGCTGTATCTCTACGCCGTCTCGGTCCAGCGCCTCGGCGTGGCCCGCGCCGCGGTGTTTCCGGCCTGCGTGCCGGCGCTGACGCTGCTCACCGGCTGGCTGCTGCTCGGCGAGCCGCCGACGCTCTTGCAGACCGCGGGCCTCGTGACCGTGCTGTGCGGATTTTACCTGGCGCAGCGGCAAAGCTAGCGCGGGCTACGCCTTCCGCACGAACTCAGACTTCAGGTTCATCGCGCCGATGCCGTCGATCTTGCAGGCGATATCGTGTCCGTCGCTGGCGTCCTGCAGGCGGATGTTGCGCACCTTGGTGCCGCCCTTCACGACCGAGGAGGAGCCCTTGATCTTGAGATCCTTGATCACGATGACGCTGTCGCCGTCGGCGAGCACATTGCCGTTGGCATCGCGCACGCCGGCGTCCTGCGACGCATCCGCGGCCGTCTCCGCCGCCCCGCTCCATTCATGGCCGCATTCCGGACAGACCCAGAGATCGCGGTCCTGGTAGGCGTGCTCGGAGTTGCAGGCGGGGCATTTCATCGTGTCGGTCATGGCAGGTCTCGTCTCACCCTTATCTCGTCTCGGCGCCTCGTTCGTGGCGCGACCGTAGGGGCCGAGAACAGGAAAGCAAGGGAAAGCTGCCGGCACATCGCGCCGCCATCGTCTGCCGGTGCGATGTCACCGAAACAGTGCGACGAAGATCACGTAGAGCCAGCCCAGGCTGCCATGCTTGACGCAGATCAACCTGGCCTTGCGCTGCAAATCTAGGCTGGCGCGATGAGTCAATCGCGGTGAGGTCTGGCGATGTCGCACAGTGTTCGAATCTCCATCGGCATCGTCATCCTGATCATCCTGTCGGCGCTGTTTCTCTTCAGCGTCGTCCACACCGCCGCGGGGGCGCCGAGGCCTGCCTCGCGCACGACCGCCGAAGGACAGCGCCTGGCGCAGGCGTGGTGCCAGTCGTGTCACGCGGTCGAGCGGAGCATCACCGACTTCTTCGACGAGGCCCCGAGCTTCCAGGCCATCGCCGACCGCAGCGGCACCACCGCGCTGTCGCTCAAGGTGTTCTGGCGCACCAGCCACCGGAACATGCCGAATCTGGTGATCTCGCCGGAGCAGGCCGATGCGCTTTCGGCCTATATCCTGAGCCTGAAGAGCAGATGAGGGGCCCGCCAAACCAAATTTCGCGAAAACAACCCCATGCACAGTAGGTATCCAATTGAAATTGCAAGAGATTTTATTTTGATTCGGCGATACCGAAGTCTTTTTGCGCCGTCGGGCAAATCAGGCGCATGATGCCACGGTGAAAGCCCTCTCGACGTCCAGGCGCTCGATGCGTAGCCTCCGCCCGTAACGTGTGACGAGCCCGCCATGACCTTCCTTCTCAACATCGACGTCCCCGACGTTGCGAAAGCCACCAGCTTCTACACCGAAGCCTTCGGCCTCACGGTCGGCCGCCGCTTCGGCGCTGACTTCGTCGAGCTGCTCGGCTGGCCCGCGCCTGTCTATCTCCTGACCAAGCGGATCGGAACGGTCGGTGCGGGCGGCGACCTCCGCCGCTACGAGCGGCATTGGACGCCGGTGCATATCGACGTTGTCGTCGACGATGTCGATGCTGCCGTCGAACGCGCGGTGCGCGCCGGCGCGATCCTGGAAGTGCCGGCGATCGATGCGCCCTATGGACGGATCGCGATGCTGGGGGACCCGTTCGGGCACGGATTTTGTCTGCTGGCGTTCAGCGAGAAAGGGTATGACGCGTTGTTGGGAAGTTCGTAGTTCGGGCTACGATCGACGCGCGCTGACGGGACGACATGCCAAGGAAACTGAAGACCTACCAGACCTCGCTCGGGTTCTTCGACCAGGCGATCGCCGCGCCCTCGATGAAGGCGGCGCTCGAGGCCTGGGGCGCCAGCTCCAATCTGTTCCATCAGGGCGCAGCGACGGAGACTGACGATCCCGGCATCGTCGCGGCGACCATGGCGAAGCCGGGCGTCGTGCTCAGGCGTCCGGTCGGCTCGAATGGCCCGTTCACGGAGAGCGCCGATCTGCCGACTGATCTCGCCGATGACGACGCCAAGCCGAAACGTAAGGCCAAAGGCAAGTCGGCATCGAAGCAGCGTCCGGCCAAGACGGCGAAGAAGCCGTCGCGCAAGATCGACGATCGCGCCGCGCGCAAGGCCGCCGCCGCGTTCGAGAAGGAGGAGCGGCGGCGCGAGGCCGAGCGTCGCAGGGAGGAGGCGGCCCGCGCCAAGGCGCGCGCGCACCGGGACAAGTCAGTCGCCGCCGCCGAGGTGGCGCTGGACAAAGCGAGGCGGGAGCACGAGGCGAAGGCGGAGAAGATCGAAGCCGAGCGCGCCGCGCTCGACGAACGCGCGGAGGCCGAGCAGGCCCGTTGGGACAAGCAGCGGATGAAGCTGCAGCAGGCACTGCGCCGCGCGCGGGAGTGATCGGCAGACAGGAACGCACAA
The DNA here is from genome assembly GCF_042263385.1 of Bradyrhizobium tunisiense. Taxonomy (NCBI): domain Bacteria; kingdom Pseudomonadati; phylum Pseudomonadota; class Alphaproteobacteria; order Hyphomicrobiales; family Nitrobacteraceae; genus Bradyrhizobium; species Bradyrhizobium tunisiense. The sequence continues at coordinate 677,645 of NZ_JBHLEV010000002.1, forward strand.
GGCGCCGCCCGGGAGGAATTCCTTTACCATGGCCTCCGGTCGCGACCAAACTGCAGCAAGCTTGGGAGCTGCGGAAAAAATTCTGCGATAGTCTCGCCCCGATTGCGGCTGCGCCGGATGCGCCATGCGACGCCGCCGCGGGCATTGGGGAGCTGTCATGAGAGATTATCGCGCCGCCGCCAGGCATCACACGCTACGGACCGGCATCGTCGAATTCAACAACGGCAGCGGCAGCATCGTCAGCGTGCCCTGCACGATCCGCGATGTTTCCGGCAGCGGCGCGCGCCTTCAGCTCAACAGCTCGGCATGGGTCGCCGACGAGTTCACGCTTGTTTTCACGAGCGGCCTGCGCAAGGCCTGCCGCGTTGCCTGGCGCAAGGAAAGGCTGATCGGCAGCGCGTTCGCGGACGGCTATGCCAGCGTGGACGAGCATGCCGCCATGATGACCGCGGACGAGCAGGCCCGGCATCGCCTCGGCATCGGCGCACGCGTCAAAGCCGCACGCGAGACCCGCGGCTACACGCAAGCCCAGCTCGCCGAGCGCCTCAGCGTCACGCCAGCCTTCGTGGCGCTGGCCGAGCAGGGCGAGGCGGACATTCCGTTGTACCAGTTGATGCACATTGCGGATCTGCTGATGGTCGGTCTCGACGGGCTCGTGGCGGGGCCCGTGCCGGAGGAGGTTGACGCGGCGTAAGCGGGCTACGCTCGCCCAAGCGTCGGAGCGCGCGCCTCGTCCTTCGAGACGACCGCTTCGCGGTCTCCTCAGGATGAGGCTAAGCAGCCATCGCGGCTGTCGAAGCTGTTGCCGCGCACTCCGCCCTCATCCTGAGGAGCCCGCTCAAAGCGGGCGTCTCGAAGGATGGCCGCGGAAAAAGTCTCACACGAAATTCGCTTGCCTTGCCCGGCGTCCTTTTGCACTCTCGCTACGAAGGAGACCAATGCATGACAAAAATGACCGCCGCCTGCGCGCTCGGAACCGCCCTGGTGCTGGGCAGCCTTGCAACATCGGGCGCCGAAGCGCAGACGCGCAAGGCCGTCGTCGTCCGCGCGCCGCAAGAGCGCCTCATCGTCACCGCGCCCGTGCTGCGGCCGACGCCGTGGGACTACAATGTCGTTCCGCGGTATCGCTATCGCCCCGAACACGACAAGGTCGATCCCTACGGCCCGCCGCTGGTGCCGTCCTATGTCCGCTACGAGGGCTGGCGCTGGCCGTATTGGTGGTAGGAATCAACAGCGCGTAGGTGGGCAAAGCGACTTGTCCGCCGTAGCTCGAAGAGCGAAGGCGGAAGCGTGCCCACGTGTCTTTTCCGATCCGGAGAGATCGTGGGCACGGCGCAAGCGCGCCTTTGCCCACCCTACGACACCGCGCAAGCAGGTCGAGCATCGTAACCCTCTGCTGATATCACCCCGGCTTGCGTCCCCTAATCGCGTGCGCGCGGGCGCTGGTGGTGATGCGGCCGTCCGCGTCAGCGGGAAGACGCGCCTTCACGCGCCGCATGAGCTCGGCGACATCGGCCGCCGGCATCGCCGCGATGACAGGCGCGGTGGTGGGCGACTTTGTCTGCACGGCCCAGAACTCGTCGAAATCGGCAAAATTCCGCTGCACGGTGATCTCGCGGGTTTCGAGCTCCAGCAGCCCGGCCGCGCGCCAGAGGTCCTGCAGCGCCGCAAGGGTCGACACTTCCATATGCGGCGGACGCGTCGGCGACAGCCCCATCGCGCGCATCTCGTCGAGGATCGGATCGAGCGGAGATTCGCCGCCCAGCATATTCCACATGTAGGTCGCGACGAGCCCGCCGGGACGAACGACCCGCGCCAGTTCAGCCACACCTTTCGCGGGGTCCGGCACGAAGACGAGAACCAGGGCCATCACCGCGGCATCGAAGCTTGCCGCCTCAAATGGCAGTGCCATGGCATCGCCTGTCTGAAACACGGCGCCGCGCGCGCCGGGCCGCGTGCGGGCAAAGGCGAGCTGTCCCTCGGAAGGGTCGATGCCCTGCACGTCGCTGGGGGCGCAGCGCGCAACGATGAGCTCGGTGAAGGCGCCGCTGCCGCAGCCGACATCGATCCAGCGCAGCCCCTGTGCCGGCTTCAGCCAGTTGAGAAAGATCTCGCCGACCGACCGGCTCCAGACGCCCATCATCCGCTCATAGGCGGCACCGTCATCGAAGCGAAGCTCGGCCATGGAACGGCTCCCTCGGCTTTTCCACAGGACTATGCGGAGGAGGCTGAGGTTAACACATTGGTTATTTCTTTGCGGGCATTTTCGCGACCTCAGTCAGCGAGGAGGCACCATGTCCGACATCACCATTCCCGGCGGCAAGATCCGTTCCTTCGTCGAGCGGATCGAGAACCTCGACACGGAGATGCAGGAGTTGAGCGAGCAGAAGAAGGAAGTCTTCGCGGAAGCCAAGGGCGAGGGTTTCGACGTGAAAATCCTCAAGGAGATCATCAAGCTGCGCAAGGAAGACAAGAACGAGCGCGACGAGCGCGAAAGCCTGCTCGACCTCTACATGCGCGCGATGGAGACGGCTTCGCCGGAGCAGGCGAAAGCGGCGTGAGACGATCGGGTTGATCGGCGAGGAGAGGTCGCCGCGATCGGTGGCTTGCGGCTATCGCTTCGCGGCGTGGCAAGAGCTGCCTGGTGGATCGCCTCGGGCGGAACGACGAAAGGGCGGCCATGGGCCGCCCTCTCGATCTTGTGCGTGATCCGTCGGACTGCGCTTAGCCCTCGATGATATAGACGATCTCGTGGGTGTGTGGACGAAGGATGACGTACCTGCCCTGCACCAGGATGAACTCGTATCCGCGCCACGCCGGATAGATTTCGACGATACGGCTCGGCAACGGGTGATAACGGACGCTTGTCGGGACGACGGTGCCGATAGACAGGTTGAAGTTCACGTTGGTGACTTCCTCGACCTTCTCCTGCTTGATGGCCGAAGTGATCTGGGTGCGCTTTTCGGCGGGAGGCGCGGCGACCGCCGTGGTCGCGGCATTGCCGGTCGTCTTGCCGTCCGGTGCGGCAGGCTTGCCCTCCGCAGTTGGCGTCTTCAGGTCCTTGGACGTGGTGGCGGAATCAGTCGCCTTTGCCTTCCCATCGGCCTTCCCATCGGCCTTCATCTCGCCGGTCATCTTGCTGTCGGCGGTCGGCTTGGTTTCGGAAGCCGAATTCTTCACGTCCTTCGACGTGGTCGCCGGAGCCATTCCTTCCGCGGCCTTCGGCTTGCCATCGACCTTTGCGTCGCCGAGCTGCTTTGCATCGGGCGCGCCCTTTGCTGCGGGCGCATTCATCGGTGCCGCGCTGTCGGCTTTCGGCGCAACGGCAGCGGGAGACTCAGGAGCCTTTGCTCCGCCTTGAGCCATCGCAAGACCGGTCGCTGCAAACAAGGCCGCAACGGCGACAGAAGCCATCAAAGTATGTTTCATCTGATTTTCCAATTCGATTAAGTATGATGCCGACGAGAGTCAGCCATGGAGGGCAAACGGGCCGGCCCGGTCGAAGTTCCGTTTCTATTTGTGGTTTAATGACGATTGATGCGGCCTTATCGGGAATGCCTGCAAAAATCGAAGAATAGTGGCGTTCGCGGTATCATTCCCGGGCGAGGGCTTTAGCGCCATCAGAATATTCAAATATAAGTTGTGCCGAGCGGAACCGTCGGCCCTTGCGCATGTTGATTTAGCAATATGTACGCAAGCGGGATCGAACGTCGATCCTGACTCCCTGCAGCGACACAAGGATCGCACTCGCTTGCCAGGTCTGGCACGGCGCCTGAATCCTCCGTCCGCGCCAACCGGAAACTGTCCGAACAGCCCGGCAATGCCGTTCAGATCAACCGTGGCTTCAGCCTGGTGATCTGCAAGGAAAGCTCGGCTGGACACGACCAATGGCCCCAAGGTCCGACGACCCTGGTCGCCCAGCTTTGCGCAGCTCAACTGTCATTCGACCGAACCATTGAGGAATCAAAATGCATATGTCGAGCGAAAGCCTTTTGGTCATCCTGTTCGTAGGTCTGGTCGCCGGCTGGCTGGCGGGCCAGATCGTGCGTGGCACCGGCTTTGGGATCGTCGGTGATATCGTTGTCGGAATCCTCGGCGCGTTTTTCGGCAGCTGGCTGTTGCCTCAGCTCGGCGTTCATCTTGGCAGCGGCATCATCAGCGCCATCGTCAACGCCACCATAGGCGCGGTCCTGCTGCTCCTCGTCGTCCGCCTGCTCCGCGGTGGCGGTGGATGGGGAAGCAGCTGGCGCGGGAGTTGGGGGCGACGCTGGTGAGCCATGTTGAAGCAGCGACGTCGCGCGCCGGCAAGACGCAGGCGCGCGCGGTGACCTCCGGACCGACACCATGCTAGACTTCTCGAATGCATCCTTTTCGCCTGAAACGATCGAGGTGATGAACGCGGCGCTGGACGCGGCGGTTGCGTCACTCCCTGCACCGGTCGGCTCCGCGCACGTTCAGGCGATCGCGGAATCGATACTCCGCACCGCGAAGGAGGGCGAGCGAGACCCGATCGTCCTGCAGCGCATGGCGCTGATGGAGCTTCAGATATCGACGCGTTGCGATGCCGGGACCCGAATTTGAGCGCTGGCGCCAAGGGCAGCTGACGTGAAATCCCAAGCAGATCATCAAGCTGCGCAAGGACGACAAGAACGAGCGCGACGAGCGCGAAACCCTGCTCGATCGCTACATGCGCGCGATGGAGACGGCCTCGCCGGCCGCCGCGACGTCGCGCGTCACTTTTCCTTCTTTTTCACGCTGATGTTGCCGTCGCCTTCGATATAGGCCTCGATCACGTCCGCAGGGCTATCGACGCCTTCTTCGCGGAGCTTGCTCAGCAACTCGTCCATCGTCACCAGCTCCTGTCGCAAATGGCGGCGAAGGACCTGGCCGTTCTTGATCAGAAGGAGCGGCGGGGGCCGAACAAGCCGCTCCAGGAAGGGCACGTGATAGCCGAGCCAATCGATGGCAAGGTTCCAGAAGATGATGGTGCCAACGAGCACCAGACCTTCCGTGATCGATCGGTATTCACCTGCCATGCCGTTCTGTGCGGCGTCGGCCAGAAGGACGACGAGGAGCACATCCGGGATGCTGATCCCGCCGGTTTGTCGCTTCAGGATGAGGCGCATCAACACGAAGATGCCGAAATACATGATGGTGCCCCGCACGAGCATTTCCAGGAGCGAATGCGTCGGGGCAAAGATCTCGTGCCATGGCAGCTGGAAGTTCAACATGGGACCTCGCATCTAAACAGGAGCTTTCCTGCTAGCATGTTTAGATGACCTGATGGACCAACGCCGTGCGCTTGCAGGAACCCACTCAGAGACGGTGCAGTGCAGCTGGATCAGCGATTTCGGCCTGCGTGGGCACGAGAATGCCGGTTGATCGGTGAGGGAGAGGTGGCCGCGATTGAAGGATTGCGGCCGTCATGCGGTGGCAACCACGCAAGAACTCACCGTCATTCCGGGGCGCGCGAAGCGCGAGCCCGGAATCCATTGCGCCACTCGTCGTGCCATCAGATGGATTCCGGGCTCGCGCCCAAGCGGGCGCGCCCCGGAATGACGGCGTCCATCATCAATAGCGGTCGCCGCTGCTCTTTTGCTGCGTGATCCAGGCCGACAATGACTTCGGTGCCGATTTCACGATCCGGACAGGTGCTGTCTTCGGATTGCCACGCAGGCCCTTCGTCGAACCTGCGCGCGGCGCTTGGGTTGCGTTGCCTCTCGGGGCCGCCGTCGATGCTTCCGCGGCTTCCTTCTCCAGGCGCAATTGCTTCAATCGCGCCATCTTGATGCGCTCGGCCTCGACTTCGGGTCGCTCGGCGAGAAGCGGCTTATGTTGAGCAGTCTCCGCTGGAACCAGGACGCCGAGAATGGTCGTCTCGCCGAGCGCCTTGCAGGCCTCTAACCGATGCAGTCCCTCGACCAGAACGAGGCGGTCTCCGTCGCGCCGAACGGAAATGGGGGTCCGTTGCCCGATGTCCAGCATGCTTTCCGCGATCTCCGCGACGACCTCGGGCTTGATGGCCTTCTTCTGCTTCGTGGGAACGAAGATTGTCTCGATCGGGAAGCTTTCCGGTTTGGGCATAGTCTAACTCCGCGTCTCCGGGCCCGTCGGAACCCATGCCGGTGAAAGGGGGAGTTTAGGAGGGCAGAGGGCGACAGCAAGGGCAAATATCGGCCCCGGGGTATTGATGATCACCGAAGCTGGCCTCGATTGCCGTGAAAGTGCGATCGATCGACGTCGAACGAGACGCGAGTCGCACATGATAGGACGGAGAGCGTGTCAATTTGGCATTGTCGCCGTAGCTAAAGTTGAGAGTTTGGTGGGCTGTCGCTGTAATTGCTTAACTTGCAACCGGTTTCTGATCTGGGTCAGAACTTGTGGGGAGAATATCTTTGCTCTGTCGTGGTTTGAACTTTGGCCACGAAGGCGGTCGTAGCGCCTTCGATGGATGAAGTGTCGTAGCGTCTGCCTTTGTGTTTCTTAACGTGCCCGGGGCGATGTTGCTTACGCCGCTCAGGTCCATGTCGTCAAAAGTTATCGTTGGCGAAGTCGCGAAATAGAGATTGGACTCCGGTAGCAATTTCATTCGGCGCATCGAAGACCCGACGACGATTGAGTCAAATAGGTCGATCTTTGCGCTCCGTAAAGATCTGTCGCTATCAAACGAAGCAACGATCGTGACCTTATACAAGGTGGAATCGTTGAGTTCGAGCTGAGGCAAGTTGACGAGGCGAAGGGAATAAAGACCGCAACTGTTGAGGGCTGAGCTAGAGTTGTGATTTCCGTAAAGGTTGGTATTCGACAATCGCGAGGAGAGAATTGAAATGTTCGAGTTGCTACAGTGAAAAGTCGAGTCCATGACATCGCAGTCAAAGAGCTCGAATCTGGTGTCGCGAGCGTCGAATGTGCATTTTGAGAACGTACATCGGCGAAAGTCGACAGCAGCCAAGGCTGTTGTGCCGAAGCGGCGTCCCACAAACAGGCATTCATAAAAGAATGGCTTAGTGTCCGACGGCAAACCAATTGGCAAGCTTGCGAGCGCATCAACGGCTTCGTTAACGTCTACTCGAGTTTCTGGCGTGCGACCCATCCATTCGTGAGCACGAGAGAGAAGTCCCTTCGTTTCTTCAATCCATTCCATTCGTCTAGATTCAGCGTCGGCGTCTGAGCTATCAGATTCGAGTTCGTAAGCCCAATCTGTCGAACGAGCTTTCGGCCACTCAAACTTGTCGACTATGTCCCCGGCGCGATCCGACCAAGAATTTTCGCGGACGTATGACCTGAGGATGTTTTTGATCTTTTCTCTGTCTCGGAGGCTCTCTTCCCCAAGCCGAGCTAACGAGTGAATTCCGCCCAACCGAACTTCGATGTTCGGAGCAGTTTTTGTGGTGTCTACCCCGTCGACTGTTCGTTTTATTTCGCGAGTTTCCCCGAGCTGCTCGATCGCTCGCGAGAAAATGCTCGTGTAGTGAGTTTCGCGATCAATCTCAGTCTTTTGTTCACTGATACGAGTTTGGCGGTCGAGAATGCGTAGCCGCCAAACAATAAGTGGGAGACTGATAGCTCCGGCGAGAATCGGAAGTGCGGTTTTGGTTGCCTCTGCAGCACGTTTCTGATCGCCACTGACGAGATCAATGAGGAGCCAGGCAAGAGCAATTACAGCAATAGCTGAGGCGGCAACGAATATTGAGATGACAATTACACTTACCGGTAGCGAGAACGCTACCGGTGGGTTTTCAAGAAAGGCTAATTTTAAGGGCCAACCTCGCTGGGTGGTCGATGTTTCTTGTTGCTCCATCATCAACCACCCGAGCGCTACCGCCTCACGAACACCCCGTCGTGCTTCCGCAAGTATCACACTTCATGCACGTGCCATTCCGCACCAGCGTGAAGTTGCCGCACTCGGAGCACATCTCGCCCTCGTAGCCCTTGGCCTTCGCCTCGGCGCGGCGCTCGGCCTTGCTGGGGACGGCGGTCGCGGCGGTGCCGGCCTTGCTCCACTGCAGGGCTTCCAGCTTCTCCGTGGGGGAGAGGTCGTGCTGGACTTCCTGCTTCAGGGCGACGGCGCCTTCGAGGGTGTCACTGAGGCGGGCGCTCGCGCCATGCGAGGCCATCGCCGTGACCTTGCTGCCGCCTGAGGGAGCGCTGTCGTTGCCCTGGGTGACCGCAGTGCTGCCGCCGCGCATCACCACGAGGTTGTCGGTCCGCGAGCGGGTGAGGCCGCGCGAGACCAGGCGGGTGGCGTGGTGGCCGCCGTCCTCGTTCGGGTCCTTGCCTTCATCGACGCCCTTGCCGAGCGCGTCGAAGCCGGTCTCGTTGGGATCGACATGGGCGAGGTCGAAGCGTGACATGTAGCTCACCGCGAGCTCGCGGAAGACATAGTCGAGGATCGAGGTCGCGTACTTGATGCTGTCGTTGCCCTGCACGGGGCCCGCCGGCTCGAAGCGGGTGAAGGTGAAGGCGTCGACATATTCGTCCAGCGGCACGCCGTATTGCAGGCCGAGCGACACCGCGATGGCGAAGTTGTTGATGAAGGAGCGGAGCGCCGCGCCTTCCTTGTGCATGTCGATGAAGATCTCGCCGAGGCGGCCGTCATCATATTCGCCGGTCCGGAGATAGACCTTGTGGCCGCCGACGACCGCCTTCTGGGTGTAGCCCTTGCGGCGATCCGGCATCTTCTCGCGCTCGCGCATCACGATGATACGCTCGACCAGCTTCTCGACGATCTTCTCCGAGACCTGCGTGGCACGCGCCGCCATCGGCTTCTCGTAGAGGCTCTCGACCGCATCGTCCTCGTCCTCATCATCGCTGATGAGCTGCGAGTTGAGCGGCTGGCTGAGCTTCGAGCCGTCGCGATAGAGCGCGTTGGCCTTCAATGCGAGCTTCCACGACAGCATGTAGGCGGACTTGCAGTCCTCCACCGTGGCGTCGTTCGGCATGTTGATGGTCTTGGAGATCGCACCGGAGATGAAGGGCTGGCTAGCTGCCATCATGCGGATGTGGCTCTCGACCGACAGGTAGCGCTTGCCGATCTTGCCGCAGGGGTTGGCGCAGTCGAACACCGGATAGTGCTCGGCCTTCAGGTGCGGAGCACCTTCCACCGTCATCGCGCCGCAGATGTGGACGTTGGCCGCCTCGATCTCGCGCTTGGTGAAGCCGACGGCCTGGAGCAGGTCGAAGCCGGGGGCCGCGATGGCTTCCGCGCCGATGCCGAGCTGGTCGCGGATGAAGTCTTCGCCAAAGGTCCACTTGTTGAAGGCGAACTTGATGTCGAAGGCGGTCGGCAGCGCCTTTTCGACCTTGGCGATGGCTTCATCGGTGAAGCCTTTTGCCTTGAGGGTCGAGGCGTTGATGCCGGGGGCGTTGGAGAGCGAGCCGTGGCCGACGGCGTAGGCTTCGATCTCCGCGATCTCGCTCTCGCGATAGCCGAGCGCGCGCAGCGCCGCGGGGACCGCGCGGTTGATGATCTTGAAGTAGCCGCCGCCGGCGAGCTTCTTGAACTTCACCAGCGCGAAGTCGGGCTCGATGCCGGTGGTGTCGCAATCCATCACGAGGCCGATCGTGCCGGTCGGCGCGATCACCGTGGTCTGGGCGTTGCGATAGCCGTGCTTCTCGCCGAGCTCGAGCGCCGCATCCCACGCCGCCTGGGCGTGGCCGACGAGATCTCCTTGCGGGCAGGAGACGAGGTCGAGCGGCACCGGGTTGACGCTGAGCGCCTCGTAGCCGTTGGACTGGCCAAGGGCGGCGCGGCGGTGATTGCGGATGACGCGCAGCATGTGCGCGGCGTTCTTCTTGTAGCCGGGGAAGGTGCCGAGCTCGGCCGCCATCTCCGCCGAGGTCTTGTAGGTGATGCCGGTCATCACGGCGGTCAGCGCGCCGGCGATCGCGCGGCCTTCCTTGCTGTCATAGGGCAGGCCCATGGTCATCAGCAGGCCGCCGATATTGGCGTAGCCGAGGCCGAGCGTGCGGAACTCGTAGGAGAGCTCGGCGATCGCCTTCGACGGGAACTGCGCCATCATCACGGAGATTTCGAGCACGACGGTCCAGAGCCGGCAGAGATGCTCATAGCTCTCGACGTCGAAGCGCTTGGTCTCGGTGTTGTAGAAGGTCAGCAGGTTCGCCGAGGCGAGGTTGCACGCCGTGTCGTCCAGGAACATGTATTCCGAGCACGGATTGGACGCGCGGATGTCGCCGGACGCCTTGCAGGTGTGCCAGTCGTTCATGGTGGTGTTGAAGTGCAGGCCCGGATCGGCCGAGGCCCAGGCGGCGTAGCCGATTTTCTCCCAGAGGTCGCGCGCCTTCAGGGTCTTGGTGATCTTCTTCGTCGTGCGTCCGACGAGATTCCAGTCGCCGTCGGTCTCGACGGCGCGGAGGAAATCGTCCTTCAGCGACACCGAATTGTTGGAGTTCTGGCCGGAGACCGTGAGATAGGCTTCGCTGTCCCAGTCGGTGTCGTAGGTCTCGAACTGGATGTCCTTGTAGCCTTGCTTCGCAAACTGGATGACGCGCTTGATGTAATTGTCGGGCACGAGGCTGCGGCGCGCGAGCTTGATCTCGCGGCGGAGGGCAGGGTTCTTCTCGGGATCGAAGCAATCATCGCCCGAGCCTTCGCAGTTGACGCAGGCCTTCAGCACCAGCTTGAGGTGCTTCTGGTTGATCTTGGAGCCGGTGACGAGGGCGGCGACCTTCTGCTCCTCCTTCACCTTCCAGTCGATATAGGTCTCGATGTCGGGGTGATCGACGTCGACGACGACCATCTTGGCCGCGCGGCGCGTGGTGCCGCCGCTCTTGATGGCGCCGGCGGCGCGGTCGCCGATCTTGAGGAAGCTCATCAGGCCGGACGAGCGGCCGCCGCCGGAGAGCTTTTCGCCTTCGCCGCGCAGGCGCGAGAAGTTGGAGCCGGTGCCGGATCCGTATTTGAACAGGCGGGCCTCGCGGACCCAGAGGTCCATGATGCCGCCCTCGTTGACGAGGTCGTCGCCGACGCCCTGGATGAAGCAGGCGTGCGGCTGCGGATGCTCATAGGCCGACTTGGACTTGGTCAGCTTAGCCGTGAAGGGGTCGACGTAATAATGGCCCTGGCCGGGGCCGTCGATGCCATAGGCCCAGTGCAGACCGGTGTTGAACCATTGCGGCGAGTTCGGCGCGACCATCTGCATGGCGAGCATGTAGCGGAGCTCGTCGTAGAAGGCCTGCGCGTCCTCGTCGGTCGAGAAATACTTGCCCTTCCAGCCCCAATAGGTCCAGCAGCCGGCGAGGCGGTCGAACACCTGCTTGGCGCTGAGCTCGCTGACATAGCGCTCCTTCTCAGGCAGCGCGGCAAGAGCCTCGGTATCGGGCACGGAGCGCCACAGGAAGGAGGGGACGGATTCCTCCTCGACCTTCTTCAGGCGCGCGGCAACGCCGGCTTTGCGGAAATATTTCTGGGCGAGCACGTCGGAGGCGACCTGCGACCATTCGGTCGGGACCTCGACATTCTCCAGCTTGAACACGACCGAGCCGTCGGGATTGCGAATCTCCGACGTGGTCAGGCGGAAATCGATTCCCGCGTAAGGTGACTGTCCCGAGTTGGTGTGGCGCCGCTCAATCCGCATGGTCTTGCCCCGTCCTTATTTCTGGACCGGTCCCGCCCCTCGTTGAGGGCGTGCCGGGTCGACATTTCGTTTCGCGAATTCCTTCGGCCATTCGGCCTCGGGCATCGCAGTTCAGCCGGTGGACCCGGCCCTTGTTCTCCCGACGCGATTCTTCGATGCGTGCATCGATCATCCGCCGGCATGTCCAGGCACATCCGCCCCCAAGGGGATGGGCCCGACATGCGTTCAACGCCCCACAGTCACTTCAACAATTGCCATGCGAGCCTGTTGCCGGCCCGTTCTGGCGCCCGAAAAGCCCCGCTATCCGAGGGCAGACAAGCCCTCATCCGCTGCCTTTGGCTGGCGGGCGGAGTGTCGATTTGCGAGACCCTTTGGGGGAGTGCCGGCGGGACGCAAACTCACTCGCGCCGAACGGACCGAAAGCTAGGACTCTCCGCTGCGCCCGTCAAGAACTAGTGCGAGTTCCTGAATCAAATACTAAATATGGTGGATTGTGGGGGATAACAGGGGGCTAGCCCGCGCCTGTTCTGGAGCCAAGTATCAGTGAGTCCTCAGGGATTCCCAACTGAAAAAATTTGCATCCCGTGGTGATGCGGAGCCTTCATCCCGCTGTTCACAGGGCAGGTATATTTTTAGGCGATGGGGTTGCCACAGCAGGACTCACGTAGCCCTACGGAAGGCGAGGGCAGGCATGTCCGGCAGGGTGGTGGTTTGCCCGGCGAATCCGCGCCAAGCTGACGTTCCATTTTGCCGGACTGCCCTCATGCTTGATTCGACCCGCCGGGATGCGCGAGCGCGCATCGCCCCGGCCGGCCTGATGTTCCTCGCGATCACCTCGATCGGCTGGGGCTTCAACTGGCCGGTGACCAAATTCCTGCTCTCCGAGCTGCCGCCGCTGACGCTCCGTGGCGTCACCGGGGTGCTGGGCGCGGTGCTGCTGGCACTGCTCGCGGTCATGCGCCGGCAGAGCCTGAAGGTCGACCCGGCGATCTGGCCGCGCCTCATCACCGCCGCCGCGCTCAACGTCACCGGCTGGATGGTGCTGATGGGCCTGGCGCTGCTCTGGCTGCCGGCGAGCGAGGCGGCGCTGATCGCCTACACCATGCCCGTCTGGGCCTCGATCATCGCCTGGCCGGTGCTGGGCGAGCGGCCGACGCTGATCCGCACGCTCGGGCTCGTCATGGCCTTTGTCGGGCTCGCCTCGATCATGGGCGGCAACGGCATCACCGCCAGCGTCGAGAAGCTGCCTGGAATCATCATGGCGCTCGCCGGCGCGTTCGGCTTTGCCGTCGGCACGGTGTTCTCCAAGAAGTACCCGATCCATCTGCCGCCGATCACCGCCGCGGCCTGGCAGATCGGGATCGGCTGCCTGCCGATCTCGATCATCGGCCTCTTGGTCGAGACCACGCATCTGTCGAACGTGACGCCGCTCGGCTGGTGGCTGCTGGTCTATTCGACGGTGGTGCAGTTCTGCATCGCCTATGTGAGCTGGTTCGCCGCGCTGGCGCGGCTGCCGGCCTCGGTGGCCGCGATCGGGACGATGGCGGTGCCGGTCATCGGCGTCGTCGCCTCGGCCATCGCGCTGCACGAGCCGCTCGGGCCGGGACAGATCGCGGCGCTGATCTTCACGCTGGCGGCGGTGGTGCTGGCGACGCGGTAGCTAGCCCAGCGCCTTCCGGATCATCTCGGCGAGCTGGTTTCTCCGGTAGGGTTTCGTCAGCAGCAGCACGCCGTCATCCAGCTTGCCGTGGTGGACGATGGCGTTGTCCGTGTAGCCGGAGGTGTAGAGCACCTTCACGCCGGGCCGGCGCCTGGCCACCTCTTCGGCGAGCACGCGCCCGCTCATTCCGCCGGGGATGACGACGTCGGTGAACAGCAGGTCGAACGGCTCGCCGGCATCGATCAATTCCAGCGCGCTTGGGCCATCGGACGCCGCCACCGTTTTGTAGCCCAGGCTCTGGAGCTGCGCGGTGACGAAGTTGCGCACGAGATTGTCGTCCTCGACGACGAAGATGGTCTCGGCGCCGCCTTCGGCCTGCGGCGCGACGGCCGCTGCCACGTCCGTCGTACCTTCGCCCGGCGGCAGATAGAGCTTGATCGTGGTGCCGTGGCCTTCCTCGCTGTAGATCTTGATGTGACCGCCGGACTGCTTGACGAAGCCGTAGACCATGGAGAGCCCGAGGCCCGAGCCCTTGCCGACCTCCTTTGTGGTGAAGAACGGCTCGAACGCCTTTTGCTGGGTTTCTACCGACATGCCGGTGCCGGTGTCGCTGACCGCGAGCATCACGTAAGGCCCGGCTGTCACGTCGGCATTGGCCTGTGCATAGGCCTCGTCCAGCACGACGCGGTGGGTTTCCAGCAGCAGCTTGCCGCCGTTCGGCATGGCGTCGCGCGCGTTGATGGCCATGTTGAGCACGGCATTGGTGAGCCGGGACGGATCGATGTGGGCGGTCATCCGGCCCGGTTCGAGCACGGTCTCGATCTGGATCTGCTCGCCGAGGGTCGGGCGCAGGAGCTTTGCGATGTCCGCCACCGCGGCGTTGATCTCGACGTTGCGCGGCTCGAGCGGCTGACGGCGTGCAAAGGCGAGCAGATGCTGGATCAGCTCGGCGCAGCGCTCGGCGGCGTCGTCGATCAGGCGCGCCGTGCGCTGGAGCTCGGGCTGGCCCTTCAGGCTCTCCACCAGCGTCTCCGTGTTGCCGGAGATGACGGTCAGCATGTTGTTGAAGTCGTGCGCGACCCCGCCGGTCAGCTTGCCGATGGCGTCCAGCTTCTGCGACTGGTAAAGCTGCCGCTCGGTCTCCCGCGAGGCTGTTGCGTCGTGATAGACCAGAACCGCGCCGGAGATGTTGCCGTGCCCATCTCGCATCGGCCGGCCGCTGATCATGAGATGGCGGGCAAGATCGCCGCTGTGCGGGCGGACGATCATCTCGAGGTCTTCGAATTGCTCGCCGCGCAGCACGCGCACCGAGGGCAGCTCGTCCGATTTCAGCGGCGTGACGCCGTCGCCGTGATAGACGTCGGACAGCGCGCGCAAATTGCGCAAATTCATCCCGGTGCGATGCAGCAGCATGCGCTCGGCGGCCGGGTTGGATAGCAGGACATTGCCGTCGGTATCGATCACCAGCACCGCCTCCGCCATGCTGTGAAACGTGCTTTGCAACACGTTGACCGACAAACGCAACTCGTCATGCGCGGTGACCAGATGCTCCGTGCGCTCGGCTACCGCGGCGGCGAGGGCTTCCTTGGCGGCCGTGGTCTCGGTCAGCGTGCTCTGGAGCTCCCCCGTCGCGCGCTGGCTCTCGCGCATGACCAGCGCGACGAGGAGCAGGATCAGCACAGCGCCCGCAACGTCGATGCCGAGCAGCACGATGCCGGTGCGGCGCGAATCCTGGGAGCGCGCCTTGAGCAGGCGTTCTTCCCCCGCGCTCAACTGGTCGAGATTGCGCATCACCGTGTCCATGAGGCCGCGGCCCTCGGCCCTGCCCTGGAGCGCGGCGATGCCGGCCAGGTCGTTCTCGGCGCGCATCCGCATCGCGTCGGCGGCAATCTCGATCCGGCGCAGCGCCAGCGGCTCGGTGGCCTCCAACAGCGCGACCTGATCGGGAGCGTCGCGCACGCCGCGCTTGAGATCGGCCAGCGCCGGCGTGATTTCGGCACGCACCGCCTGGAACTCGTCGTTGAAGCCCTGGCTTCGGTAGAGCTCGTAGCCACGCGCGGCACTCTCGGAGCGGCGCAGCAGCACACGCAGGTCGGAGATCTTCTTCTGCACCTGGACGGTCTGATTGATCCACGCCGCATCGGACCGCGACTTGACGTCGAGGGCGATCGAGGCTGCCGTGATGATCAGGAGGATGGCAAGTCCGGCACCGAGAATGACGCGCTGCGTTGGAATCAAGGGGCTTCTTTCTTGTCCTTCGGTTGCGCGCTCTCGCCCGTAAGGCATTCCCGGATGGCGGTCAGCAACGCGTCGGGCGTGAACGGCTTGCGCAGGCAGCGTGTTGCGCCGAGCTCCAGCGCCATGCGGAGGAAATCGGGAGAGGGCGAGGCGGATGACGCGAAGGCGTAACCGGACATCGCGATCAGCGGAGTAGCCGGCGCGCGCTCATGGAAGATGCGGATGGACTCGAAGCCGCGCATATGCGGCATGAAGATGTCAACCAGCATCACCTCAAAGGCCTGCGTTTCCAGCGCAGCCAGTCCTGTTTCACCGCCATCGGCCAGCGTGACGTCGAAGCCCTGACGTTGGAGGAGGACCTCGATGGTCGCGCCGACCATCGGATCGTCATCAACCACGAGAACACGCGGCATGACACTTCCCAGCAATCGAAGTCCCCACGACGGTGATACAGGTGAATCGCGCATCGGGTCAATTTTGGATTGGATAAGGTTAGATATGCACGGCGCAGTGCATAGGGGTCCGGAGTTCCGCCTGGCGAAAGTCGCGTCGGTCGCGGCAGCGGCGCGGATGCCCCCTTAAGGCCAGTCCTCTTCGATGAAAGATTGCAGCAAAATGGAGCGAAGGCCGGCCGGACCCGGATGATGTGACGGGTAGGTGGGGCGGCGCACCAGCATGACGAGCAGGGACGCCGCGGTCCTGCCGCAAGGCTGCGCGGATGTTTCGTTCTATGACGTGCAGATGTCGGAGCCGCAACGGCCAGCGGAAGCGGCCAATGTCGCGGACGGTGGGCCTACCAAGAGTAGCGGACCACGCCCTTGCCAGCATAGCTGCGCATTGCATCCGCGAATTCGCCTTCGAACGTTGCGGCGGCGGACCAGCCGTTCGTCCACCGTACCTCGGCCGATGCACTGGTCAGCGCGGAATCCCGCGGCTGGGCGGCGCCGTTGACGACGAAGCTCGCACCCGGCAAGGCTTGAAATGTCGCGGTGGCCGCGCGGTCGGTGTTGAAATCATGCGCCCAGGCTAGCCGGCCGCGCAGCGTCAGCATCGCACCAGCCAGGGCATACGATTTGTCGCTGCGAAACCCGAGCTCGCTGCGGCTGTCGGTGACGCTCTTCGAGCCATAGGCGAGCGCAAACACCGGCGTGCCCGCCAGCGCCGACTCTACGTAGGCAGGCAGATCGAACGTGGTGAACTGGGCCGCAGCGTAGGGCGCCAGGCCAAGGCCGCCCAGCCAGGGCGTCGCAAAGCGATAGCCGCCCTCGAAACGGCCTGAATAGGCATTCGCATTGAACTCGGCGTGCAGCCGGTCAAGGCCCGCGATCGTCACGATGCGGTCCGTGGTGATGGCCTGAAAGCCGTAGGCAAGCGCCGCCGAGACGTAGGCTGCACCGGATCTGTGGCGCACGAACGCGCCGGCCTGAAACAGATCGGATCGACCGTAGCCGCTGTTCTCGACGGAGAAGCTCGTGCCGCCGCCTGCGAGCGCGAAACCGGCGACCGTGTCCGCAGAAAAGCGGTAGTCGGCGCCGACGGCGACCCCCGCAAGGCGGCTGGTCGATGTGTTGCTGCCGAGCGCCGCATGTCCATCGGTCGTCTGCGCGCCGCCGAAGCCGGCCGCCCACACGCGCCAGCGGGGATCATGGACCTGCGCGACAGGCGCCTTCGCGAACATCACGGCATAGGCATCGCGTTCGGGCCGGGATGCCCCACGGCGCGCATCGCTGGCCGCGAAGGACGACGTCGCCGAGGACGTCGCCGTCTCGCCCCGTCCGGTGATGAACGGATCGGTGAGGACGCCCATGAACTGGTTCATCGCGTTGAACGTCGCCTGCTGGCTGCCGGTGGCGGCCTCGCCCGAAGCCTGGGTCAAGCCGGCCGGAGTCAGCATGCTGTAGACCGCAGGAATGCCGCCATTGGCATTGAAGAAGCTCGTCAGCGCGTTGCCGACGTTGTGCTGGTTGGCATTGAGACCACCCGGAATGGCGAAGTTGAGAACCAGGTCGAGATAGACGTCGTTGGCATCGTAGCTCAGGCTCGTGCTGAAGTTGGGCGACAGGTTGGTGGTGAGAGCGCCGAATGTCCCGCTGACGCCACCTGCGGCGGTGAGGATCGTGTATTGCCTCGAGACGTAGCTTCCTGCCGCGAACGATGCCTGCACTGCCGCCCCGCCGAGCGTTGCGCCGCCGGTGGCATTGATGCGGTCTGAAGAAGACGGGGAAACGTCGATGAGATAAGTCGATGCCGCGGTGAGAGAAAGGCTGCCGGCAACCGTCAGCGTTCCAATCGAAGTGCCGGGCGCGAGCGTACCGCCGTTGACGATGACGTTGGCGACGGTGCCGGTGCCGCCGAGTGTACCGCCCGAGTTCACCGCGACGCCGCTCGCGGACGAAATGTCGCCGTTGACCAGCAATGTGCCGCTGTCCACGTTGACCGGACCGGCAAAGCTGCTGGTGCCAGTCAAGCTCCAGGTGGAGTCGCCGACCTTGTTGAAGGTGCCGAAGCCGCGATACTGCCCGGTTGAATTGATCTGCGAGACGTCGAAAGTCGCCGCGCCGCTGCCGCCGAGCTCGAGGGTGTCGGCTCCGGTACCGATTGCCGCGCCCGAGATGTTCGATCCGGGCGCCAGCGTCAGGGTATTGCCGGTTCCAGTGAAGAGAATGGCGTTGATGGCCTGTGTGTTGCCATCGAATACGACGGCGCTGAGACTGCCCGCGTTGTGCATCGAGACGCCTCCGCCGAGAGCCTGAACACCGTAGACGAAGCCGGCGATCGTCCCGGTGTTGTAGATCACGCTACCGGAACCGACCGTGACTGCTGCCTGGCTTCCGCTGGAGATGGTGGCGCCGGCGAAATTGTTGATGGTCGAATTAGAGCCTACGCCGACGCCGGCCTGAGGGGCTGCCACGGCGGATCCGACGGCGGCGATCGTGCCATAGTTGGTGACAAGGCCGGCCTGGTTGACCCGTACTCCATAGGCTCCTCCGGTAATGCTACCACCCGCAGAATTCGTGATCGTGCTGCCGAAGAATCCGGCGGCGCCACTCGCGTCGGTGCCGGTGATGGTCCCCTGGTTCGTGAGGTTCAGCGTCGTGCCGGAAACCCCGTACGCCGTCCCGGTGATCGTCGCGCCAGCGTTGTTGGTGACTGTGGTCTGTCCCAGTCCGTCGATACCAAAACCAGAGCCCTGAATGGTGCCCGAATTGGTGACCGTAAGCGGATTGCTGCCGGTCGTGGCGATTCCGGATCGATCGCCTGCGATGGTCGCACTGCTATTGTTGATGACGGTTCCCTGGCCGAGATAGATACCTCGCGCATTGGCGGCCGTTCCGGAAACCAAGGCGCCGCTTGCGACCGTGACGGTCGCGTTCTCTGCACCGGTGCCGTAGCCATTGGCGCCGGCGCTTGTTCCCGGCGCGCCACCGCCCTGATTGAGGGTCGTTCCGGTGCAGGTTGCGACGAGGTTCGATTGGCCTGCCGCCTGCGGCGTGCAATCCGCCTGTGCCGACTGGCCTGCCAGCAGTGCTGCCGAAAGGACCAATGAACCTGCGAAATACCGCGTAAGGAGGCGCTCCCGGCGGGTGCCGCAATGGCCCATCGCGGGCTTCGAGATCTCGCGGCGTGCCTGTGCCATTGCCAATTCCCAGTCTTCTTCCAAACCTGTGCGGGTGTCCCGACTCGCCCGAGCGCAACCGTCGACGATGTGGATAGCGAGCGGTGACGGGTCGTCGCGTCGCCCAACGGGGTGAGGGGCGAAAGATGAGTGGTGACCGTGGCGCGCAGAACACAGTGTGTGGGAATTCCACGATGACCAAGCTCGCGATGCGAGGCACGCTTTCATTGACGAGCACGCCGCACGAACGGAACAAGATCGTCAAAGCTGTCCTCGACGGTGGGCGCGCGGGCGTCCTTTGCCGTCGAGTTCGTCATCAGCGCAGCGTTGCAGACGAGCTTCTCACTCTACGGTTGGCAAACGTCGCGGCGGGCTTGCATCGACATGCGGAGCATGCCGGTAGGCTCGCAAGATACGAGCGTCAGCCGCTGGCACAACGACTTTGGATGCGCACTTCTACGCAGTCTGCCACGATCCCGCAGTGGTCCTGAGGAGAACACAAGACCGGATCATGACCGACATTGGCAGTCTCTCTCACCCCACCGGGTGAGGCATTGCACCGCCAAATGCGGTATCATCATAATACCTCTTAAGGTTGTATAGGCAACCATTGGTTGTCGATGACTCGGGCGGCAAAATGGTGAACTTCTCCAACGACGGGATCGAAAAGCTCCTCGACCTGATCTACGACGCCGCGGCCGAAAACGATCTGTGGCCCCATGCGCTCACGGCCATCGCCGATCTCACGCATAGCGAGGGCGGCATCCTGTTCGGTCAGTCGGTCACCGCGCAGCGCGTTTATTTCGATTTCAACGGCCGCCTGAATGAGGCGTGCAATCGCGCCTATCAGGACCGGCACATGAATAATCCATGGTCGCAATATATGGAGACGCAGCCGGTAGGGCGGCTGGTGCAGTCCGATCAAGCGATCCCGCTCTCAAAGCTTCAGGCGACCGCATTCTACGACGAAGTGCTGCGGCCTCAGGAGATCGGGTATAACGGAATGATTGCGCTGGCGGCGCGCGACGATTTTCGTGCCGCCTTCAACATGTGTCGAAGCGAGCGGCGCGGGCCGCTCGATCCCGATGAGGTGCGGCTGCTGGAGCGGCTGTCGCCGCATCTGCGCCGGTCGGTGACGCTCGGATTTCGGATCGACGGCTATCTGGCCATGCAGCATGCAGCATTCGATGTCCTCGACCGGCTTGCCGACGGTGTCGTGGTGCTGGACCACAAGGCACGCGTGTTGTTCTCCAATGCCTCTGCAAGACGGATGTCGGAGGAAGGGTCGTTGCGACTGCATCAGTCGATCGCGACCCGTTGGCCTGTGCATTCGCAGCGGCTCAACGAATTGGTGCGCGCGGCGCTGCGGGGGGCCGCCGGCGGCACGATGAGCCTGCCACGCAACCAGGACGGCCGGCTCCTGACCGTCCTGGTCACCGCGATCCGCGGCAAGGATCTTGGACGACTATCCGATGCGGGCGTGAAGGACGCGGCGGTGCTGTTGTTCGTCGTCGATGCTGCCAACCGACGATCGATCCCGCTCGGACGGATCATGGACGCATATGGTCTGACCCACGCCGAGGCGCGAGTCGCGCTCGCGTCGTCGTCCGGCAGCACCACCATCGAGACCGCACGCGCGCTCGGGCTGTCGCAAAATACCATCAAGACGCATCTGCGCCGAGTTTTCGCCAAGACCACGACCAGACGCCAAGCCCAGCTCGCCAGCCTGATGGCATCGATCGGCAGCGTACGGATCGGGGATGTCGATTGGGAACAGTGATGCGTCACCCCTGCCGTGGCTCGAATGTGTTTGCCGCCTTACGGCCGACGGTGGGCGAACTTGCGGAGTTCGAAAGGCGCGAGGCCATCGCACCTCTCGACGAGGAGGGGTGTCCGGCGTGGTCGTTCGACGGCGAGCCGCTGACCGCGCGCGAGCGGCGCTGGCTGGAGCTCTATCGCAAGCTGGAGAATTCAGGCGGCTCGCCAAGACGCATGGACGGCGCCGACCAGTGACCGGCGCCGCCCATCGTGTCTTGCTGCAACTATCGTTCAGGTCGTCTTACGGACAGGGATGCCGCCGTCCGTCGTAACCGAGATAGGTCCCTGAAGCCGGGTCATAGGATTTATAGCGCTGGGCGCAATAAGCTGCATCGTCGCCACCACCCGGGACCACCGCCACGGTCGGCTCGTCATAGTAGCCGCCATAGTAGTAGGGGTCATCGTAATAGCTGCTGCCGTAATAGGCGTACGAGCCGAGGCCGCCGATCGCGGCGCCCGCCGCGAAGCCGGGCCAGAAGCCGCCACGACGATAATGGTGATGATGATGCCTGCCTCCGCCGCTCCAATTGCCGCTGCCTTGCCAGGTGCCGCTGTTGGCTGCTGCAAAGTTACGGCTGACACCGCCGGTGAAGGACGTGCCGCCGCTCGGGCGTGCCGGGCCGGCCGCGAAGTTGCCGCCACCTCCGTGGATCGCGGGGCCGCCGCCCATCCGTGCGCCACCGCCACTGAAGGCAGCGCCGCCGCCCATGCGCCCGCCACCGCCGCCGATGGCACCGCCGCCACCGCCGCCGCCAATGGCAGCGCCACCGCCGATGGCCGCGCCACCGCCACCGCCTCCGCCTCCACGGCCGCCGCCGCCGGGTCCCTGTGCAAAGCTCGGCGAGGTCATGGGCAGAACGAGCGCTAGCGCTGCTACGGCACTCAAAACTTTCAGACTGTTCATGGTCAAACTCCTTTTCCCGGAAGCAAACCCTATGAAAGGGCTAGGGTTCCTGGGATCACGCCGGTTTGCGCGCGACCAGAAGCCTCATGCGCCCCCTGTACCCGGCATGAACGGATCGCGTCCGATTTGCGGCAGCCTTTATGTCGCGGCCGCGCATTTGCGGAAGGGCCCCACCGTTCCGCCGAACTGGACATTTTGCCGTCCGGATGGCATCAGGGCCCCACGAAGCAGGGCCCTTGCCGCATGAAACAATTCTTCCTCAAGTTCTTCACCTGGTGGAATGGCCAGACTTTTGGCACCCAACTCTGGACCAAGCGGTACGGAGAACTGGTCGGCCAGGACGAGCAGGGCAATCTCTACTATCGCACCCGCGGCGGGGCGGTCGATCCGACCCTCGGCTTCGAGCGGCGCTGGGTGGTCTATAACGGCTATGCCGAAGCGAGCCGGATCCCGCCGTCCTGGCACGGCTGGATGCATCATGTCGTCGATGTGCCGCCGACCGAGGCCAACTATCAGCCGCGCGAGTGGGAAAAGCCGCACCAGCCCAATCTCACCGGCACGGCAAGGGCCTATCGTCCCTCGGGATCGACCCTTGCCAGCGGCAAGCGGCCGAAGGCGACCGGCGACTATCAGCCCTGGACGCCTGGCTAGGTTTTCAGCCTCCGCGATCTTCATCGTCGAACTGGATGCATACGCATCCGCCGCACCTTGCTGTGAACAACGGGAACAGCGGGGACGGCGGTTGCGCGGCCGTTGCGCCAATGCGTGCGATGCGGCTCAATGGTCTCATCTTACGGAGATGGGAGACCATCGCGTTCGGTTCGGGCAACAGTTCGCGACTGTCCCGAAATGCAGCGGCCGCCGACCAGGACTCGATCGGGAGATAGGCCCCCGGTCTGGAAGCTCTGAAATCGCCCGATGAAATGTGCAGCCGCCGTAGGACAGGAAAGGCCGCTTGGGAAACCGAGCGGCCTTTTTCTGTTGCTATCGTCCTGACGTGTCCCGGCTCTGCGGAGCGTCGCTGCGTACCGCACCGCGTCCGGGACACGATAGCTACATCACGCGCTCAGCCGCACGCTTCACGGCGTCGAGCCGCCGCGCCTGGTTTTGCGCGCCGCGCTCCTTCAGCAATGCCAGGACCTCCGCCGGCGCGGTGTCGGGCGATCCCGAATTGAACGGCGGGGCCGGATTGTATTCCATCTGAAGCTGGATCGCTTCCGCCATGGTCCGATCGATCATGATGGACACCAGCGTCAGCGCGAAATCGATCCCAGCGGTGACGCCGCCACCGGTGATGCGATTGCGGTCGACGCAGACACGCGTCCTGGTCGGCGTGGCACCGAACTGGCCGAGCATCTCCATCGCGCTCCAATGGGTCGCGGCGCGGTAGCCCTTCAATAGTCCGGCAGCGCCGAGCGCCAGCGATCCCGTGCAGACGGAGGTGACGTATTTCGCGCCCTCTGCCTGCTTGCGCAGGAAGGCGAGCACCTCCTCGTCGTTGAGCAGGTCGTTGGTGCCGCCGCCGCCGGGCACACAGATCACATCAAGTTGCGGGCAATCCGCAAACGTCGTGGTCGGCGTCAGCATGAGCACGGAATCGCTCGGCACAGGCTCGATCCGCTTCCAGATCAGGTGCAGCGTTGCCCCGGGCACCATGGAGAACACCTGCAAGGGACCGGTGAAGTCGAGCTGGGTGACGCGCGGAAACACCAAAATTCCGATCTGGAGCGGTGACGACATCGGCGGATCCTCCAAAGATGAGCTTGACGCGCGAAGACTGGCATGGTGCCTTTGCGTCTGAAATGGCATAATTCCCTCTATTTCGGACATGGCTATGATCGGCATCCTGATCTTCCCGGATTTCCAGCTGCTCGACGCGGCCGGCCCGATCTCGGCGTTCGAGGTCGCGGCACGCTGCGCCGGCAAGCCGCTGGCGCTCCGCGTGCTGGCTCTGAATGCCGGGCCGGTCCGCAGCTCGTCGGGCGTCGAGATGATGGCCCGCGATTTCAGGTCGGCGAATGCGATCACGACGCTGGTCATCGCCGGCGGCGCAGGTGTCGCGGATGCCGCGCGCTGCGGGGCCACGCGCGCCTTCGTGCAGCGGCTGGCGCGGCGCGGCGTGCGCGTCGCCAGCGTCTGCTCGGGCGCCTATGTGCTCGCCGAGGCGGGGCTGCTCGATGGCCGCCGCGCCACCACGCATTGGGGCCGGACGCGCGATTTCGTCGCGCGCTATCCGAAGGTGAAGTTCGAGCCCGACCAGATCTTCACCCGCGATGGCAATGTCTGGACGTCTGCCGGGATCACCGCGGGCATCGATCTGGCGCTCGCGATGGTCACCGAGGATCACGGCGAGGAGATCGCGCGGGCAGCCGCGCGGCACCTCGTGCTCTACCATCGCCGCAGCGGCGGCCAGTCGCAGTTTTCCTCGCTGCTGGAACTGAAGGCGCCGAACAGCCGCTTCGGCGCGCTGTTGTCGTGGGCGCGCGAAAACCTCGATGCGCCGCTGACGGTGGAGGATCTCGCCGATCGCGCCGGCATGAGCGCGCGGCATTTCGCCCGTGCCTTCGCCGCCGAGACCGGCACGACGCCCTCCAAGGCGATCGAGCGGCTCCGGCTGGAAGTCGCGCGCGAGCGTGTGCAATCCTCGCGCGAGGGGATCGAGCTGGTTGCGGAAGCCACGGGCTTCCGTGATCCCGAGCGCATGCGCCGGGCCTTCATCCGCGCCTTCGGCCAGCCGCCGCAGGCGCTGCGGCGCGCTGCGCGGGCGGGATAGTCATGTACGTTTGAACGGGGGGACGTGCGGAATGGCGACGTCCGCGCCGTTCAAAATCGGACGTCGCCGATGCTCACTTGTCCTGCTTTTCGCGTACGATCGCCCCGGTTTTGGGATCGGCATGGAACTCCATCTTCTGTCCGTTCTTGATGCCTTCGCCCTCCCACCGGCCATCATCGGCTTCAAGCTTGGTCACCTGCGAATAGCCCGACTCCATGACCTTGGCCTTCACCTGCTCCATCGGCATCCAGTCCGGCCCAGGTTGATCTGCTCTCGCTGCTGAGCCCATGGCAAGCGAACCGAGAACCAGAATTGCAGCAAACCTCATCGCCAATCTCCCTTTCGAAGAAAGGCTTTAACGGGATCTTTGAATTGATGTTCCTTCGTCGGTGCGAGATCAACCAGTGAGCGACATGCCGTGACTGGAACCACTTGTTCGGCTAGCTTCCGGACGGACATCCCGATGTTGTGAGGACATGCCTAGGCAGCGTTGTCTGCCGCGGCTCCGCGGGACGCATTCGCGCGCCCGGTCAGCCGCCGCGCGATCGGCATCAGCATGTATGGTGCGAGGTGAATCGGAAACTGCGTCATTGCGAAATAGAGCCAGGTGGTGGGCGGCAATGCGCCGGCCGTTGCCGCCAGCATCAGGCCGAGATTGCGCTGTGACACCATCAGCCCGAGCGCCAGTGCGCGGTCGGTGCCAATGCGGCGGAACAGCAGCGTGGTGATCGCGAGCAGCGTGAAGTAGATCGCGAAGGACAGAGCTGCGAGGCCGATGGTGAGGATCGGCCGGGTCAAGAGTTCGCCGGCGACATCGCCCATGACCGCGCAGGCGAACACGAGCAGGATGATGATGTTGAATCCATCGATCGGCTGCTTCGCGCGCTGAATTGCCTCCGCGCCGAAGATCCAGCGGATGACGGTCGCCGTCAGCAACGATGCGGCGAGAATGCCGAGCAGCTTCAGGCCGAGTGCCAGGGCCGAGATGCTGAGCATCCCGTCGAGGAACAGCCCCGCGAACAGCGATGCCGTGAAGGGCACCAGCGCGGTCGAGGTCACCAGCGTGACCAGCACGAGGGTCGCATCGAGGCCCATCAGCGCGGCAAGTGCCGGCGAGGCCATCATCGGAGAAGCCATGCTCTGGAGCATGAGCGCAAGGGCAAGGCCGGGCGCGCGGCTCGTGAGCCCTGTTGCATAGGCGATCAATCCGACGATCAGCGGGACGCCGATCGTGGTCCAGGCGGTGGCGGTCGCAACGAGCGCCGGCCGGCGCAGATGGCTGGAGAGCACGGCCAGATCGACCCGCATGAAGGAAATGCAGAGCAGGACGAAGATCGCCTCGGTGACGTAGGGCCGCAGCAGCGCGCCGAGCGGCGGCACCGCGACCGCGATGAAAACCACGGCCGCCACCGCGCGGGTCCCTTGGCTGCCGAGCCAGGTCAGGACGCGCAACGGGAGGGCGAAGATGGTTCGACGAGCAGAAGCCATGCAGGCGCCGTCAGCCCAATCCCTTCAACCACGCGCCGATCTCGCTCACGGCAGCGGTCGCCTCTCGCAACAACTTTCCCATCGTGAAGAAGCCGTGGAACTGACCGGGATAGTGCTTGGTGGTCACGGGCACGCCGGCCTGCCTGAGGCGTTCGGCATATTCGTCGCCTTCGTCGCGCAGGGGATCGGCGCCGGCTGTCAGCACATAGGCCGGCGGCAGGCCGGCGAGGTCTTGCGCGCGCGCCGGCGAAGCGCGCCAGTCGTGGATGTCGGCGGCGCCGTTCAGATAATGGTCGCGGAACCAGCGGATCACCGAATGCGTCAGCAATACGCTGGTCTCGGGCTCGCTGTGGGAGCCATGGGTCATGGCGAAATCGGTCGCTGGATAGATCAGCACCTGGCCCGCGATCGCAGGACCGTTGCCGTCGCGCGCGGCGAGCGCCACGACGGCGGTGAGATTGCCGCCGGCGCTGTCGCCGCCGATCGACAGGCGTGAGGCGTCGATGCCGAGCTCGCGTGCGTTTGCGGCAACCCATGTGGTCGCGGCGATGGCGTCCTCGATGGCGGCGGGAAATTTGTGCTCGGGTGCGAGGCGATAGTCGACCGAGATCACGATCAGCGTGCCTTCGACTGCGAGCTGACGGCAGACGACGTCGTGAGAGTCGAGATCGCCGACCACCCAGCCGCCGCCATGGAAGAACACCAGCGCCGGCGACAGGCCGTCGTGCCGGCGCGGCTCCTTCGGGACGTAGAGGCGGGCAGGGATGGCGCCGTGTGGGGCTGGGATCGCGAGCGCTTCGACGCGGGCGAGCTCCGGCGGCTCCGGGTTGGTGGCAAAGCGCGCCTGCGCGTAATAGGCGCGGGCCTCCGCTGCGGTCAGGGTCTCGTAGGCAGGGCGGCCGGCTTCCTGGAAGGCCCTGTAGACGGCGGCGGCGTCGGGATCGAGCACAACGGGCATTAAAGGCGGCCTCTGGGTTTTCCAGTCATGGTTGGAGCCCCGTTTTCGGCGGACGGTGCCCGCCTCGGGTTCGGGAAGGAGCCTCCGACTATCCCATCCGGAAGCCGGTCTGGCCAGACGGGGCCGGGAAGGGCAGGGATGCCGCCCTTCCCCCGCCGTATTCGCCGTGTTAACCGGAGGGCCTGCGAGCGGCGGTAACCCCTGTAGAATGTCCAACAAGCCCGATTCGCTGTTGAAGCCGCGCGAGATGTTTCGAACCATTACCCTGACAGGTCTTGCGGCGCTTTTGGCCGCCACCGCACTGACGGTTGCGACGCCGGCTCAGGCGCAGATCGGCACGATCTTTTCCGATCCGCCGCCGCTGCGGCCGCCCGGCAACATTCCACGCGGCCAGCAGCAGCCGCAGCAGATCCCCGACGACGACGAAGAGGTGCCGGAGCTGCCGCCGCAGGGCCGTGTGCTGCCGTCGCGCCCGATGCCGCCGCCTCCGGGCCGACAGGGGAACGTGATGCCCGGCCCGGTCGAGACCCAGCCGCTGGCGCCGCCCCCGGGCTCCACCGTCGCGCCGCCGAACCAGCCGCCCTCCGCGGCGATTGCGCCGCCCGGTCCGCAAGCCCCGGGTGCGCCCGGTCAGCGCCAGCCGCAGCAGAAGGGCGCTCCGGGCGCCGTGCCGCAGACGCCGGCCAGCCTGCAGCCGGGCGACGAGGTCGTCACCGAGCCGCCGGCCCAGAAGATCGTGAACAAGAAGGCGACCTTCTCCGGTCTCGACAAGATCACCGGACGCATCATCAATTTCGACGAGGAGATCGGCGAGACGGTCCAGTTCGGCGCACTGCGCGTCAAGACCGACGCCTGCTACACGCGGCCGGCGACGGAGGCCACCAACACCGACGCCTTCGTCGAGGTCGACGAGATCACCTTGCAGGGCGAGGTGAAGCGCATCTTTTCGGGCTGGATGTACGCCGCAAGTCCCGGCCTGCACGGTGTCGAGCACCCGATCTACGACATCTGGCTCACCGACTGCAAAGAGCCGCAGCAGACCATCGCGACTGCGGCACCGGATCCCGCGACCAAGCCCGCGCCACCGCCGCCCGCGCAGAAGAAGGCCGCGCCCAAGCAGGTCCAGCAGCGTCCGCCGCAGCCCTTGCCGCCCATTCAGCAGCAGCAACCGGCACCGCCGCCTCCGCCGCCCGAGCAGCGGCCAGGCCTGTTCGGTATTCCCGGGTTTGGCCGGTAGGCCAAATCCCCTGGGTTCGGCCGCTGACCCAGCTGTCCATCATTCTTGTCGCGAGGCGATGATCTCGAGCGCGCGTGCGCCCGGGACGGCGTCACCGGCCGAGAGCCTGAGGAAATCGCCGGGCTCGCCGGCGAGCGCCTTGTCGAGCAGTGCGGTATAGCGCCGCCGCGAGATCTCGGCTGCGCCGAAGCTCTTCAAATGCTCCGTGACATATTGGGTGTCGAGCAGCTCGAAACCGCCATGGATGAGCCGCGCCACCAGATGCACC
This sequence comes from Bradyrhizobium tunisiense, assembly GCF_042263385.1. Lineage (NCBI taxonomy): Bacteria > Pseudomonadati > Pseudomonadota > Alphaproteobacteria > Hyphomicrobiales > Nitrobacteraceae > Bradyrhizobium > Bradyrhizobium tunisiense. The sequence continues at coordinate 706,202 of NZ_JBHLEV010000002.1, forward strand.
AGCGCGACCTTCGAGGCATCGCGTGCGGTGTGGAACATGCTCTCCCCGAAGAAGGCGCGCCCCAGGCTGACGCCGTACAGGCCGCCGACGAGATCCTCGCCCTGCCAGGCTTCGACGCTGTGGCAATGGCCGAGTTCGTACAGGCCGCCATAGAGGTCACGGATGCGCTTGTTGATCCAGGTGTCCTCGCGTCCGGCCTGGGGGGCGGCACAGCCGGCGATGGTTGCCTTGAACGCGGTGTTGACGGTCACGCGAAATACATCCGACCGCACGGTGCGCGCGAGCCGCGAGGCGACGCGAAATCCATCGAGGGGAATGACGCCGCGCAACTCCGGCTCGACCCAGAACAGAGTCGGATCGTCGGCGCTTTCCGCCATCGGGAAGATGCCGCAGGCATAGGCGCGCAGCAGCACGGCCGGTGTGATTTCAGACGGGGCGGAGTCGCGCGAAGTCATGGTTCGCAATCATAGCAGGATCGCGATGCGGTTGCGATGGGGTGCGCAGGAGGGCGCGAGGTCAACCCGCGGCGGCGGTGTTGGCCTTGCCGTGGTTTGCCGGCACGCGACTGAACTTCAGAATGACCCGGGTTCCGGAATGCGCGGGATCGCGCTCGACCGAGGCGTCGAGCTTGGATGCCATGGCCGCGACGATGCGCTGGCCCATGCCGGTGGAGCGCGGATCGGCCTTGACGTTGTCGCCGACGCCGTTGTCGGTGATCGACAGCAGGAGATCGTCGCCCTTCGAGTTCAGCTCGACATGGATGGGGCCGGCGCCGTCAGGATAGGCGTATTTCACCGCGTTCATCACCAGCTCGTTGACGATGATGCCGACGGCGACCGCGCGGTCAGGATCGATCTCGATCGGCTCGGCTTTCAGTGTGAGGCGCGACATCCGGTTGCCTTCGGCAGAGCGGCGGAGATCCTCGAGCAGCGAATCGAGATACTGGTTCAGGACCACGCTCTTCAGATCCTGCGAGGTGTAGAGGCGCCGATGCACCTGCGCGACCGCGGCGACGCGGCCCATCGCATTGGTCAGTGCCGCCTTGACCTCGTCGTGCGCAGCGGAGCTTGCCTGAAGGTGCAGCAGCGAAGCGATGATCTGCAGCGAGTTGCCGACGCGGTGATTGACCTCGCGCAGAAGCAGCTCGCGTTCGGCGGCAAGCGCCGCATAGCGGTCACGCGAGGCATGAATCTCGGCTTCGGCTTCCTCGCGCGCCTTCTGCAGTTCGGCCTGGCGCAGCGCGCCCTCGGCTGCGACGTGGAGCAGGGGAATGAAATCGCCCGTGACGTCCTTGACGAGATAGTCGGCCGCGCCGGCCTTCAGCGCGGTGACCGCGATGTTGGAGTCCTGCGAGGCCGTGACGAACACCACCGGCGGCGCCCCCGGGATCGCCATGATCTGCTCCAGCGTCTCCAACCCATCGAGGCCGGGCATGTACTGGTCGAGCGCAACCACGTCGATGCCGCCGTCGATAGTGCCCTGGGCACTCGCGCGGCGGATGTGCTCCAGACCTTCCTCGCCGCTCGCGGCATGGACGACCCTGTAGCCGCGCCGCGTCAGGCCGCGATCGACCAGGCGCGCCAGCGCACCGTCGTCATCGATGTAGAGCAGGGTGGGTGTGCGCTGGTTCATGGGGCGGCGGGCGGGACCTGGATGACCGAGAAGAACAGGCCGAGCTGCCGGATGGCATTGGCGAAATTCTCGTAGTTGACGGGCTTGGTGATGTAGACGTTGCAGCCTAGCTCGTAGCAGCGCTTGATTTCCTGGGAATCGTCGGTGGTGGTCAGCACCACGACGGGCGAAGCCTTCAGATATGTGTTTTCCTTGATCTGCCTCAGGATGTCGATCCCGGTCATGTCGGGCAAATTGAGGTCGAGCAGGATCAAGAGCGCATTGCCCTTCTGCACGAGCCCGCTGCCGTCGGCGCCGAACAGGTGCTGCATCGCGTCCGTGCCGTTCTTGAAGGAGACGATCTCGTTGTTGACGCCGGATCGGCGGATATTGCGCTCAATCAGCCGGGCGTGGCCCTCGTCGTCCTCGATCATGATGATGGTGACAGGCTGGGTCATCGATCTCTGTTCCGGTTGCTAACGTTCCAGGCGATCGGCAGCGTGATCGTGAAGGTGCTGCCCGCGTTCAGTTCCGATGATACCGACATGGTGCCGCCGAGGCGACGCACAAGTGCACGCACATGCGCAAGACCGATGCCCTGGCCGGGCTTGTCCTGGGTTCCCGCGCGGCGGAACAGGTCGAAGATCCGCTGGTGATCCTTCGGATCGATTCCGCGGCCATTGTCGCTGATCTCGAAGATCGCATAGCCGAGCTTGGTCCGCCCGCGGATTCTGATCTCTCCGGGCACTCCGCGCTTCAGATATTTGATCGCATTGTCGATCAGGTTGGAGAAGATCTGCTCGAGCGCGAGCCGGTCGCTCACGATATCGGGCAGGGCCTCGAGGTGGATCTCGGCCTGCGCCTCGGCGGCCTGGTGCGCCAGCGTCGACACGATCGCCTCGATCAGCTCGCTGGTGTCGATCTTCACGGGCTGGAATTCGCGCCGGCCTTCGCGGGTGAGGTTGAGGATCGCCGAGATCAGCCGGTCCATCTTGGCGATCGACGACTTGATGAAGCCGAGCGCTTCGGAAAAATCCTCCGAGAGCTGCTTGTCGGCGCCCTCGAGCGCGATCTCGCCGGGCCCTGCGGGCGCGAGCGGCGGTCCGTCCGCAGGGACTTGGGCGAGGCTGCCGATGCGGCGAAAGATGTCGTTGCCGAGCTCATCGAGCTCGCTGGTGAAACCCATGATGTTGACGAGCGGCGATCGCAGATCGTGGCTGACGATATAGGCAAAGCGCTGGATCTCGTCGTTGGCCTCGCGCAGGTCCGCCGTGCGTTCCTCCACGACCGATTCGAGGTTGGCGAAGGCCTCGCGCAGGCGATTCTCGGCCTCGTCGCGGGCGACTGCCGAGCGTCGCACCAGCCAGATCGAGATCAGCGCCAGAACCACGACCAGGCCTGAGCCGATGCCCGTCATCGAGGCGGCGGTGGTCTGACTGTGGTCGGAGTTGGCGGTGCGCAGGTGGAACAGGCGCTCCTCCTCCCGAAGCATTCCCGTCGCGACTTCGCTGATCGTGGCCGTGGTATCGGCAGAGGCGAGTTCGCGCACCAATGCAGCGGCTTTTTCCGGCTGATCCAGGCGGATAAAATCCATCTCCTGCGCAAATTGACCGAGTCGGGTCTCGATCGCCGAGCTCAGCTTTTCAATGCTTTTGCGCTGCTCCGGATTGTCGCCGATCAGGCGTGTGAGCCTATCGAGCGCGGGGACGATCGCCGCCACGGCTTTGTCATGGTCTACCTTGAAATCCGACCGTCGCGTCAGCAAGTAGCCGCGGGCGGTGCTCTCGGCACGCCGGATTTCCAGCAGAAGAGCGTTAATCTGGTTCTCGGCCTCGATCGTATGAACCACCCATTTGCTATCCTCCCGTGCCTTGTTGACGAGATAGACGGAGCCGGCGCTGATCACGGTCAGCACCACAAGGCCCGCCGAGAACAGCAGGATCTGCCAGAACGCGCGCCGTCGCTGGGCGTCAGCCATCACGGCGGTTCACCGGTCTATATTCAGTGGAATTCAATACGCCCCCTTGGAACTGGCCCCAACCGTCCAGAACGCGAAAGGGGCCAAAGGGTTCCACGAAGGAAGGCAGATTATTTCGGCGCGGGTTCCGCCTTCCCGGCCAAATATTGTTCCAGCCAGTGGATGTGGTAGTCGCCATTGATGATGTCGTCTTCGCGCACCAGCGCCCGGAACAGCGGCAGCGTGGTCTCGATGCCTTCGACCACCATCTCGTCGAGCGCCCGGCGCAGCCGCATCAGGCATTCGGCGCGGGTCTTGCCGTGGACGATCAGCTTGCCGACCAGGGAGTCGTAATAGGGGGGGATCGTGTAGCCTTGGTAGACGGCGGAATCGATCCGGACGCCCAGCCCGCCGGGCGGATGGTATTGAAGGATCCGGCCGGGCGAGGGGCGGAAGGTCTGGGGATTTTCGGCGTTGATACGGCATTCGATCGCATGGCCGATGACCTGGACCTCGTCCTGCTTTGCCGGCAGGTCGCCGCCGGCGGCGATGCGGATCTGCTCCAGCACGAGGTCGATGTCGGTGATGCTCTCGGTAACGGGATGCTCGACCTGGATGCGCGTGTTCATCTCGATGAAATAGAACTCGCCGTCCTCGAACAGGAACTCGATGGTGCCGACGCCGAGATATTTCATCTCGCGCATCGCTTTGGCGCAGGTTTCGCCGATCTTGGCGCGCGCGGCGGCGGAGAGAACGGGCGAGGGGCCCTCTTCCCAAACCTTCTGGTGCCGGCGTTGCAGCGAACAATCGCGTTCGCCGAGATGGATCGCGCCGCCGCGGCCGTCACCGAGGATCTGGATCTCGATATGGCGCGGCTTCTGGAGGTACTTTTCCAGGTAGACGGAGGCATCGCCGAAGGCGGATTTGGCCTCGTTGGCCGCCGTCGACAGGGCCATCTGGAGGTCGGCCTCGCTGTGCGCGACCTTCATGCCACGACCTCCGCCTCCGGCCGCCGCTTTCACCAGGACCGGGAAGCCGATTTGCTTCGCGATGCCGATCGCGTCGTCATCGGGACCGACCGCGCCGTCGGAGCCGGGCACCACGGGGATGCCCAGGCGCTTGGCGGTCTTCTTGGCCTCGATCTTGTCGCCCATCAGGCGGATGTGCTCGGCCTTGGGACCGATGAAATGCAGGTTGTGCTCGGACAGGATTTCCGCGAAACGGGCGTTCTCTGACAGGAAGCCGTAGCCGGGATGCACGGCATCGGCACCGGTGATCTCGCAGGCCGCGAGCAATGCAGGCACGTTGAGATAGCTGTCCTTGGATGCCGGCGGCCCGATACAGACGCTCTCGTCCGACAGGCGCACATGCATGGCGTCGGCATCGGCGGTGGAGTGCACGGCGACGGTCGCGATGCCCAGCTCCTTGCAGGCCCTGAGGATGCGAAGGGCGATCTCGCCGCGATTTGCTATGAGGATCTTGTCGAACATGGTGCCTCGGGGGCGAATGGGGAATAGCGAATGGCGAATGGGGAGGAGTAACTATTCGCTACTCGCTATTCGTCACTCCCTCACTCAATGATGACCAGCGGCTCGCCGTATTCGACCGGCTGGCCGTCCTCGACCAGGATCTGCGTCACCGTGCCGGCGCGCGGCGAGGGGATCTGGTTCATGGTCTTCATGGCTTCGATGATCAGCAGGGTCTGTCCGACCGCGACCTTGCTGCCGACCTCGATGAACGGCTTGGCGCCCGGCTCCGGCGCCCAATAGGCGGTGCCGACCATCGGGGAGCTGACGGCGCCGGGATGCTTCGACAAATCGGGCCCGGCGGCGGGAGCCGCGGCGGAGGCTACCGGCAGCGCTGCGGCAGCAGCTGCCATCGGCATAGGCATGGTCGCGGCAACGCTGATGTTGCGGGCGACGCGCAGGCGAAGGCCCGCGCGTTCGATCTCGATCTCGGTGAGACTGGTCTCATCGAGCAGCAAAGCGAGCTCGCGGACGAGCGCGGAATCCTCGCTGGAAAACTTTGCTGCTGCTTTGTCGTCTGGCTGGCGCGCCATGTTCTTTGATCCGAATGTTCTGTTTGATGAGGGAGCTTCAGGCTTTGGGCTTGATGGCAAGCTTGGCGGCAAGGCCCTGGATGGCGAGGCGGTAGCCCTCGATGCCGAAACCGCAAAGCGAGGCGAAGGCCGCGCGCGCGGTGTAGGAATGGTGACGAAAGCTCTCGCGGGCGTGGATGTTGGTTACATGCACTTCGACCGTCGGGATCTGCACCGCAAGCAGCGCGTCGTGCAGCGCGATCGAGGTGTGCGAATAGCCGCCGGCATTGATGATGATGCCCTTCATCTTGCGCGCATGCGCCTCGTGGATGAAGTCGATCAGCTCGCCCTCGCGGTTGGACTGGCGGCAATCGGCCTTGAGACCGAAGGCTGCCGCCGTCTCTCGGCACAGCGCTTCGACGTCGGCCAGCGTCGCGTGGCCATACTTTTCCGGCTCGCGCGTCCCCAACATGTTGAGGTTCGGCCCGTTCAGGACAAGGATCGTGTCGGTTGCAGGTTCAGCCATTCCAATTCCGGAAAAGGTGCTCGGCGTGGCGGGGGTTATAGGTAACAATGCGCGTGAGGGGAAGCCTTGACGCCCTCCCGGAGGGGTTCAAGTACCTCATCCAGTGCGCAAAAACCTGTGTGGAAACCACGGAAATCGCTTGTTAACCAGTCCGGCGCATGGCTGCCGGCCAACCGCAAAGGGGGCGGGCATTGCTGCCCGCCCCCTGAGGTTAACCGCGACCGGCCTTAAACGTCGAGGACGGCGACGATCTCGTAGGTGTCCGGATCGATGATCACGATCTGCTCGCGGACCATAATGTACTTATAAGCCCGCCACTCCGGATAGATGGTCACGACCCGGGACGGCAGGGCGTGCAGCGAAATGCCTTCGCGCGGCACGCGGGTACCGATCGAGACCGAGAAGTTCACGTTGGTCACCGGGGCGACGCGTTGCTCGCGGATCACCGACGTGATCTGGGTCCGCTGCTCGGTCGAGAGCTTCGCACCAGCGCCGGCCTGGCCAACCGTGGTCGACGTAGGGCTCTGGCCCTGGGCGTTCTGGTTGGTGCTGGTCCCCGTCTGGCCCTGAGCGTTCTGGTTGGTGCTCGTGGTGCCCTTCTGGCTTTCGGCGTTGTTGGTCGGGGCGCCGCTCTTGCTGCCCTCAGCCTTCATGTCCTTCTGGTCCTTGCCGGACTTCGTGGTGTCCTTGCTGGTGTCCTGGCTCATGCTCTTGGACTTGTCCTGCTGGGACTTGTCCTGGGCGCGTTCGTCGGTGCGCTGGCCCTTGGTCGCGCCAGCCTTGTCCTCGGCCGCGTTCTTGTTCATCGCGCCGCCGGGGGACCGTTCGTCCTTCATGGCACCGGGCTTGTCGTCCGAAGCACGATTGGACTTCATCTCGCTGGAGCCACCGGCCTGGCCGACGGTGCCCTTGTCACGGCTCATGGAATCGCGACCCGTCGAGCCACCACGTTCGGCGGCACCACCCGAAGGCTGTGATTGCTGCATCTGCGCGCCGCCCGCGCCACCGCCGCCGTCGCGGCCCATGTTACCCTGTGCGTTTGCCAGCCCCGTGCCGGCGACGAGCGCGGCTGCGGCAACCGAAATCATAAAGCGGTTCAACATCGAAAATTCTCCTCACGTGGTCTTTGCGTCATTGCCCGCGCCGACAACGAAAGGAGATTTCAGTTGTTCCGGAACTTCGCCTGTTCCGCGGCATTTGTTTGTTGAATGCCAGATGAACGACTTTGCACGAAGACGCCAACGTTCGGCGGCAAGAACAAAGGCCGGCTCTTCAGCCGGCCTTTCGTGTTTTCAGTATCGTAGAACGTGGGATTAGCAGGTTGCCTTGCCGCAGCGGGCGATGCCGATCTTCTCCCTGAGGCTTTCCACGCCGACGGCGCCGATCACGATCTGCTTGCCGATGACGTAGCTCGGCGTGCCGTTCATGCCCATCGCTTCGGCCAGCTTGAAGTTCTCCTCGATGGTGGCGCGCACCTCGGGACTGCCGATGTCCTTTTCGATTTTCGCCGTGTCGAGGCCGGCTTCCTTGGCCGCCTGAATCGCGCGCGCCTTGTCGGCGGCGCCGCGGCCGGTGAGCAGCTTCTGGTGGAAGTCGAGATATTTCTTGCCTGAGGGGTCCTGCATGCGCACGGCGACGGCGACCTGGGCCGCTTCGACCGAGCCCTGGCTCAGCACCGGAAACTCCTTCAGCACGACCTTCAGCTTCGGATCGCTCTTCATGAGCGTAAGCATGTCGTCCATCGCGCGTTTGCAGTAGCCGCAATTGTAGTCGAAGAATTCGACGAAGGTGACATCGCCGTCCTTGTTGCCGAGCACGACCTGGCGCGGCGAGTTGAAGATCGCCTCGGCATTCTGCGCGACGCTGGCCTCGTGCTTCTGCGTTTCGGCCGCTGCCTGGCGCTTGCTCAGCTCGGCCATCGCTTCCTCGAGCACCTCGGGGTGGCTGACGAGGTAGTTCTTGATGATGGTCTCGATCTCGGTGCGCTGGCTAGCGGAGAAACTGTCGGCCGACGCGGGCGCCGATGCGCCGAACAGGGCGAGCGCAAACAACGCAGGAGCAAGCAGGCGCAGCGAAGGCATGGGCAAATCCTCTTATCCAATGCAGGTTTCGGTAAAACGTCCCGGCGGAGTTGAGCTCGATGTCGTGACGTCGTGGTGCCGGGCGTCGTTCGGTTGTTTCACTGCATGGCGGCTTGGCCGCCACGATGTTCAATTGCGCGGCGGCTTGGCCGCCACGATGTCGTCGGCCTTGACCCATCCGGGCGTGCCGACGGCGAAACGGGTTTTCGCGCGCGTGGCAAGCTCGCGGGCGGTCTTGTTGTCGCCGCGCAAATACGCGGCCTGCGCCGACGCGAGATCCGCCTCGGCATAGTCTCCCTTCCGGCCATAGGCCATCGCGAGCTGGGTATAGCCGAGCGCGGCCTCGGGCTCTCGTGCCACCGCGGCGCGGAGAATCCGAACGGCGTCGTCCGTGTAGGCCTTATTATCGGTTCCAACCAGAGCCTGCCCAAGTAACATCTCGATGAGCGGCGCGTTGTTCGAGAGCTGCGCCGCCTTGCGCAGGGGAGCGATGGCATCGGCCGGTTTGCCGCTCTCCAGCAAGGCCTGGCCGCGCACCTCGTAGAAGTACGGGTTGTTCGGCTGGACCTGGATCAGCGCGTCGATCTGGGCGAGCGCGCTGCGCAAATCCCCATGCAGATAGGTGCTGATGGCGCGGGCATAGCGCGCCGGCATGCTGTCGTTGGTCTGGGGATAGCGGCGGTACACCGTCTCCGGCCGCTCCATGAACGCGGAGATCTTCGCCCGCACCATGTCGTGGCGGAGCTGGAGCGCGGGGTCGTCCTTCTTGTTCCAGTAGGGACTGGAGCTTGCGAACTCCTGGAGCGAGGCGACGCGCTCGGCCGGCATCGGATGCGACTGGAGATAGGGATCGGCGCCGCGCGCGGCGAACAGGCTCTCGCTGGTGAAGCGCTTGAAGGTCTCGTACATGCCCTTGGGCGATTGCTGGGTCGCCGTCAGAAACTTTACGCCGGCGCGGTCGGCGTTCTCCTCCTGCTGGCGCTGGTAGGACAGCAGCGAACGGCGGATCATCTCCTGCGGCGCCGCGAGCGCGGCCGCCCCCACATTGGCAAGGCCGTTGCTGCCCGCGCTGCCGCGCTGGGTGCCGCCGGCGGCGATCGCTCCGGCGCCGAGCAGCATCGCGATGATCATCTGGGTCTGGGCCGTGGCGAGCTGCTCGCGCAGCTTCGAGAGATGGCCGCCCGCCAGATGCCCGGTCTCGTGCGCGAGCACGCCGATGATCTGGTTCGGCGTTTCCGACTGGAGTATCGCGCCCCAATTGACGAAGATGCGGCGGCCGTCCGCGACGAACGCGTTGAACGAGCCGTCGTTGATGATCACCATCTGGATGTTGTGCTTCTCCAGACCGGCAACGCGCAGGATCGGGCGGGTATATTCACGCAGCAGCTGCTCGGTTTCGGTGTCGCGCAGCACCGGCGGCCCCTTGGCCTGCGCGCGCGCGGCCGAGAACGGCGTCAGCGCGATCGCCGCGGCCGTGACCAGGGCGGTGAGGGTGGAGGCCTTCTTGCGCAATGCGATCTGGAGCAACATCAGGCGGTCTGGGTCAAACGGTCTTGATCAAAGCAGTTTCGTGATTGGTTTTGGCGATTGGCGGCGGACCGGATACGCGATATGCCCTTGTGAGCCGTTCCCCTTATGAGCCGTACAATGCGGCCAGTCTGGGGCGCAAGCGCCCCGTTTTTCGGACCGGTCGCGCCGGTCCGCCAGCGAAATAGCAGAAATCGATGCACGATGCGACCTTGAGGAACCGGTTGGGGCAGTGGCTCGAGCCCTCCCGCCGGAGCGATGTTCCCCCGTTCATGGTGATGGACGTCATGGCCGCGGCGGCCCGAATCGAGGCCGCTGGCGGCCATGTCATCCACATGGAGGTCGGCCAGCCCGCGGCCGGCGCCCCCAAAACCGCGATTGCGGCCGCCCATGCGGCGCTGGAGGCCGGACGGATCGATTATACCTCCGCGCTTGGCATCCCCAGCCTGCGCGAGCGCATCGCGCGCCATTATCGCGATGCCTATGGCTGTGACGTCAGCCCCGAGCGGATCGTGGTGACCACCGGCTCCTCCGGTGGGTTCATCCTGGCTTTCCTGTCGATGTTCGAGCCGGGCGACCGCGTTGCCGTGACGGTGCCGGGTTATCCGCCTTACCGTCATATCCTCACCGCGCTCGGTTGCGAGCCGGTGCTGATCGAGACCACGAACGAGACGCGCCACGCGCTCACCGGCGAGGCATTGCTCGCGGCGCATCGCAAGGCGCCATTGAAGGGCGTGCTGGTCGGCAGTCCCGCCAATCCGACCGGCACGATGATGTCCCGCGATGCGCTCGCCGGCCTGATTGCGGCCGCCGAAGACGCGGGCATCCGCTTCATCTCGGACGAGATCTATCACGGGCTCGATTATGCGTTTCCGGCCGTCACCGCCGCCGCGCTCTCCGAGCACGCGCTCGTGATCAATTCGTTCTCGAAGTATTTCTGCATGACCGGCTGGCGCGTCGGCTGGATGGTCGTACCGGAAATCCTGGTGCGGCCGATCGAGCGGCTGCAGCAGAACCTGTCGATCTCGGTGCCGTCACTGTCGCAGATCGCAGCGGAGGCCGCCTTCGACGGTGCGGCCGAGATGGAGGCGATCAAGCACGGCTATCAGGAAAACCGGCGGATCCTGATCGAGGGATTGCCGAAAGCCGGCCTCGCCAAGTTCCTGCCGGCCGACGGTGCATTCTATCTCTATACCGACGTCTCGGACTTCACCTCCGACAGTTTCGAGTTTGCCAAGCAGATGCTCGAGCAGGCGCGCGTTGCGGCAACGCCCGGCCTCGATTTCGATCCCGTTCACGGCCGCGCGTTCATTCGTCTTTCCTATGCGCGCTCGCCCGGGGAGATGCGCGAGGCAGTTGACCGGATCGCTCACTGGCTTAAATAGCCGCCAGTTGTCGACGACTTCCGGAGTTCATCTTGTCTGACCGATCTGTCTTGCCTGCTGCTGCTACGCATTCACCTCTCGCCGCATTGATGTGGCCGACCCGGCCCGGCGAAACCGTCGGCACAGTGCGCGCGATCGTGCTGGTTGCGCTCGGTACGGCGCTGATGGCGCTGTCGGCCAAGATCAACCTGCCGCTACCCTACGTGCCCATGACGTTGCAGACGCTGGTGGTGCTGATGATCGGCGCTGCCTATGGCTGGCGCCTTGGCAGCGCAACCATGATCGCCTATCTCGCCGAAGGCGCGCTCGGGCTCCCTGTGTTTGCCGGACCGGTGGGTGGAATTGCGCCGCTGGTTGGGCCGACCGCAGGCTATCTGTTCGGCTTCGTTGCGGCCGCTTTCGCGACCGGTTGGCTCGCCGAGCGCGGCTGGGATCGCAGCGTGGTGCTGCTGTTTGCGGCGATGGCCGTTGGCCATGTCGTCATTCTCGCCGCCGGGTTCGGCTGGTTGGCGTTCGGACTCGGTCTGGGCGCTGCGAAGGCCTGGCAGGTCGGCATCTTGCCGTTCATTGCGGCTTCGCTGGTCAAGAACGCGCTGGGCGCGGCGTTGATGCCGGCAGCGCGCCGGATCGTCGATCGCCGCAGGTAAGACGCGCTACAACCAGCAGTGTGAATTGACAGGGCCGGCCAAGTTGATCTTGGCTGGCCCGAGTGTTTGAGGGGAGTGAAACGATGACGACGACAACGATGGCGGATGCGCCGGTCGCGCCGCCCGCAGCAAAGCCTTGGTACAAGGTTCTCTACGTCCAGGTGCTGATCGCCATCGTGCTTGGTGCCATCGTCGGCTGGCTGTGGCCGTCGTTCGCGACCAACGATTGGATCAAGGCGATGGGCGATGGCTTCATCAAGCTGATCAAGATGGTGATCGCCCCGATCATCTTCTGCACCGTGGTCTCGGGCATCGCCCACATCCAGGACGCCAAGAAGGTCGGCCGCATCGGCGTCAAGGCGCTGGTCTATTTCGAGGTCGTCTCGACCTTCGCACTGGTGATCGGCCTCGTCATCGGCAATCTGGTGAAGCCGGGCGCAGGCTTCGGCGGTGGCGCGGCAAACGAGGCGGCCGTCGCCAATTACGCCAAGCAGGCCGCCGGTCAGAAGTCCGTTGACTTCGTGCTGCACATCATTCCGGACACGGTGGTCGGTGCCTTCGCGCAAGGCGAGATCTTGCAAGTGCTGCTGTTCTCGGTGCTGTTCGGCTTTGCCTTGATGAGCCTCGGCGACCGCGGTCACACCATTCGCAGCTTCATCGACGATGCTGCCCACGCCGTGTTCGGTGTCATCTCCATCGTGATGCGCGCCGCGCCGATCGGCGCGTTCGGTGCGATGGCCTACACGATCGGCAAGTTCGGCACCGGCGCGATCCTCAACCTGATCGGCCTGATCGCCACGTTCTACGTCACCGCGGCGCTGTTCGTGTTCGTCGTGCTCGGCCTCATCGCGCGCATGGCCGGGTTCTCGATCTTCAAGTTCCTCGCCTACATCAAGGACGAGCTGCTGATCGTGCTCGGCACCTCGTCCTCGGAAAGCGCACTGCCATCGCTGATGGAGAAGCTGGAGCGGCTCGGCTGCTCCAAGTCGGTGGTCGGCCTCGTGGTGCCGACGGGTTACTCGTTCAACCTCGATGGCACCAACATCTACATGACGCTGGCGACGCTCTTCATCGCGCAGGCGCTCGGTTTCGATCTCTCCTTCAGCCAGCAGGCCACGATCCTGGTCGTGGCCATGCTGACATCGAAGGGCGCCTCCGGCATCACCGGTGCGGGCTTCATCACGCTGGCGGCAACGCTCGCCGTGGTCGATCCGCGCCTCGTGCCGGGCATGGCCATCGTGCTTGGCATCGACAAGTTCATGAGCGAGTGCCGTGCGCTGACCAATCTGTGCGGCAACGGCGTCGCCTGCGTGGTCGTCGCCTGGTGGGAAGGCGAGCTCGACCGCGACAAGCTCAACGCCAACCTCGCCAAGGAGATCGATCCGACCGACATGGAGACGGCGATCACGACGGACTGACCTGCATACTGCATCGTCAGGCTTCGAGAGTGGAGGGCTGATCGAGATTCGATCAGCCCTTTCTTTTCGGGACTAGAACCGCTCCGGCCGATAAGGCGCCGGATCGATCGCCGGGGTCTCGCCGCTCATGATCTCGGCGAGCAGGCGCCCCGTCGCCGGTCCCAGGGTAAAGCCCTGGTGGCCGTGGCCGAAATTCATCCAGAGGCCCGGATGGCGCGGTGCTTGCCCGAGCACCGGGAGCATGTCGGGCGTGCAGGGGCGGGTGCCGAACCACGGATCGGGCTCGACGCGCTTGCCGAGGTCGATCAGCTCGCGTGCGGAGCCTTCCGCGCTGGCGAGCTGCACGGGCGTTGCGAGCGCGTCGGGACTCGTTAGCTCGGCTCCTGTGGTGATGCGGATGCCTTTGGCCATGGGTCCCATCGCATAGCCGCCGCCCTTGTCGACGAGAGGCAAATCGAGCGAGGCGCCGCCGCTGTAATGCATGTGGTAGCCGCGCTTGCGCACCAGCGGAATGCGATAGCCGAACTTGTGCAGCAGATCGGGCGACCACGGCCCGAGCGTCACGACGGCATGGGCGGCATCGAGGCGCCCCTGGTCGGTATCGACGGACCAGCCCGTCCCGGTCTGCCGCAGGCTCTGGGCGTCACCGAGAACGATGCTGCCGCCGAGGCGCTCGAACAGCTCGGCATACGCCGTGACGAGCGCTCCTGGATCGGACACGGTCCAGGTGTCGAGCCAATGGATCGCGCCGGGGAGATCGTCGCGCAGGATCGGCTCGGCCTTGGCAAGCTCGCTGCCGGAGAGCACGCGAAAACTCACGCCGAATTCGCGTTGATCTTCCTCCGCCGTCTTGACCGCGAGATCGAATGAAGCGGCATCGCGGTGGAGCATGCGATAGCCGGCGCGGCGGATCAGATTGTCGGCATGGGCTTGCCGGATGAGGATGTCGTGCTCTGCGGTCGCGTAGGCGATCAGCCGTGCCCAGGCCTCGATCGCCTCGCGATGCCGCTTCGGCGCCGAGTGCCACCAATAGCGGAGCAGGGGCTCGACATGGCGGTGAAGCGACGACAGGCTGTAGCGAACGTCGTTGGTACGGCCGGTCGCGATCTTGAGGAGCGTCGCAAGATCGCGCGGCATCGGATAGGGGCGGACCGCTTCGGCCTGGATCATTCCGGCATTGCCATAACTGGTCTCGCGGCCGGGCTCCCTGCGATCGACGAGCGTGACGGTCCAGCCGCGCTGCTGCAGGTGCAGCGCCGCACTCACGCCGATCATGCCGCCGCCGAGAACGATTGCGCTTTGCATCGGATGAATTCTCCTGTCGGTTATTCCCAAGTGAGGAAGCCGGGAGCAGACGATAGAGCCGGTGCTGCGGCGAGCCGTGCCAGGTCAGGCACCGGCCGGCACATCTGCGCATCGCCTGCGAAGGCTGCCTCAATGCTCGCGGCAACAGACAGCACGATGGCGTCGCCGCCGCGCGGACCGACGATCTGGAGGCCGAACGGCAGGCCGGCTTCATCGACGCCGAGCGGAATGCTGATGGCGGGATGGCCGGGAAGCGTGACGGCGTAGGCCAGCGCGAGCCAGTGGAAGTAGGATTTGGTCGGCGCGCCGTCGATCTCCGCCGGATAAGGCTCGGACCACGGCCGCGGGCTCAGCGTGATGGTCGGGCTGATCAGCACGTCGCAGGTTTCGAAGAAGCTCTGATAGGCGCGATAGATCCGCGTCTGCGTCGTCGTGGCCCGCGCATGATCTTCGAGCGCGTAGCCGAGCCCTTCCTCGACATTGGCGCGGACATTGGGGCCGAGCATCTCGGGACGTTCCTTGTAGTTCTTGCCGTGCATCGCCAGGAACATGCCCGCGCGCAGCACCGCAAAAGCGTCGTCGGCGCCGGAGCAATCCGGCGTCGCCTCGCGGCATTCGGCGAAGAGAGACGCAAGTTTCTTCACGCGCGTGCGAAACACGCGGCGGATCGCCTGCTCGGTCGGAGCGAAGCCGAAATCCTCGGTGAAGGCGAGGCGCAGCCTGCCGAGCTCTGCGGGGCGCGGGGCGGCCCAGCGCTCGGCGCGCGCGCGCAGGGGCTCGCCGGGCAGCGTATAGGCGAGCGGATCACGGGCATCATCGCTCGCCATCACCGACAGCATCAGCGCGGTGTCGGCGACGTTGCGTGCCATCGGCCCGTCGGTCGACAAATTGGACCAGCCGAACGCACGTTTTTCGCTGGCGACGAGTCCGTAGGATGGACGCATGCCGACAATGCCGGCGAAGCCGGCCGGATTGCGCAAGGAGCCGCCGGTGTCGGAGCCCGAGGCGAGCGGGGCCATGCCGCATGCGAGCGCCACTGCCGAGCCGCCGGAGGAGCCGGCCGCCGAGCGCATGGGATCGAAGGGGTTGCCGGTCGCGCCGAACACGGGATTGCGGGTGTTGCCGCCGGCCGCCCATTCCGGGGTGTTGGTCTTGCCGAAGATGACGGCGCCGGCGGCGCGCAGCCGCGCGACCGAGCCCTGGTCGGCGGCTGGGACGTTGTCCTTCAGCAGCGGGCTGCCATAGGTGGACCGCATCCCGGCGGTGTCCTGGGTGTCCTTGATGAGAACGGGAAGGCCGTGCAGGGCGCCACGATCTTCGCCGCGCAGGATAGCGGCTTCGGCCGCCTTGGCAGCGGCACGCGCGCCCGGCTCGTCCAGCGTCACGACCGCGTTGACGGCGGGATTGACGGTGGCGATCCGCGACAGGCAGGACTCCAGCAGCTCGACGGGCGAGATCGCCCGCGCAGCCAAGAGGCGGCGCAGCTCGACGGCGCCGGAATCGCAAAGTTCGGACAATGCCGGTCCCTTTCTGATTGCGAAAACGGCTTAGCACATCGGAACAACGGCGAAACAAAAACGCCCGGCGGTGCCGGGCGTTTTGCAGGGGCTGTTCGGCTTTATTCGCCGCCGCCGAAGCGGCGGGACCACCAGCCGGCGCGGCGCGGCGCGGCCGGCGTTTCGCTTGCAGCTTCCGGCGCCGGTTCAACGGTCGGCGTCGGCGGGGCGACCGGCTCGGCGGCTTGCGCAACCGGCGTCGCCGGCTCGCTGGGGCTGCTCGACAGGAAGCTCACCTTTTCGCGGACCGTGGAGCGGCGCCGTGCGGCCTTGTCGTCGGCGGGCTCTTCCTCCGCGGCAACGGGTTCTGGCCGGGCCGGCGCCTCGGTCTGCACCTCGTCGCGCGGCTCGGGCTGTGAGGCTGGTGGCTCAGCGCTGTGCTCGGCTTGTGCAATCGAGGGCGCAGCCTCGCTGCTGAAGCCGTCGAAATCGGCAACCGCCTCGGTAGCTTCCGATGGCTGATTGGTGCCGAGTTCGTCGCCGATGGAGCCGGCAAGTCCTTCCTCGCCGGCACCGCGACGGCGGCGACCGCCACGGCGACCACGCCGGCGGCGGCGATCGCCGCTGCCCTGCTGCTCACCACGGGCCGCTTGTTCCTCGCCTTCCTCGCCGTCCTGCTCGGCCTCGGCATCATCCTCGCCTTCGCCGGCGGCCACGGCCGCCTCGGGAAGGGTGGGGGCGCCATCCTCGCGCAACTCGCCGTCGCGCGGGCCACCGCGGCCGCGGCGACGACGGCGGCGCTTGCGGCGCTGGCCGTCCTGATCGGAGGCGGCGTCGCCTGCGGCCTGCTCCTCGGCGAGGCCTTCGGTTTCCTCGGTCTCGACCTCGGATTCGGTTTCCGGATCGAACTCCTCGTCGTCGTAAGCTTCTTCGGCCAGGGGCGGCGGGCTCGCGGCGGCCTGCGCCACGAGCAGCGCCTTGGCGGCCTCCAGCGTATGCACCTGTTCGCCGCGGTCGATGAGGTAGGCCTGCGGCCCGCTCACGCTGGTATCCGCGATAACCGAGAGGGTGACCTTGAAGCCGTTCTCGAGATCACGCAGATGGCCGCGCTTGTGGTTGAGCACATAGAGCGCGACGTCGGTGCGGGTGCGGACCACGAGATTGTGGGTCGCGCCCTTCATCAGGATCTCTTCGAGGCCGCGCAGCAGCTGGAGCGCCACGGAAGACACCGAGCGGACATGGCCGGTGCCGCCGCAATGCGGGCACGGATCGGTCGAGCTTTCGAGCACGCTGGCGCGGATGCGCTGGCGCGACATCTCGAGCAGGCCGAAATGGGAGATACGGCCGACCTGGATGCGCGCGCGATCCTGCCTGAGGCAATCGGACAGCTTGCGCTCGACCGCGCGGTTGTTGCGCTTCTCGTCCATGTCGATGAAGTCGATGACGATCAGGCCGGCGAGGTCGCGCAAGCGAAGCTGGCGGGCGACCTCTTCGGCCGCCTCCAGATTGGTCTTGAGCGCGGTGTCCTCGATATGATGCTCACGCGTCGATCGTCCGGAGTTGACGTCGATCGAGACCAGCGCCTCGGTCTGGTTGATCACGATGTAGCCGCCGGAACGCAGCTGCACGGTCGGCGAGAACATCGCGTCGAGCTGGCTCTCGACGCCCATGCGCGAGAACAGCGGCTGGCCGTCGCGATACTGCTTCACCGCGCTGACATTGGCGGGCATCAGCATCTTCATGAAGTCGCGCGCTTCACGGTAGCCGGATTCACCCGCCACCTGGATCTCGTCGATCTCCTTGTTGTAGAGGTCGCGCAGCGAGCGCTTGATCAGCGAGCCTTCCTCGTAGACGAGGGTCGGGGCCTGCGAGTTCAGCGTCAGGTCGCGCACCGTCTCCCACATCCGGATCAAATATTCGAAGTCGCGCTTGATCTCCGGCTTGGTGCGGGCGGCGCCGGCGGTGCGCAGGATGATGCCCATGCCCTCGGGCACGTCGAGATCCTGCACCACTTCCTTCAGGCGCGAGCGGTCCTGGGCGCTGGTGATCTTGCGGCTGATGCCGCCGCCGCGTGCGGTATTCGGCATCAACACGGCATAGCGGCCGGCGAGCGACAGGTAGGTCGTCAGCGCCGCGCCCTTGTTGCCGCGCTCTTCCTTGACGACCTGCACCAGCATCACCTGGCGGCGCTTGATGACTTCCTGGATCTTGTACTGGCGGCGCGGACGGAAGGTGCGCTCCGGCACTTCCTCCAGCACGTCGTCTCCGCCGACGGATTCGACGACTTCGTCTTCGGCTTCCTCGTCGTCTTCGTCGTCCTCGGCCTCGTCGTCTCCTGCAGCCGCTTCGGATTCGTGATGCGGAGCCCCGGCACTCTCGCCGGCGGCGTACACGGCATCGGCCGGCTCGGCTGCCGATGTCACGGCCTCGGCGAGATCCTCGGCATGTGCGTCGGAGGCAACCTCTTGCGGCTCGGCAACAACCCCGGTGGCGACCACGGGCTCGGCGCCGATGGCGGCGACAGGCGCAGGCGTCTCGTCGGCATGATCATGGTCGCGGTGATCGTCACCATGGGCGTGATGGTCGTCGTGCCCATGTCCTGACTGATCATGTCCTTGCTGATCATGTCCTTGCTGATCGTGTCCCTGGTGATCATGTCCTTCGTGGTCGTGATCGTGATGATCGTGGCCTTCATGCTCGCCGTGATGCTCCGCGTCGGCGTGCAGGTGCTCGCCTTCGTGCGAAGCGCCTTCGGGCAGGGCCTCGCCCTGGACCGGCTGGGCCGCGGGATCGGCGCCTTCCACGATGTCGCTGCGGACGCGTTCGCCATGGCTACGGCGGCGTGAGTTGCGGTGGCGCGAACGCCGGCGCCCGTGGGAGCGATTCTCACTCTCCTCCTCGGCCTCGCGGTGGGCCTGCTCCTCGGCCTCGATCAGCACCTGCCGGTCGGCGACGGGGATCTGGTAGTAGTCGGGGTGGATTTCGCTGAAGGCGAGAAAGCCGTGGCGGTTGCCGCCGTACTCGACGAACGCGGCCTGGAGCGAGGGTTCGACCCTCGTGACCTTGGCGAGGTAGATATTCCCGCGCAGTTGCTTGCGTTGCGCGGTCTCGAAATCAAACTCTTCGACGCGATTGCCGCGGACCACGACGACCCGGGTCTCTTCCGGGTGGGTGGCATCGATCAACATCTTGTTGGGCATGTCTTAACTCTTGGCGGCGGCGGGCGCGATTCACCGTGGGCGCGTATCGCGCCGCCGGGTGACGCGACGGTCCACCTGATTCGGGGGTGAGGGGAAGGCCGAAACGCCGTCTCTCGCGCCTTGCCGGACCGGAAGCTTCAGGACCATGGCGGCGCGCGGGATTTTGACTCCGCAGCGTCGCGAATGGTCCTTTAGAATTCGTCGGCACAGTCTGGCGCATCAAGCGTCGGCCCGTATGAAACGTTGGGCGGCGAGGCCGCCCTTCAATCAGTTGCTGCTGGCCAGGCATGGCGCGAGCGCGCTCGCCCTGGGGATCACGAACCGCCCCCTTGGGATCAAGGGACCGGGTAATGGGTTAGGTCGCTGTCAGAACCGTCCCGGTAACGCGAGTGGTAACCCAGGACCGTCCGCCGCCGACGCTTGACCCGCTCCACTCGCTGCCGCGCACCGCGCTGGTCTTAGAGGGAAACGGAAAACGCTGGAATTCTCAAACCTTGAGAGTTCCGGCGATGCACCGGGAGGCTGAATGCGACACAACCGGAAATATCGGCCGTCAGCATTCCGTACATACGAGGAATGAGCCATACGTGCAAGGGAGCGTCGCACGGCGGTCACAGTCAGCGAGTTTCGCGTTTCTGTCATTAAGGATCGATTAACCCTGTGGTTCTATTGCGTTAAAAGGGCTGCTCGGAGGCACGGAATCGGTGGCGAGCCGCACAATTCAACGGGTTCTGCTGGGATGCGCGCTGCTGTGCGCAGCGGCATTGCCATATGCTGATTCTTCGCGCCTGAGCGCAGCGGAGAGCCAGCCGCAACCCGCTGTTGCGGTAGCGAATTTCCCGATTGCCTCGGCTGCCCGACTGGCCGGCGACGGCAAGCAGACCCGCTTCATTCTCGACGTGGACCGGGCCATCACCTTCCGCGCCGTCACGCTGGCCGACCCCTACCGGGTGGTCATTGACGTGCCGCAGGTCAATTTTCAGCTGCCGGCGGGCACCGGAGCCGGAGGGCGTGGACTGGTCAAGGCTTTCCGCTACGGGCTGGTCATGCCCGGCGGCTCGCGGATTGTGTTCGACCTGACGGGACCGGCCAGGATCGCCAATTCCTACGCGGTGGAGGCGGCCAACGGCCAGCCCGCCCGGCTCGTGCTGGAACTGGAGGAGGTCGACCGCGCCACCTTCGTGCAGTCGCTCGCGCCCGAAAATCGTCCCGAGCTCCGGCCCACCATCGCCGAGGCGAAGCCTGCGACGGCTCCGGCGACGACGGCCCCGGAAACGGCGCCGCAGAAGGCCGATGGCCGTCCGGTGGTCGTGATCGATCCCGGCCATGGCGGCATCGACAACGGGACGCAGTCGAGCGGCGAGAGCGAAAAGAACCTGGTGCTGGCCTTTGGGCTGGCGCTGCGCGACAGGCTGGAGAAGGCCGGCAAATACCGCGTGGTCATGACGCGGGACGACGACACCTTCGTTCCCCTCAATGACCGGACCAAGATCGCCCGCAATCTCAAGGCCGCCTTGTTCGTCTCGATTCATGCCGATGCGCTGCCTCGTGCCGAGGGCGATGCGCAGGGCGCGACCATCTATACGTTGTCCGACAAGGCGTCCGACGCCGAGGCCCAGCGGCTGGCGGATGCGGAAAACCGGGCAGATGCGATCGCCGGTTTCAATCTGACGGAGGAGCCGACCGACGTGGCCGACATCCTGATCGACCTTACGCAGCGAGAAACCCGCACCTTTTCAAATCGTTTCGCCCGCCTTTTGATGGGTGAAATGAAGACCACGGTGCGGATGCACAAGCATCCCCTGAAGTCGGCCGGCTTCCGGGTCCTGAAGGCGCCCGATGTGCCCTCGGTGCTGGTCGAGATCGGCTATGTCTCCAACAAGGCCGACCTCGAGCATCTGGTCTCGGAGGGCTGGCGGTCCAAGGCCGTCGGCTCGATGGCGCAGGCAATCGACGGGTTTTTGACCAAACGGATGGCCACCGCGGGATCGTCGAATTGACGACCCGGGGATCGTCGAATTGACGACCTCGGGATCGCCCAATTGGGCGCCCCTGAAGGTTGTCAATCTGAAAGGGATTTTTCGTCCCGCCGGAAAAGCCCTAGTTTGGCCACAGCGGGCGCTTTATAAAAATGCCGCAGGGGGTTCCGGAATCGGCGAGAATCCCGTTCGGCAAGCGTCTTAAGTCCGGCACTGATGTATTGCGTGAGCCGGTGAATTCGCGACGTGAAGTTGGCGCCTGTTTGGGTGCCAAGGGACCGATACTGGGCTGATACTGGGCTGATCCAGAGTTTGAACGGATAAACAGATAATGCGCTTGCTGGTGCGGTTCATGGGCTTCCTGTTCGCCGCGGGAACGGTGGTGTTCCTTGTCGGTGTAGGGGCCGCGGCAGGCCTGATCTGGCATTTCTCCAAGGACTTGCCCGACTACTCTCAGCTTCAGGATTACGAGCCGCCGGTGATGACGCGCGTGCATGCGGTCGATGGCTCGCTGGTCGGCGAATACGCCAAGGAGCGGCGGCTCTATCTGCCGATCCAGGCCGTGCCCAAGCTCGTGATCAACGCGTTTCTCGCGGCCGAGGACAAGAATTTCTACGAGCATGGCGGCATCGACTACACCGGCATGGCCCGCGCGGGTCTCGTCTATATCCAGAACTATGGCTCGAATCGGCGCCCGCAGGGCGCCTCCACCATCACCCAGCAGGTCGCCAAGAACTTCCTTTTGACCAACGAGGTCTCCTTCGCCCGCAAGATCAAGGAAGCCTTGCTGGCGATGCGGATCGAGAAGACCTACTCGAAGGACAAGATTCTCGAGCTGTATCTGAACGAGATCTATCTCGGCCTCGGCGCCTACGGCATCGCGGCCGCCTCGCTGGTCTATTTCGACAAGTCAGTGAACGAGCTCACCGTGGCGGAGGCGTCCTATCTGGCCGCGCTGCCGAAGATGCCGGCGACGCTGCATCCGGTCCGCAACCGCGACCGCGCCGTCGAGCGCCGCAATTACGTCATCGACCGTCTCGTGGAGAACGGCTGGGTCAAGCAGGCCGACGCCGATAAGGCGCGCAAGGAGCCGCTCGCCGTCACCAGCCGCTCCAATGGCGCCCACACCTTCGCCGGCGAGTATTTCGCCGAGGAAGTCCGCCGCGACATCTTCGAACGCTATGGTGAGAAGAAGCTGTACGAGGGCGGTCTCTCCGTCCGCACCACCCTCGATCCGAAGATCCAGGTCATGGCGCGCAAGGCCATGGTCACCGGCCTCGTGAACTATGACGAGCAGCAGGGCTATCGCGGCGCCATGAGCAAGCTCGATGTTTCGGGCGATTGGGGCGTGAAGCTCGCCGAGATCAAATCGCTCTCCGACATTTCGCCCTGGCGCATGGCGGTCGTGCTGGAGACCAGCGACCAGTCGGCCCGCATCGGCTTCCAGCCGAGCCGCGAGCTTGGCGGCGCCGTGAGCAAGCAGCGCGAGACCGGCATCGTCACTGTTGACGGCGTGCGCTGGGCGCGGGCCGTGCAGGGCGGAACCAAAGGCAAGACGCCGACGGCGGTGTCGCAGGTGCTGCAGCCCGGTGACGTGATCTATGCCGATCCGCTCTACAAGGACGGCCAGCCGGTCGAGGGCCAGTACCGGCTGCGCCAGATCCCCGAAGTGTCTGGCGCCATGGTGGCGATGGATCCCTGGACCGGGCGCGTGCTCGCCATGGTCGGCGGCTTCTCGTTCGACCAGAGCCAGTTCAATCGCGCCACGCAAGCCTACCGGCAGCCCGGTTCGTCGTTCAAGCCGATCGTCTATTCGGCTGCGCTCGACAACGGCTATACCCCTTCGACGGTCGTGCTCGATGCTCCCATCGAAATCGACCAGGGGCAGGGCGCAGGCGTATGGCGGCCTGAAAACTTCTCGTCGGGCAAGTTCCAGGGGCCGGTGACACTGCGCAACGCACTGCGGCAGTCGCTGAACACCGTAACGGTGCGCCTCGCGCAGGACATCGGCATGCCGCTGATCGGCGAATATGCCCGCCGTTTCGGTGTGTATGACGAACTGCCGAACTATCTCTCCTACGCGCTGGGCGCCGGCGAGACGACGGCGATGCGCATGGTCACGGCGTACTCGATGCTCGCCAATGGCGGCCGCCGGGTGAAGCCGACGCTGATCGACCGTATTCAGGACCGCTACGGCCACACCATCTTCAAGCACGACCAGCGCGAATGCCGCGGCTGTGACGCGCCGGGCGGCTGGAAGAACCAGCCCGAGCCACAGCTGATCGACCGCCGCGAACAGGTGCTCGACTCCATGACCGCCTATCAGATCACCGAGCTGATGGAAGGCGTGGTGCAGTCCGGTACGGCCACGGTTATCAAGGCGGTCGGCAAACCCGTCGCCGGCAAGACCGGGACCACCAACGAGGCCAAGGACGCCTGGTTCGTCGGCTTCTCGCCCGACATCGCCGTCGCCATCTATATGGGCTACGATAAGCCGCGTCCGCTCGGCAAAGGTAACGCCGCAACCGGCGGCCATCTGGCAGCCCCTATCGCGCGCGACTTCCTCCAGCTCGCGCTTGCCGACAAGCCCGCCGTCCCGTTCAAGGTGCCGGCCGGCATCAAGCTCGTGCGCGTCGCCGCAAAGACCGGCATGCGTGCAGGCCCGGGCGAAACCGGCGGAACCATCCTCGAGGCCTTCAAGCCGGGCACGGCGCCGCCCGACAATTACTCCGTCATCGGCGTTGCCGACGCCGACGGACGCATGCCGGCCTCGCAGCAGCAACCGGATTCCGGCTTCTTCATGCGGCCCGGCACCGGTGGCCTCTACTGAGGCCGGACAACACGGACGATTGCGGTTCCGGGCGGTTGCGCTTTGCGGCCGCCGCCGCTACATCCCCATCTGCGCGATCAGTCATCGCGCTTTATTTCTTGTTTGCGCATGATCATTTCGGGAAGCCGCTGCACACTTTCCCGGACCATGTGCTTGCACGCGGGATTCCGCGAGATCAGAGAACGACATGCGCGCCGAAATCGAACGGTTGGTAGAAGAGATCAAGCAGTCAGTCGGGCTGCTGAGGAGGCATCTTTGACGTCGAGAAATCGACGGCGCGCCTCGCTGAGCTGAACAAGCTCGCAGAAGATCCCAACCTCTGGAACGATCCCCAGAAGGCCCAGAAGCTGATGCAGGAGCGCACCTCGCTTGAGGACTCGCTTGGCGGCATCGGCAAGGTCGAGCAGGAACTCGAAGACGATATCGGCATGATCGAGCTCGGCGAGGCCGAGGGCGATGCCGGCGTCGTCGCTGAAGCCGAAGCCGCGCTGAAGAACCTGAAGAAGGAAGTCGCGCGGCGCGAGCTCGAGGCGCTGCTGTCGGGCGAGGCCGATCGTTTCGATTCCTATCTCGAAGTCCATGCCGGTGCCGGCGGCACAGAGAGCCAGGACTGGGCGCAGATGCTGCTGCGCATGTACACGCGCTGGGCTGAAACCCATGGCTTCAAGGTCGAATTCCTGGAAGAGTCCGAGGGCGAAGAGGCGGGCATCAAGTCCGCGACGATCCAGGTCTCCGGCCACAACGCCTATGGCTGGCTGAAGACCGAAGCTGGCGTGCACCGCCTGGTGCGCATCTCGCCGTTCGATTCCAACGCGCGTCGGCACACCTCGTTCTCGAGCGTGCAGGTGTTTCCCGTCATCGACGACAGCATCAAGATCGACATCAAGGAATCCGACGTCCGCGTCGACACCATGCGTTCGGGCGGTGCCGGCGGCCAGCACGTCAACAAGACCGAATCCGCGGTGCGCCTGACGCATATTCCGACCGGCGTCGCGGTGGTCTGCCAGGCCGGCCGCTCCCAGCACAAGAACCGGGCGCAGGCCTGGGACATGCTGCGCGCGCGCCTCTACGAGATCGAGCTGAAGAAGCGCGAGGAGAAGGCTGCCGCCGACCAGGCCGCCAAGACCGATATCGGCTGGGGCCACCAGATCCGCTCCTATGTGCTCCAGCCCTACCAGATGGTGAAAGACCTGCGCACGGGCGTGCAGACCTCCGACACGTCGGGCGTTCTCAATGGTGAGCTCGACGACTTCATGGCCGCGACCTTGGCACAACGGGCCTTCGGGACCACGGGCGCGGATATCGAGGACGTGGACTGATCATGCCCCGGGTCGCCTTCATCGGGCTTGGGCGGATGGGCCACGGTATGGCCGGCCGCTATCTCGACGCCGGCTTCACCGTGACGCTGTGGAATCGCAGCAAGGCCAAGGCTGCTGACCTGATCGCGCGCGGCGCGCACTGGGCGACCTCGCCTGAGGACGCTGCGATCGACGCCGACGCCGTCGTGACCATGGTGGCCGATGACGAAGCCTCCCGCGCGGTCTGGCTCGGGCCGAACGGCGCAGCCAAGACCGCGAAATCAGGCACCATCGCGGTAGAATGCTCGACTGTCTCTTATGACCACGCCCGCGAGATGGGCCGCGAGCTGAACGCGCGCGGGCTGATCTACATCGACTGCCCGGTGACGGGGCTGCCCGACGCGGCCGCCAGCGGAAAGCTGACGCTGCTGGTCGGCGCCGATCCGGCCGATCTCGAACGCGCGCGGCCTTATCTCGAACCGATCGGCTCGACCATCCGCCATTTCGGCGCGGTCGGCTCCGGCACGGTCTACAAGCTCATCAACAACCTGATGGGCGCGATCCAGATCGCTGGGCTTGCCGAGGGCCTTGCGATCGCCGAGCAGGCCGGGCTCGACATGAACCTGGTGCTGGAATCGATCCAGGCGGGCGTTGCCGCAAGCCCGCAGGTCGCGCGCCATTCCAAGCGCATGGTTGCCCGCGACTTCAGCGGCGCGACCTTCACATCGGCGCTGCGGCACAAAGATGCCGCCTATGCGGTGAGGCTCGCGGAGAGCCTGCTGGCGGACAAGCCGCTGGTCTCGCGCGCCGCGGTCGAGTCTTACGCGCAGGCGAAGGCTGCGATGCCGGACGATGATGAAGGCAGGATGATCGAGCTGGTCTCGCGGCCGAAGAAGCCGTCCTAGGGCGGGTGCTCATAAGAGCGAAGTCGGCTCTGGCGGCATCGTATCCCGGAGTTCATCAGCCCAAGGAGTCGACGTCCAAAGCGACGGGCTGCACTGCAATATATCCTCGGTGATGGCTGCGGCCCCAGGATTTACTTTTGAGGCTCCTCTCGCTTCCAGCATGTTCTATAATCCGTCCGCTTGACATGATGGAGGGTCGAATGCGCCTCGCTTTGCTCATTGGGTTTCTGCTGATGGGACTTTCTTCAGCAGCACAGGCCGGCCGCGACTATCCCTGGTGCGTCTTCGGTGGCCATGCTGGCCCTCCCGGCGAGTGCATGTACGAGACGAGAGAGCAGTGCCTGGCGTCGGCATCCGGGCGGTGGACCAGCTATTGCGATCTCAATCCGCTCGTGAGATTCCAGCAGCAGGCGCCGCGCCCGCCAGCGTGTGATTCCCGTGGACGCCGATGCCCCCCGAAATCGTGAGGCGTTCAGCGTAAGGCTTCGCTCGGTCATTGGACGTAGAGTGATGGGGCGCCGATGATCTGACTGGAACGCGTTTCTCTACGTCCCTCGGACGGAGGCATGTCGCCTGTCGGCCCTTAGCAGACCTCGCAAGTATTGCGCGTGGAGGACTGCTTGTGACCCGAAGCGGTCCTGAAGAAATAACTTTCGTTTCGAGCCTTCCGTCTCTTAAGGCGGGCCAAGGAGGGAGCGGTGGCAAAAAGTCAACGTTCTATCAGCAGGTAGCTCGCAGCAATCGTTGCCGCAGACGTGGCGGTTACTCGCGTCTAATGAGCGTGGATGAAAGCGGCGCTGTCCAGGCACTCTCTGATGCTCGTGCCATTTTCGATCAGCTCATAACCGAGTACGGCGGACGAATAGCCAACACGGCCGGAAACAGCGTCTTGGCAGAGTTCGCGAGCGCCTTGGAGGCCGGTGAGTGCTGCATCGTAATGCAGCGAAATCGAAGACCGTGCGGCCGATCTCCGTGACGATATCGCTCTCAGATTTCGCATAGGGATTCATCTGGGCGATGTTGTCGTGCAGGGCTCCGACTTGGCTACGCCTTTCGGCCGCAGTGGCCTGCAAAGCCAGACGGTCACAGGCTGCGTGACCTGTTGCACATAAGATCCTGCGCCTTCGATCTATCTTGGTGTGACGGTGGTTAGCGATCCACCGCAAAAGGGACACATCCTATGAAGGAGGCACTTATGAGTGCAAAGGTCAAACTACTTGCTGGTTCGGTCCTGGCGGCAATGCTCCTGACGGTCTCGATTCCGGCGGACGCTGAAGTTCGTGATCACCGGTCGAACGCGGGCGGCACTTACAGCACAAATGCATCACCGCCGCCGTCCGTCAACCGCCCTGGCCAGGCCACGACAGACAACGCAACGAACAATGGTGGCGTGACTGTTACATCCAGGCCGCGCCCGAAGAAGGAAGTAAAGGTGTGCATCATGGGTACAGGCTCATATGGGTGCACTTCAAACAAGGTCGCGGTGACAGCCGCGAAGGTTGTAAGGGGAGACCCCATCAGGTGAACGGTGAAGAGTTGAAAAGCAGGACAATTCCGCTCTGCCCCGAGTGGACTTGACGAGCCCTGGGCTCACACCGTCTTCCAGCTTACGCGCTTCGTATCCCGGCGGTTCTAATGGGCAGGCACACCGTACTTCACAGCAGTGTACACATCCCAAGAAGGAGGCACTTATGAGTGCAAAGGTCAAACTACTTGCTGGTTCGGTCCTGGCGGCAACGCTCCTGACGGTCTCGATTCCGGCGGACGCTGGAGTTCGTGATCACCGGTCGAACGCGGGCGGCACTTACAGCACAAATGCATCACCGCCGCCGTCCGTCAACCGCCCTGGCCAGGCTACGACAGACAAGGCAACGAACAATGGCGGCGTGA
Organism: Bradyrhizobium tunisiense; assembly: GCF_042263385.1. Lineage (NCBI taxonomy): Bacteria > Pseudomonadati > Pseudomonadota > Alphaproteobacteria > Hyphomicrobiales > Nitrobacteraceae > Bradyrhizobium > Bradyrhizobium tunisiense. The sequence continues at coordinate 734,295 of NZ_JBHLEV010000002.1, forward strand.
CTGTTACATCCCGGCCGCGCCCAAAGAATGAGAAGGTCTGTCTCATCGTTGTTCCAGGTTCGTTGGGGTGCACCTCAAACCAGCGCGCAGTGGAAGCCGCGAAGTGGGCGAAAGGACAACAGTAAGCCACCTCCTCCTCCCAATTGCTAAAAAGCGAAGGGGAGGAAAGAGGGAGAAATTCCGCTTTGCGACCGTTCACCCGCAGCCTTCATAGGACGGTTACAGTGAGTCGCAGCGCAAATCGGCTTGGCGCCCAGGGCGACCAATCTTGATCAATGGCGATGCAATAGGCCTAAGCCGCAAGATCGAACGATGCGATTAAGGCACGCACATCATTGGCCAACTCGCGATAATGCTGGCATGCTCGCTGGTATAGCTCGCGATCGCTTCCTTTCGATCGACTAGCGATCAGCTCGCACTCCGCAGCGAGGTTCTCGAAACGCTCCAATTTGGCTTGGAAACCACTCATTTCTTGCCCCACCTTTTACTCAAGGGACAGCGACGATATTCGTCCAATTGCGTCAGCTCAAATACATTCAATGCTGCAAGTGCGAAGTCTCGTCACGCCCGTTGCCTATCGATGGTTGCAGATAAGCGATGGGCGTCGCGCAAGTCTATCGCGTGATGATCCGGACGTAGGTCTTTTGCCTCAGCTCAGCGGGCTCGCCCGCCGATGTGAGAACACATGCCCCCAATCAATAGGATCGACGCGCGCGACTGGTCGCTGCTCGCAGTGCTCTCGATCCTCTAGGCCGGCTCATTCTTCTTCAATGGTGCCGCGTAGCGGGAATTGCCGCCGCTGACGTTGGTGTTTCTGCGCTTCGCGCTAGGCGCGGCCACGGCGAGCTGCCCGCCGGATTCTGTTCGTGCGCGCGGCCGCAAGAGGAGCGTCGCCCATCACTGACAAGTTGTGGTAACCACGTAGCTATTGCCCAAAGAGAAAGGGCCAGCGTTTAACTGACCCCTTCTGCAGCGCTGTAACGGTTAAAGAGCGTTACTTCTTGCACTTCTTGGCCGACTCTTTGTCCGCATACGGACCACAGTTATAGGCGTTGGTCAGTTCGTCCATCGTCTGCGGCCAGCTATCCATAGAGCCCGCCCGGGCACCACCCTGGGTCGTTCCCACGTTTTTCACGTGCTGGGAATGACGTGGCTCTGCTTGTGCGTCGACCGCGAAAGCTGCGGAGAGGAAACCGACTGTAAGAAGCCCGGCGAACAGCGTTTTGGTAATCATGGTTTTGTCCTTTTGGAGTTTGAGTTTCAGACATCCGTTGGTGGCTACGCAAAGCGGAGGGGTTCGGATCAGCGCGGTATCAAGTGTGCGCTGGATCACGCCGGCATCGCGGCGACTAAAACTGCAGCGCGGTTGCAACGCATCTCCAGCGCGCATTTCGTGTCGAACTGCGAACGCATTTCACGGGATCGATCTTGGCAAACATCCAAAGGAACGCTGGGTTCGCGGACTTCGGCTTCTGGCCCGTTGAGGACCTACGAACCCCATTCGTTCGTGGGCCGCTTTTGACCCAAAGCTGACGTGGGCAGGAACGCGCTAAAGTCGACTTCTGACCCGAAGCGGAAACCGGGGCGACCGACGGCATATTCCGCATGGGTTCTGATCAGCATTACCTCGAGGAAGCGCCCGCGCGGGCCGTCGATGTCCGCGACTGGAGCAGATGGTGGCAATTCATGAAGGGTGCCGACTGGCGGCACCCTTATGGCCCAAAGAGTAGTATCAATGTGCACGACAGTCATCCTGTCGTACATGTCGCCTATTCGGATGCGCTCGCGACGAAGGCATGCTGCATCCCGGAAGACCCGCGCGGCGGACCGGAAGTCAAAAGCCTTGATCCAGATCAACCCAATATGCGGATTCCGGGCAAACCCTTGAAGGGCGGCTCGCATCTCTGCGCGCCGAACTATTGCCGCCGTTATCGGCCGGCCGCGCGCCATGCGGAAGCGATCGATACATCCACAAGTCACGTCGGATTCCGCTGCGTCAGACGCAGAAGCAAGATCCCGGAGGCCGCCAACTAGCCGACAAAGGGGAACTTCGTCATGCGCACCCGTCGCGATGTCCTGCAAACCAGCGGCCTCGTTGTACTCCTTCTCACCGTGCTTTCGGGACCCACGAATGCTCAAGTGATGACGACGGGGGAGCCGGGCACGCCCGGTGCCACCACCACCATCGACGGAAAACAGATTCCGCCACCGCCCCCCGCGTTCGGCGGGGAAATCAGGGCGAGAGCTTCGGAATCAAAACCCTGGTGGGCGCCGCGCGTGGTGCCGCCGAAAGGCGCGCCCAACGTGCTGCTCATCATGACCGATGATGCCGGCTTCGGTGCGCCCGGCACGTTTGGTGGAGTGATCCCCACTCCTGCGCTCGACCGCATCGCAGCACAGGGTCTGCGTTACACCAATTTCCATTCCACCGCGCTTTGCTCGCCCACACGCGCAGCCATCATTACCGGTCGCAACCATCATTCGGTCGGCACCGGGGTGGTCGGCGAAATCGCAACGGGTTATCCGGGCTACGATTCGATCATCCCAATCGACAAGGGCACCATCGGCACCATCCTGAAGGCGAACGGCTACGGTACCTCCTGGTTCGGCAAGAATCACAACACGCCGTCCTACCAGTCGAGCCAAGCCGGACCGTTCGAGCAGTGGCCCAACGGAATGGGCTTCGAATATTTTTACGGCTTCGTCGGCGGCGATGCCAGCCAGTGGCAACCCAACCTGTACCGCAATACGACCGCGATCTATCCCTTCCAGGGTAATCCTGACTGGAATCTCACAACAGCAATGGCCGACGAGGCCATCCAGCATATGAAGACGCTCAAGGAGGTCGCGCCGGAAAAACCGTTCTTTGTCTATTACGTGCCAGGCGGCACCCACGCGCCGCATCATCCGACGCCGGAGTGGATCAAGAAGATCGGCGACATGCACCTGTTCGACGAGGGCTGGAACAGGTTGCGCGAAACCATCTTCGCCAACCAGAAGCGGCTCGGCATCATGCCCGATTACGCCAAGCTGACGCCCTGGCCGAAGGAACTTCCGGAATGGGATTCCATCGGCGAGCTGGAAAAGAAGCTCTTCATCAAGCAGGCGGATGTCTATGGCGCCTACCTCGCCTACACCGACAACGAGATCGGCCGCGTCATCCAGGCGGTCGAGGACATGGGCCAGCTCGACAACACGCTGATCATCTACATCAGCGGCGACAATGGCGCGAGCGCGGAAGGCATGCTCAACGGCACGCCGAACGAGTTCACGACGTTCAATGGCGTCCCGGTGCCGGTGAAGGCCCAGCTCCTCTGGTATCCGTTCTGGGGTTCGGACAAGACGTTCCCGCATTTTGCGGCGCCCTGGGCATGGGCGATGAGCACACCGTTCAAATGGGTAAAGCAGGTGCCGTCGCATTTCGGCGGAACCAAGCAGGGCATGGCAATCTCCTGGCCCGGCCATATCAACGGTAAGGGCGGCATCCGCCACCAGTTCCACCATGTCATCGACATCGTGCCCACCATTCTCGAAGCGGCCGGCATTCCGCAACCCGAGTTCGTCAACGGCATCAAGCAAAGCCCGATCGAAGGGGTGAGCATGCTGTACACGCTGGACAAGGCCAACACCGACGCCCCGAGCCGGCGCACCACGCAATATTTCGAGATGCTGGGCAATCGCGCCATCTATCACGAGGGTTGGGTGGCGGCGACGACGCCGGTCACCCAGCCGTGGGTGCTGAGCACCACGCCGCCCCCGGATGTCAGCGCCTACAAATGGGAGCTCTACAACGTCAAGGAGGATCCGACTCAGTTCAATGACCTGGCCACGCAGATGCCGGACAAGGTCAGGGAATTGCAGGCGGTGTTCGATGCGGAGGCGAAGAAGTACAACGTGCTGCCGCTCGACAACACGACACTGCTACGCTGGAACACGCCGCGCCCGAGCCTCACGGCGGGACGAAGCGTCTTCACCTATTCGGGCGAGCTGTCGGGCGTGCCGGCCAGTGCGGCGCCGAGTATTCTCAACAAGTCCTATACGATCACCGCCGAGGTCACGATTCCGCAAGGCGGCGCGGAAGGCATGATCGTCACCGAAGGCGGTCGCTTCGGCGGCTATGGGTTGTTCCTGAGCAAGGGTGTGGCGGGCATTCGATCGGGCAAGCCAGTGTTCCTCTACAACCTGCTCAACCTCAAGCGCACGAGCTGGGAGGGACCAGAGTTAAGCGCGGGCAAGCACACCATCGTTTTCGACTTCAAGTCGGATGGTCCGGGCCTGGGCAAGGGAGGGACCGGCGTTCTCTCCGTCGACGGCAGGGAAGTGGCCCGGAAATCCATGGAGCACTCCATGCCGGTCACCTTCCCTGAGGATGAAAGCTTCGACGTCGGTATCGATACCCGCAGCGGTGTCGCCATGCTGCAGTATCGCTACGACCCGCCGTTCAAGTTCACAGGCAAGATCAACAGGCTGACGTTCAAGCTCGAACCCGAGATCAAGGCCGTCGCGCAGTCCAAGGCCGAATTGGGACCGATGCAACCACCGGAGCCGGATCCGATCGAACAACCCGCGGACAAACAGCGCGCATCGAAGGCGCGGAAATGAGTGGGTCGATAATTCCCAGCCCGAAGCCGCTCCTTTCAACGATGGGCGCGGCCGAGGCAGCAACTGGCCTGGCGCTCGCGGTGGCACCGTCCCTGCTGGTGGAATTGCTGTTGGGCGCGGCGCCCGGCGTGGCTGCCGGCATCACAGTCAGCCGCGTAACCGGTGTGGCGATGGTCGCGCTCGGCGTTGCGTGCTGGCTCGCGCGGCACGACGCCGCTGGCCCTGCCGCAAAAGGATTGGTCGCTTCCATGCTGATCTACAATGCAGCCGTGGTCGCGATCCTCGTTCTGGCGTGGACTACCCAAGGACTGTCCGGCGTCGCTTTGTGGCCGGTGGTGCTCGCCCACGCGGCGCTGGCGGTCTGGTGCCTCGTGGTCCTGTCATTCGGAAGCGAAGAAAAACGTTCCTTGACGAAACCTTTCCCAACCAACTGAGGATATGAACATGAAGCAGTCGATCGCGATGTCAGCCATACTCATTGCCGGGTTCGTGGCCGCAAGCACCGAACAAGCGAGCGCCGTGGTTTACTGCCAGTATGTTGCCTACCCCGTCGGGTGCATTGTACGGCCCGGTGTCGTGCTGCGACCGCGACCGGTCGCCCGAGCCGTGGTAACCCCCGGCGTCGGCGCCGTTGGTGTAGGCGTTCGGCCTGGAACGCCGATGAATCGGGGCGGCCCCGTCAATCGAGTCGGCCGGCGCTGAGAGAAACAGCACCTCACAGTCGCCGCTGCGGCCCGATATCCGGCGATCTAGGGCTGGAGATGCCCTAAGAGGCGCTGCCGGTCCTGTTCAAGAGCCCGCTGATCCTTTCGCATCGCGTCAAGTTCTGCTTCAGCTGCCGTTGTGTCCTGTTTACTGCGTTTGAGCTCAATGATGCGCGCTTCGCACACGGCCAGTCTCCGCTCTCCTTCGATCACCTGGCGCTCTACGTTCCTGAGTTCATCTGAAAGAGCTTCTCTAGACATCGATGCTACGTTCCGCGGAAACGCCTCTTAATCAGATGTGCGGCCGCGAGAACGCCGAACATCCACATCAGGAATGTTGCTGCAACATCTCACGATGCCTGCGACCGCGTTTCCGAACGCTCATAGTTACCAAGCTGCGGACCAACGATCACAGGCCTGCAGACGTTCCTATGCTCCAAGGCAATCTTGGTCGCTAGATGTCCGGTTGTGGCCCGTAGCGGACCCTACGGTGATGCGAGCTGGGGGCCGCTTCTGACCCATTGCTGACCTAGGCCAGCATCTGCCAAATTGTCTGCGAGTGATCATTCCGGGAGCCCGAGACCCCAATGATAATCGCTGAAGCCGCTGCGAAATGGATCGAAGAAAACACGCGTGAGGACATTTCGGAGTTTAGTAATGACGAAGATGCTCTCATGGCATGTGTCGTCTGGGTGACCGGAGATACCAGATTAGAAAGCGTTGTCCCCCGTTTGGGGGTTAGTCTGATAGAAAAGAGCCAAGCGCAAGGCCGGCTTCTGAGCTGTGCTTCGTATGAGTGTGAGATTGCGAATCTAGTCCCTGACTCCGTTTGGGCAGCTCATTCCGAAAGCATTATAGGGCTGTCCGAAGAAGGACTGGCATTCGCAAAAGCGTCCTGAACTGACACTTCGTGGCATTCGGTACGAGCGGTAACTCTCCTCATGCCCCGTACCTGACCTTCACGGCAATCCCGACTGAGCCCCGTTTCTGACCCATAGCGGATATCCGAGAGCCGGAATAAGATGGAGCGTGACAAGCTCTCGGCCGCTAAGCATCGCAATTCGGATACCAGACGTGGCTCTCTCGCGTTCTGATCTAAACGCCTTGTTAGGTTTACAAGTGGACCGGTATGAGGAGTCGTCTCAAGGCGCGTATGCTCAGATCGACATCGCAGACTGCGCAGGTCAATGGGCCGCCGCTCTCGACCGCATTCAATCAATCCGCACCATCATTCCACGGCTGATTTCCGCAGGTTCGATTAGAACGCCAAGCTTGGATGTAGCTATGGTCTTTCCCCATTCCTCTTTATCTGAGTCCTTAATCATCCCAGCCGATCTGGCTGCGGCGGCCGGCGAGGCGGGGATAGACATTCAGTTGTCCGTGTATAAGACCGACTAACGGTGTCGCCTGTTGGCCTTTAGCGAACTGTGCTGGACGCCGTGGCATGGGCAGCTTTTGACCCATTGCGGACTCGCTCCCAAGAACCGTACAATCTCTCCGAGTGCCTACTGATGCGGAGGGGGCATTCTCAGGACCAACTCTGACTAGGGTGGTTTCGTGCACGCTGCGCTTGCAGAATTGATTGAAGCACTCAAGCGTGCATCGACGGGCGAACTAGTCTCCCTCGACTACGCCCGGGCCATCAGATTCCGCCATCCCGAAGCCTCGATCAATGAATTTGCCAACGAGTGTTGGCGACGCTTGGTCAATTTCTGTGATGATGAGGACATCCGGTCCAGAGATCCCGCGTACGATAACCAGATGAAGCAGGAAATGCGCTGGCGTGCGCAGGAGCTTTCGGAGCGATCAAGTTAAGCATGTGAGAGGTCGCTGAATTCCAAGCACGTCGTGGCCTTTAACGGCTCTCTGTTTCTATGTCCTAACGTCGGCTTGTGGGTGCGAAACGGACCAAGAGCGAGTATGGCTGAGACGCCCGCATGTGACCCGAAGCCGACATATCGATCTACAATGCGAGGTAGTGGACCAATATCGATTATTCCGATAGAAGTTCCGCCGGGCAATCTAATGATGTGATGCGCAAATGAGTGGGCGTCAAAGGGAATAATGAGAATCGAGCGGCGGCGTCTAGATCCCGTTGTCCGATATTGCGTCGAGCGCGGTCTAGCGAAGATTAAGCGCAAGCAATTTAGCACAAGGTTAAGTGTGACGCTCTTGGATTCAGGACTACATGATCGCGACGAATAGTGTGCGTTAATGTCCGCTTCTGGCCCTTAGCCGACCGGTTGGGGCGACATGGCCATGTCCGCTATTGAAAGCTGAACCGACAAGGCGCCGCCACCGCGCGGGCTGGTCGGGTTTATTAGTGCACCCTATAGTCTTGCGCGAAGCAATCGATCCCCATTCATTGCCGGCATCGGTCTTGTAAACCGGTGTTTCATCGGAAATCGGGTGGCACTGTTCGCCGCGTGGTCCTAGGCCAGCGGGCTCGGCCGTCGATGTGAGAACCCATGCCCCCAAGCGACAACAGGATCGACGCGCGCGACTGGTCGCTGCTCGCTCTGCTCTCGATCCTCTGGGGCGGCTCGTTCTTCTTCAACGGCGCCGCGTTGCGAGAACTGCCGCCGTTGACGCTGGTGTTCCTGCGCGTTGCGCTCGGCGCGGCCATTCTCGTGCCGCTGCTGCGTATGCAGGGGCTCGGTTTTCCCAAGAGCATGTCGGGTTGGACGCCATTCGTTGTCATCGGCCTGCTCAACAATGTCATCCCGTTCTCGCTGATCGTGATCGGCCAGACGTTCATTCCGAGCGGACTGGCCTCGATCCTGAATGCGACGACGCCGCTGTTCACGGTTCTGGTGATGGCGTCGTCGGGCGAGGAGACCTTGCATATGCGCCGCGTGGCCGGCGTGGCGCTCGGCCTTGCGGGCGTGATCATCCTGCGCGGATGGGGCCTCGAGACAAGGACCGGGCAGGGGCTCGGCATCCTGCTTTGTCTTGGCGGCGCCTTCAGCTACGGATTGGCCGCACTGGCAGCGCGGCGATTGCTCAAGGACGCAGCCCCGCTCGGCACGGCGACGTTCCAGCTGATGGCGTCAACCGTGATGATGGCGGTCGTCGCCGGTGCTGTGGAGCAGCCTTGGCGTCTGCCGATGCCGGGGCTTGCGACCTGGCTTGCGGTGCTTGGCCTCGCTGCCCTGTCGACCGCGCTCGCTTACATCGTCTTCTTCCAGGTCCTGCGGCGTTCGGGCGCCAGCAACGTCGTGCTGGTGACGCTGCTCATTCCCGTCACCGCCATTCTGTTGGGATGGCTGGTGCTGGGAGAGCCGATCTCGATGCGCGAGATCGCGGGCGCCATCGTCATCGGCAGCGCGCTGCTGGTGATCGACGGGCGTCTTCCGAATCTGCTGCGCCGCGGCAGGTAGATTTCGGACCCGCGCGTTTCACTTCGCGACGTTGCGCCAGCGCTAGCCCGCGCTGAGGCGGACGCCGGCGCGCAGGAACTTCTGCGGATCGACCGCTTCGCCTTCGATGCGGGTCTCATAATGCAGATGCGGCCCGGTGGAACGGCCGGTCGAGCCGACGAGGCCGATCACCTGGCCGATCTTCACGGTCTCGCCGACCTTGACGTTGATCTCGGAGAGATGGCCGTAGCGGGTCGAAAGCCCGTTGCCGTGGTCGACCTCGACCATGCGGCCGTAACCGCCGGACCAGCCGGCGGAGACCACCTTGCCGTAGGCGGTGGCGCGAACCGGATCGCCGCTGGCGGCGCGGAAGTCGAGCCCGGTATGCATCGCGGGCCGTCCGAGGAAGGGATCGCTGCGGACGCCAAAGCCGGAGGTGAACTCGACCTCGCCGATGACGGGCTTGCGGTAAGGCACCAGCGCCAGCGTTCGATTGAGACGATCCATCTCGGCCCGCGTGATGTTGATGCGGTTGAGCTGCTTCTCGAATGGTCCGGCATTCGCCGTCAGTTTGACGGGTACGAACGGCCCGCCCATCGCCGCGCGCGGCACGGCGGCTTCGAGATGGGCGAGATTGAGGCCGAGATCGCTGACGACGCCGCGCATCCGGCGCATGCGCGAATCCATGCTTTCCTCGACTGCGCTGAGCGTCGCCATCTGGCGACGCTCGACCTGGTCGAGCGAGGTCGTGAGCCGGACGAGGACGTTGTCGAAGCCCTGGTTCTTGGCGAATTGGCTGGTCGGCGGGCCAGAGACGGCCGGCGCGCGCGATTCGAGCCGCGCCTCGCGGTCCGGCGGTGCCACGAAGATCACGGTGTCGCTGATCGGTGAGGGTTTTGGCGTGCTCTGACTCGCATCGCCGCGCTGTGGGGTCGCCCGGGGAATCGAGCCGGTCACGTCGGGCATGGCCCCGAGCGCCGTGGCCCGGGACTCCAGCGCCGTCTGCCGCTTCATGATCTGGTCGAGCTTCTGGTCGAACTGTTCCTGGTCGAGCAGCTGGCGGCTGGTGGTGCGGTCGACCTTGGCGCGCAGCTCGGCAATGCGATCCTCATAAGCGTATTGCATCTCGGCCTGGCGCGCGATCAGCCGGGTCAGGACGTCGTCACGGAAAGCAAAATAAGTGGCGGTCGCCGCCGACCAGAGACCGAGCAGCACCACCGTACCGACCACGATCCAGAACACCACGGGCCCGAAGCGGACCTGTTTGCCGGCGTGGACGATGGTGTAGGCGTCGTCGGTCGCGGGAAGGGGAAGCGCTGCGGCTGCTGCGACAGCGGGCCGGCGTTGGAAGGCCCGTCCGTGGTCGTGAGGATGATGTTGGGGGTACTGCGAGTATTGGGCAGAACTTTTCGACATCGGCACTCCCGCGCCGGTCGGATGAGTCCGTACGGCTTAATTGCCGCAGCAATCTGGGCCGGTCATGGTTAATTTTCCGGAAACGGGAACATGCGAATTTAAAGGACTGGTTAAAGACTTCTTGCCGCTTCCAGCACCGCATCGGCATGTCCGTCGACCCGGACATTCCGCCAGACCTTGGCCACTTTGCCATCAGCCCCGATCAGCACCGTGGTGCGAAGAATTCCGAGGAAGCTATTGCCATACATGGACTTTTCGCCCCAGGCGCCATAGGCTTCCAGCATCTCGTGTTGCTCGTCCGAAAGCAACGGGACACCGAGATCGTGCTTGTTGCGGAACTTCTCCTGGGCCTTTAACGGATCGGCTGAGATCCCGAGCACGGCGGTGGCGGCAGCCGCGAAAGCGCCAGCCAGGCGGGTGAAATCGATCGCCTCCCGGGTGCAGCCGGGGGTATCGGCGCGCGGGTAGAAGAACAGGACCAGCTTTTGGCCGGCATAGTCGGCCAACGTGACCATCTCGCCGCCGTCGCGGGGCAGGCGGAAGGCGGGGGCCTTGGTGCCCTCGGCGGGACCCGATTTCGCGCTTGCGGGCGCGGATGCCGATTTGGAGGAATTTAACTGTTTCGATGCGGCCTTATGTGATCCTGCTTTTGCCAAGCTCCCGGTTGATTTGCCTGCCGGTGTCCGTTGCGTTTTCGCGGAGCTTGTTTGAGTCGATGCCCGTGCTTTCAGGGCCTTCTTTTTAGCCGTCGGACTGCCGGAGGGCGTTTTGGACAATTTCGTTCGGGATTTCTTGGACATACGCCTTCCTTTCGACGCTTTCGGCGGGTCAACCGAAACGGTATTGCAGCTCTCGTCCGGCGTGCCGGAATCGCGCCCTCGGCTGGGCAAGTCTGGCGACGCCGGAGTATGGTTACAAGGAATTCCACGCACCACCCCACTGCTCGTTGAACGCGCTCCCGGGGCGAAATGACGAACAGCAGGAATATTCGAGGTATGGCTGCAGTGCCGGCGCAGGGGGCTTCGCGTCCCGTGGACGGCTGTGGTCCCGGCGGCGCTCAATCCTACGACGGGCGCCTGTATCGAGAGGCAATGGCAAGGAATAAGTCGCCCCAGGATTACAATCGGGACTTCGATCGGCGTGGTGGCGGGCAACAACCGCAGGAATGGGACGACGCCGATTGGGACCCGGATCAGGAGGCGGCCGCGGGCTATCGCGCGCGCCGGTTGTTGTCGCGTTCCAATTCGGGCTTTCATCGCGTCGGTGACGGGTTTGGGGCGTTGCGCCGCTGGCTGGCCGCCGATCGGTGGCTGAAGCGTTTCATCCTCGTCGTCGGGACTCTCGTCGTCATCTTCGTCGGCTGTTTCGGTGCGCTCTGGTGGCGGCTCGGTGCAGGTCCGATCAATCTCGACATCGCAACGCCATGGCTGGCGGCCGCGATCGAGGACAACATCGGTCACGGCAACACGGTTGAGATCGGGGGCACCCAGATCGAGCGGGCCGGGCGGATCCGCATCGCCGTCCGCATCCGTGACATCGTCGTCCGTGACCGCGATCACGCCGTCGTTGCCAGCGCGCCCAAGGCCGAGGTGAAGCTGTCGGGTGCGGGTCTGCTGATGGGGCATCTGCGCGCGGAAAGCCTCAATCTCGTCGACGCAGAGCTCGCGATCCGCATCGCGCCCGATGGCACGGTCACGGTTTCGGCCGGTGACACCACGAAGCCACTGGCAACGGGCGTGGCCTCCAAGAAAGAGGCGGGCCTGCCGCCCACATTCCCCCGCGCAGGCGTTCCGCCGCCGCCCTTCGTCACGCAGCAGCCTGCGAGCCCGGAGACGTCCCAGGCGGCGCCTCAGGCAACCGCGCAGAGCGGAATCCTGCAGGGCCTCGATTGGCTCGACAGCTTGAGCATGACCGGCCTCGACGGCCAGAATCTCAACGAGATCGGTTTGAAGAACGGCAATCTGATCGTCGACGATCAGCAGCGCGGCAGCAAATGGTCGTTCGAGAACATCACGCTCAGCCTGCGCCGCCCGAGCCGCGGCGGCGTTACGCTGAGCCTGGGCGAGGAGGGCGCACGCCCGTGGATGCTGCGCGCCACGATCGGGCCGGCCGAGAACGGCGTGCGCTCGGTCGACATCAAGGCCGACAAGGTCTCGACCTCCAACATCCTGCTGGCGCTGCGGGTCAAGGACCTCACCTATACGGCCGATCTGCCGCTGACGGGCGAGCTCAAAGGCGAACTCGGCCGCGATGGCGTGCCGACATTCTTCCGCGGCAAGATCGCGGTCGGCGCGGGCAACATCATCGACACCGACACGCCCGACTATCCGATGGCGATCGACCAGGCCGAGATCAACGTCGAGTGGGATGCCAATCGCCGGGTGCTGGTCGCACCGTTCAAGATCCTGTCGGGTGCGAACCGTCTGACGCTTCTGGCCCACCTCGAGCCGCCCAACGGCACCGTCAATGACTGGCAGCTCGGCTTCAGTGGCGGTTCGATCCTACTCGGCGGTATCGACAACGAGCCGCCGCTCGTCTTCAACCGCATTGCGATCGGCTTCCGTTTCGACACCGACCACAAGCGCTTCCTGCTGACGCAAGCCGACATCAGCAATGGCGAGATCGGCGTCGCCGGCACCGGCGCCATCGACTATTCGGGCGAGCCGCGCCTGACGCTGGGCTTTGCGGGAACGCCGATGTCGGCCTCTGCGCTGAAGCGGATGTGGCCGACGCTGGTCGTTCCAGAGTTGCGCGAATGGGTGATCGAGCGGATCGAGCGCGGTACGCTTCAGCGCATCGAGATCGGCGTCAATTCGCCGACGAAGAACCTTCCACGCAAGGGCCCGCCCATTCCCGACGACGGCCTGTCGGTCAACATCGTGGCGAGCGGCGTCGCGGTCCGTCCCGTGGACGGCATGCCGGTCGTGCACGATGCCGATTTGAAGGCGCGCGTAACCGGGCGCACCGCGACCGTGAATATCAGCCAGGGCATTGCCGATACGCCCGCCGGCCGCAAGGTCACGATTTCCGATTTCGTGTTCGAAGTGCCTGACATGGCGCCCAAGCCGTCGCCGTCGCGGACCAAATTCCGCGTCGAGGGTCCGGTGCCCGCGGCGGCTGAAATGCTCTCCAATGATCGCTTGAGCGATCTGTCGTCGACCGTCGTCGATCCCAACACCAGCAAGGGGACATTCACGGCGAACATCCAGCTCGGACTGCCGGTCAAGGGTGAGCTGACCAAGTCTGACACGACCTATTCCGTGGCGGCCGACCTCAACGGCTTCTCGGCCGACAAGCTGGTGATGAACCAGAAGCTGGAGGCCAACAGCCTCAAGATCGTCGCGAACAACGGGGGGTATCAGGTTAAGGGCGACGTCAAGATCAACGGGCAGGCGGCTTCGCTCGATTATCGCAAGCCGGCCGAAGGCGATGCGGACGTCAGACTGCAGGCGACGCTGGACGATGCGAGCCGGGCGCGCTTGGGATTCGATCTCGGCCCTGCCGTCAGCGGATCGTTGCCGATCAAGCTGTCGGGCAAGATCGCCGCAGGTCCCGACCAGACGACGAAGCTCGGCGTCGAGGCCGACCTGACATCGGTCAAGCTCGACAATATCCTGCCGGGCTGGGTCAAGCTGCCGGGGAAATCGGGCAAGGCCAGCTTCAAGGTGGTGCCGACGGCGCAATCGACGCGGCTGGAGGACATCGTCGTTGAAGGCGGCGGCGCCTCGATCAGGGGCTCGCTCGAGGTCGACGCGAACGGCGACCTCATGAACGTGAACTTCCCGACCTATTCGCCGTCCGACGGCGACAAGACGTCGTTGAAGGCCGAGCGTGGTCAGGACGGCGTCATCAGGGGCACCATGCGCGGCGACGTGTTCGATGGCCGCGGTTTCCTGAAGTCGGCGATCTCAGGCAATTCCAAGGACGATTCCAGGAACAAGATGAAGAACGTCGATTTCGACATCGACGTGAAGCTCGGTGCCGTCGCCGGTTTCAATGGCGAGGCGATGCGCAGCGTCGATGCCAAGATGTCGAAGCGCAACGGCGCCATCAAGGCCTTCACCCTGAGCGGCAAGATCGGCCGCGATACTCCGGTGGCGGCCGATCTGCGCGGCGGGCGTGCGCAGGGCAGCCGCGAGGTGATCTACCTCCAGACCAACGATGCCGGCGCGCTGCTGCGCTTCACCGACACCTACACCAAGGCGGTCGGCGGCCAGATGGTGGTGGCGATGGAGCCGCCGTCGTCGGAGCCGAACACCTCGCGCGAGGGCCTGATCAACGTCCGCGACTTCACGGTGAAGGGCGAGGCGCAGCTCGAACGCGTCGCCGCCGGCGCGCCCAACGGCACCGGCAACGGCGTCTCCTTCAGCGCGCTCCGCGCCGAGTTCACCCGGCAGAACGGCGCGCTCACGATCCGTGACGGCGTGGTCAAGGGCCCGATGATCGGCGCCACCATCGAGGGATCGATCGACTATCCCGGAAACCAGGTCTGCATGAGCGGCACCTTCGTCCCGATGTATGGCGTCAACAACATCTTCGGCCAGATTCCGCTGTTCGGCATCTTCCTGGGTGGCGGCAACAATGAAGGGTTGATCGGCGTGACCTATGAGGTGGTCGGCACGCCGGCGGCGCCGGTGATGCGCGTCAATCCGATCTCGGCGATGGCGCCCGGCCTGTTCCGCAAGATCTTCGAGTTCAACACCGGCAAGCAGAATTCGCCGTTCGAGGAATTCCCCTCGCAGTCGAACGACGGCTCGACCGGCTCGGCACGCCAGCTGTCGAGCGGCTGCAGCCTGGCGCGGCGGTAGCGCAAAGCCCAAGATGCCGTCATGCCCGGGCTGGTCCCGGGCATCCACATTCGTCGTGCGACGTGGCCAAAACGTGGATGGCCGGGACAAGCCCGGCCATGACGATGTGGCGACACCTCAGCGCCAAACTTCCTGAGTTCTAAGTGCCAGCCTACGCCGCGCGCACGCCGGCCAAGAACGTCCCGACTTCGCCGGAGAGCTGTTCGGCCTGCTTGGAGAGGTTGCTGGCCGCGGCGAGCACCATGCCGGCGGCATTGCCGGTCTCGTTGGCGGCGGTGGAGACGCCGCCGATATTGGTGGTGACTTCTTGGGTCGCCTCCGCAGTCTGCGAGACGCTGCGGGCGATCTCGGCGGTGGCGGCGCCTTGCTCCTCGATCGCCGCGCCGATCGAGGTGGCGATGCGGCTAACCTCCTCGATGGTGGCGGTGATGCCGCCGATGGCGTCGACGGCTTCCCTGGTCGCGCCCTGGATCTGGGCGATCTTGTCGCCGATCTCGCGGGTGGCCTCCGCGGTCTGGCTCGCGAGCGACTTCACCTCGGAGGCGACGACGGCAAAGCCGCGGCCGGCTTCGCCGGCACGGGCGGCCTCGATGGTGGCGTTGAGCGCGAGCAGATTGGTCTGGGCGGCGATGTTTGAGATCAACTCGGCGACGTGCTCGATCTGCTGAGCGCCGTCCGAGAGCGCGCGCACGATGGTGTCGGTGCGGCGCGCGCTGTCGACAGCGCGTCCGGTGACCTCGGCGGATTGCGCGACCTGGCGGCTGATCTCGGTGATGGAGGAGGACAGCTCCTCGGCGGCAGCCGCGACGGTCTGGACGCGCTGACTGGCTTCGGTGGCGGCCGAGCCGACGACGGCGGCGCGGCGGTTGGTGCCTTCAGCGGTCGAGGACATCGACTTGGCGGTGGTCTCGAGCTGGCCGGAGCCGGAGGCCATCAGGCCGACGAGCTGGCCGACGGAGGCATCGAAACGGTCGGCGAGCGCGATCAGGGCGTCGCGCTTCTCCTGCTCGGTGCGGGTCTTGGTGGCGACCTGCTCGGCCTCCAGCGCGCGCGCCGTCAAAGCCGTCTGACGCAGCACTTCGAGGGTCTCGGCCATGCGTCCGATCTCGTCGCCGCGGCCGGTTTCCTCGACCGGCTTGTCGATCGCGCCTTCGGAGATCTCCTGCATGCGGTTCTTCTGGCGTTCGAGCGCGCCGAGCACGTCGCGGGCGATCAGCCAGGACAGCGCCGCCATCAGCAGCATCAGGCCGATGCCGATCGCGCCGAGCTCCAGCGTCAGCGCGCGCACGTCCGCGTCGATGTCGTCGACATAGAGGCCGTAGCTCATCGTCACGTTCCAGGGCGCGAATTTGCGCGCGAACACCGTCTTGCGGACAGGTTCGGTCTGGCCGGGGCGGGGGTAGAGATAGGAGGTTACGCCGCCCTGTGCGGTCTGATCACCCGCCTTGATGATGGCGTCGGCGATCAGCACACCGTTGGAGTCCTTCGCGCCCGTGATCTTGCCTTCGAGCTGCTGATTGGCGCCGTTCACGACCAGGGAGGAGTCCTGGTTGTAGACCACCGGGTAGCCCTGGTTGCCATTGAAGTTCATGCGGCGGCCGCACTGGTGGAACAGGGACTTGGCCTCGGCCTGCGTCAACTTGCCGGCGGTCACCTCGTCCTGGAGCGCTTGCGCGTAGTTGTAGAGCAACTCCACCGCCGTCCGCATCTGCTGGACTCGATCCTCCATCATGCGGCTCTTGCTGAGCAGGGCGGATACGCCGATGATGGCCGTGACCGTGAGGGCCGCGAGGCAGACCATGCTGGCAAGCTTGGTGCGGATCTTCAGATGGCTCAGCAACTTCATCACAGCCCCTACGGAATGGTTGTTATTGCTCGTGTCGGTAGCATGAAGTTCTTACCAATCATGAATGGACGCGTGCGGCGTGCTCCTGCGCGCAGCGTCTGCAGCCGCGTGCACAAACATGCAGGCCGAACGTGCCTCGCCGCACGTGGCGCGTCAGGTCGCGGGGAAAAATGATGTCGGAATTTGGTGATGATCAAGCGCGGCCGGAGCAGCGATGAACCGATTCGTTCACCGCATCATCATGTCCGTGCTGCTGGTTGCGGCCCTCGTCCTGATCTGGAACGTGCTGGGCGCGCGTTGAGATGGCACCGGCGGATCCGCCGGTGCCGTCCTGCTTGCGGGGTCACTTGAGGGCGCGCCAGCGCAGTGCGTCCGCGCCGCTATTTCTTGCCCATCGCTGCATCCGCACTGACCGAGCCGCCGCCGGCAGCCGACAGATAGAGACAAGCAAAGCAGAACAGGATCGCCTCGGTACCGCGATTGAGCAGCGGCAGGAACACCGGCGTTTCGCCCTTGAACATGTGGCCCATGAAGTAGGCGAAGGCCATTTCACCGGCGAGGATGAAAGCGGTGAGGCGGGTGAACAGGCCGAGCATCAGGAGCGCACCGAGCACGAGTTCGAGCACGCCGGCCGCGTAGATCAGCGGCGGGATGTTGGCGAAGTATGGAAGCACCGGAAACTTGAAGATCTTGGCAACGCCGTACTGAAACAGCAGCAGGCCGGTGATGAAGCGAAACAGGCTCAAGAGAACCGGTTGGAAGCGAGTGAGATAGGGAAAGTCCATTGGTTTGTGCCCTCCATCCAATGGGCGACTTGGACCGTATTCAATTCCATCTCGCAAGCCACCCAGCGTCATTTCCATTCTGACATTTTCGTCATGTAGGACAAAATAACGCACGCCCGGCCAACAGAGGCGCGCGGCCCGCGTTTTTTTGCACGAGCTGGCGTCGTGCCCATCCGTAATTCCCCGGTGACGCGAACGCGCTCAGGTTACTTCCGGGATACTTACCGCCGCAAGGCGGGGACGATCAGGAATGGAATCATTCCGAGGATCACGCTCGCGAGTGCGAAGGCAAGCACCGCGTTGTAGCCGTGGGTCGCGTCATGAATCAGCCCGCCGCTCCAGGAGCCGAACGCCGAGCCGAGGCCACTGCCGATCGAGATCGTGCCGTAGATGGTTCCCACGCGCTTGCCCTGGAAGATCCTCATCGCGGTGGCGCTGATCAGGGGGCCGCGCGAGCCCATCATGCTGCCGAAGCAGATGACGAAGCCCGTGAGCAGAACGACGTTCGGATAATACTGCAAGAGCCAGAGCAGGAAGATGCCGAGGATCGAGATGGCGTAGCTGAGCAGCACCGACGGCCGCCGCCCGATCAGCCCGTCGAGCGCGGACACGCCCAACATTCCGAACACCAGGACGATTCCGGAAAACCCCCAGGCCGTCGCAGCCTGAAGCGGCGGGAAGCCGGCATCGATCAGATAGGCAACGATCTGCGCGGCGATCGCGTACATGCCGACGGCGGTGAAGAAGAAGGTCGCGAACAGCGCCCAGAAGGCGTGATGGCGCATGGCGCCGAGAAGCGTCCAGCCCTTGTCGACGAAGTCGGGATCGGTCTTCTTCACGACATGCGGCGAGCCCGCGGCGAACAGCCGCCAGGGCAGCAGCATCAGCGGAACGAGCAGGCCCAGTGCCGCCAAGCCGAACAGCTGATAGGTGTCGCGCCAGCCGATGTGATCGATCAGGAGCTGCGAGGCAGGCAACAGCGCCAGCACGCCGCCGCCCATGGCCGAATACACCACCGACATTGCGGTCGGCAGACGCGGTCCGAACCAGCGGCCGAGCAGGATCGAGTTCGGCACGATGCCGATGAAGGCGACGCCGATGCCGACGCAGAGGCCGATCGAGAGCTGGAACTGCCAGAGATGCTGGGCGTGGGCCGCGATCAGGAATGCCGCGCCGAGCAGCAACAGGCCGAGCGCATAGACGATGCGGGGTCCGGAATGGTCGAACAAGCGGCCGACGAAGGGCGCGGTGAGACCGCTCGCGAGCCATGTGAGCGAATAGACCGAGACGATCTGCGCGCGGTCCCAGCCGAAGCTCTCCGAGATCGGCTTCAGGAAAACCGTAAAGCTGTCGCCGAGCCCGCGGCCGAGCACGGCCAGCGTGAAGCAGAGCGCGAGCACGGTGAGCGCGACGCGCACGGCACCTTGCGGGGGCGCCGCTACGCCGTCCTTGCTCGTTTCCTTGACCGCAGCTTTGGGCGTGTCCTGGTCCATTGCTCGTCAGGGAGCGCGTATCCGCGCGCCCTGACAAGCAGTGAAAAGCTCATACGCCTATGCAGGCTTGATCAGGATGTGCTTCTTCTTGCCGAAGGAGAGCTTGATCACGCCTTCGGGCGTCAGATTGGCCGCCGAGAGTGCCATCTTCTCGTCCGTGACCGGCTCGTCGTTGACGCGCAGGCCGCCGCCCTTGATCTGGCGCCGTGCTTCCCCGTTGGACGTGACGAGACCCGCCTTGACGAAGGCGTTGAGCACGCCGAGGCCGGCCTCCAACTCGCCGCGCGGAATTTCCACCGTCGGCAGGCTCTCGGCGAGCGCGCCTTCCTCGAAGGTACGGCGCGCGGTCTCCGCCGCTTCGTTCGCGGCATCGCGGCCGTGCAGCAGCGCCGTTGCCTCGGTCGCGAGCACCTTCTTGGCCTCGTTGATCTCCGAGCCGCCGAGCGCCTCGAGCTTCTTGATCTCGCTCATCGGCAGCGTCGTGAACAGTTTCAGGAATTTGCCGACGTCGGCATCCTCGGTGTTGCGCCAGTACTGCCAGAAATCGTACGGCGAGAACTGGTCGGCGTTGAGCCAGACCGCGCCTTGCGCGGTCTTGCCCATCTTGGCGCCCGAGGCCGTCGTGAGCAGCGGCGTCGTCAGCGCGAACAGTTGATGCGTGCCCATGCGGCGGCCGAGATCGACGCCCATGATGATGTTGCCCCACTGGTCCGAACCGCCCATCTGCAATTTGCAGCCGGTACGCTTGGCGAGCTCGACGAAGTCGTAGGCCTGGCAGACCATGTAGTTGAACTCGATGAAGCTCATCTCCTGCTCGCGCTCGAGGCGCAGCCGCACGGAGTCCATGGTCAGCATGCGATTGACCGAGAAGTGCCGGCCGACGTCGCGCAGCATCTCGATCCAGTTCAGCCTGGTCAGCCACTCCGCATTGTCGAGCATGACGGCGTCGCTCTTGCCTTCGCCGTAGCGCAGCACCTTCGCGAACACGCCGCGGATCGATTCCTTGTTGGCCTCGATCTCGGCGACGGTGCGCATCGCGCGCGTCTCGTCCTTGCCGGAGGGATCGCCCACCATGGTGGTGCCGCCGCCCATCAGCGTGATCGGCTTGTTGCCGGACTGCTGCAGCCAGTGCAGCATCATCATGGTCAGGTAATTGCCGATATGCAGCGAACGGGCGGTGCAATCGTAGCCGACATAGGCCGTCGCTTCGCCCTTGGCGGCGAGCGCGTCCAGCCCCTCGAAATCGGAGCACTGGTGGATGAAACCACGTTCCTGCAGGGTATTGAGGAAATCCGATTTAAATGCAGTCATCTGTCGGCGCGCCTGACAATTCTTGGTTTACTGTTTTGGGGGCAATTTAAGGGTCTTGGGTGGGAACCCGATGGCTGCCCGCCGCTTGGCGCTGTGGCATTATAAGATGTGTCCCTCTGGCACAAGATCGGCATGCCGGCGCGGGACTTTCGAGGACGCTGATCCCATGATGTTGACGGCACTCGGTTTGATGAGCGGTACCTCGCTGGACGGGGTGGACGTCGCGCTGATCGAGACCGACGGGAAGCAGGTCAAGGCGTTCGGCGCGACCGGCTACCGGCCCTATAGCCCGGCAGAGCGCAATCTGCTGCGCCAGGCGCTCACCGAGGCTGTGCACCTGCCGCAACGCGAAGCCCGGCCGGGAGTGCTGGCCGATGCCGAGCGCGCCGTGACGCAGGCGCATGCCGAGGCGGTGGCCGCCTTCTTCGCCCAGAATCGCATGAGGCCGGAGGATATCGACATCGTCGGCTTCCACGGCCAGACCGTGCTGCACCGCCCCGAGAAGCGGCTGACGGTCCAGATCGGCGACGCGCCGGCGCTGGCGAGGGCGATCCACGTTCCGGTGATGTTTGATTTCCGCGCCGCAGACGTCGAGGCCGGCGGGCAGGGCGCGCCCCTCGTGCCGGTCTACCACCGCGCGCTCGCCCATTCGCTGGGCCGCGAAGGGCCGATCGTCGTGGTCAATATCGGCGGCGTTTCCAACATCACCTATATCGACGGCAACGAGACGCTGATCGCCTGCGACACCGGCCCCGGCAACGCGCTGCTGGATGATTTCATGTACCGCGCCATGAACCAGGCGTTCGATGCGGAAGGAAGATTTGCAGCTCTCGGCAAGGTCGATGAGGCCTGGATCGCCAGCGCACTGAAGCTGCCGTTCTTTACGTTGCCTCCGCCGAAATCGCTGGACCGTAACGACTTCGCTGCACTCAAGCTCGGCGACGTCGCGCCCGCCGACGGCGCGGCGACCCTGACCGCCTTCACCGCGGCGGCGATCTCCCGGATCATCCCCTTGTTGCCGCGGCGGCCGCGGGGCTGGATCGTCTGCGGCGGCGGCGCCCGCAACCTCACCATGCTCAGGATGCTGCGGGAGCGGGTGGGCTCTGCGACCGTCGAGGCGGCGGAGACGCTCGGCTGGGCCTCCGATGCCATCGAAGCCCAGGCCTTCGGTTTCCTCGCTGCCCGCGGCCTGAAGGGCCTGCCGCTGTCCTATCCGGCGACCACGGGCGTGCCGATGCCGATGACGGGCGGGGTGATCGCGCGGCCCTGAGGGCGGCTTCAATTCGGGAAAGTGGAATATTTTTGCCGGAAGGGGTGACGAGGCTTGCGGTGTTTTGCCCGACGCCAGCGCCGTCATCCTAATACCGCAACGATCCTGCGATCGCTTCGCTCCGCTCCAATTAATGCAACTGCATTGATCTTGACGGGTGCATGCAGATGCATCTATCTTAGATGCATCTGCATCCAACCGCCGGGATCAATGCCATGACCGCCTCACTGAAACTGATCAGCCACAAGCTCTGTCCCTACGTGCAGCGCGCCGTGATCGCGTTGAAGGAGAAGGGCGTTCCGTTCGAGCGGGTCGACATCGATCTCGCTGCCAAGCCCGATTGGTTTCTGAAACTGTCGCCGCTCGGCAAGGTGCCGGTGCTGGTGGTGACGACTGACAAGGGCGAGGTCGCGCTGTTCGAGAGCAACGTGATCTGCGAGTACATCGAGGAGACCCAAGGCGGTGCGAAACTGCATCCGGCTGACCCGCTGAAGCGTGCCGAGCACCGCGCCTGGATGGAGTTCGGCTCGGCGATCCTCGGCGATCTCTGGGGGCTGGAGACGACGACGGATGCCGCGACGTTCGAAAGCAAGCGGCAGGCGCTCGTCGCAAAATTCGCGCGTGTCGAAGCCGCGCTAGGCGGGGGTCCGTTCTTCGCCGGCGATGCGTTCAGTCTGGTCGATGCGGTCTTCGCGCCGATCTTCCGCTATTTCGACCTGTTCGACGAATTGACCGAGCACGGCATTTTCAACGACGTGCCGAAGGTCCGGGACTGGCGTGCGGAGCTATCGAAGCGTCCGAGCGTCCGGACTGCCGTGGGCCAGGACTATCCGCAATTGCTGCGCGCCTTCCTCGTCCGCCACGACGCGCATCTGCTCAAGCTCGCGGCCTGAGCGCAACGCCGATGTCGCAATCCATGGCCTGGCTGATGCTGGTGGTCGCCGGCGCGCTCGATGTCGGTTGGGCGATCTCGATGAAATATGCCGAAGGCTACACGAGGTCGGGCTGGAGCATCATTTCGCTCGTGCTGCTCGCCGCCTTCGTCGTCCTGCTCGGGCGCGCGTTGAAGGTGCTCGAGGTCGGCGTTGCCTATTCGGTGTGGACCGGCATCGGCGCGGCCGGCACCTTCGTGATGGGCGTGGTGCTGTTCGGCGAGACCTTGAGCGCGATGAAGATGGTCGGCATCGCGCTCGTCTTGGCGGGGATCGTGGCGCTCAAGCTGGCTTAGCGAACGTTCGCCAGCCGCATGTCCAGATACGCCGTGATGGTTTCCATCAGCGGCTCGAGCTTGGCGTCGAAGAAATGGTTGGCGCCGGGGATGACCTGCTGGTCGATCACGATGCCCTTCTGCGTCTTCAGCTTCTCGACCAGCGTGTTGACGTCCTTGGGCGGCACCACTGCGTCCTTCTCGCCGTGCACGATCAAGCCCGACGACGGGCAGGGCGCGAGGAACGAGAAGTCGTAGAGATTGGCGGGCGGTGCGATCGAGATGAAGCCCTCGACCTCGGGGCGGCGCATCAGGAGCTGCATGCCGATCCAGGCGCCGAAGGAGAAGCCGGCGACCCAGCAGGCGCGCGCTTCGGGATTGATGGTCTGCGCCCAGTCGAGCGCTGCGGCGGCATCCGACAATTCGCCCGTGCCGTGGTCGAACGAGCCCTGGCTGCGGCCGACGCCGCGGAAGTTGAAGCGCAGCACCGAGAAGCCGCGATGCGCGAACGCGTAGTAGCACTGGTACACGATCTGATGGTTCATCGTGCCGTGGAACTGCGGGTGCGGATGCAGGATCATCGCGATCGGCGCGTTCTTCTGCTTGGCCGGGTGATAGCGGCCCTCGAGGCGGCCGGCAGGGCCGGTGAAAATGACTTCAGGCATGGATGTCTCTGATTGAGTCCCTTGGAGGTGATCCCTGCGCAATCGTCCGATTGAGGCTCACCTGGCGTCGCCGCCGACGAGAGCACGGATGAAAGGTGGAGAGGCGCGCCCTCGGATGATGCGCGAGTGGCGCGCAGGTGAACTGACGCGCGCTTCTAACACGAGGCAAGGGTCAAAAAGCAAGCTTCTTCGACATCTCTCAATGGGCTCAAGAGCTTAGCCAGTCATCGCAGCGTCATGCCCGGTTTGCCGCGGGTGACGGGGACGCTGCCTGGATTTAGCCGGGAGGCGGCAGGGGCGGCTGCTCAGCCGTACCGCACCGATCAACCGATTGGAATTACGACTGTTTATGGATCTCCGGCCGATCGGCGGGGGCGATTCCCACTGGGGCTGTTCGGCTTCCGAGCGAGGCGACCGCCGGCCGGTAGCGCCGGCTGCCTCCGAGCGTCTGGCCGTTGTCGAAGGCGAGCTCGAAATCTCCTGAGGCCTTGAGGTCCACGCCGCGCACCCGATCGAGATTGGCAAGCCTGGTCCTGTGAATGCGAACGATAGCGAAGCGCGCCAGCTCGCTTTCCGCCGCTGCGAGCGTGCCCCGGATCAGGTGCCGGGTGCCGTCGGCGAGGCTGTACTCGATGTAGTTGCCGGCGGACGCGACCCAGAGGATGTCGCGCGGCACCACGCGAATGCGGCTCGTACCGTCGCGCAGCCAGATCATCTCGGGGGACGACGATCGTTGCGGGGCAGGCGGCGCCGGCGGAGCGACTGCGGCCTTCCTCAACTCGCGCCGGCTTTCGAGCAGCCAGATCGTGCTGGCGATCAGGACAACGGCCACGGCGTCCTTGCGGAATTCGTACAGGACCGTCGCGAGCGAGAAGCGGAAGTCGTAGGCGCCTCCGGCCAGCCAGAGCACGAGCTTCCGCACTGCGACCATGCCGGTGATGTGGAGGGCGGAGAAGCCGAGCAGGGCGACCGCCCCGATTCCTGCACGTGCGGCCAGGCCAGGTGTCCGGCGCATGCGGCGGACCGCCAGCACCAGGATCGGCAGCAGCAGCAGGATGACGGAGATGCTCGACATCTCCCAGAACAGCCGCCGGCCGATGTCGTAGGTGTCGCCGCGCCAGGCGGCGTCCTGAGCGCCCGAGAGCGCATTGACGATTCCGATCGCGAGCGCGACGGCCGCGATCGCAGCGAACATCGTCCGGTCGTCGCCGCTGATCCCAAAAGGCCCGCTGTTCGTCCCAGCCGCCGGCGGCTCGTCCCCTCGGCTCCGATTCTGATCCCAAACCGGCTCGACGCGCTCCGACGGCGGGGCATTTTCGGTGTCAGCCATGGCCCGAGCACCGCGTTTGTCGACCCGTCAAGGAGCAGAAAACCATGACAACACCACAGCAATTCCAAAACCCGGAAAGGCGCATCGATCTGGACTGGGTGCGGATTTTAGCCTTCGGGCTCTTGATCTTCTACCACGTCGGCATGCTCTACGTGTCCTGGGGATTTCACATCAAGAGCGTGCACCGGCTGACCTGGCTGGAACCGGTGATGCTGTTCGTCAACCCCTGGCGGCTGTCGCTGCTGTTCCTGGTGTCCGGGGTTGCCACCCGCTTCATGCTCGACAAGTCCAGTCTGGCCTCGCTCGCCGGGGCGCGGTCGGCGCGGCTCTTGATCCCGCTGATTTTCGGCATGCTCGTGATCGTGCCGCCGCAATCCTATCTCCAGATCGTGGAAAGCCTCGGCTATCCCGCAGGCTTCTTCGATTTCTACCTCAGGCACTACTTTGCCTTCGGCGCGCAGTTCTGTCCGAACCCCTGCATCGTGCTGCCGACCTGGAACCATCTCTGGTTCGTGGTCTATCTGTGGGTCTACACGATGGCCCTGATCGGCGTGCTCGCGCTGTGGCCGGCCGGCGCCGAGTGGCTCGGCCGGAAGCTGGCTGTCGTGCTCGCCGGACCATGGCTCCTGATCGTGCCTTGCCTGCTGTTTGCGGCTTGGCGCCTGGTGCTGTTTCCGGCTTTCCCGTCGACGCATGCGCTGTTCGGCGACTGGTACAACCATGCGGACCATGCGACGGCCTTCCTGCTCGGCTTCCTGCTGGCGAAGCAGGAGGGGATCTGGCGCAACCTCGAGCGCCAGCGCTGGGCGGCACTGGTGGCTGCAGGTGCCTGCTTCTTTGCCTTCATCCTGGTTCGCGCCGGCGTTTTCGTGCCGTCACCGCGCTGAAGTGGGGCGCCGCCTCGGCCTATGGTTGCTATCAATGGCTCGCGATCGCCGCTGTGCTGGGCTTTGCGCGGCGCTGCTTCACAGCCGACAGTCCCGTGCGCCGCTATCTGACCGATGCGATCTTCCCGTATTACATCATGCATCAGACCGCGATCATCGTGATCGCGCATGCATTGCATGACAGCGGTCTCCCGGTTGGGATCGAGGCCTCCATTGTCATCATCGGGACCGCGCTCACATGTGTGGTGACCTATGAGCTCGTCCGGCGCATCGCTTGGCTCCGCCCTCTGTTCGGATTGCGGGCGGCGCCGCGGACGGCCGCCAGAATGGAGCAGCCTCGACCGGCCCGACGCGCGCGGCCGTCCGATTGGCCGGATGGCAAAAGGTGCTAAGAGGGCCAGATGCCGACCCGTGTCTATCTCGACTGGAACGCGACCACGCCGCTGCGCCCCGAGGCGCGGGCGGCGATGGTTGCGGCCTTTGACCTCCTCGGCAATCCGTCGTCGGTCCATGCCGAGGGGCGGGAGGCGAGGCGGCTGGTCGAGGAGGCCCGCGCCGAGCTGGCTGCGGCAGTGGGTGCGTTGCCCCGGAACGTCGTCTTTACCTCGGCCGGAACCGAGGCCAACGCGCTGGCGCTGTCGCCGGGCCTGCGCGGACCGGCCGGCGGCCCTGTCCAGCGGCTGCTGGTCTCCGCGGTCGAGCACGCTTCGGTGCTGGCCGGGGGGCGATTCCCCGGAGCCACGATCGGTCTGATCCAGGTCACCCGCTCCGGCGTGGTCGACGTCGAGCATCTGAAGGCCCAGCTCAATGACGGCCCGCCGGCGCTGGTTTCGGTCATGGCCGCCAACAACGAGACGGGCGCGCTCCAGCCAATCGCCGAGGCGGCACGTATCGTTCACGAGGCGGGGGGCCTCCTGCACGTCGATGCGATCCACGCGCTGGGCAAAGTCCCGTTCGATATCAAGGCTGTAGGCGCAGACCTTGCGACCTTTTCTGCGCACAAGATCGGCGGCCCCAAGGGGATCGGCGCCCTGGTCGTGGCCGAGGGGATCGCCGGTCTGGAGCCCGTCCTGCGAGGCGGGGGACAGGAGCTCAACCGTCGTGCCGGAACTGAGAATGTCGCCGGCATCGCGGGCTTTGGCGCGGCGGTGAAGGCCTCCCTTCAGGCTCTGCGGGAGGATGCGGAACAAATGGCAACCCTCAGAATACGCTTGGAAAATGGCGTTCGAGGGATTGCAGCCGCAACGATCTTCTCAGATGATGTCGAGCGGTTACCAAATACCGTTCTGTTTACGGCGCCCGGTCTCAAGGCCGAGACGGCCGTGATTGGCTTCGACCTCGAAGGCGTCGCAGTTTCCTCCGGTTCTGCCTGTTCCTCGGGAAAGGTCCAGCCGTCCCACGTTCTTTCGGCCATGGGCTATGACCCGGTGGTCGCCCAGGGAGCGGTGCGTCTCAGTCTGGGCTGGTCCACCGAACCGGATGACATCAATAGGGCGTTAGAGGCTTGGCGAAAGCTCGGTAATACCCTACTTAAGGGCTAAGCGATGAAACACGGCTTGAACGGTTCTAAGCCCGTGCTTTCCGCCAAAAAACATCGTAATAGACGTCGTAATACTCGTTCGAGTTTGATCCACCGCGGTCCTTGAAACCGCGAGCGGAGGATGGAATGCCAGCCGTACAAGAGACGGTCGAGCGCGTGAAGCGCATCGACGTCGATCAATATCGTTATGGGTTTGAGACCCTGATCGAGTCCGACAAGGCCCCCAAGGGTTTGTCGGAAGATACCGTCAAGTTCATCTCCGAGAAGAAGAACGAGCCCGCCTGGATGCTCCAGTGGCGGCTCGAAGCCTATCGGCGCTGGCTGACCATGACCGAGCCGACCTGGGCGCGTGTCGATTATCCCAAGATCGACTTCCAGGACCTCTATTACTACGCGGCCCCGAAGCCGAAGAAGACGATCTCCTCGCTCGACGAGATCGATCCTGAAATCCTGAAGACCTACGAGAAGCTCGGCATCCCCTTGCGGGAAGTCGCCATGCTCGAAGGCGTGGAACCCAAGCCCGGCGAGGAAGACCCCGCGCGCCGCAAGATCGCGGTCGATGCTGTCTTCGATTCGGTCTCGGTTGCGACCACGTTCAAGGCGGAGCTGAAGAAGGCCGGCGTGATCTTCATGCCAATCTCGGAGGCGATCCGCGAGCACCCTGAATTGGTGCAGAAATATCTGGGCTCGGTCGTGCCGACCTCGGACAATTTCTACGCGACGCTGAACTCGGCGGTGTTCTCCGACGGCTCGTTCGTCTACGTGCCGCCCGGCGTGCGCTGCCCGATGGAGCTGTCGACCTATTTCCGCATCAACGAGCGCAACACCGGCCAGTTCGAGCGCACGCTCATCATCGCCGACAAGGGCTCGTACGTCTCCTATCTCGAAGGCTGCACGGCGCCGCAGCGCGACGAGAACCAGCTCCACGCCGCCGTGGTCGAGCTCGTCGCCCATGACGACGCCGAGATCAAATATTCGACGGTGCAGAACTGGTATCCCGGCAATTCGGAAGGCAAGGGCGGCATCTACAATTTCGTCACCAAGCGTGGCGACTGCCGCGGCAACAATTCCAAGATCTCCTGGACCCAGGTCGAGACCGGATCGGCCATCACCTGGAAGTACCCGAGCTGCATCCTGCGCGGTGACAATTCGCGCGGCGAGTTCTACTCGATCGCGATCTCGAACGGCTTCCAGCAGGTCGACAGCGGCACCAAGATGATCCATCTCGGCAAGAACACGTCGAGCCGCATCATCTCCAAGGGCATCGCCGCCGGCAGGTCGCAGAACACCTATCGTGGTCTTGTGACGGCTCATCGGAAAGCGACCGGCGCGCGCAACTTCACCGCCTGCGACTCCCTGCTGATCGGCGACAAATGCGGCGCGCACACCGTGCCGTACATCGAAGCCAAGAACTCCTCTGCGACGTTCGAGCACGAGGCGACGACCTCGAAGATCTCCGAGGACGTGCTGTTCTACTGCATCCAGCGCGGTCTCTCGCAGGAAGAGGCGGTCGGCCTCGTCGTCAACGGCTTCGTCAAGGACGTGCTGCAGCAGCTCCCGATGGAGTTCGCGGTGGAAGCGCAGAAGCTGATCTCGATCTCGCTGGAAGGGTCGGTCGGCTAGCTCGGACCTCATCCGGGGAGGCTGCGCAAGCGGCCGCCTCGAAGGATGGATACCGGAAAGATTGGTGGCCTCATTCCTTCGAGACGCGCTTTCGGCGCTCCTCAGGATGAGGAGATAGATGGAAAACAAAATGGCTTTGCTTGAAGTGAAAGACCTCAAGGTTCGTGTCGAGGAGCGCGAGATCCTCCACGGGCTGACGCTGACCGTGAACGAGGGCGAGATCCACGCGATCATGGGGCCGAACGGCTCCGGCAAGTCGACGCTCTCGCACGTCATCGCCGGCAAGCCCGGCTACGAGGTCACCGACGGACAGATCCTGTTCAAGGGCGAAGATCTGCTGGAGATGGCGCCCGAGGAGCGCGCCGCCAAGGGCGTGTTCCTGGCGTTCCAGTATCCGGTCGAGATTCCCGGCGTCACCACCATGAATTTCCTCCGCACCGCGCTCAACGCGCAGCGCAAGGCGCGCGGCGAGAGCGAATTGATGGTGCCGGATTTCCTGAAGAAGGTTCGCGAGGTCTCGAAGTCGCTGAACATTCCGCAGGACATGCTCAAGCGCGGCGTCAATGTCGGTTTCTCCGGCGGCGAGAAGAAGCGCAACGAGGTGCTGCAGATGGCGCTGTTCGAGCCGAGCCTGTGCATCCTCGACGAGATGGATTCGGGCCTCGACATCGACGCGCTGCGCATTGCGGCCGACGGCGTCAACGCGCTGCATTCGCCGAAGCGCGCGATGGTCGTGATCACCCATTATCAGCGGCTGCTGAATTACATCGTGCCCGATGTCGTGCACGTGATGTCCAGGGGCCGTGTCGTGAAGAGCGGCGGCAAGGAATTGGCGCTGGAGCTGGAGGCGTCCGGATACGCCCAGTTCGAGGATGCCGCGTAAGGAATTTTGCGATGAACGTTGCTGTGGCAAAGACCGGAAAGGGCCGCGCGGTGAGCGATCTCTTCACCAGCGCCGAAGGCCGGCTGCCGGGTTCGCCCGCGATCACCGCCGTGCGCCGCGAGGCATTCGAGACCTATGAGCGTCTCGGCCTGCCGCACCGCCGGATCGAGGAATGGAAATACACCGATCTGCGTGCGCTGGTCGGCGAGGTTCTGCCGCTGTCAGCCGCGCCCGATGCGGCCGCGCTGAAGCGTGCCGCGGATGCGGTGAAGGCGCATGCGATCGACGGCGCCCGCAAGCTGGTGCTGGTCGACGGCGTGTTCGCGGCTGAGCTCTCCGACGTGAAGGCACTTGCCGCCGAGGCGGGCTTCAGGACGTTGCGGGAGACGCTGGAAAAGGATGCCGGTCTGCTGAAGACCGCGTCGACTGACGCCGTGATCGCGCTGAACGCGGCGATGGCGACCGATGGCGTCCTGCTGTCGATTGCCGACGGCGCCAGGCTGTCCGCGCCGATCCAGATCGTCCACATCGCGACCGCCGCGTCGGCCTCGGCGTTCACCCGCTCGCAGATCGCGATCGGGAAGGGCGCTCGCGCCACCATCGTTGAGACTTTCGTCGCGGCGGGTGCCAAGGCCTACCAGGTCAACGATGCCGTCCTTGTCACGGTCGGCGACGATTCCGATGTCGCGCACATCCGCCTGATGGATGATGCGCCTGATGCGGTGAATGTCTCGTCGCACTTCGTCACCATCGGCGCCAATGTGAAGTTCAACTTTTTCAACATGACGACCGGCGCCGCGGTCAGCCGCCTTCAGGGCTTCATCACGCTGGCGGGCGAGGGCAGCGAGCTCTCCGCCAATGGCGTGAACCTGTTGCAGAAGACCGAGCATGGCGACACCACGCTGGTGGTAGACCACGCCGTGCCGAACTGCGTCAGCCGCGAGATCTTCCGCGCCGTGATCGACGACCGCGCGCATTCGGTGTTCCAGGGCCGCATCATCGTCCGTCCCGACGCGCAGAAGACCGACGGCAAGATGATGATCCGCGCGCTGCTGCTCTCGGACGAAGCCGAGGCCGACAACAAGCCTGAGCTCGAGATTTTTGCCGACGACGTCTCCTGTGGCCACGGCGCCACCGCCGGCGCACTCGACGACAGCCTCTTGTTCTATCTGAAGGCGCGCGGCCTGCCGGAGAAGCAGGCCCAGGCGCTGCTGATCCAGGCTTTCGTCGGCGAGGCGATCGAGCAGATCGCCGATGACGGCTTGCGCGAGCATGTGATCGGCATCGCCGAGCGCTGGCTGGAGCGGCGCCAATGAGCACGCATCCCGCGGTCAAGAACGGAACTTACGACGTCGCACGCGTGCGCCAGGACTTTCCGGCGCTCGCCATGCAGGTCTACGGCAAGAACCTGGTCTATCTCGACAACGCCGCCTCGGCGCAGAAGCCCAGCGCCGTGCTCGACCGCATGACGCAGGCCTACACCAGCGAATACGCCAACGTGCATCGCGGCCTGCACTACCTCGCCAACGCCGCGACGGAAGCCTATGAGGGCGGCCGCACCAAGGTCGCGCAGTTCATCAACGCGCCTCGCACGGAAGAAGTGATCTTCACCCGCAACGCGACGGAGGCGATCAACCTGGTCGCCTCGTCCTGGGGCGGGCCGAACATCGGGGAAGGCGACGAGATCGTCATCTCGATCATGGAGCACCATTCCAACATCGTGCCCTGGCATTTCCTGAGGGAGCGTCAGGGTGCCGTGATCAAATGGGCGCCGGTCGACGACGAGGGCAATTTCCTCGTCGACGAGTTCGAGAAGCTGCTGACCGCGAAGACCAAGCTGGTCGCGATCACGCAGATGTCGAACGCGCTCGGCACCATCGTGCCCATCAAGGACGTCGTGAAGATCGCGCATGCGCGCGGCATTCCCGTGCTGGTCGACGGCAGTCAGGGCGCGGTGCATCTGCCCGTCGACGTCCAGGACCTCGGCTGCGACTTCTACGTCTTCACCGGCCACAAGGTTTATGGCCCGACAGGCATCGGCGTGCTCTGGGCCAAGTACGACCATCTCGTCGCGATGCGTCCCTTCAACGGCGGCGGCGAGATGATCCGCGAGGTCTCGCGCGACTTCATCAGCTATGGCGATCCCCCGCACAAGTTCGAGGCCGGCACGCCCGCGATCGTCGAGGCCGTCGGCCTTGGCGCCGCCATCGACTACGTCAATTCGGTCGGCAAGGAGCGCATCGCCGCCCACGAGCACGATCTCACCACCTACGCGCAGGATCGGCTTCGCGAGATCAACTCGCTGCGGCTGATCGGCACGGCGCGGGGCAAGGGCCCGGTGATCTCTTTCGAGCTCAAGGGCGCGCACGCCCACGACGTCGCCACCGTGATCGACCGCCAGGGCATCGCAGTGCGCGCCGGCACCCATTGCGTGATGCCTCTTTTAGAGCGGTTCAACGTCACGGCCACCTGCCGGGCCTCGTTCGGCATGTATAATACGCGGGAAGAAGTCGATCATCTGGCACAGGCGCTTCTGAAGGCGCGGGATTTGTTCGCATGAGTGACACGGCCGAAATCAAAGCTAGTCCGATGGAAACTCAGTCGGCGCTGCCGCCGGAGGAGACCGAGCGGCTGACCACCGAGATCATCGCGGGTCTCAAGACCGTGTTCGACCCGGAAATCCCGGCCGACATCTACGAGCTCGGCCTGATCTACAAGGTCGAGATCAAGGATGACCGCTCCGTCGACGTCCAGATGACCCTGACGACGCCGAACTGTCCGGCCGCCGGCGAGCTGCCGACCATGGTCGAGAACGCGGTTGCCAGCGTGCCAGGCGTCGGCGTGGTCGACGTCAAGGTCGTCTGGGAGCCGCCGTGGTCGCCCGAGCGCATGAGCGACGAGGCGCGCCTCGTGCTCAACATGTGGTGACGGTTTCTGCTCGCATTGAATTCGCTCCGCAACGGACCACATACATAACATGACACAGGCAACACCAGCTTCGACACCCAAGCCCCGGCGGCCCCGCCCGCAGGTGATGCGGCTGACGGACGCTGCTGCCCAGCGCATCTCCGAGCTGACCCAGCGCGCCGATTCCGAAATCGTCGGCCTGCGCGTCGGCGTGAAGAACGGCGGCTGCGCCGGCCAATCCTACACGGTCGAATACGCCCATGACGTCCGCCCGACCGACGAGGTCGTCGAGGACAAGGGCGTCAAGATCCTGGTCGACCCCAAGGCCGTGCTGTTCCTGCTCGGCACCGAGATGGACTACAAGGCCGACAAGATGCAGGCCCAGTTCGTCTTCAACAATCCCAACCAGATCTCCGCCTGCGGCTGCGGCGAGTCGGTCGAGCTGCGGCCGGCCAAGATCGACGGGTAGCCCGGCTCGCCGAGCCCTCCGCTGTCGTCCCCGCGAACGCGGGGACCCATACCGCGTGATCTATCGGTGTCGGGCGGTGTTCGTACCGACACTGGCATGACGAACAGTCTTCGCTAAACTTCTCCCTGTGGTTATGGGTCCCCGCGCCAGTGCGCAATTGCGCACAAGGCGGGGACGACATCTGGGAGAGCGTTGGGCCATGGACCGCGAATTCCTGATCGACCTGTTTTCCGATTTCGGCCCCGTCACCATCCGCAAGATGTTCTCCGGCCACGGCATTTCCGTCGACGGCGTCAACTTCGCACTTGCCTTGCGCGCCGGTCTGTTCTTCCGCGCCGACGAGGTGACCATTCCGGACTTCGAAGCCGAGGGCTCAAGGCCGTTCCAATATTCGACCCGCGCCAAGACCGTGACGGTCAACTCCTATTGGGAGCTGCCGGCGCGCCTGTTCGACGATTCCGAGGACTTGGTGCAATGGGCGAGGGCGGCACTCGCCGCCGCGCAGCGCGCCAAGGTGAAGAAGCGGCCGAAGAAGGGCGCCGCGAGAAAAGGCGCGCCGAAGAAGTCTCTGGCCAAGAAGGTAGCTAAAAAGACCGCCAAGAAAACGGTGCGGAGGGTAGGCAAAGCGAAGCGGGACCACCGCTCGAAATAATCACGACGAGATGGTGGGCAGCGCGCTTTGCGCCTTTGCCGACCGTACGAGACCTCAATCCGCGGCCTTGGTCAGGCCGACCCTCATATCCTTGGCCGTGAACACGCAGACGCCATCTGCGAGCACGCGGCCGTCGGCAATGCCGAGCACCAGCTTGCCGCGACGGACCATGCGCATCGCGACCTCGTAGCGCACTTGCCGGGCGTTTGGTGTGATCTCGCCGGTGCATTCCACCTCGCCGACGCCGATGGCGCGGCCCTTGCCGGGTGAGCCCGACCAGCCGAGCCAGTAGCCGACCATCTGCCACATGGCGTCGAGCCCAAGGGTAGGCGGCATCATCGCGTCACCGCGGTAGTGGCAATCGAAGAACCAGTGGTGAGGCGTGATATCGACCTCGCCGACGATATGACCTTTGCCGAACGTGCCGCCGTCCATGCTGATCTCGGTGATGCGATCCATCATCAGCATCGGCGGCGCGGGCAATTGCGCGTTTCCGAGGCCGAAATAGCCGCCTTCGCTCGATCGCAGTAGCTCGTCTCTGGTGTAGGACGATTGTGGCGCGTGGAAATCGAGGGGGTTGGACAAGACGACAAGTCCTCAATGCTCAGGCGGCCGGGAGGATGTTGCTTGCCGCCGAACAATGTCAAGCGGGGCGGTGCCGCAGGGTGGGCAAAGGCGCGTAGCGCCGTCTCCAGGGTCTTTCCATGATCGAAACAGGTGGTGGGCAGGCTTCGCTTCGTTCACCCTGCGGCAGCTCGCGGAAGCCTACGCCACCCGGCTGTGCGTCTCGACCGCGTATTCCGGATCGGCTTCGCAAATCACGCGGTTGCGGCCGTTGCGCTTTGCGGCGTAGAGGCAGGCATCCGCACGCTCGATCAGCGCGTCGGTGTCGTCGCCCTGCTTGAGCATGGAGACGCCGACGGAGATGGTGACGCGGCCGAGGATCTCGCCGGTGGACTTCTTCTTCAATTCCTTCGCCATCACCGCGCGGCGAATGTGGTCGGCCACCGTAAGGGCCTGACGCAGCGCGGTGTTGGGCAGCACGACCGCGAACTCTTCGCCGCCATAGCGTGCGGTGATGTCCTGGCCCTTGATGGTCTGCTTCAGCGAAAGGCCGACGAGACGCAGCACCTGGTCGCCGGTCAGATGGCCGTAGGAATCGTTGAACGACTTGAAGTGATCGATGTCGAACAGCAGCAGCGACAGCGGCTCACCCGATGCGAGTGCGTTCTGCACGGCCATGCCGATCATGCGGTCGAAATATTTGCGGTTGCCAAGTCCCGTGAGCGGGTCGGTCAGGCTCTCGGCGCGGATCGCCTCCAGGCTCTGCTGGAGATTGCTGATCTCGTTCTTCGACAACGTCAGCCGGTCTTCCAGCGCCTTATTGGTCTCACGCATCTCGCTGGTCGAACGCAGCAGCGCTTCGACGATCGACCTGATCTGCTCGCGACTCCTGGCCGACGAGAGTTTTTCGGTGGCGCCCGACAGGCTGGCATCGTAGGAGCCGGTCATGCCGAGTGCATCGCCCAGGACCTTCATCACGTCGTCGATCTCGCCGATGACGCGCGCGCCGACCTTGTCGATACGGTCGGTGGTCTTGATGTGGGAGAGATAGGTCTCGTAGATCTGCTCGAGATCGGCTTCAGTCAGCTTGCCGCTGCGCGCCAGCGTCTCGTTGACGATCTTGTTGAGCGGTGCGTTGTAGCCGGTGGCGTAGACGTACCAGATCTCGTAATTGCGGGGAATTGCCGTCTGTCGCAGCGATCGGATCTGGCCGAGCGCCACTTCGGCGAACGCCAACGTGCGTTCGTGTTCGTCGAGAACCTTGACCACGGAACATACCCCACGGCGGTCGGGGCGCAATCGACCGCAGCAATGCTTAAATTATGTTCGTAGGCTAACGGACGATCGTGAACGCCCCGTAAATATACGTCCACGAATGAATCTAGAAACTTGTAGGGCGGGTTTGCTCAACCGAAACCTGGAGCGCGTCGCGCTTCAGGCCCCGGCGGGAGAGCGGACCGGCCGCAGCAGAAACGCCGGCAGATGCGAGTGATCGCCCGGCTCGCTGTCGGCCTCGCGTTGGCGGCGGGGCTCGGGACGGCCGATCGACGGTACATGCGACGGATTGGCTTGCTGGCGGGCGTCGTGTCGCGGCTCCGTCCTGCGCTTGTCGCTCGGGCGATGCCTTGCTTCAGCGGGCTGTCGTGCCTCCGAAGGACTCCTGGCTTCGGGGGCATGTCCGGCCTCGGAAGCAGGTCTTGCTTCGGAAGCATGTCTTGCCTCACCCAGCGCCTCGCGCGGCTCGTGGCCGCGCTCACGGTCGCGGCCGCGCTGCGGCTTGCCGCGCCCACCGCGTGAACGTTCGCGGCCACGCGACTCGCGTGGACGTTCGGTCGCATCGGAGGCTTCGGCGTGGACTTCAAAATCGCCCTCGGCGAGCGGAATGCTCTGTCCGATCAGCTTCTCGATCGCTGCCATCGACTTCTGGTCGAGCCGCGTCACGATCGAGATCGCGGTGCCGGTGCGGCCGGCGCGGCCAGTGCGGCCGATGCGGTGAACGTAATCGTCCGCGTGATGGGGAACGTCGAAATTGTAGACGTGGCTGACCTCGGGAATGTCGAGGCCGCGGGCGGCGACGTCGGAGGCGACGAGCAACGGCAGCTCGCCCTTGCGGAATTGCTCGAGTGCGGCCGTGCGAGCCGACTGGTCCATGTCGCCGTGCAGGGCTCCGACGCTGAACCCGTGCTTCTGAAGCGATTTGTGAACGATCGCCACTTCACGCTTGCGATTGCAGAAGATGATCGCGTTCTTGAGATCCTTGGCTTCGCGCAGCAGGCGGCGCAGCAGCTCGCGCTTCTCGTGCGCCTCGCGCCCGGCGGGCACCTGGACCTGCGTGACGGTCACCGCGGTGGTCGCGGGCTTGGACACTTCGACCTTCTGCGGATTGTGCAGGAAGGTCTCGGTGATGCGCCGGATTTCCGGCGGCATGGTCGCGGTGAAGAACAGGGTCTGGCGCGTGAACGGGACGAGCTTGCAGACGCGCTCGATGTCGGGAATGAAGCCCATGTCCAGCATGCGGTCGGCTTCGTCGATGACGAGCAGCTCGACGCCGGTGAGCAGCAGGCCGCCGCGCTCGGTGTGGTCGAGCAGGCGGCCGGGGGTTGCGATCAGCACGTCCACACCGCGCGTCAGCTTGGCATCCTGGTCGCCGAAGGAGACGCCGCCGATCAGGAGCGCGACGTTGAGCTTCTGGCCGGCACCGTAACGGTCGAAGTTTTCCTTGACCTGGGC
Source organism: Bradyrhizobium tunisiense (assembly GCF_042263385.1). Taxonomy (NCBI): domain Bacteria; kingdom Pseudomonadati; phylum Pseudomonadota; class Alphaproteobacteria; order Hyphomicrobiales; family Nitrobacteraceae; genus Bradyrhizobium; species Bradyrhizobium tunisiense. The sequence continues at coordinate 771,346 of NZ_JBHLEV010000002.1, forward strand.
CGCGAGCTCGCGAGTCGGCTCGAGGATCAGAGTGCGCGGCATGCGGGCCCGGGCGCGCCCCTTCTCGAGGATGGTGAGCATCGGCAGCACGAAGGCCGCGGTCTTGCCGGTGCCGGTCTGGGCGATGCCGAGCACGTCCTTGCGTGCGAGGACGTGGGGGATCGCCTGTTCCTGAATGGGGGTGGGGGTGGTGTAACCGGTGGCCGCCACTGCGGCGAGGACTTTTTCGGACAGTCCGAGATTTGAAAAGGACATTGAGCCTCTGGTCGAAACCGCCGTTCGGAATCGAGGGTGATTAAGGCTGTCGCGTTCCACCCCGAAACGGCGCGCTCTCAAAGAAGCTGGGGGTGCTGACTCACGCGGACAAAGCGCGACGCTCAGGAATCGCTCTTCGATCTGAGCCGCGTCGCCTCGGAACATAGGCGGGAATCGGCCAAAGTCAATGGAGCGGGCGCGGGAAGACCCTAAAAAACCTGAGGTTTTTACCAAATAGCGGGCGCGACTAGGGTTTTTCCGCCGAGCCGCGCGCTCCGGCCGGGGCCGCCAAAACGGCGGCTAACGTCCATCCGAGCCCTGGGCCCGGAAGTCGCCGGGGGCCATGCCGTAGGCGGCGTTGAAGACCCGGTAATAGGTCGCCAGGCTCTCGAAGCCGCAGGCGGCCGCGATGTCGGCGATCAGCCGCTGGGGCGACTCGCGCATCAGGCGGCGGCTTTGTTTCAGGCGTTCGTCCGTCACGGTCTGCGAGAAGCTCTTCTCCGCGGTCTCGAACAGCATGTGCAGGTGGCGCACGGACACGCCGAGCTTATCAGCCACCATCGCCGGCGCCAGACCGGGGTCTTGCAGGTGGTACGCGATCAGGCGCCGGGCCTGCGACAGCCGGGCAGTCCGCAGCGCGGCCTGTCCGCGCCGGCCGCCGGGCCGCACGATGCCGCGCTCGATGAGGGCGAGATGGGCGAGGGCTTGGACGAGGGACGTCGCGTCGAGAACGACGTCGTCAGCGGCCTCATTGAGATCTGCAAAGCAGGCACCGAGCAGGGGCGCAAGGGTCGGATCGCCGAACGTCCGGGGCGAAAGCTCGCGCATGCGTCTGTCCTGCACCGGGATGCTGCTGAGCGGGATCTTCAGGACGCGCAGGTGGAAGCCGCCGGCGCCCGAGGGCGCGGTGCGATAGGGCAGGTCGGTATGGCTGGTGGCGAAGCTGCCATTGGCGATCGCGAAGTCGTTTCCGCGCATGCCGCCGAACCAGCCGCCGCTGCCGAGCTGCTGGTAGACGCAGATGGCGTCGCCCGGTGCGTCGGCGATGTCGGACGCGCTGCGCTCCACGGTGTAAGGTGAGGCCTTCAGCTCGACGAGGCCGGCGCCGCCGAGCTGGCGTAGCGAGAATTCGCCGGAGAAGTCCGCGCGCCGTTCGCGCTCGAGTTCGGCGGTGACGCCGAACAACCCCTTGGAGCGCACCTCGCGCCAATAGTCGAAGCGATCATTCGGCTCGACCTCGTCGGTACACCAGCGATACACGGCAGCCCCCGCTTGCAGGCAATTGCCCTAGAAAGAGCAGATTCCGCGGGAATCTGCCATAGCCAGATCAATGAACCGGAGCCCCGACCCTTGAACCCCCGTTACGCCTGGGCCGACTATCACACAGCGGCAGGGGCTCAAATGCTGCTGTTCCAAGGATGCGGCCTGCGGCCGTTCTGCAACGGGAATCTTGCGATGACACGTCGGCTTTTCGGAATTCTGGCGGCCCTTGGCCTCGTGGCGGGCCTGAGCGGCTTCGCCGCTCCCGCTCATGCCGAGAAGCGTGTCGCGCTCGTCGTCGGCAACAACGACTACAGGAACGTCCCGAAGCTGCTCAAGGCGGTCAACGACGCCCGCACCATGGGCGACACGCTGAAGCAGCTCGGCTTCTCGGTGATGGTCGCCGAGAACCAGAGCCGGCAGCAATTCTCCGAGACGCTGCTCGCCTTCGACAAGGCGATCGAGCCCGGCGACACCGCGTTCTTCTTCTACGCCGGCCACGGCTTCGAGATCGCGGGCCAGAACTATTTGCTGCCCACCGACGTGCCGGCCGCGACCGAAGGGCAGGAGGAACTGGTGCGCGACGCCTCCATCCTGGCCGACCGCATCGTCGAGCGCCTTCAGAACAAGAAGGCGCGAACGTCGATCCTGGTGTTCGATGCCTGCCGCAACAATCCTTTCGAGCGCAAGGGCACCCGCGCCGTCGCCGGAGGCGGCGGGCTTGCGCCGATGACACAACTGCCCGAAGGCGTGTTCTCGGTGTTCTCGGCCGGTCCCCGCCAGACCGCGCTCGATCGCCTCTCCAACGACGACGCCAATCCCAACTCGGTGTTCACGCGCACCTTCGCCAAGGAGCTGCTCAAGCCCGGCGAGAACCTCGTGCAGGTGGCGCAGCGCACCCGCCGGGCCGTCAGCGAGATGGCCGACACCGTGAAGCACAGGCAGGTGCCCGTCTATTTCGACCAGATGGTCGACGACGTGTTCCTCAGCGGCCTCGCCAAGGACGCCGTCGTGCGTTCCGACGATCCGCCGCCCACGAAGCTCGCCGCGCTGCCGCCGGTGTCGGTGCCGCAACTGCCGAGGGAGGAGGCCACCAACGCGCCGATCGCGAGCTTCTCGCGGCACAATGGCGGCTGGAGCGTGGTGTTCTCCTTCGCCGACCCCGCGCTCGGCATTTCCTGGCGCATGGCCGGCAAGGGCGATTTCCGCGAGACCGGCTTCATCGACACGCTCGATCCGCGCACGCGCAAGCGGATGCCCAACCCGTCGATCGAATTGCCGCCGGATGCACAGGCCGGCACCATCGAGGTCCGCTATGTCGACCAGTCCGGCGATATGCAGGGCCCGTTCCCCATCCGGTTCGATCCCGAGGCCGCGCTGATCCGCGACCAGCGCAAGATCCTCGACATGACCGCGACGAGCTGGCTGTCGTTCCGCGAGTTCAACGGCCTGCTCGTCTACTACACGCATCTCGTGTCCTATCGCTGCGCCATCCGCGAGGTGCGCATCGGCATCGACAGCGCCGTGCCCAACCAGGTTCTGAAGATGCCGCCTTGCGACATGCGCGATCCCAGCGCGGTCAGCGCCGGCATGCCGCTCTACATGAAGCTCGCTCCAAGCACGCAGTCCGTCTCGGTGGAGCTGACCTATCGCGACGGCAGCGTGTCCGAGATCAAGAGTTTTCGCAGCGCGAACCGGAGTAACAATTGAGGCTCAGCAACCTCGTCGCCAGCGGTGTGCAGCGCCCCTGATAAGTGGACTGGCCGAGCCATAGTCGGGGGCTCTCCCGAGCCAAGTTGCATGGAATACAACCATAAGTTATGTTGGGTTGTTTCTATTAATGGAGTTTTCCTCATGCCAGATATTAAGCTTGGCTACCGCGTTCGCCTTCGATCCGGCGGGCCCCTCATGACCGTTCACGCGATCAGCGGTGAAAACATCGATTGTCAGTGGTTCACCCTTAAGGGCGAGCTGCGCTCTTCGACATTTCCGAGCTACATGCTCACCGTCATTGAAGGGGCCGCTGCCGATGCCGGCTAGCTCGGTTTCGTAGCTACCCATCGTCTCTCTCCCGACGCGTCCACGTCGGGAGTTTTGCTGTCCGCGAACCGCCAAGCGGACTCACGTCAGACTTTCAATCAATGATCTACTCTTCCAGATCGCCGCGGGCGCACGGGGGCCATGAAAGATGGCCTGGTTGCACTCTTTGACGGGATCCCCTGGTGCTCTCGTCTACCGTTGAGAGGTGGTCTCGGAGCAATTGTCGGCGACCCTCGTATTCCATTTCCTATTCATATCGGGATGACCCTTCAAGGCGGCACTGCTCTGAGAGGAGTGACAACTTCCCTTGGAGCGAACCAAGGGATGCGACGCGCCTGATAGGCAGCTTGCGCGCTTATCAAATGCCCCCTCGCGAAGCCCAGAGGGAAGCAGGCATCTATTCGCCGCAGGATCAGGAACAACCCCTCGGTATCTTGGATTGTCGATTGTCCACCAAACCAGGGAGACGATCCATGTTCCGCAAGTCCATCCTCGTGGCTTTCGCCTGCGCTGCGCTTTCGACGACCGCTTATGCTCAGGGAGGTGGCGGTGCCGGTGGTGGAGGCAGCGGCGGTGCAGGTGGCGGCGGTGCGGGTGCCGGTGCCGGCGCCGCAGCCGGAACAGGTACCGGAGGCGCGGGATCTGCGGCTAGCTCGGGGGCCGGAATGGGCACCTCATCCAGCAGCGCCAGTTCGGGGCCGTCAGCCCCTTCGGGGATGGGGACGCGTGCCACGACCACAGGCGCCAACGTCAACACCAACAGGAGCCAGAGCAATCCGAACGTTCAGCCGCCGACTGCGAACGGCACGTCGCCGTCAGCGGCGCAAGCCGCGCGGAACGCTGGCGCCGGCCATGCGCCCAATGGATTGCCGATCGGCAGCCCGGGCACCGGGACCAGCAATGAAGATCAGAAATAGTCCAGTTCCCATTCAGGAGGGTCCGCGCCAAGCGGGCCTACCACCTTTAACGTTCCCTCTGATGCCCTTCCGGGTCGTATCTCCTGATAACAATAGGGGGTGCGGCTTAATTCCGGGATGGGGCGGCCGGCGTGACCCGAGCTGCCGGCAGCGTTCGAAGTCCCGCATCCGAATTCGGAGCCGGTCACCTGGAATCGGCGTTACATTGACCGCCACATCTTGATCGACACTCGGATCGTGGCTGCAATGACATTCGACCAGCAATCGAATCGGACGAAAAAGGTCCGCTGCTGCATCGTCGGCGGCGGGCCGGCCGGCATGATGCTCGGTTATCTCCTGGGGCGGGCGGGCATCGAGGTCGTGGTGCTGGAGAAGCATGCGGATTTCTTCCGCGATTTCCGCGGCGATACCGTGCATCCCTCGACGCTTCAAGTCATGGACGAGCTCGGCCTGATCGATGGCTTCCTGAAGCTGCCGCATCAGCGCCTGCAGAAAATGGACGGTCTGTTCGGCGGCACGCCGGTGCGCATCGCCGATCTCAGCCGGCTCCATACAAGATACCCTTTCATCGCATTCATGCCGCAATGGGACTTCCTGAATTTCCTGCGCGAGGCCGGCCGGCGCTTTGCCTCGCTCGAGGTGATGATGAGCACGGAGGCGGTCGATCTGATCCGCCGCGGCGAGGCGATCGCCGGCGTGCGAGCGAAAACGCCTGACGGCCTCATCGACATCGAAGCCGATCTCACCATCGCCTGCGACGGCCGGCACTCGACGGTGCGCGAGCGCGCGGGCCTCGCCGTCGAGGAGATCGGCGCGCCGATGGACGTGCTCTGGTTCCGCGCCGGCCGCAAACCCGACGAGACCGAAAACGTGTTCGCGCGCGTCGAGCCCGGCAAGATGATGATCACCTTCGACCGCGGCGACTATTGGCAATGCGCCTACGTCATCGCCAAGGGACAGTTTGATGCGGTGAAGGCGAGGAGACTATCGGCTCTGCTCGACGACGTCGTGCGCATGGCGCCGATCCTGAAGGGCGGCATCGCCGAGGTGAAGAGCTTTGACGACGTCAAGCTGCTGACCGTCGCAATCAACCGCCTGGCGCGCTGGACGCGGCCGGGCCTGCTCTGCATCGGCGACGCCGCGCATGCGATGTCGCCGATCGGCGGCGTCGGCGTCAATCTCGCGGTGCAGGATGCGGTCGCGACCGCCAACCTGCTGGCCGACAAGATGCAGCACGGCTGTCCGTCCGAGAACGATCTCGATGCGATCAGGCGGCGCCGCGAGTTCCCTGTAAAGGTGACGCAGCGGATGCAGGTGATCGTGCAGAACAAGATCATCAGCGGCGCGTTGCAGTTGGGCGACCGGCCGCTCAAAGTACCGCTGGTCGTTCGCCTCATCACCGCGCTGCCATGGCTCCAGGGCATCCCGGCGCGCCTGCTGGCGCTCGGCGTGCGGCCCGAGCACGTGCATTCGAAGGCCGCACCGACTTCGTAGCGCGGGGACGGCAGGGATAATTTCGCGTTAAATCGCGCGTGCGGCGTTGCCTGCGCGCAACAGCGCTCACGGATTTGCAGGCCGACGCGGGCCCTGCGCTGCGTTAACTTTGTTGATTCCAATTTTAGTAACACCCGTCTGTGACCTTGCGCCCATCAAAGGACACGGGGTTGTACCATGCGTAACAAATTGATCGCCGCCTTCGCCTGCACGACCGCTCTGGTTTCGGCGGGTGCGGCTTCCGCCGCCGATCTCGGCGCGCGCTACACCAAGGCGCCGGCCTATGCCGAGCCGCTGTTCAACTGGACCGGATTCTATGTCGGCGGCCACATCGGTGGCGCCTGGACCAACGAGCAGTTCATCAACAACGGCAACAGTGGCGGCTTCGGCGATCTCTCTCCGGGAGAAGGTTTCCGTCAGCGCAGTTCGGGCATCATGGGCGGCGCCCAGATCGGCTACAACTGGCAGGCCAACAATTACGTGTTCGGCATGGAAGGCACGATCTCCGGCCTCGATAACAAGGGCACATTCACCAACACCGTGTTCGGCGCCGGTGACGACGTGTTCTCCTGGCGTGCCAACGTGCTTGCGACCGTGGTCGGCCGTGCCGGCTTCGCCGTGCAGAACAACCTCTTCTACATCAAGGGCGGCTATGCCGGCGTGAACAACCGTCTCTCGGTCAGTGACACCGTCGGCGCCGCAGGCTCGGGCGGTCAGACCCACTGGGCCAACGGCTGGACGGTCGGCGCTGGCTGGGAATACGGCGTCACCCGCAACTGGATCGTGGGCCTCGAGTACAATTACGCGGCTTTCGGCAGCCAGACTTATCAGCTTGGCGGCACCACGACCAACTACACGTTCGACGCCAAGCCGCGCGATATCCAGTGGGCGGTCGTGCGCGCGAGCTACAAGTTCGACGCACCGACCATCGCCCGCTACTGAGCACGTCGAACGCAACGCGACCAACGATCAAAAAAAGAACGGCCAAATTCAAAAGCCCCGGCTTCGACCGGGGCTTCTTTTTGCCTTGTGCAGGCCGGCCTCAGGCCATCACCGAGAAGCCGCCATCGACGGGGATCGCGGTGCCCGTGACGAAGTTCGAGGCGGGCGAGGCGAGGAACACGGCGATGCCGGCGAAATCGTCGATGTCGCCCCAGCGCCCCGCAGGCGTGCGCGCCAGCACCCGCTCGTGCAATCCCGAGACCTGCTGCCGCGCGCCGCGGGTGAGGTCGGTATCGATCCAGCCCGGCAGGATCGCGTTGACCTGGATGTTGTCGGGCGCCCAGGCATTGGCGCAGGCGCGCGTGTACTGCACGATGCCGCCCTTGCTCGCCGCATAGGCCGTGGCGAAGCTCGCTCCGAAGATCGACATCATCGAGCCGATGTTGATCACCTTGCCGTTGCCGGACGCCTTCAGGTGCGGATAGGCTAGCTTCGAGCACAGGAAGGCGCTGGTGAGGTTGGTGTTGATCACCTTGTTCCACTCGTCGAGCTCGAGCTCGTGCGGCGGCTTGCGGATGCTCATGCCGGCGTTGTTGACGAGAATGTCGATGCGGCCGAGATCCGTTACCACGCGCGCAATCATGGTTTCGATCGCTGCCCTGTCCGTAACGTCGGTCGCAACCGCGATCGCCTTGACGCCGCGCTGCCTGAGATCCTCGACTGCCGCTTTAGACTTGGCCTCGTTGCGTCCGACCACGGCGATGTCGGCGCCGGCATCGGCGAGACCGCGCGCCATGCCGAGCCCGATGCCGCCATTGCCTCCCGTCACGACCGCGACCTTGCCGCGGAGATCGAACCGGCTGGATGTCATGCTTGTATTCCCTGGTTTCTTCTATTGGTTGCTCTGCCAGATCAGCACCAGCCCGAAGCCGGCCATGGCGGCGCCGTAGCCGGCCCATTGCAGCTGGTTGACCATGAAGCTCGATCGCGGCCAGGGAACGGTGCCCGTGCCCTGTCCGATCCAGAGCAGCCCGACGGCGAGGGCAAACAGGCCTGCTACAAGCAGAAATCTGCGCATGCATTCCTCCCCATCGATCTGCTTCCATCGCGACGCGCGGCATCAACGATGGCCGTGGTCTCGAAAGCTTGGGGCGCACAGTAGCCGCAGCTCTGGTTCGGTTACAATGCCGGCGCCGGCAGAAGCCCGTCGCAGGCGAATCCCGGCGGATGTCGCGATGCGCGGGCAGGGCGATCGACGATATTGTGCGAGGTTCACCGCCGAGGACGGTCGTTGGAGGCGAGCATCGGCTGCCGACAGACCCACAACGAAAAAGCCCCGGACGATGCCGGGGCTTTGACGTTTGATCGTGAGATCAGATCAGTACTTCGCGACGACCGGACCGGTCCAGTTGAAGCGGTAGACCAGCGAGGTCGAGATCGTCTGGTTCCAGCTGTTGGCGCGGACGCTGTTGATGGTTGGGACGTCGGTGCCATCGAACCGAATGGCCTCGGTCTTGGTATCGTAGAAGGCCGAACGATACTCAGTCTTCATGAACCAGCCGGGCGAGGTGATGCCGAAGATGTTCAGGCTGTTCTCGACGCCGCCGCCGATGAACCAGCCGTGACGATCGTAGCCATTGAGGTGAACACCGGCCGGGGTACCGCCGAGCGTCGTGAAGTTGGTGCGGCCGAAGTGAGCGCCGGAGTAACCGCCGTTGACGTAGGAGAGAACGTTCGGAGCGACCAGCCAGCCGAGGCGGACGCCCGCGGCCCAGGAGGTTTCCAGCTTCTGGTTACCGGTGATGTCGAAGGTCGGATCCTGGATGGTGGAACGGATGCTGCCGAACTGAGCGTCGCCAAACACACCGGCGACCCAGGTGCCGCTGAACTGCCAGTCGTAACCAGCGCCGACCGTACCAAACCAGCCGGAACCGCCCTGGCGCTGCGTGATCGTCAACGGCGTGCCGGTGGCCGTATCCACAATGCTCTGGTCGGCATTCGAGAGGCCACCGCCACCACCGCCGAAGACGTAGAAGCCGGTCCAGTTGGCGACGGGCGCCGGCATCGGAGCCTTCACGTAGGGACGGGCGCCAAGGTCGGCAGCCGAGGCCGAACCGGTCATCGCCGCAACGGCGGTCAGAGCGAGCAAAGTCTTCTTCATGTCAAAATCCCCAACCTTGGTCTGTCGTAGCAGGCGCGAGCGCACTGAAGTTCGTTTCATCTGATGCCCGGACTATAGACGGTTCTCGCCGAAATGCTGTTGCCGGCTAGGCACAGTCGCCGGAAAACGCCGCTGAGCGGGCGTCCGAGGGGCAGCTCCCGAAATTAGAAAGAATCATGCAAAATCAGTAGCTTGTGTGAATTTCGAAGTTTCGGGTCCGGGTAAGGTTTCGTTAGGAGATCGAGCCTTGTCCGAAATGGCGGCAGTCCCGCCTCAGCCTCAGCGCCGTGAGTCGTTGGCCGAGTCGCGTTCGCGGAGCCGGGAATCGCTCAAGGCCGTGCGGACCATCGGCAGGCCTTATCGATAAACAGGCGGGGTCCCCACAAATAAAAAGAGCCCCGGCTCCCGCCGAGGCTCCCGAACGGAGTAGACGGCCCCGAGGGCTCTACACGTCCAGCAATTCCTCGCTGGCAAACTCGGCCTTGTCCGAGATGAAGGCGAAGCGTGCCTCGGCCTTGGTGCCCATGAGGCGCTCCACCGAATCGGCCGTGGTGTCGCGATCGTCGGCAAGCAGGACCACCTTGAGCAGCGTGCGCTTGCGCGGGTCCATCGTGGTTTCCTTGAGCTGCGCCGGCATCATCTCGCCGAGGCCTTTGAAGCGGTTCACCTCGACCTTGGCGTTGGCGTTGAACTCGCTCTTGAGCAGCGCCTCCTTGTGCTTGTCGTCGCGCGCATAGACCGATTTGGAGCCGTGGGTCAGCTTGTAGAGCGGGGGCACCGCGAGGAAGAGGTGGCCCTCGTCGATCAGCCGCGGCATCTGCCGGTAGAAGAAGGTGATCAGGAGCGAGGCGATGTGGGCGCCGTCGACGTCTGCGTCGGTCATGATGATGATGCGCTGATAGCGCAGATCCTCTTCGCGGTAATGCAGGAGCTGGCCGCAGCCGATCGCCTGCACGAGGTCGGAGAGCTGGGCATTGGCCGTCAGCTTGTCCTTGCCGGCGGACGCCACGTTGAGGATTTTTCCGCGCAGCGGCAGCACGGCCTGGGTCTTGCGGTCACGCGCCTGCTTGGCGCTGCCGCCGGCCGAGTCACCCTCGACGATGAACAGCTCCGAGCCGTCGGTGCCGGCGTCGGTGCAGTCGGCGAGCTTGCCGGGCAGGCGCAGCTTCTTTCCGGCCGTCTTGCGCGCGGTCTCCTTCTCCTGGCGGCGGCGCAACCGCTCCTCGGCGCGGTCGAGCACGAAGTCGAGCAGCCTGTTGGCCATGTTCGGATTGCCCGACAGCCAATGGTCGAACGGATCCTTGATCGCCTGCTCGACGATGCGCTGCGCTTCGGCGGTCGCAAGCCGATCCTTGGTCTGGCCCTGGAATTCGGGCTCGCGCACGAACACCGAGAGCATCACGGCCGCGCCCACCATCACGTCTTCGGAGGTGATGGAGGCTGCGCGCTTGCCCTGGCCGACGCGCTCGGCGTGATCCTTCAGGCCACGCAGAAGCGCGCTGCGCAGGCCGGATTCGTGCGTGCCGCCATCCGGCGTCGGCACTGTGTTGGTGTAGGAGGAGAGGAAGCCGTCCGCATCCGCGGTCCACGCCACCGCCCATTCGCAGGCGCCGTGCGCACCGTTGCGGCCAGACTTGCCGGAGAAGATGTCGGGATGCACCAGCGTGTCGGCGTGGATCGCAGCCGCCAGATAGTCCTTGAGGCCGCCCGGGAAGTGGAACGTCGCTTCGGCCGGTACATCCTCGATGCCCTTGAGCAGGTCGGGCGCGCAGTTCCAGCGGATCTCGACGCCGCCGAACAGATACGCCTTCGAGCGCGTCATCTTGAACAGGCGCTGCGGCTTGAACGCGGCCTTGGCGCCGAAGATGTCGGTGTCGGGCTTGAAGCGCACGCGCGTGCCGCGGCGGTTGTTGACCTTGCCGAGATCCTCGAGCTTGCCCTTGGGATGGCCGCGCTCGAAGATCATGCGGTGCAGCTTCTGGCCGCGCGCGACCTCGACCTCGAGACGCGAGGAGAGGGCATTCACCACGGAGATGCCGACGCCGTGCAGACCGCCTGATGTCTCGTAGACCTTGGAGTCGAACTTGCCGCCCGAATGCAGCGTGCACATGATGACTTCGAGCGCCGACTTCTTCGGGAATTTCGGATGAGGATCGATCGGGATGCCGCGGCCGTTGTCGGTGACGGTGAGGAACCCGTCTGCACTGAGCTCGACTCCGATGAACGTCGCGTGTCCGGCCAGCGCCTCGTCCATCGAGTTGTCGATGACTTCGGCGAACAGATGATGCAACGCCTTCTCATCGGTGCCGCCGATATACATGCCCGGCCGGCGTCGCACCGGTTCCAGGCCTTCGAGCACCTCGATGTCGGCCGCGGTGTAGTCAGCTTCCCCGCCGCCCGCGCGCGGCGCCGCCTTGGCGGCGCGGGGTTTCGGCTCGTCGCCGCCGAAAAAGTCGTCTTTTGCTTTGGGCTTCAACTGCTTGGACATATATCTTGATGCGCTTTGAGGGCCGCTTGGGCGGCGAATCGATGAGGCCGACTATGCCACTTCTGACTTGGAAAGGTTATCGCAGGGCGGGCCGGGCGGTGTCGTTGGGGGCCAATCCCGGCGATTTTACGCCGCACCCCCTCCAAATTCCCGGCAAATTGACCTGCCGGTCTGCGTGAGGCGGGCTTTGTGACTTGATGTCACACAAGTCCTTGGCTTACCAGTCTTTTTCATCGCAGCACCTTGAGACGGGGCGGGAAGGCTATTTTTGATGGAGCAGTTTGCGCACGCCTTGGCCGAATTCGTGCGCGTTCACCAGGCCTGGGCGGCTCCGATCGTGTTCCTGCTCGCTTTCGGAGAATCGCTCGCCTTCATCTCGCTGCTGTTCCCGGCCTGGGGTGCGTTGGTGGGGATCGGCGCGCTCATCGGGGCGAGCGGCATCAACTTCTATCCGGTCTGGATCGCCGGCGGCCTTGGCGCGGCGCTGGGCGACTGGGTCTCCTACTGGTTCGGCTTCCGCTACAAGGAGAAGGTCGCCGAGATGTGGCCGCTGTCGCGCTATCCGGGACTTCTGCCCAGGGGCGAGGCTTTCGTGCGCAGATGGGGCGTGCCCAGCATCTTCATCGGCCGGTTCTTCGGTCCCTTGCGCGCCTCGGTGCCGCTCGCGGCCGGCATCTTCGAGATGCCCTATTGGAGTTTCCAGGTCGCCAATTTCGTCTCCGCGCTGGTCTGGTCGGCCGTGCTGCTGCTGTTCGGCGACGTGCTCGCCAAGATCATGGAGTGGATCTGGCGGGTGATCTGACGTCCAAACCTTGACGGGAACCGGATCTGGCCTTATAGCCCCGCGCCATGATCAACGCCGCGACCATCCTGTTCGCCCGTCGCCGCCGCCGCAGTCTTGCGGTTTGGGCGGTCGATCGCGTTTGAGATCATCGTCTTTGCCGCTGGATCCGATCCGCGGCATTCTCTCTCCTGTCAGCGCGATCTGATCCGGCGGCCCCCACGGAGGCCCAGCAGGAGACCACGATGTACACGCCACCCTTTTTCAAGCAGGACCGCGCCGCGAGCCTGAAGTTCGCCGAGGAGCGCGGCTTCGGCACCATGTGCGCCTTCGACGGAAAGAAGCCGGTCGCTTCCCCGCTGCCGTTCTATCTGACCTACGCTGCCGACGGCACGCCGCAGGCCGCCTTTCATGTCGCCCGTCACAATCCGCTGCTAAAGCTTGCCGGGGGCGAAGCGTCCTGGTTGCTCGCGGTCAACGGCCCCGATGCCTATGTATCGCCGGACTGGTACGTCTCGCCGGACCAGGTGCCGACCTGGCTCTACCAGTCGGTGCATCTGAGCGGGCCGGTGCGGCCGTTGTCGGACGACGAGCTGTCGGTGCAGATCGACACGCTCAGCGACAAGTTCGAGCACTGGCTGCTGCCGAAGAAGCCGTGGACGTCGGGCAAGATGACGGCGGGCCGGCTCGAAGCGATGAAGAAGGCGATCGTGGGTCTGGTGATGAATGTTGAAGAGGTCGAAGGCAGCTTCAAGCTCAACCAGCACAAATCCGACGCCGATTATGCGGCGATCGCAAATGCACTCGGCGCCGGCGATGCCGACGCGAAGCAGATCTCGGAGTTGATGCGGCAGACCAGGCCGCAAGTTTTTGAACACGACACGAACAAGCTCGAAAGGAGCGCGTCATGAGCCTCGCTGAGACCACGAAAGCCCCGATCACCGGCGCGGCGAAGAAACCCGCAAACGTCTTTGTCGACGGCGGCTCCGGCACCACCGGGCTCGGCATCAACGAGCGGCTGAAGCTGCAGAACGACGTGGTCGTGAAGACGCTTCCCGACGACAAGCGCAAGGATCCCGCGGCCAAGAAGGCGCTGATGGAGGAGGTGGACCTCGTCATTCTCTGTCTGCCCGACGATGCCGCCAAGGAAACCGTTGCGCTGGTCGACAGCATGGGCACGTCGGCGCCGAAGGTGCTGGATGCTTCCACCGCCTATCGGGTCGCGCCCGATTGGGCCTACGGCTTTCCCGAGCTGACGGCCGACCAGGCCGGCAAGATCAAGGCCGCCAGGAAGGTCTCCAATCCCGGCTGCTATCCGACCGGCGCGATCGCGCTGCTGCGGCCGCTCGTCGATGCCGGCCTGTTGCCGCCTGATTATCCCGTCACGGTCAACGCGGTGAGCGGCTATTCCGGCGGGGGCAAGTCGATGATCGCAAGCTTCGAGGATGGCAGCGCGCCGTCCTTCGAGCTCTACGGTCTCGGCTTCGAGCACAAGCATCTGCCGGAGATGCAGCTCTATTCGAACCTGACGCGGCGCCCGATCTTCATTCCCTCTGTCGGCAATTACCGGCAGGGCATGCTGGTCTCGGTGCCGCTGCAGCTCGACACCTTGCCGGGTAAGCCCGGTGGCGCAGACCTCCAGGCCGCGCTGGCAAAGCGCTACGCCGGCTCGAAATACGTCTCGGTGATGCCGCTCCAGAACGAGGCGAGCAAGGGCGGCCGGATCGAGCCGGAGGCGCTCAACGAGACCAACATGCTCGAGCTCTACGTCTTCGCCAGCGACAAATATCATCAGGCCGTGCTGGTCGCGCGGCTCGACAATCTCGGCAAGGGTGCCTCAGGCGCCGCCGTGCAGAACATGCGGCTGATGCTTGGATTGCCGGAGGCGTAGGGCTTTGTGCCCCGGACTCAGCGCGGCACTTCCCCGGCGATGTTGAAGCATCGTCCGGTGCGGTGATGCGCTGCAGAGCCGGGGCCTATTCTTGCTTGTTTCGATTGCAGCCTTCTGTGTCCCGGCTCGCGCTCCGCGCGTCCGGGACACTGGTTCAGAACACCTTGAAGATCGCCAATGCCAGCACGGCCTGGGCGAGGAAGCCAACGGTGAAGGCGAGGGTGCGGAACACCGGGATGCCGAGCGCATAGACGATCAGATGCGCGACGCGCGACCAGAAATAGACGGCGCAGGCCAGCACGGTCCATTTGGTGGAATAGTCGATCGCGTTGAGGATCAAGACCAGCGGTGCAAAGAGCACGAGGTTCTCGACCGCGTTGTCGTGCGCGAACATCAGGCGGTTCGCCCATTCCGATTGCGGCTTGTCGCCGCGCGAGGGATTGGCCATCGCGCCAGTGAGGCCGCGGACCTGGCAGCGGTTGATGGTGTAGGGAATCCAGAGGATCCCGGTCAGGATCACCGTCAGTGTCAGCCAGAACAATTCGCGCGTCATGGTCGATCCTCTCTGTCGTCGCTGCGTTGAGCGCCGAGTCTATACAAAAGCGCGGAAGATTCCGCTATGCGCGGACCCTGACATAGCTGCCGGGGGCGTCCTCGATCGGGGGCAGGGCGTCGCTGCCGACGCTGCGCGCCGGGACTTCCTCCGGATCGATTCCGCGCAGCCATTCACGCCAGTCCGGCCACCACGAGCCCTTGTGCTCCACGGCGTCCTTCATCCACTGCGCGACGTTGACGTCCTTGATGTTGTCGTTGGTCCAGTACTGATACTTGTTCGAGGCCGGCGGATTGACCACGCCGGCGATGTGGCCCGAGCCCGACAACACGTATTTCACCGGGCCGCCGAAGAACTGCGAGCCGTACAGCACCGATTCCGCCGGCGCGATGTGGTCCTCGCGTGTGGCGAGGTTGTAGACGGGCACCTTGACCTTGGAGAGATCGAGCAACGTGTTGTCGAGCACCATCGTGCCCGTGGAGAGCCGGTTCTCCAGATAGCAGTTGCGCAAATAATAGGAATGGTTCGACGCGGTCATGCGCGTCGCATCGGAATTCCAGTGCAACAGATCGAACGCGCTCGGCTGCTGGCCCTTCAGATAGTTGCTGACGACGTAGGACCAGATCAGATCGTTGGAGCGGAGCATGTTGAAGGCCATCGCCATCTTCGAGCCTTCGAGCACGCCGGCCGTCTTCATGTCCTGTTCGAGCGATGCGATCTGCTCCTCGTCGACGAACACGAGGAGATCGCCGGCATGGGTGAAGTCGACCTGCGCGGCGAAGAACGTCGCGGACGCCACGCGCTGGCGACGCTTCTCGGCGAGCCAGGCCAGCGTGGTCGCCAGCATCGTGCCGCCGACGCAATAGCCGGCGGTGTGCACCTTCATCTCGCCGGTGATCTTCTCGATCACGTCCATCGCCGTGAGCGGGCCTTGCTTCATGTAGTCTTCCCAGCTCTTGTTGCCGAGCCGCTTGTCGGGATTGACCCATGAGATCACGAACACGGTGATGCCCTGGTCGACGCACCACTTGATGTAGGATTTCTCCGGCTTGAGATCGAGGATGTAGAACTTGTTGATCCAGGGCGGCACGATCAGGAGCGGGGTGCGCAGCACGCGCTCCGTGGTCGGCGAATACTGGATCAGCTGCATGATCTCGTTCTGGTAGATCACCTTGCCCGGCGTCGTCGCCATGTTGACGCCGACGACGAGATTGTCCGGATTGGACTGGCGGATCTTCAGCATGCCCTTGCCGGCCGCGATGTCCTCGGCCAGCATCGTCAGGCCGCGCGCGAGATTTTCGCCGCTGCTCGCCACAGTCTCGCGCAGCACCTCCGGATTGGTCAGCACGAAGTTGGACGGCGACAGCGCGTTAATGACCTGCTGGACGTAGAACTCCGCCTTGCGGCGGGTCTGCGGATCGAGCCCATCGGCATCGCGCACCAGTTCCTGCGCCCATTTGGCCGTAAGCAGATAGAGCTGCATGACGAAGTCGAAGAACTGGTTCGATTTCCATTCCGGGTCGGCAAAGCGCTTGTCGCGCGGGGAGGGCGCGATCGCGGGCGGGGCGTCCTGGCCGGCCATGCGGCGCGCCGCGGAGCCCCAGAGGTCGAGATAGTCCTTGGCCAGCTTGATCTGCAGATCGGACGAACGGGACGTATCCGACAACCAATATTCGGCGACCGACGTGAAGGTCTTGACCACCTCGGCAAGCTCGGCCGGCGGGCGATCCTGCACCTCGCCGCTCTCGCGCGGCTTGAGGTAAGCGGCGAGCGCCTTGCCGCCGCTCTCCATCGCCCGCGCGACATTCATCGCGAAGGCTTCCGCATCGAACTTCGTCTCGGGTTTGGGCGTATCGGTCGTGGCCATATTCATGAGCAGAACAGTAACGACTCATTCCGTATTCGTCACCGCGAAGCTCGCATGTTTGGCGTTAAACACTCTCGAAGATGTGTTGCAGTGCGACAAATCTTCTTGGTTCCGTCACATTCGGGCCGCACCGCTCGGCTTGGTGGGCAACGGCTGTTTTTCGCTCTCGCCATTTCGGGCAGCAATGGTTTGAGCTTGGGCGCGGTCTTGGGTAAGGTTGCCCGGGGCCGTGCTTTGGGACGAGTAGGGGATTTCCCAGGTGTTGGCGTTATGGGACCTGCAAAAGGCGCTGCCGATCCGCAGCGCGCTGCTGATTGCGGCGCTCGCCATGGGCGGCTGCTCGAGCCAGCTCGCCGATATGACACCCGCGGACGCGCAGGCGCATCCCAGGGAGCCCGGCACCTACCTGCCGGTGCACGATCTGCCACCGGATCGCGACCAGGCAATCATTCCGCTGGAGCAGCGCGCCAAGATCGAGGCCGAGCTTGCAGCCGCGCGTGATCGCCAGGCCGCTGCCGGCAAGGACGCGAAATGAGGCACGGCAACGTAATCGCTGGCGCCCCCGCCTTGCCGTGCTAAAAGATCATGGTTCAGCCGAGAGTCAGGGCGAACGACTTCAGTCTTCGTTGTCGATGATTGCTCTAAGTATTTGATTTTGAGCAGTTTTCAAAGCGATTCTGGGCGCCTCACCCAATCGGCGTCCGTCCTGTCGATTCTGTCCTGACCGGTTGCCCGGAGCCCAGAGAGCCATGGAAGAATTTTACCGCATTCGCCGCCTTCCGCCTTACGTGTTCGAGCAGGTCAACCGGGCCAAGGCGGCCGCGCGGAATGCCGGCGCCGACATCATCGACCTTGGCATGGGCAATCCGGACCTGCCGGCACCGGCGCATGTGCTGGAGAAGCTGAAGGAGACGCTGGGCAAGCCGCGCACCGACCGCTACTCGGCGTCCCGCGGCATCCCCGGATTGCGCAGGGCCCAGGCCGGCTACTACGCCCGCCGCTTCGGCGTGAAGCTCAACCCGGACACCCAGATCGTGGCGACGCTCGGCTCGAAAGAGGGCTTTGCCAATGTGGCGCAGGCGATCACGGCGCCGGGCGACGTCATCCTCTGTCCGAACCCGAGCTACCCGATTCACGCCTTCGGCTTTCTGATGGCGGGCGGCGTCATCCGCTCGGTGCCCTCCGAGCCGACGCCGCAGTTCTTCGAGGCGGTGGAGCGGGCGATCGTGCATTCGATCCCGAAGCCGCTCGCGCTCGTCGTCTGCTATCCTTCGAACCCGACCGCCTATGTCGCGAGCCTCGATTTTTACAAAGACCTCGTCGCGTTCGCGAAGAAGCACGAGATCCTGATCCTGTCCGATCTCGCTTATGCCGAGGTCTATTTCGACGAGAGCAATCCGCCGCCCTCGGTGCTTCAGGTGCCGGGCGCGATGGATGTCGCCGTCGAATTCACCTCGATGTCGAAGACCTATTCGATGGCCGGCTGGCGCATGGGCTTTGCGGTCGGCAATGAGCGCGTGATCGCGGCGCTCGCCCGCGTCAAGTCGTACCTCGATTACGGCGCCTTCACGCCGGTCCAGGTCGCGGCGACCGCGGCGCTGAACGGTCCCGACGATTGCATCAAGGAGATGCGCGACACCTACCGCAAGCGCCGCGATGCGCTGGTGGAATCGTTTGGCCGCGCCGGCTGGGAGATTCCGCCGCCGGAGGCTTCGATGTTCGCCTGGGTGCCGCTGCCGGAAGCCTTCCGCAGCGTCGGCAGCATGCAGTTCGCAACCCTGATGGTGGAGAAATCCGGCGTCGCGGTGTCGCCCGGCGTCGGCTTCGGCGAGCATGGTGAAGGATATGTCCGCATTGCCATGGTGGAAAACGAGCAGCGGATCAGGCAGGCCGCGCGCGGCGTGCGACGCTTCCTTGAAAGCGGCATCGAAACGTTGCACAACGTCGTTCCGCTCGCCAATCGGCGCTAAATTCTCTTCGGCAGGTTTTCTAAGACATCATGGTTGCACCCCTGAAAGTGGGCATAGCGGGGCTCGGCACCGTGGGCGCCGAAGTGGTCCGTTTGATTGAAACGCAGGCGCGCGTGCTCGCGGGTCGCAGCGGCCGCGGCATCCGTGTCGTTGCCGTCACCGCGCGTTCGAAGGCGAAGAAGCGCGGCGTCGATCTGCGCGGCGTCGAATGGGTCAGGGATCCCCTGGCGCTGGCAACCCATCCCGGCATCGATTGCTTCGTTGAACTGATGGGCGGCGCCGGCGATCCGGCACTCTCCGCCGTCGAAGCCGCGCTCAACGCCGGCAAGTCGGTCGTCACCGCCAACAAGGCGCTGCTGGCAAAGCACGGGTTGAAACTGGCGAAAGCCGCTGAAAAGCAGGGCGGTGCGCTGAATTTCGAGGCAGCCGTCGGCGCCGCGATCCCCGTCATCAAGACGTTACGCGAGGGTCTTGCCGGAACCGGCATCAATCGTGTCTACGGTATCCTCAACGGCACCTGCAACTACATCCTGACGCGGATGGAGCAGGAGGGTCTGTCCTTCGCCGAATGCCTCAAGGACGCACAGCGGCTCGGTTATGCCGAGGCCAATCCGTCCTTCGACGTGGATGGTCACGACACCGCGCAAAAACTCGCGATCCTCGCCAGCCTCGCCTTCGGCACGAAAGTTGCTCAAAGCGCGGTGTATGTCGAAGGCATCTCATCGATCGCACCGGAAGACCTGCGCGCGGCGTCCGATCTCGGCTATCGCGTCAAGCTGCTGGGCGTCGCGGTGCGCACCGTCAAGGGCATCGAGCAGCGCGTGCATCCGACCATGGTGCCGAAATCCTCCTCGATCGCGCAGGTGATGGGTGTCACCAATGCGGTCACGATCGACGGCGAGGGCATTCCGCCGATCACGCTGGTCGGCCCCGGCGCCGGCGGCGCCGCGACCGCATCCGCCGTGGTCGCCGACATCGCCGATGTCGCGCGCGGCATCCGTGCCAATCCGTTCGGTCGGCCGATTTCGCAATTGCGCGACACCAAGAAGGCGCCGATGGAGCGCCACGAGGGCGGCTATTACATCCGCCTTCTGGCGCGCGATTTCCCCGGCACCGCGGCTGCGATCGCGACGCGGCTTGCAGAACAGAAGATCTCGATCGAGTCGATCGTGCAGCGTCATCCCAATGGCGGCGCTGCGTCCGATAACGGCAAGGCGGTCCCCGTGCCTGTCATCCTGATCACCTACGCCACGCATGAGGATGCCGTGCGCCGCGCGCTCGCTGCCGTGCAGAAGGACAAGGTGATCAGCGGACGGCCGCAGGTGATCCGGATCGAGAAAAACTAGAGCATGACCTCGGACCCGGTGGGCCGCGCAGCGCGAAGTGTTGAGCGGTTTTCCGAAAAGATCATGCTCAAACAATGAGGGTGGTTCGTCGAACGAACCGTGGGCGTTGAGAGTTGATGTGGGCAGAGACTTCTGTCCAGAACCGTTTTGAAGGAGTTAGCCGATGTCGACCCATATCTCAGTCCCGCCGCAAGCGTTGCTCGAGCGCATTCTCACGCTGGAGATCGTGCGCGTGACCGAGCGGGCGGCGGTGTCGTCGGCGCGGCTGCGCGGGCACGGCAACGAGAAGGCGGCCGACCAGGCTGCGGTGGATGCGATGCGCCGCGAGCTCAACAAGCTCCCGATCGAGGGCACCATCGTGATCGGCGAGGGCGAGCGCGACGAGGCGCCGATGCTCTTCATCGGCGAGAAGGTTGGCCTGAACGCGGGCCCGCAGGTCGACATCGCGGTCGATCCGCTCGAAGGCACCACGCTGTGCGCCAAGAACATGCCGGGCTCGATCGCCACCATGGCGATGGCCGACGGCGGCACGCTGCTGCACGCGCCCGACGTCTACATGCAGAAGCTCGCGATCGGCCCGGGTTACGACAAGGGCGTCGTCGATCTCGATGCGACACCGGCCGACAACGTCCGCCGTCTCGCCAAGGCCAAGGGTGTCCAGCCCGAAGGCATTACGGTTCTCGTGCTCGATCGTCCGCGCCATGCCAGCATCATCGAGAGCGTGCGCTCGACCGGCGCCGCCGTGCGCCTGATCACCGACGGCGACGTTGCCGGCGTGATCCATTGCGCCGACCCTGACAATACCGGCGTCGACATGTATCTCGGCACCGGCGGCGCGCCGGAAGGCGTGCTCGCGGCGGTGGCGCTGCGCTGCATCGGCGGCCAGATGCAGTGCCGCCTCATTCTCGATTCCGCCGAGAAGATCGAACGCGCCGCCAAGATGGGCGTCAACGATCCCAAGATGATCTACGGCATCGAGGACATGGCGCGCGGCGACTGCCTGTTCGCGGCCACCGGCGTCACCACGGGCTCGCTGCTCTCGGGCGTCAAATTCCGCAAGGACGGCGTGATCGAGACAGAGACGGTGGTGATGCGCTCCGTTACCGGCACCGTGCGCTACATCAAGGCCGAGCACCGCGAGCTGGCCAAGTTCCACCTGGACTGAGCAAGGCAATAACAGCATCCGTCATTCCGGGCCTGCGCCTGACGGCGCATCCCGGAATGACCAAGAACAAACAACGCCAGGAAGCGCACATGACCAATCTCTCCGCCGTGAAAGCCCTGGTCTTCGACGTGTTCGGGACGGTCGTGGACTGGCGTACGAGTCTCATCACCGACTTCATGTGGTGGAGCAAGCAGCGCGGGATCAGCGCTGATTGGACCGCGCTCGTCGACGGCTGGCGCGGGATGTACATGGCTTCCATGGACGAGGTGCGCAAACATCCCGAGCGCGGCTATGTCATGCTGGATGACCTGCACCGCCGCTCGCTGGAAAAGCTGGTCGATCAATTCGCGATCAAGGGCCTGACCGAAGCCGACCTCGACTACCTCACCAAGGGCTGGCACCGCCTGCATCCCTGGCCGGACAGCGTCGCCGGCCTCACGCGGCTGAAATCGAAATTCGTGATCTCGCCGCTGTCGAACGGCAACGTCGCGCTGCTCACCAACATGGCGAAGTTCGCCGGCCTGCCGTGGGATCTCATCATGTCGGCCGAGCTGTTCGAGCATTACAAGCCCGACCCCGAGACCTATCTCGGCGCAGCAAAGCTGCTTTGCCTCAAGCCGGAAGAGGTGATGATGGTCGCCGCCCACAACGGCGATCTCGCGGCCGCACAGAAAAACGGACTCAAGACCGCGTTCGTGGCGCGGCCGACGGAATACGGCCCGCTTCAGAAGGTCGACTTCGAAGCGACCGGCAATTGGGACATCGTCGCGAAGGATTTTGGCGGGATCGCCGACAGGCTCGGGTGCTAGGCTACATTTCGCAAAGGCGGGGAAGCGATGAGCAAGCCAGTCCCCGAGCGGTATCGACATCTGCGAACCTTCGCATTCGGCGACAGCCCCGTGCTGGCGGACGAATTGGTCGAGCTCGTCATCAAGGGCATCAAGACCGCGACATGCAGCACCGAAGACGAGCCGAACACCTCCACGCCCGGCGAGCGCTGGGTCGTGCTCGACGGGCGGGCGGAGCCGCGCTGCGTCATCGAAACCACCGAGGTGACGTATCGGCGCTTCAATGAGGTCGACGCAGCCTTTGCGCATGACGAGGGGGAAGGCGACCGGAGCCTGGCCTATTGGCGCCGCGCCCATCAATCCTATTTCGGCAGGCTCGGACGATATAGCGGCGACATGATGCTGATGTGCGAGCGCTTTCGCCTGATCGAAGTCTTCAGAGGTGGACCCGGCGAGGAGTCGTAGCTTCGGCTTAATCGTCAGGCAGACAGAACGTCGCAATCGCAAGATCGATCCGGCGGTCCAGCACGCGGCGATTGAGCTTGAAGCCGGTGTCGGTCAGCAGCCTGAAATGATCGTGGCCGAACACCATGCCGAACAGCATTTCGGCAACGAGGCGGAGCGGCACGCCTTCGAAACGGGGCTCGAGGCGGACCTTCTCAAGTAGGTCGACGATATGCTTCGTGCCGCTCTCCATGATGACCTCGGCAAACATGCGACCCAGCGCAGGCGAGGCCTGGCGTTCACCAATGATCAGGCGCTGCAGCGCGATCTCGCTCGGCGACAACGCCACGTCTGCAGCCTCCCGAAGCATGTTTCGAAGTCGGGTCACCGGTGATCCTTCGGAAGGCGCGTCCGTGAACTGGTCTTTGGGCAGGCTGCCCAGCAGCATGGCGCGGAAGAGGTCGGTCTTGCTTTCGAACAATTTGTAGAGGGTCTTCTTCGACATGCCTGCGGCGCCGGCGATGTCGTCCATGGTCGTCGCGGCGAAGCCTTTGCTGGTGAAGGTGTCCTTCGCCGCCGCCAGCAATTGCGTCATCCGTGCGTCCGGGGCGGGAATCTTGATGGCAGGCCTGATGTGCTCCGAAGACGGGGCCATGCGCTTTTGGCTGCTGGATTCTCTCGCCATGGGAACGTCCGCCGCGTGCTGCTTCACAACTGTTTGAACGCAGTTTCATACGCAGCCTAGCACTTGACTTCGGAGAAGGAAACTACCAAGTTTCCATATGGAAACCGAAGAGTTTCCAAATGTTTCCGCGCGCCCCTCATCGAGGGTCCGCAACTCACCATGGATCGTCATCATGCGTCCTCCGATCGCCCTGGCCGTTCCGTTGATTGCCCTGCTGCTTGCAGCTTGCGGGGACCAGAGCCAGCAGGCCGGACCGCCACAGGTGGTGCCGGAGGTCGGCATCGAGACCTTGAAGCCGCAGGAGGCGAAGGTTTCGACCGTCCTGCCGGGGCGGGTCGTCGCCTACCAGGTCTCCGAAGTCCGGCCGCAGGTCACCGGCATCCTGCTCAAGCGCGACTTCGTGGAAGGCGCCGAAGTCAAGGAAGGCGATCTGCTCTACGAAATCGACCCCGTTCAGTACAAGGCGGCGCTGGCAAGTGCGGAGGCTGCGGTGCAGCGGTCGGAGGCGACGCTCGTCAGCGTGCGCCTGAAGGCCGCGCGCAAGACCCAGTTGCTCCAGACCAACGCGGCGAGCCAGCAGGACGTCGACGATGCGGTCGCAGCCTACAAGCAGGGCGAGGCTGACCTGAAAGCCGCCCAGGCCAACCGCGACACCGCGGCGATCTCGCTCGATCGCACCAAGGTGACCGCCTCGATCTCGGGCCGGATCGGTAAGTCGAGCATCACGCCCGGCGCACTCGTCACCGCGAGCCAGGCCACCGCGATGACGACGATCCAGCAGCTCGATCCCGTCTATGTCGATCTCGACCAGTCGACCTCCGAGATGGAGCGCCTGCGCAATCAGATCGCGAGCGGAAAGCTCAAGCGACCCGCCGAGGGCGTGCAGGTCGAACTTCTCATGGAAAACGGCAAGGCCTACGGCCACAAGGGCAAGTACGGTTTCACTGACGCCAGCGTCAACGAGAGCACCGGGTCGGTCTCCTCGCGCGCGATCTTCGCCAATCCCGAGCGAGCGCTGCTGCCCGGCATGTATGTACGTGCACGCGTCGTCGCCGGTGTCGATGCGAACGCGATCCTGGTGCCGCAGCGCGCGGTCTCGCGCAATCCGCTTGGGCAGGCGGTGGCGATGTTCGTCGACAAGGACGGCAAGGTGGAGCAGCGGACGCTGGATCTGGGCGAGGAAGTCGACGGCAACTGGCTGGTGCGATCGGGCGCCAGAGCGGGGGATCGCCTCGTCGTCGACGGCACGCAGAAGGCCCGTCCCGGCGCGCCGGTCAAGACCGTCGAAGTCGTGGTCGATCCGGCGACCGGCCTCACGGTGAGCCCGACCCGGCAGGCCGACGCGCGGCCGGCGGCCACGACAACGGAGCGGTAATCGCCATGTCGCATTTCTTCATCAAGCGGCCGATCTTCGCCTGGGTCATCGCGATCCTGATCATGCTGGGCGGTGTGCTCGCGATCATGCGCCTGCCGATCGCACAATACCCGCAGATCGCGCCGACTGTCGTCACGATCACGGCGACCTATCCCGGCGCCAATGCCCAGACTGCCGAGAACTCGGTGACCAAGGTCATCGAGCAGAACATGACCGGTCTCGACTATCTCCAATACATGTCGTCGTCGAGCACCTCGACCGGCGTCGTGCAGATCTCGCTGACCTTCACCAACGAGGCCGATGCCGACATCGCCCAGGTGCAGGTTCAGAACAAGCTCCAGCTCGCAACCCCGTTGCTGCCACAGGTCGTGCAGCAGCAGGGAATCAAGGTCGTGAAGTCGTCGGCCAGCTTCCTGATGGTGCTCGGATTCGTCTCCGAGGACGGCCGGTTGGCGGCCAGCGACATCGCCGACTACGTGTCGTCCTCGGTCAACGATCCCATCAGCCGGGTCGCCGGCGTCGGCCAGGTCACGTTGTTCGGCGCCGAATACGCCATGCGCATCTGGCTCGATCCCGACAAGCTCGCCAAATACAATCTCATGCCCGGCGACGTGATCGCGGCGATCCAGACCCAGAACACCCAGGTGACGGCTGGCCAGCTCGGCGGCCTTCCGTCGATCGGCGGTCAGCAGCTCAATGCCACCATCACCTCGCAGAGCCGCCTCCAGACCGTGGAACAGTTCAAGGACATCATCCTGCGCACGGCGTCGTCGGGCCAGGTGGTGCGCGTCGGCGACGTCGCGCGTGTCGAGCTCGGATCGAAATCCTACGATTCCGCGGCGCGCTACAACGGCAAGCCCGCCGCCGGCATGGGCATCAGTCTTGCGACCGGTGCCAACGCGGTCGCGACCTCGGAAGCGGTGAAGGCGCGCGTCGCCCAGCTGAGTGCCACCATGCCGGAGGGGCTTCGCGTCGTCTATCCCTACGACACCACGCCCTTCGTCAAGCTGTCGATCGAGAAGGTGGTGCACACGCTGTTCGAGGCGATCATCCTCGTCTTCGTTGTGATGTTCGTGTTTCTTCAGAGCTGGCGCGCCACCATCATTCCGACCATCGCCGTGCCCGTGGTGCTGCTCGGCACGTTCGGCGTGCTCTCGCTGGCGGGCTATTCGATCAACACGCTGACGATGTTCGCGATGGTGCTGGCGATCGGCCTGTTGGTCGACGATGCCATCGTCGTGGTCGAGAACGTCGAGCGCGTGATGGCCGAGGAGAAGCTCGGTCCGCGCGAGGCG
Organism: Bradyrhizobium tunisiense; assembly: GCF_042263385.1. Classification (NCBI taxonomy): domain Bacteria; kingdom Pseudomonadati; phylum Pseudomonadota; class Alphaproteobacteria; order Hyphomicrobiales; family Nitrobacteraceae; genus Bradyrhizobium; species Bradyrhizobium tunisiense. Next base: position 797,063 of record NZ_JBHLEV010000002.1, read on the forward strand.
ACCGAGAAGTCGATGCGCGAGATTACCGGCGCCCTGATCGGCATCGGTGTCGTATTGTCGGCTGTGTTCATCCCCATGGCGTTCTTCAACGGCTCGGTCGGAATCATCTATCGGCAGTTCGCGCTCACCATCGTCACGGCGATGCTGCTGTCCGTGCTGGTGGCGCTGGTGCTGACGCCGGCGCTGTGCGTCACGATCCTGAAGCCGCCGCAACACGGCGCGCCGCGCGGCTTCTTCGGCCTGTTCAATCGCAGTTTCGACCGCATGGCCGACGGCTATCAGCGCACGGCCGGCGGCGCGATCAAGCGCGTCGCCGGCGTCATGATCGCCTTCGTGGCGATCGTTGCCGGCATGGTCGTCCTGTTCCAGCGGCTGCCGAGCTCATTCCTGCCCGAGGAGGACCAGGGTACGATCATGACCCTGATCCAGCTTCCGGTCGGCGCTACCTCGGCGCGCACGCTCGACGTCGTCAAGCGGGTCGAGCATCAATACCTGGACAACGAGAAGGATGCGGTCGAAGGCGTGTTTGCAGTCAACGGCTTCAGCTTCGCGGGGCAGGGGCAGAACGTTGGCCTCGCCTTCGTCAGCCTGAAGCCGTTCGACGAGCGCAAGCATCCGGGGACTTCTGCGCAGGCCGTGGCCGGCCGCGCCATGGGCGCGTTCGCGAAGATCCGTGACGCCATGGTGTTCGCAGTGTTGCCGCCGTCCATTCCGGGCTTCGGCAATTCCGGCGGCTTCGATCTCTATCTCCAGGACACCGGCGGCAACGGTCACGAGGCCCTGATCCAGGTGCGCAACCAGTTGCTCGGCCAGCTCGCGACGGACAAGCGCGTGGCACAGGCGCGGCCGAACGGCCAGGACGATACGCCGCAATTCAACCTCGACGTCGACCAGGCAAAGGCCACCGCGCTCGGTGTGAATCTCAGCGATCTCAACACCACGCTGTCGGCGGCCTGGGGCGGCGCTTATGTCAACGACTTCATCGACCGCGGCCGCGTCAAGCAGGTCTATGTGCAAAGCGATGCGCCGTTCCGGATGGACACCAGCGACATCGGCCGCTGGTACGTCCGCAACACCGCGGGCTCGATGGTGCCGTTCTCGGCGCTGGCCACCAATCGCTGGAGTTTTGGCTCGCCGCGCCTGGAGCGCTACAACGGCGTTGCCGCCGTCGAGCTTCAGGGCCAGGCGGGGCCGGGCATCAGCTCGGGCGTCGCCATGCAGGCGGTGGAGGAGCAGATGGCCAAGCTGCCGAAGGGCTACGGCCACGAATGGACCGGCCTGTCGTTTCAGGAGCGGCTCACCGGCAGCCAGACGCTCTACCTCTATTCGATCTCGCTGCTGATCGTCTTTCTCAGTCTCGCGGCGCTCTACGAGAGCTGGTCGGTTCCGCTCGCGGTGATGCTGACGGTGCCGATCGGCGTGCTGGGCGCGCTGCTCGCTGCCACGCTGTTCGGCCAGGCCAACGACGTCTATTTCCAGGTCGGTCTGCTCACCACGATCGGTCTCGCCTCGAAGAACGCGATCCTGATCGTCGAATTCGCGCTGGAGCAGATCGCTGCCGGCCGCGGCCTCGTCGAGGCCACGCTGCACGCGGCGCGGCAGCGCCTGCGCCCCATCCTGATGACCTCGCTCGCGTTCATTCTCGGCGTGCTGCCGCTGGCGGTCGCGACCGGTGCGGGCTCCGCCAGCCAGAATGCTGTCGGAATTGGCGTTGCCGGCGGCATGATCGCGGCAACGGTCCTCGGCATCTTCTTCGTCCCCGCGCTGTTGGTGCTCGTTCGGCGGATGTTTCCCGGCGCCCAAGCCGAGACGGCCAAGGCCGTTGCCCTCGCGGAGCCCGCGGAATGACTGCATCGCAGCTCCAGGCGGCTCGCGCCGCCCGGAGCTGATCTGGCTGGTCTACAACGTCATCTGCATCGGCTCGGGATAATAGCGGAAGCCTTCGCCCGTCTTGGCGATGTGGCCATAGCCCGGCCAGGCGAAGTGATAGGACATCACCGGGATTTTGTTCGCCGCGAGCATGGTGAGCAGTTTCACGCGCGATTCCGCCGCCTGCTTCGGATCGGTGTCGTAGGAGAACTCCATCCGCGGCCGCTCCAGCAGCAGCACCGAATGGTGCGAGAGGTCGCCGAGAAAGGCGAAGGATTTGCCGGCCGACGAGACCGTGAAGATGGTGTGACCGACGGTGTGACCCGGCGCGGCGATGGCCTGCACGCCCGGAAGGAACTCCTGACCGTCCTTGAAGAACACGATGCGGTCGCGGACCGGCAGCAGGTTCTTCCGGGCGTGGACGACGAAGTCCTTCGCGGCGCTGCCGAGCTTGCCTTCGTCGGTCCAGAAGTCGAAATCGGTCTGGGAGATGTAGACCTGCGCGTTCGGAAACAGCGGCTTGCCGCCTTCGTCCACGATGCCGCCGATATGGTCGATATGGGCATGCGAGCAGACCACGGCGTCGATGTCCCCCGGCTTGATGCCGGCCTCGGTCATGCTCTTCTGTTGTCGCCCGGTGCTTGCGCCGAACATTTTCGAGCTGCCCATGCCGGTATCGAACAGGATGAGCTTGTCGCCGGTGTTCACGATCGGAGAATTCTGTTCGAGCACGACGTTGTCCGGCGACAGGAAATTGTCGGCCAGCATCTTCTTGACCTCTTCCTTGGGAACGCCCGTGAACGTCCCGGAGGGATCACCCAACGGTAAGGGCCCGTCGGACACGACGGTCACCTCGGCGTCGCCGAGAACGAAGCGATGCCAGTAGGGCGTCTGGGTGCCGAGCTTGGGAGCCCGCGCCAGCGCGCTGCTGCCGAGCATGGCGCTGGCACCAAGACCCGCCCCGAGTGCGAGCAGGGACCGGCGAGAGACATCGATTGTCATGCATTTCCTCCGCTTTGTCTTTTATCTTGCGCAATTGTATGCGCATCGCGGCCGGCCGTCGGTCATGTGGCCGAGGTCGGCAGGTTCCATGCTGCGCTGGTTACGTCTAGCTAGCAAGTAGAATTGGTTCGCAGATATGCGACCGCGGAATTGCGCTCTACGCAATTCTCAGCGCGATGTCATTGCCTTCCGTCTCGGCAAAACCCGCCTGCAAGACCTCTTCGCGCTTATGGCGCAGATGTGCTCGCAGGATATGAGAAAGGCCGACGCCGTCGCGGCGCTGGAGTGCGTTCAGGATCGCCTCATGCTCCCTGACCGCGAGCGCCCAGCGCTGCGGCGTCATCGGCGTGACGTAGCGCGCACGCCGGATGCGCGCGGTCACGGAGGTGTACAGCCCCGCGAGCACGGGGTTTCCGGCGGCGTTGACGATGGCTTCGTGAATGGCGCGGTTGCCGCGATAGTATTGGATCAGATCGCTCTCGCGATAATGCTGCACCATGTCCGCATGCGTGGCGGCGATCGCATCGATCTCCGCGTCGGTGATGCGCTCGCAGGCGAGCTCGCCGGCAAGAGCCTCCAGGCCCTGGCAGACCTCGAACAGATCGCGCATGTCCTTGTCGGTCAGCTTCGCCGCGCGCGAGCCGCGGTGCGGCAGCAACTGCACGAGACCTTCGGCAGCGAGCACCTTGAGCGCTTCACGCAGCGGCGTGCGCGAGATCTCGAGCCGCTCGCACAGCTCGCGCTCGGGAATCCGCGCGCCTGGCGGAATCTCGCCGTCGAGCAGGATGGCGCGGATGCGTCCGACGACGTCTTCATGAAGCATGGCACCAGCGCTCACTTTGAATTCAAAAACACAGAAATCGATCGAAATCTGCAAGTTCCAGCTTGCTTATGGCAGATTTTGCATTCAAAAATGTAAAAAACAAGAGGACATGAGGAAATGGACCTGGCTGCGGAGGCGGACGACCTCGTTTTTGAATGCAAGGACGGCATCGGGCGGATCACCTTCAACCGCCCGCAGGCCCGTAACGCCTTCACCTTCGCCATGTATGAGCGGCTGGCCGCGATCTGCGAGCAGGCCAACGGCGACCATTCGATCAAGGTGCTGGTGCTGCGCGGGGCAGGCGACAAGGCGTTCGCCGCGGGCACCGACATCAATCAGTTCCGCGAATTCAAGGCGCCGCAGGATGCCATCGATTACGAGAACCGCATCGATCGGGTGCTGACGACGCTGGAGGAGTGTCGGGTGCCGACGATCGCAGCGATCAACGGGTTCTGCACCGGAGGCGGGGCGGGCATCGCCGCGGCCTGTGACCTGCGCATCGGCACGAGGAGCGCCAAGATCGGCTTTCCCATCGCGAGGACGCTCGGCAATTGCCTGTCCATGTCCAATGTCGGCCGCCTCACGGCGCTCATTGGGGCTGCGCGCGTCAAGGATCTGATCTTCACCGCGCGTCTGGTCGATGCCACGGAAGCCGCCAGCGTCGGGCTGCTCGGCGAGGTGGTCGAGGACATTGCCGCGCTGGAGAAGCGCGCCGATGAGGTCGCCCGGCTGCTCGCCAGCCATGCGCCGCTGACGCTGAATGCGACCAAGCAGGCCGTCGCCCGCCTGCAACGGCGCCCCACGGGAGACGAGGGCGAAGACCTCATCCTGCTGTGCTACACGAGCCAGGATTTTCGTGAAGGGCTCGATGCTTTCCTCAACAAGCGCGCGCCGCAATGGCGCGGCCAATAGGACGCCCCGATGCCAAGTTCGCAATCCGCCTCCCGCCGTTCGGGACCGCTCGCCGGTCTCAAGGTCGTCGATCTCACCCATGTCATGGCCGGGCCGACCTGCACCCTGATGCTTGCCGACATGGGCGCCGACGTCATCAAGATCGAGAAATGGCCGAACGGCGACGACACCCGCCATTCGGTGCCGCCGAAGATCGGCGATGAAGCCGCCTCCTTCCTGATGATGAACCGCAACAAGCGCGGCGTCGTGCTGGACCTGAAGACCGAAGGCGGCAAGGAAGTGCTGCGGCGCTTGATCGCAAGCGCCGACGTGCTGGTCGAGAACTTTGCGCCCGGCGCGATGGAGCGTCTCGGCTTCGGCTACGAGGCGCTGCATGCCGAATTCCCGTCGCTGATCTACTGCTCGCTGTCCGGCTTCGGCCGCACCGGCCCCTACAAGCACCGCCGCGGCTTCGATCTGGTCGCGCAGGCCATGAGCGGCATCATGAGCTTCACCGGCGAGCGTCCCGACGGCCCGCCCGTCAAATGCGGTCCGCCGCTCTCCGACATCACCGCCGGTCTGCTGGCGAGCATGGGCATCCTCGCGGCCTATGCCCATCGTCTCAAGACTGGAGAAGGGCAGTGGGTCGAGACCTCGCTCTACGAGGCTGCACTGGTGCAGACCTATTGGCAGTCGACCATTGCGCTCGCCGCCGGTACCGCGCCCCGCGCGATGGGGTCGGCGCATCCGCTCAACGCGCCATACCAGGCCTTCGAAGCCTCGGACGGCTGGCTGGTCGTCGGCGGCGCCAACAAGAAGCACTGGCTGCTGATGCTTGAAGCGCTCGGCGCCAGCGAGCTCGCCGCCGATCCGCGCTTCGTCACCGGGGCCGATCGCATGGCCAATCTGAAGGAGCTCGAAGCGGTCCTGAGCGAACGCTTCCGCACCAAATCGCGCGCACACTGGCTCGCGGCACTGGACGAGAAGGGCGTGCCGTGCGGACCTGTGCACGACATGCTGGAGGCCCTCGGCGATCCCCAGACGCTGGCGCGAGAGATGGTGGTCGAGGTCGAGCACTCCACGCTCGGCCCCGTCAAGACGATCGGCCTTCCCATCAAGTTTTCGGAGACCCCAGGCAAAGTGCGATCGGGCGCTCCGGTCTATGGTGAACACACGGACGAGGTGCTGGCCGAGCACGGGTTCGACCAGTCACGAATCGAAGCGCTCGAAAAAGAGGGCGCGATCGTGCGGGCATCAGGCAGACGCGAGGAACGCGTCGCCTGAGCCGAAGGCAAGAACAACGATAAGAATACAAAGAATTCAGCTGGAGGAAATCATGGGTCGGACGTCAACACTTCTGCTTTCCGCAGCCGTATGCGTGCTAGCCGGCGCGGCTCCGGCGCTCAGCGCCTGGCAACCGCAAAAGCCGATCGAGTTCGTGGCCACGGCCGGGCCCGGCGGCGGCACCGACAATCTCGCCCGCGCGGTGCAGAACATCATCACCAAGCACAAGCTGACGGAGCAGCCGATCGTCGTCGTCAACAAAGGCGGCGGCAGCGGCGCGGAAGGCTATGTCTACGGCAAGGCCTCCGCCGGCGATCCCCACAAGGTGATCTTCGGCACCTCGAACGCCTGGCAGCAGCCGCTCGTCTCCAAGGTCGCCTTCAACTACACCGATCTCACCCCGATCGCGGCGATGGCGCAGGACGAGTTCCTGCTATGGGTCAAGCAGGACTCGCCGTACAAGACGGCGGGCGATTATCTGAAAGCCGCTGCCGCGGGCGAGTTCAAGATGGGCGGCGCGCAATCGAAGGACACCGACGAGGTCCTGACCCGCATGATCGAGAAGGCCGGCAAGGTCAAGCTGACCTATATCCCGTTCAAGAGCGGCGCCGAGACCGCCGTGCAACTCGCGGGCGGGCATCTCGATTCCCACGTCAACAATCCCAGCGAGAGTCTTGGGCAATGGCGGGGCGGCACGCAGCGGCCGCTCTGTGTCTTCAGTCCGAAGCGACTGCCGCAGGGGCCAAAGGTCACCGCGAGCGAAGGCTGGAGCGACGTTCCGACCTGCATCGAGCAGGGCCTCGACATCAAGCAATATGAGCAGCCGCGCACCGTGTGGCTGCCGGGCAAGGTCACGCCGGACCAGGCGGCATTCTATGTCGACCTGATGAAGAAGGTGCAGGCCACGCCCGAGTGGAAGGACTATATCGAGAAGACCTCCCAGGTCGACACCTTCCTGACCGGCGCCGAGCTCGACAAGTTCATCAAGGAGGACCTCGAGCACATCAGGCAGGTCGCAGGCGAGCAGGGCTGGCTCGTCAAGTGAGGCGGGGCGGTAGCGTAGGCGGTGGCCGATTGGACAGGACCGCGCCACAAACTCCGCTGTCGTCCCTGCCGAGTGCGGGGAAGCGGTGTGTGTCATGATCGGCCACGTTATTACGGGTCTTGAGTGGAGCCCTCCATGATCTCCCGCCGCGCGCTTGAGTTGGCCACCGCCATCCTCACCGGCAGCTTCGGTGTCGCCGTCATTGTCTCCAGCCTGGACAACGGCATCGGCTGGTCGAGCGCAGGTGTAGAGGCCGGCACGTTTCCGTTCCTGACGGGGATCATCGTGGTGGTCGGGAGCCTTTACAACCTGGTGCGTGGCGCGCTGCCGGCCGCCACATTGGCCAACGTCCCCATTGCCATCACGTCCATCGAGCTGCGCCGGCTGGCCGGTCTGTTCGTGCCGGCTGCGGTCTTCGTGGCGGCGATTCCGCTGGCCGGGATGTACGTCGCTTCCGCGCTCTACATCTTCACGGTGCTGGCCATCCCGCGTCACCAATCCGTGCCGCGTGCGCTCGCCATGGCGGGGGCAACGGCGCTTGCGCTCTATGTCGTGTTCGAGCGCATGTTCCAGGTCAGTCTGCCGCACGGTGCGCTTGCCGCCGCGTTCGGGTTCTGACGGAGAGGTCGATGGATAATCTCTCAGAGCTCCTCCACGGCTTCACCATCGCGGTCACCGTCCCGCATCTGCTGCTGATGGTGGTCGGTGTGCTGCTCGGCATTCTCGTCGGCGTGCTGCCGGGACTGGGCGCGCCGAACGGGGTATCGCTGCTGTTGCCGCTCACCTTCGGCATGCAGCCGGTGTCGGCGATCATCCTGCTCTCCAGCATGTATTGGGGCGCGCTGTTCGGCGGCTCCGTGACCTCGATCCTGTTCAACATTCCGGGCGAACCGTCGTCGGTCGCGACCACCTTCGACGGTTACCCCATGGCGCGCGACGGCCGGCCGACCACGGCGCTCGCGACCGCCTTCGGCTCGGCGGCGATCGGCGCGCTGATCGGCGTCATCCTGATCACGTTCCTCGCATCCTGGGTGGCGCAGGTTGCGCTCGCCTTCGGGCCGGCCGAGTATTTTGCGGTCTATTTCCTCGCCTTCGCCAGCTTCGTCGGCATGGGAGGCTCGGCGCCGATCAAGACCGTCGTGGCGCTGGCGATCGGCTTTGCCATCGCGGCCATCGGCATCGACACGGTGTCCGGCAGCGTGCGCCTGACCATGGGCGTCGATGAGCTGGTCAAGGGCGTGAGCTTCGTCGTCGCCGTGATGGGTCTGTTCGGCATCGGCGAGCTGCTGGTCGCCGTCGAGGAGGAATTTCATGCCCGCGCGGTCTCCTCGAAGATCGATTGGCGCGAGGTGTTTCGCGCCGTTGGCCGCCTGCCGTGGCACGGCCTTGCCTTGCTGCGCAGCGCCGCGATCGGCTGCTGGATGGGGATCACGCCGGGCGGCCCGACCGCGGCCTCCTTCATGAGCTATGGCATCGCCCGCCGCTTCTCGCGCCGTGGCCAATATTTCGGCACCGGCGAGGTTGAAGGCATCATCTCGCCCGAGACGGCCGACCACGCAGCCGGCACCAGCGCGCTGTTGCCGATGCTGTCGCTCGGCATTCCCGGCTCGGCCACCGCGGCGGTCATGATGGGCGGGCTGATGATCTGGGGTCTCAATCCCGGGCCGATGCTGTTCGTCGACCAGAAGGATTTCGTCTGGGGCCTGATCGCCTCGATGTATGTCGGCAACATCGTCGCCGTCGTGCTGGTGCTGCTCACCGTGCCGGTTTTCGCCGCCTTGATGCGCATTCCCTTCGTGGTGATCGCGCCACTGATCGTGATCATCTGCGTCGTCGGCGCCTATTCGGTGTCGAACTCCTATCTCGACGTCATCATGATGCTCGGTTTCGGTGTCGTCGGTTATCTCTTCAAGAAGCTGTTCTATCCGCTGGCGCCGCTCGTGCTCGCAATCGTCATCGGCGACAAGGCCGAGGATGCGTTCCGGCAGTCGATGCTGATCTCGAAGGGATCCCTGGGGATCTTCTTTGCGAACAAGCTGGTGACATGCCTGATCGTCGCCGGCATCGCGCTGTTGCTGCTTCCGCTCGTGCTGCAGCTTGCGCGGCTCTGGCGTAAGCCGGCATCTCCCGCGGCTGACCCGACCACCCAGGAAAAGGTGATCATATGACCGCAAAGCCGCTCATTGCATTGGCAATGGGAGATCCCGCCGGCATCAGTCCGGAGCTGACGGCGAAGCTGGTGGTGCGGGACGACATCCGCGCGAGCTGCCGGCTCGTCGTCATCGGTGACCGCCGCATCTTCGACGAGGGTGCGCGTGTCGCCGGCGTCAAGGCGGACTTGACGATGGTGGAGCAAGGAGCCGACCCGCGCGCAGCTCAGGGCGATGCGCTGTTTCTCGATCTCCGCCACCTTGATCCCAGAGAGGTCGAGCCAAAAACCGCGACGCTTGCCGGTGGCAGGTTCGCACTGGCGAACTATCGGCGTGCGCTCGAGCTCGGCCGGGACGGCCGCGTCGATGCCGTCTGCTTTACGCCCTTCAACAAGCAGGCGATGCGGCTCGCCCGCGCCGAATATGACGACGAGATCGCGTTTTCGGCCGAGGTGGTCGGCCTCAAGACCGCCGCGAGCGAGTTCAACGTGCTGGACCGGCTCTGGAACGCACGCGTCACCTCTCACATCTCGCTCAGGGACGTCGCCGCGAAGCTGTCCAGCGAACGCATCCACCGTGCGCTGACGCTGACCGATGCCTGCATGCGCAATGCCGGCTTTGCGCGCCCCCGCATCGCGGTTGCGGGGCTCAATCCGCATGCCGGCGACGGCGGAAATTTCGGCCGCGAGGAAATCGACATCATTGCGCCCGGTGTGGCGGCAGGCCAGCGCGAGGGCATCGCCGCAGAGGGACCGTTTCCGGCCGACACCGTGTTCCTGCGGGCCAAGGCCGGCGCCTTCGATGCGGTGCTGACGATGTATCACGACCAGGGCCAGATCGCGATGAAGCTGATGGGCTTCGATCGCGGCGTGACCTTGCTCGGCGGCTTTCCGTTCCCGATCTGCACGCCCGCGCACGGCACCGCCTACGACATCGCAGGGCAGGGCGTCGCATCGATCGGCGCGAGCCGTGCCGCGCTGCTGCTGGCGGCGGAGATGGCGGCTGCCGCAAAACGTCCTCGGTGAACCGACGGTGACTTTCGCCCGACGACGCTAGAGGCTCGCGAGCCATGTTGCGAGCGCATAGGCCCGACACGATCCTGAGCCTATTCTGAATCTCCGGGATCAGTGGCCGCTCAGCACCAGTGTCTTGACCGGCAGCAGCAGGGCTTGAATGCGCAACAGAAGGGCATGCACGAGTCCCGTCGCATCGACCACATGCAGGGCAAATCCCTTGAGTGCGCCGGTCTTGGGGTCCGCAATCGCATCATGGTTGCTCGTATAGGCGTTGACCATGCAGGCCGATCCTGGCGTGACGCCCTCGAGCCCGCCCTTATAGAGCGGCTCCAGAAATGCCAGGATCGTGCCCGGCTGCCGCAGATTTTGCGGATCAATGAGCTGTTCGCCCGAGCGGAATTGTCCGGCGGCGATGTAGTCCTGCACGCCAGTGACCACGAGCGGAATGATGACCCAGGGCTTCGAGATGCAAGTCGCCTCTGCAAGCATGCCAGGTCGTATGACCTGGGCTTCGATCTGGCCGAAGCCAGCCTGCAATGAGCGCCGGCCAGCGCCATCCGGAATCAAGACGCCAGCCGGCCTCATCATCTGATTGACGACATCGCCGGTACGCAGAAGGAATTGCTCCACGCGTCCATCGATGCCGGCTCGAATTGAGGTCTTGTCGAGGTCCACTTGCGCCTCTGCCATGGCCGCCTCGGCACTCGCCTTCTCGGCGGGCAGAAGCGTCGAGATTCGCAGGGTCGAAGCCTCCCTGGCGGCACTGGCGGCATCGACGCCCGCCTGCCGCTGATCGACGATGACCTGGAGTTTTTCGATGTCGCGCTGCGGCACGATTCCGGGATTGCGCCGCTGCAATTCGCTCTTGGTGTCGAGCTCGTCCCTCGCTTGCTGCCAGGCCGCCTTCGCTTCTCCGATTTGGGCGTCCGCCTTGACCACATCGGCCCGCGCGCTGATCAGTGAGGCATCGACCTCGGCGACCTTTCGTTTTGCCGTCTCGAGTGCCGCCTGCTGCTTGGCGCTGTCCAGCCGGAAGAGCACGTCGCCTTTCTTGACGGGCGCGCTGTAATCGACGTTGACCTCGGCGACGCGGCCGGCGACTTCGGGCAGGATCGGCACGGTGCGGAAGTAGAGCGTCGCCGAACTGGTCGAAGGATGATAGTAGAAGATCATGGTGATCAGCGCGATGGTCAGCATCAGGCAACTGGTGATGCCCCACCTCAGCTCGTACCAGACCGAGAAGAGCGTTATCTCCTTGCCGAACCGCTTACCCTGCCGATAGCGCCGATAGAGGTAGTCCGGGAGGATCGTCACGAGCGAGCAGAGCAGGAGTTCAAGCATGACCTTGAACTCCCTCGTGCGGCGCATTCTTGGTGCCGGAATTGCCGGACAGCTCGGCTTCGGTTGCCGGTTGCCGGGTCTGCGGCGCTGCATCGGCGATCCGCTCCACCGAGCCGGCGATGGTGCGCAGCGGCGTGGAGAAGTCCGGCAGATCGATCATCGCGAGAAGGAGGCCTGCGATCCAGAAGATGTGCATGTGTGTGAACAGCGAGATGAGTCCGAGCACGGCGACAAGCTCGAATTGCAGCTTCTGCGATTTGTGCGCCATCCGCTCCGGAAGGCTGTGCAGCTTCCAATAGAGCGTACCCACCCACAACACGACGGCAATGAGGAAAATGGCCATGACGACCATCAGGGCGTCCGAGCCGTCAGGTCCAGGCACGAAGAACGGCAGGTGATGGGGCGCTGCCGGATGCATTTGTTCGCTCAAGCTCGTTGCCCCGCAAGAAAAAGCTCGAGAGCCCACGGTAGGGCTCTTTCATTGCCGGGCATTGTTCCCCAACACAAGAGCGAGAGCAAGGATGTGTCGGGCTGCCGTTGTGGAGAGTGTGTGCTAGATCGCCGCGCCCGAAGGCATTTTTATCGAGACGGTCGTTGCAAGAACAAATGTGCCGCGATGGCGCCCTTGGCAGGTTGCTCCTGTTTTGCCCGACGTGTCCAAGAATTTTGGCGCGTGCAAAAACAACCAGGGAAGACAACCCCTTGGCTACTGTGCATGGGGTTGTTTTCGCGAAATCTTGTTGAGAGCGGGCTACCCGTCCGATCTTGCGAGGCGCCTCAGGCACCGCAGATGATCACCCCGTACCAGCCGAGGCCCCGATAGGTCTCGTAACCCGGCGTTGCATGAAAGGCGACCAGCGAGCCGTTGCGGTCGTGATAGAAGCCGGAGCGCTGGCCGTTCAGCGAGATCGAGAGGCGTTCGCTGAGGATGCCCTGGCCGTCGGACGCTGCGATGACGCGCAGGTTGGAATCGACCAGCAGCACGCGGGCCCTGTCGCTGTCGCCGATGCGCACGCCCTGCACGATGGCACGGGCCTGCGGCTCCCAGTCGAAATGGATGGCGAGCACGCCGATCGGGGCGCCGTTGGCCTGGCCGCCGGCGCGGACGCTGGCGCAATAGGTCGCGACCTGCGCGTTGCCGAGCAGCGGCTGGTTCTCGACGTCGCCGGCGACGTAGTCGTCACCGGAGCGCAGGCTGTGCGCGTCGCGAAACCATTTTGTGTGGGCGATGTTCTGACCGACGACGCGAAAGCGGTCGGCACGGCCGTTGGCGATGACGTTGCCGTCGAGGTCGCAGAGCCAGAGGTCGAGATAAACGGTGTAGGCTCCGAGGATCACGCCGAGGCGCTGCGAGGCGTGCGAGACGGCCGCCGCACTGGGGGAGGCCGCGCAATCGACCACGGCGGAATCGGTCGCCCACCAGCGCACGTCGCAGGTGCGTTCATAGAGGTTGCGGTCGATCAGCTCGATCGCGTTCAGCGACAGGTCCATCATGCGCTCGCCGCGCGAACGCTGGCTCATGCGCTCGATCGAGGAGACGAGATCGCCGGTGCGCTTCGTCAGCTGGCTTTCGAGCTCGCGTGCGATGGTCTCGACCTGCTGTCCGACGCCGCGCACCTCCTGGGCCACCACCGCAAAGCCGGCGCCTTGCGCGCCGGCGCGCGAGCTCTCGATCAGCGCGTTCAGCGCCAGCATCTTCATCTGGTTGGTGATCTGCTGGATCGACTTGGTCTTGTCGACCGCGATCTGGTTGACCTCCGCGGTCAGGCGGTTGATCAGCGCGGAGATGTCGGAATCATCGTCGGCGGGTTCTGTGGCGATCGGCTTGGCTTTCAGACCCAGCGCAGCAGACATCGGGGACTTCCCTTGGCAATGAGGTCTGATCTGCAACGAACCCGGAACTGACAAATTACAGATCGAATACGAGTCTTTTTCGAAGATTCCGCCTAACGCCTGCTTAATTTGCTATTCGGCCGGGTGCCCAAATGATAGTCACTGAGCCCTGCCGGGCAGCCATCCACCGCTTTGTGGACCGCCGCCGTTGCAAAGCTCGGCGGATTCCCGGCCAATCGGCCAGTGACCGGACGCCCTGCGTGTTCGTCCGGGGTCCCGAGTTCCCAAAGATCGCTCTCGAATCATGACGCCGCCCGCCACCGCCTTGCCCGTCGAAGCGCCCCGAGCGTTCCTAGGTGTCGCGCGCTCGCTCACCGACAAGCTCTGGCTCGACCGGCTCGATGCGCGCGGGGCGGCCAAGGCGCTTGCCATCGTGCAACGGCACCAGCTCCCGGAGCTGCTGGCGCGCGTGCTGGCGGGCCGCGGCGTCGATATCGACGCTGTTGCCGACTTCCTCGATCCGACCATCCGCAAGCTTCTGCCGGACCCGTTCACGGTCACGGAGATGGAAGCGGCGGCCAAACGGATCGCGGATGCCGCGACAAAGGGGGAGAAGGTCGCGATCTTCGGCGACTACGACGTCGACGGCGCGACCTCTGCGGCGTTGCTGGCCTGGCACCTGCGCCATTGCGGACTCGATCCGCTGATCCACATTCCCGACCGCATCTTCGAGGGCTATGGCCCCAACGTCGACGCGGTGCGCGGGCTCGCGGCCAAGGGTGCGACGCTGCTCGTCACCGTCGATTGCGGCACCACCAGCATCGAGCCGCTGGCTGAAGCGAAACGGCTCGGCATGTCCGTGGTCGTGATCGACCACCACCAGGCCGGCACGGAGCTGCCGGAGGTCGATGCGCTGGTCAATCCGAACCGGCTCGACGATCTCTCCGGCCTTGGCCATCTCGCCGCCGTCGGCCTCGTGCTGGTTACGCTGGTGGCGGTCAATCGCGAGTTGCGCCAGCGCGGGTTCTGGAGCGCCGAGATGCCCGAGCCCGATCTGCTCGGCATGCTGCATCACGTCGCGCTCGGCACCGTTGCCGATGTTGCCCCGCTGGTTGGCCTCAACCGCGCCTTCGTTGCCAAGGGGCTGATCGCGATGCGGCGTCGCGACCATGTCGGCCATACCGCGCTGATGGACGTGGCACGGCTCAACGGCCCGCCGGAGGCCTGGCATCTCGGCTTCATGCTGGGGCCGCGCATCAATGCCGGCGGCCGCATCGGCCGCGCCGATCTCGGCGTGCGGCTGCTGTTGGAGGGCGATAGCGTCGAGGCCGCGCGGATCGCGGCCGAGCTCGACCGTCTCAACAGCGAGCGCCGCGTCATCGAGCAGGCCGCCGAAGCCCAGGCCGAAGCCGAGGCGCTGGCCTCGATCGGGCTCGAGGACAAGCTCGGCGTCATCGTCACGGCGTCCGAAGGCTGGCATCCCGGCGTCGTCGGCCTCGTCGCCTCCCGCCTGAAAGAGAAGTTCTCGCGGCCGGCATTCGCCATTGCTCTCGAGCCTGGTGGCATCGGCACCGGCTCAGGGCGCTCGATCGCCGGCGTCGATCTCGGCAAGGCGGTGCGGCAGGCGGTGGCCGACGGGATTCTGCTCAAGGGCGGCGGTCACGCGATGGCCGCCGGCGTGACCCTGCGGAAAGAAAAGCTCGCCGAATTCCGCGCTTATCTCGAGAACGCGCTGGCGCAGGACGTCGCCGAGGCCCGCCACGTCAACGAGCTCTATATCGACGGCGCGGTCTCCGCACGCGCGGTGACGACCGAGCTTGCGGCGACGCTGAACCGCGCCGGTCCTTTCGGGAGCGGCAATCCGGAAGCCGTGCTGGCGCTGCCGGCGCACCAGCTGGTCTTTGCCGACGAAGTCGGGCAGGCGCATCTGCGTCTGCGTTTCAAGTCGGGCGACGGCGCCATCGTCAACGGCATCGCATTCCGCTCGGTCGGCCAGAAGCTCGGAAACGCGCTGCTCGCCAATCGCGGCCAGCAACTGCATGTCGCGGGCTCGCTCGCGGTCGATCGCTATCAGGGCACAGAACGCGTGCAATTCCGCGTCATCGACGTCGCGCTACCGGACCAGGGGCCATCCGTGATTAGATAGCCGCTGCTTCAAACAACAAAAAAAGGGAGTGAAACATGGCAGGGCAGGTTGAAGGCAAGGTCGCGCTGGTGACGGGCGGGGCCTCGGGTATCGGTGAAGCCATCGTCGAGCTGTTCGCGCGCGAGGGCGCGACCGTCGTCATCACCGACATCGATGAGTTGCGCGGCCCCGAACTCGCCAAGCGCGTGACGAAAGCCGGCGGCAAGGCGATCTTCCTTGAGCAGGACGTCACCAGCGAGGAGCGCTGGATCGAGATCGTCACCGAAGTCGCCAAGCGCTACGGCCGGCTCGACATCATGGTCTCCAACGCCGGCATCGGCATTGCCGTGCCTTCGATCGTGGACATGACGCTTGCCGACTGGCGCAAGCAGAACGCGATCAACCTCGACGGCGTGTTTCTCTCGGTCAAGCATTGCCTGCCCCTGATGCGCAAGCATGGTGGCGGTTCGATCATCATGATGTCGTCGCTGGCGGGCCTGCGCGGTTCGCCCGGGTTGTCGGCCTATTCGGCGACCAAGGGCGGCGTGCGGTTGTTCGCCAAGTCGATCGCGATGGAATGCGCTGCGGCGGGCGACGGCATCCGCGTCAACTCGGTTCATCCCGGCATCATCGATACGCCGATCTGGGGCAAGATCCCGACGGGCGCGACCGGCGCCGGCCAGAACGCGCCGATCGATCCGGAGGAGCGGGCGAAGGTCGTCACGCCGCTCGGCCGCGCCGGCCAGGCGGCGGAGATCGCCTCCGGCGTGCTGTATCTTGCCTCCGATGCCTCGCGCTACCTCACCGGCAGCGAACTCGTCATCGACGGTGGCATGAACGCGGGCGGCGTGCTGCGGCGGGCCTGAGCCGCGCAGGGCAGGGCGGCACGCGCAGGGGCTGACGCGCAGGCGCAGCGCCTGTACAACGAGGGGCAGCTCTCGACCAACAGAGGTGTCCTTCGCCATGGCGCACAGCCTTCACGCTTCCTCACCCGCATCAGCGCCATTCCGGTCGAACCGGCCGGATCTCGCCACCGATGCGATCCGCACTGCACGCGAGGACCTCGCCGCCTGTTTCCGCATGGCGGCGCGCAATGGCTTTGAAGAAGGCATCTGCAACCACTTCTCGGCCGTCGTGCCCGGCCATGACGATCTGTTCCTCGTCAACCCCTACGGCTACGCCTTTCGCGAGCTGACCGCGTCCAGGCTCCTGATCTGCGACTTCCACGGCAACGTGCTCGACGGCGAGGGTGTGCCCGAGGCGACCGCCTTCTACATCCATGCCGAGATGCACAAGCGCCTGCCGCGCGCGAAAGTCGCCTTCCACACCCACATGCCCAATGCCACCGCGCTGTCGATGACCGAAGGCGAGCCGCTGATCTGGGCCGGCCAGACCGCGCTGAAGTTCTATGGCCGCACCGCCGTCGACCGCGACTACAACGGCCTCGCGCTGGACAACCAGGAAGGGGGGCGCATCGCGTCCGCCGTCGGCGATGCCGACATCATCTTCATGAAGCATCACGGCGTGATGGTGCTGGCACCGACCATCGCGGAGGCCTGGGACGATCTCTACTATCTCGAACGTGCCGCCGAGGTGCAGGTGCTGGCGATGTCGACGGGACGAAAAGTGCTGCCGGTCGATCCCGCCGTTGCGGCCGAAACCTACAGGCAGATGCGTGAGGGCGATAGCGAATCCGCACGGCTGCATCTCGCCGCGATCCGCAGGCAGCTCGATGCGGAGGAGCCGCAGTACCGGCATTGAGGTCGCCTACGACCCCTGCCGCAGCTTGGCCAGCACCTTCAACCCGCCATAGCCGTCCGCCGGCGTGATCCCGGCGCGCTGCTGAAAATCCTTGACCGCCTTCATGGTGTCGTTGCCGACGCGGCCATCGGTGCCGCCGGTGTCGAAGCCGGCCTTCGTCAGGCGCGTCTGCATCTCCTGCACCTCGGCGAGCGTCAGCGCGCGCTCGGAGCCGGGGAAGGGCTGAATGAAAGGCGGCGCGCCGAGGCAGCGGTCGCCGAGATGGCAGATCGCCAGCGCATAGTTCATCGAGGGATTGTAGCTCTTCACCGAGTAGAAGTTCGGTCCCAACAAGAAGGTCGGCCCTCCCGCGACCGGCGTCCACATCTGCGCGGAGGCGTTCGGCTGGGGAAACGGCTGGCCGTCGGCGCGGGTGACGCCGGCCGCCTGCCATGCCGCATAGGTTCGGCTGCCGCTGATGTTGCCGGCCGCGCGCACCTCATAGCCCCAATGCTCGCCGCGATGCCATTTGCCGCGATTGACGAGATATTTGGCGGTCGAGCCCAGCGCATCGTCGGGCTTGCCGAAGGGGGACACTTTGCCGTCGCCGTCATAGTCGATGCCGACATTGAGCCAGACTTCCGGCATCCATTGCGAATGCCCCATCGCGCCGGCCCAGGATCCCTGCATCTGCTCCGGCGTGCTCCAGCCCTTGTCGACGATGCGCAGCGCGTTGATCAGCTCGGTCTCCCAATAGGCCTTGCGGCGCGGCTCGTTCCAGGCAAGTGCGGCCAGTGATGGAAATATGGGCCTCATGTGGTTCTGCTGCACCAGCGGATCGCCATAGGCGGACTCGACGCCCCACAGCGCCAGCAGCGTGCCACGCTCGACGCCGAACTCGCGCTCGATGCGCGCGAGCAGCGCCTCGTTGTTCTTCAGGGCGATCTTGCCGTTGATGATGCGCCAGTCGGAGACGCGGCGGTTGATGTACTGCCAGACCTGCTCGTGAAATTCCGGCTGGCTGCGCATCTGCTTGAACACGCTCATGTCGGGTTCGACCCGCGCCATCGCGCGCTGCCAGGTCGCGGCGGAAATGCCTTTGGCCAGGGCGCGTGAGCGAAAGGCTTCGCGCCATTCGTCGAAGCCCGGAGGTGCGGCGAGGACGTGTGTCGGAAGCGTGAGTACGGCAGCCGCACCGAACGTCGATTGGAGCAGGGTGCGGCGCGTGCAACAGAGTGAGGAATCAGTTTGCTTCATGGGCACATTCTAGCCCGAAACATGGCCCGTGTGAGTCGGTTCCCGGAACAACCGCGCGTCGAATTTCCGGGTCCATGGATCGGCCAATTCGTCGGAACAAACTGTCGCAGTCCCGCATTCCCCTCGCATCAGGAAGAGGAGGAGTGATGAGGAAATATCTGTTTGCCGCTGCCATGGTGACGGCCATCGCCGCGCCTGCGTTCGCGGACGAGGTCGGAGTTCACGTCGGCCCGGTGGGTGCGGGCGTGACGGTTGGTCAGTCCCATGAATATCGCGAGCGAGACCGCGATCGGGATCGCACCACGGTCATTCGGGAGCGCGAGCCCGCCGACCGCACCACGGTGATCAAGAAGGAAGATGAATTCGGCAATCGCGAAAAGACCGTGATTCATCACGACAACGACTGAGCGAGCAGGGTCCCGGCCGGAGCGCCGGGGCCCTTCCGCGCGCAGCTCCTTCATCGAGAATTCGAGGTGGAATGAAGATACGAGCGCATGCGGAAAGCCATGTCGTCGAGCTCGACGACGGATCGCGCTGGCAGATTTTTCCGGGCGATCTGGCGACCACGCTGAGCTGGAAGCCCGAAACCGATCTGCACCTGGAGCCGAGCCGCGACCGGGTGACTTCGCACGTGCTGGTCAATGCCACGGATCGAACCCGCGTGCGGGTGATCGCCGCGGGCGAGACCTGGCCCGCCGGCGCCGTCAAGGACGCGTTGAAGGACGGGTAGGCCTTCGCTCGAGACGAACGTCAATCCACCTGGTCCTGCTGTAAATCAGTCGCAATTCCGGCGAGCCAGCGCCGGATTGTTGTTTCCGCTTTGCCATCCAACCCCCTCGCAAGTCGCTTCTCGAGCGCGATCACACGCTCGCGGCAGGCTTTCAGCAGCGTCGCGCCGCGTGGCGTCAACGTCCATTGCTGGATGCGGCCGTGGACCGGATGGGGCGTCATCAGAATTGCGCCATCGCGTTCGAGATTGCGGATGATGACGCCGACGGTCTGGGGCGTCAGGAAGGTGAGGCGGGCGACGTCGGCGCCTGATAGGCCCGGATATGCGTTGAGCATGGTCAGCACCGCGAATTGCGGCGATGTCACGCCGAGATCGCCGAGCGCCCGTTCCATCGTCAGGCGGACCGCGGCATGGGCCTGGCGCAGGAGATAGCCGAGATAACCTTGCTCGCCACGCTTGCCTTCTCCGGGCGCGGGTACACGCACGTCGCCGACGGGTGCGGTCGCCTTGTATTCGGTTTTGGGTCTTGCGGCGGTTGCGGACTTGCGTGACATATAAGAGCTCTTATAAGATGTAAGCATTCATACAATAAGACGAGGTGAACGGCAATGTCACACGCCCGCAGCGAATACGAGGATTTCAAGAAGATCGCGCCGGACGTCTATGATCTGGTGCTGGCGTTCGGTCAGCTTGCAACCAAGGCCGGCCTCGACAAGCAGCTCATCGAACTCGTCAAGCTGCGCGCTTCGCAAATCAACGGCTGCGCCTTCTGCGTGCAGCACCACGTCCTGCTGTCGGAGCGGATCGGCGTTCCCGCCGACAAGCTCCATCTGGTCGCGGTCTGGCGCGAGGCGCCGATCTTTTCCGCGCGCGAGCGCGCGGCGCTGGCTTGGGCGGAGGCCTTGACGCTGCTGCCTGGTGGCGTCAGCGAGGAGCTCTATTCGGAGGCGACGCGCGAGTTCTCTGAAACCGAGCTGACCTACCTGACCTCGGCGGTCGCCTCGATCAATGTCTGGAACCGGTTCGGCGCGGCGTATCGCTGGACGCCGGCCAAGCGGCCGGCCGCGGCGAATGCTGCGGCATCCTGATTGCAACGCGGGGAGGTCAGCATGACAACAATGAGTTTAGCCGTTGCGCAGCGCCCGGTGTCACGTTCGACGGCACTCGCGGTCGTCGCAGGGCTCGCCTGCGCGCTGGCGATTGGCAAAGTATTGCCGGTGACGATGGACACCGTCTCAGGCGTACTGGCGCCGCTGTGCGCCACGGCTGCTGAGAGTTCGCCCCTCGACAAGGTCGAGCCGATCGGCTCCTACGCATTGCCGAACGTGCCGGGCAAGCGCGTCACCATCGTGCGCGTGTTCTACGGTCCGGGCGGATTTTCGCGTCCGCATCGTCACTCCGGATCCGTCACCGCCTACATCACCAAGGGCGAGATCCGGTCCCAGCTCGGCGGCGGTCCGGTCGAGACGTTTGGGGTCGGCCAGTCCTTCTTCGAACCGCCGGGCTCGACGCATCTGGTCTCCGCCAACGCCAGCGCGACCGAGCCGGCAGAGCTGATCGCCGTGTTCGTGGCGGATGAGGGCGCGCAGCTGACGACGCTCCTCGATTAGCTGGTACGCGCTTCCGCGACGACGGCCGTTTTCAGGCCTGTGGCGATCGCCTCAACCGTTTCCAGGCCGGAGAGAGACCGTATTGGACGACCGGAATCGCAAGTGCGCCGACAAGCAGTCCAAGCAAGCCTGAGATGGCCGCCTCGACCGACCATTCGATGATGCCGGCAACGGATGGAAGGGCATGTGCCGCGGCCTCGGTTGCGGCATGGACCATGCGGCCGACCACGGGTGGGCCGTATTTTTCGATGCCATGCAGAATGATGCCGCCGCCGACCCAGATCATGGCGGCGGTGCCGATGGTGCTCAGCACCGCAAGGAAGACGGGCATACCGCGGACGAGCGCGCGTCCAAGCAAGCGGATCGCGCCGCCGATGATCGAGGCGCCGTCATAGCGGGCGAGGGCCATGCCGACATCGTCCGCCTTCACGATCAGGGCCACCACGCCGTAGACTCCGACTGTGATGAATATGCCGACCAACGCCAGCACCATTGCCTGCGTCCAGATGCTGCCCGCCGGGAGGGCCGCCAGTGTGATCGCCATGATCTCCGCCGACAGGATGAAGTCGGTCTTGATGGCGCTCGCGACCTTCTCGTCCTCCACCGACCGGGCATTCAACGCGATCGGCTGGAGCTGAGCTTCGTGGTGGTGCGCATGATGCGGCATCACGGCTTCGAGCACCTTCTCGGCACCCTCGTAGCAAAGAAACGCTCCCCCCAGCATGAGCAGCGGGGTGACTGCGGCGGGAAGGAAATATCCAAGCAACAGGGCAACGGGGAGCAGGATCAGCAACTTATTGCGCAGCGATCCGGCCGCAATCTTGCCGACGATCGGCAGTTCGCGTTTCGAGGCAAAACCGATGACGTAGTTCGGCGTGACGGCCGCGTCATCGATGACCACGCCAGCCGCCTTTGTGCCCGCCTTGGCAGCCTGGCTCGCCACATCGTCGAGCGAGGCTGCTGCCACCTTTGCGATCGCCGCGATGTCGTCGAAAAGACCGATCAGTCCGAGGCTCATCAACCCTGTCCTTTGTTCGTTCGATCCGGCGGCGTGGGTGACAGCAGCTCTTGCACCGTTCAGCCTCGGAACGAGCAAGCCGTCAATTGTCGTCGCCGCTCGATCCCTCGCGCAGGTCCGGCTTGACAACGTCGTTCGGCAGCGCGTGTGCCACCGGCTGCGCCGTGACTGCCATCTCCGGGCCGATCTCGCGGCCACGGGCGCGGATCAGGCGCTCATAGGCCGAGACCAGGGTGACGTAGGGGCTGACCCAGATCCAGCCATCGCGGGTGAACACCTGTACGTCGAAATGCAGGTGCATCGAGGTGCCGGCGGGACGGTCGAGATAGTTCGAGACGACGCCGATCTTCTCGCCTTCGGTGACGATGCGGCCGTTGACGAGACCATCGGCGTTCATCGCATGCGGGTTCATGTGCATGTAGCGGAAACGGATGTGCTCGGTGCGGCTGTTGACTTGAAGCGTCGCGGCCTGGTCCTTGGCCGCGCGGATCACGATGGCATCGCGCACGGCAACGACGGCGCGCCGCTTGGGGTCGCAGGATTCGGCGTCCTCGCCGGGCGGGCAGTTGGCGGCGCGAATGTCCTCGCCCTGATGGCCGTAGCCGCCGGCGCACTGCCAGACCTCGAAGCTGCGGGACTCGCAAAAATTGTCGCGCCAGGGATAGGCGGTCGGGCCCTCGCTCTTGTCGCGCTTGCTGTAGGATTGCGAACGCACAAAGGCGGGCGCCTTCTCGAGCGGAAAGCGGATCTGTGCATAGGCCATCACGTCGGCATGGCCGCCTTGCTTGCGGTAGCCCGTATTCGGGATGATATCGCCGCTCGGCCGATAGCTGAAGTCGGGCGAGCGAGCCGTGGGGCGATCGATGACGTTGGAGGCGACGTCCATTAGCGGCCGCATCCGTTGCCCGCCGGCGACACGCAGGGCCTTCAGGAAGCGCTCGGCGACTGGATAGGCTTCCTTGCAGGCGAGCCGTCTCGGCTTGGCGACGCTGTCGAGGCACTGGATCGACACGACATAGGCGGCGCCGAAACGGGTGAAAGCGTAGCGTACATAGCCCTCCCGGATGAATCTGCGGAGGTCCGGAAAGATCGTCGCGAGCGGCTTGACTGGCTCGCCCTTGCCGCCGGCGGGATCGGCGATGTCGTAGACCAGCGCCGAACCCGTGATCTGGACCTCGACCGGCCTCGCGAACACGCGGCCCGGCATGCCGTCACCGGCGCCGGGATCCAACGAAAAGGTTGCACTGTAGCCGGCGGGGCCGGCATCGAACATGTCGACGGGATTGAAGTCCGCCTGGTAGCGCGACAATGCGAGCGTCGCCGGCGCACCGTTGCGTTGCGCATCGAGGTACCCGGCGGCATCGAACGGCAGCAGCACAGGCACGGGACTGCGGGTGATGCCGGCGAAGAATCGTGAGGAAACCGCGTTGAGCTGCACCAGGGCGGGGGTGGCGCGGGGATCATAGCGCGGCACCGTACGGCGTGGCGCGAAGATGAAATCGTCTGCGACGCGGGGGCGGCTGTTGATCTCGGTGCGGAGCTGGTCCAGCGCTGCGCGCCAATCGACGCGCAGGGCCGTGAGCGAGGGGCTGCGGAATTCGTCCGCGGCGAGCGGAGCGGCAATGGGCAGCGAGAGCGACGCCAGAAGCAGCGAGACGAAGCGGAAACCCTTCCCAACCACTGTCTCGCCCCCCGGCGGCACCTGTTCCGATTGCACCGCGCTCTGCTAGTCCTTGGCGCGCTCTGAGTAGGAGCCGTCTTCGGTCATCACCACGATGCGGGTGCCGACGGCGATGTGCGGCGGCACCGTGGTGCGCACGCCGTTGGACAAGATCGCGGGCTTGTAGGACGAGGAGGCGGTCTGGCCCTTGGTCACGGGTTCGGTCTCGACCACTTCCAGGGTCACGCGCTGCGGCAGCGCAATCGACACCACGTTGACGTCATGCATCGACAGCTTGACGGTCATGTCCGGTTGAAGATAGGAGGCCGCGTCGCCAACGACGTCCTTGGAGACCTGGACCTGGTCGTAGGTCTCGGGGTTCATGAAGTGGAAGCCGTCGCCATCTTCATACAGGAAGGTGTAGTTGCGCTCTTCGATCGTGGCCTTTTCGACTTGGTCGGTGGTCTTGTAGCGCTCGGAGATCTTTACCCCGTCCGAGATTCGGCGCATTTCGATCTGACTGACCGGGGTGCCCTTGCCGGGATGGATGTTCTCGGCGCTCACGACGACGTAAAGCTTGCCGTCTTGCTCGATCACGTTGCCCTTGCGAATAGAACTGGCGATGACTCTCAAAGCTATATTTCCTGCTTGCTTGGCCCGGCTGGGGCCAGGACGTGGTCAAATCGATGGGGGAGTTGGGGCCTCAAATCGGACCTCGGCACCCGTTTCGGGCCGCAACATACTGATTTTGCCGTTGGATGCCAGCCTTTTGCTCAGGGCGGGGGCGGCCGGCTAATGGCTGGGGACAAGCCCATCTCACCGTTTTGGTCGCCAAGCCGCCACCTCGACCGGCGGCCTTTCCTTCAGGCCAGAGGGGCCATTACCGGGGCGCTTCGGGGGTTTTTCGCCGAGCAGGGGTTCGTGGAGGTCGAAACCTCCGTCCTGCAGGTCTCCCCGGGCAACGAGACCCATCTGCATGCCCCCCGGACCGAGATCATGCGGCCGGACGGCAGCCGAGCCAGCCGATATTTGCGGACCTCGCCGGAATTCGCCTGCAAGAAGCTGCTGGCGGCGGGCGAGACGCGGATTTTCGAGCTCGCCCGGGTGTTCCGCGACCGTGAGCGCGGTGATCTGCATCTGCCCGAATTCACCATGCTGGAGTGGTATCGGGCAGGCGCCCCGTATGACGCCATCATGGCCGATTGCGTCGTCGTGATCGCCCGTGCGGCGCAGGCGACCGGGATCGGGACCTTTTCCTTCCGCGGCCGGACCGCTGATCCCTTCTCCGAGCCGGAACTGCTGACGGTCTCGGGCGCCTTCGAACGGTTTGCCGGCATCGACCTGCTGTCGACAATCTCGGGCAACAGGGGTAACCGTGCCGCACTCGCCGAGGCGGCGGCCAGCAAGATCCGTGTGGCCGAGGACGACACCTGGTCGGACATCTTCAGCAAAGTTCTGGTCGAGCATGTCGAGCCGCATCTGGGGCAGGGGCGTTTGACCATTCTGTTCGAATACCCATCTCCAGAGGCTGCCCTGGCACGAGTGAAGGCTGAAGATCCCAGGGTTGCGGAGCGCTTCGAGGTCTATGCGTGCGGCGTCGAGCTCGCCAACGGCTTTGGCGAACTGACCGATGCCGAGGAGCAGCGTAAGCGCTTCACGGAATCGATGGCGGAGAAGCAGCGCCGCTACGGCGAAGCCTATCCGCTGGACGAGGACTTTTTGGCCGCGGTCGCCGCAATGCCGGAGGCGAGCGGCGTCGCACTCGGCTTCGACCGGCTGGTGATGCTGGCGAGCGGTGCATCGCGAATTGATCAGGTGGTTTGGACGCCACCGGCAAATGAAGCGTCTTGAGAGGCATGACGAAAACGAACCTTGCACGCACTTTGCGCGAGCCGGCCGAGCTCGTCGCCGAAGGTCTGTCGCCCGCAGCAGCGCTCCCCGCGCTCGAACGTGTTGCCGCGCGCTATGCGGTGGCCATCACGCCGGCGCTGGTCGAACTGATCGATACGTCCGACCCGGACGATCCCATCGCGCGGCAATTCGTTCCGAGTGCAAACGAGTTGGAGATGCAGCCGGGCGAAAGCGCCGATCCGATCGGCGATCATCCGCACTCGCCGGTTCCGGGGATCGTACACCGCTATCCCGATCGCGTCCTGTTCAAGCTCGTTCATGTCTGCGCGGTCTATTGCCGCTTCTGCTTCCGCCGCGAGATGGTAGGGCCCGGCAAGGACAACGCGCTGTCGGACGGGGCCTATCGCGCGGCGATCGAATACATCCGTTCGCATGGCGAGATCTGGGAAGTGATCCTGACGGGCGGCGATCCGCTCATGCTGTCGCCGCGGCGGATGAGCGAGATCATGACCGATCTTGCCGGCATCGATCACGTCAAGATCATCCGCCTTCATACCCGCGTGCCGGTAGCCGATCCCGCGCGCATCAGCGACGAGATGGTCGCGGCGCTCAAGGTCGAGGGGGCGACCACCTGGGTGGCCGTGCATGCCAACCACGCGCGCGAACTGACGGGGCCGGCGCGCACCGCCTGCGCGCGGCTGGTCGATTCCGGAGTTCCGCTGGTGAGCCAATCCGTGCTTTTGCGCGGGGTCAATGACACCATCGCCGCTCTGTCGGATTTGATGCGAGCTTTCGTCGAATGCCGAATCAAGCCGTACTATCTGCATCACGGCGATCTCGCGCCGGGCACGGCGCATCTGCGGACGACGCTGGCCGAGGGGCAGGACCTGATGCGGCAGCTGCGCGGGCGGGTGTCAGGTCTATGCCAGCCAGACTATGTCATCGACATTCCCGGCGGCGCCGGGAAATCGCCGGTGGGACCCAACTATGTGTTGGCGGAACAAAATACCGCAACGGATGCACGTGAAGCGGGAGCCGAAACGCGCTATCGTATCGTCGACTATTGCGGCGACGTTCATCTCTATCCGCCCGAGACCTGAGCGGTGACGGGGCGCGCGCTGCTTGAGAATGGAGAAGCGGAAATGAAGAAGATCATGGTGGCAGCATCGCTCGTGGTCTTGCTTGGCGGCGCGGCGGTCGCACAGACCGGCGGCTCCAAAGGGGCGACATCCGGCGGAGCATCCTCCGGCTCGGTGTTGCCGGCACCGGTCGGTCACCGCCAGCCCCGCGCGGCTGACGTGCCGAGCGAGAAGAATGTGAGCGATCCGAACGATCCGCTCAGCAAGGAAAACCAGGCGCTCGACAAGAAGATCAAGAGCATCTGCCGCGGCTGCTGATGGACTCACCTCTCCCCGACGGGGAGAGGTGAAGGAGACGACCGCGATTTTGTGACGGGCTATGCCGAGCGCTCGTGCAATCCGGCACGGCTCGAGTTGCGGCGGACCTCGACCGCGTCGGCGAGCTGCTCGAGCACGGTCGCCGTGGCCGGCCAATCGATGCAGCCGTCGGTGATGCTCTGGCCGTAGGTGAGCGGTTTGCCCGGCACCACGTCCTGGCGTCCGGCAACGAGATTGCTCTCGATCATCACGCCCATGATGCGGTTTTCGCCGCCTGAGATCTGGCCGGCGATGTCCGCCATCACCAGCGGCTGGTTCTCCGGCTTCTTGCTCGAATTGGCATGGCTCGCATCCACCATCACCAGCGGCGCGACGCCGGATTTCGTCAGCTCGTTGCAGGCCGCCGCAATGCTTGCCGCGTCATAGTTCGGCTTGCTGCCGCCACGCAGAATGATGTGGCAATCTTCGTTGCCGGCGGTCGAGGCGATCGCCGAGCGGCCGAGTTTCGTGACGGCCATGAAATGATGCGGGTGCGAGGCTGATTTCACAGCATCGGCGGCAATGCGAACATTGCCGTCGGTGCCGTTCTTGAAGCCGACCGGGCACGACAACCCGGAAGCCAGCTCGCGGTGGATCTGGCTCTCGGTCGTGCGGGCGCCGATCGCAGCCCAGGACACGAGGTCGGCGATGTATTGCGGCGTCGTCATGTCCAGGAATTCCGTGCCGGCGGGCAGGCCGAGATTGTTCACGGCCGACAGCACGTTGCGCGCCAGCCGCAGGCCCTTGTTGATGTCGAAGCTGCCGTCGAGATCGGGATCGTTGATCAGGCCCTTCCAGCCCACCGTGGTGCGCGGCTTCTCGAAATAGACCCGCATCACGATCTCGAGCTGATCGGCGAGATCCTCGCGCAGCTTTGCGAGGCGCTCTGCGTAATCGAGCGCGGCCCTGGGATCATGCACGGAGCAGGGGCCGACGACGACCAGAAGGCGGTCGTCCTGGCTGCTCAGGATGGCATGGATGGCGTTGCGCGCGGCCATCA
Source organism: Bradyrhizobium tunisiense (assembly GCF_042263385.1). NCBI lineage: Bacteria > Pseudomonadati > Pseudomonadota > Alphaproteobacteria > Hyphomicrobiales > Nitrobacteraceae > Bradyrhizobium > Bradyrhizobium tunisiense. The sequence continues at coordinate 824,744 of NZ_JBHLEV010000002.1, forward strand.
CCACACGGGTGGCGGTGAGCGTGCGCGGGACCTCCCGCATCACCTCGTCCGGGGTGCTCAGTTCTTTCAGTTCGCGGATGCGCAGATCGTCGGTCGTGCTCAGCACGGCGGGCTCCTGTTTGTTTCGAACCTGCCGGCAATAAAAAAGCCGCCAGGTCTGGCGGCTTGTTCGGACGTTTGCTGCAATGTTTCAGATTGAGCGCGATCCTCCTGCCGCCAGCGAGCTGTCGTAGCTAAAGTACCAAAAATAGCTGGTGGCGACGGTGATCATGGCAGGACATATAGCGCTCCATTGGCGCCTTGTCACCCCCAAATCGGCGCGGCAGGCGACGAGGCGCCTCAGGTGTTGCTGTTGCGCGCCGCGAGCGCCATGCCGATCAGGCTGGCGCCGCCGAACAGCAAATTGATACCGACGAGAACGCCGATGGCCCATTCCGCCGAGCTCGGCAGTCCCGTGATCACCAAGAACGAGATCGCGATGTCGATGAGGCCCGAGATCAGGAGCCACGACCAGCGACTGCTCGCGTCGCGGCGGTGCTCCAGCGCGTACATGATGGTGGCGACGCCCTCGGCGAGGAAGTAGGCGCCGAGCACGATCGTCAGGGTCAGCACGGCCTGTATCGGCCGGGCCAGCAGCAACAGGCCGGTGAGCACGGCGAGCGCAGCCGAGATCAGCGACCACCAGAAGCCCGGCGTGCTGCGCGCCCAATAGGTGACGATCAGCCCGCCGATGCCGCTGATCAGGAACATCCAGCCGAGGAAGATCGCGGTCGCAAGGCTCGCGAGCGGCGGCAGGATCAGAGCCGCGACGCCGAGAACGACGAGCAGGATGCCTTCGAACAGGAAGGCCTTCCAATTGGCCGTCTGGCTCATCGCGGATTGCAGCCGTGAAAGATCTTCGGGCGATGTCATCGTCTAGCTCCGGGACGAGAGGAGTGCGTCCCATCATCTAGTCGGCCCATCACGCGTTTGCCATGCGATGGATCAACTGCCGCCGGGGGCCGAGGAAAAACCTTCCGCGCTGGTGCGGATGCGGTTGCGGCTGAGAATGTAGATTGCCGTTGTGACAATCAGAAGCGCAAGGCCGAGCAGGATCGAGACGAAGCCGATCGGGATCAGGGCCAGCGTCAGATTGCGTTCGGGGTTGATGAGCCAGTGATGAATCGAGGTCAGCACGAAGGCGAGCCCGAGAAAGCCGACGCCGCCGCCGGCAAGCAGCAGCGCCCACATCCGGCGAAGCTGGCTGAGCCGCTCGCGGGCGACGTCCGTCCGCGGCGCGTGGTGGCGGGCGACGCGCCGGACCAGGCGGATGGCGAAGGCAATCGAGCTGAAGCCGATCAACAGGCTCGTTGCGCCCAGCCACATCCGGAGGGTCGGGTCCAGATCCGGCATGCGCTGGAGGGTCAGCAGCGGGAAATCGAACGCCGAATGCAGCGCAACCGGGCCTGCGAAGATCAAGAGGCGGCTGGAGAGGCGGGCCCAGTCGCGATGGTGGCGGTTCGCGCCCAGCGCGGTGCCGGCGCGCGCGATGGTCAGGTAGGCGCCCGCGATGATGCCGAGTGCGCCGTGAAACGGCACCGTCAGCACGCTGCGCAACGCGGCCAGCGAGCGCCACATCTCGGCGTGCTGAACCAGATAGGCCAGGTTCTCGTAAGCCGCGAAGCCGAGGCCGACCGCAGCGCCATAGACCACGGTGTCCATCGGATTGGCAAAAGTCCGCCGCTTGGTCGAGGACACCAGCACAATGGCGATCACCTTGACGGCTTCCTCGGGCAGCGCGACGCCGAAGACCGAATGCATGGCGAGCGCTGCCCAGGGGTCGTCGGGGGCTGCGACCATCTTGGCGAAGGGGGCGCGGGCAAGGCCCAGCAGCGAGATGCTGGCGGCCCCTAACAGGAACGCGGTCCAGACCTGGGCGGGCGGGCCCGGGCGCTCTTCAGCGGCGATGACGAGCCACAGTATCAGCAGCGCCGGGGCGATGGCGGCAGTTCCGATGACGGTGGGCAACGCTTCAATCAGGTACATCGGCGCCGAAAATAGGTTCCCTTGGTCCGCTTATCTACATTCTCCGATGCGACCATGTGTCATGTGCCCGCTGTCGGCTCGCTTAACGAGCGCGACAGCTTTCGTTCATGTGCCGTCGCCCGCGGAGGTGTAGAACATGAGCGCAATCAATTGCATGGCAGCACCTGTTCGTCGTCGATGGCAACGCGCGCGTGATCGATGCCGGAGCGCAATTGGTAAGCCAGAACAAGGAAATGGACAGGCTTCTTCGATTCACTGCCCACATAGTGCGGTGCGAGTTCGAAGCCGGGACTCAGTGGGTGGTGAAAGGCGGCGGCGCGCCGGGGGCGATGTCGAAGGCGCCGAGATGGAATTCCTCGCCGGGGGATGCGTCCGGCCCGCCTGGCTGCGCCAGCAGCGTGAACGCGGCCTGGGGATAGAGCTTCCAGATCTCCAGATCGCCGGCGGTGATGGTGAGCCAGCCGAAGGTGTATATGTAACGTCCGGGCTCGGTGACCCGGCCGACCCTGTCCCAGGTAATCTTATCAACCGTGACCTTGTTGACTGCCATCCGGTCCCCCGATCGCAAGTCCGCAAATGACGTCCGGCGTGAGGCTCGGACGGACAAAGGCTGATCCTGCAATGGGGCTACGATAGGGCAGCGATGGGGAGGCGAGGCGGCCCGGCGGATTGCGGCCGTGCTGGGTCACATCCTGTCGCGCGAGGGGCTCCATCTGCAGTATTTGGTTAAGAGTTGAAATGGACCGATCCGGCTCAGGCCGACTGCTGCAGGGGCGAGCGCACGACGAGGCGGACCAGGTCATCCCGCGACTGTTTCTCGGCGAATTTCACCGCGAAGCCGTTATCGAATTTGCGGATGACCCGCCCCACACAGGCGCCGACCGCAAGCGCGGTTCCCATCGGTGGGTCGTACTCGCAGGATATTGCGACGCCGGCCGTGGAGACATCGATGATGAAGCAGGAATGGGTGCTGCCGTCGGCGAGGGTCAGGAAGGTGTGCGAGACCTGGGGAACGAAACGCGCGTCGCGCCGCAGCTCCTGGACGCTTTCATCCCTCTGCTTTTTCTCCAGCCAGGTCAGCTTCTCCGACATCCAGGCGCGCCGCGCCCGCGTCATGTCGAGCTCCATCAGGAAGCCTGACTTCAGCGTCGCGCTGATGGTGCACTGGAATTCGCCGAAATCCTGGAAGTAGGAGGTCACGCGCTCGCCGATTTTGCCGACCACCGGCACGTCCACGATCATCCGGAACGGCGAGACGCGCTTGGTCCGGCACGCGAAGGTGCGCAACTTGCCCTCGCAATCGTACCAGCGCGGCAGCGAGTAGCTGCCGGCCACGGTGACGTCCACTGCTCGTTGCCGGAGGAACTCTGTGACGGACATGCGCGCCAATCGTGGTTTGGGATCGTTTCCGTAATTCCACGGTAGCGGGCAAATTCTAAGCAAATGATACCGTCGCCCAAGAGCAGGGGTAAATTCCCGGTAAACGCGCTTCTCCGTGGCGCAGCGGAAAGCGCGGCATAAGGACCCATTATGCTGCAGGCAATCTCACAACGTCGTCATTGAAGCGCAGTGAAGCCACGGCGTGGCGCGCCGCCTATGGAGATCCGAACAGCAGCACCAGCAAGGCCAGCGCGCTGGCGGCCATGATGAACTGGATCGTCGTCCACGTCCGGCCGTTCAGGCTGATCCGCAATCCCAACGCCGGCAATGTGCGCAGCGTGCGCGCCGTCAGCGCTTCGACGATGGCGAGCAGAAGAGCCATGCCGGCGAGGACGGACCATGACTCCGCCGGCGGCATCCACTGTGCGAGCCAGTCGGGGACGGAGCCTTTCAAGGCGGCGAGCAAGGCGAACCATCCGAACCAGAATGCGGAGCGTTTGACGATGTCTGGGCCGATCGTTTCGGGCTCGAGGCGGATACCGATCCTTGCCAGCGCCCCTTCAATGCGCTCCCCGTCGGTCAGGACGATGAACGCGCCGAGATAGAGCGGAATGCGCGACTGGAAGAGTAGGGCGAGGATACCGAACAGGATGGCGTAGCCGACGACATCGCCGAGAATGTCCTGGGTGCTTCTGCCCTGCGGCACAGGCACAGCCGGCGCAGAATCCGCCTGCCGTTGCGGAAGCGATCTGGCGCGCGCCATGTGCTCCAGCATCTTGGCGCGCCGGTCCGATGGATACCGGCGGGGTTGGCCCAGCCACGGTGGGAGGCCCGGCGCCGTTGCCGATGCGCCGGACGAACCTTCAATCTCGGGGTGACGCTGCTCCATGGGTCTCGACCTGTTCCAACGTGACATTGGTCGGCGGCGAGAGGCGGGGAGGTTCATGCCGCCAGTAAAGAGATTGCGGCCCAGCTGTCGTGGCGCTTCATCGGGAGTCGAGCATCGCCATATGCATTGGCGCTCCCTAGCGATCATCCTTTGATGCGACTGATCCGAACCCTATGGCGCTCCAGCGGCTTAGGTTGGCGCGCCGAAAAGCGGCTGGCCAACTAACCCGGCGTCAACCCCGCGCTAGTAGCGTTGCTCTCTCGCGGATTGGTGATGAGTACCGCGAGAACGCATGGGCATTAAGAACCCGTCGGCTCCCCAGGCCGGCGGGTTTTTGCACACCTGGTAAATTTAAGGGTGGTCTGCTGCCGGTTCACTCTGCAGGGTGCACGGACACACGAAGGCCGCAGCGGAGGTTCATTCGCTGCGGCCCGCGGGAGTCAAAAAATCCGGGTGGAAAGATCTAGGTGAAATATGAAGCCAGCCCCGGTAACCGAAGTCTAATCGGGAAAAACTGGCAATGCGAATCATTTCGTCAGTTCCGAAAACGGAACCGTCAGCGCGAGGGAAGGCGCCGCCGAGGGCTGGCTAGCTGGCGGGCCCTCTACCCCGAGCACAAAGCCGCGAATATCCACGGCCCGTCCACAGCTCGTTTTGACAGGACCCAAGGCAACTTTGAATTGCTCTATAGGACAGTATCGCGGAGCCCTGTCCGTAGGGTCGGCCTCACGCATCTACCCTCATGGAGGACGACATTGACTTTCGGCAAAGCGGACGTGCTCACGTCTTCTAAAGTCGAACCGTAGCCGAGCGGTTCGCCGCACGAATTGCCGAGGTTATGGACCCGGGCTCCTAGGCACACAGGGCCCCGCTTTGTTATCAGCCCGCCGATTCAGGCTGGCGGGCCTCATCCGCATTTGTGGTTCTGGGCGTGCAGCTTCGTGCGATCTCCGGTGATGGCCTCGACATAATCGTCGATTGCGTCAATCAGAGGCCGCGCGTAGCCCGCGGTCCTGCTCTTGATGAGATAGGTGCGAAGCCGATCGAGTTCCGCCAGATCGGTCCTGACGCGCTCTGCTTGAATGGCCTCGTTCATTTGGCGCTGGCGCTCTGCTTGCCACGCCCTAGCAGCTGCTCTGTTCTCCGCCTTGGTCATGGCGCCATCGAAGCGCTGCGCCAGCGAGAGTCAAATTATCGATTCCTAGCGGTCCGGGACCAGCGCGAGCTACTGCGGGTCGTGGATGTGGAAGACTCAGCTTCGTGAGCTCTGCCCGTAGTTCTCCGCCAGCTCGAGCAGCGCGGCGCGCGACCGGGTCGGTCGACGCCGCGGCTAGCTCGCGGCAGATCGCCTCAAGTCCGCATGTGTGCGCACAGGAGATATTGGCCATGCGTTGGACGCGGCGGAGAAAGGCGCAGCTAAGTGATGGACCTTTTTGGCGCTCCCTAGCGGAATCGAACCGCTCTCTCCACCGTGAAAGGGTGGCGTCCTAACCGATAGACGAAGGGAGCAAACGCAGGGCCCCGCCGTTGTTCCCGGCATGGCCACTGGCCGGCCGAACAGGGCCCGGCGGCTTGCAGCGGGCGAACGTATAGTGGCCTTTCCGGCTCCCGGCAAGCCGTTCGGACCGGTCTTTTGGCCCCGGTGGATAGCGCCGGGGCCGGGGAGGATCGGGAGGCGATTTCAACGGTTTCTTAGGGTTCCCTGCGTAGCGCTGGAGGGGGAGATTTTCCAATGCCACCTCCGAAGAAGCGCGCAGCCCGCAAGCTGCTGTCGCGGCACGCCTGGATCACGCTCGACGGCGGCTTCGCCGCGCGGCACTGCCTGGTCCAGGACATCTCGGATTCGGGTGCCAAGATCACGCTGGATGAAGACGCCAGCCAGCTCCCGGGCGTGATCCGGCTCGCCTTCGCCCGCGATGCGCGCACGGGGCGGAGCTGTCAGGTGGTGTGGCGCCGCGGCAAATCGGCCGGCATCAAGTTCATCTGATCGCGGCGCGCGGCCGCCCCGATGGCGCGCAGCGCCGGCCCGGGCTAGAACGCCGCCATGCGCACGCCGCTCCTCATCCTGATCTCGCTGCTGACCACGTCCGCCGTCGCGGAGCCCCTGCGTCTGCCGCCTGCCGAGCGGCCTCAGGCGGGCACGACGGTTCCGCTGAAGGGCGCGCCCGGGAAGGCGCGCGCGGGCTCCTGCGCGACTTACGGTCCGCGCTTCGTCATGGTCGAGGGCACCGGGACCTGCGTGCAGATCGGCGGCTCGATTAGCGTCGACACCACCGGGAGGCGCTGAAGGCCATGCCGGCGGATCTGCTGCGGCTCGACCTCATCGTTCCCGTCCTGATGTACTGCGCGCTGCTGTGGTGGGTCGGCCGCGGCCTGAGCTGGACGGCGCGGCTGGCGACCGCGGCGGTGACGCTGGTGCTGATCGTCTGCGTGCTGCTGGTCGAGCGCGGCTGGCGCTGAGCCCAAAGCAAAAACGCGAAAACAACCCCATGCACAGTAGCCGTCAAGTGCTGAGCTGACGCCCGTGGCTTGCGCTGAAGCGCGGATTCGTCGCGCTCTCACCGCAGCTTACGCCGCGCCACCGGCTCAGGACATCGGCGGCGCGACGAATTGCGCAAATCCGGGCCGCTTGCCGAGCTCGGCGAGCCAGCGCGTCAGATGCGGCTGCGCTGGCCGGGAGATGCCCTCGACGCCGAGCCAGCGCCGCGCATAGGAGCCGAGCGTGATGTCGGCGAGCGTGAACTGCTCGCCCTCGACGAAGCGGCGCGAGGAGAGCAGGCGGTCGGCGATCGCCCAGACCTCGGCGGCGGCGTCGGCATCGCGCTGCACCTGGATCATGTCGCGCTCGGCGGGCGCCGTGCGCACGATGCCCCAGAACACCGGGCGGTCGACCGGTTGAACGGTCGACAGCGTCCAGTCGAGCCAGCGATCGACGCTGGCGCGCTGCTTCGGCGCTTCCGGATAGATCGGCGTGCCGCGCCCATGGGCGAGGCAGAGATAGCGCAGGATCGAATTGGATTCCCACAACACGAAGTCCCCCTCGACCAGCGTCGGGATCCGCGCGTTGGGGTTCATCGCCAGATACTCGGCCTCGCGCGTTTTGCCGTAACTCATGCCGGCGTCGATGCGCTCATAGGGCAAAGCGAGCTCGGTCAGGCACCACAGCACCTTCTGCACGTTGACCGAATTGGCGCGGCCCCAGATCGTCAGCTTGGTGTCAGGCATGAGGCGTCTCCCGCATTGTCGCTTGACGCGGGTGATAGCGGAAATTCCTGGATCGAGCGATGCGGCGGTTGCGGCGCTCTCATGCAAAAAGCTCCGCCGACGGCGGAGCTTTCATTTGCAAATTCGAACCTGACGCTCAGCGGCCGAAGAACAGCCACAACAGAATGATCACCGGGATCGGCACGCCGACCATCCACAGCAAAAGGCCTCTCGCCATCGCATCCTCCTCCAATCGTTTTCGTGAAAGGAGAACGTTGGGCAAGAGAGCTTGTTCCATCCGGCGCCTCACCAATGACCGGTATTCGGCATCGAGGCCCACGGCTCCTGCGGCGGCTTCGGATCGCCCTTCTGCAGCAGCTCGATCGAGTGCAGGTCCGGCGAGCGCACGAAGGCCATGTTGCCGTCGCGCGGCGGACGGTTGATGGTGACGCCCGCCTTCATCAGCTTCTCGCAGGTGGCGTAGATGTCGTCGACCTCATAGGCGAGATGGCCGAAGAAGCGATCCTCGCCGTATGTCTCTTCGTCCCAATTCCAGGTGAGCTCGACCAGCGGCGCACCGCGGCTCGACGGCTGCTTCTTCAGCGCCTCGAGATCGTCCGACGAGCACAGGAAGACGAGTGTGAACCGCCCCTTGTCGTTCTCGATCCGCCGCACCTCCTTCAAGCCCAGCGCATCCTGATAGAATTTCAGCGCGACATCGAGATTGCGCACGCGCAGCATGGTGTGGAGGTATCGCATGGTTGTTGCTCCCTGGGGGGTGGAGGGTTTTTGGGTCGGCGGGGCCGGCGGAGGGAGAGATAGCAGGAAACGCAGAGCAGGGGCAGGGGGCCGAGGCAAATGTGCGTGAGGGTGCCGGGTCGGCTCGCACCGCATCACGCTCGAAGCAGTGCCGCCATCTCTTTCCAATGATAGATTCTCACCTTCTCGGTTTGATGCCGCGCGGCTTTGGCGATGGCGTGCGCGATGTCGTTGCCGGTGAGCCCGCGATAGCGGTCGGCCGGGCCGACGAGCAGCGGATTGAGCAGGCCCCATATCGCGATGATGAGGCGTTCGCGCGGGCGGTTTTCGTCGCGTGCGCCGAGGATCATCGACGGGCGGAAAATATGCGTGTGCTCGAAATCGAGCGAGAGAATGTCCCGCTCCACCTCGCCCTTGGTCCTGAGATAGAACACGTTGGAAGCGGCGTTGGCGCCGACGGCCGTGACCAGAAACACCGACCGCGCGCCATTCGCCCTGGCGATCTCGGCCGCCACCACCGGATAATCGTGATCGATCTTGTAGTACTCGGCCTCGTCAGGGGTGTGCTTGCGCGTTGTCCCCAGCGCGATGAAGATCTCGTTCGCAACCAATTGCGGCTTGAGTGCGGGCAGGGAAGCGAGATCGCCGATCAGCACCGTGAGCTTCGGATGGCTCACCGCCAGCGGCTTGCGGGCCACCGCCACAACCCGCGAATAGTCGGGACTGTCCAAGAGGTCGCGCAGCAAATGCGAGCCGATGAAGCCGGTGGCGCCGAAGACAAGTGCGGTTTTCATTTAAGTTATCTTGCCTGATCGCTTGTCAAAAGTCAGGGCGAGTGGCGCCCGAAGGTCGTCGCCGAAGGCGTAGGATGGGTAGAGCACTTGCGAAACCCATCATGCTTCGTCACGCAACAAGGCCGATGGGTTTCGCTTCGCTCTACCCATCCTACGAGCTGCCGATCTCCGCTACTTGCACTCAAAACTCTCCGCACTCTCCGGATTGCCTTGCCCCTTGTACCGCGCATGTTGCGGATAGGCGCAAAGCGGCCGAGTGCGGCCGGGAAAGGCTGGTCCCGTCGCGACCACCGCATCGGGCGCCTTGCCGTCTTCCACCCAGTTCACGACCGCGGTGAGGAGATCGAAACGATCGAGCGTGGCGCCGCTCGAACAGTGACCCATGCCGGGCACCAGGAAAGTCCGGCTCGATTTCTCCCGCACCAATTCCATGCCGCCGGAATCCGCCGCCATGCGCTCGTAGTAATTCACGGTGTCGAACGCCGAGAACCAGGGATCGCTCACACCGTGGTAGAACAGCAGCTTGCCGCCATGGCCGAAGTAGCTCGACAGGTTGGTCCAGTAGGCGGTGTTGGTGAGGCGATCCATCCCGCTCGCATTGACCCGGTCTTCGAGTTGATCGACGTTGATGTTTTCCCAGACAGGCGGTCCGACCGGACTGCGGGCACCTGTTGTCAGGATGCCGGGAATGGCAACGCCTTCGGCTGCCACGCCGCTGTCCCACGGGAACGGCGGGTAGACCTGCGTGCCGCGTGAATTCTTCGGTCCGGCAAAAGCCTTCTTCAAGGCATCGGCCTGCGGCGGCGCCAGGCAGGAATCCGTCTTGTCATCCGTCTTGTCGCCCTTGCAAGTGAGGACCGCGGGATCGAATTGACAGGCCTTGCCGTCGAAGATCAGGCCATCCTTGACGCCGTCCTTGGCGTCGCAGGCATCGAGGATCGCGTTGGTGATCAGCTTTCGCTCGGCCGCGGAAAACGTCTTGGCGGGCTCCGGCTTGCCGGACGGATCTTTCGGCGCGATCTGGCTGAAGGCAGCGTTGGCCCAGGCGAGACCGATATTGGAGTTGCCGGTGCGCATCGCAGGCGCGCCGGCGACGATGCCGTCGAATTGATCGGGATAGCGCGCCGACGCCAGCATGCCTTCGCGGCCCCCGGTTGAGCAGCCCGTGAAGTAGGACCGCTTTGCGGGCCGGCCATAGTAATGCGCGACGATCGCCTTGGCGGCCGTCGTCACCTTGCCGACGGATGCATGGGCGAAGTTGAGCGCGGCTTCCTGGTCCTTCAGGAACGAGGCATCGAATACCGCGCCTTGATGACCGCTATCGGTCGAGACCACGGCAAAGCCGCGCGCCAGCGCCGGCACCTCGCCGGCCGCGTGGTAACCCAGCGGCGGCCGGATCGAGCCGTTCAAACCGCCACCGCCCTGAAACAAGAACCGGCCGTTCCAGCGATCGGGCAGGGCAACGGCAAAGCCGATCGCGTAGGACTTGCCCTCGACGCCCACGCGCTGATCGATCACGCCGTCCGCGCGGCAGTTCGGCGGCAGCGCCACCGATACGGTGGCCGGCGCCGGCGGCGACGGCTGCACGGTCCCCGGCGGCGCCTCCGGCACCAGTTCGGCCTTGGTGATCGTTGCCGTCGTTCCCGGCATCTTCCAGCCGGTCAGGTCAGCGCATTTGTGCGCAGGTGGTATGTTGGCCGAATCGTCGGCGCTTGCCGGCGAGATCGCAATGACCGTGATGGCCGCTATGAGACCCAGGCCAGCCATCGCATCATCAAGCGCCACGTTTCTTTTTCGCTGCATCGTTCCTCCCTGCGCCTTCTGAATCGTTTTGAGGCACTTAACTCACGCTGGCTGCCGGCCGATCTGCTCACCGACACTGAAACTATCTTGTGGTATTCGGGAGGTGCAGTCCAGCGGCGCAGGCTTTCAACCGCTCTCGTCATTGCCTCCGCACTTGAACCCCGCCAGAGGTCGCGCCGACCAAACGGCATGGCCGCACTCGTTGCAGAACTCCTGTTCGATCTCGTCAGAACCCTCGTGGGAAACTGGCTGAGGCAGGTTGTGGTCGCCACGTGTGCGTGGCTCGATACAAAGGTTCACGGCCGCGCGGCACGCTTTGTCGTGGGCGGGCTGCTCGGGATCGGCGCTTTCTTCCTCATTCCTGTTATCGCTGACCTGCTGGGTCTTTGATGCCCTGGCTGAGGACACACCTCGTCATCGCGTTGGCCGTCGGGGCGCTCGTCTCGACGGTGCTCCTCGTCCTGGAGCCGCTGACCGACTTCGCGTTTCTTTGGTTGGAGTGGCCGGGCATCACCGCAGCGTATTTTTTCCGGGGAGCGGTCGGAGGATCCACCTTCCTCGGCATCGCCATTTCCTGGGTCGTGAATGCGCTGACCTACGGTCTGGGTGCTTTCGTCATTCTCAGCGTCATCAAGGTGCTGAGGGAAGCATGATCCCTCACGCCGCCTTCTCTTCACCCTTCGCGATGACCTCGACTTCGAAATAGCCGAGGTCGCGGAGCTCGGCGGCCTTCTTCTCGGCCGCTTCCCTGGTGTCGCGCTTCAAGATGATCTGGCCCGCTCCGTCGCGGGCGCAAACGAAATAAGGCATTTTCGATTCCCAATTTCGTTTGCATACACATGGCGGCCGGGTGCCGCAATCATGCGGGTCCGTCCTCCAGCCCGGCCTTTTGCCGCATCTTGTCGATCAGCTCGGAGGCCTCGGCCTTGGTCAGCTCGTCCTCCGGCGGGCTCACATGTGCCTGTTCGGCGAGGGTCTTGAGATAGGATTCCTGGGCTCCCGTCATCGGATCGTCGCCGGAAACCCAGTCTTTCGGGTCCTTCCGGGTGTTGTCGGCCATTGCTGTCTCCCTTTTTCCTGTCCGTCCAACGTCGGACTCGACTCTTCGTTCCTTTTTTGTTCTCTTGGCGTCGTATTCAAAATCGCGAGGCGGAACATGCCGGACCTGGACACTGTCAGGAGGGAGATCGAACGGATGCGCGTCCAGATGGGCAGGCAGAGGAAAGAGATCCTCCAGCTCCAGCGGGCGGGTCTCGGAACGGCCTCGGCCGAAGCGCTGCTGTCGCGGATGGAGGCGAAGGTCGAAGGGCTCTGCGCGCAGCGTGACGCGCTGAAGGCGGCACAGCCGCGCGGGGCCAGGAGCAGGGTGCTCGGCGGAAGGACGTGGTGAGCAGGCGATGGTTCGGCGACGAGAGAGAGCCGTCGGCCTTGCTGACCGCGCTCGAGAACGTTCGCCGAAGAGCGATCGGACGGCGCGTTGCTTCGTTCCATCAAAAAGTTTCGAGGTCCGGAGTGCCTAGGAGTCCGGACCTCGTCACCTTGCCCCAGCCTTCAATCCCCCGCCCCATGTGGTCCCCCAACCCCATGTTGCGCGATCAGAGGGTGATGCCCGTGGAAGTGGCCGCCGATCGACGTCCCGCGATGTACGCGACATCACGATAGGATTCCATTCCGGATCACTACGGACACAGATACCGCTTGCAATGTGCCCGTTCGGCATCGGTGGTCCAGTCGCTGTTGCTTGATCCGCGGCACGCGATCGACAGGATGTCCACATCTCCTCCGCGCCGCCGGATCTCCATTTCACCGGCCTGTCATTGAACTGGTCTAGCGCTGCTCCCGTCATTGCCGACGGCGAAGGAGCAAGCCATGTCGAAACCGGTGCTGGGCGCCGCGTTGTCCATCAAATCGATCCCCGCGCATCGCGATTGGCTTCTCGAAAGGCAGCGCGATCTCGAAATCCAGGATTTCTTCCGCGCGGATCTTCTCGATAGCGATTGGCGCAGCACGGCCGGCGAGATCAAGCAGATGCTCTCGGGCCATGCAGGCCGGCTCGGCATCCACGGCCCGTTCTGGGGCTTCAAGATCGACAGCCACGATCCCATGATCCGCCAGGCGGTGACCAAGCGCCTGCTTCAGGGCCTCGAGGCCGCCGAGTTCCTCGGCGCGACGCAGATGGTGATCCATTCGCCGTTCACGACCTGGGACCACAACAATCTCGATCTCTATCCCGACAACCGCGCCAATATCGTCGAGCGCGTCAAGGCGACGCTCGCCGAGGTGATCGCGCGCGCGGAGACCATCGGCTGCGAGATCGTGATCGAGAATATCGAGGACAAGGATCCGCGCGACCGGGTGCGCCTCGCCAAGGCGCTCGAAAGCAGCAGGGTCCGCGTCTCGCTCGACACCGGGCACGCCAACTATGCCCACATCTCCACCGGCGCACCGCCGGTCGATTATTACGTCGAGACCGCGGGTGACATGCTGACACACGTCCACCTGCAGGACACCGACGGCTTTGCCGACCGGCACTGGGCGCCGGGCGAAGGCAACATCCCGTGGGTTGCCGTGTTCCGCGCACTGGGACGGCTGAATTCCAACCCGCGGCTGATCCTCGAACTCCGCAACCACGACGACGTCCGCGCCGGCGCTGCCCATCTCGCCGCGCTCGGACTCGCCGAATAAACGACACCACAAAGGGCAGGGGTCCCCATCATGAGCAGATTTACCCGTCGCACCATCCTGAAATCCGGCGGCGCTGCCGCAGGCACATTGCTGCTGCCGCGCTTTGCGATCGGGCAGAGCGACAACCGCCCGTCGGTGACGATCGCCGTGCAGAAGGTGACGAACGCCAACGTGCTCGACGTGCTGCGCGAGCAGTCCAATGTCGGCGAGCGCGTGTTCTTCTCCTCGATCTGGGAAGGTCTGATCTCCAAGAATTGGCGCGGCAATCTCGAGGCCGTGCCGGGTCTCGCCACCGAATGGCGCCGCATCGACGACCAGACCGTCGAGCTGAAGCTGCGGCAGGGCGTCAAATTCCACAATGGCGACGAGCTCACGGCCGAGGACGTCGTCTTCACCTTCAGCCGCCAGCGCATGTTCGGCGAGACCGAGGCCAAGAGCCGCTCGACCATCCAGGCCTTCGAGAAGATCCCGACGCCGCGTCCGGGCAAGGAGCTGCCGCCGGATGTCCCCGCGGTCGCTCGCCGCATCTGGCCCGACCTCGTCCGCGTCGACGCCGTCGACAAGTACACGGTGCGCTTCTACAACGCGACGCCCGACGTCACGATCGAGGGCCGCCTGATGCGCTACGGCTCCGACATCATGAACCGCCGCGCCTGGGAGGAATCCGCAAGCTATCTCGACTGGGCGCGCAAGCCGATCACCACAGGTCCCTACAAGGTGGTCGAGCTCAAGCCCGACGTGTCGCTGACGCTGGAAGCTCACGACGAATATTGGGGCGGGCGGCCGCCGCTCAAACGCATCCGCTTTCTGGAAGTCCCGGAGGTCGCGAGCCGCATCAACGGGCTGCTCTCGGGCGAGTATCAGTTCGCCTGCGACATCCCGCCGGATCAGGTCGCCGGCATCGAGAAGAATTCCGCTTTCGAGGTGCAGGGCGGCACCATCCTCAATCACCGCCTGACCGTGTTCGACAAGAACCACGCGGTGCTCGCAAATCCGCTTGTGCGACGCGCTTTCACCCATGCGATCGACCGCCAGGCGATCGTCGACAGCCTGTGGGCCGGCCGCACCCGCGTGCCGAAGGGCCTGCAATGGGAATTCTACGGTGACATGTTCAACGCCGATTGGAACGTGCCGGCGTATGATCCCAAGCTCGCGCAGGATCTGTTGAAGCAGGCCAATTACAAGGGTGATCCGATCCCTTATCGTCTGCTCAACAATTACTACACCAACCAGGTCGCGACCGCGCAGGTGCTGGTCGAGATGTGGAAGTCGGTCGGCCTCAACGTCCAGATCGAGACGAAGGAGAACTGGTCGCAGATCATGGAGCGCGGGCCGACGCGGGCCGTGCGCGACTGGTCGAACTCGGCCGCCTTCAACGATCCGGTCTCCTCGCTGGTCGCCCAGCACGGGCCGAACGGCCAGCAGCAGCAGATCGGGGAGTGGACCAATGTCGAGCTGAACAAGCTCTCGGAGTTCCTGGAAACCTCGACCGACCGCGCCGCGCGCAAGAAGGCGTTCCGCCGCATGCTGGAGATCGCCGAGCGCGAGGATCCCGCCTATACGGTGCTGCACCAGAACGCGACCTTCACGGCCAAGCCGAAATCGATCAAGTGGAAGGCATCGCCGGCCTTCGCGATGGATTTCCGCGCCGGCAATTTCGAGGCGTAAGCCGTGACACCGCTGGTCAGCATCAAGAACCTGCGCGTCGCCTTTGGCGGCGTGCCGGTCCTGCGTGGCGTCGACATCGGCTTGCAGAAGGGCGAGGCCCTCGGCCTCGTCGGCGAGTCCGGATCGGGCAAGTCGGTAACGTGGCTCGCGGCCCTCGGCCTGCTGCCGCGGCACGCGCAGGTCATGGGCTCGGTGCAGCTCGATGGCCGAGAGATCCTCGGGGCTCCTGCCGCCGAGCTTGATCAGGTGCGGGGCGGGCGGGTCGCGATGATCTTCCAGGATCCGGCGAGTGCGCTCAATCCGGTGCTGACCATCCGCAAGCAGCTCTGCGAAGCGCTGGCGCTGCACCGTGACCTCCAAGGCAACGCCGTGAAGACGGAAGCGCGACGGCTGCTCGATCTCGTCGGCATTCCCGACGCGGGCCGGCGGCTGGAGGCCTATCCGCACGAATTCTCCGGCGGCCAGGTCCAGCGCATCATGATCGCGATGGCGCTTGCCGGAAATCCCGACCTGCTGATCGCGGACGAGCCGACCACCGCGCTCGATGCCACCATCCAGGCGCAGATCCTGGAATTGCTCTCGACCATTCGCCGCGAGTTCGGCATGGCCATAGTGCTGATCAGCCACGATCTCGGCGTCGTCGCCGAGAATTGCGATCGCGTCGCCGTCATGTATGCCGGCCGCATCGTCGAGGAGGCACCCAGCAACCAGCTGTTTGCCGATCCCGTGCATCCCTATGCCCAAGGCCTGATCGGCGCGCTGCCGCCGCTCGAGGGGCCGCGGCGGCGCCTGACGGCCATTCCCGGGACCGTTCCCGATCCCGCGCACATGCCAAGCGGTTGCGCCTTCGCGCCACGCTGCACGCTGGCGGCCGAGCCGTGCGGCCTTGCCGCGCCGACCCTGGCGCCGATCGCGCATGACCGCAACGTCGCCTGCATCCGCGCCGAGGCGTCGCGCCGCGCGCTGCTCGGGATCGCCGCCGAATGAGTGTGTCGCTCGTCGAAGTGTCCGCGGTCTCGCGCAGCTACGCAATGCGCTCCGGAATGTTCGGGCGCAGCACCGCCGTTCATGCCGTCGACGGCGTGTCGCTGGCGATTGCCAAGGGCGAGACGCTCGGCCTCGTCGGCGAGTCCGGCTCGGGCAAGTCGACGACAGGGCGTATCGTGCTCGGTCTCGAGCCGCCCGATCGCGGCGAGGTGCGGTTCGACGGCAAGCCGATGGCTGCGCCGGCCACGCCGGCATGGCGCGCGCAGCGCGCGCGCATGCAGATGATCTTTCAGGACCCGCTCGGCGCGCTGGACCGGCGTTTGCCGGTCGCGGCCCAGATCCGCGAGCCCCTCGACATTCATGGCGTTGGCACGCCCGCCGAGCGCGAAGACCGTGTTCGCGAGCTGCTGCGCGCGGTCGAGCTGACCCCCGCGCATGGCGTGCGCTATCCCGGCGCGCTCTCGGGCGGCCAGCGTCAGCGCATCGTGCTGGCACGCGCGCTCGCCACGAAACCCGATTTTCTGGTTTGCGACGAACCGGTCAGTGCGCTCGACGTCTCGATCCAGGCGCAGGTCGTGAACCTGCTTTGCGATCTCCAGGCCCAATTGTCGCTGACGCTGCTGTTCATCAGCCATGATCTGCGCGTCGTCAGGCAGATCAGCAATGTCGTCGCCGTGATGTATCTCGGCCGCATCGTCGAGATCGGCAGCGCGGACGATCTGTTCGCGCGGCCCGAGCATCCCTACACCCAGGCGCTGGTCTCGGCCTCGCCCGCGCCGGGCCGCCGCAGCGCGGGCCGCATCGTGCTCGCAGGCGACCCGCCGAACCCGGCGGCGCGCCCCCAAGGCTGTGCGTTCCATCCGCGCTGCCCGCGTGCCATCGCGCGGTGCGCGAGCGAGGTACCGGCGCTTGCGGCCGTGGGCGGCGACCGGCAGGTCGCCTGTCACCTCGTCACCGGCGCCGAGACGCGGGACGCGGCCTGATGGGACGTTATTTCGCCATCCGCATCGGGCGTGCGGCGCTCACGATCGTGCTCGTCGTCACCTTCGCCTTTGTCGTGCTGCGGTTGTCAGGCGATCCGGCGCTGATGATCCTGGGACCGGAGGCGCCGCCGGAGGTGCTTGCCGCGTTCCGCAAGGCCTGGGGTCTCGATGATCCCATCTGGTTCCAGTATTTCGATTATTTCGGCGCCATCGCCAAGGGCGAGCTCGGCCGCTCCATGCGCGACGGGCGGCCCGCGATCGAGCTCGTGCTGGAGCGGATCCCGGCGACGCTGGCGCTGACGTTGCCGACCTTCTTCTTCAAGGTCGCGCTCGGCGTTCCCGCCGGCATCTATGCCGCGCTGCATCGGGGTTCGGGGATCGACCGCGCCGTGATGATGACGGCGGTTGCCGGCTTCACCGTGCCGAGCTTCGTGCTGGCGCTGCTGCTCGTGCTCGTCTTCGCCGTGCAGCTCGGCTGGCTTCCGTCGGGCGGCCAGGACAGCTGGCGCCACGCGATCCTGCCCATCGTCACGCTCAGCCTCGGCGGTGCCGCCGTGCTGGCGCGCTTCACCCGAAGCGCGATGCTGGAGGTGCTGGGCCAGCCCTATATCCGCACCGCCTCCGCCAAGGGTGTTCCGTGGCGCAAGGTGGTGACGTCCCATGCGCTGCCGAATGCAGCGATCCCGACCGTCACCGTTCTGGGCTTCATGGTGGGCACGCTGATCGCGGGCGCGGTCGTTGTCGAAAGCGTATTTTCCTGGCCGGGAGTAGGGCGCCTGCTCGTCGTCGCCGTCGCCAACCGCGACCTCGCCGTCGTGCAGTGCATCCTCTTGCTGGTGGCGATGACCATGGTCACGTCCAATTTGATCGTCGACTTTCTCTACGGCTTTCTCGATCCGCGGTTGCGCGCCAAGGGAGCCCACGCATGACCGACGCGACGCTGAAGGATACAACGGTTCGCCGCCGCATCAGCCTGCCCGCAATCCCGGTCTCGGTCGCGCTCGCGGTGACCTGGATCGTCGCCATGCTGGTGATCGCGGCCTTCGCGGAGAAGATCGCGCCTTACGGTTTCACCCAGCTCGACCTGCGCAACCGCCTGGCCGCGCCCGGCAATGCCGCGCACTGGCTCGGCACCGACGAGCTCGGCCGGGACGTGCTGTCGCGGCTGCTCGTCTCGATCCGCATCTCGCTGCTGATCGCCTTCGGCGCCACCGCGATCTCCGCCGTGGTCGGCACCACGCTCGGCTTCCTGGCCGCGCATTTCCGCGGGGCCGTCGAGCAGTTCGTGCTGATGCTGACCGACTTCCAGGCCAGCATGCCCTTCCTGATCATGGCGCTCGCCGTGCTCGCCTTCTTCGGCAATTCGCTGCCGCTTCTGATCGGCCTGATGGGACTGTTCGGCTGGGAGCGCTATGCCCGCATCGCGCGGGGACTTGCCATCTCCGCCAACGCGCAAGGCTATGCCGCCGCCGTCCGCCAACTCGGAGCGACGCCGCCGCGGATCTACCTCCGGCACATCCTGCCCAACATCGCCTCGACCCTGATCGTCTCGACCACGCTGGTGTTCCCCGAGGTGATCCTGATGGAATCGGGCCTGTCCTTCCTCGGCCTCGGCGTGCAGCCGCCGATGACCAGCCTCGGCAACATGGTCGGCTATGGCCGGGAATACCTGACCCGGGCGCCCTGGATCATGCTGGCGCCGGCCACCACCATCGTGATCACCACGCTGGCGGTCTCCGTGATCGGCGACTGGCTGCGCGACCGGCTCGATCCGACGCTGCAGTAGGGCTGCGACCGGCTGCCCCCTGCTGTCATTCCGGGGCGCGCCGAAGGCGCGAACCCGGAATCCATCTCGCCGCGTGCGTGCCGCTCGATGGATTCCGGGTTCGATGCTGCGCATCGCCCCGGAATGACGGGAGAGGTCAGATCGGCGACCCAAACCCCGCGCCGGGAGCAGGGGAGCCCTGTCCGGCCCAAGTTCCCGTTGCGCGCGTTCCCGGCGTGCGCTATCCGGCCACAAAGGTCTGAGGCGGCTTCATATTTTTTCGCCCGCCCGGCCAAAACCGAGGACGGAAACCGCCATGCCAGCCTATCGCTCCCGCACCACCACCCACGGCCGCAACATGGCGGGCGCCCGCGGCCTCTGGCGCGCGACCGGCATGAAGGATGCCGATTTCGGCAAGCCGATCATCGCCGTCGTCAACTCCTTCACCCAGTTCGTGCCCGGCCACGTCCACCTGAAGGACCTTGGCCAGCTCGTCGCCCGCGAGATCGAGCAGGCCGGCGGCGTCGCCAAGGAATTCAACACCATCGCGGTCGATGACGGCATCGCCATGGGCCATGACGGCATGCTCTACAGCCTGCCGTCGCGCGAGCTGATCGCCGACAGCGTTGAGTACATGGCCAACGCGCACTGCGCCGACGGCCTCGTCTGCATCTCCAATTGCGACAAGATCACGCCCGGCATGCTGATGGCCGCGCTGCGGCTCAATATCCCCGCCGTGTTCGTCTCGGGTGGGCCGATGGAGGCCGGCAAAGTCAAGCTGGCCGGCAAGACCAAGGCCGTCGACCTCATCGACGCCATGGTCGCGGCGGCCGACAGCAAGGTCAGCGACGAGGACGTCAAGGTGATCGAGCGCTCGGCGTGCCCGACCTGCGGCTCCTGCTCGGGCATGTTCACCGCCAATTCGATGAACTGCCTGACCGAGGCGCTTGGCCTCGCGCTGCCCGGCAACGGCACCGTGGTCGCGACCCATGCCGACCGCAAGCGCCTGTTCGTCGAGGCCGGCCACACCATCGTCGATCTCGTCCGGCGCTATTACGAGCAGGAGGACGCGAGCGTGCTGCCGCGCAACGTCGCGAATTTCAAGGCGTTCGAGAACGCCATGACGCTCGACATCGCCATGGGCGGCTCGACCAACACCGTGCTGCATCTGCTCGCCGCCGCTCATGAAGGTGAGGTCAAGTTCACCATGCAGGACATCGACCGCTTGTCGCGCCGCGTGCCCGTGCTGTGCAAGGTCGCGCCGTCGGTCGCCGACGTGCATGTCGAGGACGTGCATCGCGCCGGCGGCATCATGGGCATTCTCGGCGAGCTCGACCGCGCCGGCCTGATCGACACCTCGGTCTCGACCGTGCATGCGCCGACCATGAAGGAGTCGCTGGAGCGTTGGGACATCAAGCGCTCCAAGAGCGAGGCGGTCCGCACCTTCTTCCGCGCCTCGCCCGGCGGCATTCCCACGCAAGTCGCCTTCAGCCAGGAGCGCCGCTACGACGAGCTCGACGCCGACCGCGAGAAGGGCGTCGTGCGTGACCTCGAACACGCCTTCAGCAAGGACGGCGGCCTCGCCGTGCTCTACGGCAACCTCGCGCAGGACGGCTGCATCGTGAAGACCGCGGGCGTCGACGCCTCGATCCTGAAATTCTCCGGTCCCGCGCGCGTGTTCGAAAGCCAGGACGCGGCGGTCGAGGGTATCCTGGGCGGCAAGGTCGTCGCCGGCGAGGTCGTGGTCATCATCTATGAGGGCCCGCGCGGCGGCCCCGGCATGCAGGAGATGCTGTATCCGACGAGCTATCTGAAATCGATGGGCCTCGGCAAAGCCTGCGCGCTCGTCACCGACGGACGCTTCTCGGGTGGCTCCTCGGGCCTCTCGATCGGCCATCTGTCGCCGGAAGCGGCGGAAGGCGGCAACATCGGACTGGTACAGACCGGCGACATCATCGCCATTGACATCCCCAACCGCAGCATCACGCTGGAGGTCTCCGACGAGGAGCTCGCCAAGCGCCGCGCGGCCGAAGAGGCCAAGGGCGATGCCGCCTGGCAGGCGCAAGGCCGCAAGCGCAACGTCTCGACCGCGCTGCAGGCTTACGCTGCGCTCACCACCAGCGCCGCGCGCGGCGCGGTGCGTGAGGTGAAGCGGCGTTCGAACTGAGTACGCGCCGTTCGCCTCGCGCGCATGGTCAACAAGATCTGAACGGCCGGCGAAAGCCGGCCGTTCGCATTAAGGATGCCTCCACGAACTTCGGCAAAGCGGCGTTTTGCGGCGTATACTGCGGCGACCTTCGCAAATCCATTTCGGGCAACTGGGGCACCACCACAATGTCTCGCACTCTCGCCGTTGTTTTCTCGACCGCCGTCGCCGCGATTTCCATGACGGGCGCAGCCTCCGCCGGCTGCTACAACTGCTACACGCCGCCGCCGTGCACGACCTGCTATCAGCAGCAATACGTGCAGCCGCAATACCGCACCGTCGACGAGACCGTGATGGTCTCGCCGGGCTCCGTCGTCGCGCATCGCACGCCGGCGCAGTACCGCACCGTGATGGTGCCACAGACCGTGATGGTCGCACCGGCCAGCGTGCAGTACCAGCAGATCCCGCCGCAATACGCCACGCGCCAGCGCGTCGAGATGGTCTCGCCGGGTTATTCCTATTACGCCCCGGTGCAGATGAACTGCGCGTCCTGCGGTTACTGAGTCCGACGCACTTCGAAGACCATTCACGCGGCGCTCCCTTGCGGGGCGCCGTTTTCTCTTGCGCGATGAGGAGGTGTTTGAACCGGTAAGCGTGGATCGACACAAAACGAAATGAGTTTGCCTTCGGAAGCCATTCCGCAACCGCAACTCGGTCTGGTCGCCGGTCTCGTTGCCTCGATCGCCTGCGTGTTTGCAATTGCCTGGTCGGTCGGTTCGACCGACCGCGTCACCTATCTCGGCCCGGACCACGGCCAGGAACAGACGATCGCGCAGGTTCGCCTCAAGACGCTCCCGGAAGGAAGCTATGTGATCGAGCGGGGCGCGATCTACCAGGCCATGCGGGCAGGGTGCCGCTATGACCTCAATTTCAGCCCTCAATTCGGCCGCCATGTCAGCGACCGCCAGAGAACCAAATACATCCGAAGCGCCGTGCTGGTTGATTGCCCGACTGGCTAGGGCAGGCTGAAATGCGAGTTGGACGCACCTCGTCAGCTGCCGTTGCTGCGCCCCCGCCCGCACAGGTTTGGACCCGAGGCGAACTTGGCGTTGCCTTGCGCGGTCGACTGCGTTAAGCGACAGCCATTACGGGTTTTGGAAGGGTGGCCGAGTGGTTTAAGGCACCGGTCTTGAAAACCGGCGTGCCCGCAAGGGTACCGTGGGTTCGAATCCCACCCCTTCCGCCAAAAATCCCTCCGAGATCATCGATAAAACCCGGAAATACCCTTTCAAAATAGGTGTTTCCTGCGGTCAATCAATCCTTGCCAATCCGGAATAGTCCGATATGCCGGGAGAGCGGCGGCTATACAAGACCCGAAAGGGGAAGGCCGTCGCGCATGGTCTCTGGCCATGTTCTCAGACTCCCGGCGCCAGTGCTGTCCACTGGCAACCGGCCCTGAGAAGCCGTCAATCCAGAGAACCACCATGACCATCGTCATACGACACCCAAACGCCATAGCCGAGCTGTGGCCGTCCACCGGAGAGCTTTGCAAGCGCCTGGCTGCACAAGAGCGGGCGAGAGAAAAGGCCCTCAGGCGGCTTGCCAGACTCAGGAGGAGGGCGGCCGCGGAGATCGATCGGCTGATAGCCGTCCTCGACGCATCAGATCCCTTCGTCATGAACGAGCTCGAGGAGGAGTGCGATGACGAAGGCGCCCAATGCGAGGGCGGGGGCGGCGAGGAGGGCTGCGAGGACGAGGGGGCGGATCGAAGCGACTACGAGCCCTCCCTCGGCAGCCTGGAGCGGCATCCCAGCCTCTACGGGCCTGATGGACGCAACTGGACCGGCGATCAGACCGCGTGGGACGCCAGCGGGACGAAGGATCTGGAGGACGAGCACGACGGCGCCGAACCGGACGAGAGCGGCATAGGCGACATGGAAGGCCTGCTTGAGCAGGTGGGCTCGCAAAGCTGGCAACTGGATGGGTATGTCTGATGCGAGTACTGACAGCGTTCGGAAGCGAACAGAACGGCGCTTCAAGCTGTGAGTAAGCTCGTAGTCGCTTGAACTTCCCCAGGTCCAAGCATCCCAACGGCCCCGGCCGCCCACCCCTAGAAGCCCATGGCCGGGGCCGTCCATTATCTACACTGCGCTGCTCAAGAATTCGCCTTGCAACTGAGCCCGTGTACTGTCGTAATGCTGAGATTGTAGAGATTTTTTTCAGTCCTATTGTATTGAGGTCGTGATGAGTATTTACGATCGAACCTTGGAAATCGCTGTTGCTCTGCACCAACGTACAGTATTTCTCGAATCTCAAATTGCTGAATTGAGCGTCTTGCGAAGCCGATTAGCGCAAGCTCAGTTGCGCCGCTCGCGGCCAAGGTCGCGGCGTTCAGCCTCCAACAAACTAGGTCGGCGCCGTAGGTAGTAACTTTCCGCGCAACCAATCCCGATGTTGCCATCTGCCCCTCGTGACCTCAAGCTATGGGCAATTCGTGAGTCGGGGGGATCCATGGTATGGAAGCCGTTTGAGAGCATGTCTCTCGAAGAGCTTTGGCAGCTCCACGCCGTCGTCAATGACATTCTCGCCGAGAGGCTCCTGGCAAAGAAAGAAGAGCTAGAAAGGCGACTGGAGCTGCTCAACCGAGAAGACAAGGCTCGCCATTAAGCCGCATCAATGGTCCGCCGGTTCGCGCTGGCGGGCCTTTTGTCGGGCAAGAGGAAGCCCGTAGTTCTCCGACCCAGAACAGATTTTGAAATAGCGCACCCGCTTTGTTCTTTCTGTGTGTATTTATACGGGGAACACATGAGCTAAGGCCGCCTCGTGGCGACAGGAACGACTCTCCAGCCGAGAGAATTGAGATTTCGGTCTGTGGCGCGACACTCCAGGTGTTGCGACATCCACCCGGGACGGCCCATCGTCCGAACGCGCGTTTGGCGGTGGGTCGGTTCTCGTGTCCGTTAGTTTCTCCGAGACGTGGTCTGTATTGATCAGGACGTTACGGTAGGGCGTGGAACACTGTTCCCCCATCAACAGGGGAAAGTCTCATGACCAACCTGCAAGAGCAAATTGAGCTGCTGGAACAGCAAGGCAATGACGCAGAACTGCTGCTCGCGTCAGATCCAGACACGCGAGCGCGCAACCGACTAGTTGCTGACAAGTTTCGCTCGCTTGCAGTCAAGCTGCGGCGCAGGGTGATAGCCGTCGCGGACTTGAGACAGGTTCAGTTGCCGTCCTCTTTCACACCTATGATCGCAAGTCGCGGATTGCCGCGCTCGAAATCGGGTCGCACGTCTGCGCCGCGGCTACTGCATCCCTGACAGACAAACTTTGGCTCGACATCTGATAGCCGCACCTCATCTGGCCAGCGATCGGCATCTAGAGCGATGTGGTGACCACAATGGCAATAAACCAGCACACCGCGCACGCCCATCCCGCGCATCGTGCCGAAGGTGATCTTGAGCGGACGGCCATCAGGGTGCGTAGGCGTGTGGCGTTTTCGGCGAGGCATAGCGCCATCGAAACGCGCCGCTCGCGAGAGTCAAATTATCGATTCCTAGCGGTCCGGGACGAGTGCGAGCTACTGCGGGTCGTGGATGTGGAAGACTCAGCTTCGCGAGCTCTGCCCGTAGTTCTCCGCCAGCTCGAGCAGCGCGGCGCGCTCGACGGGATCGGTTGTCGCAGCAGCCAAATCCCGGCAAATTTTCTCCATCTGCTCTTCCTGAAAGATTCCGCGCGTCCAGGGGCTCTTGAGGGCCGGGGCGATCTGCGCGACAAAGCGCACAAGCTTTTTCACTCATGGTCTCGCTCCGGATTCATGTTGTGGTCAGGATTGTAGGTAGGAAGACCTCAGATCTAAAAACTTAGATAATTCAAGTAATTAGATTTGATGCGCGAGGACACCCCTTCCGCCAGCACTATAGCCGCCTCCACTCTGTGAGCCTTAGAGGAAGAACCTGACCGTCCATGGCTCCAGTCGACCTTCAAGGACTGGCGCATCGAGCAGATCAGTTACCCGAACGAGATGTCGGAGATGGCGCCGGCGCATACCGGGTCCGACAAGGTCGAGGCGGCCCACTACCGGCGCGCCGGTGGGGCAGGGCGGCAACGTGGTGCCGATAAGAGCCTAGTTTGTCAGTGGTGTTCCAAGGTTTGAATATAAAGTGCGCTGGGCATGGCAACATTCGCAACGTCTGAGACGCCAAGCATCCAAAATATCTATTGTGGCTCGGCGGGCTTATCGCGCTCATGGCTTTCGGCTTCCGCGGCTGCGCACGCGTCCATGCCGTGGCACTTGCTTAGATAGTACCGAGCGCCCGCCACGATCGCGCAAACAGCGAGCACGGTAACCAGCACGATGATCATCCACCGCCTATTCGACATTCCATGACCTTCTGTGATGACAGCCTTCTACCAACCGCTGTCCGATATCCCGATCGTGAAGGCAAGAAGAAGATGTGGTGCCCTTCCGCCACTCAATCCAACCGAGATCCGTCGGCCAGGCTTTCCCAGACAGGTGACCAGTGAATCAGACGTCCACTCCGGCCGCGCTCGACAAGCTCAAGCTTCGCATCCAGGCGTTGCGCGCCAAGACGATCGCCAATGGCTGCACCGAGGACGAGGCGCTGTCGGCCGCCGCCAAGGTCGCCGAGCTGCTGGATCGGCACGATCTGTCGCTCTCCGACGTCGAGCTGCGCGCCTCGCCGTGCGAACGGAGGGTCTTCGAGACCCGCCGCAAGAAGCGAATTCCCCTGGACGACTGCATCGGCGCGATCGCTCATTTCTGCGATTGCCGGGTCTGGCGCGAGAAGAATGTGGCCGGCGAGAACAGCTATGTGTTCTTTGGTCTCGGCGCGGATGTCGAGGTCGCGCATTATCTGGCCGAATTGATCGACGGCGCCGTGCGCGCCGAACTTGGGCGCTTCAAGACCTCGGTCGATTACAGCAGGTTCCGGCACCAGGAGCGGCATCTGGCCAATGCCTCCTTCACGCTCGGGATGGTGGCGTCCATCGCGGACAGGCTAGTGGCGATCAAGGCCGGTCGCGATCAGGTCAACGAAAGCACTGGCCGCGGGCTGGTCGTCCTCAAGACCTCGGTGGTCGACACAGAATTCGACAAGCTCGACCTCAAGCTCCGGAGCCAGCGCAGCACGGGCCGGATGGTGTCGATGACGGCCTATGAAGCCGGCGGCGCTGCTGGAGCGTCGCTGGCCATCAATCCCGGGGTTGGCGGGACGGGGTCAGGTTGGCGTCAGCCCTGATCGTGCCGCCGCCCGCGTGTGACGGCAGGAAAGGGCGTATGAGCCACAGCCGCGCCAAGCGCACTCCTGCATCCATCCGGGCAGGCTCACCACACAACCTCAACTCTTCACATTCCCGCCTTTCAATGCGTCCCACGCGGCCTGGTTCGCTTGGTCGAACGCCCTGCGGGATTCGGCGAGCGCGGCGCTCAGGACCGACCAGGATTCGCTGCCGGCCTGCTTCAGCTTCTGCAGACGCGCTTCTGCTTCTGACGCATCGGATTTCATCTGCTTGAGCGCCGCGTCGACATCGACGGTGCGGGCTGCGGCGACTTTGCCTGCGGCCTCGCGGAATTTGTCCGCGGCTTCGCGCCAGGCCTTGGCTTGTGCGGCGGCAACGTCCTTGAACGTGGCCTGCTGCTGCTCGAGCTGCTTGCCTGCGCCCTCGAAGTAGGTCTTCACCTGGGCTTCAAATCCAGCCCATTGCTTTTCCAGATCGGCCTTGGCGTCCGTCCAGGCGGCTTCGCCTGCTGCCGCCTGGGTCTTGAGCGCCGCCTGAAACTCGTCGCGGCGCTTCGTCAGATCGGACAGGAGCTGATCGGTCTTGACCTTGGATTCGGCTTTGGCCTGACCGGCCTTGACCTCGAACGAAGCCAAGGCTGCATCCATTTCGTCGATCCGCTCCTTGGCCCAATTGAGGTAGAAATGCATGCTGCTCTGCTGTGACATGGCCGTCTCCATCTGCTGCCGGCGCAAGGTTCCCAGAGCTTCGGCCGGCTCGTATTGACCTGTCTCAATGATGTTGGTGGTCTCACGAAATTGCGATTGCCGCCGCACGGCGCGTTCGGAACTGACAACGGGCTGAGCTTCCGTTCTGACTTCCAGCGCCGAGGACGGTTCGAGCCTATGCACCCGCGGGCTGGAGGTCGCCAGGCCTATAGGAACCTGGCCCTTGGTTGGCCCGTTGTTCGCAATCTCGTCCACCCACGGAGCGCGCCCTTGGAAAGCACGATCATCGGAGAATTCGACACGCGCCGCGTCGCCGAGCTTGCGGTTGAGCATGTTGTGCAGGAATGCGGCGTGCCGCGGAGCGATGTCTTCGTTCAGCCCGCCGGCGGCGCCAACACGGCGGGGACGCGTCCGGCAGGTAGCGACGCCAAATCCGCGCCGGCGCCAGAGGGCCGGCAGAAGCTGGAGGGTCTGATCGAGGTCTCCGTGGACTTTCACGGCGATGCCCCTGAGAAGATCGCGGACGTCCTGAGGGACGCCGGTGCACAGAATATCCGAACAAAATAGCGGCACTCGGCGACTGCGCCGAGCGAGCGCCATGCGTCCGCCGAACAGCCGCCTCCGTTCCTGAAGCCGTGGAACCCCTTGAGCATCCACCGCGTTTAGACGCGAATGCAAATTGCGAGGTCCATCTGCTTCAGAGTTCATCGACCCTGATCCCCGGCGACACCGTCTGGCGGCGGTGCAAGGCGCAGCGTGTCGCGGTTCTGAACGATGCCGCCGCTTATTTCGGGGCCCTCCGGGAGGCGCTGCTGGAGGCGCAGGATCTCGTCTACATCATCGGATGGGATATCCATAGCGAGACCAGGCTGGTCGGAGCTGCCGGACATGCGGACGACGGCTTGCCGGAACAGCTTGGCCCGTTCCTGCGCGCGCTGGTTCAAAGGCATCCCGCCTTGCAGATCAACATCCTCGCCTGGGACTTCGTCTCGTTTTATGCCTCCGAAAGGGAATGGAATTCCGCGGCAAAATTCACGGCCGACACGGATGGCCGCGTCCGTTTTCATCTGGATTCCACACTTCCGTTTGGCTCCGCCCAACACCAGAAGATCGTCTGTGTCGACGGTTCACTGGCGTTCGTCGGCGGGCTTGATCTGACCATCAGGCGCTGGGACACGAGTGACCATCGCGCAGATCACGCATTGCGCTGCGACCCACAGGGCAAGCCGTACCCGCCGTTTCATGATGTTCAATGCATGGTCGACGGGGACGCCGCAGAGCAGCTGTTCGAGCTCGCGGAGCAACGCTGGCGTGCGGCCGGCCAACAGGTCGATGATCGGCGCGCGCTGAAGAGCAGTCGCTGGCCGGCGAATGTGCCGGTCGAGGCCGAGCACATGCCGGTGGGGATCGCCAGAACCGAGGTGGTCTGTCCCGCCGGCTCGACCATCAGGGAGGTCGAACGCTCGTTCATCGCAGCGATCCGGTCGGCGACGAGCTTCGTCTACGTCGAAAATCAGTTCACCAGCGCCACTACGATGGCGCGCGTATTGGCGGAGCAGATGCGTCGCGTGCCGTCGCTTCGGGTCCTGATCGTCGCGCCGAAACTGCATTCCTCGTGGCTGGAATCCCAAGCCATGCAAAACGGCCGGGGCGCCTTCATCGACTGCTTCAGCGATGTCGGCGTGGCCGATCGCATCCGCTTTGTCTACCCGGTCTCGCGCAGTGGCAACAAGGAAGCCGCCGTGATGGTGCACAGCAAGCTTCTGGTCGTCGACGACCGGATATTGAGGATCGGTTCGGCCAATCTGAACAATCGGTCGATGGGAGCCGACAGCGAATGCGATCTCATCTTTGAAGCCGCCACCGATGAGCATCGGGATTTCATCATTTCGGTGCGACGTCGCCTGATCGCCCACTTCTGCGGCCTCGACGAGGAGACCATCGCGCATAACGAGCCGCGGCTGTTCGCTCTGCTCGACGACGTATCCAAGGCCGATGGGGCAGCAAAGACGTTGCGGAAAGTAGAGTCTTCCGTCCTGACCAGCACACTGGCCAACATGGTTCAGCCGGTGGCGGACCCCGAACTGCCGCTTCATCTGGAACGCGCTGCGTCGCGCATGTGGACTACGAAGACGATCATCGGGATCGTCGCGATCGCCGTGGGTCTTTTGGGATTGGGGATGGCCTGGTCCTACACGTCCTTGAGCAACTACGCCGACACGGGCCATGTTTCGGCGCTCCTGTCTGCCTATTCGCAGTCCGTCTGGGGGCCGCCGCTCGCGATCGCCGCCTTTGTTCTCGGAGGGCTGGTCATCTTTCCGGTTCTCGTCCTCATTGCGGCAACGGCTGCCGCACTCGGGCCATGGCTGGGCTTCGTCAGCGCCATGGTGGGCGTATTCCTCAGCGCTCTCGTCCTTTTTGCGATCGGACGGGTGCTCGGCCGAGAGCGCCTTCAGCGCTTGCTGGGGCGACGTGCCGCGCGCATCCAGGAACGTGTGGTCGGCAAGGGTATTCTGGCCGTCGTCGTCATCCGGATGATTCCGATAGCGCCGTTCTCGGTGGTGAACGTCGTGGCCGGCGCGAGCACGCTGCCCCTGCGTGACTTCATGGTTGGCACGTTGCTGGGCATGACGCCCGGGATCCTCGCCATGGCCGTTCTGGGCGCCCAGATCGCGGATCTCGCCAGGAACGCGTCCTGGACCAACATGTTGCTGCTCGTCTTGGCGTTCCTGGGCTGGCTCGGGATCTGCGCGGGCGCACAGTTCGTCGCGACCTGGCTTGCCGGGAGACGCTGATGGCGTCGGTGCGCTTCATGACGTGGAACGTGCATGGCACGTTCAATCTCAATCCGAAGTTCGATCTGGAAGGTGTCTGCTCCATCCTGCGCAAATGGACCCCCGATGTCGTCGCGCTCCAGGAGGTGGATTCGCGATCGCGGACAGACGATCCGTTCGCGAAGTTGGCGAGCGTCGTCGGCGATCACCGGGTGCATGCCAAGTCGATCGTCACCGAGGACGGCGATTACGGTCAGATGCTGCTGAGCCGCTTTCCATTCTCCGGCGTGCCCGAGATCGTCGACGTGTCGTATCGCGAGCGGGAGCCGCGCAGAGCGATTGCCACGGATTTGCTGACGCCTGCCGGCGACGTGCGCGTGGTGGCCACGCATCTCGGCCTGAGCATCCACGAACGCTATGCGCAAGCCCGGGCTCTGGTGAGCCTGGTGAGGCCGGCAAGGACCGTCGTCCTCGGCGACTTCAACGACTGGTTCTGGGTCAGATCGGTGCGGCGGGTCCTGGCGCAGGTCTGTCCAAACCGTACGCGGCTTCGAACTTTCCCGTCGCGCTTGCCCCTGATGCGGCTCGACCGCATCTACGCAACGTCCGACAGCCGGATCGGGAAAGTCTGGACCGACGCAGAGGCGAGGGCCTATTCAGACCATCTGCCTGTCATTGCAGACATCGAGATCTAGGTTGCGTACATCATCCATGTCGACCGCCGAGAGTAAGCGCAGCTCTGCGGCCCTTTTGAACTATCACCGGGTCGTCATCCGTGGGGTCTACTTGGACGCCGATGGAGGGCAGAGTTCGGCTCTTGTTTACAGGCCACTCGGGTGCATCTCGCGCCGGCGCCTTCAAGACATTGGAATAGAGTTCGTCCCGATCGTCTCTCTCGGAGAGATCACGATGGGAGAATGCGACATGAATTAACCAGGCAGCGATCTGCGCAGCGTAATTTCGCTGGCTCAAAGCTACGCGCGCGGCAGCTGAACAGTGAAGGTTGTGCCCTTCTTCTCATCCGAGGTGACAGAGATCTTGCCACCATGAGCTTCGATAATCAGCCTCGCGATATAAAGGCCCAGCCCGAGATGGGTATGCCCGCCGGGGTCATTGACCTGCCCACGTACCCCCGACTCGAAAATAGCCCTCTGGTTTTCAACAGGAATGGTCGGGCCAAAATTGTGAACATTCAAGGTGACCGCGTCGGGATCGTTGCCCGCGATCGCCACTGTGACAGGACTGCATGAATCGCTGTACTGGATCGCGTTGCCCATCAGGTTGGATAGCACCTGTCCCATCCGAGCCGCGTCCCAAAAACCAACTGGATCGCCTTCGAGTTCGACCTTTACGACCTGGGCTTCATTGATGCTCCGCAGCTCATCTGCAATCGTCTGGCAGAGCTTCGCGATATCGCTCTTTGCTTTCGTAATCGGGATATCAGTTCCGAAAGACGATCGGGTGAGATCAAGCAGATCATTCAGAATGCGCGTCGCACGCTCGGTGGTCCGGACCAGCTCAGACACCACTTTCGCCTGCTTGGGATCGCTCGTTCCCCATCGTTCCATCCGTTGAGCGGCCATGGAAGCAGCCCCTATCGGATTGCGCAAATCGTGACCTAAGATGCCTAGGAACAGGTTTCGCGAATTATCGATCGTTTTCGTATAGTGAGCGACCGATTCCGTTACCGCCTGATCTATAGACTCGTTGAAGCGGGTGAGATCATCGATATCGGTGGTGGCAAGAGTTTTGTGGCCAGCCACCCATTGCTTGACGACACTTGCTCGTAATGCTCGGTATTCCGAAACCATTTGATCGATGTCAAAGCCGTCCGCGAGACGCAGAGCGGCGTGCACCTCCGCTGCGGTATGACGAAAAGGCCCGGCACCGTCGCTCAGGCCGTGAGATTTATCGACCTGTTCGTGTGGCGTTTGCGCGGACGCCAAGTCCGCAGCGACGAAGTTGAGAATATCAACAATGTGGTCTTTCAAAGCGAGCTTCGACATGCCGTCGCTGGCAGGCGAGCGCGTACCCGCAAACTGGATCCACTCGTCGATGATCGCGGCCTGGTTCTGCCGAATGAAATCTGCCAGACGGGCGTGATCGCGCTCTTTGGCGATGTCGTTGGGTTTACTCAAGCCGGCCCTCTGACTTCATTGCGCTCTTCTGTGCTACGCCAACGTTCGGAGCATCCTTTATCGCGCTAAGCCTTTGCCAGCTTAGTGAGCGCATGAAGCCGTGTACAGCTGAAGCTTCAGTTTCTGCTTAAGCAACGGCAGAGCGCCTGCGATGACTTTGTTGCTATGCTGACCGTTGGCTGGAACTCCGAGTTTGGTCTTGGAGATCCGACGACCGTCAGGTCGTCTCAGGGCGGGAAGGAAGGCGCCGATGCGAACTCGGGTATTCACTTGCTGGCTCTGGTTCACCGCAGACGAGCTCGAGCGCCGGTCCGCGGGATCAACGGCTCCTCGATGAAGACCTTTCCTGCTGTTCGCTTCTGCGACTGACCAGCAACGTCGCGCGCTGACGACGCCGACCGAATGTCCGAATTGAGTGGAACGCCGCCGCTTTGCCCTGACGGGCCAGCGAGCGCGGAGGCGATGGAAAAACCCTTGTTGCAGAAGGGCTTGGCTACTGTGCATGGGGTTGTTTTGGCAAAATTTGAGGGCGGGGCGCCATGCCGCTTAGCGGGCACGCGGAACTTTTTCCTCGCCACCGCGTTCTCCTGGCATGACTGAAGACCTTTCCTTCCGACGCAAACCGTTGACCCCCGAGCAGCGCCAGGCGCGCGATGCCGCACGCCGGATCGAGGCCGAAAAGGCCATGCGCGACCATGAAGTTGCGCAGAAGGCGTTTTACGACAACAAAGAGCGGCTGCGAGCCGAGCGCCTCGCACGCGAAGCCGCGGCGGCAAAAGGGTGACTTCCCAGGCCTTGCGCCAGCCAGTCTCCTGAGGCGATCTGACCGGCTAGTGCCGGTTCGACATCCGCGTTGCGCTCAGGGCCAGGACGAGCGCCTGGACCGCCCCCACGAAGGGTCCGCGGGGCGATCGCGCCTCGATCGCTTCGGCTGCGATGCGGCAGTCCTCGGCGACCTTGAGCAGCCCGCTTCGGGTCAGGTCCATGGTGGAGAGGGCGGCCTGCTCCAGGCAGACCCGTTCAAGCCGTCGAAACTCCCGCAGCTCTTTGTTCATGCGTCAGCTCTCGGTGTGTCCGCAGTCATGCGGCGCTGAGTCTGCTTAACGAGTGGTTAACGGTCTCCACCTAGCCGGCTTGGCTGGCGCCGAGCTTGTGCGGCTGCACGCGCGCGGGCCTTCGGCAGCTCGCGGCCTTTCGTGCTAGCGTGCTTCGCGGCCATCATGCGACGGCCGGGAACGGGAGGCGGGGAGTGAGCAGGGGCGGCTTCGGTCGATGGGCCAGAGGGATCGCGCTCGGCGGCGCCATCATGGTTGGCTCCGGCACCGTCGAGGCTTCGGCGACACCGCTGACGCCGTTCCGTTACGAGGAGCAGGCGCAGCGTCATTGTCCGCACGACAAGGTGGTCTGGCTCGATTTCAGGAAAGCGCTTTACTACCGCAAGGGTCAGAAGCGGTACGGCCAGGGGTTCGACGGCAGCTTCGTCTGCCAGAACGAGGCCCGCGACAACTTCTATCGCCGCTCCCTGCTGGGCGTGCGCTGAGCGGCACGTGCGCCCGGCGGTGCGGCTATTTCTGACCGGCCAGCTTCGCCGGTATGTGCGGCGAAGTGCTGATGACCCGGGGACTTCCGTCGGGGTAGGTGCGGTCGCCGCGGATCAGGGATTCCAGAACCAGGAAAAATTTCTCAGCAAGCATTTGCTTCACCTTCGGTGGTGATGGCCTCTTGAAATGAGTCGAGGCGTCGAAAGCGGAAATTCAATCAACTGAACGGGAGCAGGGCGATCCCGAGGTGATCGCGATGCTGCATCGCGGTGTAGTTGCCGTTGGAAAACGGGAAAGCGTGGCTGTGTTCAGGCGAAGGCCAGTGCCACGAGGCTCGAGCAGAGCAGGACCAAGCCGCTGGCGGTCAATGCCAGGAAGCTATCGGATACCAGGTCATGGTTGCGCATGGGACACCTGTCGCTCTTGTCTTCGATGCTCGACCGGATCGATCAAAAAATTCGCCGAACGCGCCGTCTTGAAAGAGGTGATGCTTGCCGTTCGCGTGAGTGCCTCAGGCCCTCGTGCGATAGCCTTCAAACGCATGGGCCAGGAAGATCCCCGCGCTTACCAGACCCATCAGTGCCGAAACCGTCTCGATCATCGTTAAATTCCAAATCCCGCCCTTGCATGCGAGAAAACGCGTGCGGCCTTGCACAGTCAAAAGAATTTCGGCGAGCGGCGCGACAATGGGGATGGAGTGAGGATTTGGCGCAACAGAATGTCCAGCCGTGGTACAGCGCAGGCGCCATTGCCCCGTAGAACAACGGAAAAATGCGAACGTCCCGTTTACCATGCCGGCGGGATCGCTGCGGGCTCCCCATTTCCGCCGTGTTCGGGTTGCGTTATCGTTACTGCTTCCGATGCGGTGGTGGGCCGCTTCGGATTGAAGGACCGGACTGCACTCCCCGTAGCCATCACGGGTTGGGTAGACCTCCGGCAAAGTGGTATTTGGGGCGCATGGGGATCCGACGGTCAGATTCGGTTTTGCGGGCGGCGCGCGGCGTTGCGGCGGCCGCGACCTGCCTTGCGCTTGCCAATTGCGCTTCCTCGAACAAATTCGCCAGCCGCGTCGATCCGAAATACGGCGTGTCCTCGAGCCCCCGGGTTGTGGCTTTCGGGGACCCGGTCCCGAAGGGCGGCGGCGCCTACCGCGTCGGCAAGCCCTATGTCGTGGCGGGCAAGACCTATGTGCCGGAGGAGGACGTCAACTATCGCGCCGAGGGCATGGCCTCCTGGTATGGCGACGACTTCCACGGCCGCCTGACCGCAAATGGCGAAGTGTTCGACATGACGTCGCTGACGGCGGCGCATCCGACCCTGCCGATGCCGTCCTATGCGCGGGTGACCAATGTCTCGAACGGCAAGTCGCTGATCGTCCGCGTCAATGACCGCGGGCCCTATCACGGCAACCGCCTCATCGACGTCTCGAACAAGGCCGCCGAACTGCTTGAATTCAAAGGCCATGGCGTCGCCAAGGTCCGCGTCGAATATGTCGGCCGGGCACCGCTTGAAGGCTCCGACGACCGCCAGCTTCTGGCAACCCTGCGTACCGGCGTTCCGGCGCCATCGCCCTCGATGGTCCGCGTTGCCTCGGCAAAGCCCTTCGTGCCGGAATTGCCGGGATCGAGCCGTGGTGCCATTCGCGGCGACGTGCCGATGCCGGAGGGGCGGCCCTATAATCTCGGCAACACCTCCGCCGATATGGCCTCGCTCAACGCGACCTCGGAAATGTCCGCCTCGAGCCGCGGCCGCGGCCGGGCGGTCCAGAACACCCGTGCGGTGTCCTACGACGGGGAGGGCCGCTACGCCGCCGAGAACGTGTCCTCATCGGCCGACGGCGCCGCCGAGGCCCGCAACATCCTGAGCGGTCGCGGCCTCTACTAGGCCGCGCTCTCCCTCAAGAACCTCACGAGCGCCGCGTTCACTTCGTCGGGCCGTTCCTGCTGCACCCAATGGCCGGCGCCCTCGATGATCAGCTTTTGCTTCAGATTGGGCAGCACGCGCTCGAGCTCATTGACGCGCTTGGCGCCGATCAGGCCGGTGATGACGGCGTCCTTCGAGCCAGCGATGAACAGTGACGGCTGTCGGATCTGCGCATCCTGCCAGGGCGCCGTCAGCTCCCAATTGCGGTCGATGTTGCGGTACCAGTTCAGCCCGCCGCGAAAGCCGGATTTGCGGAAGCTCTCGGTGAAGTAGGCGAGGTCGGCCTCGCTGAGCCAGCCGGGCAGCGGCTCCTCGGCGGTGGCATGGCTGAGAAAGCCCTTGCCCTCCTGCACGAACATGGCGGCGGAGGGGTCGGCCAGGCCGCGGCCGCCGAGCACGATGCGCATGGTGCGGGCGACGTCGCGTTCCAGCTCGGCCTCGGCGACGCCGGGCGTCTGGAAGTACTGCCAGTAGAAATTGGTCACGCCGCCCTGGCGCAACAAATCGAGCGGCTTGCCGCGGCCGCGGAACGGCGGCGGCACGCTCAGGCCGGCGACCGCAGTGAAGATGTCGGGCCGGAACAACGCCGCGTGCCAGGCGACCGGTGCGCCCCAATCGTGACCGACCACCATCGCCTTGGTCTCGCCGAGCGCCTGCACGAGGCCGACGACATCGCCGACCGTGTCGAAGATCGAATAGGCGGCAACGTCAGGCGGCGCGGCGCTTTGGCCATAGCCGCGCATGTCGGGGGCGACGACGTGAAAGCCTGCTTCCACCAGCGCAGGGATCTGGTGGCGCCAGGAGTAAGACAGCTCAGGCCATCCATGGCACAGTACCACCAGCGGACCCTGGCCGGCCTCGCGGACAAAGAGATCGATGCCGTTGGTCTTGATCACGCGGGTGGAAGACATCGCTTTTCCGCCTTGTTTCAGGGGTTTGGTCGAGAAACATGAGGCGCCACGATAGGGGCGCGGCGAGAATCGTGCAATCTCGCGGCAAGCGTCCAACCTCGTGTTGTTCGCACCGGTTCCAACTGTTAGAACGCCGCTCTCAGGGCTTGGCCATGGCATTACGTCCCTCTTCGCTTCGTTGCACCCGCTTCACCGCCGGAGCGCTGGTGCGCGGGCTGATCGCGACGGTTCTGGCCGTAGGCATAAGCTGGGGTGGGGCGGTTCTGGCCGCCAATCAGAGCGTCCAGGGCGCCAAGAAGACGGACGATGCCGGCTTCGACGGCGATGCTCCGACCGCCATCCTGATCGAAGCCTCCAGCGGAAGCGTGCTGTTCGAGAAGAACGCCGACGAGCTGCGCGCGCCCTCCAGCATGATGAAGCTGATGACCGCGGAGGTGGTCTTCAATGCCATCAAGAAGGGCGACATCAAGCTGACCGACGAGTACCGGATCAGCGAGAACGCCTGGCGCCGGGGCGGCGCGCCCTCGGGCGGCTCGACCATGTTCGCTGCGATCAATAGCAAGGTCTCGGTCGACGATCTGCTGCGCGGGGCGATCATCCAGAGCGGCAACGACGCCTGCATCGCGCTTGCGGAGGCCATGGCTGGTAACGAGAAGATCTTCGCGGCCGACTTCATGACCAAGCGCGCCCGCGAGCTCGGCATGACCAAGTCGACCTTCGGCAACTCCAGCGGGCTGCCCGATCCCGCCAACAAAATGACGGTGCGCGAGCTCGGCATCCTGGCCCGGCATATCATTCTCGACTTCCCGGAATTCTACAAACTGTTCGGCGAGAAGGAGTTCACCTGGAACAAGATCCGCCAGCCCAACCGCAACCCACTGCTCAATTCGATGGAGGGCGCCGACGGCCTCAAGACCGGCTACACCAAGGAAGGCGGCTACGGCATGGTCGGCTCGGCGGTGCAGAACGGCACGCGGCTGATCGTCGTCGTCAACGGGCTCGACGATCCCGATGATCGTGCCACCGAAGCCAGGAAGATGCTGGAATGGGGTTTTCGCAATTTCGAGACCCGTACGCTGATCGCGGCCGAGCAGCCCGTCGGCTACGCCAAGGTGTTTGGCGGCGAGAGCCGCTCGGTCAAGCTCGTCGCCAAGACTCCGGTGAAGGTGATGGTGCACAAGAACGGCAACGACAAGCTGATTGCGCGCATCGTCTATAGCGGCCCGGTGCGGGCGCCGGTCGAGGCGGGCCAGCGGGTCGGCGTGGTCAGGGTCTGGCGCAGTGGCAACATCGCGGTGGAGACGCCGGTCTATGCCGCTGAAGCGATCGGGACCGGCTCGACCGTGCGGCGCGCGATCGACGGCGCCAGCGAGCTCGTGATCGGCATGTTCCGCGCAGGCGCCGAGAAGCTCTGATCATGAGTGAGAGCGCGGCACAGCGGCCGTCCGGACGCGGACGCTTCATCACCTTTGAAGGCGGCGAGGGCACCGGCAAGTCGACCCAGATCAAGAAGCTCGCCGACCGCCTCAAGCAGGCGAAGTTGCGCATCCGGGTCACGCGTGAGCCGGGCGGCTCGCCGGGGGCCGAGATCATGCGTCATCTGGTGCTGTCCGGCATGGGCAAGCTGCTCGGGCCCGAAGCCGAAACGCTGTTGTTTGCCGCGGCACGCGATGACCATGTCCGCACCGTGATCCTGCCTGCGCTCAACCAGGGCACCTGGGTGCTGTGCGACCGCTTCGCCGATTCCACGCGGGCCTATCAGGGCAGCCTCGGCCGTGTGCCCGCCGGCCTCATCAACGCGATGCAGCGGGTTACCATCGGCGACCTCAAGCCGGATCTTACCATCATCCTCGACCTTCCGGTCGAGATCGGTCTCCAGCGCGCCGCCACGCGCCGCGGCGGCGGCACGGCCGACCGGTTCGAGAGCGAGCAGCTCAGCTTCCACCAGGGCCTGCGCGAGGCCTATCGCAGAATCGCCGCGGACGAGCCCGCGCGCTGCGTGCTGATCGACGCCAATTCAGACCCGGATACTGTTGCGGCCCGAGTCTGGACGGCGCTGCGCGATCGTCTGCTGCCCACACCGGCCTCGGTGGTTTCCGCATGAGCCCGCGTCAGACCGAGCGTGAAAGCGCCATTCCGCATCCGCGCGAGACCAGCCGTCTGTTCGGACATCGCGAGGCCGAGACGGCGCTGCTGACGGCCTATCGCAGCGGGCGGATTCCGCATGCCTGGTTGATTGGCGGTCCGCAAGGGATCGGCAAGGCAACCCTGGCTTATCGCATGGCGCGCTTCGTGCTCGCCCATGGCCAGCCGCTGCTAGCGTCCGTGCAGCGCGCCGAGAGCCTTGCAATCGGTCCCGATGACGCCTTCGCGCGGCAGGTGGCGGTCGGCTCGCATGGCGGGCTGCTGACGCTGGAGCGTACTGCCAACGACCGCGGCGTGATGCGCACCGTGATCACCGTCGACGAGACGCGTGAGACCATCGGCTTCTTCGGCTCGACGGCCGCCGCCGAAGGCTGGCGTGTCTGCATCGTCGACACCGTCGACGAACTCAATCCGAACGCGGCCAACGCGCTTCTGAAGATTCTCGAGGAACCGCCGCAGCGGTCGCTGTTCCTTCTGGTGAGCCACGCGCCGGCGCGCGTGCTGGCCACGATCCAGTCGCGCTGCCGCAAGCTTCGCCTGCGCCCGCTTGCCACGGATGATGTGATCGCGGCCGCAGCTTCGGCGGCCGAGCACGATCCGAACGATCCTGCGCTGCGCGAGGCGGCGGGGGCCTCCGAGGGCAGCGTTGCACGGGCCCTGACGTTGCTGGGCGGCGACGCGCTGAAGCTTCAGCAGCGCACGGCCGCGCTGCTCGCGCGCCTGCCTCAGGTCGATCCGCGCGAATTGCACACGCTCGGCGATTCGCTTGGCACCAGCGACCGCGTCGCGCTCGCCGCCTTCATCGACGGCATCGATCGCTGGATCGCGGAACGCCTGCATGCGGACGAGGCCAATGCCAACCAGAACCTGCCGCGCCTTGCGCGCCTAGCCGAGGTATGGGAAAAGATCGTCCGCGCCGCGCGTGACACCGAAACCTACAATCTGGAGCGAAAGCCCTTGGTTTTCTCGGTGTTCGGCTGGCTTGCGGATGCAACGCGCTAGGCGCAGATTCGATTCAAAAAATTCGAGAAGCCGTAAAGGAATTCGTCGTGGCAACGCGAGCTAAGAAAACCGCCAAGGGCAAGAAGGCTGCGAAGAAGGCAGCCAAGAAGACTGCCAAGAAAGCCACGAAGAAGGCTGTGAAGACGCTGACGCGCAAAGCTGGCAAGAAGGTCAAGGCGTCCAAGAAGGCCACCGCCACGAGGAGTGGGAAAAAGGGCGCAGCGAAACCGGCAAAGAAGGCCGCGAAGAAGCAAGTCATCGCCAAGAAGGCTGCGAAGCAAGCGGCCGCTAAAAAGCCCGCCAAGGCCCCTGCGAAGAAAGCAGCCAAGAAGCCTGCAGCGCCGGCCGTCGTCGCTGCGCCGGCTCCCGTCGTCACGCCGCCGAAGGCTGTGAAGCCCAGGGTGTCGAAACCCAAGGCGCCACCTGCGCCGAAGCCCGTCGCAGCCCCGCGAGCCGCAGCACCCGTCGCCGCCCCCGCGCGCGACAACGTCTTCTACATCACGACCGCGATCGCCTATCCCAACGGCAGCCCGCATATCGGTCACGCCTATGAGGCGATCGCGACCGATGTGCTCGCGCGTTTTGCGCGGCTCGACGGCAAGGACGTGTTCTTCCTGACCGGCACCGACGAGCACGGCCAGAAAATGGTGCAGACGGCGGCCGGCGAGAACATGTCCGTCTCCGCGCTCGCCGCCCGCAATGCCGGTCGCTTCAAGGAGATGGACGAGCGTCTGAACGTGTCGTTCGACCGCTTCATCCGCACGACCGAGGAGCAGCATCATCGCTCCAGCCAGGAAATCTGGCGACGCATGGAGGCGAACGGGGACATCTATGCCGACACCTATGCCGGCTGGTACTCGGTGCGCGATGAAGCCTATTACGCCGAGGACGAGACGCGCGTGAACGATGATGGCGTCCGGCTCGGACCGCAGGGCACGCCGGTCGAATGGGTCGAGGAGAAGAGCTATTTCTTCCGCCTGTCGGCGTACCAGGACAAGCTGCTCGAGCTGTACGCGGATCACCCCGATTTCATCGGCCCGGACTCGCGCCGCAACGAGGTGGTGAGCTTCGTCAAGGGCGGCCTGCGCGACCTCTCGATCTCGCGCACGACGTTCGACTGGGGCGTGAAGGTGCCCGGCGACGAAGAGCACGTGATGTATGTCTGGGTCGATGCGCTGACCAACTACATCACCGGCGTCGGCTTCCCCGACGAGACCGACAAGAACTGGCGCTATTGGCCGGCCGACGTGCACATCATCGGCAAGGACATCATCCGTTTCCACGCGGTATATTGGCCGGCATTCCTGCTGTCGGCCGGGATTCCGTTGCCGAAGCGGGTCTATGCCCACGGCTTCCTGTTCAGCAGGGGCGAGAAGATGTCGAAGTCGGTCGGCAACGTCGTCGATCCCTTCAATCTGGCCGACCAGTACGGCGTCGACCAGGTGCGCTATTTCTTCCTGCGCGAAGTGCCGTTCGGACAGGACGGCAATTACAACCACGAGGCCATCGTGGCGCGCATCAACGCCGACCTCGCCAACGATCTCGGCAATCTGGCGCAGCGCTCACTGTCGATGATCGCCAAGCAGCTCGGCGGCATATTGCCCGAGCCCGGCGAGTTCAGCGACAGCGACAAGGCGATCCTGGCGATGGCCGACGGCATGATCGCGACGTCACGGGAGGCCATGGCGACGCAGCAGATCCATCACTGGCTGAACGCCGTGTGGGCCGTGGTCGCCGAAGCCAACCGCTATTTCGCGGGCGAGGCGCCGTGGGCGCTCGCCAAGACCGATCCGGCCAGGCAGAAGACGGTGCTCTACGTCACCGCCGAAGTCGTGCGCCAGATCGCGATCCTGGCTCAGCCGGCGATGCCGACCGCATCTAGCCTGCTGCTCGACAGCCTCGGCATTCCCGCGGACGAGCGCAGCTTCGCCGCGCTGGGCGGCACATCGCGGATCGCGCCCGGTTCGGCGCTGCCGGCACCGACGCCGGCGTTCCCGCGCTATATCGAGCCGGCGGCCTGAGGGCGCTCGCGCGATGCTGGTCGACAGCCACTGCCATCTGGACTTTCCGGACTTTGCGGAAGATCTCGACGGGATCGTGTCGCGGGCGCGAGCGGCCGGCATCGGGCGCATGGTCACGATCTCGACGCGGGTGCGGCGACTGAAGGGCTTGCTCGCGATCGCCGAACGGTACGACGACGTCTATTGCTCGGTCGGCACCCATCCCCACAACGCGGATGAGGAAGACGGCATCGCTCCGGACGAGCTGGTTGCGTTGACGGAGCATCTCAAGGT
Organism: Bradyrhizobium tunisiense; assembly: GCF_042263385.1. Classification (NCBI taxonomy): domain Bacteria; kingdom Pseudomonadati; phylum Pseudomonadota; class Alphaproteobacteria; order Hyphomicrobiales; family Nitrobacteraceae; genus Bradyrhizobium; species Bradyrhizobium tunisiense. Next base: position 866,529 of record NZ_JBHLEV010000002.1, read on the forward strand.
CGTCGCGCTCGGCGAGGCCGGGCTCGACTATTTCTACGACAACGGCTCACCCGAGGCCCAGGCGAGGGGCTTTCGCGCTCACATCGCCGCCGCCCGCGCGACCGGCCTGCCGCTGGTGATCCACACCCGCGAAGCCGACGAAGATTGCGCGCGCATCCTGGAAGACGAGGCGGCAAAGGGACCGTTTCGCGCCGTGCTGCATTGTTACACGGGCGGACGCGAGCTGGCGCTGAAGGCGGTGTCGCTCGGGCTCTATATCGGTTTCACGGGAATCCTGACCTTCAAGAAATCGGAGACCTTGCGTGCGCTCGCGGCCGAACTGCCGTCCGATCGTATCCTGGTCGAAACCGACTCGCCCTATCTTGCGCCGGGCAAGTTCCGGGGCAAACGGAACGAACCGGCTTATGTCGTCGAGGTCGCCAAAGTGCTGGCCGAGACGCGCGGCGTTTCGCTTGACGAGATCTCGCGCCAGACCAGCGAAAACTTCTTCCGCCTGTTCTCGAAGGTGAAAGCTTGAAATCGGACGCCGCATGACGCTGACGCTGACGATCCTGGGCTGCGGCTCCTCCGCCGGTGTGCCGCGCCCGGCGCTCGGCTGGGGCGCCTGCGATCCCAACAACCCCAAGAACCGCCGTCGCCGTTGCTCGCTGCTGGTGGAACGTACCTCTGAGCACGGCACCACGCGCATCGTGATCGACACCTCGCCTGACCTGCGCGAGCAATTGCTCTCGACCAATGTCGATCACATCGACGCCGTGTTCCTGACGCACGAGCACGCCGACCAGACCCACGGCATGGACGATCTGCGCTCGGTCGTGATGCACATGCGCCGTCGTATTCCGACCTACTTCAACCAGTCGACCGCCAAGGACATCCTGTCTCGGTTCTCCTATTGCTTCATCTCGCCGGAGGGCAGCGACTATCCGCCGATCCTGACGCGGCATTCGATCGAAGCGGGCGGAAGCCAGACCATCCTGGGGAAGGGGGGCGCCGTAACGATGACCGCCTTTCTCGTCCAGCATGGCAACATTCCCGCGCTCGGCTATCGCATCGGGGATGCGGCCTACACGCCCGACCTCAACGACATCCCGCGCGAGAGCTGGGGTGCACTGGAAAATCTGGACCTCTGGATCGTCGACGGCTTGCGCTACACCAGCCATGTCAGCCATTTCAGCATCAACGACGCGCTGTCCTGGATCGAACGGTTTAAGCCGAAGCGGGCGGTCATTACCAATATGACCGCCGACGTGGATTACGAGGTGATCCGGCAATCGCTGCCCGCCGGCGTCGTGCCCGCTTTCGACGGGCTGCGGCTGGAGACGCGCTGAACTTGCGGTAGAAATTCCACCGCTCCCAGGCATAGTCCTTGCTTGCATCGGCTCCATCATGTTGATCTAACGTCTGAAAGGCAGGCGTTAGCCAGGGACGATGAGGCAGATCGGCGGCGGGCGATACTTGATTGCCGGGCCGGCCGGGATAGCCTCGTGCGATGATGGGGTTGGTGTGACAGGGGACGACGTAACGACCGGGGGATTCGTGCGACGCGCGCTTGATCTCCTTTATCTCGGCGCCGGCTACGCCGCGGGCGTCTTCCTGGTTGCAATCTTTGCAATCATGATGGCCATGTCGGTCGGGCGCCAATTTGCGATCAACATTCCCGCCGGCGACGATTTCGCGTCATGGTGCATGGCCGCAATGGCGTTCCTCGGCCTCGCTCACACCTTCAAGCGCGGAGAGATGATCCGCGTCGGCCTGCTGCTAGAGCATCTGCATGGGCGGACCAAGCAGATCGCCGAGATCGTTGCGCTCGGCATTGCCACCGCCTTCATCCTCTATTTTACGCGTCATGCGGTGCAGATGACGTACGATTCCTGGCGGTTCAACGACGTTGCGCAGGGAGTCGTCGCACTTCCGCTCTGGATTCCGCAGCTCGGCTTCGCCGGCGGGCTTGCGATCCTTTCGATTGCGATGATCGATGAAATGGTGAGGGTCGTCGGCGGCGACCGGCCGAGCTACGAGAAGGGCTCGCCGGACGAGACGCCTGACGAATTCATCGAGCGCATCTCGCAGGGCGGCGGAGGTTGACCATGGCCAATCTCGGCATGATCGAGCTGTCGTTCATCCTGCTCGGCGTCATGATCCTGCTGCTCGGAAGCGGCGTCTGGATTGCGGTCTCGCTCGGGCTGGTCGGCTTCGTGGCGATGGCGCTGACGACGAGCCTGCCGCTCGGCTCGGTGCTCGCCACAACCACCTGGAGCGCCAGCTCGTCGTGGACGCTGGCCGCGCTGCCGCTGTTCATCTGGATGGGCGAGATTCTGTTCCGCACCAAATTATCGGAGGAGATGTTCCGCGGCCTGTCGCCCTGGGTGCAGTGGTTGCCGGGGCGGCTCACGCATGTGAACGTGATCGGCTGCGGCATCTTTGCAGCGGTGTCGGGCTCGTCGGCCGCGACCTGCGCGACGATCGGCAAGATCGCGCTGCCGGAACTCGACAAGCGAGGCTATGACAAGGGGCTGAGCCTCGGATCGCTCGCGGGCTCCGGCACGCTCGGCCTGTTGATTCCGCCCTCGATCCCGATGGTGGTGTATGCGGTCACGGCGAACGTCTCCGTGCTTCAAGTGTTTCTCGCCGGCTTCCTGCCGGGATTGCTCGTGATCGCGCTCTATTCGGGCTACATCATCATCTGGTCGCTGCTCAACCCGAAGAAGGTTCCGCCGCGCGATCCGCCGATGCCGTTCCGGCAGAAGCTGCGCGAGTCGTCGAAGCTTGCGCCCTGCCTGCTGCTGATCCTGGCGGTCTTCCTCTCGCTCGTGCTGGGCTTTGCGACCGCCACCGAATGCGCCGCATGGGGCGTCTCAGGCGCGCTGCTGCTGGCGTGGTGGAGCGGCACGCTGACGCGCAAGAACTTCCTCGAGAGCATCATGAGCGCGACGCGCCTGACCTGCATGATCATGCTGATCCTGGCGGGCGCGGCCTACACCACGGCCGCGATGGCCTATACGGGCATTCCGGCCGCGCTCGCCACCTGGGTCGAGGGGCAGCAGCTCACGCCGGGCATGCTCGCGCTGTATCTGAGCGTCATGTATATTATCCTCGGCTGCCTGATCGACGGCATCTCAATGATCGTTCTGACTGCGGTCATCGTACTGCCGATGGTCAGGCAGGCCGGTCTCGATCTGGTCTGGTTCGGCGTCTACCTCATCATTCACGTCGAGATGGCCCAGATCACGCCGCCGGTCGGATTCAATCTGTTTGTGCTACAGAACATGAGCGGGCGCGACACCTTCACCGTCGCGCGGGCAGCGTTTCCGTTCTTCGTCCTGCTGCTCGTCTCCGTGTTCATCATCACGGAGTACCCGCAAATCGTGATGTTCTTGCCGAAGCTCGCTTTCCCAGACTGATCGTACCCGGTTTTCAGAATACAGTGAGGAGAAGTCCGATGATGTCTCGTTTATATCGCGCAGCATTGATCGCTGGCGCCATGGCAGCTGCGACACCCGCTTTGGCCCAGACCAAGTGGAATCTGCCGGCAGCCTATCCAGCAGATAATCCGCACTCCGAAAACCTGGTTGCCTTCGCCAAGGACGTCGATGCCGCCACGTCCGGCAAGCTGCTGATCACGGTTCATCCCGGAGCCTCGCTGTTCAAGGCGCCGGACATCAAACGCGCGGTGGTGACCGGGCAGGCGCAGATGGGCGAGGTGCTGCTCTCGATCCACGAGAACGAGGATCCGCTGTTCGGCATCGATGTCGTGCCGTTCCTCGCGACCAGCTTCCCGGACGCGACGAAGCTGTATCAGGCCTCCAAGCCCGCGATCGCCAAGAAGCTCGATGCACAGGGTCTCAAGCTGCTGTTCGTCGTGCCGTGGGCGCCGCAAGGCGTCTACGTCAACAAGCCGCTCGCCTCGATCGAAGACATGAAGGGCCTGAAGTGGCGCGCCTACAATGTCGGAACCGCGCGTATCGGCGAGCTGGTCGGCGCCCAGTCTGTCACGATCCAGGCTGCGGAGCTACCGCAGGCGCTCGCGACCGGCGTGGTGAATTCCTTCATGTCGTCTGGCGGCACGGGCTACGACTCCAAGGCCTGGGAGTCGTTGAAGTACTTCTACGACGTGCAGGCGTGGATTCCGAAGAACTACACCTTCGTCAACAAGGCCGCGTTCGACGCGCTCGACAAGCCGACCCAGGAGGCCATCCTCAAGGCGGCGGCAACGGCGGAGACCCGCGGCTGGAAGGCATGGCAGGACAAGAGCACCTGGTACCTCGATCAACTCAAGGCCAAGGGCATGAATGTCGAGCCGCCGAGCGCCGCACTCAAGGCCGGCTTCCAGAAGATCGGCGAACAGCTCACGGCCGACTGGCTCAAGAAGGCAGGGGCCGACGGTCAGGCCATAGTCGACGCCTACAAGAAGATGTGAGGACGATGCCGTCCGCCCGCCGCCTTCTGATGTGCGGGCGGACCATCCTTTGCAGCGCGCTCAGGTCGAGATCGCGTTCACTGATCCCACCTCGTTGCGCAGCAGGAATTTCTGGATCTTGCCCGTGGACGTCTTCGGGATGGGCCCGAACACGATCGCCTTCGGCGTTTTGAAGCCCGACATGTGGCTGCGGCAGAACGCGATGATATCGGCTTCGCTCGCGCTGGCGCCGTCCTTCAGCTCGACGAAGGCGCAGGGCACTTCGCCCCATTTCGGATCGGGCTTTGCGACCACGGCGGCGAACAGCACCGCCGGGTGCTTGTAGAGGATGTCCTCGACCTCGACCGAGGAGATGTTCTCGCCGCCGGAAATGATGATGTCCTTGGATCGGTCCTTGATGATGACGTAGCCGTGCTCGTCGAGCACGCCGAGATCGCCGGTGTGAAACCGGCCGCCTTCGAAGGCTTCCTTGGTCGCCTTCTCGTTCTTGAGGTAGCCCTTCATCACGATGTTGCCGCGGAACATGACCTCGCCGATGGTCTCGCCGTCGCGCGGCACCTCTTGCATGGTCTGCGGATTGATGACGGTGACGGCTTCCTGGAGCGGGTAGGGCACGCCCTGCCGGCGCTTCATGCGCGCGCGCTCGGGCGCGGGAAGCTCGTCCCAGCCGGGCTGCTCGGCGCAGACGGAGGCGGGGCCGTAGACCTCGGTCAAGCCGTAGACGTGGGTGAGCTTGATGCCGATGCCCTCGGCGCCTTCGAGCACCGCGACCGGCGGCGCTGCGCCCGCGATCAGGCCGACAACGCGGCGCGCCGTACTGCCTTTGGGCGCATCCGGAGCGTTGATCAGCGTATTGTAGACGATCGGCGCGCCGCACATGTGGGTGACGCCGTGCTGCCTGATCAGCTCGAAGATCCTGGTCGGCTCGACCTTGCGCAGGCAGACGTTGATGCCGGCTGAGGCTGCGATGGTCCAGGGGAAGCACCAGCCGTTGCAGTGAAACATGGGCAGCGTCCAGAGATAGACCGGATGCTGGCCGAGATTGCCGGCAAGGATGTTGCTCACGGCATTGAGATAGGCGCCGCGATGATGGGTCACGACGCCCTTGGGATTGCCTGTCGTGCCCGAGGTGTAGCTCAGCGCGATCGCGTCCCATTCGTCGCCCGGCGTGATCGCCGCGAAGCCTGGATCGCCCTGGGCGACGGCTGCCTCGTACTCGATCTCGCCGATGCGCTTGCCGCCCTTGAACGATGCGTCGTCGACGTCGACGACGAGCGGCTTGGGCCCCTTCATCTGCGCCAGCGCGTCGGTGATGACGCCCGAGAATTCCGGATCGACCAGGATGATCCTGGCGCCGCCATGCTCGAGCTGAAACGCGATCGAAGGTGCATCGAGACGGATGTTGAGGGCGTTGAGCACGGCGCCCGTCATGGGCACGGCGAAATGCGCCTCGTTCATCGCCGGGATGTTCGGCAGCATCGCCGCCACGGTGTCGCCGACGCCGATGCCTTTGCTGGCGAGCCAGGACGCAAAGCGCTTGCAGCGCTCATGGGTCTGCGCCCATGTGAAGCTGCGGCCTTCATAGACCGTGCTGACGTGATCGGGATAGACCGCGGCGCTGCGCGCCAGGAAGCTCAGCGGGCTCAACGGCACGTAGTTGGCGGGGGTCTTGTCGAGGCCGATATTGTACTGGTTCTGCCGCTCACTCATCGACACCCTCCTTAAACCGCGCCTCAAAGGAATCCGATCGAGATCCAGGGGAAGATCGCAACGATGATCAATCCCACCAGCAGCGCCAACAGATAGCCCCAAATCGGCCTGATGCCTTCGGCCGGATCGACGCGTCCGATGGCGCAGGCGGCATAATAGCCGACACCGAACGGCGGGGCGAATAATCCGATGCCCATGGCGAGAATGATCACCATGGCATAGTGCACCTCGTGCACGCCGACGGCACGGGCGATCGGGAACAGCAGCGGCCCGAACAGCACGATCGCCGGGATGCCCTCCAGCACGCTGCCGAGGATGACGAAGGCCAGGATCGAGACGGCGATGAAGGTCGCCGCTCCCCCGGGCAATCCGGTCATGGCCGCGGCCAGCGAGCGCGAGAAGCCGGATTGCGTCAGGCCCCAGGCCATGCCGGTCGCCGTGCCGATGATGAGGAGGATCGCACCCGACAGCGCCGCAGTTTCGACCAGCATCGGAAACAGCCGCGACCAGTCGAACCGGCGGTAGACGAGGAGGCCGACGAGGGCGCCATAGACGATGCCGATGGTGGAGACCTCGGTCGCGGTCGCGATGCCCTCGACCACGGCGTAGCGGATGACGAAGGGCAGTGCGAGCGCGGGCAGGGCGACGATGAAGGTCTTGCCGATCTCACCCCCCGTGGCGCGGCGCACGTGGCTCATGTCCTCATGGCGATAGCGCCACCACACCAGCATGCAGAGCGTGATCGCGAGCACGACGCCAGGGAGCAGGCCGCCGGTGAACAGCGCCGCGATCGAAACGCCTGTCACCGAGCCGATCGTGATCAGCACCAGGCTCGGCGGAATGGTCTCGGTCTGGGCTCCCGTCGCTGCCAGAAGCGCGACGAGATCGCCGGGCTTGGCGCCGCGCTGTTTCATCTCCGGGAACAGCACGGGCGCGACAGCCGCCATGTCGGCAGCCTTTGCGCCGGAGATGCCGGAGACCAGGTACATGGCGCCGACCAGCACATAATGCAGCCCGCCGCGGACATGTCCGAGCAGGCTCGCCAGGAACGCCACCATGGCGCGTGCCATGCCGGTCATCTCGATCAGGAGCCCCAGGAACACGAACAGCGGCACGGAGAGCAGGATGAGATGGCTCATGCCCTCGTCCATCCGCCCGACCAGCACCATCACAGGTGTGTGCGTGGTCAGCGCCAGATAGCCGAAGATGGCAAGACCAAAGCCGAACGCAATGGGAACGCCGGCGAAGACGCAGAAGCCGGCGACGCCGACGAAGAAGATGACGAGGTTGAGATTGCCGAGCGGCCGCAGCAACGGCTCCGCCAGCCAGAACAGGCCGATGAGGACGGTGACCGACAGCACGGCAGCCGCGACCATCCGGTAATCGGCCGCGCGCAGCAGCCGCAGCAAGGCAAAGGCCGCCATCAGGCCGATGCCGGCCGGCAGCGCGGCAGCGCGCCACATATTGGAGATCTGCAGCGCGGGCGTGGTGATGTAGCTTTCCTCATAGGCATAATCGCCGGACGGCCAGACGATCAGCGCCAGGAACGCCAGCGCCGCTGCGGTCGCGACCAGATCGAGATAGGCCCGCATCGCCGGTCTTGCGCTGGCCACGATGGCCGTCATGCGCATGTGCTCGGAGCGGCGGAACGCAACCGCGGCGCCCAGCATGGCAAGCCACAGGAACAGGATCGAGGCCAGCTCGTCCGACCAGATCAGCGGCCGGTGCAGACCGTAGCGCGCGACCACGCCGGCAAACAGGATCACGATCTCGGCGACGACGAGGGCGGCCGTCGGAATTTCGACGATCAGACCGAGAACGCGCTCGAGCGATGCCAGCAACGAAGGTCGGCGAGGGGACTGAACAGTCGCCTCGCCCGCCACTTCGATCACCTCGGCCTCGAGATGAGCCATAACGGCCCCGACGCGTTACGACAGCTTGCCCACGGCCTTTTCCAGCAGGTCCCAGGCCTGGTCGCCATATTTGCCCTTCCACTCGGCATAGAAGCCGGCGGTGCGCAGCTTGTCGCGGAACGGCGCCACGGCCGGCTGATTGAAGGTCAGGCCCTTGGACGCGAGCTCCTGCTGCAGGTTGGCGTTGAGTTTGGCGGTATCCTCGCGCTCCTTGATGGCGGCGCCGTTGATGTTCTTGGCGACGATGGTGCGCACGTCCTGCGGCAGCTTTTCCCAGGCTCTGCGGTTGGCGAGGAACCAGAAGCCATCCCACATGTGGTTGGTCAGCGAGCAGTACTTCTGCACCTCGTAGAGCTTGGCGGTCGAGATAATCGCCAGCGGGTTTTCCTGGCCTTCGACGATCTTGGTCTGGAGCGCCGAATAGACCTCGCTGAAATTGATCGAGGCGGGCGCGGCGTCGAATGCCTTGAACATCGAGGTCCACAGCGGCGACACCGGCACGCGGATCTTGAAGCCCTTGAGGTCGTCAGGACCGGTGATCGGCTTGCTCGACGAGGTGGTCTGGCGGAAGCCGTTGTCCCAGATCTTGTCCATGACCTCGAGACCGGCCTTCTTGACCTCGCCGCGGACATGGGCGCCGAGGTCGCCGTCCATGGCCTTCCAGACCGTGTCGTAGTCCGGGAACGCGAAGCCGATGCCGTTGATGGATGCGGCCGGCACCAGGGTCGACAGGATCAGGCCGGACAGCGTGAAGAACTCGACGCCGCCGGAGCGGATCTGGCTCAGCATGTCGGTGTCGGACCCGAGCTGGTTGTTCGGGAAGATCTGGAGGTCGAACTTGCCGTTCGTCTCGCTCTTGATCGCCGCCGCCATCTCCTTGGCGCGGACGTTCAGCGGATGGGTATCCGGCAGGTTGTTGGCGTATTTGTAGGTGAACTCGGCGCTCTGGGCGCGGGCCACATGGGGCGCGCCGATGCCGCCCAGGACCGCGGTCGCGGCGGAGGCCTTGAGAAGCGTGCGTCGGGAAAAGCGCGTTGAAAAGACCATGGGTCTGCTTCCTCGGAAGGTTTGTTGTTGTTCTGAGATGCAAACCTATACGGACGGGAGGTCAGAAGGTCATCAGCGATCTCGCGAGGCCCGCTTATTGCAGCCGGACAAGGTCACCGCAATATCGGCTTTCGGAGAGATTGATCCGATTCAAAATCTGAAAAACAACCCCATGCACAGGAGCCTGCAAACGGTCGAGGCGCAGACCAAAAATTGGATCGAGCGGAGGTGTCATGACAGGAATTCGGTCTAAGTATTTGATCGGATTCTAGATAAAGATATTCCATAATATACCTTATGCGAATCACGGGTGTGGGCATGGTTGTTCCGGCAAGACGAACACAGGCTGCTCAGGACGGCGTCCGACCTCCTCCGAAGGCGGCGCCCGGCGGGCCAACGGCGTGGATTTAGCCAGTGCTTTGCAGGCGGCGAGGATTCGAAATCCCCGCACTGATGTTGGGCTCCGAGGCGATCGCTCCGTCACGGGCGGTGCTCACGGCCAGTCGGCAAAATTCAGCGTCGGCCTCGATCGTCCGGCTCTCTCGCGCGCCGCGATGCGCCGGCGCCAGACGCCTGGTGCCTCGCCGGTGTGCTTGCGGAAGAACCGGCTGAAGTACGCGGTGTCCTTGAAGCCGAGCGCGAACGCGATCTGCTTGACGGCCGTGGTTCCGGCCTCGAGCCGCGTGGCGGCTTCCTTGAGGACGCGTTGCTGGATCAGCTCGCTCGGCGAACGCTTCAGCTCGCGGCTGCACAGCGCGTGCAGGCGATCCGGCGTCACGCCGAGAAGATTGGCGTAATCGCTGACGCGCAGATGCTGCTGGTACCGCTCCTCGAGCAGCCGGCGGAAGCGGCTCAATATCTCCGTGCTGGTGCCCTCCTCCTCCTGCTCGCTGTCGCCCGCGAACAGCCGCCAGAAGCGCAGCACGCATAGCGTCAGCTCGGCCGACATGATCGATGCCGCAGCGCTACGCGCCGGCGCGGCTATCTCGGCCGCGATCGAGGCGATGGACCGGGCCATCGTAGTCGCGAGCTCAGGCTCGACCGGAAGCGCCATGATGCCTCGGGCTGCTTCGAGCGCGAGATAAGCAGGTTCGGCCGAGGGCGGCAGATAGCGATGCCAAACGCCCGCCCGTAATTGCAGTAGTTCGGCGGCCGCCCCAGCCGGCACTTCCAGCCATTCGGCTGATCCTGCCGGGAGCCAGACGATGGCGGGCCCGCTCAGGGACGTCGGCCTGCCGGGTCGCGCGACCTCGACAATGGCGGCGCCGTGCAGGCAGAGCAGGTGGATGAACGGCCGGGCGGTTTTCGAAGCCAACATCCAGCGGCGCGCAACATAGTGCGAGCGGATCAGCTCCGCCCCGATGGGCGCGGCGCCGTTCGCGGCCGTCGTTGGGGTCCCCGCGACGCCTCGACGCAGCTGCCCGCTCTGACCAGAAACGTCCAATCTTTCACCGGGATTGTCCATTGTGCGAACAAACCGCGCGGTGCTTGCTAGGTCAAGTCCTGGTCGCGGCCGGCTCAACGAAGCTGCGCCGAAGAAATCAGGCCAAGAGGAACGACCATTCACATCGCTAGCGAACAATCGCTTGAGTGAAACACGAGGGAGGATCGACATGTTTTCCGCGAACCGTCGAACATTGCTGCGCGCCACTGGCTTGGTGGCGGTCGTGACAGCGCTGGGAGTCTTGACGGCCGAGGCGCAGGAGAAGATCCGGATCGGCTATGCCATTTCCAAGACAGGTCCTTATTCCGGCGGAGCCGGTATCACCACCCTGCCCAATTACGAGCTGTGGGTGAAGGACGTGAATGCCGCCGGCGGCATCAAGCTCGGCGACAAGAAGCTGCCGATCGAAGTGGTCGAATACGACGACCGCAGCAGCTCTGAGGAAGCCGTCAAGGCGATCGAGCGCCTCGCCAACCAGGACAAGGTCGATTTCATTCTTTCGCCCTGGGGCACGGGCCTCAACCTTGCGGTCGGACCGACGCTGAACCGTCTCGGCTACCCTCACCTCGCGGTCACGTCGGTCACCGACAAGGCGCCGGAGCTTGCCAAGCGCTGGTCGAACGCGACATTCTGGCTGGGGACGTCGGCGCAGATTTCCGCGGCGCTTGCCGACCTGCTCGGCAAGCTGAAGAGCGAAGGCAAGATCGGGCCCAACATCGCGATGGTCAGCATCGCCGATCAGTTCGGCATCGAGCTCTCCGCTGCGGGGCGCGAAGCTTTCAAGAAGCAAGGCTTCACGCTCGCCTATGACAAGACTTATCCGATGGGAACGCAGGATCTCCAGCCGCTGCTGAAGGACGCCATCGCGGCCAACCCGGACGCTTTCGTCGCCTTCAGCTATCCGCCGGATACGATCGCGCTGACGGAGCAGGCGCAGCTCCTGAAGTTCAACCCCAAAGTCTTTTACGTCGGGGTCGGTACCGCCTTCCCGCTGTACAAGGGCAAGTTCGCAGCCAACAGCGACGGCGTGATGGGGATCGGCGGCTGGAACGCAGACTCGCCCCAGCTGAAGGACTATCTCGCGCGGCACAAGGCTGCGACCGGCAAGGAGCCCGATCGCTGGGCGAGCTCGATCACCTATGCGAGCCTGCAAGTGCTCCAGCAGGCGATCGAGAAGGTCGGCAAGCTTGATCGCGCTGCGGTCGCAGCGGAGATACGTTCGGGCACGTTCGACACCATCATCGGCAAGGTCAAGCTGAAGGACGGGCTGCTCCAGGAGATCTGGAGCGTCGGCCAGTGGCAGAACGGCGAATTCTACGCCCTCGCGCCTGCCTCGCTGCCGGGCGCCCGTGCGCCGGTCGTGCCGAAGGCGCAGTGGCAATAGGACAAGCTTGGCGGCCAGGCCTTGCGCTGCGAGGCCTGCCGCCGTCCACCAGGGACACCGTTTCATGCTGCTTGTCGACATCGTCCTGCCGGGCCTCGTGCTTGGCGGCATGTACGCGCTGATCGCGCTTGGGCTGACGCTGCAATATGGCGTGGCCAGGATCATGAACCTCTCCTATGGGGAGTCGCTCGTCGCCGCCGCGTTCGGCGCGTTCTCGCTCTACAGCGGCCTTGGCATCAGCCCGCTGGCGGCGCTGCTATTGGCCGTCCCAGTCGCGATGCTGCTGAACTGGCTGCTCTATCGCTTCCTGCTGGAGCGCCTGGCGCGGCGGGGCAAGGACAGAGGCGCGCAGGAGATCGACAGCATCCTCGTCACCTTCGGCGTCTTGTTCGTGGTCCAGGGCGCCATGCTGGTCGCCTTCGGCGGCCAGTATTACAGCTACAGCTACCTCTCCATTCCGCTGACGATCATGGGCTCGACGCTTGCGGTCAACCGCCTGGTCGCGCTGCTGTTCGCGGCCCTGGTCGGCGGCGCTGTGTATCTCGCCCTCACCCGCACCCGGATCGGGACTGCCGTCCGCGCCATCGCGGTGGATCCGAATGCCGCGCGGCTCGTCGGGATCGACGTGGCGGCGCTGTCGGGGCTGGCCTTTGCGTTCGGTGGCGGCCTTGTGGCCGTCGGCGGCGTGTTGGTCAGCATGTTCCTCACCTTCAACGCCGCCATGGGCGTGGTCTTCACCATGAAGGCGCTGGTCGTCGTCATAATGGGCGGCGTCGGCAACGTGATGGGCGCGTTGGTTGCGGGACTGCTGCTCGGCGTGGTCGAAACCGCGGTGGCGCGGCTGGTCGATCCGGGCCTGACGCTGGCGGCGACCTATGCGCTGTTTCTCGCCGTGCTGCTGATCAGACCCACCGGCCTGTTCGGGAGAGTTGCGTCATGACCGGGCTCATGCGCGCATTGCTATGGAGCGCTGGCCTCGCCGTGGCTGCGGCTGTCGTCACCTACCCTGTCTATGCCAACGGCTATTATCTCGCGCTCGGCATCAGCGTCCTTTACTTCACGATTCTGGCAACCGCTTGGGCGATGTTCTCAGGCCCCACCCGCTACATCTCGCTCGCGACCGTCGCCTTCTTCGGCCTCGGCGCCTACACCGCCGCGGTACTGGGCGAAGCAATGCCCTGGCCGGTCGTGCTGTTTGCCGCGGCCGGCGTCGGCGCACTCACCGCCGCAATCACCGGACTCTCGACGCTGCGACTATCAGGCATCTATTTCGTGATCTTCTCCTTCGGGCTTGCGGAGCTGATCCGGCAGCTGGTGATCTGGTACGAGGTCAACATCCACAAATCGGTCGGCCGCTATCTCTTCAGCGCCGTGACGCAGGACATCCTCTATTGGCAGCTCCTGGGCTTGACCGCGATCGTCTTCCTGGTGGGCTGGCTGCTCGGGCGGTCGCGATACGGGCTGGCCCTGCGCGCCATCGGTGCCGACGAGACTGCGGCCAGCCATTCCGGCATCGATGCGACTCGGGTCAAGCTCGGCGTCTTCATCTTGAGCGCGACCTTCATGGCCGTGACCGGCGCGGTGATGGCGCCGCGCTGGACCTATATCGATCCGGCCATCGCGTTCAATCCGACCATCTCGTTCCAAGTCGTGATCATGGCCTTGCTGGGCGGCGCCGGCTCGCTGTTCGGGCCTGTGCTGGGCGTCATTCCGCTGGTCCTGCTGTTCGAGGTTCTGACCGCGACGCTGCCCAATCATTTCAGCATCGTGCTCGGCCTCATCTTCGTGCTCATTGTCGTGGTGCTGCCGAACGGGGTGATCGGACTGTTCGGGGTCGGGCGCTGGCGCGTCCCGGCAGGAGGCCCCGCGGTCGCTTCCACCCGCACAACGGCTACACCGCTTCTCGCGGTCGACGGCGTCAGCAAGTCGTTCAGCGGGCTGCGCGCGGTCGACGACGTCAGCTTCAAGGTCGCCGCCGGCGAGATCGTCGGCATCATCGGCCCGAACGGCTCCGGCAAGACCACGCTTCTCAATACGCTGTCCGGCGCCTTGAATCCCTCATCGGGCACGATCCGCTTCTGTGGCACCGTGCTCAATGGTCTGCGCGCGCACCGGATCGCGCGCCTGGGCCTTGCCCGTACCTTCCAGCTGGTACGCGTGATGCCAGACCTGACCGTCGCCGAGAACGTCGCCGCGGCGCGGCTGTTCTCCACGTCGAACGGCTCGGACGCAACCGCAGGCGAGCTGCTGGATCTGGTCGGGCTCGGCACCATGCACGAAGCGCCCGCAGGTGATCTGACCTATATCGACCAGAAGCGGCTGGAGCTTGCCCGCGCACTGGCGCTGCAGCCTCGCCTCGTGCTGCTCGACGAATGGCTGGCGGGGCTCAACCCGAGCGAGCTCGAAACCGGCATCGCACTGATCGCGAAGCTGCGCGAGCGCGGTCTCACCATCATCATGGTCGAGCATGTCATGGATGCGATCCGCGCCTTGTGCGGCCATTGCATCGTCATGAGTGCCGGCAGCGTGATCGCGCGCGGGACTCCGGACGAGGTTTTGGCCGATCCAAAAGTCGTCGCCGCCTATCTCGGAGTCGACGATGCTTGAGGTCACCGCCCTCTCCCACTTCTACGGCAAGCACCGGGCTTTGGCCGACATCGCCCTGCGCATCGAACAGGGCGAGATCGTCGCGATCCTCGGCGCCAACGGCGCTGGCAAGTCCACCTTGCTCAAGAGCATCGCCGGGCTGGTCAGGCCCGCACCGGGCGCGAGGATCACATTCGAAGGACAGAGCATCGTCGAACTGCCCGCCCATTTGATCGTGGAGCGCGGCATCGCTTTGGTGCCGGAAGGCCGCGGCGTCTTCGGCGATCTGACGGTCGCCGAGAATTTGCAGCTCGGCGCCTACCCAGCCCGCGCCCGGGCCGGCGAGGCCGCCCGGCTTGCAAACATCCTGCAGCTATTCCCTCGCCTGGCCGAGCGCATGGCCCAGGCCGTCCGCACCATGAGCGGCGGCGAGCAGCAGATGGTGGCGATCGGCCGCGCGCTGATGTCGAACCCGCGGCTCCTCCTGCTCGATGAACCCTCGCTCGGCCTGTCGCCTCTGCTCAGCCGCGAGATGTTTCGCGCACTAACGCAGATCCGCGCCAGCGGCGTCGGTGTTCTGCTGGTCGAGCAGAACGCACGCGCGAGCCTCGACATCGCCGACCGGGTCTACCTGATCGAGTCCGGTCGCAACGCCGGCAGTGGACCTGCGAGCGCCATGAAGAACGATCCCGAGATCCAGCGCGCCTATCTCGGCAAGGCGCGCCTCGCCCCGACACCAACGTAATCCTCCCAGCACCCCATGGAGAATCCCATGAACGCAATCGACCTTCTCATCGGCGGAAAGGACCAGTCGGCCAGCCACCAGCGCACCTTCCAGCGCCATAACCCGATTTCCGGCGAGGTCGCGACCATTGTGGCGGCGGCTTCGATCGAGGATGCGATGCGCGCCGCCGATGCGGCGGCCGCCGCCTTTCCGGCCTGGTCGCAGCTTGGACCCACCGAGCGCCGCAAACGGCTGAGCGCGGCCGCCGACATCCTGGCGCGCCGGGCACCGGAATTCACCGCGCTGATGGTGGCCGAGACCGGCGCCACCCCGGGCTGGGCCGGCTTCAACGTGCATCTCGCCGAAGGCATGCTGCGCGAAGCTGCGGCCATGACGACGCAGATATCTGGCGAGGTCATTCCGACGGACAAGCCCGACAATCTTGCCATGGCCTTCCGCCAGCCGGTCGGCGTCGTGCTTGGCATTGCACCGTGGAACGCGCCGGTGATCCTCGGCGTGCGCTCCGTCGCGATGCCGCTTGCCTGCGGCAACACGGTGGTGCTGAAGGCCTCCGAGATGAGCCCCGGCGTCCACCGCTTGATCGGAAGCTGCCTCGCCGAGGCCGGGCTCGGTGACGGCGTCGTCAACGTCGTGACCAATGCGCCGGAGGATGCGCAGGCGGTCGTCGAGGCGCTGATCGCCCATCCCGCGATCCGCCGCGTCAATTTCACCGGCTCGACCCGCGTCGGTCGTCTGATCGCACTCGCTTGCGCCAAGCATCTCAAGCGCGCACTGCTGGAGCTCGGCGGCAAGGCCCCGCTCGTCATCCTCGACGATGCCGACCTCGATGCCGCCGTGAACGCCGCGGCGTTCGGCGCCTTCATGAATCAGGGGCAGATCTGCATGTCGACGGAACGGATCGTCGTCGACGACAAGGTGGCGGATGCCTTCATCGCCAAGTTTTCCGCCAAGGCGAGCAGCCTGCCCCACGGCGATCCCCGCAAGGGCAATGTCGTGCTCGGCTCGCTCATCGGCAACGCGGCTTGCGATCGGGTCAGGGGTCTGATCGACGACGCCGTCGCCAAGGGCGCGGTGGTTGTGGCAGGTGGACACGGCAGCGGCACGATCATGCCTGCCACCATCGTCGATCATGTCACGCCGGCGATGCGCATCTATGGCGAGGAAAGCTTCGGTCCGGTCGTGACCGTTGTGAGGGTCAGCGGCGTGGACGAGGCGGTACGCGTCGCCAACGACACGGAATACGGCCTCTCCTCCGCCGTGTTCGGCCGCGACATCGCGCGTGCCCTCGGCGTCGCCAAGCGGATCGAGGCAGGCATCTGCCACGTCAACGCGCCGACCGTGCACGACGAGCCCCAGATGCCGTTTGGCGGCACCAAGGCGTCAGGCTATGGGCGCTTCGGCGGCAAGGCGGCCATCGACGAGTTCACCGAGCTGCGCTGGATCACCGTGCAGACCGGACCGCGGCACTATCCGTTCTGAGCCGCAAGCTGCCTAGCGCAGCGGCAGTAACTCGAGCTGGCCCTGCGCCTTCTTCACCGCCGCGCCGAACCAGCTCTGGCTCGGCGCCTCCTTTGCGAAGCATTTGGTATAGGCGTCCATGGCCTGGTCTTCGCGGGCCATGTCGTCCCGGGGAACCTTCCTGGCCATCATTTGCTTCCAGACCTTTTCGCACGCCGGGATCTCTGCCGTTTTCACGGCGTCTGAAGTGGCGACGAAGTAAACCTTGTCGCCCTGGATCGCGACCACGCCGATTTCATCCGGCAGCCCCTTCAGGCCGCCATTGCCGCGCACGCCAAGCACGGCGACCGCGGCGCTTGCCCCCGCGGGCTTGGTGATCGGCAGCTTCGCATAGATGGCAAAGGCGGCGTCCTGGATCGCATAGTAGTAGAAGCGGTCCGACTCGAGGGCAGCGCCGATGTCCTGCGGCATGCGGTCGTCGCGATGCTCACGCAGCCAGTGCTTGAGCAGCGTCGTCGTGGTCACCACGGCTTGCGTCTTGTGGTCTTCCGAAGCGAAACTGAGCCCGTCGAGGTGACCAAAGCCGATGTCACCCTTGAAGAGCGTGTCGGCGTTCGACTTGCCGTTTGTTGGCAATCCTTTGATCGTGACCGGACCCACCAGGCCCCGCAGCACACCTGCGAGTTCCTTCAGCGCCGCCTCGTGCTGCTTGTAGATCGCCTCGCTCTCCTTGGCCTTGGAAAACTTTGCGATGTAGCGATCGCGCAGGTCGAGATAGCCCTGCTCGGGCGTGGCCGCAGATGCGGCCGTGGCGACGACGAGCAGGCAGAGCAAGGCTAGCGATCTCATTCGATGTCCGCAGGCTGGGAGCCATTTCCAGTCTTTGGTGCCTGTGCGGAGTGGGAAGGTTCATCAGCGCACACAGGTTTGCACCGCGTGGCCGAGCTCTCATGAGCCGAAATCCGCGATGCGGGCGTCGAGCGCGAACATAGTCTGATAAATCTCCGGCTCACTGGCGTGGTTCATGACATCAGGCGCAATCTCACTCGCCTTGTGAAGAGCGTCCTGCAAAGACGTCACGTCCAGCGCTTCGATCAGCAAGAGCCCTGCGAAGAAACCTTCGTTCTTCCGCATGCCCTTCTCCGCCGTTGGCACTGAGGTCCGCGCCTGGTCGGTCGCGCCGATCTGCACGGCGGCGACCCCGTCGCAAGCAACGATCGCCCTGGCCATTGCTTGCGGATCTCCAGGCAGCTTTTCGATCCGCAAGGCCATGATCGTTGCCCCCTCGCCCCTCCCCGCACGGGTGACCATCACGCCCCCGCCCCTCATGAAGTTGCCGAGTTTTGGCATGATGCGCTGCGACCACGGCGTCGGCGCGTTCAGGCGCGCCAGATAGGCCTCGCCGTCGAGAACCTCGGGTGCGTCGAGCTCGTACAGGATGAAGAAGCGGTTGATGTCGGCCCTTACAGCGCGAAAGACGCGCGCGGCCATGAAGCCCCTGGTCGTAACGCGCTCGGTGGTGTGCTCGCGCGTCAGCCAGTGCCGGTAATCAGTCAGATCGTGCGCCTCGATGTCGCTCCAGATGGCGAGAAACCCTGCTCCGCGCATTCCGCCCTCCTGCCTAGGCCTTGCCGGCCGCCGCGAGCCCGTGAAGAGCAGCCGGGATCGTCTCGGGCAATTGTCCGATCCGCTGGACAGCCGCGAGCAGTGCGGCGAGATAGCCGTATGGGCCCAGCCCGCAAATGACCGCCGTGCAGGCACTCGAGGTGATCGAGTGGCGGTGAAGCTCGTCGCGTGCATGGATGTTCGAGATGTGCACCTCGATCTTCGGCCCTTCGAAGATCTTCAGCGCATCGATCAGCGCGATCGACGTGAAGGAATAGGCCGCGGGGTTCATGATGATCGCATCCGCCTCGCCATGGGCGGACTGGATGAGGTTGACGAGCTCGCCTTCCATGTTGGACTGGTGGAACGAGATCGAGACCCCAAGCTGATCGGCCAAGGCCTGACAGCTGGCTTCGATCTCCTTCAGCGTCGTCGAGCCGTAGATGTGAGGCTCCCGGATGCCGAGGAAGTTGAGATTGGGTCCATTGAGGATCATGATCCGTGCGGTCATTTTTCCCGTTTCTCCTTGCCAGCGCCACGCGCCTGAAGCGCGATGAGATCATCGCTCTTCAAGTCATTGTTTGCGCATGATCTTTGCGGAAAGCCGCTGCACACTTTCCGGATCATGCCCTAGCCTCCAAACCACTTGGCCGGGATCGTCACCAGTCCAGGGAATAGCACCATCGCGAACAGCACGACCAGCTGCGCGATCATGAAGGGCCATACGCCCCTGACAATCTCTTCCATGCTGATCCTGGAGACACCACAGACGACATTCAGCACGACGCCGACCGGCGGGGTGATGAGGCCAATGGCGTTGTTGATGATGAAGAGGACGCCAAAATAGACGGGGTCGATGCCGGCCGCCTTGATGATAGGCATCAAGATTGGCGTGAGGATGAGGATCGTTGGCGTCATGTCGAGGGCCGTTCCCACGATCACCACCACGACCATGATCGCCAGCATCAGAAGCGTGGTGTTGCCCATGAATGGCTTCAGGAGATGAACGATCTGTGTCGAGATCTCCGATACCGTGATGAGCCAGGACGACACGAGCGCCGCTGCGATCAGAAACATCACGATGCTCGTCGTCACCGCGGAGGAGACGAACACCTGGTAGAGCTGGGACAGCTTCAGCTCGCGATAGATGCAGGTTGCCACGAAGAGCGAATAGACGGCGACCACCACCGCAGCTTCCGTAGGCGTGAAGATCCCGAAACGCAGGCCAGCGATGATGATGACGGGCAGCATCAGCGCCCAGAAGCCATCGACGACGGCCTTCACGATTTCGGACAACGAGGCCCGGGACGGCGGCGTCAGGTTCTCCTGCCGCACCACCCACGCCCAAGCGAGGCAAAGTCCCGCTCCGAGTAGCAGGCCGGGCACGATCCCGGCCAGAAACAGCTTGGAAATCGACACGCCGGCGGTGACGCCGAAGATAACGAAGCCGATGCTGGGCGGGATCACGGGGGCGATGATGCCGCCGGCCGCCACCAGACCCGCTGCATAGGATTTGTTGTGCCCCGCTGCCACCATCATCGGTACCAGCAGTGCCGCCAGCGCGGCGGCATCGGCCACGGCCGAGCCCGACACCGAGGCAAGCATGCACGACGCGAGGATGGTGACATAGCCGAGGCCACCGCGAAAATGCCCGACGGCGACCAGCGCGACATTGACGATGCGCTTGGCCAGACCGCCCTTGTTCATGATCTCGCCCGCGAGCATGAAGAACGGAATCGCCATCAGTGGAAAGCTGTCCGCGCCGTTGATGATGTTCTGCGCCACGATCTGGGCGTCGAACATGTCGATCGTGCTCATCAAGGCTACACCGCAGACGATCAACGCGAAGGCGATTGGCATGCCGAGCGCCATGGCGCCGAGCAGCGAAAGGGCGAAGACGGCGATCGTCATGGCGTGGTCCCGCCGGTTTGCAGGATGCGAGCGCTGGCCGGCAAAGCTCCGTTCGACAACATCAGCGCTCTTCCGATTCCTTGACGGCCACCATGTCGGCTTCACTGGCCTGCCCGCTGAGCACGCGGAAGAGGTCGTAGAGAAGGATCACGCCGGCGGACACGCCGAAGACGACGCCAACGGCGTAGAAGATCCCGAGCGACAGGCCGGTCGCCGGCGCCCGATCGTCGATGTTGATGATGGTCTGGCGCCAGCTGCCCGAGAGCAGAAGCCAGTCCGCAAACAGCATCAGGCAATAATTGATGACGAAGCAGATGCGCTTGGCGTAAGCCGGCAGCATCCGGACCAGACTATCGACGCCGAGATGGGCGTGTTCACGCAGCGCAACGATGGCGCCGAGGAAGGTCAACCAGACCAGCAGCCACCGCGACAGTTCCTCGGAAATAGCAATGCCGGAGTTGAAGCCGTAGCGCAGCACGACGTTGCCGAACACCAGCACCACCATGACCGCAAGACAGGCGGCGATGACGGCCTTCAGGAACGTGCAATAGAGGTCGAGAGCTCGCGCCATGCGTACCGTCCGGGCAAATCAAGGGCTGGAGCCGGCCAATCGCCGGCTCCAGTGCCTGCGTGACGAAGAAGGCCGCTACTTCACGTCCTTGCGGATGCGCTCGACCTCTTCGTTGAAGAGCTTCACCGTCTCGGTACGAAGGTTGGCCGAGATCTTTTCGACGACGGGGTGAACCGCCTTGCGCATGCGGTCGCTCTCTTCGGGTGCGATCGCATTGTACTGCATGCCCTTGGCCTGCAGCTCCGCCAACGCCTTCTCGGTCTGAAGGCGCGTCTGCTCCTTCTGGTAACCGCGGCTTTCGTCATAGGCCTCGCGCATCAGGCGCTGTTCGGTCGGCGACAGCTTGTCCCAGAATGCCTTGCTCACCAGAATGATGTTCAGGGTGAAGGTGTGATTTGTGGCGGAGACGTATTTCTGCACTTCGTAGAATTTGTTCGAGAGAATGACTGTATAGGGATTCTCCTGGCCGTCGACCGTGCGCGTCTCCAGGGCCGAATACAGCTCACCGAAGGCCATCGGGACCGGGTTGGCCTTAAAGGCGCTGAAGCTTTCGAGGTAAACCGGATTCGGAATGACGCGAAGCTTGAGCCCGGCGAAATCCTCGAGCTTGGTGATCGGGCGGGTGCTGTTGGTGACATTGCGGAAGCCCAGGCCCCAATAACCCAGCCCGGTCAGCCCCTTCGCCGGCAGCGTGTCGAGCATCGCCTTGCCGAACTTGCCAGTGCCGAGCGCATCGGCCTGCTCGGTCGAGTTGAACAGGAACGGGAAATCGATGAGGCCGAACTCGGGAATGACGGTCGCGAGCGACGTCGTCGAGGCCGACAACATCTCCTGAGTGCCGCCACGCAGCGCGGATTGCTGCTGAAGCTCATTGCCGAGCTGCGAGGCCGCGAACTCTCGGACCTTCATCTTGCCTCCGCTCTTGGCGAGCAGGATCTCGGCAAATTTCTGCACGCCCTGGCTGACGGGGTGATCGGTATTGTTCAGGTGGCCCCACCTGATCGTGCGCTCCTGAATATCGTCGGCAGCAGATGCGCCGACCGTCAGCGCCACGCAGATCGCCGTCGCAGACAGCGCCCGTACCAACAAGCTCATCGCTTTCTCCCCTATTGCAAGCGAGCACGAACCGCGGCTTAAGCCATTATCTTTCGTGCCCTCCGTCTATTTAGAGATCATACATGAATTTTCATGTCAAATGATGATCGCGGTTTCCTATGATATTTTGCTATACGTCATGGATCGTCGATCTGCTATATTGTTGTCAACATTGATGTTCGGCCTCCTCTCGGAGGGGCGGCAATCGGGACAAGCGGGATCGGGAAAGCATGACGGCAGTTGATGAGCGGCCCCTATCCGCAGGCGACAGCGGCTATCAGCGCATTCGGTCCGACATCATTTTCGGCGTGCTTACGCCATCCGGGCGTCTCAGGCTCGATGCCATGAAGGAAGATTACGGCGTCAGCATCAGTACGCTGCGTGAGATCCTCAATCGTCTGACCTCCGAAGGTTTTGTGGTTGCCGAAGGTCAACGTGGATTCGAGGTGGCGCCTGTCTCGATCCAGAATCTGCGGGAGCTCGCCGATCTGCGCATCCTGCTGGAGCATCATGCGATGGCCGAGTCGTTCCGCGCCGGCGACGTTGAGTGGGAGGGCCGTGTGGTTTCAGCGCACCACAAGCTGGCCGCCACCGAGCGCACCGTCCGCACCGAGGGCGACGATCCCGAGCTCCGCAAGCGCTACGACGGCGAATTTCACCAGGCGCTGATCTCTGCTTGCGGCTCTCGCGAGTTGATGCACACCCATTCGGTCGTGTTCGACAAATACTTCCGCTATGCGCTGCGCTATCGGGGCGCAGAGACGATCAACCAACACAAGGCCCTGTTGGACTGCGCCCTGAAGCGGGACATCAAGACGGCCAAGGCCGTCCTCACCGACCATATCAATGGCTGCGTCGCGCACGCGCTGTCCTCCTGGAAGAGCGGCTGACCCGCCTCTCCCGCCTGGAAATCAAGTTTATCGACGGCCGGAGCGGGAATTCTGGATGACCACGGCTACGATCCCCGCGCATCGGGTTGAGACCGCGGTCGCCAGCGCG
Source organism: Bradyrhizobium tunisiense (assembly GCF_042263385.1). Taxonomy (NCBI): domain Bacteria; kingdom Pseudomonadati; phylum Pseudomonadota; class Alphaproteobacteria; order Hyphomicrobiales; family Nitrobacteraceae; genus Bradyrhizobium; species Bradyrhizobium tunisiense. Next base: position 889,414 of record NZ_JBHLEV010000002.1, read on the forward strand.
GATATACTCGGCGAAACGCCATTGTGGTGCGACCGGTCCCGCAAGCTGTGGTGGATCGACATCGACGGCAGGCTTCATCAATCTTTCGATCCGGCGACGGGTGCCCATCACGTTTCCTCCTGCGATTGCCAATTCCTGGGCAGCCAGGCCCTCACGAGCGACGGCTCGCATCTCCTTGCGAGGGATCTGCGCCTCTCTCGTCGCGTTTCCGACGAAGCTCCTCCCGCCGACTTCTGCGAGGTCGAGTGCGGCCTGGACAACCGCTTCAATGACGGCCGCGTGGACGCCCGCGGCCGCCTGTGGATCGGCACCATGGACAATCAGCTGCATCGTCCGAATGGCGCGCTGTATCGCGTGACCGGGGACGGTGAGGTGGCGCGCATCTTCGAGGACGTCATCGTCACAAACGGAATTGCGTTCGCGCCCGACAATCGAACGTTCTATTTCACGGACACGCGGCGATACCGCACCTGGATGTTCGACTTTGACGTCGATGACGGCGTGATCCGAAACAGGCGCTTGTTCGCAGACTATAGCGCTTCTCAGGAAAGACCTGACGGTGCATGCGTCGATGCTGCCGGCGGGCTATGGACGGCGTTCTTCTCGGGCGGCCGGGTCGTGCGGTACCGGCCGGACGGGCAGATCGATACCATTATCCCGATGCCTGTGACCAATCCGACCTGCCTGTGCTTCGGAGGGCGCGATCTAGAAACGCTGTACGTCACGACGGCGAGAAAGTTCCTGGATCCGCGCCAGTTGAGCATCGAGCCGCAGGCCGGTCATGTTCTTGCCATTCACGGCGTCGCGCAGGGCCTGCCGGAACATCGTTTCGTCTAGCCCTACTCCGCCGGCGTCAGTTGCCGCTCACTCAAGCGCATTGTCGCGGTCTCGCGAACGCGGACCCGGGCGCGTCGCTTGCGCCACCAGATGACGACACCCGTGACCGAGAGTGCGGCCACCACGAGCCCCATGATCGAGATCAGGATGCGCCCGAACAGGCCGACGATGCGTCCCGAGTGCAGCGGAAACTGCGCCTGCACGAAGATATCGGCGGCGGTGCCGACCCAGGGCAGCCGTTCGCCGATGGGGCGGCCATCCTCGCTGTCGTAATAAAGCTGCGCCGGGCCGACGCCGCCGGCCCCGTGATCGTCGCCGGGGTGGAAGAAGGCGGCGGCATAGACGCCATGGGCCGGTCCGTAGCTGATCGCCCCGACCGGGATGGTCCAGCCACGTGCTTTGCCATCGGCGGCCGCGCGGGCAGCGATTTCGGCGAAGGTCATCTGGGGTTCGATGGGGTCGTCGAGATCGCGGTAGGGCCGCTGCTCATAGGGCGTCGGCGTATAATTCGACACCATCTTCATCAGCGGCGAGAACACCTCGAAATAGAGATTCAGCGAGAACGCGGTGAAGGCGATCACGAACAGCAGGCTCCAGGTCCACAGGCTGAACGCGCGGTGGATGTCGAAATTGATCCGGTAGGCGCTGCCCGAGGTCTTGATGGTCCAGGCCGGCGCCCAGCGCGCCCAGAAGCCGCGCTCGAGCTGGCGCGTGACGGCAGGTGCCCGCGCCGCCCTGGCGCGCCGGCGCGAGGGCAGCGTCAGATAGAAGCCGACGAAGCAATCGATGGTCCAGATGATGGCGATGATGCCGAGCACGCGCATGCCCCAGCGGTCGCTGCCCCAGAACTCCGGGATGTGCATCGTGTAGTGCAGCTTGTAGAGGAACGAGACGAGGTTCTCTCTTGTGACAGGCCACACGGCGCCCCAATAGCGCCGGCCCAGCTCCACGCCGGTATTGGGATCGAGAAAGATCTGATTGTAGTCGAGCGCATAGCGCTTGCCGGTAGCCGGATCGATCCGCGGCATGACGAAAAACCACAGCGAGTGGCCCTCCTCCGGCGTCATGAAGAGGTAGACGACGCGGGCACGGGGATCGCGCTGCTCGATCATCTTGGCAAGCTCGATCGAGGGGATCGCCGGGCCCTTGCTGGTGACGTCGAACAGATGGCTGTTCAGGACGTCGTCGATCTCGTGATCCCAGGAGATGATCGCGCCGGTAATGCCGGAGAAGAACAGGAATCCGGCCGTGAGCAGTCCCGCCCAGCGATGCAGCTTGCCGAATATCGCCCTCATCGTCTTCCACTCTCATTCCGTCAGGTCCGGCTCCCCAGCGCCGAACCCCAGTTCCAATTCACCAGCGGTAGCTCAGCTTGCCGATCGCCTTGCGCCCCTCCGCGTAGAAGCACCCGGACAGGCTGTAACACGCAGCGACATAGCGTGTATCGGCAAGGTTGGTCACGTTCAAAGACAGGCGCCAATTGTCACGGGTGTAGGCGAGCAGCGCGTCCAGCACGGTCGCGGATCCCACCTTGAACGTGTTGGCATCGTCACCCCATGTCGCGCCGACATAGCGGATACCGCCGCCGAACTGGAGGCCGGCGAGCGGCCCGGTCTGAAGCGTGTAATCGTTCCACAGTGAAGCACGGTTGAGCGGCACGGTGACCGGCGCCTTGCCGACATTGACCGGATCCTGCGTGACCACGGCATCGACATAGGCATAAGCCGCGCGCAGATTCCAGCCGTCGGCGAGCGACATGGTGCCCTCGAGCTCGAGGCCGCGCGACTTCACCTGACCGGTCTGCTCGGCGAGATAGCTCGGCGGCGCATAGGTCACGACGTTGTCGCGCGTCAGGTCGAAGGCGGCGAACGTGAACAGCGCATTCCAGCCGATCGGCTGGTACTTGACACCGACCTCGTACTGGACGCCGGTCTCGGGATTGAGCATCTGGCCGCCCTGTCCCCTTGCGAGCACCGGCAGGAACGATTCCGAGTAGCTAAAATACGGCGCTATGCCGTTGTCGAAATTGTACATCACGGCTGCGCGACCGGTGAAGGCCGACGCGTCCTTCGATACTGACGTACTCGCGGCGGGCAGATCGCTGTCGAGCTGCGTCGTCACGAAGTCCTGGCGGCCGCCGAGCTGGAACGACAGCCGGCCGAGCTTGATTTGATCCTGCGCATAGAGGCCGACCTGCGACTGCTTGACGCCGGTGTTATCGCTCATCCCGCCAATGGTCCAGTCGTAGCTGTAGACCGGATTGAACACGTTGATCTCGGGTGCCGAGGTGGTGACGCCAAAGGCGGTGTCGCGGAATTGCGTGTTGCGGTAGTCGACGCCAACCAGCGTGGTATGGCTGAAGATGCCGGTGACGAACTTGCCTTGCAGCTGGTTGTCCACCGCGAAGGAGTTGATATAGGAGTTGCTATAGCTGCCGAACCGTGCGAGCTGCCCCGCGGGCTCGTCGGTGTAGCCGGCGCCGTAAAACACCTTCTCTTCGTTGTGCTGATAGGCGTAGCGCAGGTTCTGCCGGAACGTGATGTTGTCGGTGAAATTGTGCGAGAGCTGGTAGCCCGCGGTCGCGATCTCGGTGTTGAACGCGTTGAAGCCCGGCACGCCTGCGAAGAACGAGACCGGGATGGTGCGGCCGTTGTTCGGCCACACCGTGCCCGATGCCGGCAGGAACTGCAGGCCCCACCCTGCGCGATCCCGCTGGTAGTTGGCCAGGATCGTGATGGTGGTGTCCTCGTTCGGCTTGAAGGTGACGGCGGGCGCGATGAAGACGCGGTTGTCCTTGGTGAAGTCGACCTGGGTTTCGCCGTCGCGGACGACGCCGGTCAGGCGCCACAGCACGGTGCCTTCCTTGTTGGCGGCACCGCCCATGTCGAACTGGCCCTGATAGCGGTTGAAGCTGCCGCCGGAGATCGAGACTTCGCCGAACTGCTGCGCGGTCGGCAGCTTGGTCACGTAGTTGAGGATGCCGCCGGTGCCGCTACCGCCATACATCGCCGAGGACGGTCCCTTGAGGACCTCGATGCGCTCGGCGCCGTAGGGATCGAGGCCGTTGAAATGCACGTAGTTGCTGGAGGGAATCCGCAGGCCGTCGACGTAGAGGCCCGACATGGTGGTGTCGAAGCCGCGGATCTGGAGCGCGCCGAATCGGGTGTCCGAACCGCCATTGACGTCGCCGCTGACGCCGGCGGTGTAGCGCAGTGCCTCGCCGATCGAGACTGCGCCCTGATTCCTGACCTGATCGGTGGTGACGACGGACACCGACTGCGGGGTCTCGATCAGCGGAGTATCCGTCTTGGTGGCGGTGCCGCTCCTTGTGGCGACGAATCCGCGTACCGGACCACTGGCGCGTTCGCCCGCACCGACGTTCGATGCGGCCGACTGGGTCGGCGCGGCCTGCTGCGCGGCAGAGCGGCGATTGGCTCGCGAGGTCCGCGTCGCCGCCCGTCGCGACGGAGCGATCGACGCAGGGCGGACGCGGTCAGCCGGCGCGTCGACGGTGACAGCGGGAATCTGCGTCTGAGCCTCCGCGGAATCGAAGGGAATGACGAGGGGGAATGCGCTGACCGCCCCGAGGAAGAATATCTGAATCTGTCGGCGACGCGTTTCTCCACGCGAAGAAAGTTGGAAGTCGGTCACGTCTTTCGAGGCCCCACGCACTGCCGGCTTTGCCGGTATCGTTTTGATGCCTCGCCCTAACTCAGACGGTTTGGGAGCGCGATAGGAACAGGCTTAGAATCCCTCCAGACATGTGCGCAGCGCGTGCGACGAATGCGCTCGTGCCTCGACGCCGTATCAGCGTTGCGGCTGAAGTTAACGGCACAACCGTTGGACGTTACCCGCGGTCCGCGTGACAACAGGTTGCCGCGGCGCTCTTTTCGCCCGCCAGCACGCTGCGGCTGTTGCGGTCCGGCGGAATATCGCCGGCCGCATTGGCCGCAAAGAAGCCGGTTGGCTTCAGCATGAAGCCAGCATACTCGACCGGCATGATCGGAAAGTCCTCGGGCTTGCAGACGTGGGTATGGCCGAACGAGTGCCACACCACGATGTCGGCATTCTCGATGTTTCGATTCTGCGCGGCATAGCGCGGCAGGCCGTCGCCGCCCGCATGGACGTTGGGATAGTTGCCGCTGGCGTATTTTTCGCCCGGATCGAACGCGGTCACCCAGACGTGCTTGGTGGCAAAGCCGCCGCGGCTGCGCACGGTGCTGCCCTCTTGCGCCAGCATCAGCGGGCTCGGATTGACTACGAGCTTGTAGGCGGGAGCATTGCCGACCGAATTGGTCTCGTTGGGATTGCTGATCTTCCAGAACCGGCCGGTTTCGCCGTTGGCGATCGCCGCTGCATCGCGCTCGCGCGACAGCACGCGCGTGGTGGTGTCGAACACGTTGCCGTGCGGATTGTCGTTACCCCAGGGCCGCGGCACGAAGTCGTGCTCAGTGACGGTATTGCCGCCGCCGTCGAGGTCCATGTGCAGGCGAGCGTTGAAGAAGTGCTGATGCGTCGGTCCGCCCAGATTGTCGTCGACCATGCCGCCCCATTTGTACGTCTCGCCCGGCCGCACGGCGGTAGTCTGAATGATGCCGGTGAGCTTGGTCTCCAGCTGGATCGTCCCATCCTGGTAGAGATACCAGTAGAAACCGTAGTCGTAATTGCCGACGGTCGCGAAAAACGAGATCACGAGCCGCCGGGATCGGCGAACCTCGAACAGGCCGTTGCGGAATTCATAGTGCTTCCAAGCAATTCCGTAGTCCTCTTCATGCATGCAGACGGCGTTCCGCATGACGAAGGGCTCGCCCCTGCTGTCGGCGGCCGGCACATCGAAATAGTGGATGTTGCCGAGGCAGTCGCAGCCGAGTTCGAGCGCGTTGGCGAGCATGCCGAGGCCGTATTCACCGGCATCGAACGCCGACTTCCAGAAATGATTGGCGGTCGGGTCGGCGTAAGGCACCACCATTTCGGTGACGCTGGCGCGATAAATCAGCGCGCGCTTGCGTGCGCCGTCCTGGTAGGCGAGCTGATGCAGCACGAGGCCCTCGCGAGGCGTGAAGCCGACGCGAAAACTCCACTTCTGCCAATCGACCTTCCAGCCATCGACGCGAAAGCTCGCGCCCTCGGGCTGCTCGATGTGCAGAGGCTTGATGTCGGTGCGCGGGTCAGTGACCTCATGCGCCCCGTAATTTCGCTTCTTGCGCGGGATCGGCACGATCGGATCCTCGTCCGTGAGGTCGATGACCTTGCCGCCGATCAGATCGACAACCGCGACAACGCCCTCGATCGGATGGGCGTAGCCGTTGTCCTGGAGATGCTCGCGGAAATAGCTGACGGCGCGCACGATGCGCGCGCCGCGCTCGAACTCATTGTCGAAGAAGCCCGAGGAGAACGGGTCGACCTGAACCAGCTCGATGTCCTTGTCGCTGAGCCCGCGCCGCTGCATCGCCGCGCGCCAGCCGGGATCGACCTTCACCACGGCCTCGCATTTGAAGAACTCTTCCAGCATCACCGGCGGCTGCCCATAGGGCGCCTCGCGGTTGGGGACGAGCTTGCGATCGACGATCTCGCCGCGGCCGAGATCGACGATGTGCTCGATCGCTTCCCCGGTGACGACATCCAGCGTCAGCACGAAGGCCCGGCGCGGAAGCCCTGCTCCGCCCGCGGCCAGCTCCTGCTTGGTAGGCTCCTCCAGCCGCACCGTCGGGAAGCGGCAGTTCTCGGGTGAAGCCACAGCGGCGCGCACCATCGTGCAGGCGGTCGTGATTTCTGCGGCGGTCAACGGGTCAAGCGGATGCTGTGCGGCAGCTTGCGCGGACGAGTTGGATGCGACGGTTTCGAGCATGATGGAGTCCGGATGTCAGCGCGGCGCGAGATGCGCGGTGATGGTGCGGAAGGCGGCGAACCAGCGCAGGTCGATCGGTACGTCCATCGCCTTCGGCTGCGTTGCGAGCTTGACGATGACGGTGTCCGAGTCCCAATCAACGTAAAGGTGCTGACCATGGATGCCGATCGCCGTGAGCGCGTTGCGCGACGGATCGATCGTGAACCATTTGCTACGGTAGCGCGCGCCCGGGAAGAATTCGGCGAGGTCGCCGTCGGCCCAAGCCTTGGGATCGCCGTTTTCACGGATGTCGTCGATCCACCAGCCGGGCACCACCTGCCGTCCCTGGACCACGCCACGGCAACGGATCATCTCGCCGAAGCGGATCAGATCGCGCGCGGTGACGGAGAGGCCGCCGGCAATGCGGCCCATGCCGTGGCTGTCGAGTGTCAGGGAGCCGTCTTCCTCTGCGCCCATCGGCCGCCAGAGATGTTCGGACAGAATATATTGGTATGGCATGCCGCAGGCGCGCTCATAGACCCAGCCGAGCACTTCGGTGTTGGGTGAGACGTAGTGAAACACTTTGCCATGCGGTTTCCCTGTCCCGCGCAGCGTGGTGAGATAAGCGCGCTGGTGACCGGCCTCGACGCCTGGCGGCGGCACGTCCCATCCCGAGGAAAAGCGATAGCGCGCGACATCGCCTGCGGGATCCTCGTAATCCTCCTCGAACTTGATGGCGACGGCCATGTCGAGGAGATTGCGGACGGTGCAGCCACCGTAGACCGAGGTCTCGAGCTCCGGCACGTAGCGCACCACGCTTGCCTCGGGATCGACCAGTCTACGTGCCGCCAGCACGCCGCCCAGGGTGCCGGCGATCGCCTTGCTGATGGAGCAGATCAGATGGGGCGTGGCGGCACTCATGCCGTCGTCATACCATTCGTGGATCAGCGTGCCCCGGTGCATCACGAGCAACGTGTCTGCGAAGGTTTCGCGCAAGGTAGCCTCGATTGTGGTGGGCGTACCGTCGGACGCCGTGAAGCTGAGCTTTGCCAGCTCACGCGGCGCGCTGGTGATGGCGCTGGGGTGGGCCGACCGTCGAACCTCGGCAGTTGGCAGCACTTCGCGGGTGTGTGTGAAGCCCCAGCGGATCGCGGGATAGCTGCGCCAGTTGGCGCGGGTCACCAGGGCCTCGGGCGCCGGTGGGCTGCCACGCATGATTTCGGTCGGCCGCATCTTGATCCTCCGCGAAGCGCCACCAGCGGCGATACCGCAACGGTGAGCGAGCAAGACTGCACCCGGGCGCCACCGGGAGTTATCGAGATCCGGCAATATTTTGCTGGACACGGGCGACGACCATGCCAGTCTTGGCACGGCCCCCGCTAGATCTCGCCGGGCAAATTGCAACGTGCTGTCATGGTCTTAAGCGCAACCCCTCCGATCCAGGACTCGGCTGCCAGCCTGTTCCAGGCCAGCAGCACGGACGTTGACGAGCACTGCGCCGCGCTCGGCCGCTGGCGCCTGAGCTACGACCAGATCAGCGCCGGCGCGTTCAAGGGCAGCTTCACCCAGCTCTCCCTGCCCCGGCTCGACGTGTTTCGCGAGATCACCAGCCAGCAGGTCCGCCAATACGGCCAATTGGGCGCCGGCAGCTTTGGCATTGGCCTGCCTTGGCACGGTGACGGCGAGGTCAATTGCAACGGAGCGAATGCCACGGGCGCGCAGGTGATTGCCTGCATCGATGCCGAGGTCGACATGTGCACGCCGAAGGCCTTCGAGCTGCGCGGCGTCGTCGCCAGTGCGGCGCTGATCGAGCAAATGGCCGCCACCCTCGACATCGCGCTGCCGCGCCGCGCCTGGCATCGGTTGCAGGTGATCGAGATGGCGGAGGCGCCGGTCGCACGGCTGCGCGCGCATCTCATCGCAATTCACGAGACCATCACGACCGCACCGGGGCAGTTTGACGATGCGGCGGCACGGCAGGCGCTGGAGGATGCCCTTCTCGTCGAGATCATGGACATGCTGCCGACGGCACGGCCGAGCGATCCCGGCCGCAGCGCCGCGGCGCGCAGGCGCACCGTCGATCGCGCCCGCGACCTGATGCACGGCAGCGGCGATCGCTCGCTGTCGTTGTTGGAGGTCTGCACGGCGGTTGGCGCCAGCCCGCGCAAGCTCGGCTATTGCTTCCAGGAGGTCTTGGGCACGAGTCCGATGCACTATTGGCGCGCGATGCGGCTGAACCGGGTCCGGCGCGCCCTGAAACGCGTCGGCGGCGCCGGGACATCCATCTATGACGTCGCCGTGCAGCACGGCTTCTGGCACTTCAGCCAGTTCTCGCTCGACTATAAGCGCCACTTCTCCGAGCTGCCCTCGGAGACGCTGCGGCGGGCGAGGCGTGCGGCGTGATCCGGCTCAGTGATGCCGCAGTCGGCGGTTGACGCGGCGCGCCAGATAGTCGCCGGCGCTCTGGACGAGCTGCACCAGCGCAATCAGCACGACGACGACGGCCAGCATCATCTCCGGCATGAAGCGCTGATAGCCGTAGCGGATGCCGAGATCGCCGAGGCCCCCGCCGCCGACGGCGCCGACCATCGCGGAGTAGCCGAGCAGACTGACCACTGCGAGCGTCAGCGCCAGTAACAGGCCCGGCAGCGCCTCGGGGATCAGCACCTTGAACACGATCTGGAGCGGCGAGGCGCCGAACGAGGACGCGGTCTCGATCAGGCCGCCATCGACCTCGCGGATGGCGGCTTCGACCAGACGCGCGATGAACGGTGCCGACGCAATCGTCAACGGCACGATCGCCGCACTCGATCCGATCGAGGTGCCGGCAATGAGGCGCGTGAACGGGATGATGGCGACGACCAGGATGATGAACGGCGTGGACCGCGTCGCATTGACGACGATGCCGAGCGCGCGATTGATGAAGGGGGCCGCGAACAGCTCGCCTTTCCGGCTGGTTGCCAGGAAGACGCCGAGCGGCAGGCCGAAGGCGGTGCCGAGCAGCGCCGCGATGCCGACCATGTAGAGGCTTTCGAAAGTCGCCCGGATGATCAGGTTGATGAGTTCAGGCGACATAGCCGAGACGCTCCGCCGGGAATTGATGTTGAGCCAGAAAGGCCAGCGTCCGCGTCACCGCGTCTTCGCCGCCGGAAATACCCAGGGGAATGCCGAGAACGAGCGAGCCCACATGCTGGCCGCCGATCTCGTCGATGCGGGCCGACAGCAGCGACACGTCCAGGCCGAGCTCGCGGGCGAGCCGCGCCACCAGGGTGTCGCCGGCCCCTGCCCCGCGCACCTGAAGGCGGATCACGGCTTGCCCGCCGGCCGGCGGCTCCGCCACGATCCGGCTCGCCAGCGAGACCGGCAAGCTATCGCCGATGACCTCGGCCAGGAAGGATTGCGTGATGGGATGCGTGGGCTGTGTGAAGATGTCGGCGACATCGCCGCTTTCGACCACATGGCCGGCATCGAGCACCACGACTTCCTTGGCAAGCTGCCGCACCACCGACATCTCGTGGGTGATCAGCACGATGGTCACGCCGAGCTCGCGGTTGATGCTCGCCAGCAGATCGAGGATCGCGCGCGTGGTCTGCGGATCGAGCGCGGAGGTCGCCTCGTCCGACAGCAGCACGCTCGGCCGCGTCGCCAGCGCGCGGGCGATCCCCACGCGCTGCTTCTGGCCGCCGGAGAGTTCGGACGGATAGCGGTCGTGCTTGTCGGCAATGCCGACCAGCGCGAGCAGCTCGGAGACCCGGGTCTTGATATCAGCCTTGGCCCAGCCGGCAATCTCGAGCGGCAGCGCGATGTTATCGGCTGCCGTGCGCGAGGACAGCAGGTTGAAATGCTGGAAGATCATGCCGATCGAGCGCTGCGCCAGCCGCAGCTCGCGGCCGGCGAGCGCCGAAATATCGCGGCCATCGACGATGACGCGGCCGGTGGTCGGCTTCTCCAACCCGTTGATCAGTCGAACCAGGCTCGACTTGCCGGCGCCGGAGCGACCGATCACCCCGGTGATCGAGCCGCGCGGTATTGCGAAATCGATTCCTTGCAGTGCGTTGACACCGGGCTTGCCGCGGTAAGCCGGATAGGTCTTCGATATCCCCGCGAAACGGACCATCACATCCGGTCCGGCTGCGGCAGGTGAAATCGCATCGAACTTCTCGATCGGCTGTCCGATCGCGAGCGATTGGTGGGCATTCATGGAGGCGGCCTTCATGCACAATGGTTCGCTTGCCCGCCCAGTGCGCGGGAAGCCTGGTCGCATCATGCGACGGGGTTGGAACCGCGATGAGGGCTCGGAAGCGCGCTGCACCGCAGCACGCACCATCGCCCGTTCAGGTCATTCTTGCAATGTCAGAATTTTGCCGGAGGTTGGGCGAAGTTTTCCCAATCGTCCCTTGGCGAAGAAAATCCATCTGCCGCCGCAGACTACCGCCCCTTAAAGTGCGGCTTGCGCCGGCCCAGGAACGCCTCGACGCCCTCCTTGTGATCCTCGCTGAAGCCTGCGAGCGCGAACTGGTCCACGTCCATGTGGCTGGCGAGATCGTCCAGCGCGTGCGCGAGACGGTTGACGGTGAGTTTCGTCATCGCCACCGAGAGCGGCGGCTGTACGGCGACCTTCCGGGCGAGATCCATGGCGGCATCGAACGCATGGCCGGGATCGACGACGTGCTCGACCAGACCCCATTCATAGGCTTCCTCCGCAGAGATGCGCTGATCGGCCAGAATGACCGCCTGCTTGGTGCGGGCGGGTCCGATCAGGTGCAGCATGCGCGGGATACTCTGCCAGCTCATGTTCATGCCGAGCCCGATCTCGGGCACACGCAGATGGGCATCGCTGCCCATGACACGGAAGTCGAGCGCGACGGCCAGCGCCACGCCACCGCCGACGCAAAAGCCCTCGATCGCGGCGATCGTGATCTGCTCCATCTCCTGCCAGGCCTGGGTCAGACGGGGGCCGAGCTTGAGGTGCCGCCGCAGCGTGCCGAGATCCATGTTCTTGCGCGCACGTCCCTCGGCATCCTTCAGGTCGAATCCCGCGCTGAATGCGCTCGCGCTGCCTGTCAGCACCACGACGGAGGTCGCAGCATCATCCTCGAAGCAACGCGCCGCCGCAGTGAGCTGGCGCAGCGCCTCGGGGGATAGCGCATTGATGCCGTCGCCGCGGTCGAAACGCACCACCGCGATCCGTCCCTCGGGGCCGAGGCCCTTTTCGATCTTCAAATAGTCCGTCACTGACGTCTCCCCAATCTGTCTCTTGCGGCAATGCTAGCCCACATCCGGCCTCACGAATATGGGACCCGGTTGCGCCGCAGCGCATACTCGACAGGCGGGGCTCATTGCCCTTATTCTTCGTCTCATGAGCCACGATCATCATCACGATCACGACCATTCCGAACTGTCGGAGACTGAGCTGCGCGTGCGCGCGCTCGAAACGATCCTGACTGAAAAAGGCTATGTCGAGCCCGCCGCGCTCGACGCCATCATCCAGGCCTATGAGACCAAGATCGGCCCCCACAATGGAGCGCGCGTCGTCGCCAAGGCCTGGACCGATCCGGCCTTCAAAAAGGCGCTGCTGGAGGATGGCTCCAAGGCGGTCGGCACGCTCGGCCATGTCAGCCGCGTGGGCGACCATCTCGTCGTGGTCGAGAACACGCCTGAGCGCCACAACATGGTCGTGTGCACGCTGTGCTCCTGTTACCCCTGGGAGATGCTCGGTCTGCCGCCGGTCTGGTACAAGGCCGCGCCTTATCGCTCGCGGGCCGTGAAGGACCCGCGCGGCGTCCTCGCCGATTTCGACGTCACCTTGCCGAAGGACATCGAAATCCGGGTGTGGGATTCGACCGCCGAAACGCGCTTCCTGGTGCTGCCGATGCGCCCCGCAGGCACGGAAGGCTGGAGCGAGGAGCAGCTCGCCGAGCTCGTGACCCGCGACTCCATGATCGGCACCGGCTTTCCCAGGACACCGGGAGCGCCCTCGTGAACGGCGTGCACGACATGGGCGGCATGGACGGGTTCGGCAAGGTCGAGCCCGAGCCGAACGAGCCGATGTTTCACGAAGAATGGGAATCGCGCGTGCTGGCGATGGTGCGCGCGATGGGCGCTGCCGGAGCCTTCAACATCGACACGTCTCGCTTCTATCGCGAGACCCTGCCGCCGCATGTGTATCTGTCGAGCTCCTATTACAAGAAATGGTTCCTCGGCCTCGAGGAAATGCTGATCGAGAAGGGCTATCTCACGCGAGAGGAAGTCGCCGCCGGCCATGCGATGCAACCGGGGAAGGCGCTCAAGCATGGAAAGTTCGATCTCGGCCAGGTCGAGCGCATCATGGTGCGCGGCAAGTTCGGCCGCCCTGCCCCGGCTCCCGCCAAATTTAACATTGGCGACCGCGTGCGTGCCAAGAACATACACCCGGCCACGCACACCCGGCTGCCGCGCTATGTGCGCGGTCATGTCGGGGTAGTCGAGCTCAACCATGGCTGCCACGTGTTTCCTGATACGGCGGCGATGGAGCTCGGCGAACATCCGCAGTGGCTCTACACCGTCGTGTTCGAGGGCCGCGATCTCTGGGGCGAGGATGGCGATCCCACGCTGAAGGTCTCCATCGACGCCTTCGAGCCCTATCTGGATCCGGCGTGATGAGCGGTGCGCTTGCAGCCGCCGCGACAGCGGCGATCCCGAGCATTCCGCGCGACGACGACGGTCCGGTATTCCGCGCGCCCTGGGAGGCGCATGCCTTCGCGATGGCGTTGACGCTGCACGAGCGCGGCGTGTTCACCTGGCCCGAATGGGCAGCTAGCCTTGCAGACGAGATCAAGCGCGCACAGGCGGCCGGCGATCCCGACACCGGCGAGACCTACTACCTGCACTGGCTCGCCACGCTGGAAAGCCTGGTTGCGCGCAAGGGCGTTGCGTCATTGGACACGCTGCAACGCTACCAGGCCGCCTGGGACCACGCGGCCGATCGCACGCCGCATGGCAAGCCGATCGAGTTGAAGGCCGAGGATTTTGGGTAGGTCGCGCCACTCTTGTGTCCCGGACAAGCTGCAACGCGCAAGCGTTGCGGCGCAGAGCCGGGATCCAGAGGCAACGAACCCCAATGCGGCATGGGCCCCGGCTCTGCAGCGCACCGCTGAAGGAGCGCTGCGCTGCGTCCGGGGTACGAGCGCGTAACGCGGCGAACCTACTTCGCCGCCACGAACTCCCGCCACCCCTTCGCCCGAAGGTCGCATGCCGGGCATTCTCCGCAGCCATAGCCCCAATCATGCTGCGCGCCGCGCATCCCGAGGTAGCAGGTGTGGGAGTGTTCGCGGATGAGATCGACCAGCCCCTCGCCGCCGAGATCCTGCGCGAGCTGCCACGTCGCGGCTTTGTCGATCCACATCAGCGGCGTGTGCAGCTCGAACGTCCGGGCCATGCCGAGCGAGAGCGCGGCCTGCATGGCGCGGATGGTCTCGTCGCGGCAATCGGGATAGCCGGAATAGTCGGTCTCGCACATGCCGCCGACGATGTGGGTGATGCCGCGCCGGTAGGCCAGCGCCGCCGCAAAGGTCAGGAACATCAGGTTGCGGCCGGGCACGAAGGTGTTGGGCAGCCCGTCGGCGCCCATTGCGATCGCGACGTCGCGCGTCAGCGCGGTCTCGGACACCGCCGCCAGCGTCGGGATCGACAGCGTGTGGCTCTCGCCGAGCTTTGCGGCCCAGTCCGCGCGTAGCGCCTTGACGCCGGCGAACAGGCGGCCGCGGCAATCGAGCTCGATGGCGTGGCGCTGGCCGTAGTCGAAGCCCAGTGTCTCCACGCGCGCGAAGCGGCTGAGCGCCCAGGCGAGGCATGTGGTGGAATCCTGGCCGCCGGAGAACAGGACTAGCGCGGTTTGTGATGAAAATGCGTCACTCATGGCCCCGCGCTTTAGCACCGCGGAACGTATCAGCCAATCGGTGGAAATCGGCCCGTTCCGCCCGCCCCCGCTGGGAACGGCGGCCCGCTTTTGGCATAAGGCTGGGACCCAGGAGAGCGCCCCGCAATGACCCCTTCCCGCGACATTTCCCGCCTGATCGAGATCATGGCGGCACTGCGCACGCCGGTGACCGGCTGCCCCTGGGACCTCGAGCAGAATTTCGCGACGATCGCGCCCTATACGATCGAGGAGGCATATGAGGTCGTCGATGCGATCGATCGCGGTGATCTCGATGATCTCCGCGAGGAACTTGGCGACCTGCTGCTGCAAGTGGTGTTCCACGCCCAGATGGCCTCGGAGCAGAATGCCTTCGCGTTCGGAGATGTCGTCGAGGCCATCACCCGCAAGATGATCCGGCGCCATCCCCATGTCTTTGCGGACAAAGACGGCAACCTCGCCTCCTCCCACGTCAAGGAAGTCTGGGACCGCATCAAGGCGGAGGAGAAGGCCGAGCGCGCCGCGCGCCGGCCGCCGGAGCAGGCTCCGACGCACAAATCGCTGCTGTCAGGCGTGAAAACCGGCCAGCCCGCGCTGACGCGTGCCATGGAGCTGCAACGCAAGGCTTCCACCGTCGGCTTCGACTGGAACGACCCGCGCGCGGTGCTGGCAAAGATCCGCGAGGAAGCCGATGAGATCGAGGCCGCGCTCGACCGCAACGACAAGCAGGAACTGGCGGAAGAGACCGGCGATCTCATGTTCGCGCTCGTCAACCTTGCCCGCCATGTCGATGCCGATCCGGACGCCGCATTGCGTGCGACGAACGCGAAATTCGAGCGGCGCTTTGCCTATATCGAACGGGCGCTTGCGGCGCAGGGCCGGACCCTCGAGCAGGCCTCGCTGGCGGAGATGGATGCGCTGTGGAATGAAGCAAAGGGCGAGACGAAGCTGCCTTCCGAGGCCTACAAGGAAGCGCGCCGCTAATTCGCTCCCGGATCAGCGCTCTAGACAGCCCCGCGTTCTCGGGAGCTACGCTTGTCCGGGACGGCAACGTTGTCGGGGCGTCCGCCGTGCAACTCGTTTGCCTGGACGACACTGGTTACCCGGATAGATGCGGCACCGCATCGAACCTCGACACCACGATATCCCGCTTGGTCTCGTCCACCCGCACGGTCATGTCGAAGCGGCCGTCGTGCAGCTCTTTCGAGAGCACCTCGGAATTGCGATGCAGCCAGCTGATGCCGGCACCGTCGGCGGCGTCGATGGAGAGATCGAGCGTGGTGCGTTTGGCGGCCAGACGCTCCTCGATCGCGGCCAGAAGCGCATCGACGCCCTCGCCCGACACGGCCGAGACCAGCATCGCCGGGTGATCCTCAGGCCTGCGCGCCGCGATGTTCAAGAGCTCTTCGCGCTGCTCGGCATCGTAGCGGTCGATCTTGTTCCAGACCTCGATGATGCGGCCTGAATCGTCGGGATTGATGCCGAGCTGGCGCAGCACGGCGTCGACGTCGCTCTGCTGCGCCTCGGCGTCCTCATGCGAGATGTCGCGCACATGCAGGATGACGTCGGCCTCCAGCACCTCTTCCAGCGTGGCACGGAAGGCGGCAACGAGCTGGGTCGGCAGGTTGGAGATGAAACCGACCGTGTCCGACAGCATCGCCTTGCCGCCATGCGGCAGGCTCAGCGCGCGCAAGGTGGGATCGAGCGTGGCAAACAGCATGTCCGCGGCCTGCACGTCGGCGCGCGTCAGGCGGTTGAATAGCGTCGACTTGCCGGCATTGGTGTAGCCGACCAGCGCAACCACGCGATACGGCACGCGCTGGCGTCCGGCACGATGAAGCCGGCGCGTCGCCTGCACCTTCTTCAGCTCGCTCTCGAGCTTGGAGATGCGCTCCTGGATCAGGCGGCGGTCGGCCTCGATCTGGGTCTCGCCGGGACCGCCCATGAATCCGAAGCCGCCGCGCTGGCGCTCCAGATGGGTCCATGAGCGCACGAGGCGCGAGCGCTGGTAGTTGAGATGCGCCAGCTCGACCTGAAGTGAGCCTTCCCTGGTCTTGGCGCGGCGACCGAAGATCTCCAGGATGAGCCCGGTGCGGTCGAGCACCTTGGCGTGCAGTTCCTTTTCGAGATTGCGCTGCTGGATCGGCGCCAGCGCGCAATCCATCACCACAAGCTCGACATCGAGGCTCTTGATCAGCCCGGCAATCTCCTCGACCTTGCCCTTGCCGATATAGGTGGCGGGTCGGATCTGGCTGATCGGCGCGATGATGGCATCTGCAATGACGAGATCGATCGCGCGCGCGAGACCGGCGGCTTCATCGAGCCGGGCTTCGGCGTCACGCTGAACATGTCCCTCCGATTGCGCGTCGGAACTTCCCGCGCGCACCCGCAGATAGGGGCCGATGACCAGCACCCGCCCCGTCTGTTTAGCCCCTGCCGGCCGCGGACGGTCGGCATCCCCGTCGAAGTTCCGGGGTTCCAATCAGATCACTCTCAAGCCGGCTGATCCTCGCCGCCTTCGAACAACTGAATCGGTGCGCCCGGCATGATGGTCGAGATCGCGTGCTTGTAGACAAGCTGCGAGTGACCGTCGCGCCGAAGCAGCAAACAGAAATTGTCGAACCAGGTCACAATGCCCTGGAGCTTCACTCCGTTGACCAGAAAGATCGTCAGTGGCGTCTTGGTTTTGCGAACGTGATTGAGGAAGGTGTCCTGTAGGTTTTGTGCGCGGTCTGCCGCCATTTTTTTTCTCGCTTTGAGTTTCTTTTTATTGCGCCGGTTGCGGCCCTCTTTGTGATGTTCGGGGCCTCTCCCGGTTGCCGTTCCTCATGAGATCCCCCTCGGAAGGAACAGCTGTGCGATTAGAGGACAGGTGGACCTTTTAGGCAAGCCGCTTCACGCGGCAGGGCACGCCCTATTGCCCCGAAAGACTACGGAAATCGATGATTTTCCTGACCTATCCCCGAGATGTCACCGCAGGCTCGCGGCGTTAGACTCTTGTTTTGACGCGTTTTCTTTACGCGAACCGGTATCCACTTCGCCCGAAAACGCTCTAGCCGACACCGAGCGCCTTCAGCTTCCGGTGCAGCGCCGAACGTTCCATGCCAACGAACTCGGCTGTTCGAGAAATATTTCCTGAAAAACGGCTGATCTGTGCAATCAAATAGTCGCGCTCGAATACTTCGCGCGCTTCGCGCAGCGGCAGGCCCATGATGTGCTCGCCGTTGTTGCTGGTCGGCATCGCCGGCACCATGGAGCCGACGTCCTGCGGCAGCATGTCGGCGGTAATGATGACCTCGGGGCCACCCGCAGCTAGAATCATGACTCTCTCAACGTTGTTGCGAAGCTGGCGCACATTGCCCGGCCAGACATGCGATTGGAGCACCGCCATCGCATCCTGCCCGATCTGGCGCTTGGGCAGGCCGCTGCCGGCCGAAATCTGCTCCATGAAGTAGTCGATCAATTCCGGAATGTCCTCGCGCCGTTCCGACAGCGCGGGCACCCGGATCGGCACCACCGAGAGCCGATGATAGAGATCCTCGCGGAAATGGCCGGCCGCGATTTCCTCTTCGAGATTACGCGCGGTCGAGGAGATGATTCGCACATCGACCTGCACCTTGGCTGTGCCGCCGACGCGCTGGAACGATTGCTCCACCAGCACGCGCAGGATCTTGTTCTGCGTCTCGCGCGGCATGTCGGCGATCTCGTCGATGAACAGCGTGCCGCCATGGGCTTCCTCGAGCGCGCCGGGCTTGCGTGCCTGCTCGCCGTTGGACTGCTCGATGCCGAACAGCTCGTGCTCCATGCGCTCAGGCGTGATCGCAGCGGCGTTGATGACGACGAAGGGACCGTCGGCACGGCCCGAGGCCGTGTGCAGCGTGCGCGCGGTCAGCTCCTTGCCGGCGCCGGCGGGGCCGACGATCAGGATGCGGCTGTTGGCCTTGGCCGCGCGCTCGATGGTCTGACGCAGCTGGTTCATGCTGGGCGAGCGGCCGACGAGCTGGCTGGCGCTCGGCGCGAGCTGCTTGAGCTCCTTGACCTCGCGCTTGAGCCGCGAGTTCTCCAGCGCTCTGGTCGCGACCAGGATCAGCCGGTCTGCCTTGAACGGCTTCTCGATGAAGTCGTAGGCGCCGCGCTTGATCGCCGCGACCGCGGTCTCGATGTTGCCGTGCCCGGAGATCATCACCACCGGCAGGTCGGCATTGTCCTTCTTGACCTGCTCCAGGAGCTGCAAGCCGTCGAGCTTGGAGCCCTGCAGCCAGATGTCGAGGAACACCAGATGCGGCCTGCGGTTGGCGATCTCGGCGAGCGCCGAATCGCTGTCGCGCGCGGTCCGGGTCACGAAGCCCTCGTCCTCGAGGATGCCCGCAACGAGATCCCGAATATCGGCCTCATCATCGACAATCAGAATTTCACTTGCCATGGGTCGCGCCCGCCTTGTCAGCTACCTGTTGAGGCTTCGATTTTCGTTGAATCATTGGTCTTTTCAGCCGGCTCTTTGGTTTCGGCCGCCGGCCCTTTTGTTTCCTGCGCCTGACCCTTGACAGCAGCGCCGGCCTGCTCTGCTCGCTCGGCCTTCGCGGGTTGCCCGGAGATCGCAAAGCGCATCCGCATCCAGGCGCCGCGCTGGCCTTCGCGAAAGTCGGAAGCATCCTTCAGCTCGATGCGCCCGCCATGGTCCTCCAGCACGCGGCCGACGATGGCAAGGCCAAGTCCGGTGCCTTTGGCTCGTGTGGTAACATATGGCTCGAGCAGACGCGAGCGCGCGACCTTGGGCAGGCCGATGCCGTTGTCGACCACGTCGATCAGCACGTCCTCGCCTTCGCGCGACACCACGACATCGATGCGGCCTTTTCCGTTTTCACGGCCGAGTTCCTCCGGCGGGACCTGCTCGATCGCCTCGGTGGCGTTCTTGACGATGTTGGTGACCGCCTGGGAGATCAGCCGCCGGTCGAACTGAGCGCGCAGCGGATCCTGCTTGAATTCGGCCTCGATATCGATCTCGGGATGCGCGACCTTCATCAGGAACACCGCCTGCCGCACGGCGTCGGCGACGTCCTCGCCTTCCATCACCGGCTTCGGCATCCGCGCGAAACGCGAGAACTCGTCGACCATGCGGCGGATATCGTCGACCTGGCGCACAATGGTATCGGTGCACTGGTCGAAGATCTGCTTGTCCTTGGTCTCGGTGATGTCCTTGCCGAACTTGCGGCGGATGCGCTCGGCGGAGAGCTGGATCGGCGTCAGGGGATTCTTGATCTCATGCGCGATGCGGCGCGCCACGTCGCCCCAGGCCGAGGTGCGCTGTGCCGAGACCAGCTCGGTGATGTCGTCGAGTGTGATGATGTAACTGTCGTGCGGCTGGTTCTTCTCGGCGCTGACCCGAACCGACAGATTGCGTTCCTGCCCGTCGCGGGTGATCGTGATCTGGCCCTGCACCAGACGCTGGGTCCCCTCCCGCGCCGCCTTCATCATCTCGTCGAGCTCGGGCAGCACGTCGGAGAGCGGGTGGCCGAGCGTCTCGGCTTCGGAGTGCCCGATCAGCTTCTCGGCGGAGCGGTTGAGGATGCCGACGCTGCCGGAGGTATCGACGCCGATGATGCCCGCGCTCGCCGAGGACAGCACGGCCTCGATGAAGCGGCGGCGGCTGTCGATGAGGTCACTGGCGTTGACGAGCTCGTCGCGCTGGCTGCGCAATTCCTGCGTCATCTTGTTGAAGGTCTCGCCGAGTTGCGCGAGATCGCCCTCCGACTGGTGCACCGGCACCTGGACATGGAGATCGCCGGTCGAGACCGTGTGAGCCGCATTCATCAGCCGCCGGATCGGCGAGACCAGCGAATTGGCGAAGTTGAGGCCGATCAGCACCGAAGCCATCAGGATGGTGAGCGCAATCACCGCGAACATCAGCGCAAAGGCGACCTGGATGCCGAGGCGGCGCGACTCGATCTGGGCGTATTCGGCGACGCTGACCTCGGTCTGCTTGAGCTGAGCGACAACATTCGGATCAAGCGGTCGGGCGACATAGAGGAAGGTGTCGTTGAAGGCGCGCAACCGGATCACCGCGGCAACGTAGCTCGCGTCCGGCAGCACCGCGATCTCGGGTTCGTTCTCGTTGACGTTGCTGAGGAAGTCGGGCGCCGGCGGCGAATAAGCGAGCCGCATGCCGGTGTCGGCGGATTCCAGGATGTTGGTGTTCTTGTCGATGATCATCGCGCCAGGCAGGTTGCGGGAGCCGGCGCTGGCGGTGAGCATCTCGCGGAACGAGCGGCGATCCTGGTCGAAGAGCGGCCGGGCGTGCGCGATGTCGTTGGCCATGCCGAGAATGTCACCACGGATCAGCTGCGCATGGTCCTGCATGTAGGCCCGCGCGATCGTCAGCGAGTTCTGGATCACCTGCTTGGTGGGACCGGAGAACAACCGGTCGAGGCCGCGCTCGATGGTGACGTTGGCAACGACGGCGACCAGCACCGCCGGCAGCACCGCCACGATCGAGAACAGGCTGACGATCTGGACATGGAGGCGCGCCGCCGCCCTGCCCCGCCGCCGCGCCAGGATCAGCTGCCAGAGCTCGCGAACGATGATGCCGACCAGCAGCAGGATCGTCGCTGCATTGATCAGGTAGAGCGAGCGGACGATCTCGGGCGTCGGATCAATCGTGGTGAGGCCGGTCAGGACCAGGAAAGTCAGGAAAGCCGACAGCAACGCCAGTGCCACGGCAAAGGGTGCCAGCCAGCGCCTCACCGACCAACGCCGGGGCTCATCTGCTGGGGCCGTGTCAAAGTGTGCGGCCGAGGTGTCTGCGCTGGTCATTCCGGCAATGGCGGTGCTGAAAACGGGTCCGCGACGGGGCGGATACTGATGTATTCGTACCACATTGTTGCCGAATTGCGACAATTCCGCGGCGTCCTCAGCGGGGCGATGGGGCCCATCCACAGCGCAATGCCAAACCAGCGGGAACGGAAGCCGGCTATTCCGGCTTGACCCGGTATGGACAGGATCTTTCTCGCGATAATGGCTTCGGCTGTGCTGCTGCTGATCGTGGCCTCGGACCTGCTGGTCAATGGCCAAGGTCTGCAGGAGCGAGCTGATTTTGCCATGCTGCCGACATCAACTCGCCTGGTCAGATAAGGGGCGGCAGCGCGCCCTGCGGCCAAATGCCGGGATCGTCCCTTTTTAGCGGAACAATTAGGTCCGTCTCGGACTTCTGCTCACCGCGTCAGCCACAACGGCCAGCGCGATCCGGACAGGCTCAGCTCCGCTTTGGTAGGGGGAGCTGAGCCACCTCCGCGCAAACGCGTGTGGCGTTTGTCGCAAGCGAGCTATCCCCCGCTCCGATACACCTGAATATCGAGATCCCGGATCTTCTTGCGCAGCGTGTTGCGGTTGAGGCCGAGCAGGTCCGCGGCGCGGATCTGGTTGCCGCGGGTGGCCGCGAGCGCGGCCGTGAGCAGCGGCACCTCGATCTCCTTGAGGATGCGATGATAGAGGCCGGGCGGCGGCACGCCGTTCGGGAAGCCCTGGAAGTGCGAGGACAGATACGCCTCCACCGCGCCGCCGAGATTGTCGACGCCTTGCTGGACCGCCGCACCCGGACTGACCGTGGGTGGGGCGAGTTCCCCGTCGATGACGGAGCCCGTGATCACGTCCTGCGGATAGAGCGCCGCGAGACGCCGTGCCAAATTCTCCAGTTCGCGCACGTTGCCCGGCCAGCGGTGCTGCTTCATCCGTTCCAGCGCCAGGGTATCCAGCTTCTTCGGCGGCAGCCCGTCCTTCTCGGCCAGCGTGAAGAAGTGCCGCACGAGATCCGGCAGATCCTCGATGCGTTCGCGGAGCGGCGGCAGCCGCAATGGCACGACGTTGAGGCGGAAGAACAGATCCTCGCGGAACATGCCTTGCTGGATCAGCACGCGCAGATCCTTGTTGGAGGCCGCGACGATACGCACGTCGGTCTTGATCGGGGTGCGGCCGCCCACGGTGGTGTATTCGCCCTGCTGCAGCACGCGTAACAGACGGGTCTGCGCCTCCATCGGCATGTCGCCGATCTCGTCGAGGAACAGCGTGCCGCCCTCGGCCTGCTCGAACCGGCCGGAGGCGCGGGTGTTGGCGCCGGTGAAGGCGCCGCGCTCATGGCCGAACAATTCGGATTCGATGAGGTCGCGCGGGATCGCGGCCATATTGACCGCGACGAACGGGCCGTTGCGGCGCTTGCCGTAATCGTGCAGCGCGCGCGCCACCAGCTCCTTGCCGGTTCCGGACTCGCCCGTGATCATCACGGTGAGGTCGGTCTGCATCAGGCGCGCGAGCACGCGGTAGATTTCCTGCATCGCCGGCGAACGGCCGACCAGCGGGATCGCCTCCATCTCGGCGTCCTCGTCCGGCGTCGAGACGCGCTCCTTCGGCTCGGCCAGCGCCCGGCCGACGATGGCGATCAGTTCTTTCAGGTCGAAGGGTTTCGGCAGATATTCGTAGGCCCCGCGCTCGGAAGCGCGGATCGCCGTCATGAACGTGTTCTGCGCGCTCATGACGATGACGGGTAGATTGGGCCGCATCTTCTTGATCCGCGGCAACAGGTCGAAGGCGTTTTCATCCGGCATCACCACGTCGGTGATGACGAGATCGCCTTCCCCCTGGCTGACCCAGCGCCACAGTGTTGCGGCATTGCCGGTGAGTCTGACCTCATAACCGGCCCGGGACAGTGCCTGATTGAGTACGGTGCGGATGGCGGTATCGTCATCAGCTACGAGAATGCTACCTGCGGGCATCGTAAATCCTCATTTCGCCCCCTGTGACACAGGCGACGACTTCCCGGCAGAGTCGGCGCGACTGCTTTGATCGGCATGTTTCACCGATGTGGAATACATCGGCATCAGCACGCGGAAGGTGGTTTTGCGCGGCTGAGATTCGCATTCGATGATGCCCCCGTGATCGCCGACGATCTTGGCGACCAGCGCAAGTCCCAGCCCCGAGCCGGTCTGCTTGGTGGTCACGAAGGGGTCGAACAGGTTGGGCAGGAGATCGTCCGGCACGCCCGGTCCGTTGTCCTTCACGCAGAATTCGAGCGGCAAGGATACCCGGGATTTTTGACCGGGGACTGACAGGCGCACGCCGGGGCGGAAGGCGGTGGTGAGCTGGATCTCGGCGTCGGGCACATCGATCAGGGCTTCCGCGGCGTTCTTCACGAGGTTGAGGAACACCTGGATCAACTGGTCCTGATTCGCCAGCACCGGCGGCAGCGAGGGATCGTAATCCTCGATGAAGCGGATGTTGCGGGCAAAGCCCGACTGCGCCAGCCGCTTCACGTGGTCTAGCACCGAATGGATGTTGACGGGGCCGCGCACCACGGGACGCTCGTCGCCGAACACCTCCATGCGGTCGACCAGCGTCACGATGCGGTCGGCCTCGTCGCAGATCAGGCGCGTCAGCATGCGGTCTTCCGACGAGGCCTGCTGCTCCAGGAGCTGCGCCGCGCCGCGGATGCCGGAGAGCGGGTTCTTGATCTCATGCGCCAGCATCGCGGCCAGCGCGATCACCGAGCGCGCCGCGCTGCGATGGGTGAGCTGGCGGTCCATCTTGTCGGCGATGGAGCGCTCCTGCAGCATCACCACGATATGGCCGGGCCGCTCGGTGAGCGGGGCCACGTGCAGATCGACCTGGCGGTCGCCGCCCATGCGCGGCGTGCCGAGATCGACCTTGTATTCGTTGACCGGCGAGTTCGACGAGCGCACCTGGTCGATCAGCGCCAGCAGCGGGCTGCCGAACGGGACCAGCTCCTTCAGCGACTGCCGCTTCAGGAATTGCGTCGAGATCTCGAAGAAGGCTTCGGTCGCGATGTTGGCGGCAACGATCTTGCCGTCCGGCCCGATCATCAACACGGGATTGGGAAGCGCATCCAGGATCGCGTCGCTGTCGGACGGGCGGCGATGTTCGGCGGCCGAGGTCATGCTGCAGCCCTCCAGGCGAAATCGTCGAAGGCGTCTTGCAGCGATTGATGAACGAGGCGCGGATCTTCGGAGGTCAGGATCTTCTGGCGCCAGGATTTCAGCGTCTCGGCCGGCGCCCGGCTCGCCTCTGCCGCGACGTCGAGCGCCCAGCCCAGATGCTTGCGGGCGTGCCTGAGGCCGACGCGGAAACCATAGAGCGCGCAGACGCCCTCATAGAGCGTGCGGACATAATGCAGCTGGGTCGCGAGCGAGGGCGCTAGTTCCTCCGCCCCGCCCTTCAGGCGGCGGCCGATCTGGCCCGGAAGCCAGGGCTGGCCTTGCGCGCCGCGGCCGATCATCACGGCATCGGCGCCGGAGGCCTCGAGGGCGGCGAGCGCCTTGTCATAAGTGGTGATGTCGCCGTTGACCACGAGCGGAATGGCGATGGCTTCGCGCACGGCGCGGATCGCATCCCAATCGGCCTCGCCCTTGTAGAACTGGCTGCGGGTGCGGCCATGCACCGTGACGAGCTTGATTCCGGCGGCTTCCGCGCGCAGCGCCAGCTCCGGTGCGTTGCGCGTCCGATCGTCCCAGCCCAGCCGCATCTTCAGCGTCACCGGCACATTCACCGCCGCGATGGTCGCCTCGATCAGGCTGAGGGCATGGTCGAGGTCGCGCATCAGGGCCGAGCCGGACTGGCCGCCGGTGACGTGGCGGGCCGGACAGCCCATGTTGATGTCGATGATATCGGCGCCTTCGGCTTCGGCGATCCGAGCCCCCTCGGCCATCCAGTGGGTCTCGCAGCCGGCGAGCTGGACCACGTGCGGACCGATTCCGGTGGCTTCGCAACGCAACCGGGACCTCCGGTGCCCGTTGGCGAGCTCATCGCTCGCGGTCATTTCGGACACGACGAGACCGGCCCCAAGCTCGGCGGCCAGCTTGCGGACGGGCGAGTCCGTCACCCCCGACATCGGCGCCAGGAAGACCGGGGTGGCGACATCAATATCGCCTATTTTCAGCGGCTTAGAGCCGGATATTGCTGAACCGGTCACAGGGGTCTCGTCACTGGGCGGCGCCTCATCGCGCCTGCCATGACCTATCTTGCGCACAATTCTTGTGCAGTCAAGCGTCATGCCTACAGTTTAGACAATTCTGCAAATCTTGCAAGTGCAGTGCAGCAAAATGCTGTTTCCAACAATCCGGGGAAACCCCCTTTTTTTGCGGGCCTGCCGTGCTAGAGGCATGCGGCAATCACCCCACTCCCCCGACTCTTCATCATCAATTGAGTATTTGAGTCCTATGGCGAAATCACAGCGCACCGCAGTCGTCCTTGTCGCGGCCGGTCGGGGCTTGCGCGCTGGCGCCGGCGGGCCGAAGCAATATCGCGAGATCGGCGGCGTGCCCGTGATCTATCGCGCCATGGAAGCCTTCAGCCGCCACGCCGACGTGTTCGCGGTGCAGCCGGTGGTGAATCCCGATGACAGCGCGATGTTCACGGCCGCGGTCGCGGGGCTCCGGCACGAGCCGCCGACCAATGGCGGGGCGACGCGGCAGGCGTCCGTGCTTGCCGGCCTCGAGGCCCTGGTCAAGCACCGGCCCGATATCGTGCTGATCCATGACGCCGCCCGCCCCTTCGTCTCGGAAGGATTGATCTCGCGTGCGATCGAGGCGGCGAGCCGCACCGGCGCTGCGATCCCCGCCATTGCTGTGACCGACACGATCAAGCTCACGGGCGATGGCGGACATGTCGAGGGCACGCCGGATCGCGCGCGGCTGCGAATCGCGCAGACGCCGCAATCCTTTCGTTTCGACGTCATCCTCGAGGCGCATCGTCGCGCGGCGAAGGACGGCCGCAGCGATTTCACCGACGATGCCGCGATTGCCGAATGGGCGGGATTGACGGTTGCAACCTTTGAAGGCGATGTTGCCAACATGAAGCTCACCACTCCCGAGGATTTCGTGCGCGAGGAAGCGCGCCTGGCGGCCCAGCTCGGCGATATCAGGACCGGCACCGGCTACGACGTGCACGCCTTCGGCGAGGGCGACCACCTCATGCTCTGCGGCGTGCGCGTGCCGCATACTAGAGGCTTTCTCGCCCATTCCGATGGCGATGTCGGCCTGCATGCGCTGGTCGACGCCATCCTCGGCGCGCTCGCCGACGGCGACATCGGCTCGCACTTTCCGCCGAGCGATGCGAAGTGGAAGGGCGCCTCCTCCGACCAGTTCCTGAAATACGCCATCGAGCGCGTCACCCAGCGCGGCGGCCGCATCGCCAATCTCGAGGTCACCATGATCTGCGAGCGGCCGAAGATTGGCCCGTTGCGCGACACCATGCGCGCACGCATCGCCGAGATCTCCGGCATCGACGTCTCGCGCGTCGCGGTGAAGGCGACCACCAGCGAGCGGCTCGGCTTCACCGGCCGCGAGGAAGGCATCGCGGCCACCGCGAGCGCCACCATCCGTCTTCCCTGGAGCATGTAGGATCATGGGCGGCAGCGACGCACGCGCCCTCTCCCGCTCGCTGCTCGATCTGTGCCGGATGCGCAAGCTGACGATCGCGACCGCTGAGTCCTGCACCGGCGGCCTTGTCGCCGGCGCGCTGACCGACATCCCCGGCTCCTCTGATGTCATCGATCGCGGCTTCGTCACCTATTCCAACGATGCCAAGCGCGCGATGCTCGGGATCGAGGCGAGCACGCTCACCAATTTCGGCGCCGTCAGCAAGGAGACCGCAACCGCGATGGCCGTCGGCGCGCTGGAGCGTGCCGGCGTCGATCTCGCCGTCGCCATCACCGGCATTGCCGGTCCCGGCGGTGCAACGCCCGGCAAGCCGGTCGGTCTCGTGCACTTCGCAGCAGCCGCGCGCGATGGCCGGATCATCCACCGCGAGCATCGTTTCGGCGCGATCGGCCGCACCGCCGTGCGTCAGCGCTCCGTCGTCGAGGCGCTGCGCATGCTGATGGAACTCGCCCGCGGCCCGCAGGCCCCGACCAAGCCGCGCGCCGCCGCAACCCGCCTGCGCCCGCGCGTCACCCGCTCGCCGCGGCGGCACGCGGTGAAGCGCAGGCCGACGCGGTCGCCACGGAGCTGACGCGCCTCACGCCACCGCGAGCAGCGCGCTGGCATGGTCGAGCACGCACTGCTTGACCGCTCCGACCTCCGAGGGTTTCGCCTTCGCGCTGACCGTCAATTCCAGGATCGGTGCCGCGGGATTGCCGACGTCGAGCACCTTTGTGACCGAGACCGTCGGTTGCGCCTGGTCGTCGATGCGAGAGTCGTTGCGAAGCTCCTCGAGGATGCGATCCGCAAGCGTATTGGCCGCGCCGGCCGGGACCGGAAAAGCCACCTTGACCTCTCCCGTGCCGGGGTAGGCGCTGTGGTTGATGATGGCCGCGCCCCATACCTGCCCGTTCGGCAACAGGATCTGCGTGTTGTCGGGCGCGACCAGCTCGGTCATGAACAGCGACAGCGACTTCACCTTGCCCGCCTTTCCGGCCACCTCGACGTCGTCGCCGATGTGAAAGGGCCGGAACAGCAGCAGCATCACGCCGGCCGCAAGATTGGAGAGCGTGCCTTGAAGCGCGAGGCCGATGGCGAGTGATGTCGCGCCCAGCACGGCGACAAGGCTCGCGGTCTGGATGCCGAAGAGCTGGAGCACGGCGATGCCGACCACCGCGAGCACGCCGTAGCGCGCAAGACTGCCCACGAACAAGGTCACCAGCGGGTCGACGCGGTGCGTGACGTTCAACAGGCGAGTGACGAACCGCTGCATTGCGCCGGACAGATACCAGCCGATCGCGAGCAACAGCACCGCATAGATCGCGTTCAAGCCATACAGGACGAGCGAGGCCTTCAGCGTGTCGAAATTGATCGTCATGGCAGCTCCAACCCGGACAATCCGTACTGAACTCGCGGCAGTGCGAATTGATCCCTCGTGGCGGCCGAGGGGAACACGGCCCGACACTCCCGATCTTAAGGACTACGACGAGGCCAGCTTCGGTCGCCCGTAGATCGCATCCGCCCGCTTCTCGAAGGCGGTGGAGAATCGCGCGAAGGCGGCATCGAACATCGAGCCCATCAGCAGTGCAAGCATGCGGCTCCTGAACTCGTAGGACAGGAAGAACCCGACGTCGCAGACGCCATCGCCCTGCTCTTGGCCTTTGGGCTCGAACGTCCAGCGGTTTTCGAGATTGCTGAAAGGACCTTGCAGATACTCGACGAGAATTTTCAAATTGGCGCGGTCGAGGCTCACCCGGCTGGTGAAGGATTCCTTGACCAGCTTGAACGACACCGTCATGTCAGCGACCAGCACCTCGGTGCCGTCGGGCTTGGCCATCCGTTGGCGCACCTTCAACGCGCTGCACAGCGGCACGAACTCCGGATAGCGCTCGACGTCGGCGACCAGATCGAACATCTCGGAGGCGCTGTGATTGACACGGCGCTTGCTCGAAAATTTGGGCATGGCGGTTCAGCGGGCGGTCGCGGCCCGCGCGGCCTTCAGTCTCGCGAAATCCTCGCCGGCATGATGCGACGAGCGGGTGAGCGGGCTCGCCGACACCATCAGGAAGCCCTTGGTATAGGCAACCTTCTCGTAGGAGGCGAACTCGTCCGGCGGCACATAGCGCATCACGGCGTGGTGCTTGCGGGTCGGCTGGAGATACTGGCCGATGGTCAGGAAATCGACCTCGGCCGAGCGCAGATCGTCCATCACCTGCTGCACCTCGTGGCGCTCCTCGCCGAGGCCGACCATGATGCCGGACTTGGTGAAGATGGTGGGATCGAGTTCCTTGACCCGCTGCAACAGCCGGATCGAGTGGAAATAGCGCGCGCCGGGCCGCACCGTGAGATAGCGCGACGGCACGGTCTCGAGATTGTGGTTGAAGACGTCGGGCTTGGCGGCAACGACCACTTCGAGCGCGCCTTGTTTGCGCAGGAAGTCGGGCGTGAGGATCTCGATCGTGGTCGAGGGACATGCCGCGCGGATGGCGCGGATCGTCTCCGCGAAATGCTGGGCGCCTCCATCAGCGAGGTCGTCGCGGTCGACCGAGGTGATGACGACATGGGCAAGGCCAAGCTTGGCGACGGCCTCGGCGACGTTCTGCGGCTCCGCTGCGTCCAGCGCATTCGGCAGGCCGGTCTTGACGTTGCAGAAGGCGCAGGCACGGGTGCAGGTGTCACCCATGATCATGAAGGTGGCGTGCTTCTTGTCCCAGCACTCACCGATGTTCGGGCAGCCCGCCTCCTCGCATACCGTGTGCAGGCCGTTGGACCGCACGATGTTGCGGGTGTCGGCATAGCCGCGGGTATTGGGGGCGCGCACGCGGATCCAGTCCGGCTTCGGCGGGGAAGCGGAGTCAGGCCGGTTCACCTTTTCGGGGTGGCGCGGGCGCAGCGGGTTCGAGATGGTATCGACAATAACGACCATGGGGTGTCCGGTCTGTTCAGGTCCTACCTAGTCGGTCTGGACAGGCATCGCAACCCGGCTCGCACCGCTTCAGGGAACATGGCAGATATGGGCAATATCCTGCTCTGTTCTCAAGCGATTCTCACCTCGAATGGCTCCACCTCCGAAGACATCAACACCGCGGCTCGGCAAGCCGCTCAAGCGTGCCTTTTTCGGCCGCAGCGTCCACGAGGTCGCGCCCGACCTGATCGGCGCGACGATGCTGGTCGACGGCGTCGGCGGCATCATCGTCGAGGTCGAGGCCTATCATCATACCGACCCGGCGGCGCATTCTTATAACGGGCCGACGCCGCGGAACCAGGTGATGTTCGGCCCTCCCGGCTATGCCTATGTCTACCGTTCCTACGGCATCCACTGGTGCGTCAATTTTGTCTGCGAGGAGGAAGGCTCGGCGAGCGCCGTGCTGATCCGCGCGCTGGAGCCGACGCATGGCTTGGCTGCGATGCGCCGCCGCCGTCATCTCCAGGATTTGCAGGCGCTCTGCTCGGGCCCGGGCAAGTTGACCGAGGCGCTTGGCATCACCATCGCGCACAACGCCCTGCCGTTGGACCGGCCGCCGATCGCACTGCATGCGCGGACGGAGGACGTCGAGGTCGTGACCGGCATCCGGATCGGCATTACCAAGGCGGTCGAGCTGCCCTGGCGCTACGGAGTCAGGAGCTCGAAGTTTCTCAGCAAGCCGTTTCCGAAATAGGGACAGAGCCCATTCCACTTCGCTGGAAAACGCTTCAGGACGCCTGCTTCAGCCGTTCCATGGCTTCGAGCAGCTTGGCCTTGCGTGCCAGCGCGGCCTCGCGCTTTTCGCGCTCCTCCTCGACGACCTCCTCGGCCGCGTTGGCGACGAATTTCTCGTTCGCCAGCTTGGATTCGGCGCGCTTGATGTCGGCGTCGGCCTTGCCGATCTCCTTGTCGAGACGCGTGCGTTCGGCGGCGACGTCGATCACGCCCTTGAGCGGCAGCGCGGCCACCTCGCCGCGCACGAGCAACTGAACCGCACCGTCGGGCGCACGGTCGGCGAAGGAGATGTCCGACAGCCGCGCCATGCGCTTGATGACATCGGTCCAGCGCGGCGCGCGCTCCTTCGTTTCAGTCGATGCGCCGGCGAGCACCAGCGCCGTCAGCGTCGCCGGCGGGATGTTCATCTCGGCGCGCACCGAGCGGATCTGAGTGACGAGGTCGATGACCCAGCCGATCTCGGCCTCGGCCGCAGGGTCAGCGAAGTCGGCATGGTCGAAGATCGGCAGCACCCAGGCCGGCGAGCTGAGCGGATCGATCGGCCCTGTCGTCGCCGCAAGCATCGCAAGCTGCTCCGGTGTCGGCTCGTCCCGCTTCAGGGGCCACGGCGCCAGTGCGAGCAGGCCGTCGCGCTTCGCCGTCACCTCCCACAACTCTTCGGTGATGAAGGGCATGAAGGGGTGCAGCAGCTTCAGGATCTCGTCGCGCGCCCAGGCGACCATGGCGCGGGTCTCGTCCTTGGCGGGACTGTCCGGGCCAAGCAGCACGGGCTTGGCGAGCTCGACATACCAGTCGCAATAGACGTTCCAGACGAAGCGATAGATCGCCCCCGCGGCATCGTTGAAGCGATAGGCTTCGATCGCCTCGGTCACCTCGCGTGTGGTGTGCGCGCTCTCATGCGCGATCCAGCGGTTCAGCGTTTCCTTCGCCTTCGCCGGCTCGAAACCATTCGGCACGGCGCAGTGGTTCATCTCGGCGAAGCGGGACGCATTCCAGAGCTTGGTCGCGAAATTGCGATAGCCCTCGACGCGGCTGGTGGCGAGCTTGATATCGCGGCCCTGCGCCGCCATCGCGGCCAGCGTGAAGCGCAGCGCGTCCGCGCCGTATTCGTCGATCAGGCTGAGCGGATCGATGACGTTGCCCTTCGACTTCGACATCTTGGCGCCCTTCTCGTCGCGGACGAGGGCGTGGATGTAGATGGTCGAGAACGGCACCTCCTTCATGAAGTGCAGGCCCATCATCATCATGCGGGCGACCCAGAAGAAGATGATGTCGAAGCCGGTCACCAGCGCGTTGGTCGGATAGTAGCGCTGCACCTCGGGGGCGTCTTCGGGCCAGCCGAGCGTCGAGAACGGCCACAGCGCCGAGGAGAACCAGGTGTCGAGCACGTCCTCGTCGCGCGTGATGAAGCCTTCGCGCTTGTTGCGGTCGAGCGCCATCTCGCGGCCCTGCTCGACGGTGATGACCTCCTGCTCGACGTAATAGCCGAGCGCGTGGCTGACGGCCTCCTCCTCGGTTTCGGCGACGAACACCTTGCCGTCAGGGCCGTACCAGGCCGGAATCTGATGGCCCCACCAGAGCTGGCGCGAGATGCACCAGGGCTGGATGTTCTCCATCCATTCGAAATAGGTCTTTTCCCAGTTCTTCGGCACGAAGGAGGTTTCACCCGAGCGGACCGCCGCGATCGCGGGTTTCGCGAGTGTCTTCGCGTCGACGTACCACTGGTCGGTCAAATATGGCTCGATCACGCTGTTCGAGCGGTCGCCGTGCGGCACCATGTGGGTGTGCGGCTCGATCCGCTCGACGAAGCCGAACGATTCCAACCGCTCGACGATGCGCTTACGCGAGACGAAGCGATCAACCTTGTGGAACTCCTCAGCGAACTGCGATGCGCCTTCGGGCAGGTCGCGCAGGTAGTCCTCGTTGTCGACGAGATCGAGGCAGCCTTCCCTGTCGATCACGCTGATGCGGCGCAGGCCGTGGCGATTGCCGACCTCGAAGTCGTTGAAATCGTGCGCCGGGGTGATCTTCACCGCGCCCGAGCCCTTTTCCGGATCGGAATAGTCGTCGGCAACGATCGCGATCTTGCGGCCGACCAGCGGCAGGATCACGTTCTTGCCGACGAGCTTCTGATAGCGCTCATCCTCGGGATGCACGGCAACGCCGGTGTCGCCGAGCATGGTCTCGGGGCGCGTGGTGGCGACGACGATGAAGGTCGAGGGATCATCGGGATTGAAATTCCTGCCCTCGATCGGGTAGCGCAGATACCAGAGGTGGCCCTTGACCTCGGTCTGCTGCACTTCGAGATCCGAGATCGCAGTCAGCAGCTTGGTGTCCCAGTTCACCAGCCGCTTGTCCTTGTAGATCAGCCCCTCGCGGTGCAGTTCGACGAACACCTTGACGACGGCTTTCGACAGGCCCTCGTCCATCGTGAAGCGCTCGCGCGACCAGTCGCAGGACGCGCCGAGCCGCTTGAGCTGGTTGATGATGGTGTCGCCGCTCTCGGCTTTCCATTGCCAGACCCGCTCCAGGAATTTCTCGCGCCCCATCTCGCGCCGGCCGGGCTGCTGGCGTTCCATCAGCTGCCGCTCGACCACCATCTGGGTCGCGATGCCGGCATGGTCGGTGCCGGGCTGCCACAGCACGTCACGGCCGCGCATGCGCTCGAACCGGCACAGGATGTCCTGCAGCGTGTTGTTGAGGGCATGGCCCATGTGCAGCGAGCCCGTCACGTTCGGCGGCGGGATCACGATGGTAAACGGCACGGCGTCGCGGCGGTCGGGACGGCCGGCCTTGAAGGCAAGGCTGTCCTCCCACACCACGGACATGCGGGCTTCGATATCGGCGGGCTGGTAATTTTTTTCGATCATGGGGTCGTTAGAAAGCCGCGCGGGCGGATCAAGTCAACGGGAAGCTCAGCGGCAAAGGGCATTCGGCCCGGTCCGCAGGCCGAATATGCCACGGGAGCAGGGCTATATCGGGGCCGAACCGCCGGTCTCAGCGGCCGCCGCGCGAGACCCGCTCGATTTCGGCCTTCACGATGCGTTCAACCAGGCCCGGCAAATTGTCGTCGAGCCAGGATTTCAGCATCGGACGCAGCATCTCCTTGACCAGATCCTCCAGCGTCCGCGCATTGCTGCTGAGCACCGTATGGGCCAGGGAGTTGAAGGCGGATTCGACCGCCGAGACCGTCGACTGCGCGAGCATGGGCTGCTGCGGCGGCAGCGGCGGGGCGTCGAAATCCACCGGCGCATAGGACGGCGGCGGCGTTGGACGCGGCGGAGGCGATTCGGCGAATTCGAGATCGTCGCGCGGCTCGACCTTCCGGAAGCTTGGTGGCGGCGGAGGCGGCGTCGGATCCACCGCCATCTCGTCGGTCAATTCGAGCACGTCGGGTTCGGGCTCAGGCTCGGGTTCTGGCGCACGGACCTCGGGCGCAGGCGTAGCCGCGTCGAGCCCCGCCAGCAGCGCGTCGATGTCGTCCTGGTTGTTGGACGCATCCGCCGCAGGCGCGGGTGGCGGCGCTGGAGCGGGCTTTGCTGCCGGTGGCGGCACGGGCTTCTCGGCGACAGGCTTGGCGGCGGCGGGAGCGACCTTGGATGGCGGAATGTCGTTCATCGCCTGCGGCTTCGGCGGCGCGGCCGGTGCCGCGGCTTTCTCGGGCTTGGCGGTCTCAGCCGGCGGCGGCTTGGCCTCATCGTCGGCAATGATGCGCCGGATCGAGGCCAGAATCTCCTCCATCGAGGGTTCTGTGACCTTTGCAGGCTGCGTCATCTCCGACTCCACATCATCAACGCCCTCGCATGCGCTGTTTTACACCAAGCACGACAGGATTGGCCGGTTCCGCAACGGGAGCCCCGACATTTTCGTCGCGGCAGCCCGACTTGTCCCCAGATCACGGCTCAACGTGCAGCGGTGCGCCCCTGCCCCCGGCACTCGAGCTTTACGCATACGGCATCAACGCGGGGCGAATCGACCCGCATTGTCTCGGCAAGGCTATGTCAGGGATTTTGATGATTGCAAGCAAAGCACCGATCGGCCTCGGCTATTCGCGAGGCCGACCGGATGACTACGGGGAATCAGCGCCCGTCAGGCGTACGCACGCCGGCCCAGCTGTCGCGGACCTGATGGTAGTGAACGCTCGCATCATAAACCGTGGTCGAAAGGCCGAGGACCTGCGGCGTGAGACGGCCGACGGCGGCGAGGACGTTGTAGGATGCGACGACACGGTCGTGCTGCGCGGTCACCAGCGCCACGCGCGCGTTGACCAGCGCCTGCTGCGCGTTGAGCACGTCGAGCGTGGTACGCTGGCCGGCCTTGGCTTCTTCGCGCACGCCGTTCAGCGCGATCTCTGACGCCGTCACTTGCGCTTGGGCGGATTGCACCTGCGCCTTGCCGGCCTGCAACGAACCCCACCACTGGACGATGGTGGCGCGGGTCTGATCCCGCGTGTTTTCAAGGTTGAGACGTTGCTGCGCCAGGTTTTCCTTGGACTGGCGGATCAGCGAATATTCGCCGCCGCCCTGATAGATCGGCACCGAGATCTGCGCCACCGCGGACGCGGTGAATGCCCGATACTGGATCAAGGATTGCTCGTAGGCTTGGCTCGCGCTCGCCTGCAGGGTGACCGTCGGCAGCAGAGCGCCCTCGGCGACCTTGACCTGCAGGAAGTTGACGTCGATGCCGAACATGGCGGCCGTGACGTTGGGATGCTCGACAAGGCCGAGCTGGACCGCCGTGGCGAGCGTCGCGGGCAGGAAACGATCGACAGGCGAGCCGGGCGCCAAGTTCGTCGGCTCGTTGCCGATGATGCGGCGGAAGTTCGCACGGGTCGTATTGAGGTTCGATTCGGCAGTCAGAGCCTGCGTTCTGCCGGCCGCCAGCTGTGCTTCCGATTGCGCTACGTCGGTGCGCGTGACTTCGCCGACGTTGAAGCGGTCACGGGTCTGCTTGAGCGTCTGCTCGAGCACCCGCACGTTGCTGCGCTGGACTTCGAGCGTCGCCGCGTCGCGCAGATAATCCATATAGGTCGTGGCGGCCTGGAGCAGCACGCTTTGATCGAGACTGCGCAACGCCTCGCGAGCGCCGGAAACCTGACTCTCCGCGGCGCGCGTCCTGTTGGCGGTCTGGTTGCCGTTGTACAGCGTCTGGGAGGCAGTCAGTCCCACGCTTCGGGGAATGCCCGTGCCATTAACGGGATCGCTGGTAGAGGCACTCTTGAAGTCCGAGTACTGGTAACCGCCGCTCGCCGTCAGCGAGACCCTGGGGCGATAACCGGACAAGGCCTGCGGCACGTTTTCGTCAGTCGAGCGCACCTGGGCACGCTGTGCGTTGAGCTGCGGATTGTTCTGATAGGCGCGTACCAGCGCAGACTCGATCGTATCCGCCAAGGCAGGCGTCGGCCCGGCAAGTGCGAGCAACAGGACCGAAACCGCAGCTCCGGTGAAGAGCTTCACCCCATGCATCCCAAAAATTCCGTTCATTCTAACGCCCGGCTCGTGCCCGCGAGCTGAGTACCGTCTACGAGTGGAGTCGCTGCCCCGCCGCAACATAGGACGCGGTCAAGCGCGACGGAACCACCTGAGGGTAGTTCTCGGTGGAAACTCTTCACGTGCAGCATCCCGGCCACACTTCTGATTCAGAACGGGATTTTAGCTGGTTTTGGGCTGTCAGAAGACGAAGGCGGCCGCCCGCGCCAGGCCGGGAAGGACCGGAGCGGCAGCGTCGAACAGGGTTCGATGGCCGAATTCACCGTGGGTACGGGTCACGATCATGGCCCGAGGGGGCCGAGATTCGGCCGAAACCCCCACCAGACGCCCGCCCTCCTTGAGCTGCCCGAGCAGCGCCCCCGGCATCACCTCGGCAGCGCCATTGAGGATGATCACGTCATAGGGAGCGGCGGTAGGATCGCCTTCGGTGCAGGCTGCGGCCTTGCAGGTCACATTGGCGAGCCCGAGGGCTGCAAAGGCATCCTTGGCCTTCGCGGCCAGAGCCGAATCGCATTCCGTTGCGGTCACCTGCCGTGCCAGCCTGGCCGTCAGCGCGGCGAGATATCCCGTGGCGCAGCCGACCACCAGCACGTTGTCACCCTCGCCGATTTCGGCGGCCTGAAGCAGCTTGCCGGTCAGTTGCGGCTTGATCAGGAAGCGCTTGGCTGCGCCCTCGCTCACGTCGAGGTCGAGGTCGAGATAGGCCAACGCCTGCCGGCCGGCGGGCACGAAGGCCTCGCGCGGAACCGTGAGCATGGCATCGAGAACACGACGATCGGTGACGTCACTGGTGCGCACCTGGCCATCGACCATTTTGAGGCGCGCGGTCGAGAAACCGGACATTTGCGGACCCTGCAATGCGGCAATGCCGCGAACCAAAGTTGGCGGCATCTTTGGAACATGCCCGGCCAAAACGCAACACGGCCATTGGCCTTCGAGACCAAGGCTTCCGCATCTTACCGCAGCCCCGGGGCCGGAACGATTATTCGATTGCGACCGCAAGGCGCCCGATCAGAGCCGCGACCTCGTCCAGCCGCGCCGAGTCGGGTGTCTCGACCGCGCGCGCCAGGCAGGCGAGGCATTCGTCATCGCTGAGTTCGGGAATGTCGGCCGGCAGAATCGAGGGGGCCATGTGGTCGACCTGGATGTCTGGCATGGGAATCAGCTCCGTAAAAACCCGGCAGTTGCGAAGCTCGATTTCAATTGAGTCGATTTGGCGCCGCCCACATGGCGCGACGACGCCCATGCACACATCTGCTTGAATGCGATTCCAGTCGGGGATCGTGGGCGCGCTGCTCAGAAATCAGTCCAACGAGGTTGTGCGCCGCATGAGGGTGCGACCATATCTCATTGAATTTGCAGCAGGATTTGGCTCCCCGGGCTGGATTCGAACCAGCGACCATCCGATTAACAGTCGGATGCTCTACCGCTGAGCTACCGAGGAAAAGGCGAACCAGTCGTTCGCGCGCGGCTGCGTATAACAAAGCCGCTTGCGCTTGCAAAGGACGAATTCGTCATCGTCCGAACGTACTTGAGGAAGGACCGAACGGCCCATCCTCCGGACGATGTCAGCCGGCGCTATTCCGCGAGGAAGGAGGTGGTCTTGGTGCCGGGATCGTAGCGCAGCCGAAGCGCGGTCATCTTGCAGAGGTTGACGTTCTTCCAGAGCACCGCCTCGTCGTAGCTCTGCCAGTCGACGCGGATGTTCCAGACACAGCCCTCGTCGTCCTCGTCGAACTCGACATAGGTGCTGGCTTGGTTCTGGAGCACCTTCTCGAGCTCGTTGTCCCACTCGTCCAGGCCGTCATCCGGCGCGTTGAAGCCCAGGAATTTGATGGCATAGCCGGTCTCGTTGACGACGGTGACGTTGCGGGCGTCAGCCGCGAATGACGGCATGGCGGCGATAGAAAGACCGATCGCGATCAATCCAGACAGAAAATACTTCATGTGAAAATCCTCCGATCGAAACAGGCCTCGGCGCCTGGCGTCGATCGGCGCAGGCGCCGCGGCAGTCCTATGCGTTGCCTCCAGACACGCCCGGAGCGCGATCGAAAGGTTCAGGACACGACCGATCTGCACTCCGGGACGTTTGCGCGACGCGAGACGCGCCCAGCCTGTTTATCGTTTCGAATTCTCCGCAGCAATGAACGGGCATTCATAGGTCGGCGGCGTCTGTCTTTCCCGGCGCCCGCGCCGGTACGGCGGCGCCGTTGCTCTTCCCGGTCACGGCGCCGACCAGCGCCTGCACTGGATCGTCGCCGGGCGCAAAGCCGCTCTGGCGCAGGATCTCGTCGATCATCGGACGCAGCGCGTGCACCTTGAGCAGCTCGCCGGCGAGCCCTTCGCCGAAGCCGACATTGCCTCCGCCGGCCCCGTTGCCCCCGAATGCGCCGCCGGTGTGCAGGATACGGACGTCCTTGAGGTTGGCGATGGGCTTGACCATCTCGGCCAGCGCCGCCGGCATCGTCTCGATCCGCTTCTTGGCGATCTCGAAGTCGATGACGTTGCTGCCGAGCTTGTTCTGCGCCTCGTTTTTCATGGTGATGACGGCGGCCTCGGCCTCACCGATGTTGCGGACGCCCACGGCCTTGATCTTGTTGGATTCGGCTTCGGCGGTGGCCAGCGTCTTGACGGCCTCGGCGCGATCGAGCGAGGCCTTCTTCTCGGCCTCGGCCGCGACGATCAGCTCGGTCGATTTGCGCTCGGCCTCGGTCCGCGCGGCGAGCACCTGAGTGAGACGGGCGCGATCGGCGACCTCGACGGCCCGCGCGGTGACGACCTTTTCCTCCGCCGAGACTGCGAGCGCTTCGGCGGTCTTGGCTTCGGTGACGGCTTCCGAGGTCTCTTTGCTCTTGGCCGCGATCTGGATCTCGTTCTCCTGGGTAGCGATCTGGATCTCGCGCTGCGCGTCGGTCTTGCGCTTGTTGATCGCCAGATCCGACTCGATCACCGCGGTTTCCTTGACCTGCTTGGCGCCCGCCTCCTTCTCGGCAACGGCACGGTCGGTGTCGATCCGGGCATTTTCCTCGGTGAGGCGCGCCGTCTGCGTCGCGGTCGCGACCTCGGCCCGGGTGCTCGCGGTCTTGTTGGCGATGTCGCGCTCCTGGGAGAGCTCGGCTTCCTTCTTGGTCCGCTCGATGCCGAGGGTCTGCTGGCGCGCCTCGAGGTCCTTTTGCGCTATCGCCACCTCGTTGTCGCGCACGATGGCATTGCGGTCGCGCCGCCGGGTCTCGGTGACCGTCTTGAGTTGGGTGAGACCTTCGGCGTCGAAGAAGTTTTCCGGGTTGAAGAACTTGACGTCGGTCTGGTCGAGCTTCGTGAGCGACACGGATTCGAGCTCGAGGCCGTTGGATTTGACGTCGGACTCGACTGTCGCCTGCACGTGCTTGACGAAGTCCGAGCGCTTCTCCTGGAGTTCGAGGATGCTCATGGTCGCCGCCACCGAGCGCAGGCCGTCGACGAATTTCGCCTCGACCTGGTTGCGCAGGGCTTCGGCATCGTTGGTCAGCGCACCCAGCGTCTGGCTCGCAAGCGCGATACTCTCATCGTCGGGGCGGACGCGCACATAGAATTCGGCAACGATGTCGACGCGCAGGCGGTCCTTGGTGATCAGGGATTCCCGCTCCTTGCGTTCCACGGTGAGCCGCAGCGTCTTCAGATTGACGCTGGCATAGGAGTGGAAGATCGGCAGGATCATGGCTCCGCCGTCGAGCACGACCCTTTTGCCGCCGAGTCCGGTGCGCACGAAGGCTTCGTCACGCGTGGCGCGCTTGTAGAGGATGGTGAAGACGATCCCGAGGACGACGATCAGCGCGACGCCGATCATGGCCGGGACTGCGATGTCGAACATGACTTTCTCCAATGAATGATCTAGCTGCTGCTTAGAGGTGGCTTGGACGGCTTGAGTTCATCGTCGGCCTTCACCGCCACGAAGCGGGTGCCGTCGCGATCGACCAGGAGAACCAAGGTTCCCTGCGGCAACGGTGATGATGAAGGTGCTGCGACCGCCGAGACGAAGTGACGGTTGCCGTGGATGTCGGCGACGCTGACGCGTCCGGGCGGACCCTGGTCCAGCGGGCCGATGACGACCTCACCGATGCGGCCGACGAGATCCCCCAAGCCGACGGCGTAGGTCTCGTCCTTGGGAATGACCCGCGCGATGACCCTGCTGGCGGCACGGACCAGCGGAACCGAGACCACGACGGCCCCGACGGAGGCGAGCGTCGCCGGCAAGGGGCCGGCCACCATCCGCGCGATGTCCTGGATCAGGAAGCCGGTAATGGAGAAGGCGCCGAGCAGCAGCAGCAGGAAGATCAAGAGCGGCACGCCGCCGGCATTGATCCAGGAGATGGCGCTGATCACGCCATTGTCGCTGGGGTGAGCGAAATCGATGTTGGTGCCGAGCATTTCGCTCAGCGAAGCTCCGACCAGCATCGAGATTGCCTCGATCGAGCCGACAATGACGATCATGGCCGCTGCGATCGCGAACGGCCTGACCTCCGGGGACATGACGTGTTCGAGCAGAGCGCTCATGACACGGCACTCAGGAGCCCGACTTCAACCGGGCCAGCCTCGCTGCAATTTCCCTGTCGCGATGCAACGTGCTGAGCTCGTCGATGTCGCTCGAATACGGGATGCCCGGCGGCACACCGGTGGCCCGCGCCACCGCCCTGCCCGCCCGCAACGCCTTCGCCGCCGCAGCGCTGCCGCCCGGTTTCCGGGGCGACGTCGAAGCCTGCTGGCTTGCGACCGCCTCGCTCTTTTCGAGGTCGGCGCGGCGCTGCTCGGCGTCCTGGAGGGCCGATAGCACGGCACGGAGGGACGTGACGGACTGCTCGATCTTCTCGTTGTTCTCGTCGATCGCCCGCGAGAGCACCTCGAATTGCGCCTCCAGGTCCATCTGCCGTGCAATCCCGGCGCGGGCGAGATCGTCGCGGCCATCAGCGATCGCGCCCTCGATCTTGGCGGCAAGATCGGTCATCGCGCGCTCGATCTCGCTGCGACGCGCGTTGAGACGGTATTCCTCGGCCCGCGCGGCCGCGAGCGCATCGCGCGCCTCGCTCTCGGCGCGCTCGATCTCGCGGATGGCCTGTCCGACCACCTTCAGCTTGTTCTTGCCTTCCGCCTGCTCGATCGCGTCATAGGCGATTCCGGCGATCAGGCGCCCGACCCGGGACAGGAAATTCTCGGGAGCGGCAGCGATGCTATCCATGGCGTTCTCCTCCTCTGGCAGACTGTTCGGCGTGACGCCGTAGTGAACTTCGAAACCGTCATCGGTGCGGATCAGGCGCGCCGGCACGCTATGCCCCCAGCCTTCGGCGTAGCCCGCATAGTCGAACGGCACGCTGAAGCGCCCTTGCACGGTCGCAATCGAAATGGTGGCCGGCCCCTTGATCTTGGCGAGCTTGTCGTCGAGCGGCAGACGGCGGCCCTGCGCCGCGCGATATTCGGTGCGGTCACGCAGACCCAGCGTCACCAGGCGCGACGGCAGCGCGGTCTGTTTGCGGATCTGGTCATAGGCGTGGGCGTGCAGGAGCACGACGTTGGAACCGACATTGTGGCTCCGCGCCACCTCATCGAGAATCTCCATCATGCGGTCATAGGCCCTGAACGTCGCCTCCAGCGCGGCCTTGGCGGCCGGATCGGGGGCAAGCCTGTAACGCAGCGCGGCCGGCGCGTTTCGGGGGGATTGGCTCATGATAAGCACTAAAGCACCATTTTGGTGCTTTAGAAAGGACGGATGCGATCACGTTCCGCTGATCCTTATGCACTCTATCGATTGGTCGTCGTGGCCCGGGCGCGCGTTCAAGCCGGCCTATCACCGGTCGATCAAGACTTCTTGCACGCGTCGGTTGCAATTTGATATAATGCGGTAGCATTCGGCAACGACACCCGTCTGCTCGCAGTCCCGGACAAGCTGCCATGCCAAAGGCTTTGCAGCGGATCACTTCGTGCTGTAGCGGGGCACGAGAACATAGGTCCGCGTCCTCGCGGCGCATCTCGCCCGAGTTTTGCTTCATCTCATCACCCTCTTTGTCAGAGGGCGCAGGGAAGACCGGATGCCGGCTGGCACCCGCGGTCCACTGTGCGAAGCGCGTGCTGAACAAGGTGCACAGCGGCATACAGGTGAAGCCAAACAACCGGCCTTCCCTGCGCAGTGGTTTGACGGCTTATGCCGAGCTCTCCCCGGGGAGCGATGCACTATTGCCCCCGTCGCCTTGCAGATGGCTGACGCGCGCACCCGGTCGGGCCGCCACATCACCGCAAGACTTGACGCACAGACCCCGGGCGTCAGGACGACACGGTTTTGCCGTACGCTGATTGCACCGGTCGTGTGCGCGCGGGCCGTCGCTCACGGTTGCCCGCCCTGCGATGCCTCTCGCGCCGATGCTGCCAGCGTCCACCACGGCTCACCCCGCGTTTCGTGACGATCGCGATACGCCCCTCTGACTGGGGTGAGGTGGCGAGACATTGCGACAAATCAGAAATTCTGTAAAGGCGAATATTTTCGCGCTCGTGCATTGCCCCAGGGATAGGGTGTTTTGCCTGCCGGGCAACGCAAGGGCTTGTAGGTGCGTGGGTGGATTGCAGCCATCGCCTGCCGCGCGCAGTTGCAGGTCTAGTCCACTCCAAGGACTCTCACGGCCGCCGGCACACGAGGTCGATCTCTATCAGCGCGTCATAGGCCAGCCCGGTGACGCCGACACAGGTGCGAGCCGGCAGCCGACCGGGCGCGAAGTACATGCGATAGGTCTCGTTCATCGCT
This sequence comes from Bradyrhizobium tunisiense, assembly GCF_042263385.1. Taxonomy (NCBI): domain Bacteria; kingdom Pseudomonadati; phylum Pseudomonadota; class Alphaproteobacteria; order Hyphomicrobiales; family Nitrobacteraceae; genus Bradyrhizobium; species Bradyrhizobium tunisiense. The sequence continues at coordinate 932,346 of NZ_JBHLEV010000002.1, forward strand.
GCATAATCGTCCTTGAAGCGCGTCAGATAAATCCGCGTCATGACGACATGCTCGAGACCGAGATCGAGGCCGGCCAAAACCAACTTCAAATTCTCCATTACCGCTCGGGTCTGCGCGACGATGCCGTCGGGCAAGACCCCCGGCGCTTGCGGCGTATCCGGCATCTGGCCGGTGACGAAGACGAAGCCGTCGGTTTCCACCGCGTGGCTGAAGGGTGCGACCGGCTTCGGTCCGCCGCTGATCATGTGGAATTTCACCTGGGTGTCCTTGTCAAGGTTCGTTCTGAAACAGGCGCTTGCTGATGATGGCATGTACGCCCCAATTGCCGTCGACCACCTGCGTGACGCCGAAATCGACGGCCGCCGACATCAGCGCGATCGCCTCGTCTTCGCTGAGGCCTTTGACGTTCATCAGGAAGCGCCGCATCTTGCGAAAAGCGTCTTTCATGGCGAGGTCGAGCGAGGACTTGGCGTAGACCTCGCTCTGCCCCTGCGCGCCGAATTCCGCGAGGTAGTTGGGATGGCTGAATCCGGTCAGCACCCAGTCGGTCTCGGTCTCGATCAGGGGATAAGAGAGATCGGCGAAGGGACGGCCGGCGAGATCGGCCTTCTTGTGCAGGATCACCTCGAAGGTACCGGTCATCGAGCATTCGATCGCAGTGCCGCTCAATTCGCCGTCGCCCTGTGCGGCGTGAGGATCCCCGACCGACAGCAACGCGCCGGGAACGGAGACCGGAAGATAGACGGCCGCCCCCTTTCCGAGCCGCCAATTGTCCAGATTGCCGCCGAAATAGGATGGCGGCACGGAATCGACGAAATCGACCTCGCGCGGCGCCACTGCGATCACGCCGAAATGCGGACGCAGGGGAATCTTGACGCCGTCGAGCACGGCATGGCGGCGCTTCATCGTGGCGGGTGCGACGGGAACGCCGGGATAGTCGTAGGTGGTGTGCACGACGCCGAAGGGATCGGTCTGCGGCTCCCAGCGGTAGGAATAGAGCGCGCGGGCGTGCGGCAGCTCGGCGTCATCGAAGATCTCATAGATGGTGACGACTTCGCGCGGCTTGGGACCGCCGAGAAACTCGTTGTAGTGATAGCCCCACCACGCCGCGACCGAGGAGCCGAATACACGGCCCGCATGGCTCGGATTGCGGCTCGCGCGCGGCACGATGTCGAGGATGCGCACCTCCAGGACGTCGCCGGGCCGGGCGTCCTTCACCGCGACGGGCCCGGTGCAGATGTGCACGCCAAATCCCTCGCCGGCACCGCGGCCGAACACGCTCGCATCCATGGGCCCTGCGCCGCGGCGGTCGACGTTCTTCTTGTGCCGCGTCCAGCCGAACACGCTTTCTGCGGCGGCATCGCCGGCGATCATCAACGCAGGATCGTCGGAGGCGTGCTGCGTCAGCGTCTCGATGGTGATGATGTCGCCCGAGGCGATCTCGATCTGCGGCGGCAGCGAGCGGCTGAAATAACCCCAATGAACGCGGCTGGCTTCGACCGGGAGATGGTGATGCTTACGCCCCGCGGGCGTCCGCTCCTCGGCGCCGGGACAGGCGACACTGGTGCGCGCCTCCACGCTCTGATGCGCCCGCGGTTGCGCCAGTGCCTCTTGCGGCCAGCCGCGCTGACCGGCGACCCCGTGCTGTGCAGTCGCTCGTTCCGCCTCCTGCTGGCGAAACTCGCGCGGCGGCAGACCGAAGCGATGGCGGAAGACGCGGCTGAAATGCGCGGAGTCGCCAAAGCCATAGGCGTACGCGATCTCCGAGATCGAGCGATGCGCCTCGGTCGGATTGGACAGGTCGGCCCAGGCGCGCTGAAGACGCCGCTCGCGAACGTAGTGGGTGAAATTGTCGCCGACGGTTTCGAACAGCTTCTGCAAGTAACGTTCGGAAATGCCCTCGGCTTGCGCGACACGCGCAGGCACCAGGTCGGGATCGTCGAGGCGGCGCTCGATGGTCTGGCAAATCCGGTGCAGCAGCGCAGTCTGCGTCGCACTGGATCCAGCATCGGAACTCGACGCCACCAGCTGATGCGCGAGCGTCAGGAGAAGATCGGCAAGCGACTGCGCGAGCGAACTCCATTCGGCATCGCTCAACGTGTCGAGCGTGCGCGCGGTCGCGTCCAGCAAGCGCGCGAACACGTCGGCGAAGCCGCCGGGTGGAACGACGCGCGGCTCGCCGAGCCGTGGCTTGCCCGAGAGGCGTCCGCGCAGCGCCTCCGACGTCAGCGACAGCACGATGGCGCGCATGTCGCGCTGAAACACGATGCTCCAGTCCCCGCTGCGCGGCAGGAGCACGAGATGACCGACAGGAACGATGCGGTGTCCACCGGCGCTCTTCAGCACCATGCCGTCCTCAACCGGCATCAGCGCGATCGGAAGGTCTTCATTCGCCTGCGGGAGGGGACCAACGCTCTGCGCGCCCGCGGCCATGCGCGTCAGCGCGACACCTGCGACGTGACGATGACAGGCGGTCGCGTGCCCGTCGAAGAAGGAATGCCCGCCTGCCGGCTGCAGGCCGACCGCCGCCAGCACGTCCCGCCAGGCTTCGGGGCGGTCGTCTTGCGCGTAGGACTCGCTCGTGAACGGGCGAAAGCTCATCGGATCGACCCAGATTGCGGTCGATCGAAGCAACCTCTGTGCCAAACGCACGCCGTCGTCCGTCGCCGCGACGGGCCGCAAACGATCTCTGCCTGTCACCCGCTCATCCTGAAAACAGACCGCGTCTCAATGCATTACTCGCACCGGAAGACGTTCTTGCGGATCGTGCCGTGGACACCCCAATTGGCGTCGACAACCTGAGTCACGCCGAAATCCGCGCCGACCGACATCAGCGAGATCGCCTCGTCCTCGCTGAGGCCGTGCACGGTCATCAGAAACCGGCGGAGTTTCCTGAACGCGTCGCGCATCGCACGGTCGAGACTGGAGTGGTTGGCAATCTCGGTTTGCGCATCGGTGCCGAGCGCGGCGAGATAGTTCGGATAGGTGAAGCCGTAGAACGACCAGGCGTGGTCGGTCTCCAGCATGGGATGGTCGAGGCCTTCGAGGCTGGTGCCGGCAAGGTCGGCCTTCTTGTGCAGGATAAACTCGAAATCGCCGGTGAGCGAGGTCTCGATCGCGGTGCCGCCGAGCTCGCTGTCGCCCTGGGCGGCATGGGGATCGCCGACCGAGAAATAGGCGCCGGGGACGGCGACCGGATAGAACATCCGCGCGCCCTTGCCGATGCGCCAATCGTCGATGTTGCCGCCGGTGTAGCTCGGCGGAATCGAGCTGACGAAATCGGCCTCAGACGGCGCGAGGCCCATCGTACCGAAATGCAGCCGCGCCGGCACCTTCACGCTGGAGAGGATGTTCTCGCGCTTCCTGATGGTGGCGTGGTCCACGCGCACCCCGGGATAGTCGATGGTCGGATGCACGATGCCGTCTGGGTCGGTCTGCGGCGTCCAGACGTAATTGTAGACGGCCTTTGCTTGGGGCTCGCCGGAGGTGTCGAGCTCGAAGATGGTGACGACCTCGCGCGGCTTCGGCTCCTCGATCAGGTCGTGATAGTGAAAGCCCCAGTTCGCCGCGACATTGGAGCCGAAGCAGCGGCCGGCGTGGCAGGCGCTGCAGCTCGGCCGTGGCCGGACGTCGAGAATGCGCACTTCCAGGATGTCGCCGGGCTCGGCGCCTTCGATCGCCACCGGTCCGGTGAGCAGGTGCACGCCGATCCCTTCGCCTGCGCCGCGGACGAAGGGACCCTCGACCGGGCCGGAGCCGCGGCGCGCCACGGCCTTGTGCTCACGAGTCCACTGGAACACGCTTTCGGCGCCGGGGTCCCCCTGGATCATGCGCTCGTAATCGTCATTTGCGTGATGGGTCAGGGTCTCGATGGTGGCGCGATCCCCGGAGCGCAGCGTCAGGGCCGGCGCGACGATCTTGGAGAAATAGCCCCAGTGAACGGTTTTCGGCGAAACCGGCAGGGTGACATGCTTCATGAGCTGGCCTCTTCGGGAGTCTTGAACATTGTGGAGGCGCCGCTCATCGCACCGCCTCCGAAGTCTTGTCGGCCTCCATCACACTGAGGAATCGCGCCGTCAGCGGATTGCGGGGGTTGGAGAGCACCTCGTGCGCGGGCCCCTCCTCGATGATCGTCCCACCACTCAGGAAAGCGACGCGGTCGGCCACTTCGTCGGCAAAGCGGATCTGGTGTGTCGAGATGATCATGGTGAGGCCGTCGTCGATGGCGAGACGCCGGATCACCTCCAGCACCTCGTTGACCAATTCGGGATCGAGCGCGGAGGTCGGCTCGTCCAGCAGCAGCACACTCGGATTGGGTGCGAGCGCGCGGGCGATGGCAACACGCTGCTGCTGACCGCCGGACAGATGCCGCGGTAGCGCATCAGCGCGATGCGAGAGACCAACGCGATCGAGCAGCTCGGCGGCACGGCGATCGGCGTCGACCCTGGTCATGCCGTGGACCCAACGCAGGGGACCGGCGATGTTCTCCTTGGCCGAGAGATGGGCGAACAGATTGAACTGCTGGAACACCATGCCGACGCCGACACTGGCGCGCTCATTGGCGAGGTCGCGGGGCGATAGCGGCTTGCCGTTCTCGCCAAAGCCGAGGCGTCGTCCGCCGACGCGGACGGTGCCGGACTCCCAGCTTTCGAGATGGTTGATGCAGCGGAGCAGCGTACTCTTGCCGGAGCCGCTGGGACCGAGCAGCGCGACCACCTCGCCGACGCGCACGGTGAGGTCGAGACCGTCCAGCACCTTTTGTGAGCCGTAGCTCTTGCCGAGATCCCTGGTCTCGACCGCGATGTTGTTGCGCGCGATCGTGGCGGCGCGGCGGGCGCGCTCCTCGCGCGTCAGGGCGAGCGCCGGCGTATCCACAAGCTCGGCCTTCGCCGGCTCAGGCGCATCGGCTGTCGCTTCCGCAAGTTCGCGCTTGGTACCGAGATCGACGCGGCGCCAGGGCAGATAATCCGCCAGCTTGCGCTGGCGACCCTTGGCACGGTCGAGATCGAGCAGCCATTCGACGAAGAGCTGGATCACGCTGATGGCAAAGGTCAGCACCAGGTACAACAGGCCCGAAGCGAAGAAGATCGAAAAGAAGTCGAAGGTCGAGGACGCCAGCTGCGTCGAACGCAAGGTCAGCTCCTGCACCGCGACCACGGAGGCGAGTGAGGAATTCTTCAGCGCGCTGACGGCCTCGTTGCCGAAGGCCGGAATCATGGTGCGGATCGCCTGCGGCGCGATCACCCGCCACATCAGGATCCGCGGCGTCATGCCGAGTGCTTGCCCTGCAGTGACCTGCCCGCGGTCGACGCCGAGGACGCCGGCGCGCAGCATCTCGGCGATGAACGGCGCTTCGTTGCAGGCCAGCGCGAGGCCGGCGGCCAGCACCGCCGGCAGCTTGATGCCGATATGCGGCAGCGCGTCGTAGGCGAACACCATCTGAAGGATCAGCGGCGTGCCGCGGAAGATCACGGTGTAGGCCCTGGCGATTGCCGAGAGTAGCCAGAAGCGGGAGAGCTGCATCCCGGCGAGGATCAATCCGAGGATCAATCCGCCGCCGAGCCCGAGGGCGGTCACCTCGAGGGTGAGCTCGATGCCCTCGAGCAGATACGGCATGCTCAAATAGTGGAGGAACAGCGACATCAGTCGGCCGTGAGAATTCCGGGCTCCATGAAGTTGTTCACATCGAGCCCATGCTTCTTCAGAAGCTCCATGTGCGTGCCGGCCTTCTGGACTTCGATCAGCGCGGCGAGCACGGCATCGCGGAATTTCGGCTTGCCCTTGGCACGGCGATGCCGACCGAATACGGGATCGTCACCGCGACCGCCTTCTCGAGCTTGTCCGGATAGGCTTTTACCGCGCTGTCGACGGTATTGACGTCGTTGATGTAGGTGTCGGCACGGCCGGCAAGGATCGCCTGGATGCAATTGGCGTTGTTGTCGTAGAGCTGGATGGTCGGCTCGGGCTTGCCGGCCTTCTTGCACTCCGGGATCAACGCCTGGATCAAGGGCACCTCGACATAGCCGGTGTTTTCGGCGGCGGCGGCACCGCACAGCGACAAGTTGATGCCGTTGATGCCCTTGGGGTTGCCCTTGGCGACGAGCACGCCGTCGAACACTTTCGAATAGGTGATGAAGTCGGCCGCCTTGGCGCGCTCCTTGGTGGCATAGATGTCGGAGATGACGATGTCGGCCTGGCCGGCCGCGAGCGTGGTCAGCAGCGCTGCGAACGTCACCGCCTTGTACGTCAGCTTGAAGCCGAGGCATTCGCCGATGGCCTCACCGAGATCGATATCGAAGCCGATGTACTTACTGGGATTCTTGGGATCGATGGTCTCATAACCCGGCGTGTGAGGGTTGATGGCGTTGACGAGCGTCTTGCCCTTCCAGTCCGGGTATTTCTCCTGCAGCGCGGTGCAGGCGGCGGGTGCTGCGGCCTGCGCACTCAGCGGTGCGGCGACGACAAGACCGAACGCGATGGCGGCACCGAGCACAAACTTGCGCCGCGGCAATGGTGCGCGCGCCGATCCCCGCCGCGCCCGGGGCCAAACCGATTTGTCCATCTCGCCAGTTCCTCCGAAATGCCATGGCGCCTGCCATGGCCCAATGATCGGGAGGAAGCGTGCGGGAGCGCGCCACGAAAAGCTTGTCCGCGGGCGTACAAAAAATTGGATGGACTGCGCCCGGCATTTGGGCAAACGGCTGCACAAAAACTATTCGCCGCGGCACAGGTCGGCCCCTCCACAGCCTGTCCGCAGCATATCCACAGAGCCGATATCGGGGAATCGCAAGCCGGCCGGGCGACTTGCTGCGCACAAATCCACAAGCTGCTGCGTTCAGCCGCCGGCCTGATCGAACACGCTGCGGCAGGCCTCGCTCAGGCTCGAGCGGTTGCGCCGCAAGCACGATGTGATGGCGCGGACGTTGGGGATTTCGCCGGCGCAGAGCCGGTAGACGTCCGGCGTGCAGGCCCGGCGCTGTTGGGCCGTCCCCTGCGCGTGCGCGGCGGAGGCGAACAGGGTCAGGAACAGGCCGACCGTCGAGGCGCGCCGCGCCCGGCTCTTTACACCCGCGAACCGCAAGAACCTCGCCTTCATGACCAGTCTCCTGTCTGCCCCGCTCCGGCCTGCATCGGTCGGTGTGCGAATGGGTAGGAGAAATAAAGCGCCCAGGATGTGATCTCTTTCACACGGCCGGCACAGCGGAGGAACCTAGGGTCCTCAAGGGACTTTTAGAATTCGCTAACCATTCCGAACCCGATCGCAGGATCGCTAAAATGCGAACGATCGGGTCAATCGGGTAACAAGCCGGCTTTGCGACATTGCGCCGTCCGCGTTCTGCGAGGGGGCGATGAGAAGCGAAGCCGAATTCAACTTGCTGCTGGAAGCCGTCCGGGACGCCATGGTCATTGAAGATTTCGCTGCCGCGCGGGAGGAGGAATTCGTGTCCCGCTCGTGGAGTTTTGACGCAACGCCCAATGCGGCCAATGACAATGACGGCGCCTGGCCCCTCCTGCCGTTTCCCGACGGCTGGTACGCGGCCTGCTGAGGCCGCCTTCTCCATGAACCGAAGCGCCCGCCTCGCGGGCGTTTTGCTTAAGGGCAGCGCCCGGAAACCCGGCGCCGCAACGTCAGGACTTGACGCGATCCTCGCCATCCTGCGTCGCCCGCTCGGATGCGGCCGATGGAAAAATGCTGTCATAGATCGCGCGGGCCTCGCGGATGAGGCGAGCCCGCTCAAGCTCGGTTTTGGGGATAAATCGGACGATATCGCCCACGGGGTGCTCCAGCGCTCGTTGATGAAAGTCGCATCACTTCGCAGATGCGAACTCTATGCCAGCGGGCGTGAATCGGGGGTTTCCAGCACGTCCCGGGCAATCCCGGTGATCGAGCCGCCCTCTCCTCGGCGGACAGCCGCGCACAGCGTCGGCGGAACCCGCGCCGAGATCGAATTTTGCTGAAAAATCAGAGATTTGGAATGGAGGCCACGACCAGAATTGAACTGGTGTACACGGTTTTGCAGACCGTTGCGTAACCACTCCGCCACGTGGCCCCGTAAGGGCGGAGCAATATAGGGGATGCAGGGTTTAGGCAACCGCCTTCGTCCCACTTTCCCGACGCGTTTCAGCGGCTTGATGCCGAATTGAAGCGCTAGGCCTTGGCTGCGCCGAGGTAGCGGCCGAGAATCTCCTCGGTCGTGCCGTCCGCCGTGATCCGCCCCTGCTCCAGCAGGATCGCCCGGTTGCAGGTGCTCTTGATCATGTCGACGTCGTGCGAGGCGAGCACCAGGATGCCGGCGCGGGCGACGATCTCATCTAACCGCTGCCGCGCCTTCTTGCGGAATTGCTGGTCGCCGACGCCGATCCATTCGTCGAGCAGCACGATCTCGCCCTCGACCGCGGTTGCGACCGCGAAGATCAGGCGCAGCATCATGCCGCTCGAATAGGTGCGCAGCGGCAGATCGAGCCGGTCGCCGAGTTCGGTGAACTCGGCGATCTCGGCGCGCCGCGCATCGATCTCGGCCCGCCGCGCGCCGATCACGAGCCCGCGCCGCATGATGTTCTCGTAGCCGGTGGCTTCCTCGTCGAAGCCGGCCGACAGATCGAACAGCGACAGGCGGCGGCCGAGCACGTCGATGCTCCCCGCCGTCGGATGGTAGATGCCGGCGAGAACCCGCAGCAGCGTGGTCTTGCCGGCGCCATTGGCGCCGATGATGGCGAGGCGGTCGCCAGCGCGGATGTCGAGGTTGACCCCGCTCAGCGCCGTGATGAGGTGCGAGACCGCCGCCTTCCGCCGCAGCGTCACGGCGTTGACGAACCGGCTGCGCAGCGAGCGGTCCCGAAACGACAGCACCGGAAACGTGACCGAGACGTCGCGAAGCACGATGTGGGCCGTGGTGGTCATGCGCGCATCACAGCCAATACGCCACGCGATTGCGGTATTTTGCGTAACAGCCGAGGCCGATGGCGGCCACGGCGATCGCATAGACTGCCCCGAGCAGCCATTGCCCCGCATCGGTCGGCTGCGACAACAGCGGTCGGCGCACGAGATCTAGCAGCGTCGCAAACGGATTGACCCAGGTCAGCCAGTGAAAGTTGGTGCCCCGCGCGCTTTCCTCGGTCCAGATGATCGGCGTGAGAAAGAAGATGAACTGCAGGCCGCTGACGATCGCCGAACCGATGTCGCGAAAACGCGCGCAGAGCATGCCGAGCGCGACCGCCCCGCCGAGCAGCACGAGAAACAGGATCGCAAAGCCGGGCACCGCGAGCAGCATGTTCCAGTGCAGCGGCCAGGGCATCACGACATAGAGCAGCACGACGATCACCAGATGATGCGCGAAGATGAGGACGTTGCGCGCGATCATCTGGAGGACATGAACGATCAGAGGCGCCGGCACCGCCTTGATGAGATGACCTGATACCACGAAGATGTTGGAGCCCTCCTGGAGCGTCGTGGCGATCAGCGTCCAGACGATGAGGCCGATCGCGAAGGACGGCAGGAAGGCAGCGATGTCCTGCTTGAATAGCGCCGCATAGACCGTGCCGACGCTTGCGATCGTCGCAGCGAGAGTCAGCGTGATCCAGAGCGGGCCGATCACGGTCCGCCGGTAGCGCAGCGAAATGTCCATCAGCGCCAGCGTGCCCCAGCGATCGGGCCGCGCTGCCTGTGTCAGGATTTCCTTCGCCGCGAGCTGAATTCGACTGCCCCTTCGGTTGCCGCTCTCCGATGCCGCAACAGGAAAGCGGATCGCGACCCGTTTCGACGGATGGCCTCAAAATGCCCGCGCTTCGCGGGGCAATCAACCGTACAGATCAAGCGGGGCGAAGTCAGGCTCGTTTGCGCCGCCGGAAGTCGCGCCGGCCCTTCGGGGCGGGTTTGGGCGCCAGTTCCGGCATCTCGGCCTGGACCTCGCGGTAGCGTGCCAACAGCCGTTCAAAACTCGCATGCAGCGTGTCGGCGATGTCGGGACGCCGCTCGAGGCCGGCGAGTATCGTCGCCGCGGCCTCGATGGTCGAGAGCCCGTCGCTGCGCGGCTCGCGGCGCAGGCGCCCATAGCGAGAGGGGTGCGCCGGGTTGAGGATCACGCGCTGGCACTTCAGCATCCAGGGATTGCGCCACCACAGCGCCTTGGCCTGGCTCCATGTGCCGTCGAGCAGCACCACGCCTTCGAGCTTGCCGAGGATCGCGCGTTGGTTGTCCGCAACCTGGCCCTTGCGGTTGAGCGCGACGATCTCCCCCTCGGCTTCGAGATCGGCGGCGCGTGCCGAGCCGAGATAGAGCACGGCCCAGTGTGAGGCATTCTCGATCGGCCGCCCCAACGCCTTGGACAGGCTCGGCCAGGACAGGCCGACCCGCACCGTGGCATCGGGGAAATGCCTGGCGAGCAGGCGCGCGGTGCCGAGCGCCCTGTCCTGCTCCTGCGGATGCTGGAGGATCAGGAGCGACAGCCGATTTTCAATCGGCGTGACGCTGTCGCAGATGCACAGCGGCATCGGCTTCTGGCAATGCGGGCACTCGGGGATCGGATCGGCGGCGGTATCTGGTGGGTTCGACATGGGCGCCGCTATACGCTTGATGCGGCGCTTCAACAACCTATTCCGCGGGCGCAGCCAGCGGGCGCGGCGCGGACCGCCGCCGCAGGCGGTCGATCAGGAGGTAGATCACGGGCGTGGTGTAGAGCGTCAGGATCTGCGAGACGAACAGGCCGCCGATGATGGTGATACCGAGCGGACGGCGCAGCTCCGTGCCGGGGCCGGTCGCCACCACGAGCGGAATGCCGGCGAACAACGCCGCCATGGTCGTCATCAGGATCGGGCGGAAGCGCGCCTGGCAGGCCTCGAAGATCGCCTCCGCCGAGGACAGGCCGCGCTGGCGTTCGGCGTCGAGCGCGAAATCGACCATCATGATGCCGTTCTTCTTGACGATGCCGATCAAGAGGATGATGCCGACGAAGGCGATCACGGTCAGCGGCGTGTTGGTGAGCTGCAGGGCGAGCAGCGCACCGAGCCCGGCGGAGGGCAACGTCGAGATGATCGTGAGTGGATGGGCAAGACTTTCGTAGAGTACCCCGAGCACGATATACATCGCCACCAGCGCACCGAGGATCAGAAGCGGTTGGCGGCCGCTGGTCTTGGCGAAATCGCCGGCATTGCCGTCGAAGCTGCCGCGGATGCCCTCCGGCATGTGCAGCTCCTCCACCGCCCGCTGGATGTTCTGCGTCGCCGCCTGGAGCTGCACGTCCGGCAGCAGGTTGAACGACACCGTCGTCGAGGGGAACGACTGCGAGTGATAGACCGCGAGCGCGGCAAGGCCACGCGTCGCGTGCACCACGGCCGACAGCGGCACCTGGGCATCGCCCGCGCCCGCGACATAGATGCGCTCGAGGTTGGAGGGATCGACCTGGAATTTCGGATCGATCTCCAGCACGGTCATGTACTGGTTGCGCTGGGTGTAGATGATCGAGATCTGCCTCTGCGAGAAGGCGTTGTTCAGCGCGTTGTCGATGTCCTGCACCCTGACGCCGAGGGCCGAGGCCTTCTGGCGGTCGATCGCCAAGGTCAGTTGAAGCCCGCCGGGATCGCGGTCGCTGGAGATGTCGGTGATCCCCTCGACGCTCTCCATGCGCTTGGCGACGATCGGCGCCCATTTCTGCAGCAGACTGAGGTCGGTGCTGGTCAGCGTGTACTGGTAATCGGAATCGCTCTGGCGCCCGCCGGCGCGGACGTCCTGGGCTGCGAACATGAAGAGACGGATGCCGGGCACGGGGTACAACGCGCGCCTGAGCCGGTCGATCACGACCTGGGTCGAAACGTGATGGCGCTCCTCAGGCGGCTTCAGACTGATGAACATGGTGCCGCGGTTCGAGGTCGCTCCCCCCGGCCCGCCTCCGCTGCCGACGGTCGAGCCGATGCCGGCGACCGCCGGATCCTGCATCACGATGTCGGCGAGGCGTTGCTGGAGGCCAAGCATCGACTGGAACGAAATATCTGCCGAGGCGCGTGTCGCACCGATGATGAACCCGGAATCGTCGGTCGGGAAATAGCCCTTGGGGACCTTGATGTAGAGCGTCACGGTGAGGCCGATGGTGGCGAAGAACACCAGCAGCGTCAGCAGCGGGAACTCCAGCACGGTGCGCAAACTACGGGTGTAGAGCGCGACGATGCGCGACAGCGAGCCCTCGATCAGCCGATCGAACAGGGTCGCCGTGCTGGACGTGGTCTGGCGGATGTAATGGGCGCAAATCATCGGCGTCACCGTGAGCGACACCAGCGTCGAAACCAGGATGGCGAAGGTCAGCGTCAGCGAGAATTCGCGCAAGAGGCGGCCGACGATGCCGTCCATGAAGATCAGCGGCGTGAACGCCGCGATCAGCGACAGGCTGATCGAGACCACCGTGAATCCGATCTGCTTGGCGCCCTCCTGCGCGGCCCGGAACGGCCGCATGCCTTGCTCGAGATTGCGGTACATGTTCTCGATCATGACGATGGCGTCGTCGACCACGAAGCCGACCGAGATCGCGAGCGCCATCAGCGAGAGATTGTCGATCGAGAAGCCCGCGAGCCACATGCCGGCGCAGGTGCCGGCCAGCGCCAGCGGCACCGATATGCCGGCCGCGATCGTCGGCGTCAGCCTGCGCAGGAACACGAACACCACGACCATCACCAGGACCGCGGTCGCCAGCAATGTCCATTGCATGTCCATCACGCTGGCGCGGATCGTGCCGGTGCGGTCGACCAGGGTCGAGATCTCGACGCCGGCCGGAATCCATTGCCTGAGCTCGGGGATCAGCGCCTTCACCCTGTCGACGGTGTCGATGACGTTGGCATCGCCCTGCTTGGTGATCTGGATCAGCACCGCCGGCTGCTTGTTGAACCAGGCAATCGAGCGCGCGTTGCGGACCGAATCCTCGATGTCGGCGACGTCGGACAGGCGCACGAAATTGCCGCCAGAGCTCTTGATGACGATGTCGCGGAACTCTTTCGCCGTGCGCATCTGCTTGTTGAGCGCCAGCGTCTCGCTCTGGCGCTCGCCGTTGAAGATGCCGACGGGACCGAGCGGGTTGGCGTTGACGATCGCGGTCCTGACGTCGTCGGTGGCGATACCGGCGTTCGACAGCGCGACGGGGTTGAGCTGGACCCGCACGGCCGGCTGGTCGGCGCCTGACACCGTGACATCGCCGACACCGGGCACCTGCGAGATGCGCTGCGCCAGCACCGTGTCGGCGACGTCGTAAATTGCGCTGGCGGACAGCGTCTTCGAGGTCAGCGCCAGCACGAAGACGGGCGCGCCGGCGGGATTGGCCTTGCGGAAGCGCGGCAGCGTCGGCAGGTCGCTCGGCAGGTCGATCATCGCGGCGTTGATCGCCGCCTGCACGTCGCGCGCGGCCTTGTCGATGTTGCGCCCGATGTCGAACTGGAGCTGGATGCTGGTTGTGCCGAGCGTCGAGGTCGAAGTGATCTGGTTGACGCCGGCGATCTCGCCCAGCCGCCGCTCCAATGGCGAGGCCACCGTCGCCGCCATCACCGACGGGTCGGCGCCGGGCCGGCTGGCCGAGACGAAGATGGCGGGAAAATCGACGTTCGGGACCGAGGCAACTGGCAGGAACTTGTAGGCGACCACACCCAGAAGGAACAGCCCGATCGACAGCAGCGTGGTCGCGACCGGGCGCCGGATGAAGGGCTCCGAGATCGATACCATCACTGCATCCCCTCGGTCGCGCCCGCAACGGGCGGACCGCCGGATTCGGCCGGCGGCAGCGCCTGCTCGAGGCGGCGGTTGATGCGGTCGAGCGCGAGGTAGATCACGGGCGTGGTGTAGAGCGTCAGGAGTTGGCTCAGCAGCAGGCCGCCGATGATGGAGATGCCGAGCGGAAAGCGCAGCTCGGCGCCGGTGCCGCTCTCGATCGCCAGCGGCAGCGCACCGAACAGCGCCGCCAGCGTCGTCATCATGATGGGGCGGAAACGCAGCAGGCATGCCTGCACGATCGCCTCGTGCGGCGACATCCCCCGCCCGCGCTCGGCCTCGAGCGCGAAGTCGATCATCATGATCGCGTTCTTCTTGACGATGCCCATCAGCAGGATGATGCCGATCAGACCGATCACCGAGAGGTCCTGCCCACACAACATCAGCGCCAGGATCGCGCCAACGCCGGCCGAGGGCAGCGTCGACAGAATGGTGATCGGGTGGATGTAGCTTTCATAGAGCACGCCGAGCACGATGTAGATCGTGATCACGGCGGCAAGCAGCAGCCAGGGCTGGCCGGCGAGCGCCTTGGCGAATTCGGCGGCATCGCCGGCATAGACGCCGACGATGCTGTTGGGCATCCCGATCCTGGTCTCGATCGTCTTCACGGCCTCGACGGCATCGCCGAGCGCGGCGCCCGGCGCGAGGTTGAAGCTGAGCGATACCGAGGGGAACTGCGCCTGGTGCGAAATCGCGAGCGGCGCAGTGGTGCGCTTCAGCGTCGCCACGGCCGACAGCGGCACCTGGGCGTTGGGCGCGCCGGCGGTGGTGCTCGCAGCGCCCGGCAGATAGAGCTTGGACAGGATCGAGGGATCGCGCTGGTACATCGGCAGCGCTTCCAGCACCACGCGGTACTGGTTGGCCTGGCCGTAGATCGTCGAGATCTGCCGCTGCGCGAAGGCGTCATTGAGCGTGTCGGTGATGGCCTGGAGGCTGACGCCGAGCTGGCCCGCGCGGGTGCGATCGACGTCGAGTTGCGCTCGCAGACCGCCCTCCTGCGCCTCGGAGGAGACGTCGCGGAACAGGGGATCGCGCCGCATCTCCGCGACGAGCTTGCGCGCCCATTCCGACACCAGCGTCGCATCGGTGCCGGTCAGCGTGTACTGGTATTGCGAGCGGCTCGACTGGGTCGAGATCTGCACGTCCTGCACCGGCTGGAAATAGACGGCCATGCCGGGGATGCCTGATACCCGCTGCTTCAGCCGAGTGATCACCACGCTCACATCGTCGCGCCGTTCCCCGCGCGGTTTCAGCGTCATGACAAGACGCCCGACATTGGTGGTCGGGTTGACCGAGCCTGCGCCAATGACCGAGACCACGCCAGTCACATCAGGGTCGGCCTGGATGGCGTCGGAAACCTCGGCCTGCCGCCTCTGCATCTCCGCGAACGACACGTCGGGCCCCGCCTCCGTCACCGCCGTGATCGAGGCGGTGTCCTGCAGCGGCAGGAAGCCTTTTGGCGCGACGACATAGAGCACCAGAGTCGCTACCAGCGTGGCGAAAGTCACGACCAAGGTGGCGCGCTGGCGTTCCAGCACCCATAGCAGCGTCCGATGATAGGCCTCGACGGTGCGGTCGATGAAGCGGCTGATCGCCGCGAGGCCCGGCACCGCCAGCTCCTCATGGGTGTGCTTGAGCAGCCGCGAGCACATCATCGGCGTCAGCGTCAGCGAGACCACGGCCGAGGTGACGACGGCGATGGTCAAGGTCAGCGCGAATTCGCGGAACATGCGGCCGACGAGACCCGACATGAACAGCAGCGGGATGAACACCGCGATCAGCGAGACCGTCAGCGAGATCACGGTGAAGCCGATTTCGCTGGCGCCCTTGAGCGATGCTTCCATCGGGCCGTCGCCGTTCTCCATGTGTCGGACGATGTTCTCGATCATGACGATGGCGTCGTCGACGACGAAGCCGGTCCCGATCGTGAGCGCCATCAGCGACAGATTGTCGAGGCTGAAGCCGGCAAAATACATGACGCCGAAGCTTGTGATCAACGACAGCGGTAGCGCCACGCCCGCGATCAGGGTGGCGCGTAGCGAGCGCAGGAACAGCAGCACCACCAGCGTCACCAGCACCACGGCAAGGACGAGCGTGAACTGCACGTCGCGCACCGAGGCGCGGATAGTGACGGTGCGGTCGGAGACGATCGTGAGGTTCACGCCGGCCGGGATCGCGCGCTGAACTTTTGGGATTTCCGCGCGGATCTGGCTGACGACGTCGATGACGTTGGCGCCGGGCTGGCGCTGGATGTCGATGATGACGGCCGGCGTGCCCTGGTACCAGCCGCCGGTGCGATCGTTCTCCAGGCCGTCGACGATCTGCGCGACATCGGCGATGGTGACAGGCGAGCCGTTGCGGTAGGCGATGATGACGGGCTTGTAGGCGTCGGCCGCGGCGATCTGGTCGTTGGCCGCGATGATGTAGGATTGCTGCGCGCCGTCGAGCGAGCCCTTCGGCCCGGAGACATTGGCACTGGCAATTGCGGCGCGCAGATCTTCCATGGCGATGCCGTAGGCGGCGAGCCGCGCCAGATCGGCCTGGATGCGCACGGCCGGCTTCAGCCCGCCGAGCACCGAGACGCGCCCGACGCCGGATATCTGGCTCAGCCGTTGCGCCAGAAGCGTGTCGGCGATGTCGCTCATCGCCCGCAGCGAAATGGTTTCGGAGCGCAGCGCCAGCGTCATCACCGGCGCGTCCGCCGGATTCACCTTGGCGTAGATCGGAGGATACGGCAGCGTCTTTGGCAAGACGCCGGCCGCCGCGTTGATCGCAGCCTGCACATCCTGGGTGGCGCCGTCGATGTCGCGATTGAGATCGAACTGCAGTGAGATCTGGCTGACGCCGAACGAGCTCGTCGAGTTCATCGCCGAGAGCGACGGGATCTGCCCGAGCTGCCGCTCGAGCGGTGCGGTGATCAGCGAGGCGATCACGTCGGGGCTGGCGCCCGGAAGCTGCGTCGTCACCTGTACGGTCGGGAAATCGACCTGCGGCAGCGCCGAGACCGGCAGCGCGAAATAACCGAGCAGCCCGCCGATCAAGAGCGCGATGCCGAGCAGCGAGGTTGCGATGGGCCGTCGGATGAAGGGTTCGGAAACACCCATGGGATCTGCCTGCCGCGTCAAGCGGCTGTTGTCGGGATCATGGCTGCTTGGCTCCAGATCCCGATGCCCCCGGGCTTGGTGCAGGTCCTGGTGCAGGTCCTGGAGCCGGTCCGGTCTGTCCCTTCTGGTCGCCTTCGCTGTTGCTCCGCTTGGCCCGGAACTCGCCGTCCCTGCCCCGTCCGTCCTTCTGGTCTTCCTTCTGCCCTTCCTTGGCACCGTCCTTCTTCTGAGCGTCAGGCCCCCGCGAGCGCTTGCGCGGCGCGAGATCCGCGGACGGGGTCTGGTCGTCGCGGCCGATGATCACCTTGGAGCCATCGGACAGATTGGCAAAGCCCGTTGTGACGACCTTGTCGCCGGGTGACAGGCCGCTGGCGATCACGGCGTCATGTTCGTTCTGCTGGGTCACCGTGACGGGCTTGGCCGAGGCGACGTTGCCCTCCCCGATGACATAGCTGAAAGTGCCCATCGGACCGCGCTGCACGGCTGACGTCGGCACCACCAGTGCCTGCATCAGGGTTTCGACCTTGAGGCGGACGTTGACGAACTGGCCCGGCCAAAGCTGGTAGTTGGCGTTGGGAAATTCCGCCTTGAGCTTGAGCGTGCCGGTGGTCTGGTCGACCTGGTTGTCGATGCCGGTGAGCTTGCCGGTGTCGATCACGGTGATGCCGTCATTGCCGAACACGTCGACGGCGAGCGTACCCTTCGCCGCGGCCGCATTGACGCGCATGATCTGTTGCTGCGGCAGGCTGAACCACACCGCGATCGGCTGTAGCTGCGTGATCACGACGAGGCCCGTGATGTCGGAGGCGTGGACGATGTTGCCCTGGTCCACCTGGCGCAGGCCGGCGCGGCCCGAGATCGGCGCCACAATCTTGGTGTAGCTCAGCGTTGCCGCCGCATTGTCGATCGCGGCCTGGTCGGCCTTGACCAGCGCCTCGGTCTGCGCGACCAGCGCACGCTGGGTATCCGCCTGCTGCTTGGAGCCGGCATTGGAGGCGGCGAGCTGCTCATAGCGCGCAAGGTCGATGCGCTGATTGGCGAGCTGGGCCTGATCCTGGGCCTTCTTGGCCACGGCTTGGTCGTACTGGGCCTGATAGATCGCGGGATCGATCTCGCCGAGCACGTCACCCTTCTTGACGTCCTGTCCTTCGGTGAAGTTGACCGCGATCAGCTTGCCGTCGACCTGCGAGCGCACGGTCACGGTGTTGAGTGCGCGGATCGCGCCGACGCCGTCGAGATAGACCGGAACATCCTGGACCCGCGGGCTCGCCGCCAGCACGGGTACCGGCAGATCGGGCCGCTGGTTGCGGTTGTTGGCCTGCTGCTGGTGCGTGGCGATCCAGCCGAGATAGCCGAGGCCACCAAGGATGGCGAGCGTGACCAAGGTCATGACGAAGCCGCGGCCGCGCGATTTTTTCGCCGTCCCCTCTTCCGTGCCCTGCTTCGTATCCGGCTTAAAGAGCATTGACCGGTTTCTCCATTCGCGGCTCCCAGCCGCCGCCGAGCGCCTGGTACAGGCTGACGACGGCGAGAAGCCGTGCGAGTTGGGCCTGCCACAGCGCGTCTTCCGCCTGGAACAGGGTCAGTTGGGTGTTGAGCACGGTCACGATGTCGGCGGTGCCGGCGCGCAGTTGCTGCTCTGAGAGATCGAAGGCGCGTCGCGAGGCGACAACGACGTCGCGCTGCAATTGCAGCCTGATCGTGGTCTGCTTGATCGAGAACAGTGCGTTGTCGACGTCGGCAAAAGCCTGGACGATGGTCTTGCGGTAAGTCTGGAGCAACTCGTCCTGCCGCGCCTTGGCAAGCTCGAAATTGCCGAGGATCCTGCCGCCGTCGAAGATCGGCTGCGTGGCGCTGCCGACGAGTTGGAAGAAGGCGGCGTGCGGCTGGAACAGCGAGACCAGCGCCGCGCTCTGGTAGCCGCCATTGCCGGTGAGCTGGATGGTCGGAAAGAACTGCGCGCGGGCGTTACCGATGTTGGCGGTCGCGGACGCAAGCTGCGCCTCCTGCCGGCGGATGTCCGGCCGCTGCGTCAGCAGCTCCGACGGCAGGCCGGGCGTCACGCGCGGGATCGCGACCCGGTCGAGCGAGCCGCCGTGCACGCGCACGCTCTCCGGCGGGCGCGAGACCAGCACCGCGAGCGCGTTGACGTTCTGGTCCAGCGTCTGGCGCAGCGGCGGCACCAGGGCCTTCTGGTTGGCAAGCACGCTTTCCTGCTGGGCGACGTCGAGATCCGTGCCGGTGCCGGCCTTGCGCCGCTCCCTGACGGCGTCGAGGATGCGCTGGGCGCTGGCGATGTTGCGCTGTGACGTCCTGATGCGATCCTGAGAGGCCAGAACCTGGAAATAGGCGTTGGCAACGGCGGCCAGCGTCGTCAGTGCGACGGTGTCGCGATCGAAGCGGTTGGCGTTGGCCGTTTCCTCGGCCGTTTGCAGCGCGGCGCGGTTCTGGCCCCAGAAGTCGAGCTGATAGCTCGCGCTCAACGAAGCCGAATAGTTGACGACCTCGCGTCCGCCGATGGACAGACCCGAGGAGCTTGCGCCCGAGGTGCGCGAATAGGTTTCCGATCCGCCCGTCGATACGCTGGGCAGCAGCGCGGCGCCCGCCTGCCGCGCCTGGGCGTCAGCCTGGACGATGCGCGAGACGGCGGCGGCGATGTCGAGATTGACGGTCTGCGCCTCTTCCATCAGCTGCGTCAGCTCCGCGGAGCGGAAGCCACGCCACCAATCCAAGGACGGCGGCGCATCGCCCTTGCCCGCGTATTTGTAGTGCGAGGGAACGTCGAGGGCGGGATCGGGAAGGTCCTGGGTCAGCACGCACGCGCCCGAGCCGGCGGCGAGGCACAATACCGCGAGCCAGCGCGCCGCGCGCAGCGTCCTGGATGCAGAACCTACGGACCGCCGCATGGCGATCGCCGGAACATCCTGTGTCACATCCACCCCCCGCCGGGCAGATCAAGCCGCCGCGCAACCGGATTAACCGATTCGCGGCGGGACAATCGGGGGGCTTTGGACAACTCATTCACAACGTGATGCTTTCTACGGAACCTCGATATCGATACTAGCTGGGCGCGGAACAGCGCGACAGTCCCGCAGTTGCGAGATGGCCGCGCCAACGAACCTCGAGCGGATCGATCAAAATGCCGAATGTCCCTGTCTCGCAGAGACTTCTTTCATTCCCAAAACATCGGGAGGCGTGAACAAGCTTACCAAGATTTCATGTGATAATGCTGCCACACCGGCATCGGGGCTTTCCGATCTGGCGGCGGCGCTCCGTGAGGCCTCGGCTCGGTCGCGCCCCCAACATCCGCGTCCCCAGATATCGTCCAGACCAGCTCCTGGAAAAATGCGCTCGTGAAGTGGCTGGTGACGACCCTTATCTTCCGTGCCGTGACGGCGTTCAGTCATTTCCTCCTAGTGATGTTCCGCCGCGCAGCCAAGCGCATCAATCGCCGGCCACGCTACACGATAATATCCCTGTTTGGACAGGTGCTTCAGCCGGTTTCGCCGCAGCGCAAAAGCCTTCCCCTTTGCCCTCCCAAGCACTAGGTTCTGGCCAACCAGATCAACCCCTTGATAGCGATTTTCCTGACATGACCATTCGAAACGACGTTGTCGAAGCCATCGGCAACACCCCGCTGATCAAGCTGAAGCGCGCCTCGGAACTGACCGGCTGCACCATTCTCGGCAAGGCCGAGTTCATGAATCCCGGCCAATCGGTCAAAGACCGCGCCGGCAAATGGATGATCCTGGAGGCCGAGAAACGCGGCGAACTCAAGCCCGGTGGTCTCGTGGTGGAGGCAACCGCCGGCAATACCGGCATCGGGCTCGCGGTCGTGGCGAGTGCTCGCGGCTACCGCACGCTGATCGTGATCCCGGAGACGCAAAGCCAGGAAAAGAAGGATTTCTTGAAGCTGTGCGGCGCCGAGCTGATCGAAGTGCCCGCCCTGCCCTACGCCAACCCCAACAACTACCAGCATGTCGGCCGCCGACTTGCGGAAGAGCTGCGCAAGACCGAGCCCAATGGTGTGCTGTTCGCGGACCAGTGGAACAACCTCGACAACGCCAAGGCGCACTACGAGTCCACGGGGCCCGAGATCTGGGAGCAGACCGGCGGCAAGGTCGACGGCTTCGTCTGCTCGGTCGGCAGCGGCGGCACGCTCGCCGGCACCAGCCGCTATCTGAAAGAGAAGAACAAGAACATCCGCATCGCCTGCGCCGATCCGCACGGCGCCGGTATGTACGAATATTTCAGGACCGGTGATGCCAAGGCAACGCCGGGCGGCTCGATCACGGAAGGCATCGGCCTCAACCGCGCGACCGCGATCGTCGAGACGGCCAAGGTCGACGACGCTTATCTCATTCCCGACGCCGAAGCCGTCAGCGCCATCTACGAGCTGCTCCAGCACGAGGGCCTGTGCCTCGGCGGCTCGACCGGCATCAACATCGTGGGCGCGATGCGTCTCGCCAAGCAGCTCGGGCCCGGCAAGACGATCGTCACCGTGCTGTGCGATTCCGGCAGCCGCTATCAGTCGAAGCTGTTCAACGCGGATTTCATGCGCGCCAAGAACCTGCCGGTGCCGGAGTGGCTGGAGAAGCGCAGCAACATCAAGCCACCGTTGGTGTGATCGTCACACGCCCCCTGGCGTCGAGGACGCGCGTCCACAAGGACCGCGTGGTCCGGCCTGTCTACGCACCCTCGCCGCGTTCCGAGGCTGCGGCACAACGGTCGCGCCAGAACCGTCGATAACCCTCCTCGACCTTGCGCGTGTAAATCTCGACGTTGCCGGCCGGCGAAGCTGCGATCCGAGCCGGCAGATCTGCGCGCAACTTTGCCAGATGCGCGGGCTGCGCCGCGTATTTGCATGCGATCGCGGCATACCCCTCGTCATCGTCGGCGACCCAGTCACCGAGACCGATTGCAGCCACGATGGAGCCGCCGGCGCGCGACGAGGCGCCGTGGCCGAGCTTGGCGACGACCGGAACGCCCGCATAGAGGGATTCCCAGGTGCTGACGCCGCCGTTTTGCGGGAAAGTGTCTAGGGAGATGTCGACGTTCGCAAAGGCCCGCAGATGCTCGGCGCGCTGGGACGAGCCGAGGCACGTGATGTTCTGCTCGGCGATTCCCTGCGCCACGAAACGTGCGAGAAGACCGTCTCGCACCAGCGGATCGTCAAGCAGCGTATGCTTGATGATGATCTTCGATCCGCTGACCTCGCGCATCACCTTCGCCCACACGAGGATGGCATCATCCGAGATCTTGGAGATGCGATTGAACACGCCGAAGGTCACATGGCCGTTGCGGAGCATCGGAAGCTCCGAAGCGGGCACATCAAGGATGGGATCAGTCGTGATCAGGCACGGCAGATCATGAACCTTTTCGGCCAGCAGGTGGCGGGCGGATTCCGGAATGAAGATCGGGTCCGCGAGCACGTAGTCCATCGTCTGCAGGCCGGTCCCCGTGGCGTGCCCAAAACCCGTGACCTGGATCGGAGCCGGCTTGCGGGCAAACACAGGAAGCCTGTTGCCGGTGGTATGCCCTGATATGTCGATCAGGATATCGACCTTGTCGGCTTCAATGCGATCGGCCAGCTCCTCGTCCGAGAGTTGCGAGGCGTCGACCCAGACGTCCGCCAACGATTTGAATTTGACGGTCATCTCGTCTCGCGTCGGCGAGCACGAATAGCAGACGATCTCGAATTGGGCGCGATCGTGATGACGCAGCACCGGTAACAGACCGAACGCCGCCGAGTGATACCAGAACTCGGCGGACACATATCCGACCACGATCCGCCTGTCGGGATCGAACTGCCGGGGTGCGAGCTTCCTTTGCGGCAATCTGGCGCCGATCGCATCCCACCAGGATTTGCGTGCCGCCTGCTGGATCGCGAAATCCGCGTCGGAGAGAAAGTCCAGAAAGTAGATCTTCCGCGCGATCAGGTCCGGCTCGCCCGGCGCGATCGCCAGGGCGGCGTCGAGATGCTCGATCGCGGCTGCGATCTCTCCCTGGTTCGCAAAACAGGCACTCAGCAGCGCGAGCGCGATCGCCGAGCGCGGATTTTCCTCGAGCAGTGCCGTGCAGGTCAGGATCGCCTGCGCGGTATTCCCCATGCTCAGCGAAACTTCCGTCTTCCCCCGCAAGGCCACTTCGAGCCTGGGTGAAAGCGCAAGTGCCGCATCAAAATTCGCGGCCGCCTGTTCCGGCCGCGACAGCGCAAAATTGAGCCGGCCGCGGTGCGCGTGGGCCTTGGCCGAACCGGGCCTGATCGCGAGCGCCGCTGCGAGCGCGGCTTCCGCCTCGTCGTAGTGCTTCAGCTCGATGTTCACCACGCCTTTGCCGACGAGCGCCTCTGCGTGACGCGGCTGAAACAACAGGGCGCGCTCGAAGCTCTGCCTGGCCCGGTCGAACTGGCCCAGCGCCAGCTCGGCGAGGCCACGATTGCAGAGCGCATCGGCATAATCGGGCTTCAGCTTGATCGCGCGATCGTAGAGTTCGATGGCCTGCCCCGGCAGGTTCATCTGGAGCAAGGTATTGCCGAGGCCGGCGAGAGCCGGCGCAAAGTTCGGCTTCAGCGCGATCGCCTTCTCCTGACACGCGCGGGCGGCCTCGAATTTCTGAAGCACGAAGTGCACGGCGGCGAGATTGTTATGGGCCTCGTGCGAACGCGGATCGATCGCGACCGCGCGCTCGAGCAGCTGTTGCGCCTCATCGAGGCGCCCGAGCTGTTGCACGCTAAGGCCGAGGAAATGCGTGGCGTCAAAATGATCCGGAACGGCTTGCACGATCTGGCGGCAGAGCGCCTCGCTCTCCGCATATCTGCCCTGGCCATAGGCGCTCGCCGCGGCGGAGATGATGGCGTCGGCCTGCTTCTTCAATTTCTTCTGCAATCGCGCATTCTGGAATGCGCGCGCGCCGGCGCTGCTCTGCAAGGTGTCTCTCCGGAAGATGGTCTGGGGGCGAGTCTAGCTGATTCGTGCGTCAAGCCGGCCGCTCGGCGGGGCCGGAGTTCCCTCCGGGATATTCCGGGGCTCACCGCAATATCCGGCCGAGGAATCGCTTGGTGCGCTTGCCCCGCCTACGCGACCTCGCCGCATTCCGCGGCGGCAGCGCAATAGTCGCGCCAGAACTGGCGGTAACCTGCTTCGAGCTCGCGCGTGTAGATCTCGACATTGCCGGCGGGCGAGGCTGCGATCTGCGCCGGCAAACCCGCGCGCAACTTCGCCAGATGCTCTGGCTGTGAGGCAAACTTGCGGGCGATCTCGACATAGCCGTCGTCGTCCTCGGCGACCCAGTCACCCAGGCCGACGGCAGCCACGATCGAGGCGCCGGCACGCGAGGAAGCGCCGATACCGAGCTTGGCGACGACGGGAACGCCCTTGTAGAGGGATTCCCAGGTACTGATGCCGCCATTCTGCGGGAACGTGTCGAGGGAAATGTCGATCTTGTCAAAGGCCTTCAGGTGATCGTCGCGCGAGGTGGTGCCGAGGCACGTGATGTCCTCCTCCGCAATGCCCTGCGCGATGAACCGTGCGACCAGGCTATCGCGCAGCAGGGCGTCATCGAGCAAACCGTGCTTGAGGACGATCTTCGATCCCGGCACCTCCCGCATGATGCGCGACCACACACGGATCGCATCGTCCGAGATCTTGTAGATTCGGTTGAACACGCCGAAGGTGACGTAGCCATTGCGGAGCATCGGCAGCTCGGACGGCTGCAGATTGGTGACGGGCTCCATCGTGATCAGACACGGTAGATCGTAGATCTTCTCGGCAAACAAATGCCGGACCGATGGCGGAATGAAAATGGGATCGGCGAGCACGTAGTCCATGGTCTGCATGCCCGTGCCGGTCGCGTGTCCGAAGCCGGTGGCCTGGATCGGGGCCGGCTTCCGCGCGAAACACTGCAGCCTGTTGCCGGTCGTGTGGCCCGAAACGTCGATGAGGATGTCGACATTGTCAGCCTGAATGCGGTCGGCGAGTTCGTCGTCCGAGAGCCCCCAGGCGTCAACCCAGACGTCCGCCAGCTCCTTGAACTTGGCCGTGTACTCATCCGCTCCGGGCCAGGAATAGTAGCAGATGATCTCAAACTTGGCGTGATCATGATTGCGTAGCACCGGAAGCAGCGTGAGTCCCGCCGAGTGCTGCCGGAATTCGGCGGCGACATAGCCG
Source organism: Bradyrhizobium tunisiense (assembly GCF_042263385.1). NCBI lineage: Bacteria > Pseudomonadati > Pseudomonadota > Alphaproteobacteria > Hyphomicrobiales > Nitrobacteraceae > Bradyrhizobium > Bradyrhizobium tunisiense. Next base: position 957,359 of record NZ_JBHLEV010000002.1, read on the forward strand.
ACCACGATGCGCTTTTCCGGATCGAGCGGCCGCTTCGGCAGCGTCCGTTGTGGCAGCTTGGAGCCGATCGCGTCCCACCAGGATTTTCGCACCGCCTGCTGGACCGTGAAATCGGCCTCGGGCCGGTAGTCCTGCAAGAAGATTTTCCCCCTGATTGCATCCCCGTAGTCCGGCCGGACCGCCAACGCGCGATCGAGATATTCGATCGCAGTGTCCATCTCTCCCTGGGTCGAGAAGGCGAAACCCATCAGCGCCAATCCGATTTCGGAGCGCGGATTTTGCTCGATCAAGGCCGTTGCGGCCGCGATCGCCGGCGCGGTCTTTCCCATGACGAGGCAGACCTGCGCCTTCCCTCGTAGGGCGAGTTCGAGCTTGGGCGAAACCGCGAGCGCCGCCTCGAAATCCGCAAGCGCCGGCTCCAGGCGCTGCAGCTCGTAGCTGAGCCGTCCCCGCTGGGCCAAAATCCTCGGCGCGCCGGGTTTGATCGCCAGCGCCATGGCAAACTTGGCTGCGGCTTCTTCGTGGTGCCGGAGCTCCATGCTGACCATGCCGCTGCCGACGATGGCCTCCGCGTGACGCGGCTGGAACAGCAAAGCGCGATCGAAACTTTCCTTGGCGCGCTCGACCTGTCCAAGCAATATCTCGACCATGCCGCGATTGCAGAACGCATCGGCGTAGTCCGGCTTCAATTTGATGGCGCGCTCGTGCAGCTCGATCGCCTGCCCGTATAGCCCGAGATGCATCAGCGTGTTGCCGAGATTGGTCAGCGCGACCACGAAATTCGGCTTCAGCGCGATCGCCCTCTCCTGGCACCGCCGCGCCTCCTGGTAATTGCCGAGGTCGAAATGCACGGTCGCGAGGTTGTTATGGGCATCGTGCGAGCGCGGATCGAGTGCGATCACGCGCTCGAGCAGCTGCTGCGCCTCTTCGAGGCGGCGGCCGTCGTGGGCACACATGCCGAGCAGGTGCGTGGCATCGACATGATCCGGAAGGGCCTTCAGGATCTCGTGGCACAGCGCCTCGGTCTCGGCATACCGGCCCTGACCATAGGCGTTCGCCGCAGCGGCGATGACGGCGTCGGCCTGCTTCATCAATTTCTTCTGCAATCGCGCGTTCTGGAATGCGCGCGCGCCGCCGCCGCTGTTCTGCAAGCTGTCTCTCCGGAGGATGCCCTGGGCAGAGTCTAGCTGATTCGCGCGCCCGGCCGGCCGGTCACCGGACCAGCATCACCCCCGGGATCTCCCGGGGGCCCCGGACCTGCCTACGCCACCTCGCCGCCTGCCGCGGCGGCACAATGATCGTGCCAGAACCGGCGATAGGCCGCTTCGACCTCACGCGTGTAGAGTTCGACGTTGCCGGCAGGCGAGGCTGCGATCCGAGCCGGCAGACCGGCGCGCAACTTCGCCAGATGGGCGGGCTGCGCCGCGTATTTGCATGCGATCGCGGCATACCCCTCATCATCGTCGGCGACCCACTCGCCGAGGCCGACGGCCGCCACGATGGAGCCACCGGCGCGCGACGAGGCGCCGTTGCCGAGCTTGGCGACGACCGGAACGCCCGCATAGAGGGATTCCCAGGTGCTGATGCCGCCATTTTGCGGGAAGGTATCGAGGGATATGTCGACTTTCGCAAAAGCCAGCAGATGCTCGTGGCGCGAGGTCGAGCCGAGGCAGGTGATATTCTCTTCGGCAATGCCCTGGGCCAGGAACCGCGCGATGAGGCCGTCGCACAGCAAGGGATCGTCGAGCAGGCCATGCTTGACGACGATCTTCGAGCCCGCGACCTCACGCATCACTTTCGACCACACCCGGATTGCCTCATCCGATATCTTGTAGATGCGGTTGAACACGCCGAAGGTCACATGGCCGTTCCGGAGCATGGGAAGCTCCGAAGGCGGCACATCCAGGATCGGATCGATCGTGATCAGGCACGGCAGATCATGAACCTTTTCGGCCAGCAGATGGCGCTCCGATTGCGGAATGAAGATCGGATCCGCGAGCACGTAGTCCATGGTCTGAAGGCCGGTCCCCGTGGCGTGCCCAAAACCCGTGACCTGGATCGGGGCTGGCTTCCGGGCGAAGACAGGGAGCCTGTTGCCTGCCGTGTGCCCCGACACGTCGATCAGAATATCGATCTTGTCGGCCTGGATCCGATCGGCCAGTTCGTCGTCCGAAAGCTGCGCGGCGTCGACCCAAACGTCGGCGAGAGGCTTGAATCTTTCGGTGATCTCGTCCTGCAACGGCCAGCAGGAATAGCAGACGATCTCGAACCTCGTGCGATCATGATGGCGCAGCACCGGTAGCAGGGCGAACGCTGCCGAATGGTTCCTGAACTCCGACGCGACATAGCCGACCACGATTCGCCTGTCCGGATCGAGCTGCCGGGGTGGCAATGTCCGTTGCGGCAGTCTGGCACCGATCGCATCCCACCAGGATTTTCGCGCGGCCTGCTGGACCGCGAAACCGGCCTCCGGCAGATAATCCAGGATGAAGATCTTGCGTGCGATGGCATCGGCATAATCCGGCGAGATCTCGAGCGCCGCGTCGAGATGCGCGAGCGCCGTCGCGACGTCTCCCTGGTTCGCATAGCAGGCGCCGAGCAGCACGATCGCGTAATCGGACCGCGGATTGTCCTCGAGCAGGGTCTTGACGGCGGCAATCGCCTGGGTCGTGTTCCCCAACAGAAGATTGACTTGCGCTTTCCCGCGCAACGCAAGCTCGAGCCGAGGCGCTTGCACCAGCGCCGCATCGAAGTCCACGGCCGCCTGCTCCAGCCGGTACAGATCGAAATTGAGCCGGCCGCGCTGCGCCAGGATCCTCGGTGAACCCGGCTTGATCGCGAGGCCCGCTGCGAGGGCGGCTTCAGCCTCCGAATAGTGCCGGAGCTCGATACACACCATGCCCTTGCCGGCCAGCGCTTCGGCGTGCCGCGGCTGAAACAGGAGGGCGCGATCGAAACTCTCCTTGGCGGGCGCGAACCGGCCGATCATCAGCTCCGCCATGCCACGATTGCAGAATGCGTCGGCATAGTCCGGTCGCAACCTGATCGCGCGTTCGTGCAGCCCGATCGCCTGCTCGCCGAGACCGACGTTCAGCAGCGTATTGCCGAGATTGGTCAGGGTGATCGGACAATTCGGCTTCAGCGCAATGGCCTTCTCCTGGCATGCGCGGGCGTCCTGGAATTTCTGCAGATCGAAATACACGGCCCCGAGATTGCCGTGGGCGTCGGGCGAGCGCGGATCGAGCGCAATCGCGCGCTCGAACAGCTGTTGTGCCTCCTCGAGCCGGCCGCACTCATAGGCGCGCAGGCCGAGCAGGTGCGTGGCATGGAAATGATCCGGAACCTCATTCAAGATCTCGCGGCAGAGCGTCTCGGCCTCCGCAAATCTGCCCTGCCCGAGCGCTTCGATCGCGAAAGACAGGACCGCGTCCGCCTGCTTCCTCAATTTCTTCGCTAGTCGTGCATTCTGGTAGGCGCGCGCGCCGACACTGCTTTGCAAGGTCTCTCTCCGGAGGATGGCCCGAAAAGACGCAAAGCTGATTCGGATGGTGCCAAGCTGGCGGGCCGGTCAGACCGGCGAGGCCACCGGGTTGCGGGCGGTCACCGCAAAATCTGGCTCAGGAACAGTTTTGTGCGGGCGTGCCGAGGCGCAGCAAAGAACTCGTTCGGGGTGTTGGCCTCGATGATCTGCCCGGCGTCCATGAACACCACGCGATTGGCGACCTCACGGGCAAAGCCCATTTCGTGGGTGACGACCAGCATGGTCATGCCCTCCCCGGCGAGGTCCACCATGGTATCCAGCACCTCCTTGACCATCTCGGGGTCGAGTGCCGAGGTGGGCTCGTCGAACAGCATGACCTTCGGATTCATCGTCAAGGCCCGCGCGATCGCGACGCGCTGCTGCTGGCCGCCGGACATCTGCCCCGGAAACTTGTTGGCCTGGTGCGGGATCTTGACCCGCTCCAGGAACTTCATCGCGGTCTCCTCGGCGTCCTTCTTCGGAATGTTACGCACCCAGATCGGCGCCAGCGTGCAATTGTCCAGCACGGTCAGGTGCGGGAATAGATTGAAGCTCTGGAACACCATGCCGACTTCGCGGCGCACGGCGTCGACGTGCTTGAGGTTGGGCCCGAGCTCGATCCCGTCCACGACGATCTCGCCCTCCTGGAATTCCTCGAGCGCGTTGATGCAGCGGATCAGCGTCGACTTGCCGGAGCCAGAGGGCCCGCAGATCACGATGCGCTCGCCCTTCTCGACGGCGAGGTCGATGTCGCGCAGCACGTGAAAATCGCCGTACCATTTGTTGAGGCCGGAAATCCTGACGATGGGGTCAGACATGATGGGCTCGATCAGTTGCGGCGGTGGGCATTGAGACGATGCTCGACGAACAGCGAATAGCGCGACATTCCAAAGCAGAAGATGAAGTAGATGATCCCCGCAAAGGCGAAGCCGGTGAACGCGGTCGAAGGCGTCGACCATTTCGGATCCGAGAACGAAGCCCGTAACGAACCCAACAGGTCGAACAGCGCCACGATCGAGACCAGCGAAGTGTCCTTGAACAGCGAGATGAAGCTGTTGACGAGGTTCGGAATGACGTGACGCAGCGCCTGCGGCAGCACGATCAGCGAGGTCGTCTTCCACCAGGACAGTCCCAGGGCTGCGGCCGCCTCGCCCTGCCCGCGCGGGATCGCGGCGAGCCCGCCGCGGACGTTCTCAGCCTGGTAGGCGCCCGTGAACAGCGAAATGCCGATCAACGCGCGGACGAGACCGTCGACGGTGAAATTGCCCGGCAGGAACAGCGGCAGCATGTAGGTGGCGAAGAACAGCACGGTGATCAGCGGCACGCCGCGCCAGAATTCGATGAAGGCGATCGAGAAGATCCGGATCAGCGGAATGGTGGAGCGACGGCCCAGCGCCAGCGCGATGCCGATCGGCAGCGAGGTGACGATGCCGGTGACGGAGACCACCAGCGTCACCAGCAGGCCGCCCCACAGATTTGTTGCCACAATGGGCAATCCGCCGTGATCGAGCCCCATCAACTTGATGACGGCGGCGATGGCGATGAAGGTGGCGACGCTCGATCCGAGCGCGCGCCATCCGGTGCGAATGCCGCCGCCGAGAACGAAGGCGATCAGCGAGACGACCGCGGCCGTGATGGTGAAATCAGTCCAGACCGATTGGCCCGTTGCCTGGAGCTGGTCACGCAGCAGGGTCAACGGAAAGATCAGCCAATAGATCACCGTGCCGACCAGCACGATGAAATTGCCGAGGATCCAGAAGAGCGGTGCGATGGCCGAGGTCTTGCTGAGATTGAGGAGAGCCTGTCCGGCGTTGACGATGCTATCGTCGAACAGCTGCAGCAGGTCGGCCGTCCAGCTCAGGCCGAAGCCCTTGATGCCGCCGCCGTGCAGCAGGAAGAACGCGACCACCGGAAACGCGATGAAGAACAGGCTGGCATTCAGCCCCTTCGCCGGCAGGCGCGGCACGAGCAGCGGTACCAGCAGAACCGCAGCCAGGATGAACGAGAGATTGACCCGCCAGCGCTCGGCCTCGGGATAGAAACCGTAGATCAATTGCGGCAGCTTGGCCTGGATGTAGGGCCAGCAGGCGCCGACCACAAAGCCGGCGTTCTCCGTGAGGCATGCCGTGCGGTCCTTGCCACTCCACACCGCATCCACCATCAGGAACCTGACGGAGGGAACGATGGTGAACCACAGCAGCAGGGCGCCCACGATCGTGAGCAGGATGTTGGTCGGCGAGTTGAACAGGCGCGTCCGCATCAGCCCGACGAAGCCCGTGGTCTTCACCGGCGCCGGACGCTCGGCGAGGAGGTCCTGGCGGACGAAGCTGCTCGAGGCGATATCACTCATGCGCCCAGACTCCGGCTGACGCGCCATCCATAGACGCTCATGACAGCGCTGGTGAGCAGTGAGATCAGGAGATAGATGCCCATCGTCATGGCGATGATCTCGATCGCCTGCCCGGTCTGGCTCAGCGACGTGCCGGCGAACACGGAGACGAGGTCGGGATAGCCGATCGCGACCGCCAGCGACGAGTTCTTGGTGAGATTGAGGTACTGGTTGGTCAGCGGCGGCACGATGACGCGCATGGCCTGCGGCACGACGATCAGCCGGAGCGTGGTGCCGCGGCTGAGGCCCAGCGAGGCCCCCGCCTCCATCTGCCCCTTGTGGACGGACAGGATGCCGGCGCGCACGATCTCGGCAATGAAGGCGGCCGTATAGGTCGCCAGCGCCAGCGTCAGCGCCACGAACTCCGGGATGATGCGAGAGCCACCGGCGAAATTGAAACCCTTCAGCTGCGGCAGCTCGAAGGTGAACGGCAAACCTGATACCAGCGCCGTAGCGAGCGGCAGACCAAACAGCAGGCCCAAGACATAGGGCCAGATCCGGATCACCTGCCCCCGCTGAAACAGCGCGCGACGGGCATAGAAGCGCAAGGCCAGTGCCCCGACGATGCCGAGCGCCAACATCGCCATGAACGGCTCGAGGCCGCTCTGGCCGATCGGGCTGGGAATGACGAGGCCGCGATTGCTGATGAAGGCAACGCCGAACAGTGAAATGCTCTGCCGCGGATTGGGCAAGGCCGCGAGCACCGCGAGGTACCAGAACAGGATCTGGAACAGCAGCGGCAGGTTGCGGATGATCTCGACATAGATCTCGCCCACGCGCGCCAACAGCCAGTTGGGCGACAGCCGGCAGAGCGCGACGATGAAGCCGATCAACGTGGCGAAGACGATGCCCACCACCGAGACCACGAGCGTGTTGAGCAGACCGACCACGAAGACGCGCAGGAACGTGTCCGAGCCGGTATAGGAGATCAGCGTCTGATTGACGTCGAATCCGGCATTATTCCTGAGGAAGCCGAAACCGGCGGCGATGTGCTGATTCTCGAGATTGGCGCGGGCGTTGGAGACGATCTCGTAGCCGATCCAGCCCAGGATCGCCGCGAAGGCAAACTGGACGGCGACGCCGTTCCAGCCTGCCTTGCCGCCCAGAATGCGCCTGATCTTCAGCGCGATCTGAGGCGGCGGTTTTCGGGCCCCGGAGCTCATGCCGCTGCCACCGGATCAGGAGCGATCAGCGGATCGGCGGCGCGTACTGGAGACCGCCCTTATTCCAGAGATTGTTGAGACCGCGATTGATGGCGAGCGGCGAGCCCGCGCCGACATTGCGATCGAACACTTCGCCGTAATTGCCGACCGCTTTCACGATCCGCACCACCCAGTCCTTGGTCAGGCCGAGCTGTTCGCCGAAATTGCCGTCGCTGCCGAGCACGCGCTTCATTTCGGGGTTTTCCAGCTTCGCTTTCTCGTCGACGTTCTTCGAGCTTACGCCGAGCTCCTCGGCGGTGATCATCGCGAACAGCGTCCACTTCACGATGTCGAACCACTGGTCGTCGCCGTGGCGCACCATCGGGCCGAGCGGTTCCTTCGAGATGATCTCGGGGAGCACCATGTGGTCGTTGGGATTGGCGAGCTTCAGCCGGTTGGCGTAGAGGCCCGACTGGTCGGTAGTGAAGACGTCGCAGCGCCCGGCTTCATAGGCCTTGACCGTTTCGTCGTTGGTGCCGAACGCGATCACCTCGTACTTCATGTTGTTGGCCTTGAAGTAGTCGGCGAGATTCTGCTCCGTGGTGGTGCCGGTCTGCACACAGACCGAAGCGCTGTTGAGCTCGAGCGCCGAATTCACCTTGAGCGACTTCTTCACCATGAAGCCCTGCCCGTCATAATAGGTCACGCCCGTGAAGTTGGCGCCGAGTGAGGTGTCACGCGAGATGGTCCAGGTGGTGTTGCGCGAGAGCAGGTCGATTTCGCCGGATTGCAGCGCGGTGAAGCGGTCCTTGGCGGACAGCGGCACATATTTGACCTTGCTCGGGTCGTTGAAGATCGCCCCGGCGATGGCACGGCAAACATCGACGTCGAGGCCGGTCCAGTTGCCCTTGTCGTCGGGCGAGGAGAATCCCGGCAGGCCCTGGCTGACGCCGCAGGACAACATGCCCCGGTCCTTGATGGTCTTGAGCGTTTGGGCGCCGGCGGATTGGGCGGTCAGACCAGCGGCGAGAGCAAGGGTGAGAGCCAGGGTTACGCGTTTCATGGGCTTTGGGCCTTTCAAAGTCGTATCAAGGATCAAGGAACGTTGTCTCAGGATCATCCCTGCCGGGGCCAGGCGTATCAAGATCAGCCCCTGCAAGAGTCATGCTGGAAAACTTGCCGAACACCCGCCGATCCCGGGAGGCCAATACCTTAATCCCCGCCGCAGGCGCCCGCCCTGATGGCTGTGACGCAAAGTCCGGTCAGGCGATGGATCGAAGGTCGCGGCAGGCCCCTCAACATGCGGCGACTGAATAGCACCTGCGCATTGGAGAGCGGCTGGCGTGCCGGGTCAAGGGGTTGACGGGACTCTTCTGTGTTCTGTTATTAACGACAGCGGCCTTTCGGCCGGCCCATCAGGCGCCAAGCCCGAGCGGAAACGCGGTTTTGAAAGCAGACGCATGGATTCCTCGCACCCTCAAGAGCAGCACGCCGAGACCCGGCTGGTCACCTCCGGCCGCGACACCAAGGCGCAGAAGGGGTTCGTCAATCCGCCGGTCTTTCACGGCTCGACCGTGCTCTACCCGACCGCCGAGGACCTGCACGCCCATCGCGGCGAGTTCACCTATGGCCGCCACGGTTCCCCTACCACCAAGGCGTTCCAGGAGACGCTGATGGCGCTGGAGGGGCCGCAATGCGCCGGCGTCGGCATCGTCCCGTCGGGGCTGTCGGCGATCTCCACCACCCTGCTCTCGGTGCTGAAGACCGGGGACCATCTCCTGGTCTGCGACAACGTCTATCGGCCGTCACGCAATTTCTGCAACGGCATGCTCGCACGCTATGGCGTCGAAACCACCTATTTCGACCCGATGATAGGTGCCGGCATTGAAAAACTGTTCAAGCCGAACACCCGCGCGGTGCTGGTGGAAGCGCCGGGCTCGCAATCGTTCGAGATGCCCGACATCCGCGCCATCGCCGAGGTTGCGCATGCGCGCGATGCGCTCGTCATCGACGACAACACCTGGGCAACCCCGCTCTATCACCGCTCGCTCGACCAAGGTGTCGACATCAGCATGCAGGCGGCCACCAAATATATCGGCGGCCATTCCGACATCATGTTCGGCACCATCTCGGCCAATGCCAAGGCCTGGCCGATGGTCGCCGAGGGCATCCGCCTGCTCGGCGTCTGTGCCGGTCCCGACGATGTTTTCCTCGCGCTCCGCGGCCTGCGCACCCTGTCGGTCCGGTTGGCGCAGCATCATCGCTCCGGGCTCGACATGGCGCGCTGGCTCGCAGGCCGGCCCGAGGTCGCACGCGTGCTGCATCCGGGCTTGGAGACCGATCCCGGTCACGCCATCTGGAAGCGCGACTTCACCGGCGCTTCAGGCCTGTTCAGTATCGTGCTGAAGCCGGCGCCGCAGAAGGCCGTCGACACCATGCTCAACACGCTCAAGCTGTTCGGCATGGGCTTTTCATGGGGCGGCTTCGAGAGCCTTGCGATTCCCTTCGACTGCGATGGCTATCGCACCGCGACCAAGTGGTCGCCGGGCGGCCCTACCCTGCGGCTGCATATCGGACTGGAAAGCGTCGACGATCTCAAGGCAGATCTCGATCGCGGCTTCGCTGCCCTCAAGGCGGCAATGTGAGCCTGCGCGCGAAGCACCGCGCCCACGGATGTGGCATCGCTCCCCTAGGAACGTGCCCGTGTCGCAAACGTTAACGCCAATGCGCCAACAAATGGTTTGAAGCTCAAGCATTTGGCGCTAGCCTCACCAATCGACTCCAATCCGGACACGGAGCATGGGAACGTTGGTTCTGCTCGATCTCATGGGCGGCGTTGCGCTGTTGTTGTGGGGCCTGCACATGGTCCACAGCGGGATTTTGCGCGCCTTCGGTCCCGACCTCAGGCGTCTGCTCGGCAAGGCGCTGAGCAACCGCATGAGTGCTTTCGCTGCCGGCCTCGGCCTCACCGCGCTACTCCAGAGCAGCACGGCGACAGCCTTGATCACGTCTTCGTTCGCAGCCGAGGGTCTCGTGAGCCTCGCCGCCGCGCTCGCCATCATGCTCGGTGCCAATGTCGGCACGACGCTGATCGTGCAGGTGCTGTCGTTCAACATCGCAGCCGTCGCGCCGGTGCTGTTCGTGCTCGGCCTCGTGGCCTTCCGCTCCGGCCCGCGCTCGCGGATCAAGGACATCGGCCGCGTCTGCATCGGCCTCGGCCTGATGCTGCTCTCGCTGCACATCCTGCTCGACACGCTGGCGCCGGCGGAGAACGCACCGGGCGTCCGGATCGTGATGTCGGCCATTACGGGCGATCCAGTCCTGTGCATCGTCATCGCGGCCCTCGTCACCTGGGCCGTGCATTCGAGCGTCGCCAGCGTGCTGCTGATCATGTCGCTGGCCTATTCGCAGTTCATCACTCCATATGCAGCGCTGGCGCTGGTGCTCGGGGCCAATCTCGGCAGTGCCATCAATCCCGTGTTCGAGGGCGCCAGGCGTGACGATCCCGCGAGCTATCGCCTGCCGGTCGGCAATCTCGTCAACCGCGTGATCGGCATTGCGCTGGTCCTGCCCTTCCTGGGCGCGATCGCCGAGCACATGCACGCCTGGCAGCCCGATCTCGCCAGGATGACGGCGGCATTCCACATCGCCTTCAACGTCGGCACCGCCGTCATCTTCATCGGCCTGCTCGACACCATGTCGCGCCTGTTGACGCGCTTCTTGCCCGATCGTGTGCAGGAGGCTGACCCGGCCCGCCCGCGCTATCTCGACGAGACCGCGCTGGAGACACCGTCACTGGCGCTCGCCGACGCCTCGCGCGAGACCTTGCGGATGGGCGACCTCGTCGAGGTCATGCTGCGCAAGGTGATGGCGGCGATGATGACGGGCGACCGTGCGCTGGTCGACCAGGTCACCAAGATGGACAATCTCGTCGACGGTCTCGACGAGGCCATCAAGCTCTACGTGACCAAGCTGATGCGGGGCAGCCTCGACGAGAGCGAAGGACGGCGCGCGATGGAGATCATCTCCTTCGCCATCAATCTCGAACATATCGGCGACATCATCGACAAGAGCCTGAGCGAACTCGCCACCAAGAAGATCAAGCGGCGCTTCCAGTTCTCGGCGGAAGGGGCGGACGAGCTCGCCGCCTTCCACAAGCGTACGATGGACTCCCTGCGGATCGCCTTCGGCGTCTTCATGTCGGGCGACGCCAACGAGGCGCGCAAGCTGCTGGTGGAGAAAACCGCGCTACGCAACACCGAGCTTGCCGCGGTCGAGCGGCATCTCGACCGCCTGCGCGAGGGCCGCCCCGAAACCATCGAAACGACGTCGCTGCATCTGGATGTGCTGCGCGACCTCAGACGCATCCACTCGCACATCTGCTCGGTCGCCTATCCCGTTCTGGATGCGGCCGGCGAGCCTTATCGCCGGACCGAGGCGGAGGCGGCTGCCCTGCCCGCCTCAGGCGCGGCATCGGCAGTGCCGCGCTAAGCGGCCGGGCGTCGACTGAAGTCGGCACGACAGGGTGCCCGACGATCAGGCCGGTTGGGCGCGTGGGCGCACCTGCGTCATGGCCACGCCCGAGATCGCGAGCAGCCCGCCGGCGATCAGCTTTGGGCTTATTCGTTCGTCAAGGAAGATGACGCTTGAAGTCAATGCGAACACCGGCAGCAGCAGACCGAAGGGCGCGACGCGCACCATCGAGCAACGGGCGATCAGCCAGAACCAAAGACCAAACCCAACAATTCCGCCGATGAAGATTGTGTAGGCGAGCGCCAGCCAGCCACGTTCGTCTGCCGTGACAAGACTCGCCATTTGTCCGGATTCGAGCAGCAACGACATCAGCATGACCTGCGGCACCGTGAGCAGCGACGACCAGCCCATCAGCATCAGGGGATCAAAAGGGCCATAACGCTTCGTCAAGACGTTGGACACCGCAAATGCAAAAGCTGCCCCGACCACAAGCAGCAGCGGAAGCGCGTTTGCCGACACGCCAGGGCCCGTTGCCAGCACGACCACACCGATGAAGGCAAGTACCACGCCAGCGGACGTAGTTAGAGACGGCCTCTCCGCGAGCAGCGGCCAAGCCAACAAGACGGTGAAAGGTGGGGCGAGTTGATATGCGACGGCTGACATGCTTCCCGACCCGAGCCCGAGACCAACGTAGAACAGGCCGAAGTTCAATCCACCAAGGAAAAGCGAAATGGCTGCGACAGGTCCGAGCTGCCTGCGCCTCGGCCGTTCGACGAACGGAACGAGCAAAACCGCGATTGCGAGGAAGCGCAGCGCGAGGAAGAAGAGAGGGGGAAATTCCCCCACGCCCACTTTGATGACCACGAACTGATAACCCCAGAGCAAAGGAACGACCACCGCGCAGACAATCTGCATGGCGGACATGGCATCGTTATTTTCACGACCATTTGGTCCAGATATAGGCCTGCGCAAGGGGGAAACGTCCATGGTGTGTCTACCTGATGAAGCGATCGAGAAGAGCGTCGACGGTGGCTTGCGAAACGATCCGTGTCGGCGCCGTCTTACCGACCACCCGCAAGCCCTCGACGAAACAGACGAGAATTCGCGCGGCACTCAAAGGCTCGACACCATCGGCCAGCTGGCCCGCTGCCTTCGCACGGGAAAATGCCCCAGTCACCCGAGCCTCCATGGCTTTGAAAAAGCTCTCGATGCGACGATCAACCTCGACGTCACGGCCGGCCAGTTCCATGGCTGTGGCTACCAGCAGGCATCCGCGCCGACCATTGGCACCGCTGTTGCGGTCGACGTAGCCGGCAAGGTAGGCCCTTAGGCCCTCGACCGGCCCTCTGCGGTGGTCGAGTTCGGTATCCATCCGCGTCAAGGCAATGGCAATGTAGCGATCGAGCGCGCGCAAGAACAGCGAGTGCTTGTCACCAAAAGCGGCGTAAAGGCTGCCACGCGAGAGTTTCGTTGCACGAAGCAGGTCCGGCAGCGCCGTGGCGTGATAGCCGAGCGACCAGAATACATTCATCGCGCGTTCGACAGCGGCTTCCGTGTCGAAACTCCGGGGGCGGCCGCGGGGCAGCTGTACTGGTGCGGGGCGAGGCATAAAAATATATAAACCAATCGGTCTTGAAATAGCAAGGGTCGATTAGGTGACATATCGCTCTGTCGTAGGAGAAGTCCCGAAGGCTGGTTTGGATTCAGCGCCTAGGTCTTCGACGCTTTGCCGCGATTCTTGATGATCAGCATGATGTTCCGGATGTAGATCACCGTCGCCAGCGATTGTCCGAGGATGATGACCGGCTCGCGTTTCACGACGCCGTAGACCAGCGTCATCAGCCCGCCGCCCATCGAGCAGAACCAGAACGCCATCGGCACCACGCTGTTGCCGGCGCGCTCGCTCGCGATCCACTGCACCAGGAAGCGGGCCGTAAAGAACAATTGCGCGACCAGACCGAATGCCAGCCAGAAATCGAACTTGGCGACGAACACGTCGTAGAGATAGTTGCTCAGCGCCTGACCGTATTGGATGATCATGCGTTCACCTCAGTCACTTCGGGTGTCGGCTTCTTGCGGCGGATCAGCCACCACACGCCGGCGAGATCCATGATGCCGATCCACAGCCGGTCGAAGAATCCATAGTTCGACACGCCGGAATGGCGCGGCCGGTCGATCACGTCGACATAGGCGATGTCATAGCCTTCGCGGCGGACCAGCGCCGGCAGGAAGCGATGCAGCCCGTCGAAATAGGGCAGCATCAGAAACACGTCGCGCCGGAACGCCTTCAACCCGCAGCCGGTGTCGCGCGTGCCGTCTTTCAGGATGGCGTTGCGAACGCCGTTCGCCACGCGCGACTGAAGCTTTTTGAAGCCAGTGTCCTTGCGCCCGATCCGCTGCCCGGCGGCGAGGCCGACGCGCCCTGCTCCCTTCTCGACCGCAGCGATCAGATCGGGCAGGAAGGCCGGATTGTTCTGGCCGTCGCCATCGAGCGTTGCCACGATCATCCCGCGCGCCGCGCGCACGCCGCTGCGCACCGCCGCGGATTGGCCGCCTGATCTGGCATGGCGGAGCTGGCGCAGATTGTCCCGCCGCGCCATGAGCGCCGTGAGCCGTTCGCCGGTCGCATCGGTGGAGCCGTCGTTGACGTAGATGATCTCATAGGCCCAGCGGCCGTCGAGCGCAGCACCGATCTCCGCGATCAGCGGCGCGATGTTGTCGGCTTCGTTGCGCACGGGAACGACGATGGAAACCGATGGCTGGGACGTCGACAAGATCAAGGCTCGTGGGTTGGATTGGCCTCTTGGGGAACCAGTACCCCGGCAGGCAGCCGCTTTTATGGGGCGGATGCCCCGCGGGCAACCCTTTTGAGGCGTCCCGAGACCGCCCCCGCAAGAGGCACGATGGTGCCGTCCGCGCGGATGGCAAAGCCCAGCCTTCGGGCCGCAAACCAGTAGCGGACCGCCATGGCGCCGACCGTGCCGACCAAGGCGCCGGCCACGACGTCGCTCGGATGATGGGCAAGCAGCACCAGGCGCGTCAGCAGGATCACGATTGCGTAAGTGAACATGAACACGCGCAGACGCGGCCACAATGCCGAGACGGCAAACGCCAGGGCGAACGCCGCCACGGCATGACCAGACGGCAGGCTCGCATAAGCCCCCGTCCCCTCGAACGGCACGAAGTTGAACGGATTGGCCTTGCCGCCGACGAACGGACGGCCGCGGCCGATGAGGAATTTCAGGATCTCGGCGACGAATGCCGACACGGCAATCGACAGAAACACAAATTGCAGCCGCGTGCCCAGTCCCAGCAGCAGCGCGCGGCGCGTCCCGTGCAGCCCCGCCGCAACGAACGCCAGAACCACCAGCGCAGCTCCCAGCACCGACAGCAAATACTCGTCCTTGCCGAAATCGGTCAGGATGCGGATGGGCCACAGTCCCGGTGTGCCGCGCGCAGGCATCAGCTGGATCTCGGTCTGGTCGAACGCGACCATCAGAACGATGACCAGAGCCGCGCCTGCTGCGCTGAGCCACAGCGAATGCCGCGCCAGTCTTCGCGCGGCCTCAGCGCGGCGCGAATGTGAGGGCGTGCGAACCAGTTGCGCCAGCGCGTGCCTGGAGACGGCGAGCAATTGCGCGGCATAGCCCGGACGCGGGGCGGTGCTGGTCGAGGCCGGCATCTTATTCGGTGCCTTCCGACCGGAAGATCGAGATCGAGATCGCGCGCCCTTGCGAGAAATTATAGCCGTCGATGCGCGTGCCGACCTTGTAGCGCAGTCCGATCGCCTCGGCGCGCTGCACGAAGCTGCGCTCCGAGCGCTGTTCGATCAGCGCGAAGCGACAGCTGCCTTGCCCGAGGAAGTCGGCGGCACCCGAGCCGTCGGTCAGCAGCGTCTTGGTGCCCGTCAGGAAGACGAGGCTGGGCTCGTGATAGCCGGCAGCAGCAGCCTTCGGCCCGACGCAGGTGACGTTTCGCAGCGCGCGCGCAACCTCGATGCTCGGGAACAGCGGGGTCAACGACGGCAGCACGATGCCGTAAACCACCACCGCCAACATCAGGGCCGCGACCAGCGCGTTGAGCAGCGAGCGCTCGGCACGATTGTTGTCGTAGAGCCACCAGGCGAACAGGCCGAAGATCAGCGAGGCCGCGATGAATGGCCAGGCCACGAAGGCAGGCTGGCGGGTCAGTATCACCGCCCCGACGACCACGATGATCGAGGTGGCCGCAGGAATTGCGAACCACCAGGCCGAGCCGCGCATCAGCCAGGACCGCGACAACACCCGGCGCTCTACCGCGCCCGCTGTGAGGATCGCGATCGCGGGGTAGAGCGGCATGACGTAGTGCGGCAGCTTGGTCAGCACGGCCTCGAACACGATCCAGGACGGGATCAGCCAGGCCAGCAGGAACTGCGCGCCGGGCTCGCGCCGCGCCCGCCACACTGCGGGCGCTGCCATCGCCGCAAGCGGCGCACCGGGCCAGAAGGTGATCCAGAACAGCGCCAGGTACAGACCGGGGGGCGCGCCGTGGGATTCCTGAGCCCCCAGCTTGCTCAGCATGTCGCCGCCGACGGAATCGGTGAAGAAGGTTTCGCCGGCGCGCCAGAAGATCGCCACGAACCAGGGCAGCACCAGCACAAGCGTCCACATCAGGCCCCAGACCGGACGCAGCCGCCACAGCCAGGACGCATCGCGGTCCTGGATCGCCAGCGCCACGATGGTGAGCCCTGCGAACATCAGGATCAGCGGCCCCTTGATGAGGATGCCGACGGCCAGCGCGGTCCAGAAGATCGCGGGCCAGCTCCAGGGCGGACGCGTCTCGTCCTCGGCGCGCTGCCAGGACAGATAGGCCCTCGCCATCGCCCCCATCGTCGCGACGACGCAGAGCAGCAGCATCGCGTCGGTCTTGGCGAGCCGCGCCTCGACGCCGAGCAGCACGGAGGCGCACATCATCAGTGCCGCCAGCACGGCGGCGCGCCGCGTGATGAAGCCGAGCGCGGCCCAATAGGTCATGAGCACGGCGCCGATCGCCCCTATCAGCGACGGCAGCCGGTAGACCCAGATGCGCAATTCGGCTTTCGGCAGCTTGAGTGCCGATGCGGCCTCAACCGCGGCCGACTGCAGCCAATAGATGCCGACCGGCTTCTTGTAGCGGACGTCCTCCTGAAAACGGATATCGACATAGTCGCCGCTCTCGACCATCTGCTTGGTGGCCTGGGCAAAGCGCGCCTCGTCACGATCGATCGGCGGGATGGTGAAGAAACCAGGCAGGAACAGCAGCAACGCGCAGAGCACGAGGAAGCCGACCGCGCGCGCATGGCTGGCCGTGACGATATCGAGCATGCGCACAAGCCCGCTGCCCGGATTTGCAGGCGATTTCGACTCGCGGGGTGCTCCAAAACGGGGGGCTGGATAGGTGTCGGCCATTGGTTCCGCTTACGCTGAAACCGCCATCGCCACAACCGCTTAAGCCAGGCTCATTGAATTCGAATGACGACTGTGTCCGCCGCGCCCGTGGCATCGATCACGGTGAGCCGCGCAAAGCCTGGACCGGGCGGATCGATCAGGCGCTGGCGGCGGCCGTCGATCTCGCCAAGTGCTGTTCCGTTAACCATGATGGTCATGGGCAGGACGCCGCCCGCGACCTTGACCGGCAGTGCTGCGCTCTCCTGTCCCCCGGAACGATCGACATCGATCCGCGAGCCGTTCAGCGGAAACTGGATGTGCAGCGCCTGTTCGCGGCCGGTCCGCACCAGTTCGCCTACGGGACGGAACCGCTTCAGCGGCAACGGCAGCTTGGCGTTGCTGGCAACCAGGGTTCCCCTCGGCGGCTTTGGCAACGGGGCCAGCGTCTTGCCAGTACGGGCGAAGGCATCGAACAGGATCGGGGCGGCGGCCACCCGCCCGATCAGGCCGGGGACCGGGGCACCATCGGGTCGGCCGACCCAGACGCCGATGGTCATGCGGCCATCGAACCCGACCGACCACGCATCGCGATAGCCATAGGAGGTCCCGGTCTTGAAGGCGATGCGGTTGTGAGCGGCGTTCTCCGGCGGCGGCGTTCCCAGCAGCACGTTGCCGACCTGCCAGGCCGCGACCTGATCCAACAGCCGGAGCGGCTCGCGATCATCCCTGTCCGTCATGACCTCGCGCAGCGGCTTGGTGGTGCCGAGGCGGGCGAAGCCCGCGTAAAGCTGGGCCAGGTCCTGCAGCGTCACGCCGACGCCGCCGAGACCCATGGCGAGCCCCGGGGCCTCGTCCTTGGGCAAAACCAGATTGCCGCCGGCCTGCCGCAGCCGCGAGGCCAGCCGGTTGGAGCCGACGCGGTCCAGCAGCACGATGGCCGGGACGTTCAGGGACAATTGCAGCGCCTTCTTCACGGGCACCGTGCCCTGGAAGGTCATGTCGAAATTTTCCGGCGCGTAGGAGCCGAACCGCACGGGCCGGTCATCGATCAGGCTTTCCGGATGAATGAAGCCGTCCTCGAAGGCGAGCCCGTAGATGAAGGGCTTCAACGTCGAGCCTGGCGAGCGGATCGCGCGGGTCATGTCGACCTGCCCCGCCCGGCTCTCGTCGAAATAATCGGCGGACCCCACCCGGGCGAGCACGTCCCCGCTGTCATTGTCGACCACGATGATGCCAACCGAGATGTTCGGCCCGAGCGCGAGGGCGCGGTCGCGCGCCAGCGGCTCCAGCACCTTCTGCAAGTTTGCGTCGAGTGTGAGCTTGACGAGCGGCGTATCCTTGACCGTCGACAGCGCGGTGTCGGACGCGTGAGGCGCCAGGATCGGCATCGGCTTGCGTAGTCTTGGCACGGGCACGGACTTGGCCTGCCGTGCATCGTCGGCACTGACCACGCGCTGCTCGACCATGCGGTCGAGCACGCGGTCGCGCGCCTTGCGCGCGGCCTCCGGATGGCGGTCGAGCCGGCGTGTCTCAGGCGATTGCGGCAGCGCGACCAGCAGCGCGGCCTCAGCCAGCGACAGACGCTTCGGCTCCTTGCCGAGATAGCCGATCGAGGCGGAGCGAATGCCTTCGAGATTGCCGCCATAGGGCGCCAAAGCGAGATAGAGATCGAGAATCTGCTCCTTGCTCATGCTGCGCTCGATCTCGATCGCGCGCACCATCTGCCGCAGCTTGGCATAGATCGAGCGTTGCCGCCGCGGCTCCATCAGGCGAGCGAGCTGCATGCTGATGGTCGAGCCGCCCGAGACGATGTGGCCACGCGTGGCCAGTTGCAAGGCGGCGCGCCCCAGCGCCAGCGGATCGATGCCGTTATGGGCGTAGAAGCGCTGATCCTCATAGGCCAGAAGCAGTTTCAGATAGGTCGGATCGACGTTGGACCCGGCATCGACCGGCAGCCGCCAGCGGCCGTCGGGCATCGCATAGGCGCGCAGCAGCCTGCCGTTGCGGTCGACGATGGTGGTGGAGACCTGACGGGCCTCGTCGAGCGGGAGAGACCCGAGGAAGTAGACCCAACCGACGAAGCCGGTGATGGCGAGGATGAGGATGAGTGCGGCGGCTGAGAGGATATGAAAGCCCCAGCTCCTCGCGCCGTCATGGCCGGGCTTGTCCCGGCCATCCACGGTCTTGCCGGCCGAACCGCAGTTCGTGGATGCGCGGGACATCGGCGCGAAGACGCGCTTCGCGCTTTTGCCCGGGCATGGCGACTGTGTAGGCGGCATCACCTCGCTCATCCCACCCTCACTTCGCGGCCCGCACCTCGACATTGCCGGTGCCGGTGCGGCCATAGCGCGAGGGGTTGTACATGTCCTCGACATAGGCCTGCGGCAGCACGTATTTGCCCGGCGAGACCGCGCGCACGATATAGGCGACGGTGAAGACGGATTTGGAATCCGAGGCGCGATCGACCGCCGCGGTGAAGCGGTCGTCGCGGAACTCGGTATCTTCCGGCTCTTCGCCGTCCTCGATCCAGTCCAGCGTGCCGCTGTCGCCGGACGACACCAGCCTCGGATTGTCGATCTCGAGGCCTGCAGGCAGATAGTCGGACACCATGATGTGGCCGTATTCGGGCTTGGCCTCGGTGATCTTCAGCACCACGGCGAAGCGCTGGTTCTGCTTGACCTTGCTGATGTCGGCGGGCTTGCCGTCGAGCGTGAAGTAATTGCGCTCGATCTTGAAGCCGTTCGACGCCGCCGGCTCCGGCGTCACCGGCGAGCCCGACACCGAGACCACCGCCTGCACCGGCGCATCGCCGGTGTTGGTGATCTTCAGCGGCTTGCCTTCCACCGTCGCGGACTTGTAGCTGCGATAGAGCGCGGTCTTGACCGGCTGGCCGTCCACCTCCATGGACAGGTTCTCCTTGGCTAGCGCACGCGCGGCGAGCACCAGCCACGCATTCTCCTGCGTGGAGGTGTAGGGCGTCAGCCCGCGCGCGGTCTCGACCCGCGAGACCGCCTGCGTCAGCGTCGCCTTCGGCGCATTGCCTTCGCTGGCAAGCGACACCAAAGCCGCGGCATCGCGAAGCTGCGAGCCGTAGTCGGTACGGCCGAACTCCAGCGCGGGCTTCGGCGCGAGGCTGTCGAGCGCAGCGCTGTACACACGCTCAGCGCGGTTGCGATCGCCGACCAGCGCCAGCGCCGCCGCAAGCTGCGACTTCGCGATCG
The DNA here is from genome assembly GCF_042263385.1 of Bradyrhizobium tunisiense. Lineage (NCBI taxonomy): Bacteria > Pseudomonadati > Pseudomonadota > Alphaproteobacteria > Hyphomicrobiales > Nitrobacteraceae > Bradyrhizobium > Bradyrhizobium tunisiense. Next base: position 977,509 of record NZ_JBHLEV010000002.1, read on the forward strand.
GCGTTGCGAGGTTGGCGAGCTTGGTGTCGGCGAGATAGCGGAGATCGCCAATGGGGGCCGCACCATTGCGCGCGAGCACGTAGAGGCCGTAGGCGAGCTCGCGCCCACCGTCCTTCTCCGGCTCGTCGGCATTGACGACGGAGTTGCGGATGCGGTCGAGCGCGTTCTTGAACAGCACGTCAGGCACCGCGAAGCCCTTCTCGCGGGCGCGGGTCAGGAAGTCCGTCACATAGGCGTCCAGCCATTCATCGTCGCCGCCGGCCGACCACAGCCCGAACGAGCCGTTTGAGCCTTGGCGTGCCAGGAGCCGCTCGATCGCGTCGCGGATCCGCTGGTCGACCTCGGTGTCCATGGCGAGGTGCGCGCCGGCTGCGAGGTCATTGACATACAGCAGCGGCATGGCACGGCTCGTGATCTGCTCCGAGCAGCCATAGGGGTAACGGTCGAGCGCCTTGAGGATCGTCGCGGCGTCGAGCGCCGTCGACAGGCTCGCCGAGACCGAGACGCTGCCGGTGCCCGGGACGAGGTCGGAGAACATGTCCGAGGTCAGAGTCAGGCTCTCGCCCTTCGCCAGGGTCCGGATCGAACGCCGCGCCAGCACTTGGGTCGCCGCCTTGACGTCGAGCGCATAGTGGCGCGCCAGAGCCAGGCCGTTCGGGCCCTTGATGTCGACGTCGAGCGTCGCCTGCCCCGCGGCCGTCGCATCGATCGCGAGCGCGAACGAGTTGCGCTGCTTGGCGGCGAGCTTGACCGTGGTGGCGGGATTGCCCGTCATCTTCACCGGGCCGCCGGTCTTCACGTTGATGACGTAGTCGCCGGCCTGGCCCTCGACATTGTCGATCTCGAGATTGACCGTGCCGCGGTCGCCATTGAGCAGGAAGCGCGGCAGCGTCGTGGTCAGCACCACGGGGTCGCGGATCACCACATCCGTGTTGGCACGGCCGAGCTTGCTCGCCGTCCACGCCACCGCCATCACGCGCGCCGTGCCGGCGAACTCCGGAATGTCGAAGCTCACTTCGGCGGTACCGTCAGCGGCGACGGTCACGATGCCCGAATAGAGCGCGAGCGGCTTTTGCGCGGGTGGAGAGCCCTGCAATTCGCCCGCACCGGCATCGCCGCCGGACTTGATCTGGCCGCGCGTGCCGGACATGCCGTCGATCAGTTGCCCATAGAGATCGCGGATCTCGGCACTCAGGCGGCGCTGGCCGAGATAGTAATCGTCCGGAGCCGGCGGCTTGTAATTGGTGAGGTTGAGAATACCGACATCGACGGCGGCGATCACGACCTTGGCGTCCTCGCCCGGATTGAGCCCGTCGAGCTTGACCGGAATCTTCAACGTCGCATTCGGCCGGATCAGCGCAGGTGGCGTCAGCTTCACCTGCAACGTGCGGGCCTGCTTGTCGATGCCGAACCATTTCAGGCCGATCGCCCGGCCCGGCATGCGCTGGGCAGCGGCATCGAGCGGACGGCGCAGCGTCGCCACGACGTAGGCACCGGTGCCCCAATCCTTGCCGACCGGAAGCTTCACCTGGGCGGTGCCCTCCTTGACGTCGATGGTCTGCGTCGTCAGCAGGCGGTCGCCGAGCACGTTGATGGTCAGCTTGCCGGCACTGCGGACATTGACCGACACCGTCATGGTGTCGCCGGAGGAATATTGCGGCTTGTCGATCGAGGTCTCCAGGAGGTCCGGCGTGTCGGCGCTGCCGTCGGAATACCAGCCGACGTCGAACTGCACCGAAGTCACCGGGCCATCGGCTTCGTTCGACTTCACGTCGAGCCGGTAGCGGCCGGGCTGGGGGCTGAGCGAAAGCCGCGTCGGCTTGTCGGCGGCAACGGTCACGTCACCGTCAGCGACGCGCGAGGTCGATTTGACCGGCTCGTATTCCCAGTAATTGTTCTGGCGATACCATTGGTAGCGCGACTCCATCTTCAGGAGCTCGTAGCGCAGGCCGTCGCGGCGCAGCCTCTCGCCCTCCGGCGAGACGAACACGATGTCGAACTCGGCCTTGTCGCCCTCGGCGACGTTCTTCTCGCCGAACAGCGGCTTGACGCCGATCTGCGCCGCGGTGGGCGCGACCGGCAGCACGATCTTGCGCTCGACGGCGCGGCCACCGGTCTCGACCATGCGGACGAAGATTTGCGCCTCCTGCGGACGGGTCGAGGCAGGCTGCTTGTCCAGTGTCACCGGGAAGGTCGCAACGCCATTGGCGTCGGCCTCGGGCAGGTTCTCCAGCGGCGTGCGCTCGTTCGACGTGGTCTCCTCGTCGGCGACGCCGAACTGATAGCCGGCAAAGCCCGGGCGTTCGGCCGCGGGCGCGACCAGCATGTCGCCTTCGAGCTGAAGGCCGGAGGCCGGCGCGCCATAGAGGAAATGGCCGTCCGCCTTGAGCTCCACTGGAGCATTAGCCTTGATCAGCTTCTCCTTGGCGGACAAGTCGAATTCGATCCGATCGGGGACGTAATCCTCGACCATGAAGGTGGTCTCGCCGACCGAGGAGCCCTTGGGGTCGGTGAAGGCGCGCGCCCGCCAGGTTCCGGTCGGCACCGCCGAATTGAGCGTCACGGCCAGCGTACGGCCGCCGGCGCCCTGGTCGGACAGCACGGCGCGGCGGAATTCGACGCCGTCGGGGCGCTCGATCACCAGCGTCAGCGGCCCGCCGGCGACTGCATTGCCCTGCCCATCGCGCAGGAGCGCAGTGAGATAGACGGTCTCGCTGGACCGGTAGACGCCGCGCTCGGCATAAACGAAGGCGTCGGCGCCGGCAGGCACCGCGCGCCCCGAAACGCCGCGGTCGGACAGGTCGAAGGCGGAGGACTTCAGGCTGAGGAAGGCATAATCGGCCTTCTCGCCAGTCACGGTGAGCATCGCCGGCGACAGGCCGCCCTCGCCGCGCGCAAGGCCGGCCTCGAACAGCACGTGGCCGGACTCGTCGGTCTTGCGGGTGGCCAGGATCTCATTGTTGCGGGCAACCAGCCGCACCTCGGCCTTGCCGACCGGATCGGTCGAGGCCAGCGAGTTGACGAACACGTGGATGCCGTCATTGCCGGAATAGGCAGCGACCCCGAGATCAGAGACGATGAACCATTGCGTGGCGAGCTGGTACTCGTCGTCCGAGCCTGGGCCCTTCGCGGCCGCCGTCATCACGTAGACGCCCGGCTGGAGCTCGCCGAGGGCCTGATCGACCGGGAATGCCGTGGTGACGTCCTGGTTCAGCGTCATCGCGGTCGCGAGCTCGCCGGACCAGACCTTGACGCCGCGCTCGTCGCCGAGATCGCTGAGCTGATACTTGGACAGCGTCTTCTGGAAGTCGCTGTCGACCACCGTGTTGATCAGGTTGCGGTCACCGATCCGGAACACGTTGATATTGACCGCGGGCGTGTTGACGCTGACCACGGGAATGCCGCGCTGGCCGGTCCTGGGGAGCACGTAGGCGCGGCTGGTGAAGCGCACGAAGGGCTTGCGGTCGCGCACATAGACATTGAACTCGGCCGATTTCGGCAGGCCTTCCTTCACCGTGGACGGCAGGCCGGCGCGCAGATTGATGTTGTAGCGCTCGCCGTGCTTCAGCCCGTCAACGCAGAGCTGCTTGCCCTCGGCCGACAGCGCCGGCTTGTCCTGGCCCGCGAGCGCCAGGAACGGCGCGAAGTCGGTGCGTTTTGCCAGTTCCTCCGAGAACTGGAAGCAGGCGCGCGGGCTCGCCGAATCCGAGTCCACCGTGTAGTCGAGCAGCCGGAAGCCGTGCTCATTGCGCATCTTCTCATACTGGCCGCGGACGTCGGCGACTTCGCGCAGGTCGAGCGAGAGCCGCAGCGAATCCAGCGCCGGCCGCCACAGTTTCCGTTCCGCCAGCGCCTTGCCGAGCACGGCAAGCGCGTCCGCCTCCTCGCCCGGGTTGCCGGCCCGCTGGTAGGCGATGTAAGCGGCGGTCGAGGCGCGCTCCAATAGGAAGGTTTGCTCGCTCGAGCTTTTCGGCGATATCTGGAAGATGACCTTGGCGAGCCGCAGCCAGTTGCCGGTATCCTCCGGCGTGGTCGCCGCGATCTGGCCGAGCACCGACAGCCCCGAGCGGTAATCATTGCGCCGGAAGGCGGCGTCGGCGTCCGTCTTCAGCGTCGCGCTGGTCTTGGCGACCGGCCCCGCTTCGCTCTTGATCTGCGCCTCCAGCTTGATCGCGGAATCGGCGAGATCGTCGCGCTTGAACGCCTTGTCGGCGGCCTGGGCGGCGCTAAGGCCGAGCGCCAGCGCGGCGCAGAGTGTGACGGCGCGAACAAGACCGATCATGATGGACTCCAGGAAATCGCGGACAGCCGCCCGCGGGCAGCATGAAATGCGCGGAAAGGTGACGGACTCAAGGCGATGGAACCAAAGCTGCAATCGTCTCATTCGCCATGACAAGGCAAGCCCAGAGGAGACCGATCAAGATACCGTCGCGCACGCCGTCCAGATGGCGCAGCAATACCAGATCGATCGACCGGCGGCCGCATCCCGGAAGCTCCTCAGCGTTTCCGGCGATGTGATCCATCGTCCAGTCCGCTGCCGCTCAACCCGGCACCCTGACACGCCACCGTTCCGCTTTGTCGCGGCATTAAGGAAAACGGTTCGGTTCAGGCTTGGCGAAAGACGATATTTTTCATATTGGCATGCTAGATGAACAGCCAGCCCCCAAAACGGGGCGGCGCAAGACGGTCCCGTAGCTCAACTGGATAGAGTAGCGGATTTCTACTCCGCGGGTTGCAGGTTCGAGTCCTGCCGGGATCGCCAGGAAAAACGCTTAGCAATCAAAGACGTTTAGCCTGCCGCGACATAAAATAATACACCGTTTGACTAGAACGGGTGGGGCACAAAGACCCCGCTTGTGGCGCGGTGGGGCAGAAAATCACCGGAGAAATCACCGGAGCGATTTCGCACAGCGAAACCGCGTCGGCGCTGGCATTCCAGCACCGCGATGCCTATCTGGCGCCCATGCCCACGGCGTTTGAATTCTGCGTGCCGAAGGCGGCAAAGGCCGTCCCCGTCGGCCCCGACTGGCTCCATGAAATCAAGTATGACGGCTACCGCGCCCGCCTGGTGCGCGACGGCGCCAAGGTGAGGCTCGAGTCCAAGGCCGGGCTGGACTGGAGCTGGCGCTTTCCGTTCATCGTCGAGACCGCCCGCAAGATGCGCCCGGCGCAATTCGCGATCGACGGCGAGATCGTGGTGCTCGACGTTCGCGGCATCAGCGATTTCGAGGCGCTGCATTCCGGCCGGCACAACGCCGAGGCCCAGCTCTACGCCTTCGACCTGCTCGCCGAGGACGGCGAGGATCTGCGCAGCCAGCCGCTGCACGCCCGCAAGGGCCGCCTCGGCCGGCTCCTCCGCCGGCAGCCGGGAGGGATTTTTGCGGCGCCATTCGAGCCCGGCGCGATCGGCCCCCGCCTGTTCGCGGCCGCCTGCGAGATGGGACTCGAGGGCCTGGTCTCCAAGCACCGGATGCGGCGCTACCGGCCGCGGACCTGCGACTGGATCAAGGTGAAGAACCGCGCACACCCGGCCATGGCGCGCCGGTTTGTATAGGCAATAAAAAACCCGGCGCGCCTTCCGCGACTTGCGTCGCGGCCGGATCGGCGCGCCGGGCCTCGGCCAGGCTAAGGGGACATCCCGCCAGGCCGGTCATCGTCCGTGGGAGGCTAGTCTCCGGACGAATTCCTAATCGACCACCTCGACCTCGACGCGCGCGACGCCGGCGCCGAGCATGCCGAGCGCAGCCGCCGGCGCCCGCGCCAGGTCGAGCACGCGGCCGGCGACGAACGGGCCGCGATCGTTGACGGTGACGACGACGCTGCGCTCGCCGCGGCTGACGCGCAGCCTGGTGCCGAACGGCAGGCAGCGATGCGCCGCGGTCGGCAGGCGATCGTCGAAGCGGGCGCCGGACGCCGTGCGCGAGCCGCTCTCGCCGTTGGAATAGTAGGAGGCGATGCCGGCAAAGCGCCGCGCGCAGGCCTCGGGCGCGCGCGCGTGGCTTGCGGTCACCGAGCCGACCAGGACCGCCATCAGGACGATCGCCAGCAACGCCACGCCGCACAGCCACCCCGCCGCGGTCGACGGGCCGCGCCGCGCCTCGGCCACGGCCGCGATCGACGCGACCAGCGCGGCCACGATCGCGAAGGCGACGACGGCAAGGTCAGTGCCGCCGCCATGCGGGCCATAGAGCAGCGCGGGCTCGAGCGTCACGCCTTCACCGCCAGGATGGTCTTGACGCCAAGCCAGACCGCGCCGAGCACGCCGGTGACGATCACCGTGATCGCAACCCGCATCGTGTACGACTGCGCCTGCTCGACGCTGTTTCGCCATTTCCGCAGATGTTCGAAATCGGCACGAAGCTCCTTGCGGTCATCATCCTCTACGCCGAACGACGTCAGGATGGTCGCGACCGCCTTCATCACGACATCATCCAAGGTGTGACCGCGGCGCTCCGCTTCCGCATCCAGCACTGCACGGACGATGCGGGCAATGTCGTCTTCCGTGAGCAGGTGCGTCGTGTCTTCGTCTTCCGTGAGGCGTGTCGGTGTCATCCCAACCCCATTGTGCCAATCGCCGCCGCGGACTGCCCGCGACGGCGCGCCCTTGTCGAGACAAAGTCAGCCGGCGAACTTGGCGTCCTCGGCCGCGGCCAGCGCGGCCGCTTCCTCATAGTCGGCGTCGAGCTTGGCCTCGAGCGCATCGAGCTGATCGAGCACCTCAGGCATCGCCGAGGGATCGGCCCGGAACGCGGCAATGGCGTTCTTGACGATCGGCATCAGGTCCTGGAATTCCGACTTCGCGATCGGATAGAGCGCGACCATTGCCGCGACGCCTTCGGAGACCAGCTTCGCATTGCCGGCGATCTGCGGGATCGACGACAGCAGGTAGGTGAGTATCTGAGTCAAAGCACACCTCCCGGGACATTGATGCCGTACTGCGCGAAGATCCCGCGCAGCGTCTCGACGGATTGCTTGAGCGCGTCATAGAGCCCCTGCGTGCCCAGCTCCCCCGGGTGGTCGCGCAGAAACCGCTTGACGTCGTTGCGCGCCTGGCGGCCTGCCCGGACCGCCCTGTTGAGCGCGATCGTTGCATTGGGGTCGCGACAGATCGGCCCGTTACTGCCGTCGCAGCGTTTGTTGAGCCGCGGGTCGATGTAGTTTTTGGCGGTCGCCTCGAACGCATCGAAGGTCGAGGCGAGCAGCACGATGGCCTCCGGCGACACTTTCGATTGCGTCACGGCTTCCGCGACGTGCTCGATTTTCTGCCAGGTCTCACGGACCTGCGAGCAGCCGGCAGCGACGACAGCAAGCGCCATCGCTGCGGCAAGCATAACCTTGCGCATGGGATTTTTCCTTATGAGTATGTGGGTGTGAGGCGGCGCGGCTTAGCCGGCCGGCTCGGTCTTGGTCACGGTCGCAGCGTCCGTCACCGTGGTGGTGGTCGACGACAGCGGCGCCAGCGGCTGGCTCGACATCATGTCGGTCTTTTTGCGGCTATCGCTGCTCGAGCCGAGATAGAAGCCGACCGCGACCATGGTGATCGCGAACAGCGTCTGCTTGAAGTCGGCGTCGAGCACGCCGGTCTTGAGCATGTTGAAGATCGACGCGAAGCCGAACAGCGTCAGGATAATCAGTGCCAGGATCGACGGCATCTCAATCTTGAAGTCCCTAAACATTGCGGTTTTGCCTCCAGTGGGTTTGTGTTGCGCGGCGAAAGAGTTGCCGCCCGCGCGCGGCAATCAGGTCAGGAGCGGAACATCCGCCGCAGGATCTTGCGCAAGGCGCTGAGGCCAGGGCCGAGCAGAAGCGCGGCAACGATCAGCACGAGGCCGATCGCGATCAGGGCGCCGCCCATGCTCGTCACGCCTCGACGACGTAGCGTGCCGCGACGAAGTCGCCGCCGTCGGCGCTGGCGATCTTGAACCAGCGGGTTGTGCCGTTGGTCGCCTCGCCGATGATCTCGATGACCTCGCCCGGCGCCAGGCGCCGCGTCTCCGGCGACTTCGCGCTCGGCTCGTCGCGCACGGCGAGGAAATCGCCGGCGGCGACGTTCACCCTGCCCTTGCGCTGCGCCGGCACCACGGCCGGCGGCGGGTCGTCGTCGTCATGCGCACCGGCCTCCGTAAGCCGCATCATCTGTGCCTTGACGAGCGAGACCATCGCCTCCTTGTCGACCTTGCGGCCGGGGCAGGTCTTGCTGGTCTTGGGATCGTCGCGGTGGAAGTGCAGCCCCCGCGCGTTGAACGCGAACGGGTCCGGGTTGATGCCGAGCGCGACGTGCAGGCACGCCAGACCCTCGGCATAGCGCCTCGCCAGATCCGGCGCGAAGGCCTCGCTGTCGAAATCGCCCACGCATTCCACGCCCCACGAATTGGCGTTGAACGAGACCGCGTGCACGCCGCGCCGCTCCGGCAGCGACAGCACACAGAAATTGTCCGGCGTGAAAAAGAAGTGCGGCCCGGCGCTCCAGCCGAGTTCATTGCCGTAATAGCCGGCAAGGCTCGTCATCCACTTCGCATCCGTGATCGGCACCTTGCGGGTGCCGTGGGCATAGGTCCGCCAGGTCGCCAGCGACGGCGCGCCGGTGTGGTGCATGGTGACGAAGCGCGGGCGCCATGCGCCGAACTTGACGCCGTCGAGATAGGCGAGGAATTCGCTGGCCGTGGGGAAGCATTTCCCGACGAAGGGGATCGCTGGCATTTGGCTGGCTCCGATTGGGGTTGAAAGAAGTCTCAGTCTCAGGCTAGGCCCCGCGGCTTCGCCGAAGGTCGGGCCTGCCGTGACTTGCCCTGTCGGTGGTTGCGGTGTTATTTTCCGCCCGTTCTACGGGTAAAGCTCATGGAAATGACGGAAAAAGAACGGTACGAATGGCGCCTTTTCCTCATGGCCTTAGGGCTCTTGGGGCTATGTGCTGCGCTGATCCAGCTTGGAGCGATGGTGCTGGTCCTGAACAACGACATCTCGAAAGCGGAGTGTCGGGCCGGGTACTGGCAGGGCGTCGCTCAGAAACAGCAAAATTACTGCCCGCCGGGGTGCGTATGTGATCTGATGCTGTTCAGGTGATCGATCTTGTGATTGCAAAATCGTGACGCTACCTCTGCCTTCTAAATGCAAGAAAGCCGGACCCGGTGTTAGTGCTCACGGTGTGAGTCGAAAATGACACCAAGTACATCGTCGTGGTGCCGGACAGCTTCAGACGAAACGAGGGTAACGGCACCATGCCCTGAGTGTGGCCCCAGACCGTCGCTGGCGTCGTGAACTGTACGAACTGTCCCAGACCGCCAAAGCTGCCCGACGAGGTCGACCAGCTCGTGCCATAAGAAGTGATGGATGTCGACGCGGCAGGAAGAAAAACCCCCGCCCCAGAGACATCCCAATCGCCTGCCGTGACGCTGATCGCTGCGACGTTCGCATTTGCGCCAGATGTCAGGCTGGCGCCGGACGTCCCGGTATGCGTGCCAGACTGACTGCCTGATGTGTTGATCGCCGTGCCGGCAATGGCATTGGCCGCAGACGTCGCGATCTGGAAGGTGTTCGTCGTGACCGTGCTGCCGATCACCCAATAGGTCGTTCCCGCCGTGAGGCCGGTCGGTAGCGCGCCTGTCGTCGTAAAGACAACCGGAACCGTCCACGTTCCGGTTCCGCCGCCGAGGAACGGGTTGGAAGTCCACGTCACAACGGCAGGAGAGGCGATCGTTACCGTTATTGTCGCGGTGTTGTCAGAATTTGGGGCATGGACAGATATATATTCGCCAACAGAGCCGGCGTTCGCATTGCTGGTGTCGGCAACGCCGACGATGTCAGGCGTTGAAATTGTGGGCGACGTGCCGAAAACGGCAGCGCCTGTGCCGGTCTCATCCGTGACGCAGCCGCGCAAATTGGCGGATGACGGAGTTCCAAGCCATGTCGCGCATCCGGCCCCGAGCCCGCTGACGCCCGTTGAGATCGGGAGCCCCGTGGCGTTCGTCAGCGTCCCGGACGAAGGTGTTCCGAGAGCCCCGCCGTTGACGACGACCGCGCCGGACGTCCCGACATTCACGGCGAGCGCCGTCGCCACTCCGGTGCCGAGCCCTGTGATGCTGGCAAGCGCCGGCGTGCAGGTCGTCTGCGAGGCCGCGGTGATCAGTCCCTTGCCGTTTGTGGTGAACGCAACGCAATTGGTCGCCGAGCCGAAGCTGCCAACATTGGCATTAACGGTCGCCAGTGTCGCTGCCTGAGACCCCGTGCCGGGCCCCGCGGTGACGTCACCCGTGAGTTGGGTCATGCCACCGCTAGCCGGATACGTCTGCGGAATGTCACCTGTCACGACACACGTGGCGGTCGTGGCATTATAGAGAGCGCATCCCGACCCGTTGCTAACGAAATTCTGCAACGTGATGTTGCCGATAGGCGAGCCGCTTTCGTTCACTACGAAGCGCGTGGCAGGCCCGACCCCGTCGATGACATGAACCTTGGGCGGCGACGAGCCCGTACCATTGACGGAGACGCATGCGGTAACGGAGCCCTCGCAGTGGAAGCCGTCAATGGAGGCGAATCCTCCATCACCAACCCGGATGCCAACCGCAACCGTCAGGATGCTCGAAACCATCGACTGACCGTCGATCTTGAAGCCGAAATTACCGGATAGATCGAACGCCGGAGATCCCGACTGTGGCACGCATGAAACGCTATGGATGCCGTACTGCGACTGGCCGCCGTATCCAATTTCGTATTTCACGCAGGTTCGGTTGGCCGTGTTCGGATAGATCGCAAGGCGCGCGAGCGCATCACCGGACTGGTTGTTGTTGGAATAGATGACAGGACCTGTGCCGCTGGTCGACCCGTACAAGGTCATATCCCAGGTCTTGGCCTCGTAATTGCCGACCCGGCTCAGCGGGTCGCCCTGCGTGATCAGGCTCGACGTGGCACCATCCGTATTGCACTGCTTCAGGTTAGTCGCGCCGAATCCGGCGCCCTGCAAGCTAACGTATTCGTATTGAGTGACGCCTCCGCAAATCAGATAGCCGCCCCTCGGTACATAGATGAACCCGCCGCCATACCCGTGCGCGTCCGCGGGCCCGTTTCCTGCCGCAGCAAACGCCGCAACCGCCCTGAATGCGGGACCGTTGTCCGTTCCGTCGCCGTCGGGGAAAAGCCAATTGTAATCAGCGATGGCGCCGAATTGCAGGACGTTCAGGCTATTGTCGGTCGCCATGATCTGCCAGGCATTGCTGCCGTCATCGGTAAAGCTTCCACGCGGAGAGGCCGTCGAAGATACCTGGAGAACCGGCTGAGTAACGCATCCAGCCAGTTGGGTGGTGGCATTTGGATTCACGAAATTGAGGAGATCACCGACCTTGTAACCGCCACCAGGAACGTTGATCGTGAATGCAGTGAGCGCGCCGCCGGAAATGGTGACGTTGCCCTGCAACCTGTCCCCAAAGCCGCCGCCGTTCGTCACTGTGTTCTGCGGCGTCAAGCCATAGAACGTGCCATTGGTGCAGCTCGCGCCGGCCGTGTTGATAGTGACGCCGGTCACGGCGCTGTCGATGAACGGACCATTCCCGACCGTGTTTACGGTAATCGTCGGGTACGTCGCACAGACCACGTTTCCGGCGTTTGACACCGTAAGAATGTCGCTGACCGTATAGCCGTTGCCCTGCGCCCCGCTCCCTTGGATCGTGAAGTTGGTAGCCACTCCGCCCGCAACAGTCAGCGTGCCATAGGCTCCGGAGCCTGTGCCGCCCGTCAGGCGTATGCCAGGCCACACGCCGTTGTTGCACGAGCCTGCATTCGTGATGCTGTAGGTCAGGATGGCAGTGTTGCGCTTGTAGAACGTCGCTCCGCCGCCATCGCCGGCCTTGGCATATCCGAGCGTCTTGACCACGTCGAAGGCAGACAGATCCAGATCGGCAGCGGCGGTGCGGCTCACGACGATCGCCGTCTTGCCGGTGCCACCCTTGACGACGCTGAGCGGCGACGATCCGGGGTTGGTCTGCGCGTAAGCTGGCTGGCACGCCAAGGCGAGCGCGAGCGCGATGATGCCGCGAAGCTTCATTCGATCCGTCCGTTTTTGGTTTAGAAGGTTAGAGAGATCAGACCCAGCCGCTGCCGTCGCTGAGGGCCCTCAACTGGAGCGACGCGCCGTTGCTGTCGATCACGGCAGCAGTTGCGCCCATGACCGTTTTCGCGGTCCCGTCCGATGTGATCCTGATGCGGTGCGTCGCCGAATCGTACTTGCGATCTACGATGCGAAACTTTTTCTTGATCGTCGTCTCGGGATTCGGCAGCAGCACGTCGGTATCTTCGCCCACGGTCTTTTTGATCAGGATTACGTCGTCGTCATCCTCCGCGATCACGACCGTCCCCGCCCCGGTCACCTCGCGCTCGGTCTCGACGACCTCGTCGATGCCCTGCATTAGACCGATACCGACATATCGATCGATGTGTTCGCTCAAGCTGGTGTAGGCCCGAATTTTGTAGTAGCCGCCGGCGACGTAAAAATAGACATATCCGTTGGCGTCGGCGTCGACCGGATTTCCCGCAGGAATCGTCCCGTCACGATCAGTATAAAGGACTGCCAAGGGCTGCCCGGACACTTCCGAACGCACCTCGACATGAGCGCCAGGAACGACGTTGCCCGCTCGGTCCTGGACCGTGAATTGATGCCGCGCCAAGGCCATGAAAGTCGTTCCTAGTTAATACGAGCGCCGCGGATATCGCCGGCGCCAAGAGTCAGCGTGACGTAGCTGTCGCCATCGATCGCTTTGCCGGCCGCGCCGCCAGCGCCTCCGCCGACGCCACCGCCACCGCCAGAGCCAGCAAGGGCGGGGCCGCCGCCATTACCGCCCGTTCCTCCCGAAAAAATGGGTGAGAGGCCGTTTCCACCACCGTTGCCATTCCCGCCGGCCGTCGACGTTCCCGCCGCGCCAGGGCCGCCGGCCGAGCCTCCAGAGCTGCCACCGGGGCCACCCGAGCCACCGCCACCGCCATTTGCGCCAGCGCCGCCGCCGCCGCCGCCGCCGCCGCCGCCGCCGCTGGGGTCGGCGCCGCCGCCGCCGCCGCCGCCGCCGCCGCCGCCGCCCCAGAGCCGCCCGCCGCTAGACATGTTGAGCGCGATGGCTTGGCGCGTGTAGAGCGCGAGCCCGCCCGCGGTCCCGGCGATACCCGGATCACCCGCAGCGCCTGCCGGGCCACCATTGCCGCCGGCCCCTTCGATAGTGCCGTCAAGAACGATATTGACGATAACGCCTGCCGGCCATGTTCCGACATCGAAAGCGGTTTGAGCGAAAGAAATAGATCCGATGGTCACTCCGGCATTCACCGTCGCCGTGACGGTGTCGCCAGACTGCGGCGTAGGATAGATCGAGTCGTGCGCCGTTCGGAGATTCACGTTGAACGTATTGGCGTCGAAGATGATCTGGCGATTGGTCAAATCAGTATCAGGCGCGATCCACAACATCTCCTCCGCCTCGACGGTGAACCTGTCAGGGCCCGGGTTGACGCGCGTCGTTTGGATAGGGATATCGCTCTGAGCGCCCGTTGCGTCCTGCACGCAAAAGGACTCCACCCGATAACCCTGCCCGAGGTCGACGTCAGTGTCGGAGTAGCGAGCGGTTGCGAACGTTACGCGACGCGGCGGATCTCGGAAGCGACCTATAAGGATCGCGCCGAGCCGATCCGCAACGGTTCGACCCGCCTCCGGAATCCACCGCGAATAGATCGTTTTGATAGCAGATGAACCATAGTCGGCCTCCGCTTCTTCATCGATGGTCAGAGATGTCGATCGATAATTGTCTAAGTTCGAAAGCGGTTTTGTCGGATCCTTCTGCCCGAAATAAACCTGAACGCGCGACAGCCTTTGATCTGGCTGCTCCTTGAGGGTGAGCGACTTTTCGAGCGTGTTGTCTGGCGTGAACGTGTCGGCGTCAGTGAGCACGCCATGCAGCACCTTAAGCCTGACTTGCTGCGAGATATTGTCGTCCCATATGGCGAGACCCGCTTGCTCAGCCAATTCAGACAGCAATGTCGCAACCGACGTTGGCTCGCAAATGTTCGCGGTGTAAACCGTGCCGAGATAGGCCGCTGTTTCTGCCTGCCAATCCGCCAACGTGATGTAACTAGCTGGTACGCCAGCGTAGTCCACCAAGAGACTATAAACGATATCGGCCACATCAGCGCCGGTGTACCTGCGAACCCGCTGAACACGATCTTGAGCCTTGTGGGTCGTCGCGGTGGTGCCGCCCTGCCCACGAACTACAGTCAGTGTATTTCCGGTTCGCGAGGTCAACTGCACGACTTCATTGCCGCCGATGCAGAGATAATCCGAGCCTCCAAGAGGATATTCGACGTCACCGATCCCGGCCGGCAGAATCGTGATTGAGGTTGCGCTTGCCGTGATGTCAGCCGATAGGAATCCGTTTGACAGGACCGGAGCCTGCGCCCGATCGCCGTCCGCGAACTTCAGAACGTCCTTTGCGATGATGGTATACTTGCCTTCCGGCGTCGGTCCATCGAAGCTATCGACGACGAAATACCGCGTCTCCATGTCGGCAAGATCGTCGCCGAGGAGCCCGGTGATCCACCGCAATCCCTGCCCGCGCACAAACGGCTGCCGCGCGCGGAACTTCCCCCAGAACGTACCTTTGCTATAGGGATCATAAGTGCGATCAGCGAGGTACTTATCGAACCCTTCTCCCGTGTCAGAATGAGGATGGTCCTTGAACGTGACGCTGAGCGTCGCTCGTGTCCCAAGGTTTTTGCCGAGCGAGATCGTTGCCGGCGTATAGGAGATGTCGAGGATCGAAGCCGCGACGATGTCAATGTCGGGCGGCAGGTACGATGCAGGCTTCGCAAAGCGCCAAGTGATGTCAGACGCAAGGAAGTTCGCCGTATCTTGACAGGTGTTTTTGCTATTGAAGCACTTGATGCTACCCGTCGTCGGTATAGACGCCGTGCACGGCGCAACGCCGTAAGTGCGCGTGCAGAACGGCACATCGATCTCGATGTAAGACAGCGATTTCATCAGGCGACGCCACTCACCTTGAGATCGAACGACAGCAGATGGCTGGTGGTGTCTGGCGTTGGCGCGGGGTCTTCCGTGAGCCAGCCATACCCCACCTCGCGGGGATAGGTTTCAGGGCGCCAGGCGAAGAAGAACGGCAGATCCCGGCCGTCCTTAAGGAACGGGCGCATATAGGTTCGGAACCAAGCCGGCGAGATCAGCGAAAGCGGCACGCTAGTCTCGCGCCATTCGCCCAAGATGATCCGGCCGAGGAAATTTCCGCTCTCGCTGCGACCGTTCGCAACGCTGACTTTGATGCCGTCAGGCATCGCCATATGACCGGCGTAGATCTTGCGCTCGACCACCAGCAGCTTCCCGACGTAGACGACTGCGGCGCGTGCGCTATCCGAGCCGGATTGCAGCCTGATCCTCACCTGCGACAGCGATTGCGCCTCGAAGCGGAACAGTGCCGGCCCGTCGTCAGGCAGCAACACATCCTCGACAATCTCCGTCCAGACGCCGCCGATGTAACCCTCGACCGAGACAGGGATCCCAGCGGACGAAAAATTATGGCGCGCGACAGCGACATAATCGATGTCGTCTACGTAGTTCGTCGTGATGGTCAGATACTGCTCGGTGTCGTCTTCGGCCCGCCATTCGAGATGCGTAGCAGGATTGGCAAGGTTCGATGCCGGATAGTTGGCGTCCTCAGTGTCGGCAACAATCGTTGTTGAAGTCACAAGGTTGTGCCAGCCGATCAGCGGATGGTCCAGCGAGAGACCATCAGCCACATCGGCGAGAACGACCGCGCTTGAGATTACGAGCGACATCAGGCCGACACCACATTCAAGCGGTATCCGTCGGAGAACATGCCATTGAGCCCTTCGATAAGCTCACGAAGGGCGTCACGCGTGGTCGCGATCGGCACAGCGAGATTGACCGGCTGAACGGCGCGACCACCGGTATCGCCGCGCCCCGGATTCCCGCCACGGTTCGGCGTGATATCGATCTGCTCGCCCGGCTCGACCATGGCCTGGAACAGCCTGCTGTCACCACCTCCAACGCCGCCAGGAACTGTCATCGACAGACCATCCTTGAATCCCGTCGGAATGGATTGACTCTTGATCGAGGCCACCAGCGAAGCGCCCTTCGCAAGCACGGCGGCAACGGCGGCAATATTGGCCGGGAACGGCAGCTCGAGCGCCTTGGCGGCGCCCGTAAACATCGAGATCGTACCCTGGATGACACCAAAGACCTTTGCCGCCGTAGCCATGGCAGAGCTCTCTTTCGAGAACGCCCCCGCGATCTGCGTAAAGCTTCCGGCCATCGACTCGCCGGCCTGCGCCCATGTCGTATTCGCGTTCTCCGCCACCCTTTGCATGGCGTCGCCGTAGGTTTCCGCGCTGATCTTGCCCGCATCGAACAGCGCCTGAATTTTCATCTGCTCCTGCTGGAACAGTTGCGCCGGCGCAAGATTGGCCTGCTGCAATTGAAGGCCCGCCAGCGTCAAGGCGTAGTCGGCCGTCTTCAGCTTCAGGAGATCGAGCTGCGCCTGCTGCGCGGCCGTGATTGTGGTGTTGTTGGCGGTCGCGATCGACAGCGCCTGCAGCTGGATCTTGGTCGCCTCCATGGCCCCCGGCAGCATTCCGAAGGTCTGGATCTGAGCGGACTGCGACTGCAGGGACTTGTTCTGAGAGTCGATAAAGCTATCAACCGCGTTCTTGCCGCCGATGGCCGCGAAGTTGAAATCCTTCTGAGCCTTCGACGCTTTGTCCGTCGATGCTGCCGCAGCATCGGCACCCGTCTGCTGACCTTTCCACAATCGGTCGATGATGCCGAAAGTCACGGTCGCGGTCTCGCCGACGCCGGTGACGCCGCCCTTGACCGCGTCGAACGCCTCAGCAAATTGGCCCTTCAACACGAGCGCCATCGCCGACGAGACGGTCGAGATGTAATCGGCGAGCGACTTGAACACGGCGCCAACGATGACGCCGCCGGTCACCAGCGCCTTCATCGCCGTGGCCACGCCGGTCAAGGCCACATCCAGGAAACCCGAGTTCTTGGCACTTTCGACCATCGCATTCGTGATCGCGACCAAGGACGGCAGCACTTGCGCGGTCGACTGCGCAATAAGGCCCTTCCAGACCGCGTGAAGCCGGGTCAGGTTGTCATTGAAATCTTCAGCAGCCTTGCCGGTCGCCCCATCGATGATCAGGCCGAACTTCGCGGCCTCGTCCGTCATCTCCTTGAGCCCGTCGCGGCCGCCATTGAGCAGCGGGATCAGGTCATTGCCGCTTTTGCCGAAAATCGCCATGGCAGCGGCGGTCTTGCCGGCGCCGTCCTTCAATCCTTGGAACCTGTCGGCCACGTCGCCGAGCACCTGATCGGAGGATTTTAGCTGACCGTTGGAATCGAGGACCGAGATGCCGAGCGCCCGAAAGGCGGTGGCAGCCTCCCCGGTCGGCTTCGCCGCGGCATCGACCAGGTTTTTCGACAGCTTCGCCGCCGACTTGCTCAAAGCCTCGAACGACACGTCCGCCAGCTCGCCCGCATAGGCCAAGGCCGACAGCTGCTCGATCGGTACACCGAGCTTGGCCGAGGCCTTGGACAGCTGGTCCATGTCGTCGATCGTGCTTTTCATGGCAACGCCGATTGCTACGCCGGCAGCGGCGACGGCCGCGGCCGCCGCAGCCATGCCGGCCGCGACCGTCGTTCCGAACGCTGCCAGCCCGCCCTGCGAGTCCTTGAGGCCCTTGTCGAGCCCGGTGGTATCAGCACCGAGGATTACCCTGAGTGCTCCGATGACGGAGGCGCTCGACATGCTAGTTTTTCCTCATGACCTTTGCCGCTTCAGCGATGGCGCCGAAAACGGCCCATTGCTGCTCGGCGGTTTGCCGCGGCCGCGATGCCTGGCCCTCGCGCGCCAGGAGTTTCTTCAAGTTTGGCCGCTTCTGCCGAGGCAGGAACGCGGTCTGCCAGGCGAGCACCATCCGCTCATTGTGCTCGCGGCGCCGGCGGATACCGGCCGCCTTGAACGTCAGGGCGAGCGTCCTCGGCGTTTGGTCCCAGAAGGACTCATGGGCATAACCGAGCGCCAGCCAGTCGATGATCAGGCGGTCCCAGTCCCACTCCTCTGGCGCCGCCTCGGCCGAGGGCCCGTAGCGCCGTTGGCAACCTCCGGCGGATTGGCAATCCCGAACGCCTTGAGCAGCAGCCTGGAGCACTCCTGCGACCCGATCTCGTCGAGCAGGTCGCCGACCTCCTCCTCGGTCAGCTTGTGATGCTGATAGAGACCGGCCCACATGATGATGATGGCGTCGCGCTCGCGCCACTCCTCCTCCGGGCGCTTCATCAGCGTCGCCCAAGATAACCCGGTCTTGCCTTCGACCAGCGCCCTGGCATTGGTACCAAGGCGCATGGTGAAGGTCCTCCCGAGCGCCTCGAACGACACCTCGCCCTTTTGCGGATTTGCCATTTCCCTTGGCCCCTTTAGGCGGCCGTCACGGCGGCGCTGGTCGCGGTCGCGCTGCCGGCGGAGTTGAGGCCAGTCACCGCGACCGTGATGGCGTCGCCGCTGTCGCCCGCCTGGATGACGTAGGTCTTGCTGGTAGCGCCGTTGATGGTCACGCCGGCGTTCTTCCACTGGTAGGTAAACGACGTCGGCTCGTCATCCCATACGCCTTCATAGGCGGTCAGGGTGGCGCCCAGAGTCAGCGCACCGGAAATCGCAGGCAGTACTGCGTTGGTCGGCGCGGTGGCCGCGGTGCGCACCGGCGCTCCCGTGACCTTCCAGGTCACCGACATCACCATCTTGTCGTCGATCGGGGTGTCCGGCTCCATGCCAGTGATGAAGGCGTTATAATCGACATAGGCACCGCTCGGAAACACGTTGCGGCATTCCTGCGTGGTGCGCAGCATCGCATAGAGCTGCTCCTCGGCCATTCCGGTCGGCACATAGTGGATGTCGGCCGAGACCTCGCCGGCGTCGGCAAGACCAGGAATGAACTCGCGCGTGCCATCCGGGCTCTGCTCGTGGCTCGCATCGATCGAGTCGACCGACATGCCCGGCGGGGTCACGTTGGCCTGCTCGCCGATCGTCGTATAGACGCCCGCAATCTTCACCTTGAACAGCGAGCCGTAGCCAATGCCTGCAACCGTCATGTCAGTCTCTCCTTCGGGTTTTCTCTGAAAACGAATTCAATCAGGCGACCGCGGTCGGCGCGCCCTCAACGGTGCGATAGGTCACCAGGTACTCGACACGAACACCGCCGATGTGACGCTCGCCTTCGGCTTCCGCCACGATCTCGGTTGCCGTGAGCTGGACGTTCTGCGCCAGCCCGCCGAAAAACACGGCCGTGCCGTAGTTGATCATGGCCGCGACGCCGGCCTCGATCTCCGCGGCGACCTGGTCGAGCAGGTCATCCGGAGCAGCCGCCGTCGACACACGACCCTCGACATGCAGCGTGCAGCGCCGCTCGATCTTCGGCGGGCGGCCGAGCACGGCGCGCTGTGCCGTCTCCGCGCGGGTGTAGACCAGCAGCGTCGGCTCGTGGCCTGCCGGCAGCCGCCGGGTCCGCCCGGCATAGACTCTGTCCGCCGTCGCCGGCAGGCCGGTCAGCCCGGTCACGACGGCGTCGCGGATCTGCTTTCGCACGTGGTCCGGCATCACGCCGCCCTCTTCAGTTTGGAGCCGACAAAACGGTCCCAGCCCTCGCGCGCCCGCGGCACCAGCTTCTGCTGGAACACCACCTGCGCGCGCTCATAGAACGGGAAGCGCTTCTGGTAGCGCGGCGGCTTCACGAACAGCATGACCGGCACCATTTCGCGCAGGTCCGCGCGGTAGTAGATGCCCGGCGCCACGTTGCGATCGGCCGGCCCGCCCGCGCCAGGCCGCAGCACGAAGTAACGACCGGCCTTTTTGCGCTTGGCTTTCGAGCGCCGGCTATTCGTCGCGTTGGCCTGGTAGCCGGAGGACTGCTCGGCGGCCCCGAGCTGCGACAAGATCCGCGTGATGGTGCCGCCCGAAATGCTTCCGAACGCATCGAGCGCGGCACCCTTGCCCGGAACGGCGTATTCGCCCTGCTGCATCAGGCCGGAACGGATCAACGCCCGCTCGAACGATTTATGGACGCGTGCGCCACCCTCGACCTGCGGGCCGAGATAGCGCCAGGCCGGCACAGAGCCGAAACCATCCTTGAAATAGACCTCCGCGACCAGGTCGGTTTTTGTCGCCGGCTTCACATAAAGCGCGTTGAGCGTGAAACGGGTCGGGCGATCGAACACCGATTTCATGGTGTCGACCTCCTCGGCCTTGATGTCCTGCGCGGTCTTGGTCAGCGCATAGGCCGTGACGATCGGCGCATCACGCTCGGCGAGATTGCGCAGCGCCTTGATCACGTCCGACGTGTCGACCCTATAGCGGACAGCGACCATCAGGCGAGCGCCCCCAGCCGCAGCAACGCCATGCCCTGTCCGTCCGGCTCGATCGAGACGACCTCGAAGGCGCCCTCGCCGGTCACGGTCAGCTGATCACCGGCATCGCCATCGGCGCCAGCAGGCAGATCCGCCGCACGGCAGCAGAATGTCGGGCGCGCGTCGAGCGACGCGACCTGGTTGAGATCGGTCGAGATCGACGGGCGGTCGAAGATCCCCGCGATCGTGGTCGAGCCGCCGCCAGCCGCGGGCGCGTAGGTGCCCTCGGCGCCGAATTCTTCGACGCTGAGAAAGACCAGGCGGTCGGCGGCGGTCTCGATCGGCATCGGTCAGACCTTGGCAGCCTCGGCGGCGGCCTTGGCCGCATCCGCGAATTCCTTGCGGCGCACCGCGACGTAGTCACCGACCTTCGGATAATCCTTCTTGATGGCTTCGGTCGTCGACCACTCCTCGGCCCATGCCGACTCCCGGGCTGCGGTCTCGATCTGCTCCTGCTCGGCAAGCCGCGCGGCCGCATCCCGCTCGGCCTTGCGGGCCGCGTCTTCCTCGGCGCGCTCGGCCATGGCGTTGTGCATCTTCACCGCATCCAGGAACGACAGCACCGGGTCATCGCGGTCGCGCTTGCCCCTACCTGCCGGCGGCTCGATCGCCTCGACCAGGCCGAGCTGGCCCTTCGGCGGCTCGGTGAGGCCGATCAGCTCGCCGGCCTTGAAGGCCTGCGTCTCCTTGGCGCGGGCGAGACCAAAGCCCTCGCTGACGCGGCCGCCGCCGGGCAGCGGCTCGAGCTTGTGCGCGCGCTCGATGGCCTGCGCCGAGCTGAGCAGCAGCAGCGCTCCGGCGCCGACATTGAAACCACGACCGATGACGCGGAAAGCCTGCATGGAATGTCTCCTTTGATGGATGGGAACGAACGTCAGGGTTGTCGGCGAGCGCGACGCGCGCGATCGGCGACAACCCTCCCCGGACAGTCCGGGGAGGAGCCGTCAGTCGGATCAAATCAGATAAGCGTGACCTGGACGGCGCGCTGCCAATAGCCGTAACCGACGCCGCGCCAGGCATCGATGCCCATCTGCCAGGCGTCGTTGTCGAACTCGAACTCGGACCCTTCGGCCTTCATCTTCATCTCGACCTCCTGCTCCGACTGGCGGATCAGCGCCTTGATCGGGGAGTCGGTCCGGAAGATGACGAACTTGTCGGTCCAGCCCGCCGAGGTCAGGCGAACGTTCATCACCACCTCGATCTTGAAGTTACGCAGAAGGTTCGGGTTGAGGTTCTGCTGCATCATCGCCGGCACGAGCTGCGACACGGCGCCGAGCGCGGCCTTCATCAGCCCGATCGGCACCATCACCAGGAACGCCGAGGCGTTCTCGTTCATGGGCTCGCCCTTGTCATCCTTCAGCTTGAGGATGGCGACGATGCCGGCGATGATCGCCTGCTGCATTTCCTCGACGCTGGGATCGGTCACGCTGCCATGCAGCGTGGCCGGGAACGTCGAGATGTCCGCGTCGATCTTGTTCGACTGCGCACCGGAGTCGCCGCTGACATGATCGGTGTCGAAGAAATACTGGCCGTCATAGCAGAGCGAGGTCGCGCCGTTGACGATCAGCGTCGAGGTCAGCGAGGCCCAATGCGTCTGGCTGCGATCGGCGAACTCGTCGACGCGGGCGCGGATCTGCCCGGTCTTGTCGCGACGCGCATCCTTCTTCTGGATCTCGAGCGTCGCCTCATAGTGCTTGTTGATGATGGTGAGGCCCTCACCGCTGAAACCCTTGGCCTGGCGGCCGCCGATCCATTCGCGCATCATCGGCGTCTGGCCGAGGAAGTTATAGGTCTCCGAGGCCTGGTCGGAGCCGAAGAAGTTGGCGACGCCGTCGAGCCAGTTGGTGCCGGGGTCGGTTTCGAGCCGCGCGAAATACATGCCCCGGATGGCACGGCTGGACAGAAGCTGCTGGTCCATTTGCGATAGTTCCCTATTTGCTGGAAAAGGTGATGCCCGCGCCGAGCGGCCGGGAAAGAGAGCGCGCGGCGGTGAACGACCGCCGCGCAGTGTGATGGCGAGCTTTTACGCCTCGCGAGCCCAGATGCCGCGCAGCTCCGTGACCATGTAGCCGTCGGCATCGCCGCCGATCAGCTTGACGTAGTCGCCGCGGCGCTGCGTCGCCTTGGTCAGGATGAGGTCCTTGTTATCGGCACCGGTGACGTCGGGCCCCAGGATCATGTCGGCCGCATTCGGATCAAGCATCACCTTGGTGGTGCCGAACGCACCGATCGCGAGCACCGCCAACGTCAGGCCCGCCGCGGTCGCGGGCAGCGTGAGCGCCGCATTGTCGGCGCCGGCGTCGACCACGAACAGCTTGCCGTTGTCCTCGGCATCGAACGTCTTGATGGCCGAGAGCGCCTCGCGGACGCTGTAGCCGCCCCAGGGATCGCGCAGCGCATCGACATCGAACCGCACCACGACGATGCCGGCGGACACGAAACGATGCACGAAGCCGATGAAGCTGCCGCCGACCGGGCTGAAGCTGAAGGTGTCATCGTCGGAGGCGTAGACCGGCTGGCCCTTATCGGTGATGACCGCGCCAGTCACCGCCAGCTCGACCTTGCCGGAAGTGCGCAGGTCGACGCCGATCGCTGCCGCAGCGCCGGAGGCGTTGTCGGCCTTGGCGTTGGCGAAACCGGCGAAGCGGTCGCCCGCGACCAGCGGACGGCCATGGCCGGACGCATCGACGACGCCAACCGCGGCGCCCTCGTAGATGATATCGGCGGCGATCACAGGAAGGCCGCTTTCCTCGATCACGTCCTTGCCGCCCTCATACGCGCGCGGCTTGTTAGCTGCCAAAGTCGTCATTGGCTGTAGTCCTTCAATTTAGGATTTGTGGAAGGAACGCCGGCGCTGAATGCGGTGCGGCGCAGAACGTCGAACGCGGACGGCGATCAGCTCGCCGCCCGGGACCCCAACACGCGCACCTTTCCCGACGCCTCGGCCCGCTTCAGCGAGACGTAATCGTCAGCGGAGGCGAACTCGGCCTGCAGCTGCGGCGAGGCCGCGTATTCGGCCTTCCAGCCCTCGGGCGTGGTGGCCTTCTCCGCAGCGGAAGCCGACGCCGCACCCGCCGGATGCGACTGCGGCGCAGCCTTGACGCCGCCGGTGACCTTCTCGACATCGACGATGGCCTGCGCCTGCTGGCCGCGCGCGGCCTTCTCGGCGGCCAGGATGCGGCCGGCAGCCATGTCGGGCGTCACGGCGCCGTCGGCTTTCATCGCGGCCACCAGAGCCTCATGACCGGCCATGGCGTGCGCCTCGATGCCGAGGATGCGGGCGCGCTCGGCGGTGGCGCCTTCGAGGCGGATCGCGGCGCAGAGATCCGGGAAGGCTGCGGCGAGCTCCGCCGCGGTGGTGACGGCGCCGGGCGCAGCGGCAACGGTCGAGGTGGTCGCGGCCGCCGCCGGAGCGGCGGGCGGCGGCTGCAGTGCGGTGGAAGCCGCAGCCGCAGCGAGATGCACGGCCGCCAATCCAGAGGTATTCATGGTCTTCTCCTTGTGATGGCCTGTAGCGGCCTAGTTGACGCTCTTGACGAACTCGGAAAACGCGACTTGCGGATCGATGATGCCGTCGACCAGGCCGGCCGAGACAGCGTCCTCGCCGTGATAGGTCCGCGCCTCGGTCGCGAGCACCTTGTCGACCGGCAGGCGCGAGCCGCGGCCGGATGCGACCGCGGCGGCAAACTGGTCGCGGCGCATGTCGACGCGCGCCTGTAGTTCGGTGCGCATGCCATCGGGCAGCGGTTGCGTTGGGTTGCCGTCCGCCTTGTGCTTGCCCGACGAGATCAGCGTGATCTTGACGCCGTCCTGCTCAAGCTTTTTCGACATGTCGGCATGCATGGTGATGACGCCGATCGAGCCGGCGGCGCCAGTGTTCGGCATGACGATCTGGCGCGCCTGAGAGGCCAGCAGATAACCAGCCGACAGCGCGAAGTCGGTCAGGATCGCGATGGTCGGTTTTTGCGCCGACAGCTTGCCGATCATGGCAGCGGTCTCGAATGCGCCGTTGACCTCGCCGCCGAAGGAGTCGACCTCGAACACCACACCCTTGATGGCAGGGTCGCGGCCGGCGCGCGCGATCTGCGCCTGCAATCCCTCATAGGAGGTTTCGCCGGACGATTGCCCGATGAACTTACCCTTGTGCACCAGTGTGCCCTCGACGCCGATGACGCCGACATTGCCGACACGCTGCACCAGGCGGTCGCCGGCGTTGGCGCGCTCGAACGCCGCGCCGATGGGGTCGCCGAGCTTGCCCATCGCCTCCGACGGACGGCCGCGCTCGAACGCGACATGATTGACCGCGGCAATGCCGGGCAGCGACACGCCGCCCTCGACGATACGGGCGCCGAGGCCAATCAGAAAAGCCTGCAGCTTGCCCGGATCGACCAGCAGTTCGGCGCCGAACAGGCGGCTCGCAATATGCGGCATCAACAGCGTCATTTGGCGGCCCTTTTCGGTTGGGATTGCTCCGGCTCGTCGCCGTCCTCAGGCTCGGCGTCGGGCCCATCCTGCTGCGGCGGCGCGTTTGGATCGGCGGCCGGCGGCGGCGCAACCACGCCGCTGTCCTTGCGCATGGCGACTTCCTTCGCGCGCTGTGCGTTCTTTTTCTCGAACTCGCCGCCGGTGCGCTCCATGCAGACCTGCTCGATGGTCTTGAAGCCCTGCGCGACGTCCTGTGTGTCGGCGTCCGATTCCTGTTTCGGATTGAGGCTGGCGCGCTGCGGGCCGATCCACTCGGCGCCGCAATAGGCCTTGCGCAGCAGCGGGTCGGCAAAGAAGCCGGGACGATTAAGCCGGCCGGTGGCGACCGCCTCCTCCATCATCCATTCGTAAGCGGGCTGCACCAGGCGCGCGGCCAGCCAGGTGCGGCGCCGGCGGAAATACTGCCAGGCCATTTCGAGCGCGGCGCGCGAGGCGGAATAGGACGCGGTGAAGTGCTTGATCAGCAGCTCGAACGGGATCTCGAGCGCGACGCCGATCTGCCGGCAGAACGACATCACGAACGGGTCGAAGTTGGAATTCGGCCGCTGCGGGTTGAAGGCGTTGAGCTTCTCCCCCTCAGCCAGGCTGACGACAGCGGCGCCGCCGAGCTTGACCTCGTTGGCATTAAGGCTCGCGTCGGTTTCGCCGATGGGCGGCACGGACCCGTCGTCGGCCGGCGCCTCGATCACGAACGCGGTCATGGCGGTCGCGACCGCGGCGTCGACCTCGGCGTCGGAATAGGTGGTGAGCTGCTTCAGGAACTCGATCACCGGCGCCAGATACGGCACGCCGCGGGTCTGTTCCGGGCGCAGGCGGTCGTAAAGATGCAGAACGGCCAGCAGACCGGTATCGGTGCGCGCATGGACTCGCTCCCATTCGAGGCCGGCGACGCGCAGACCGCCGGGGTGTTTGTTGGTGACATGGTAAGCGACGTGCACACCATCCCGGTTGACCTCGACGCCACCGGCGATGGTGTCGGTATCCGCCGCGCGGTTCGGATTGCAGACGCGGTCGGCCTCGATCATCTGCAGCTTGGTGCCGTAGGCATCGCCCGGGTCCTTGCGGTAGCGCCGCAGCACGAACAGGTCACCCGACTCGAGCGTGCTGCGATAGGACGTCGCCTCGATCTCCTCCATGCATTGCACGCGTGTGAAGTCGCAGGACGCGCAGAACAATTCCCACTCACGCTCCTGCTCGCGCTCCATCGCGTCGGCCTGCTCCGGTGTGATGCCGAGCGCCTCGTGGTCGACATTCGCCTGCAGCTTGAGGCCGTCGCCGACGACGTTGGTCACATTCGTCGCGATGGCGCCCGTCGCGATCGGCGCGTTACGCGCGAGATCGCGCGAGCGGCCGCGCAGATCCGGCAGGTCGAGCAGCGTGTCGGCATCGGCCGAACCATCCTTCGGACGCCACCGTTTGGTCGGCCGCCGCTCGCGCGCGCCGCCGTTGTAGCCGCCGGCGCCGGTCGCCTCGGCGAGCTCGGTCCGCGCTTGCGCGCGCGCAAGGCCGCGCTCGGGACTGAATGCGGCGACGACGCGGTCGAGGAACGTCTGCTGCATGGGCTGCTTTGCCATGGTCACTCCGGCACGATGTAGCGGGTGCGGCGGCGACCGCCGGCCGCGGGCGGTGTGAGCGCGCTGACCTTCTGCTGCCAGAACGCGA
Source organism: Bradyrhizobium tunisiense (assembly GCF_042263385.1). Classification (NCBI taxonomy): domain Bacteria; kingdom Pseudomonadati; phylum Pseudomonadota; class Alphaproteobacteria; order Hyphomicrobiales; family Nitrobacteraceae; genus Bradyrhizobium; species Bradyrhizobium tunisiense. Next base: position 1,004,111 of record NZ_JBHLEV010000002.1, read on the forward strand.
TCTGCTGCCGGATCTCGGCCGCATCGGCCCGCTGCAGCTTGCGGCGGCCGTTGCCGGTCTCGATCTCGTAGCTCTGGCTGCCGGCGACGGCGAGCGAGGCCGCAAGCCAGATGTCTAGCTGGGCCTGTGCCTGCTCGAGCGTGATGCCTGCCATGGCTAGAAAACCCCTCGGCTGTGAATCGTCATGCCGCGCTTTTTCGGCTTGCGCGTCAGCAGCGGACGCACCGGCGCGGGCTCGGCCGCAGCGATCTTGACGGCGTCGGGCGCGAGCAGATCCGGCTGCTGCAGGACCTGCGGCACGCCACGCTCTTTCGCGATGGCGGCCCATTGGTCGGCGGTGAGCCGCGACAGGCCGAGATATTCCGCCATCGCCATCGCGTAGATCCGGCAATCGAGCAGATGGTTCGGGCCGGTTTCCTGCCACTCCTTGACGGTGCGGCCGCGGCGAACGAAGGTCTTCAGATATTCGGCGGTCTGCTGCTTGAAGTAGCGCTCGTCGCAGCCTTCGTGATGATGGCAGTAGCCGTCCGGATCTTGCTCCGCGCCGGCGCGGCGGCCATCCTTGACCAGGTTGGAGTAGAACGTTGCCTTGAGCGGCCAGGTGCCGACCGGCCAGAGCGTGGCGCCCTTCCTGATTTTCTTGCCGGACAGCTTGATGTCGACCTGGATCGGCGTACCGATCGCCGGCGCCGTCCAGCCCGGCACGCCCTTGATGGCAAAAGCACGGGCGCGACCGCGGCAGAACCGAAAAACCTGGTTGGCGCGGCCACCGTCACCCGCGTCAATCGCCACGCAGTCGGCGAGTCGCGTGCCCCCGAACGCGTCGGGGAAAGTCTGGTCGTACACCTTCGCCAGCTTGGCGAACGCGCCACTGCGATGGTCGGTGGTGTCCCCCTCCAGAAACTCGTGAAAGACGCTCCAGGACTCGCTGTTCGAGGCGAAGGCAACGCCCTCGACCCAGATCCCGGTGTGCTGCACGTCGGCGCCCACCACGAACAGCAGCCCGCGCGGCGGAATGTGGCCCTGCTTGTAGTCCTCTCGGCGCGCGAGCAGCATGTCGAATTCCGGCGCGTCGCCCTTCAACTCGAACGGTAATCCGAGCGTCAGATTCCAGAACGCCTTGAGCTTGATCGGATTGTCGCCGGCCTCGACGTACTCCTTGGCGATTTCGTCCCACGGCACGAAGGGCGAGGACAGCGCGTCGAAGTGGTAGCTCTTGAACTTGCCGGCGCCAGGCGCGGTCGGGACCCAGCGGCCCGTCGCATAGACCGCGAATTTCTGCCAGCCCTCGATCACAGCGCCGCAGCACGGCGGAACGTAGCGCGCGCGATACGGCGGCTCCTTCTCGAACTCGAAGCGCCGCGCCTTTTCGGACCACTCGAACCGCAGGTTGTCGTCGCCGCAGTGCGGGCAGACCATGGTCCAGCGACGCTGATCGCCGGCCTCGAACTTGGACTCGATCGACGACGCGCCCTTGATGGTCGGCGTCGAGAAATAGGCGCGCTTCCACGTGCCGGAGCGCAGGAACGAAATCTGGCGTGCCCGGATCATGTCGAGCGGATCGCCCTGGTCGTTCAGATCGGCGGGATATTCGTCGATCTCGTCGCACAGCGCTTTCTTGATGGTCTTGGAGCGCAGATCCGCGGTCGACGACGCGAGCGAGAGGAACAGCGAGCAGTCGGGCGAGAATTTTTTCTCGTAAGTTTTCGAGGCGTTGCCGGCGCGCGCGGTCTGCGGAAAGACCTTCTTGCGCATGATCGGCGACAATTCGAGCGCGCGGCCGAGCTTCTGCGAGTTGAAATCGCCGAGCGCCGAGTCGGTCGGCTGCACGATCATCATGTCGCAGGGATCGCGGTCGATCGAATGGCAGGCCGCGATCTGCAGCAGCGTGGTGAACGCCGATTGCGCCGACTTCATCACCGCGATTTCGTTGTCGGGCGCGTCCGGGCCCAGCGCGTCGAGCGGCTCGATCAGATGCGGCGTGCGCGACAGGTCGATCAGCTGGCTCTTGCGCTCGCCGTCCGGCAGATAGAAATGCTGGTTAGCCCACGCCGACGGCGTGAGCGGCGCCGGCGGCGAAAACACGGCCGCGAAGATGCCGGCAATGATCGGGAGCGAGGCGCGCATCGACACCATCACGAATGATCCCCCGCGTCACGATCGTCCTCGGCGGGCAGCACGCGCATGTTTTGCTCGAGCGACAGCCGGACCTTGCGGACGAGGTCTTTCAACGCCTGGCGCAGCTCCGGCGCGCCGCCCTTGGACGCCGCACCGAACAGCTCGTCGCAATGGTCGGGGATCTGCTCGATCTCGCGGACGATGACGGCCGCGCAGCGTTCCATGCTGCGGGTGACATCCTCGATCGAGAGCAGCTTGCCGAGCCGCTCCTCGAGGTCCAGCCGCTTCAGCTCGGCTTCATAGCCGGCGCGATCGGCCTGCGCCTTGGAGAACGTGCCGTCCCGCGCCGGCGCCGGCGCCTCATCGGCGGCCTTGGTGTCGGCGCCCTGCTGGCGCGACAGGTCCGTCGTCTCGCCGACCAGGCGATCGTACTCGGCTAGGTTGACCAGCTTGGACTTGCCCTTGCCGGGCCGCGTCGACAGCCCGTGCTCGGCGACCAGCTTGTTCACGCGCTCCGAAATCGTCTGCTTCGTGACGCTCTTGCGCGCAGCAATGTCCGAGATGGTGAGCCAAAGCCCATCACCGGCGGCGGCCGAGCTGGCCGCGTTATCGAACATGTCAGGTCCCATCACACCTATGTCAGGTGAGTCAGGTCAGCCCGAACATGCTCCGGCTACCGAAACGTCGCGGTGCGAATTACCCGCGGTGGGGTTGGATCGCCAGAGGGACCCGCGAGGCCAAACGAAAAAGCCCGCGCCGGTTCGGTCCGGACGCGGGCTAAGTCATAGGGAGGAAACGCCCAAGGAGGGCAACGGCGAGCGTAGATCCGACCGCCGTACATCCTAGACACACGAAAGCCCGGCACGATGGCCGGGCTCGGTTTCATGTGAAACGAATTTCCGAATGCTTCGCACACTGACCTGAGTCAGCGGCGCTCGGAGCGTTTCGGCTTCCGACGGCCCGCCGTGCTACAGGACTGACCTGCAGGGACCGGCTCGACCTGCGCCTCGGACAGTTGCACCGAGGCGCCGCGCATGGCGTCGACAAAGACAGTGAGTCGGCTATGGGAGTCAAGACGCCTAACCTGCGCCACGAAGCCGGCGAGCGGCCCGTCGACAATCTGGACCATCTGCTGCAATTCATAGTCGCGCATTCCGAACGGTGCGTTCTCGGCCGCCATAAGGCGTCGCACAATAGCCATATCCGCAGGCCTGAGCGAGGCGAAACGAGGCCCATCGTCCTCGATGACCGTCAGCCAATCGCCGACGTCGTCGATTCGCTTGATTGCTGGATTGTGCACGTCGAACTCCGGAACGAACACCAAGCCGGCAAGAAACGGACGCTCAACGCGCTTTCCGAGATGCGGCTTGCGACTCTCGATCTTCGTCCGTCGATCTACATAGCGCACGATGGTCGGCGAATAGGCACAGATGCCACGCTCGAGCAGCCGGCGAACGACGCGCGCATCGCGGCCGGGCGTAACGCTCAGCATACACCAGCGCTGCGGTGCGACGGGCACGGCGACCGGCTCGTCGGCCGGTACGTAGCCGACAAACTGCCCAATCTCGTAGTGCATGTTCATTCGTCTCCCCCTGCCTGTGATGCTTGCGCCGCGGCCGATTCCGGCCAGCCACCGTCCTTGCGCGGCGGCCATGGGCCGGGCGCGTAGAAGCCCATTTCATCGCCGCGCTTTTCGAGCAGCTCGGGCCTGCCGCCGCGCACGTGCGATGCGAGGAATGCGCGCCATGCGGCGATCTGCTGGCGGTCGGTGATCCACTGCCAAGCCGCCTTGTCGGCAACGCCGGCGAAGGCGAGGATCTGCGGGCTGACGCCGCCGGGATAGACCACGCGGCCATTGCTGACGAAGGGCCGCGTCCTGGCGACCGCGTAGAGCACGGCGATGGCCCGACCGGCCTCGGAGGCCTCGTCGATCGGTGATGCGGATGGTCCGCCCTCGGCAGCGCCTTCGCCAGCCCGGAGCAAGGTCCATCGTCGTTCCTCGATGTAGCGCCAACCCGCCGGAACGGTCTTCCGGCCCTGGCGCTTCAGCTCGTCGAGAAACGGGGCAATGCCGTCGAGCGCCGCCCTTTCCTCGTCGGGCGTCAGAGCGTCGGCGGCGTAGTCAGTGCGCTGGCGATCGTCGACAGCTGCGGTCGGCCATCGCTTGCGGAATTCAGCCTTGAAGCGTTCCTTGCGATCACGCGCCCGCGCGCCCGCGTCTCTCTCATTCGTTTTAAGGGGTCGTTCTAAGGGGTCGTTCTTGGTGCCCGCGTATGTGTGGGCACCCGTGCCCGTGCTAGGATGGGCACCCGTGCCCATGGACGGGCACCCCTGCCCACCAGCGGGCACCCCCTCCCCGATTTCCGGCACTTCCGCGATTTCCGCATGGCTCGCGTCGTCGGCATCATCGGGGTCGCTCGCGAGGCCTTTCAGGTCGACATCGTCCCGGTCGAGCCTCACGCGATACGCATAGCTCGACGACGGCGCCGAATCTTCCGGCCGCCAGACATCGCGCCGCCGCTTCTCCACCCAGCCAGCGTCATAGAGCCGATCGAGCGAGCGCTGCAGCGTGGCGCGGCCGCATCCCAGCTCGCCAGCCATACGGACCTGGCTGCGCGTGCACCAGCCGGCGCGATCAATGTGACGGCCGAGCAGACACAGCGTTTGCAGGTCGCGCGGTTCGAGCGAGCGATCAGTCACCGCCCCCGCGGGAATGATCGACAGACGAGGATTGGACACGTGATGCCTTGAGATTTCGAGTCAACTGGACGCGGTAAGCAACTGGCACAAGGTTAGGTTTTGCTATCGCGGCCCCATCGCATGATCTGCACGATGCGCTCGTCGGAATAGTTCCAGAACAGGCCGCGATCGATGCCGTCGCTGAGGCGGACCAGCCAGATGGCGGGAAATCGCTTCACCTTGACGAGGTGGTCGCGGACCACGGCGAGCTGCTCGGGCGCCATGGCGTCAACGTCCTCATCGGTCAACAGCTGGTTGGTCGAACGGACGTAATTCGCGACCTCCAGCTCGCCGAGCTTACCGGCCTCGATCACCAGCTGCTGGATGACGTTGGCGAGCTTGGTCGCAGGCTGGCCGCCGGAGGCGAGCGTCGCGATGACGAGGTCAGCGGACATCGGAGCCTCCGCGGAAGGGGCCTGCACGGCGGCCCGCAGCGGCCTTGGTGCGCTCGTCGAGCGCGGAGCGGCCAGGCCGGGGATCTCCGAACACACCGCCCGTGAGGCCGCGCTCGGCGATGCGCAGGCGCAGTTCAGCCATCTCGCGCAGTGCGTCGAGATTGACAGCACGGCACGCGCGCGGCTCCGGTAACCTGATCTGAGGCTCGATCGGCCTGACCACCTTTTCCGGTCGCGGCTTGCTACCGCCGACAGGACGCCCAGCGCCTCGCGCCTGGCCGTAGTGTTTGGCCCCATTGACCGCGAACAGCCTGCCGTAATAGCGAACCTCGCAAGCCTCAGGCGTCCGGCCGAGCCGCAGTCCAATCTGACAGAAGCGCAGTTTTTCACGATCGCGCAGGAACAGCAGATGATCGTCCTCAGCTTGGCTCCAGAGCACCTTCATCGGCCGGGTCATGCCGCGCCCCTTTCCGCAAACAACGGCGTGACGCCGAGTCCTGCGCGCTCGCGATCGAGCGCCGCGGCGGCTTTAGGATTGATCCAGAGCACTTCGACGCGCTCGCGGGCGCCGTCGGCATAAGCCTTGAATTCGATGCGGCGCCAGTCGTCGAGCGCGGCGTCATAGAGCGGGTGTGCGTAGCCGGACAGCACCACCTTGCCCCTGAGTCCGCGGAGCGCGCCGAGCAGCCGGTTATGGGCCGCCATGTCCATTTCGTGCTTGTACGCAGACTTGCCGCCCTTGAACATCGAACGCGTGTCGTGGACGTAAGGCGGATCGACGTAATGCAACGCCTCCTCACCGTCATGCCGCTGCAGCACCGCGACGGCATCGCGATGCTCGATCACCACACCCCGAAAGCGATCGACGATCGCGGGATAAGCGCCCGGCAGGTTGGCCCAATCCTGCGCCGGCGTGGTGCCGCTGCGGTTGGAGTTGGAGCGGAAGCCGGTCGATTGATGGCCGCGCTGCGTCGACGAATGCGCGTTGCTGCCGAACCCCATGAACGAGCGGATGACGAGCCGCCGCGCGCGCTCGACAAGATCCGGCGACCACTCATAGGCCAGCTCGAATTCGGCGCGCGCAAACGGCGTCAGCCTCAGCAATTCGATCAGCCGCGCCGCGCTGGCCTCATCCTGAAGCACACGGAACAACCCGACGATATCGTCGTCAAGGTCGTTATAGACTTCGGCATAGCTGCGCGGCTTGTGCAGCAGCACGCCGGCGCCGCCGCCGAATACCTCGGTGTAAAGCCGATGCGACGGCAGATAGGGCAGGATGTCCCGCGCCATGCGGAACTTGGCGCCATGCCAGCGAACGGGCGGACGGGTGATCGCGTTCATGCCGCGACCTCGACCGGCTCGCATTTCGGCGTGAGGCCGCCGCGCTGGACCAGCTCGGTGCCACGGAACCATTCTTTCCAGTGCTCGGCGAAGCCGCGCGCGTCGGTTTCGTGGCGCGACACGCAGATCATGTCGCAGCGCTGGCAGACCTTGCGCGAGGAATGGCCGTCGTCGCTGCGCACCTTTTCGCTCCATTTGTGCTTCACTCGGCCGCCTCCAGGAATTCGGGCTCGGCCGCCTCACCGTCGTCCATGATGGCGAGGATGTTCGCCTTCATCTGGCGGACCTCGACGGCGTTACCGATCTGCTTGACCTGCTCGGTCTTGGTGCCGGCGAAGTGGTAGCCCGGCGGGAAGCTCATCGCGGCCGCCAGCTCGTGCGGCACGAACATGCGGAACAGGATGTCCGCATGACTGGTGTCGACATGGCCGGACGGCAGCAGCACGGCCTCGACCAGGTTGATATGCCCCGTTGCCGTCACCGCTGGCGCCGGCTGGTCGAGCCCATGAACGCGCGGCGCCTGCCCCTCCCGCTCGCCGAATTGCGCCGTGATGAACGCCAGCTCGCCGCGGTTGGCGCCAGTCACGGTCGGCAGCGGCTCGGACGGCTCGCGGGCGCGATCGGACAGATCCGCCGCATGCGTCACAGGCGTCACGAACGCGAATTCGCCGCCCTTCGCCGTGGTCAGCGTCGGCATGGGATCGTCCAGGTCGCGCGCAGCGTTGCCCCGCTGCGAATGCGTCACGGGCACCACCATCCCGAACCGGGCCTTTGCCGTCACGGTCGGCAGCGGGTCGTCGGCGCTGCGCAGCGTCTCGCCGCTGCCGGAGCCGTAATAGGGAGAGATCAGCACATGCGAGTGCTTTGCGACCTGCGTCGGAGTCGGTTCATCGACCGCTCGCGGCGCGCCCTCGGCGTGGCGCGAGAGCACAAAAGGCTCGACGATGTAGCCGGCGCCCGACGTCGTCGCGGCCGGCGCCGGACCATCGACGGGATGCGCCCGCGTCTCGCCAAAGCCTTCGCCGCCACGGTTGAGCAAGAATGGCTCGACGATCCCGATCCGCGCGATCGTGGTCGCGGTCGGCGCGGGCTCCTCGACCGACTGCACGTCGCGGCGGAAGCTTTGCTTGATGATGATCGGCTCGGCGAGCCCGACATGCTGCCCGCGCGCGGCCAGCGTAGGCACAGGCTGCGCCGTCGACCGCACAACGACGTTGTTGCGGAGCGTCACCACGATCGGCGCCGCCGGCCCGGGACCGCCCCGCACCTCACCGCTGCGAATGCCCCGCAGCCAGGAGATGTATTTGCTGACGCGCTTGCGATTGCGCTCGCGCAGGTCGGCTCGCTTGACATGGCGCCGCGCGAAGGCGAACCGCAGCGCATGCAGCAGCGCGCGCTGCTGCTCGGCGATCAGCATCGCGATCAGGATGTCGGGCCAGCCAAACTTGAGCGCGCCGGCCAAGATGCGCGCCAGCGTCTTCGGCGCCAGCGGCACAGGCCGCTTGAAGATTGATTTGCCCCTGATCGACCAGTCGATGATCTCGCGGGCCGGCCTCCACGGCAAAAGGCCATCGGCCGCCGCGCGGTCCCGCCTGGCGTGGGTGACGACCGGCAACACCGGGCGGCGGCCATTGAACTTGAAGAACCCGAAATAGCGCTGGCGCGTCGTCGCAGCGCCCTGATTGGCGGAATTGTAGAAGCCCCATTCGTAGCTGGTCGCACCAACGCGGCGGATGGTGTCGATCCACAGGTCATAGAACTCGCCTTCCCGCGCCTTGATCGGACGGCGCGTCTCCGGATCGACCGGCCCCCATTTGACGAATTCGCGCACATTCTCGATCAGCATGCGGTCGACCGTAAGCTCCGTCAGCCAGGGGATGACATGCCAGGGGTCGCTGCGCTGCTGGTCGCTGGTCGGCTTACCGCCACGCGCGACCGAATGATGCGTGCAGGTCGGCGAAGCCATCAGCAGGTCGACGCGCAGCCCGGGAATGATCTGATGCGGCCGAACCTGGCTGATGTCGGCGCAGATATGCCGTGCGCGCGGGTGGTTGCGCTGATGCGTCTCCAGCGCAACACCCCAATGGTTGATGCAGACGAGGTCGATGTCGTGGCCGAGTTCGGCCATGGCCTGCTCGGCCGCCTCGGACGATCCGCCTGCACCGCAAAAGAGGTCGACGACAACCTTGCGCTCGCTCACGCCCACCCCCGCCGAATGTCCGCGGCATCGCCATGGATCGGACAGCCACAACTCACGGCAGCGAAACCGGGATGCTTGCCGGGCGGCATCTGACAGTCGCAGACGAAGGGCGGGACCTCAGCCGCACCGCCGACGAACAGCGGATCGGCGCCGGGCACGACTTCGGCCTCGATCGCGTCGAGACGCTGGCGCCAGGCGATCGCGTAGCCGATCATGAAGCCGGCAAACATGACGATCGACCCGGCCCCCACGGCGACGTTTGTGCTGATGGTGATCATGCGGCCGCCCGCGTCAGTTCGGCATAGCGTTGCAGGAAAAGCCCGCGGGCGTGCAGCGGTGCCCAACCGATCAACTCGGCATCGAACGGCTGCTCGCTGTCGATGACCCACGGCTCGCCGATGTCTCGCATGATCTGCAGCCGCTCCGTCCGCAACGCGCGCCGGTCGGCCCGCTTGACGGATGGCGGCGTCGTCTCAGGGAGGCCAAACGCGCGATAAACGGCCGCCTGACAGCGCTTCTCTGCCGCCTTGTAATCCGGCATGAACTGCTTGATTGGCGACAGCATGTCGAGCAGATACGCCTCGCTGCCATCGTGCAGCAGTCCGGCGAGAGCATCGTCGCCGCAATTGCGAGAGACCAGCACGGAATGCTCGGCGTTCGAATAGAACCGAAGGCAATGACCGCCGAAACGGCACTGCATCGCAAGCGCGTGCGCGATATCCTCAATGTCGACATCCTCCGGCCGTGGATCGAGCGGCCAGAACTTTTTGCCCGTGTAGGTTTGAATCCAACCAGCCAACTTCATCACTCCCCCTCCGATATGTTGAAAAAGCCCTGCGGCCGCATCCACTTCGCCGGCGCATCGAGTGCGCCGCCGGACGGCTGCCATTTGAAGAAGCCGAGCGCGCCGCTGCACGGGATCGGCACGCCGAGGCGCATCGCGTTGCGGAGCACCAGGCCGCGCGGACCGAAGAACCACGGGCTGTCGCTTTGCTTGACGCAATCAACGATCTCGACAGCGCCGACGATGCCGCCGCGCGGCAGCGCGCCGGGCGGCGGACATGCGATGTCGAGCGAGCGCATCAGCTCATAGCCCTGGACGTACTCCTCGCGTGTCATGCCCTTGGAGGCATGGATCGCGAAGCGCCCGCGGCGGTTGAGGTTGCCCTTGGTGACCGAGAACACGGTGCGGTTTTCGATATCCTTCAAGCCGCAGACGATCGCCCATGCCCATGGCTGGCGGACCGACAGCGCGAGATCCGGCAGGTCGCTCACGTGCGCACCTCCTCAGCCGCCGAGGACGGCATCACCAGCTGCGCCAGGAATGCCCGGCCGTCGTCGGTGACGAGCACGCGATCGGTGGTGGTGCAATGCGCGAAGCCGCGGGCGCCGACGAGATGGCGGATCATGTCGGGCTCGACCGCGTCCCAGCGTCCGGCGGCAATGTCGAGCAGCGCAAGCTGTTCGGCCAGCTCGTCGGCATCGACCGGCAGCCGCGTCTGCAGCGCGCCGTCGACCACTTCAGCCGACGGCGCATCGTCGACCTGCCGCGCGAGATCGAAAAAGCTTCGCTGCGGCGGCTCGTAAGGTGCGGTCAGCTCGACGTGCGGCGCCTCGGCATCCTTGGGCAGCTCGGCCGCCTCCAGCTCGCGCAGGCGGTCCCAGCCCTTGCCGCGCAGCTGCCATTGATCGTTGGAGACATAGGACAGACCCTCCTCAACATGGAGCGGGCCGATCAGGGCCGCGAGATCGCGGCGCTTGTGGCAGAAGTCGGACAGGATCTTGAGCTGCTCGCGCAGCGAGAGCTGCTGCACCTCGGCAGTCGCGTCAGCCGCGGCCGCCTCGATCGTCACGAGCCAATCCGAGCCCGCCAGCTGGTCGATGGTGACCACGTCGCCAGCATCATAGGGCGCGCCGTCGACGTCCGCGACGGCCGCACGCGCCGGCGCCGAGCTTTCGCTCGCGCCGGTCGCGTTGCACATCGCGTCTTGCGACGCGAGTGCGGCGGAGCTGGCCCCGTCAGTTGCTTCCGCTGCGGCCGCCCCAGCCTCGCCCGCCGGCAACTCAGCGGCGACGCCGGTTTCATGTTTCGCAATGACATCGCGCCAGTGCGCGTCGACAGCCACATCGCGAAGCTGCGCGCCGCCGGACAAAGCATCGGCACGGAACGACCAGCCGCACTGGCAGGTCGCGACACTCAGGATTTCGTCGCCGGGATATTCGCGCGTGTTCGTGACGACGTGCTGGCCGACGATGGCTTCCTTTCTTACGCGGTTTCTCTCCGCCTCATCGGCGAGCGAGTGTCCGGCTGGCGTCACTCCCATTGAAGGGTGCAAGGCAGGATGGTCGCCAGTGCCTGCGGGTCTCTCGGCCGTAGCCGTCGCTTCCCCGCCTCCGTCAGAACTCGCGGCGCCCGTCGGCGACGAGCTATCGCTCGCGCCGGTCGGGTTGGAGATTTCGACGCCCTGCGCCGAAACTCCGGCCTGGTTGCCCCACGCGCCCCAGTTTTGCGGCAGCGGATGCTCGGCATCGACGCGGGCGAACAGCTCGAGCACGGGCAGCGGCTCGCCGTTGCTGTCGCAGCCGACCATCGCGCGGATCATCTGGCGATAGTGTTCCGGCTTACGCGAGTGGTCGGTCGCGCGCTCGCGATGATTGGAGCCGAACTTTTCCTCGCTCGCCGGTTTCGGCAGGCCACGGCCGCGCTTGAACTGCAGCAGTAGCTCGTCCTGATCCCAGACCAGGAGACCCGTCCCGCTGACGTCGGGATGCGCCTCGTCGGTCTTGGTCCAGACGTAGCAGGTCGAATAAGCATCCATGCCGAGCGCGAGCTGGCAGGCATAGGCGAGCGGCAGGTCGACGGTTGCCAGCACGACCTCGCCGTCGGCAAGCTCCACCTCGGTCTTGAACGGCACCTTGGCGAGCAGATGCGCGCGCGGAATCCACATCCACGCCCATGAATCCGGCAGCAGCGCCTCGCCGGCGCGCTTGAGATAATCGAGGATCTCCGGCCAGGGCATGGTCGGATAGTGGTTCTCATAGGCGCGGTCGCCGATGCCCGCCTTGCGGCGCCAGGGCGGATCAGCCAGCAAGGCCGGATAGAGCCGGCCATCGGAGGCGACCGCCGAGGCCGAGGACAGCGCCGCGGCGAGATCACGGCGATGGATGCGCCCGCGCTCCTCGGCGTCGACCTTGAGCAGGTCCATGGCGACGCGGCCGGTGCCCGCCCGCATTTCCTCGGCGTGCTTTTCGAGCGCCTGCTCGAAAGCACCCGGCGCCATCGCGGCCATCTTCTGCGCCCGCGACGACAGCTTGCGGTCGATGCCGGCTTCCTGCAGCGTGACGCGCGTGACCTTGTCCTCGGATTCTAATTGTTCCGATTGAGAACAATTAGAATCCTCCCCTTCCCAGCGGCGGCCGCGGCGCAGTTGCCCGGCCTCGCTGGCTGCGGCGAGCAACTCCCCCATCTTACGCTCGGCCCGGAAACGGATCTGCGCGGCCTGGATCTCCAGCTGCTTGTCGCCGGCGATGCGGGCTGCGTAGCGCAAGGCCTCAGCCTGGCTGCGGATGGAGGCGACCTCGTCGACCGCGACCGCCTCGGCCAGGGCACGGCGCGCAGCTTCGTATCGGACCAGCTCAGTCAAAGGGGATGTCCTCCAGCTGCGGCCGCGCCTTCAGGCCCGCGAGCAGCTCGCGCACGATCTGATCGAGCGTCGGCGCGGTGCCGCGCGGGCGGCGGATGACGGCATTATGAGGCTTCGTCAGCCAGCGCCGATTGGCCTTCCGGTTGTCCAGCGTCTGGCCGTTGATGTGGTCGACGACATGGGCGCGCAGGAACGTCTCCGACAGGTTCGGATCGTCCTTGATCGACAGCTCGCGATGCATGCGCAGCGTGGCGCGCGACGGCCCGACATTGCGCTTGGCGTAAAGCATCCAGCTGTCGCCGCGGTTCTTGCCGGCATGCCAGACGTTCCACTGCCATTGCAGCAGCCAGGGCACATCTTCGGCATCGACCAGCGCCCAGACCGGTTCGCGCGACGACAGCCAGATCCGCGCCCATGGCGTGCCGGCGAGATCCGGCAGGCCGGAGACATCGAAGGCCACCTCGCGCGCATCGGTGACGACGACCGGAGCCTGCATCATTCGACGGGCTCCTCGTCATCAACAGGAGCGTCCGCCGTTTCGGCATCCCGGCGCGCCCGACGTTCGGCACGATCGGCCGCGGCCTTGACCGGGTCCTTCGGCACGATCGACAGCACCGCGGCCGGACCGCCCTTCATCGCCTTGCCGGACTTCTCCGGCTTCGGTTCGCTGTAGGGCCCGACGAACGCGACGCCCTCCGCATCGCGCCAGATCCGGACGGGATCGCCGCCGACCCTGGCGATGATCTCGCCGCCGACCGGCACCATCCGCTTGAAGCCGTCGATCACATGGTCGCGGCCGAGCCCGTCATCGGCCAGCGCGGCGACCGCGGCGGCCAGCGGGTTTTCCGGCAGCATGCCGACGGCGTGCATGTACAGCTCAAGGACCTGCTCGTCCTCGACCAGCTTGGTCGGATTCTTCGCCCGCTTGCGCTTGACCATGCCGCGCAGCGCCTTCGTATCGAACCCCTCGGCCTTGGCCTCGGCATATTGCGCGCGGATCTCGTCGGCGATTTCGGCGCGCTCGGTTTCAAGCGAGTCGATGGCCTGCAGAAAGGTCTTGATGCGGTCGACGGCGGCGGCTTTGAGCGAGGTCATCACGCGAACCCCTTGAGCCAGCGCTGCGCGGCCGAGACGGCGCCGGTGTAGTCGAGCCCGCGGCACTCGACGTCCCAAACGACCAGGTACTGAGCGACGTAGTGCGGCGTCCGGCGCTTGAGGTCCTCGCCCTGCGACGCGGCGCGCGCGGCCGCGGCGGCGACCATGTCGACGGTGATGACGGGATGATCGATCATGGCGTGACCTCGCGCAGCAGCGCCAGGCGCGCGGCCAGCGCCGCCCGTTCGCGCGCCGGCAGATACCAGCCCTTGGCCGTATTCGACCTGCAGCGTGAAGCCGTGGCCGCGCAGCCATTTGCGGGCGCTGGAAACGTAGACGTCGACCTGCCGGTCGCCCATATCCTCGTTATCGAGCGCGACGCGCACGGTGGACCTCGACACCATCTCGCGGCGCGCAAACAGACCGAGAATCACCCCGACCCGCCGCGGCCGCACGGTCGGCGGAGCATCGTTGACGCCGAGCAGATCCTCGAGCTGCTCGACGCGGTCGCGCAGGCGCTGGGCTTCACGGCAGGCCGGGCAACCCATCACCTCGCCCTCACCAGCTCGCGGAAATTTGCCACCCAGCCCGCGACCAGGCTTTCCGGCAGGTTCAGCTCCTGGGAAATTTCCCAGGTATCGCGCTTGTGCAGCCAGAGCGTGATCGCCTCGCGATAGCGCTTCAGCTGCTGGCGCGAGACGTCCGCCGCATTGGGCGAGCGATGACGGATCAGCCCCACCATCACGCGCCCTCCAGCAGGCCCGCATCGACGCGGTAGGGCCTCACCTTGGAAATATTGCGGCTGCTCGCCGGGCCGGTCACGACGTCGGCGGATGTCGCTGCGGACGAAGGGATCGCCGTCGACCATCAGGACGGTCGGCGCATTGCCATCGATCGTCAGCGTCGCGACCCCGCGCGTCCCGTCGAGCCAAACCAGATCGGCCCGCACGGCGCGCACGCGACCCTTTTTCCGATCATCATGCCGGACCACGCCCGGCGAAGCCCCTTGGCGAAGCCGGGTCATCGCCGCCTCACCCAACGGAAGCCGAACCCGCGGTCCGCGCGATGCATGAACGGCTGGCTGGCGGCCGCGACCGCGGCCAGCGCGCTGACGATCAGCACCGCGGCGAACATGACGAGGACGCGCAGATCATCCGGGTCGGCGATGCGCGCGGCAAAATCGGCGACGGCAAGCATGGTCATGGCGACAGCCTCCAAAAACCCCGTGAAATGCAGGCCGCGCGCGCGTTATCCACAGCGACCCACAGGCCGCCGCGATGCGATCGAAACGCGAACACACAGGCCAAAATTTCGGAGAAGCCGGATATCCACAGGGCGCAAATTCGTGCCGTTAGCGCGCTTGCGCGGGGTCGACGGCCGGAAAGCCGTACCGCTAGCGTGTTCCCCATGATGGAACTTCCCCTAGCCCCGCCGCTTCACCGGCTTGATGCCCCACAGCCGTGGGTCGGCACTCTTGCCGAGCGCAGACAGCGCCTCGGTCAGAACAAGGAAGGTCGGGTAAGGGAGCCGGTTGCGCGCACGCGCATTCGTCATCGACTGCGGCGTCGCCTCGGCGACGCGCGCCGCCGCGCAGGTCCCACCGAGAGCGTCGATGACGCCCGCGGCGGTCTTGATTAGCGGCGACTTCCCCAAGCCCGAATCATTCATGAGGCAGAATGTATACACAATCCGCTTATTCGCAAAACGAAAGCGAGGCGCTAATAGGCTACACGCACCGTTTAAGGCACGGTCTCGCCATGTCGCGGGACCTCAAAGCCATCGCCGAACGGCTGAAAATGATCAGGGCGGCCGTCCACGGCGGCATGACCCAGGCCGCTTTCGGCAGGCTTGTCGGCATCGAGCCCCAGGCCATCAACAACTATGAGACGGCGCTGCGACGAATCTCGATCGACCAGGCCGTCAAGGTCTGCGCCGCGACCGGCGTGTCGCTGGATTACATCTATCGCGGCGTAACCAGCCAGCTGCCGGCCGAGATCGCGACGGCCATCCAAAAGAAGCAGCGCGAAGCCAGCCGGCGAGCCTAGTCGCCCGGCCGCCGATCGATCGCCCGCGGCCCCCGGACCAGATAATTCTCAAGCAGGTACGAAGCCTGAGCGAGGACGCCCCGTGCCTCCTCGATGCTCTCCGGCAGCTGCATCGCGATCGCCAGCGCAGCCCGCCGCGTCGCATCCGTCTCCCCGACAACCCTTACCGCAATTCCCATTTCCAGTTCCCCGACGCAAGTCAGCCATCCATAAGCGTTGCGTGAATGACACTGATCGTGTATTCACGTTCCGCTTATCCGGGCGGGTTTCGTTTCGCGTCCCGCGCCGGTTGCAATTCCAGAGAATACGGCCGCAGTGCGAGCGCGCCGAGTTACAATTTAGTCGGGTCTTCTACGGGGTGGGGATATGGCGGTTGGTGCATCACCTGATATCGACAGACCACGGGAAAATGTGGCAGACACAACCCGCGCGGGCGCAACCACGATGCCGTCCGCAGGCGCCGAACTGGCTACCGCCCTATTCCACGTATCGTGCGCAAGACGGCTCGCGATCCGGCTGGACTGCGGCCTTGAGGCGCCGCTGATCAAGCGTCCGGCGATGGTCATTGTCCGCCGCCAGCCGGCGAGCATGGCGCGATGAGCCGCACGCGGATCTGCGGCTGCGGCGCCGAATTCCGGCCGCGGGAATCAACCCATCGGTTCTGCTCCCGCCGCTGCGCCGGCATCGGCCAGAAGCGCCGGCCGAAACGCCCCCCGCATGACCGACATCACCGATTGACCTTGCGCCTGCTCGACATCCAGCCCCTCGAGCGGCGCGCGCGCGGCGGCTGGCGGTTCGGCACCAAGACGATCGGCGAGAGCACGGTCGCGGGTCTGATCGCCAGCGGCCGCGCGGAGATCCGGGGCGGCAAGGTTCACCCCAAGCGCACGGAGGCACCATGACCGGCGTCAGCATCATCATGGCCGGAGCACTGCGCCGCGACCTGCTCGCCCGCGGCGTGCGGCATCTCGACCTCGGCGATTGCGAGGCGATCGTCGCCCGCATGTTCGATTGCGTCCACACCATCGAGCGCGGCACGCGACCGGAGCCGGCAAGGCGCTGCGAGACCGAGCTCGTCGCCCATGACGGCAGCTGCGAGGCCTGCGGCGCGATCCAGGGCGAGACGTGCCAGGCGCCGCGGCTCAAGCTAGTGCGGCCATGAGCGGCTTCACCGAGGCGGATTTCAACGGCTGGCGGCTCAGCCGGAACGCCGCGCACTTCAACGGCGGCAGTGCTTTCTTCGGCTACGGCCATCGCTGCATCGACCAGCCGCGCCTGCTGGTCATTGACAAGTTTTTCCGGGCCACGCGCACGTCGCAGCGCTCCTACATGGTCGACGGCACCACGCCCTGCGCCACGTTGACCGAGGCGCTCGCCGCCCTCGCGGTCCCACCGCAGCCGAACGACGAACAGCTTACCCTCCTCCGCTCGCTCTCGACGGAATGGTCGAGCCCGGACCGGCGCGGGCCGCTGCTGCCGCTAGCGGACATGGGCCTGCTCGAATGGAGCCGCGACATCGACAATAAGATCATCTGCCGGCTCACGGCCGCCGGCGCCAGGCTCGCTACGGAGGCGCGATGACAGCCCCTCTTTCCCCCGCCCTCGAGTCGCATTTTGCGGCTTTTATCACCATCGACGTTCCACAGCTGGCGCGGCTCTTCCCGATGGACCGGAAAACCATCAAGCGCCATATTGACGCCGGCCGGCTGCCCTTCCGGATCAAGGGCACCGGCCGGGCCAAGCCGCACCGTTGCTTCACCCGCGCGGACGTCGAGGCGCTTCTGACAGGGGATATTCCCGGAAGGGATCTGGAGGCATGTCTGTCTACCGCGACAAACGTTCGCAGTTTTACCAATACTCATTCGACATCCACGGTCGTCGCTTTTCCGGGTCAACGGAACGGGACGATGAGCATGCGGCCCGTGAAATCGAGACCGAGAAAAAGCGCGAGGCCCGCGCCATCATCGCCCGAGAGGTCGCCGAGCGGCGCAGCCCCTTGACGCTCGGCCGCGCCTGCGAGCGCTGGTGGAACGAGCACGGCCAGTACCTCGCCGACGCGAAGATCAAATCCAGCCTCGACCGCATCGTCGAGATCCTCGGCGCCCGCACCCAGCTTCACGACATCATCGACGACAGCGTCGCGCGCCTCGTCGCCGAGCGACGCAAGGACAAGCGGCGGGACTCGACCGTGGCCGAGAAAGGCCGCACGCGCATCCTTTACCGCCCCATCACCGCAACCACGGTCAACCGCACGCTTGATCTGCTGCGCCGGGTGATGCGCCGCGCGAAAGAGAACTGGAACGCCAGCCTGCCCAATGAGCCGACATGGAAGAACCATCGCCTTAAGGAGATCAGGCGCGCCGTGCGCGAGATCTCGCCGGCCGAGGAACATGCGCTCGATGCAGCCGAGGATATCGACTATGCCGAGCTGCGTCGCTTCGCGATCATCACCGGCCTGCGCCGGCGCGAGATGCTGATCACATGGCCGCAAGTCGATTTCGAGCTCGCGATCGTCAAGGTCCAGGTCAAGGGCGGGACATGGCGCACCGTGCCGCTGACGCGCGAAGCCTATGGCATTCTCTGGCGCCGGCGCGGCCACCATCCGACTGCCGTCTTCACCACCAGGGCGCAGCGCAACTGGAAGAATTGGCGCGACCCGAACGATCGCCGCATGAAAGGCGAGCGTCACCCGATCACCTATGAGGGCCTCGGCTCGCACAAGGACCGGGCGTGGGCCAAAGCCGGCGTCAAGGCGCGCATCCACGATCTGCGTCACACCACCGGCATGCGGACACTGCGCAAGACGCGCAACCTTCGCGTGGTGCAGGAGCTGCTCGGCCACACCGATATCAAGACAACGGCCATGTTCTACACGGCCGCGACGGTCGACGACGTGCGCCAGGCCATGGAGGAAACGCACGGCGGCACCGAGATCGCGGCGCCAGCGCCAAAGCTGATCGAGGGCGGCGAATGACCCGGCCTCGCCAGGAAGCGACGCCGGGCGCGGTCCTCAAGCTGCGCCCGATAGGCCGGCGCGATTATGCCGTCCTCGAGGACGGCCAGGCGATCGGCCGCATCCGCTACGCCAGCGAACGGACGCCGGGCATCTGGATCTGGAATTGCACCGTACACATCCCATGTCCGCCGGCCGGCAGCTCGCAAACCCTCGACGCCGCCAAGGCCGATTTCAAGGCGGCGTGGAGCAAGTTCAAGGCCCGGCACGGCGAGGCCGCGCTGGCGAAGGCGTACAAGGCGATGAACCTGAGGAAACAACCATGAGCGCGATGCTGATGCGATTGACGGCCAGGATTGGCATGACCGCCGGAGCGACCGCCGCACTCTTCTGGACGGCCGTCATCGCCATGATTGCAATCCAGTCACATCGCGAGGTGACGCCGGAACGAGTTTACCCGTTCCGGGTCCCGCATATGTTTTTCAGCTGCATGGACTACACGATCAAGCCGGGCGAGAGCTTCGGCAATTTCGACATCCGCCAACCGATGTCGATCACGCTGGGCAAAGGCAGCCTGTTTCACGATTCCTATGTCGAAGCTTTCGCGTTCTGCGGCGACAATGAGAACGTCATCCTTCTGCCACACCAGAGGAGCGAGCGATGAGCGAGCCACGCGACGAGGTATCCACGTCGACGCTTTGGCATTTCGTGTGGGACGACCAGGTCGTCTTGACCGTGCAGCCGCGGGCAGATGCCCAGATCCGGGTCAACGGCGGCCCATGGTCCGACCTGCCGTTGACCGTGAAATCAGGCGACCACGTCGAGAGCCGCCCGCGGCCGGCGGCAACACCGTTCCTGACGCCGGCCCAATTCGTTCAGCTGCAGCGCCTGCATGACGCGGCCGGCGGCTTTCTGATCTGGCTGGAGCCCCCGACGCGGCAAACTCCGATCGCCGGCGTGACGGGCCTGCCCACCAACGCAGAGCAAGCCCGCGCCCTGCGCAGCTGCCTGACGACGCTCGGCATCGCCCTGGAGCCATGGCAAACCGAGATGCTCGACCGGCTGACCCGCGCACCCAGCGACAGCGCGAGGCCGACGCGCGATGCACCCCCCCCTCCGCCCCCGCCGACGACCGACCGCATCAGCTGACCCCCCACGGAGACCCAGCCCATGACCTACCCGCCCGATTGGCCCAAGTGCTTCTTTTGCGACCAGCCCGCCCTTGACGGCCACCTGACATGTGGCGCCATCGGCTGCCCCGAGGCGCAGGCCCGCGCCATCCGCGACGCCAGCGAGCGACTCACGCCGATCGCCGCACCGCCCCGCGCCGTCTTCATATCGACGCCGGGCGCGGCTGAGCCGAGCCCCGCATGGATGCGGTGCAGATCGCTCTCTGAGCTTGACGACTGAAACCCGCTAGGAAGCCCGCCCATGCGCCCAACCGACCCCTCCCCGCACACCGGCAGCCCCGAGGCCGAAATAACGCACCACGGCGCCGCTGTGCGGCTCCATAGCCAGGCTGAGTTGGAGGCGGCGGTGGCCGCAGCCGAGCTGAAGCGCGACCGGCGCTGGTACGGGGTGTTGCGCGCCGAGTTGGCGCCGCTACCCGAGGACGAGGTCGACATCCCCGCGGCGATGCGCGAGCGGGTGTTGTATCTCGACATGATCGAGGCCGAGCGCGAACACCGGAGAAATCCCCGGAGCGGGCGGCTCAAGCGCGCTAAGCGTTTGTGGCACAAGGCTATTCGCCGCAGCACCTAGATTGTTTCTACTCCGCGGGTTGCAGGTTCGAGTCCTGCCGGGATCGCCATCTCATCGCCAATCGTTCGCTCTTCACGAACGCGTGGGTAACCATACCCAGGCCTTTGAACGACGCCGATCAGCCCTATCTATGCGCCGGGTGAGATGCGCCCGGCAGGTTTTTTGATGCAGCAATCCGAATTGACGAGAATGGCGATCGCATCTGTGGTGGCGATCGGTGCGATGACGTATCTGGCAATCGACGCAGGTGTGGTGAATACCAGTGTGGTCACCAAGCCCATCAAGGTGGCCCAGGCCTCGATCGTCGGCGTTGCGATGGGCCAGCATCACCTCGCCTTCGCCGTTCAGGAATGGGCACGTCCCAGCCGTGCCAACACCGAAAAGCCGCCCCTGGAGCATTGCCTGGCGGTCGACTGATTGAGGCGCCCTCCTCGCCCTATCGCCAAACATTCAAGCTTCTCCACCCGCCCAGTGATGGGCCAGCCACCACCGCGCAACCGACGCGGTGAGATCGTCCCACAGCTCCGTCGGCAAATCCGGGACCGTCACCCGGACGCTGTACTGATCCGTGGTCGCATCGTGAAACCATTCCGTCGCGGCGAAGTCGAATCCGAAGCTGCCGGCGTGGCGGATCGGGAAGCCTTTGGCGCGAAGCTCGTTGCTCATCTCCTCGGCAGCCTGCCGCGCGCCGGCCTCGTCGAGCGGGCGCTTGCCCCGAAGGGTGACGTAGAGACCGTGGGTGAAATGGAGCTCGGTCGATTGCGCCGGGAGCTTCGGGGCAAGATAGCGAGCCATCCTTCGGCTGTTGCGGAGGATCGCAGCGACGCGCCGCTTGGTGAGGGCCAAATAGGCGGCGCTGCCCACGAAGGGCGGGAAATGCGCCGGCAACGCCGCACCGCCGAGCAGTCGCACCGCGTTGCGGGTTTCGGACGCAAGACCACTCCAGTCAGGGCGTCCTGCCCGCTGCCGGGCCCCATTCCCGTGCACGAAAACGGCCGAGCCGAGCCGGCCGTATTCCGCTCCGAGCGAATCGAGCTTGTTGTGGCTGCGCACCAGCACCAGTGGAATTCCGTATCGCTGGGCCCATTTCAGGACCCGCCGGATCCGGCCCGAACGGCCGGCGAAGCACGTCGTATCGAAAACCAGGAGATCGAGACCGGAGCCGTCGCTTCGGAGCACGGCCTCGAAAGCGCCGGCGAAGGAACAGGAATCCAGCAAGAGAATTCGCGGCGAATTCCCCGAAGCGAGCGCGTCGACCAGCGGCAGCTTCAAGGCCACGAGCCGCAAATGAGGAACGAAGCCCCGGATCAGCTCCAGCGTCTCGCCGTAGGAGCCGGGAAGCACCAGGATGTCGGCCTTCTCGACGATGTGCGCGGAGGCCAGCAGCACGGCGGAGATCGCGGCCATGCCCGAGGCCGTATAGATCGCCGTGATCGTGCAGCCGCAGTCAAATTCGTAGAATGAAGGACCGCGCACCGTCAGATCAGCCCGCTGGTAGTCGTAACTGAACGCGAAGGGCCCGCTGACGCGATCGGCCGTATGCGACCAGGCCGTCTCCGTCGCCTTCCAGTCGTGCAGCTCCTGCTCCGCCCTCAGCGCCGCGGTGATCTGGAATTTGGACCTGACGATATCGTCGACGGAACTCGGACACGCCAAATCGAGCCGGTTTCTCAGGCACTCGTTCAACAGCCTGAGTTCCTCCTGCTTTCGCTCCAGATAGGCTCCAATCGTCTCCATGTGCGTCTTGGCAGATCCGATCGAACGTTCAACGTGCGGAAAGGACCTTGGGTCCAACGCCAATCTGCTGCAACGAACTTCGGTCTTGGCCGTTGAGACCCACGCAAGGAGGACAAACATGGCTGACATCAGAGAGCACATGAAAATCATCGGCAAGGACGGCGCACATGTCGGCACCGTCGACCGCATCGAGGGCAACCGGATCAAGCTGACGCGCAAGGACAGCCCGGAAGGTCACAAGGACCATCATCACTACATCGACACGAAATATGTCGGTGCCGTCGAAGGCGATGTCGTCAAGCTTTCAGTGAATGCCGACGCCGTACCGAAGACGGAAGCCGCCTGAGACTTAAAGCCCCTTCGGGGGCTTTTCGTTTGTTCACGATCCGACTCCGCTTCGTTCGCGAGGCACGAATCGCGATCGTCAAATGAGGCGCTGAGCGTTCGTTAACGACTGGTTGCGTCCAGCTCGATCATGCGCTCACAAGCACGGGCCGCAGCCGATAAGCATCGATCGCAGCGTTCGACAGCAGCAGTCTGCGCCGCTCTCCGCGCAGCATCATGCGATCGATTCTGTTCAGGATGAATCGCGCCGCCTCGCTGTGCTCACCTGTGAGCAGGCCGGATCGATCGAGATATCTCCAGGCGATCTCGAAGGACTGTGCGCGCAATTCGGTGTCGGTCATCACCGACCAACGTCGACGGGGAACGGATGTTCCTGCTCTGACGCCGTGGCAACCGATACCACAAAATGTGTCGGCGGGCTGGAACGACATCACTGTCGACACGTTGGATGCAGCGAAACAGAGTGGTGCCGACTTTCCAGCCCCAGTCGGCTTTGAAGGGCCCCGTGCTTGTCCCCCGAGCACGGGGCTTTTCTCATGGGCGCGCCGTCCCATGGCCTCGTCAGACGCAATCGGACGCGTTAGGACATTTGGAGCAATAAGCTCCAGCGGCAAATCCCAGGTGGCCGTGATGTCCAATCCCGACGACGACACGACCCTGACGTTCCGCTGCCCCGCGGAGCTGGACGGCTTGATCCCGCCGCCGGTGCCGGCGGCCCAGGGATTGCCCGACTGGCTACGGACGATGCCGGCAGAGGCCTTCAACGCGATCGGGCAGCAGCCGACACCGACGGTGAAGCGCTGTCCGCCGTTCGTCGATGCCATGACGTCGGGCTTCTTGATCCCGCTGGTGTGCGACGTCTGGGTGCAGAACGGTGAATTCACCTGGGACTTCGATCTGCCACCGGGGGGCGAGGTCTCGTTCACGCGCTCGCCGATCGGATTCCACGATTCCAGCCAGGTCACGGGCACGCCCTTGTTCGAGCCCGGCCGTTTCTTGCTCAAGTTCAACAATCTCTGGACCATCGAGGCACCGGACGGCTACGCGCTCTATTTTACCCATCCGGTCAACCGCTTCGACCTTCCCTTCACCACGCTGACGGGCCTGGTGGATTGCGACCGCTACCACGACAACTGGATTCAGTTTCCGGCGCACTGGCACGACATGAGTTTCAACGGCGTGCTGCCACGCGGCACACCGGTGGCGCAGTGCATTCCGGTGAAGCGCGAGAAATGGACGTTGCGCACGACGACGCTCGACAAGGAAGAAACGCAGCGGGCGCACGATCTGACGACGGCGATCAGCCGCGAGCAGGGAGTTTATCGCAGGCAGTACCGCGCGTAGCGGCGCGCTCAGCTCTTCTCGCCACGAAGGAAGGCTTGGGCTCTGTCCATACTCAGGAAGAAGCGGCCGTGGGAGGCGGCCGCGAGCGAGAACATGGCAAGGCCTGCAAGCTGCGGGGCCGCACGAACTGCGGTACGGATTGTCATCTCGCCCCCGGCGCGTTCGTTCATTTCCAGCAGGCATGTGCCAAGGTTTTTTCGCGTCATCGCGTCGTCCGGCCGCAACGCGAGCGCACGGCGATAAAAATCCGCCGCCGCGGCGTAATCGCCATCGAGCTGCGCGATCTGCGCCACCGCAGCCCAGACCTCTGGCCTGTGAGGGGCAGCCTCCGTGGCCCGCGACAGCAAGGCACGCGCAATTGAGCGCTCGTTTCGCTTGACGTGCAGGAATGCGAGCTCCACCTGCATCTGGACGGCGCCGGGCAGCAGCGCCGCGCCCTCCTCCAGCAGCCCGATCGCGTCTCCGTACTGGCCGCGATGTCCCAGTTGACTCGCCAATTCGAGAAAGGCCGGCATGAAGGGCGGCCGCCGCGCGACGGTTCGGCGCAACTGCCCGAGCGCTTCCTCGTGTCGCCCCGCGGCCGCAAGCGATGCGGCGAGCAGGGTTTCGATCGCGGCATCGTCGCCGCGCCGCGCCACCCGCTCCAGGATCGGGATCGCGTCGGCCGCGCGTCCCTGCGTCATCAGGGCGCGAGCCAGAACCGTCGCTGCAGCCGAGTTGGCGCGGTTGGCCTTCAATACGCCCGCGGCAAGCCGCTCGGCCTCGTCGGGACGTCCGATCTGCAGGGCGTGGATGGCGCTTTGGAGCGACTGATCGACAGTGCCACTAGGGCCCGAGGCTGGTGGCTTGGGCATCAGACGCTGCGAAGACTACGCATCATGACGGTGTTCGCCTCGCGGCCGTCCGACCTCGCGCATTGCGGATCTTGAACGACGCCCGCCGGCCTATTCGAGCCGGGAGCTGATCGTGTCCTACCAGGTGTATCGAATGCGGCCCGTGCCCGAATAAGTCTGCGATCGGTCGCCGAATTCGCCATCGAACTTCATCAGGAACGAGATGCCGTTCGACGTGCGCCATTCGGCGCCGCCCGTGGTCAGCGCCAAATCGCGCGCCGGCGCCGTGCCGAACACCGTGAACGGCGCGCCGCCGAGGCCGCCGAGCCCGACGAAGCCCAACGTGCCCGCGGGATTGCTGATCTCGTCATGAGCGTAGGCGATCTTGCCGAACAGATTGAGCTGGCCGCCATTGTCGATCGGCAAGATCCTATCGGTGCGCAGACCGACTTCGCCGCGATACGCCGTTGCGGTGCGGCCCGCGACCGCGAGCGCCAGTGCGCCCGCGCCAGCGCCCAGGGTCTGGGTTTCGGCGATGTCGCCGGTTCGGTAGGCCTGTCCCTGGATCGCGCCATAGGGCGTCCAGTTCACGTTCCAGTACTGCCCCACCCTGTAACCGCCTTCGATACGGCCACCCCAGCCTTGAGCGTTGTAGTCGGCCTTGAACTGGTCGACGCCCACGAACGTGGAACGGGTCGTCCCCACCCAGTAATTAGTGTAGGTCGCAGCCGCCGAGATGTAGCCCGGTCCGATGCCGTACTTGCCGTAGACACCGGCCATGAACGTGTCACTGGTGCCACCGCCTGCGCCACCAGCGCCACCAACCGCCGGCGAAACCGACCAGTTGATGTTGCCGCCGGCAAGCGAGAAACCGATCAGCGAGTCCGCGGTGAAGCGGTAGTCCGCACCGGCAGCGACGCCGCCTACGCGCGTATAGATGTCGGACGTGCCGGCAGCCGCGATGCCACCCGTGGTGTTCGCGCCGCCAAACGCTGCGCCCCAGACATCCCAACGCGGGACATAAGCGACCTGCGGCGGCGGCGCCTTCATGTAGGCGCCGAAGGCCGAACGTACCGCGGGCGGCACCGGCTTCTCGCCGGCGTAGTTCATCGCGCCCGTCGTCGTGACCTTGTTGGTCGCGAACGGATCGGTCAGCAGCGAGAGATAGGAGTTGCCGAGCTGGAACGCGCCGGTCTGGGCCTGGGCGATGTTCTCACCGGTATTGCCGGCCGACAGGAAGGCCTGCATGGCAAGATCTTGGCCGATGTTGGACCAGCCGGCGCTGCTCAACTGCGCGAAGTTCGTGCCGTTGTTCTGAAACACGAACTGGCCATTGGGAATCGCCGTGTTGGCTACCGAACCCCACCGGTAGCTGCCGTTCGCCTGCCCCGTGACGGTCGAGGTGGTCAGGAACAGCACGTATTGCTGACCTGGAGAGAGCACCACGCTGCCCGTGTTGATCGACACCGTCTGGAACGACGCACCGCTCGGAGCGGTGAAGATGCCGGAACTGAACAGCGCCGAACCCGTGATGCGCTGGGTGCCTGGATCAAAGGCGTAGACGAAGGCCTGATATTGCGGTGCCGTGCCGCTGGTCTGGTATAGCTGGAAGGTGAAGCCTGACAACCGCGACTGGGCGCCCGTCGGCGTGAAGGTCTGGCCGTAGGTCGCGGTGTTCGGCACGCCCCAGCTCGAGATGAACTGGGTGCCGTCCCATTGCGACATCGTGTCGATGTTTTGCGCCTGAGCAGACGTTCCCAGAGCAAGAAGGGCTGCGCTACCGAGCCATAGGGCCTTGCGAGTCACAAAGGACTTCATGTCCACCCCCAATTATAATTTTCGAGAAAACAAATGAACGGCAGTCAATATCGAGTCGCCAAGCAATACGTCGAACGGAGGAGGACAAGCAATAACGGACGGGGCTCCCATTCACGATTGGAAACAAGCGTGGCCAAAAGACAACATTGGAATACCTTGGATGATGCTTTGTGACGCCCTGGAATCTATGCTTTTTTTCCTAGCAACCGGCTTTGATCACCATGGTTCGGCGTACTTGTCACGCGAAGCCGATCGCAAGTGACTCGCCTTGGGTCTCCCGTCCTGGTTGTACGTTGAAATGAAGGATATGGCGAAAGACGACGCGCCATCGGGGTCGAAGGCTAAAGGCTTCGGCTGGCAGTCGTCGGCTGAACGCGACTAGTCCGCCCGCTCGTCGCGCCGGTCGCGGGCGAGTTCATGCCAAGCCAGGGCAAGCTGGATCAAGCGTTGCCGGTCGGCACCTTCCGATGCCGCAGCCCGCTTCATCGCCGCCTCGGCTTCATGCTGAGGGTCGTACTTGGTACACATGAGGTCGACTCTAGCCGGCCATCTGGACAAGCGCGTGGCAATTTCGTCCGTATGATTGCGGGGTGGCGTTCCGGACTAGCGGGCTGGGCGAGCGCCGGACGCTCGCCTCGCCGCAATGCATGCGCTGATCGCGAAGCCATGAAGATGGGCGTCGTTCGGGCGATCTGTGAATGGCGTCACAGTCCTGGCGCCACATCTCGGTTAAATAAGCCCTCGACGCTTTCATAAGGCGCGCGAGGCATCGATGGTGTTTTCCGTCATGACACGAGAAGCAGCCTCAGCCAACGTCCCGAGGCGACGACACAGGAGCGACCTGGCGGGCGTCGGCTATCTCGGGATCATCGGGATCGTGATGCTGGCCTGGATCGCCGGCCTGGTCTGGGGCGCGATGGCGTTCTTCAACTGGCTCGTGTCTTGACGCGAGGGGCGATCCGTCCCTTGCAAGGCTCGCCGCCGGAATCGTGCGCTAGAATAGGCAGTGCAGCACCTGCCCAAGCTTGATCCCGCCGCAAACGATCATGGCCCAAAGCGCCAAGCTGATCTGGATCGCATCCAGCATGTCCCACGTCCCCGCGACTTATCCCGACGTTTTTGTTTTGAGACTTGCGTGAGGCGGCAATGAGCGCCAGCGCCAATTTAGAAGAACCGCTGCCGAGCAAGAAAGAGGCGGGCCGGGGCCCGCCTCTCCGCTTCAATCCGGTTTGGAAACCTCAGTAGCAGGCGCGGGGATCGGCCTGCACATATTGGCCGCTCGGGTAGCGGTAATAGCAGGTGCCCTGCGCCCAGTAGTAACCGGGCTGGGATGCAGCGGTTGCGCCGGCGATGGCGCCGGTTGCGCCGCCGAGAACCGCGCCGGCGGCAGCCCCTGTCGCGTTGCCCGAGATCAGTCCGCCGAGCACGCCGCCGACGATGGCGCCGCCAAGAGCGCTCGCGCCCGGATCAGCCGGCGGAGGCGGAGGTGGCGGCGCATAGGCGACCGGAGGTGGCGGCGGAGCGTAGGCCACCGGCACGTCGTCATAGTACTCCTCCGAGATGTAGGCGGGCGGGCCCGCCATTCGCTGCGGATAATAATACCAGACACCGCCAACGTCCCACCACCAGCCGGAGCGGCCGTTGTGGACCGCGTGGCGCCAACGCCCACCATCCCAGGCGCGGCTGCCACGATAGGTGTGTCCGCCCCAGTCGCGCGTCGGCGCGGGACCGCGGGCGACATAACGGCCGGGCGGCGGGCCGCCGGCGCCGTGCGGACCCGGGGCGCCGCGCGGACCGTGACCCGCATGGGGCTGGCCACCGGGCTGCGGCGCGGGTCGCGCCGCCGGCTGCTGCTGCGTGGGGCCCATGCGCAAATTCTGATCGTTCGGGGGCGGTGCCCCTGCGGCCGGGCCGGCCGGAGGCTGGCCGGGGCCCCTTGGCGGCCTCGCGTCCTGGGCTTGCGCCGACGTCGCGAGCAGCGACATGGCCGAAACCAAGGGAATGATGATCTTCATGCGGCTGGACGCACTCATGCGTGCTTGACCCCCTGCTCTCTCGAATGCCGTGGTGCCTGGCGCGATAGCCGATTCGCCTCGCGCCGGGCTTGATGCCGGCTGACATAGCTGACCTGCTTTGGTCGGCGAAGTCCCGTTACAAATGATTAAGATCAGGGCATTTTTTCGCCCGAGATCCAAACTGGACAGCGTCTAGCGGGCCGGCTCGATCACGTTGCAGTTGCTGCGACCCGACATCAGGCAGTCCTGCATCTTGCTGGCCGCCGTGAGGTCCCGAGCGAGCCACCAGCCGACAGCGAGGATCAAGATCGCGATAATCAAGCCGGCGATCGCGCCGCGGCGGTTATCGCCGGAGGGAGGCTTCAGCTGGGATTTCGGCTTCTCGCCCGGTTCGGGCTGGGATGTGGACATGGCTACCAGATCGCGCGCGCAAGTCGGCTTATCACCTCTGCGGCGTCCCGTCACATCTCCGGTCAGCCAGCCCGGTCCAGTGTCCCCGGTTCAGCCTCGGGTCGCCCGGTCGGCATGCTTACGTGAGGTTTCGACCGCCGGAATCGCCTGCTGGACACGCGGAGCGCAGGTCGTGAGCACGAACGCGGTCTGGGTGCATTCCCAGTCGGCTCCCAGGACGGCGCTCTCGACCGGCTGCGGACGACCGAGCAACAGCATGGCACCGGCCACGGCTACCAGGACGAAGGCAATTGCGAGCGCCTTCAGGCTTAGTCTAGAGATCGGCATGCCCGTACTCCGTATCGGGGGGCGGACGCTAGGCGTCAGCCTCGTGGTCCCTTATGAGGGACATCACAATTCGGCAGTTTTTCCGGGCTACGAGAGATCGTCGGGAGGTGGGCGATTTTTCGTTGACCTGTTCGGCTGCGATTATGGGGTGGCTTCGCGACGCGCGCCGATGTACACGCTTCTGCGTCGCGTGGCGCCCGCTATGCCCAGCCGACGTACCAACACGCAGTGATTTAGGATCGAAAGCGAGGAAGACAAGGCTCGTCGATGAGTGGATTCAGGGAACCAGGTTTCGCAGACCGGCAAAAAGCGGCGCAAGACGCACGCAAGAACCTTTTGAACAAGTTCAAGTCCCAACCGGGGCCCGATGATCCCACGGTTGCGGCGAAGCGTGCCGAACGCGAGGCCCTCGCGGCGAAGCGCGCCGAGGCAAAGGCCTCGCGCGAGGCTGAAAGGGCCGAACAGAAGCGTATCGCGGAAGAAGCCGCAGCCGCGGAAGCCCTACGGCTTGCGCGTGAAGCCGAGGAAGCGGCCGCTAAGGCGGCTGAGCTCGAGGCCGAGCAGAAGGCCAAGCGCGACGCCCGCTACGCCGCCCGCAAGGCCAAGCGCAAGTAACGATCATAATTCACGTTCAATTGAATTGAACTGATAATTGCCTCCGGGGCGGTCCACGACCGCCCCAGGACGTTTGAGTGCGCGTCTGCGTATCGCAAACGCTGCAGCGCCGGGGATCAGTTCTTCTTCATCATCCCGTCGTCTTTCTTCATCCCGTCCTTCGACATGTGGTCCTTCTTCATGCCGTCGTCCTTGGACATGGTGTCCTTCTTCATCATGCCGTCCTTGGACATCGTATCTTTCTTCATCATCCCGTCATCCTTGCCCATCTTGTCCTGAGCAAAAGCGGCCGGCGCAAACGCGAGGCCAAGCGAGAGAGCGGCAGCCGAGAGGCCGAGCACGATACGGGTGCGAATGGTCATGGATCATCTTCCCTTTGAGGTGGTGTTGGTCAGCGACGGAGGCCGCTACTCAACTTCGACGGATGGACGGCCCGCCTTGTTACGCCGCCGCCGACAAATTTTGGCGATCCCGCTGCGGTCCGTCATTCGGATGAGCGAGGGCCTGTCATGGGATCGGAATTATGGGGATCGGAAGTGTGCAGCGCAGCACAACCGGCACTTGCCGCGGCATTCGATCTCGAACTATCAGATGAGGGATCATCAGGTGAGAGACCGGCTAGGATGGGCCCACGCGCCGGTCTCGAAAACCCGGACCAATCTCGCCAAACAAGAACCGTTCAAAAACCGCCCAAGGGGATCATGCCATGCTCACGCGCCGCCATTTGCTCGCGACCGCAGTCGCCGCACCCGCCATTCTCCGCTTCGGCACCGGTACGGCGCAGGCCGCGACCACACTGAAGATCTCGCACCAGTTTCCGGGCGGCACCATCGACAAGGGCGATTTCCGCGACCGGCTCTGCCGCATGTTCGCCGCCGAAGTCAGCAAGCGCAGCAATGGCGACATCGCCGCCGAGATCTACCCGAACTCCTCGCTCATCAAGACCAACGCGCAGTTCTCCGCGATGCGCAAGGGCGCGCTCGACATCAGCCTCTATCCGATGCCCTATGCCGGCGGCGAAGTGCCGGAAACCAATATCGGACTGATGCCGGGCCTCGTCACCACTTACGACCAGGGCCTGCGCTGGAAGAAGGAGCCCGTCGGCAAGGCGCTGACCGACTTCCTCGCCGACAAGGGCATCATTCTGCTCACCTGGGTCTGGCAGGCCGGCGGCGTTGCCAGCCGCTCCAAGCCGATCGTCGCGCCGGAAGATGCCAAGGGCCTCAAGGTGCGCGGCGGCTCGCGCGAGATGGACATGGTGCTGCAGACGGCGGGCGCCTCGGTGCTGTCGGTGCCCTCGAACGAAATCTACGCGGCGATGCAGACCGGTGCGTGCGATGCCGGCATCACCTCCTCGACCAGCCTGATCTCGTTCCGCCTTGAAGAAGTCGCGAAATCGCTGACGTCAGGGGCCGGCGCTTCCTACTGGTTCATGCTCGAGCCGCTGATGATGTCCAAGGCGATCTTCGACAAGCTGCCGAAGAACCAGCAGGACATCCTGCTCACGGTGGGTACCGAGCTCGAAGCCTTCGGCCGCAAGGGCGCGCAGGACGACGATATCGAGGTCGCCAAGGTCTATGAGAAGGCCGGCGCCAAGGTCTCGGCGCTGGATGCGGCGACGGTCGGCAAGTGGCGCGACATCGCTCGCGACACCGCGTGGAAGGACTACAGCGGCAAGACCGCGACCTCGGCGAACCTGCTCAAGCTCGCAATCGACGTTGCCGCATGAGCCACGGTCCGCTTCCGGATCGTGACGATCAGGCGAACGCTGCCGCAAGGACCGGCCTTGCGGCGGCGATCGATCGCGGTCTCGCCGTCCTCCACAGCATCATCGTCGTGTTCGCCGCGATCGCGCTGGTCGCGGCCTGTGCCATCCTGAGCTACAGCGTGCTCAGCCGCGCTCTCTACAAGGCGGCCAATTACTGGCAGGACGAAGCCGCCGTGTTCCTGCTGGTCGGCGCAACCTTCATGACGGCGGCCTATGTGCAGCAGAACCGCGGCCATATCGGCATCGAGGCGTTTGTCGGGCTGCTCTCGCCGTTCGCGAACAGCGTCCGGCTCTGGCTGGTCGACGCCGCCACGTTCCTGTTCTGCACCTTCTTCGCCTGGAAATCCTGGACACTGGCCCATGAAGCCTATGTCGACGGCCAGGTCTCCAACTCGATGTGGTCGCCGCCGCTCGCCATTCCCTATTCGCTGATGGCATTCGGCATGAGCCTGCTCTGCATCCAGATCCTCGTGCAGCTTGCGCTGCCCTTCACCGGAGCCAAGCGTCCATGAGCGTGTTCGGTATCGGCGTTGCCTATGCGATCGTGACGCTGCTCGTGATGTTTTCGGGCATGCCGATTGCATTTGCGCTAGGCGCGGTCGCAGTCGTGTTCATGGCCATCTACATGCCTGCCGCGTCGCTCGATACGGTGACGCAGAACGTCTATGAGGAAATGGCCTCGATCACGCTGCTGTCGATCCCGCTGTTCATCCTGAAGGGCGCCGCGATCGGCAAGTCCCGCGCCGGCCAGGATCTCTATTTGGCGCTCCATGCCTGGCTACACCGCGTGCCCGGCGGTCTCGGCGTTGCCAACGTGTTCGCCTGCGCACTGTTCGCGGCGATGGCGGGGTCTTCGCCCGCCACCTGCTCGGCGATCGGCTCGGCCGGCATCCCCGAGATGCGCAAGCGCGGCTATTCCGGGGGCTTCGCCGCCGGAATCATCGCAGCGGGTGGCACGCTCGGCATTCTGCTGCCGCCCTCGATCACCATGATCCTTTTCGCCGTCGCCGCCGAGAAGTCGCTGGGGCGGCTGTTCCTTGCCGGCATCGGTCCCGGCCTGCTGCTGGTCTTTCTGTTCGGCGCCTATGCCGTGGTCCGCTTCCGCCAGGAATATGCAGCGGCCGAAGCGATCTACAAGAAAGGCGGACCGGAGGCCGCGATCCTCGCCCGCGACGAGTACACGTTGGCCGAACGCTTCAGCGTGCTGCCGCGCGTGATCCCCTTCGTGCTGCTGCTGACGGGCGTCATGATCGCCCTCTATGGCGGCTACGCCACGCCGTCGGAAACCGCCGGCCTCGGCGGGCTGCTGGCGCTGGCGCTGATCGCGGCGATCTACAGCGTGTGGCGGCCGAGCGACCTCGCCCCGATCATGAAATCGACGATCCGGGAATCGACCATGCTGATGATGATCATCGGCATGTCGCTGCTCTACTCCTACGTGATGAGCTATCTGCACATCTCGCAATCGGTCGCCGAATCCATCGTCGCGATGCACCTGCCGCGCTGGGAGCTGCTGTTCGCGATCCTCGTCATGGTCGTCGTGCTCGGCTTCTTCCTGCCGCCGGTTTCGATCATCCTGATGACGGCGCCGATCATCCTGCCGCCGCTCCGCGCAGCCAATTTCGACATCATCTGGTTCGGCGTGGTGATGACCATCGTGATGGAGATGGGCCTGATCCACCCGCCGGTCGGCCTCAACATCTTCGTCATCCGCAACGTCGCGCCGGACATTCCCTTGCGCGAGGTGATCTGGGGCACCCTGCCCTTCGTGCTGCTGATGATGCTCGCGGTGCTGCTGCTGTGCTTCTTTCCGGCGATTTCGACCGGGCTGCCGGACCTGGTGATGGGGCCTGACGGGAGCAGGTAGAGAGGCCCATCACCGCTGCCGTAGGGTGGGCAAAGGCGCGCAGCGCCGTGCCCACGATCTCTTTGTTGTCAGCGAAAGGTGGTGGGCGCGCTCCGCTTTGCCCAACCTGAGAGTGCGGTGATTATGGCGCGTTCTTCCGCCGCGATGTCGGCGCGTTCGCCACCACCTGCAACAGATCCTTGCGCACCGCCTCGATGTGCCGCTCCAGGAAGCGGGAAGCCTCCTCCACCTTCTGTGCGCGGCAGAGCGCGATCAGATGGGCGTGCTCCTTTTCCGCTGTCCCCATCGCTTTGGTGTTGGAGAGCTGCAGACGCGTGTAGCGGTCGCTGGTCTGGAGCAGCGACAGCACGATTGCGCGGGTGCGCGGCTGCGGGGCGTGCACGTAGAGCGCCATGTGAAAGTCGGCGTTGAGCTGCCCCCATTCACTGACATTGCGCGCCTTGATCGCCTTCTCGAAGCTCTTGTGAATGTCGTCGAGCCCTTCGAAATCCGCTGTCGTGAACCGCGGCGCCGACTGCGCCAGCAATCGCGGCTCCAGAATACGGCGCAGGTCGAAGACATCGTTGATTTCGTCCAGCGACAGCTCCGAGACGATGGCGCCCTTCTGCGGAACGATGCGCACCAGGCCTTCGGCCTCGAGCTGAAACAGCGCTTCGCGAACGGGAATCCGGCTGACGCCGTAGGCCTCACCAAGCGCATCCTGGCGCAGTTGCGATCCGGCCGGATAGGTACCGTCGAGGATCGCCTGGCGAAGCTGATCGACAATCGCGGCCGACAGCGTGCGATGCTTTAGAGGCTGCTTCATCTGACCTTCTGTTGTCCTTCCCGACTCGTTCGGCCGACGCGGTCCCTGTCTTGCATGTCGAGATGCTCCGCAAAAGCCGGGCGCCAGAAACGAGGTGCCCAGCAAAAGCGCGCGCTGCCGCCGAATTGATCGTAATCTCCGTTTGACTCCCAAAATGTATAAATTATACATTTGGCAATCGCACGACAAATCTTTCGTGGGTTGGGGCCTTTCATGATCGAGCAGACGATGCCGGCCACGCGCGCGCTTAGCGTCCGACGTACGATCGTCCGGATCTCGAGCGCCCTGCTCGCCGTCGAGCGCGTGGCGCTGATAGGCCTGATGTATCTGCTCACCGGCCTGATCCTGGTGAACGTCGTCACCCGCTACTCGCGTTTCCCGATTTATTGGATCGACGAATCCGCAGTCTATTGCGTGGTCTGGTTGACCTTCATCGGGGCGTCCGCGATGACGCGCCTGCGGCTCGATTTCGCAGTGACCATGCTGACGGAGCGTCTTTCGCCGCAGCGCCAGAAGTTCGCCAAGGTGATCTCGACCGGCCTCGTCGTCGTGTTCGGCGTCGCGTTGATCGTCACCTGCGTGCTGTGGATGGACCCAATCGGACTGGCCCGCGCCGGCTTCGACGGACGCAGGCTCGCGGCCGAAACCTTCAATTTTCTCTACACCGAACGCACTCAGACGCTGAACTGGCCGACCTGGGTGCTCTATCTGACGCTGCCGATCTTCGCGGTGTCGATGACCATTCACGGTCTCGCCAATCTCCTGGAAGATCTCGGGCTGGTCCCGCGCACGCCACTGACGGGCTTTCAGCTCTCCGAGCTGGACGGGGTCAACTGATGGTCACGTCCGCGGCCTTCATGGCATTCATGCTGGTCGGCGTGCCGATCGGGCTTTGCCTGTGCCTCGCCGGCCTCGTCTATATCGCGGCCTCCGGCAACCCGGTGCTGTTCCAATCCTATCCGCTCCAGCTGTTCGGCGGCGTCGACAGCTACGGCCTGATCGCCATCCCGCTCTTCATCCTGATCGGCGAGATCATGAACGCCGGCGGCATCACGCGCCGTATCGTCGACATGGCGATGGCCTTCGTCGGCTCGCTCAAGGGCGGGCTCGCCTACGTCAACATCCTCGCCAACATGTTCATCTCCTCCATCCTGGGATCGGCGACCGCGCAGGTCGCGATCATGGCCCAGATCATGGTGCCGGAGATGGAGAAGAAGGGTTATGACAAGACCTTCGCAGCCGGGCTGACCGCCTATGGCGGCATGCTCGGCCCGATCATCCCGCCCTCGGTGATGTTTGTGGTCTACAGCGTGCTGGCGCAGGTCTCGGTCAGCGACATGCTGATCGCCGGCATCGTGCCCGGCGTCATCCTCACCGTGATGTTCTGCCTCGTCATCGCGCTGATGGGCTACGTCTACAACTATCCCCGCGCGGATTATCAGACACCGCGCCAGCGTGTCATGACGATCCTGCGGACGTCACCGACGCTGCTGATCCCGATCGTCATCGTCGGTACCATTCTCGGCGGTCTCGCCAATGCGACCGAATCCGCGGCCGTCGGCGCCGTCGCCGCCGCGCTGGTCGGAAAGTTCTGGACCAGGGAATTCGAGTTCTCCCAGTTGCCGCAGATGATGCTGCGCAGCGCCATCTATTCGGCGATCGTGCTGTTTCTGGTGGCGGCCGCGGCGGTGTTCTCCTGGGTCCTGATCTTCGGCAAGGTGCCGCAGGAGACCGCCGCCTGGATCCAGACGGTCGCCAAGGATCCGGTCAGCTTCATGCTGATCTGCAACGTGATCCTGCTGGTCATCGGCACCGTGATCGACGGCATTCCCGGCCTGATCATGACCGTGCCGATCCTGCTGCCGGTCGCGACTGAGGTCTATCACATCGATCCCAGGCATTTCGGCGTGGTGGTGGTGATCAATCTGGTGCTCGGTCTGCTGTCGCCGCCGGTCGGGCTCTGCTTCTTCGTCGCGGCCGCCGTCACCGGCGCCAAGCCCGGCAAGATGTTCATGGTGACGCTGCCGTTCTTCGTCATCTCCTGCGTCCTCCTCGTGCTGCTCTCACTCTATCCGTCGCTCTCTCTGATCCTTGTCAAATAGACCCATCTAGAAGGAAGCCCGACCATGCCGCTCTCACGCCGCCGCTTTCTCGCCGCCAGCGCCGCCGCATCGGTGTTCGCACCGTCGCTGGCGCTCGCCCAGGCCAAGGAATTCCGCCTCGGCCTGATCACGCCGAACGGTCATTCCTGGAACAAGGCCGCGCTCAAATTCGGCGACGATCTCAAGGCGGCCTCCAATGGTCGCCTGACATTGACCGTGTTTCACTCGGGCCAGCTCGGCAACGAAACCGCGATGATGCAGCAATTGCAGTCGGGCGCGCTCGACATGGGTTTCATCCAGGCCGCCGAGCTCGGCTCGCGTGTGCCGCACATCGCCGCGATCAACGCGCCCTACATCGTCCGCTCGACGCCGTCCGTGGCGAAGTTCGTGCGGCATCCGGCGGCGGTGAAGCTGTTCGAAGTACTGCCGCAGGAGACCGGCACAATCGGGCTCGGCTGGGGTATCACCGGCATGCGCGCGGTGTTCTCTTCAAAGGATCTGAATACGCTGGCCGACATCAAGGGCATGAAGCTCCGGATCAACCCGACGCCGGTCTATCGCGATTTCTATTCCTCGCTGGGCGCAGCGCCCACCCCGATCCCGACGCCGCAGGTGTTCGACGCGATGGCCAACGGCCAGGTCGATGGCCTCGAGGCCGATCTCGAATTTTCCTGGAACCAGCGCTTCGACAAGGTGTCGAAGGTGATCCTGCAGATGAACGCCGTCTTCATGCCGATGGCAGCCGTCGTATCGGGCCGGGTCTGGCAGTCGCTGCCGCCCGCCGACCGCGAGCTGATCACCAAGCTAGTGAAGTCGACATTGGACGCGCAGATCGACGAGCTTGCCGGCAATGAGCCGGCACTTATCGAGAACTTCAAGAAGGCGCCGATCCCGATCCGCCAGGTCGACGCCAAGGATACCGAGGCCGTCATTGCCGAGTTCGACAAGATCTGGCTGCCCAAGGCCCCCGTCCTCGCCGAGCTGCGCAAGGTCGGCGCGACGCTCTGATCCCGTCCATTCCTCACGTCCAATGCCGGCGGGTTGAACGATCCGCCGGCACAATTCCAATCGGAGCAAACAATGAGCCCACGCATTTCCTGGGAAGGCGTCTTCCCGGCTGTCACCACCCAGTTCAACAACGACCTGTCCCTCAATATCGACGCAACCGCCAAGGTGATGGACGGGTTGATCCGCGACGGCGTCTCCGGCCTGATCGTCTGCGGCTCGGTCGGCGAGAACACCTCGCTGGAGCGCAAGGAGAAGATCGCGATCATGGAGACCGCGAAGTCGGTCGCAGCCGGCCGCGTGCCAGTGCTGTGCGGCATCGCCGAATTCACCACGGCCTTTGCGGTCGAGACGGCCAAGGAAGCCGCGCGTGTCGGCATTGACGGCGTGATGGTGATGCCGGCTTTGGTCTATTCGTCGAAGCCGCACGAGACCGCTGCGCATTTCCGTGCCGTCGCCAGCGCAACAGACCTGCCGGTGATGCTCTACAACAATCCGCCCATCTACAAGAACGATGTCACCCCGGACATCCTGGTCTCGCTCGCCGACGTCGACACCGTCGTCTGCTTCAAGGATTCCTCCGGCGATACCCGCCGTTTCATCGACACTCGCAACATGGTCGGCGACCGCTTCGTGCTGTTCGCGGGGCTCGACGACGTCATCGTCGAGAGCGTCGCGATGGGTGCCGTGGGCTGGGTCTCGGGCATGTCGAACGCTTTTCCGCGCGAGGGCGAAACGCTGTTCCGTCTGGCCAAGGCCGGGCGCTTTGCCGAGGCCATGCCGCTCTACGAATGGTTCATGCCGCTGTTGCATCTCGATGCGCGGCCGGACCTCGTCCAGTGCATCAAGCTGTGCGAGCACATCATGGGCCGCGGCACCGCGCTGACCCGCCCGCCGCGCCTCGCGTTGCTGCCGCAGGAGAAGGCCGAGGTCGAGGCGATGATGGCCAAGGCGCTCAAGAACCGGCCGCGCCTGCCGGATGTGGGGCTGAAGGCGGCCTAAGCGCAGGTCTCGGTGGGCAAAGCGAAGCGCGCCCACCACCTGTCTCGATCATGGAAAGATGGTGGGCACGGCGCTTTGCGCCTTTGCCCACCCTACGGCACCTGAAGGCGGCGCTAGCGACCCTACGAAGCAGCCCGCTTCTTCTTCGCATTCAGCGCAGACGCCACACGGCTGACTGGCGGCTTGCCCAGCACGCCGCTCATCTCGTTCGTGGCCGCCAGCAGCTTCTCCATGTCGATGCCCGTCCTGACGCCCATGCCTTCGAGCATGTAGACGACATCCTCCGTGGCGACGTTGCCCGTTGCTCCCGGCGCATAGGGACAGCCGCCGAGGCCGCCGGCGGCAGCGTCGACGACGCGCACGCCCTCCTCCATCCCCGCATAGAGGTTGGCGAGCGCCTGGCCGTAGGTGTCGTGGAAATGCATCGCGAGCTTGGCTGAGGGAACGTTGGCGGCTACCGCGCGCAGCATCTCCTTGGCCTTGGCTGGCGTGCCGACGCCGATGGTGTCGCCGAGCGAGATCTCGTAGCAGCCCAGTTCAAACAGCGTGCTCGCCAGGTCGGCCACCGCCTTCGGCTTGATCTCGCCGTCGAACGGGCAGCCCAGCACGCAGGAAATATAGCCGCGCACCTTGACGCCCTCGGCCTTGGCGCGCGCGAGCACCGGCTTGAACCGCTCGATGGACTCCGCGACGGTGCAGTTGATGTTGGCCCGCGAAAATCCCTCCGAAGCGGCGGCAAACACCGAGACGACTTGCGCGCCGGCAGCACGCGCGGCGTCATAACCCTTCTCGTTCGGCACCAGCACGTGGAATTCGGCGCCGGACAGGTGGCTCACGCCTCGCAGCACGGCGTCGGAGCTTGCCATTTGCGGGATCGCCTTGGGCGAGACGAAGGCGCCGACCTCGACAGTGTTCAGGCCGGCCGCGACCAGCGCCTCGATGAAGGCAATGCGGGCCTCGACGCTGACGGGCGTTTTCTCGTTCTGAAGCCCGTCACGCGGCCCCATTTCAATGATGCGAACCTGGTCGCTCATGTCACTCTCCCGCCGGCTCGACCACGGCGAGTTCGACACCCTCCTGCACGATGTCGCCGACCTTGCACTTGATGGATTTCAGCACGCCGGCATAGGGCGCGCGCAGCGTCTGTTCCATCTTCATCACTTCGAGCGTCAGGATCGGCGCGCCCTTCTCGAGCGTTGCGCCCTCCTCGGCCAATACGGCGACCACCGTTCCCGGCAGCGGCGCTGCGATCTTGTCCTCGCCGGTCTGCTCCTCGCTCTCGCCGCCGAACGGATCGACCCAGTGCAGGTCGAAGCGGCCGTTGCGCGTGCGCAAGTAGAGCTCGTGGCCGTTGATCACGGCCGCGACGGAGGACTTGACGCCATCCAGCGTCATGTCGAAACCGCCGTCCTTCGGCGCGATTGCAAACGCCAGCTCGCGCTCGCCGATCACCAGCGTAGACGGCCCGCTGCCGTAGTTCAGGATGATCTTCTGCTCGGGCCCGTGGCCGACGCGGAAGGCAAAGCTGCGCTGGCGCCGGCCGACCGGCTGCCAGCCGAACGT
The DNA here is from genome assembly GCF_042263385.1 of Bradyrhizobium tunisiense. Lineage (NCBI taxonomy): Bacteria > Pseudomonadati > Pseudomonadota > Alphaproteobacteria > Hyphomicrobiales > Nitrobacteraceae > Bradyrhizobium > Bradyrhizobium tunisiense. The sequence continues at coordinate 1,043,959 of NZ_JBHLEV010000002.1, forward strand.
CTGCCAGGGCGAATTCGCCTGGGCCCGTGCGGCCTGCTGCTCGTCGTTGACGACGGCGGCCACGGCGGCGCAGAGCTCGAGCTCCCCGGGCGCCGGCGAGGCGGACGTCAGCACCGCCAGCTCGCGCTCGATGAACCCGGTGTCGATCGCATTCGTCCGCACCTTCGGATGCGTCATCAGCGCCGACAGGAACGGGATGTTGGTGACGATGCCGCGGACGTCGGACTCCTCCAGCCCGCGGTTCAGCCGCTCGATCGCGACATCCCGCGTCGGCGCCCAGGCGATCATCTTTGCCAGCATGGCGTCGTAATAGGGTGAGACGCTGTCGCCCTCGCGGTAGCCGGCGTCGATGCGGAGGCCCCCGGTTTCCTCCGGCAGCCGCCAGGTGGAAATCCGGCCGACCGACGGCATGAAGTTCTTGGTCGGGTTTTCCGCGTAGATGCGCGCCTCGACGGCATGGCCGTTGAGCCTGATCTCGTCCTGCTTCAGCGGCAGTGCCTCGCCGAAGGCGACGCGCAACTGCCATTCGACCAGATCGATGCCTGATATCAGCTCGGTCACGGGATGCTCGACCTGCAGACGGGTGTTCATCTCGATGAAGAACACGTCTTTGCCGTCGGACACGAACTCGATCGTGCCGGCGCCGACATAGTTCACCGCGCCCGCCGCCTTTCGCGCCGCCGCACAGACGGTCTCGCGCTGTGCAGGATTGAGCGTCGGCGACGGCGCCTCCTCGATCACCTTCTGGTGCCGCCGCTGCAACGTGCATTCGCGCTCGAACAGGGACAAGAGATTGCCGTGGCTGTCGCCGATCACCTGCACCTCGATATGCCGGGGATTGTCGACATACTTCTCGATCAGCATGCGGTCGTCGCCGAACGCGGCCTTTGCCTCCCGCTTGGCACTGACGATTGCGGGACCGAGTTCGCCCGCCGAGCGCACGATCCGCATGCCGCGGCCGCCGCCGCCCGCGGACGCCTTCACCAGGATCGGGAAGCCGACCTTCTCGGCCGCCTTCGCCAGCGTTGCATCGTCCTGCGCCTCGCCGTGATAGCCGGGCACCAGCGGCACGCCGGCCTTCTCCATCAGCGCCTTGGAGCCGGACTTCGAACCCATCGCATTCATCATCCCGGAGGTCGGGCCGACAAAGACGAGGCCCGCATCGAAGCAAGCCCCCGCGAACTCGGCATTTTCCGACAGGAAGCCGTAGCCCGGATGCACGGCCTCCGCGCCGGTCTTGCGCGCGGCCTCGATCAGCCGCTCGACATTGAGATAGCTGTCGCGGGCGCGCGCTGGCCCGAGCAGCACGGCCTCGTCGGCGAGCGCGACATGCATCGCGTCGCGGTCAGCCTCGGAATAGACTGCGACCGTGCGCAGGCCCATCGCGCGGGCGGTGCGGATGACGCGGCAGGCGATCTCGCCGCGGTTCGCGATCAGGAGCGTGCGAAAACGCCGGTAGAGCTTTGAGCGGTCCATCGCATCACATCCTGAACAGGCCGAATTTCGTCGCTTCGATCGGCGCATTCGACGCCGCCGAGAGGCCGAGGCCGAGCACCAGCCGCGTGTCGGCCGGGTCGATCACGCCGTCGTCCCAGAGGCGCGCGGTCGCGTAATATGGGTGCCCCTGGCTCTCATATTGCGCGCGGATGGGCTCGCGGAAATTATCTTCCTCGTCCTTCGACCAGCTGTCGCCCTTGGCCTCGATATTGTCACGCCGGACCTGGCTCAGCACCATCGAGGCCTGCTCGCCGCCCATCACCGAGATGCGCGCATTCGGCCACATCCAGAGGAAGCGCGGTGAATAGGCACGGCCGCACATGCCGTAATTGCCGGCGCCATAGGAGCCGCCGATCACGACGGTGAATTTCGGCACCGAGGCGGTCGCGACCGCCGTCACCAGCTTGGCGCCGTCGCGCGCGATGCCGCCGGCCTCGTACTTCTTGCCGACCATGAAGCCGGTGATGTTCTGCAGGAACACCAGGGGAATGCCGCGCTGGCAGCACAGCTCGATGAAATGCGCACCTTTCAGCGAACTCTCACTGAAGAGAATGCCGTTGTTGGCGATGATGCCGACTGGATAGCCCCAGATATGGGCGAAGCCGCACACCAGCGTCGTGCCGTAGAGTTTCTTGAACTCGTCGAACTCGGAACCATCAACCACGCGCGCGATGATGTCGCGCACGTCGAACGGCTTTCTGCCGTCGACCGGCACCACGCCATAGATCTCCTCCGCCCCAAACAGCGGCTCGCGCGGTGGATGCATGTTGAGGTTCGGCCGCGCCGGCGGCTTCAGCGTGCCGACGATGCGCCGCGCGATTCCGATCGCATGGGCATCGTTCTGGGCGTAATGGTCGGTCACGCCGGACTGCCGCGAATGCACGTCGGCGCCGCCGAGTTCCTCGGCGCTGACCACCTCGCCGGTCGCCGCCTTCACCAGCGGAGGACCACCGAGGAAGATGGTGCCCTGGTTGCGCACGATGATGCTCTCGTCGGACATCGCGGGCACATAGGCGCCGCCTGCCGTACAGGAGCCCATCACGATGGCGATCTGCGGAATGCCCTGCGACGACATCTGCGCCTGGTTATAAAAGATGCGGCCGAAATGCCGCTCGTCCGGGAAAATCTCGTCCTGCAGCGGCAGGAAGGCACCGCCGGAATCCACCATGTACACGCAAGGAAGATTGTTCTGCCGCGCGACGTCCTGCGCCCGTAGGTGCTTCTTCACGGTCATCGGGTAATAAGTGCCGCCCTTGATGGTGGCGTCATTGGCCACGATCACGCATTCGCGTCCCGCGATGCGCCCGACCCCCGTGACGACGCTCGCCGAATGCACGTCGCCGCCATAGAGGCCATACGCCGCGAGTGGCGACAGCTCCAGGAACGAGGTTCCGGGATCGACCAGCAGATCGACGCGCTGGCGGGCCAGCATCTTGCCGCGCGCGGTGTGGCGGTTGCGCGAGACCTCGCCGCCCCCGCCGGCGACCTGACTGAGCTTCTCGCGCAGGTCCGCGACGAGGCTGCGCATAGCCTCGGAATTGCGCGCAAAGTCTGATGATGACGGATCGATGCTGGAATGGAGCGGCATGATGATTCCAATGAAGTGAAGGTTCTAGGCCGTCTCGGCCATCAGTTCGCGGCCGATCAGCATGCGGCGGACCTCCGAGGTGCCCGCACCGATCTCGTAGAGTTTTGCGTCACGCCAGAGACGCCCCACGGGGAATTCGCTGGTGTAGCCAACCCCGCCGAGCGCCTGGATCGCCTCGCCCGCCATCCAGGTTGCCTTCTCCGCGGAATAGAGGATCGCAGCAGCCGCATCCTTGCGCAAGCTGCGCGCGTGATCGGCACGGTCGCAGGCGCGGCCCACCGCATAGACATAGGCGCGCGTCGCCTGCCAGGTTGCGTACATGTCGGCAAGCTTGCCCTGCATCAGCTGGAAGTCGCCGATCGGCTGACCGAACTGCTTGCGCTCGTGCATGTAGGGTACGACCGCGTCCATGCAGGCCGCCATGATGCCGAGCGGGCCACCCGAGAGCACTGCGCGCTCATAGTCGAGGCCGGACATCAGCACCTTGACGCCCTCGCCCACTTTGCCCATCACGTTCTCCTCCGGCACCTCGCACTCGTCGAAGAACAAGGGATAGGTGTTGGATCCGCGCATGCCGAGCTTGTCGAGATGCTGGCCGTGGGTGAAGCCCTTAAATCCCTTCTCGACGAGGAACGCCGTCATGCCGCGCGGGCCTGCCTCCGGATCGGTCTTGGCGTAGACCACCAGCACGTCGGCGTCGCCGCCATTGGTGATCCACATCTTCGAGCCGTTCAGCACATAGCGGTCGCCGCGCTTGTCGGCGCGCAGCTTCATCGAGACGACGTCCGAGCCGGCGCCCGGCTCGGACATCGCGAGCGCGCCGACATATTCGCCGGAGATCAGCTTCGGCAAATAGCGCTGGCGCTGCGCGTCGTTGCCGTTGCGGCGGATCTGGTTGACGCAGAGGTTGGAATGCGCGCCGTAGGACAGCCCGACCGCGGCCGAGCCGCGCGAAATCTCCTCCATGGCGACGATATGGGCGAGATAGCCCATGCTGGAGCCGCCATACTGCTCCGGCGCGGTCATGCCGAGCAGGCCGAGGTCGCCGAAGCGCTTCCAGAGGTCCGCGGGAAACAGATTGGCCTTCTCGATCTCAGCCGCGCGCGGAGTGATCTCCGCCTCCACGAAGGCGCGAAGCGTGTCGCGCAGCATGCCGATGTCTTCGCCAAGATCGAAGTCGATGCTCGGGATGTTCAAGGCGATTCCTCCGTATTTTGGGCTCTGAACCTAGCGGTATCGCGGCCCTCTTGCGGTCGAAAAGGTTGCATTTTCCGCCAAACTTGGCGAGGATTTTTCGGAGGGAGTTCCGATGACTTTTCAAGCCGCGACCTCGCGCCGCGCCGTGACTCCCGCCGCCTTCGTCCGCGGCGTTGTTGCGGCTTATGCGCGCTACGGCCGCGACCCGGCCGAGGCGTTAAGCCGGGGTCAGGTAGCGCCAGACCTTGTCAATTCTCCGGACGGGCGGGTCACCGCCGCCCAGTTTGAGGCCCTGGCGGGCCACGCCATGCGCGAGCTGGATGACGAGGCGCTCGGCTGGTTCTCGCGGCGGCTGCCTTGGGGCTCCTATGGCATGCTGTGCCGCGCCTCGATCACGGCGCCGACGCTGGAGGTCGCGCTCAAGCGCTGGTGCCGCCATCACCTCCTGCTCACCGAGGACGTGCAGCTCGATCTCGAGGTTGGCGACGAGACCGCCGTGGTGTCCATCCGGGAGCTGCGCGATCTCGGGGCCTTACGCGAATTCTGCCTCGTCACCCTGCTTCGCTACGTGCTCGGCTTCTCCTGTTGGGCGGTGGATTCCGCGATCGCGCTCCGCGCGGCGGAATTCCCTTACCCAGAGCCCGGTCATGTCTCGGTCTATCCGACCATCTTTTGCCGGAACATCCGCTTCGGCGCCGACCACGCCCGCATCGTCTTCGACAAGCACTATCTCTCGCTGCCGCTCACGCGCAGCGCCGCCGATCTCGACAACATGCTCAAGGGCGCGCTCAGGCTGACCGTGCTGCCCTATCGCCGCGACCGCCTGCTGGTCGAGCGCGTCCGCCGCGTGCTCCGCAATGCGCGGGGACGCAGCCTCGGCGCCGAGGACGTCGCGAGCGAGCTTGCGCTCTCCACCCGCACCATGCATCGGCGCCTGCGCGAGGAAGCAACCTCGTTGCGCGATCTCAAGGAAGAAGCAAAGTTCGAGCTCGCCAAGCAGGAGCTGATGCGTGGCCGCGCCCCGATCAAACGTATCGCGGAGATCGCAGGCTTTCGCAACGAGAAGAGCTTTTCGCGCGCCTTCCGCAGCTGGACCGGAGCAAGCCCGCGCGAATTCCGCGGCCGGTACCGGTGAGGCGCGCAACGGCGCGCCGGGCCATCGTCTACAGCGTTGTGCCTATCCTGCCGAAGCGCCCCGCGGACTCTCCTGCAACGGCAGCGGCACATCCTTGGCGACCCCCAACACCGGGAAGCTGCGAACGTTCTTCACATCGGGCATTGCTGCGAAATGCAGCAGTTGCTGGCGCATGCTCTCGACGTTCGGCGCCACGCATTTGAGGAGATAGTCGGTGTCGCCTGAAATCCGCCAGCACTGCTGGATGCGCGGGATCGCAGCGATCGAGTTCTCGAACGCCTCGAGCACCGGCTGGGCTTGGCTGCCGAGTTGGATCGAGACGAACGACACCACCTCATAGCCAAGCAGCCGTTCGTCGATGACCGCGCGCACCGCGCGGATCACACCGCGACTGAACAGCGATTTGAGGCGCCGCAGGCAGTTGGGCGCGGACACACCGACGCGCAGCGCCAGCTCGTTGTTGCGCACCCGTCCGTCCTGCTGCAGCTCGGATAAGATCTTCAGATCGACGCCGTCGAGCTGATCCCGCCCCACCATACCCCACCTCGTTATGGTCGTGTCATGCGGGGCAGCGAAGCACGGGGCGGAATGGGTGCCAACCACCTTGGGCTTCCTCGGGGCTGCAAGAGTGTGGCGGGAAGTTTGCCTGGGGCCCGCCTGCGGCAGGCTCTCAGGATCAGGCCACGTTTCGGGGCGCAGACCGTCATGGTGAGGAGCCGGCCAAAGCGGGCGTCTCCGGACGATGCTTTGCGTCGCCGGGCGACCCATGCAGGCCGAGTTCGCGTCACCGAAAAAGTGTATACCCGGGACGATCCCGGGCACGACGGTTCACGATGACCTCAACGGGCGGCCTGGCCGCACGCGCCCTCAATGCGTCCAGGGCTCGCCGCGGCGGAATGAGAAATTATCGGCGTAGGCGACCGGCCGGCGGATCGAATCCTGCGGCTCGATCACCTGGTAGGCGATGCCCTTACGCTCGCAATAAGCGATCGCCTCCTCCTTGGAGTGAAAGCGCAGCGTGATCTGCTGCTTCATGTCGCCGGACGAGGTCCAGCCCATCAGGGGCTCGACCGAACGCGGCTGCTCCGGCTCGTAGTCGAGCTGCCATTCCCTGGTCTTGGAGCGTCCGGATTGCATCGCGTTCTTGGCGGGCTTGAAAATCCGTGCGGTCATTTGCGGTCCGGCCTCTTCGTCTTTATCGTTCGATTTCGATGCGTCACGGTAGCAGTTGGTGGAAACCTCAGGGATAGTATAGAGACACCAATTGGGAACTGATCGGTGATTCCGGCCCCCGGCACCCTCGCCAACGGTATAGTCATTATGCTGCACCGTGACAATTGCGTACCCGCCTTCCGCGCCGGGGCCCCGCCCGGCGGCACTCCTTCGCTGACGTCATTGTAAACCGCCCCTCCGAGAGCTCCCGTGCATGGCCTTCCTGAACATCAATGCCACGCTCCCTGACAAGGGCCGTGACCTCAGGCTCGACCTGTTTCGCGGCGTCGCGAATTGGGCGATCTTCCTCGACCACATTCCCGACAACGTCGTGAATTGGATCACGACGCGCAATTACGGCTTTTCCGACGCCGCCGACCTGTTCGTCTTCATCTCCGGCTACACCGCCTCCTTCGTCTATGCGCGGATGATGCTGGACCGTGGCTTCATCGTCGGCGCCACCCGGCTGACCAAGCGGGTCTGGCAGCTCTACGTCGCCCACATCATCCTGTTCGTGATCTATATCGCTTCGATCAGCTATCTGGCGCTGCGCTTCGGCGATTCCGAGATGATCAACGAGTTCAACGTCGCCGGCCTCGTCGACAACGCCACCGAGACGCTGCGCCAGGGGCTGTTCCTGCGCTTCAAGCCGCTCAATCTCGACGTGCTGCCGCTCTACATCGTGCTGATGGGACTGTTTCCGCCGGTGCTGTGGTTCATGCTGCGCAAGCCCGATCTCACGATGATGCTGTCGATCGTGCTGTGGCTGGCCGCGCGTCACTTCGGCTGGAATCTGAACGCCTATCCGGCCGGTCAGTGGTACTTCAACCCGTATTGCTGGCAGGTGCTGTTCGTGTTCGGAGCCTGGTGCGCGATGGGCGGCGCACGCCGCTCGATGACGCTGATCAACGCGCCGATCACGCTCTACCTCTGCGTTGGCTATCTCCTGTTCGCGCTGGTCATGACCATGGCCGGCCGCTTCCCGACCTTCGGCGGTATGTTCCCCGAGTGGCTGTTCTCGGCCTTCAATCCGAACGACAAGACCAACCTCGCACCCTATCGCTTCATCCACTTCGTCGTGATCGTGATTCTCGTGATCCGCTTCGTGCCGAAGGAATGGCCGGGCCTGGAGTGGAAGGTGTTCGATCCGTTGATCGTCTGCGGCCAGCAGTCGCTCGCCGTGTTCTGCGTCGGCGTGTTCCTGTCCTTCGTCGGCCATTTCGAGCTGTCGATGAGCTCGGGCTCGCTGCTCGCGCAAATCTTCGTCAGCGTCGCCGGCATCGCGATCATGACCACGGTAGCCTATTACATCTCGTGGTCGAAGAAGCAGGACAAGCCGCTGAAGCCGCCGCCTCCCAAGCCCGCGGCGAAGGCGGCCTGAGCCGGGAACGCTGCCGTTCGGAGCGCACCGTTCGCGGAACGCTGCGGCTCGGTCGCCCCGCCGGATTGGGCCGAGATCGATTGACCTGGGTCAACCAGGGATGACGCCGACCGGCATAATGTCGTCGCGACACGCATCGCCGCATCGACGTCGGCGGCCTCCCCTCGGACAAGGCCCAAGCACATGCCCTCTCATTTTCATGCCGTGATATGGATCGACCATTCGCAGGCCAGGATCTTCCATCTCGGCCTGAGCGGCTCCGACGAAATCACGTTGCACCCGCAACTGCCGACGCGTCATCTTCATCACAAGGCCAACGTCGTCGGCAGCGGCCACGCAGCTCCCGACAAGGCGTTCTACGCTGACGTGAGCAAAGCCCTCGCCGATGCCGGTGAGATCCTCATCATCGGCCCGGCGAGCGCAAAGACGGAGCTCGCCAGCCACATTCGCGCGAACGCTCCCGATATCGGCAAACGGATTGCTGCGGTGGAACCGGCCGATCACCCTTCGGACGCCGAAATCGTCGCCTATGCGAAGCGTCACTTCAAACTACCGCTGCCGCGCGTGCAGGCGCCGGGATAGGCCGGGCAACGGCCCTCGGCCCGAACGGGCTAAGGCGCGATGATGGCTCACTACGGGCCCATCGTGCTTCAGGCCGCTTCTTCGCCGTCGAACTCGGTGAATTTCCTGTAGATCCAATCGCGACCATCATGACGGCGCCAGACCTTGCCGATCACGAGTTGTCCGTTGATCGAGCGGCGGGGCACGATCACCGTCCAGAGGTGCCAGATCTCGCTCCAGCTCGATTGCGGACCGGCGGCTTTGAAGTTGCGATCGAAAGACATGGCGCAAGACTCACAGGATACGCGCGCTGCGACGAACTGTGACCTCGTGTGAGCACGAATTGCAGGCAGCCCATCGCGGGTCGAGTCCGATCTCATAACGATCGCCAAAGCGGCCGCAACACCCGCTCATCCTTAACCTAACCGGTCAACCTTACTCCTCGTGGGCTTCGGACCTGAACCGGTTGAAAGAGAGCGTCGAGTTTCTTAGAATGTTCGTGATTTGAGATGGCTGCGCCAACTTGGGCGCGTCGCAATTCGATTGAGCTAACGTCAGATTTCCTAATGAATTTCGAGACGATTCGTCGGGACGACCAAAATGAATCTGCAATGCGCACACCTGCGCCTGGCGCTGCGAATGGCACTGGTCGCAAGGACGCCGGCGCAAGAGCCGCCGCAGGCCGCCAACGATAACCAGATGGTCTGGCCGTTCGTGCCGTTTCCGCCGGACTGGCACGCTTCAGGTTGCTCGGTCGCATCTGACAAATGACGGCCGAAAAAGCGCAACGCCGCGCAAGCGGAATATTATCGCTTGGCGGCGTCCGTTAGACATTGGGCGCTGAAATCCCCAACACACATTTGTCTATGGCGACGGCCAAAGGTTCGATCGGACGCCGCCGATTCTATCCCGGCCGGCCGACCCAATTCGTTGAAACATCGCGCGGAAGTCGAGAAACGAGGTCAAGAACCGCGTGTCAATTCGCGAGGACAATCGTCCTGAGATGACGTCGGGACTGGTCGGGGCAGCTGGATTCGAACCAACGACCTGCAGTACCCAAAACTGCCGCGCTACCAGGCTGCGCTATACCCCGAATGTCCGGCGAGCCCCGTCGATACACGCTTCCAAAGGCGCCAGCAAGCTTACAAACTGGCGCCGGCAAGGCTGACGACACCCTTCGCAGCCCGCCCTATTTGCTGCCGAACAGCGGGTGGCCGACGCGGTCGCCGACACGGATGCCGTATTTCTGCGCCGTTCCCGCCACCACCTCCAGCACGGCCCGGGCGGGCCCCCGGGACGAGACGATCTTGGTCGACATCGGCTCGGTGTTTTCCGCGATGCGCAGGATGCGGCCGTCGGCGCGGATGAAGATCATGTCGAGCGAGACATAGGTGTTCTTCATCCACATCGAGATTTCCTGCTCGGGATTGAAGTCGAACAGCATACCTTTGCCGTCCGCCAATTCCTTGCGGTACATCAGGCCGGTCTCCTTCTCCTCAGCGGTCGTCGCCATTTCCACCGAGAACACCTGCACGCCGTTCTTGGTGACGATCTCCAGCGGCTGGAAGCTGGCGGCGTCGGCGGGCGCGCTGGCGACGGCAAAGCCGGCGATGACGAGGATGGCGGCAAGCCAGCCCTTCAGAGCGGACCAGACGGCCTTGCGATCAGAATTCATGGGAGCACTCGAGGCGTGGGACTGGATCAGTCCTTACGCGGCGATCGCCAGAAAAGCCAGAGGCGCGCCGGCCAGCCGGCGCGCCTCTATTGCTCACGATTGCGGGACCTTGCGCCGCAAGATGTGGCGCCCCCTAGTGCGACTGCAAGCCCGGCGATCCGGTCTCGGGATGGATCTCGGCCGCCATCATGCCCTTGGAGCCGGGCCCGAAGCGGACCAGGACATACTGGCCGGGCCTGAGCTCGGTCATGCCGAAGCGGCGCAGCGTCTCCATGTGCACGAAGATATCGGGCGTGCCCTCGCCGCAGGTCAGGAAGCCGAAGCCGCGCAGCCGGTTGAACCATTTGACCTGGGCCCGCTCCAGCCCGCTGGTCGCGGTGACCGTGACATGGGTGCGCGGCGGCAGCATCTGCGCCGGATGGATCGCCGTCGACTCGTCCATCGAGACCACGCGAAACGCCTGGTAACCCTTGGCGCGCTGGATGCACTCGACGACGATGCGGGCGCCTTCATAGGCGGTCTGGAAACCGTCGCGCCTAAGCACGGTAACGTGCAGGAGCACGTCCGGCCAGCCGTTGTCGGGAACGATGAAGCCGTAGCCTTTGGAAGCGTCGAACCACTTGATGACGCCATGGACTTCGACGAGATTGGCGCTGGCCTCGCCCAACCCGCTGAAGGGACTGAGCGCGCTGTCGCGACCGGCGCTGCCGTGTTCGCCGGGCGCGATCCGCCCCGACGATACCACTTGCCCGGGAACCCCGAGCTTCTTGGACTCAAATCCGTCCGACGACCCCATAACCCCGGACCCCACACTGCCATGCAACCCGCCATATCGGCGGCGCCCGAATCACGCGTCTTAAGAGAATGTTCTCAATTCGACGCGACGCGAATCTTTCGACTCAAAAGATAACACTCCCGGTTGCGAGGCATAGACAAAAAAGAGATTCGCCGGAACCTATGAACAGCTTGCACAGCCGCGAATCAAACTCCTGCCTCAATTTCCGACAAAGGGCCCGAGTGTGTCGCCGATGTCGTGGTGGATGACGAGGTCGGCGATATCGTCCTGTTCGGTCGGCTCGCGATTGATGATCACCAGACGCGCACCGGCGTTCTTCGCCATCATCGGAAAGCCCGCCGCCGGCCACACCACGAGCGAGGAACCGATCGCGATGAAGAGGTCGCAGGCGCGCGACAGCACGCTCGCGCGCTGCATTTCTTCATCCGGCATCATCTGGCCGAAGGAGATCGTGGCGGTCTTCACCGGCTCCGCGCAGGCCGTGCAGTTGGGCGCGGCGCCATCGTCGTCGAAGCGATGCTTCACCCAGTCGAGCGGATAGGCCTGTCCGCATCCGATGCAGCGCGCATAGGTGGTGTTGCCGTGAAGCTCGATCACGTGCTCGCCGGCGAAGCCCGAGGCCTGATGCAGATTGTCGATGTTCTGGGTGATGACGGCGGGAACCTTGCCGGCGCGGTAGAGCGATGCCAGCGCGCGATGGCCGCGGCCGGGCTTCGCCGCCGCGAACACCTCCTCCATCGCAAATCGCCGGCGCCAGGATTCGTCCCGCGCTGACTGGCTCGCGACGAATTCGTCGAACGGGATCGGGCGGTTGCGCGTCCAAATTCCGCCCGGCGAGCGGAAGTCGGGAATGCCGCACTCCGTCGAAATGCCGGCGCCGGTGAACGGCACGATGGTCCTGGCCTCCGCGATCATCCCGCCGAGGCGCTCAACGCCACTTTGAAGATCCGATGCGATCAATCGCAGCCTCCCGATCCGGTTTGTCCTGCAGCAACCATGCGCAAGCGGCAAGATTGCTGACGCTCTTATCAAGCGCCAACACGACGCACTCGGCAATTTTTTCCGGCCTTCGCATATCACAATCCTGCAATGCCTCCTCCCCATTGACGCCCCATTCGGAAGCATCAATGGATGTGTGAATGCGACTCAAGATGATGCGGCGGCAGTGCTTGAGCTCAGTAGTAAACCCGAGGGGATGGTCATGACCGAAGACGAAGAACGCAAAGCCCGTGAGCGCGATGAGATCGCCGCCCGTGTTGCCGCCTTCCGTGCCACGCAGGAAAAATTCAAGCGTGAGCGCGAAGAGTATTTCGTGTCGACGCTGGAGAATGCCCGAAAGGTCGAACGGCCCTCGCTGTGGCCGTAATTCACGTCTGATCAATGCGCACGAAAAAAGCCCGGAGCATTGCTCCGGGCTTTTCGCTTGTTAGTCGTTACCAATGGCGCCAGTGGTGATGGTGCCGGTAGTAGGGTCCGCCGCCATAGTAGGCGACGGGGCCGGCCCCGTAATAGTAGCCCGGCCCGTCATAATAGCCGTAGCGGGGACCGTAATAGCCGTACGGGTGCGATGCTGCGACCGCGCCCGCGGTGATCGCGCCGGCGGCGAGGCCGAATGCGAGGCCCGGGCCGATACCACCGCGCCCGCGCGCCTCGGCAGGCGCCGGGGCTGCGACCGCGGCAACGCCGACGGCTGCGACGGTGGCCAGGACTGCCAGTGTCTTCTTCATGCTCTCCTCCTTCGCGTCTTGCAAAGATAACGAGATGCGCCTGCGATGGTTGCGCGCAGGAGTGCGGAACCGCCGCAGCAAAAAAGGGCGCTGAGAGCCGGAACCAAATCGCCGGGAGCGCATTGCCTTTTCAAGTGCGGGAGCCTCCGCCATCCGGGTTGAGGCAACAGCACGAAGCCCCGTCAGCATCTCGGCGATGCTGGCGGGGTTTTAAGTTTCACGGGAGCAGATGGCAGCACACGACGATTGCTGCCAGCGGGGCGAATGACCGAGGAGGAAAGTTTGCCCTTATCTGCATTGCTGGCCCGTATACGCAAGCTGGTTCCCAGATCCGACGATCAGCATTACGACGAGATCGTTCGCAGCTTCGGGGTGGGCGCACTGCGCCCGCCGGCGACGCCGATGAGCGACCGCGAGCTGGCACGGGCGATCGCCGAGTTCCTCAAAGAGCAGCCCTCGAGCAAATCCGTTGCGACCCTCGGACGCCGGCTCGATCCCTCCTCCCCGATCTAGGTTCCTTCGCGGGAGCAGGGAACCAGGATTGCGCGCGGACGTTGAGTTGTTCCTCAGGCAGACCGGAAGAGGCCGATATGCCCGCGTGGCTCGAAGTCTTGCTCAACCTGTCCGGCTATGCCGGCTTCGTGGCGCTTGCCTCGCGCGGCACCACTTTCTCGCAGGTGCCGACCGACGATCGCATTTGCGGCGACAAGCGCTGATCGGCGCGCCGTCTAGTTGGCTTGCGCCGGCTGGCCCGCCGTGCGCACCAGCCGGTCGGCCTTGACCGCAACGCGCGTGTCCTCGACCTGCGGCCGCAGCGAGAAGCTGACCACCACGAAAGCGAGGCAGAACAGCGTGCCGACGATGGCGACACGCCGGTAGGTGTGCCGGTCGCCTTGGTAAAAGGACGGCTCTGAAAAAGGTGTCATGACAAAAATGGCTTCTTGGCAAAGTCGTATCTTGTTCGTCTTTGCCAGACACCTATCCCAAGCAGCGGCAAGCGCAACGCGATTGGGGTTTTAACCTAACCGAATAGGGTTATCTGCTTCCGCGCAAACGTTCGTTAGGAGTTTGCCGAACGCGCGTCCGATCGCGGCGGGCCAGGCCCGTGACGACCCGGTCACGTCAGGAGATGAAGCGCCGCATCGCGCCGGCAGGCGCAACATGTTCTGCATCCGACTCCATTTCGTTCTCGAAGAACGAATCGGAGTCGGAGAAAACGGCGCGGAGCGATTCCTAACGATCGATGAAGGCGCGCGGCGCAACGTCGTCAGCGGTCGTCGGCGCGATCTCCGGTGAGAGGAATCTCGAGACGACCGCGAAAACGATGACGATCTCGCGGCAAGGTTCGCATCGAAAGCTCTTGGCGGAGATCGCAATCATGGGCTGGGCGCAGCGCGGGCATGTCATGCAGGCCGAACGCTGCTGGCACATGTTCGTTCCTGAGCCATCACAGGCGAACGTTCGCGGGCGACCCGCGAAACCTGCCAAGGCGAGCTGGGCGTGGTCGCGCCCCGCTGCAAAAGCTGCCCGATCAAGCCGCCCGCTTCGCGTTAGTCTTCTGCGAGAAGCATTCCAGGATTTGAATGCGGAGCTCTTCTGCAGCCGGACCCTCGAGCTTCCTCAGCTCGTTCCAGAGTCTGATCACTTCGCGCTGCTTTTCGACGGTCATGAGTCACCTCCAAGGTCTAACCTAAGGCGGCCCACTAGAACAAAATAGGAACAAAAAGTCCAGCCCCTTACTGGCGATTTCCCCCAGGCATGCAGCATTTGGGCATGGCGCATTGAACCTTTTCGGCGCCGCGCGGACCCATGGGAGCTGGGGATTTCAGCGCCCAGTCTTATGGCAGCGCCGCGGTAGACGAATATATTCCGTCATCGCGGCGCTGTTGCCTTTTGTATTTTCAACTTTAAGTTAGGCCTACGGCTGGCGGCCAGGCGCTGAAATCCCAACGCCGTCAGCCAGAAGAGCCCCGTGCGAAAGCGCGGGGTTTTTCTTTTCAGACGGCGTCCTTGGCCACCTTCAGCGGCGAGGCCTTGACCGACTTGCTCGCGGGCTTGGCCGCAAACTGCATCGGCTCCTTGGTGAAGGGATTTACGCCCATGCGGGCTTCGGTCGCCGGCTTGTTCACGACGGACATTTTCACGAAGCCCGGAATGACGAACTCGCCGGACTCGTTGAGCTCCTTGTAGCCGACGGTGGCCATGTACTCGATCACAGACTTCACGTCGTTCTTCGAAAGCTGCGTGCCCTCGGCAATTGCATCAATCAATTGAGTCTTCGTCATCTTCGCCATGTCTGAATTCCTTTTGTGCGCGCGAGCAACTCTGCTGTGGACGCGGCTCGAAGCGCGGGAGGCGCGCTGCTGATTTCATGCCAGAGGTCATGAAGTGACGGGGCTTAGACCCCATCGAGGCCGAAAACGCAAGCAGGGGTTCTGCGGAGTTCCCTGCTTCCTGTGCAAGATACCGCAGGGCATACTGCCTGCCTTTTTGAACCATTCGGCGGCTGGCGCGTCTTATCATTGAAGTCCCCAAGCTTCACCCCACCAGAAGGCCCCGCTTCCCCCAGGCGGGGTTTTCGCTTTTGGGGCATGGCCAAACGCCCCGGCTGATATAATGGTCTGAAGTTCTCTCGCGGGGTGCTCATGAAGGTCGCTATCGTCGTTGCAGGTTTGATCGTTGTCGTTGTCGCAGCCCTCGTCGCGATCCAGCCGGCCTTCCTGAAGCCTGCGTCCCTCGCCCTCGTGAAAAAGTCCGATATCTTCGGCTTCTCGCCCGGGATGACGTTCGAGGAGACCAGCAAGCTCGTCAGTCAACGCCACTATCTCTGCCGCCAGAGCCGCGGCTCCCACACCCTCGAATGCGACATCAACGGCGCCAAGGTCACGGTCGACAGCGACGAGGCCGACGCCAGGCACCCGATCCGGCGCGTCAATGCGACGGTGAACAATCCGGGGTCGCAGGAAGCTGCCGTCAAATCGATCTCCGACCAGTTCAACGCGCAAGCCATCAAGGACCGTGAGGGATGGACATGGATCGTCGGCCGCGGGCTCAAGCTGAGCTATGACGGCCTTGCCTTGACTCTCGTGGACGAGGCCGCAGAGGCCCGGCGCAACGAGGCCCCAAAGCGCTAGCGCGTGACGTCACCTCGGCGTGAAACTTGTGGCTCGGCTTGCATTGTTGACACTTCAGTAACCCAACGCCGCCAAGCTCGGCTCAGTATCGTTGCGTTGGAGTATCCTGACAGTGCTGGATTTTAACGAACTGCGTGAACTCGCGGCGGATGTGCGTGTTTTTGTCGACGTCGCCGAGGACAAGGCCGAAGCGCTCAGAGCCGTGATCGCGGCCTATGACGTGGTGCTGGCGATCTTCCCCGCCGATGAGGGCATGGGCCTTCACGTCATCAAGGGCAGCCAGATCCTGGACACGATCGCAAAGTCGCGCAGCCACGCGATCTACAGCCACACCGCCATCGCGGTCCCCGACCTCCAGCACGCCCAGGCGCTCAAGCTGCTGACGGCCCCGGTCGAACAACGGATTGCGGCGTAACCTCAGCGCGCTCCAAGAGAAAGTGCGCCGCGGTTCTCCTCGCGACGACGCGGCATGCGTCCGCTCTAGTCCCGGAGCCGGTTGACGATCTGGAGCGGGATCCAGGAACCCAGCACGATGAGAAGCGCAACGGCTGCGACCACGGCATACTTCAGGGGATTCTGCGACGAGGCGAGCGATCCTTCGAGGTGAAGGTACGGGAGCCCGCTGTCCATCGCCATTCCGATCAGTGCAATCGCAACCAGAGCGCCAAAAGCGCAGACAAGAACATTGACGATCCATCCGATCGTCCCGCGCCTGTTCAACCACGCCTCGTAGATCGCGACCGCCAGTGTCACGACGACGAAGACCAGCATGAAGGTCATGGAGCCGCCGACGCTCGACGTCGAGCCGAAGATCTCCAGCAGCAGCATCACAGCCACGGCAAGCAATGTGATCGTCTTCATGACGCTCCCTCCTCAGTGCTCCAGCAATAGGACGGCAGCGCCGATCACGATACAGCCGAGGCCAAAGACTGCCGTCGCGATTTCGACGGCGTCTTCCAGGCGCAAGAACCTGACGACGGCGCTCCATGCGGCAGACAGAACAATATCCACGATCTCGCTGAGCAAGGCTTGACGCATAAGGATTGGTCGCGCCGTCGTCGACGGGGTTCAACCGCCGCGACTGTGGCTGGTCCCGCGCTGGAGCCGCCGTTGTTGTTGGCACCGGCGCGTTAAGTAGCTCCCGCTCCCTGCTTACGGACTGTCCCCGGCTTTCCCGCTCTCACCAATCGAGACCTGTTCAGGAAGTACTTGCGGTTGCCGGTCGCGGCTTCGGCGTACGGGTCGATGGCCACGATGTTGGCCTGGACGTGAACATAGCACCGCCCTTCCGCGTGTGGGCATCCGGGCGGTGCGCTGTCGTTTCGGCGTGGTCCGTCGGCTAGCGCGCCTGCGGCTCGAGCGTCACCGTGCAGTCGCCCTGCCCTTGCGTTGCGACCACGATATTGCCCGCGGGAGCGCCGAGTGCGATCGGGGCGGACGAGCCGCCGCCGGGCATCTGGACGATCACGCTGAGGGAATCCGTGCGTGCGGTCGAGCCCACGGTTGAGGGTTCCGCCTGTGCGACATTGCCGGAGGCATCTCGCCGCATGATCTGGCAGTTAACGGGGCTTGCCCCGGTCGCCGCCATGCTCTGGCTCTGGCCGGCGCCACCGCCCATCTGCGCGCGGGCCCGCGACGGATCGCGGGGCACCTGGCTGACGATGCGATGCGAGCGCGGCTCGACGATGATGACCTCGTCCTCCGTCGCGAAATATTCATAGTCCCGATAGGCAGGCTCGATCGAGACGATCTCGGGCGGAAGCCGATGGAGACGCACGCGCGGGGGAATCGTCTCGCCGACCCGGATCGAAATGTTCAGATTTCGCTCCGGCTGAGCGAGGCGTGCACGGCTCACCGTTTCGGAGA
Source organism: Bradyrhizobium tunisiense (assembly GCF_042263385.1). Taxonomy (NCBI): domain Bacteria; kingdom Pseudomonadati; phylum Pseudomonadota; class Alphaproteobacteria; order Hyphomicrobiales; family Nitrobacteraceae; genus Bradyrhizobium; species Bradyrhizobium tunisiense. Next base: position 1,061,728 of record NZ_JBHLEV010000002.1, read on the forward strand.
TCCGCACCTGCTTCTCGGACGTCACCTGGGTCTGCTGATTGACCTGCGTGTTGGTCTGCGTCGTCTGATTGGCTTGATTGGTCTGCGTGGTAGAGGTGCCAGGAGCGGTCTGCGCATTGTTGGTCGGAGCCGCCCGGTTAGTGTCCGTCGCGGTAGCCGGCCGGTCGTTTTGCTGCGCGGGCGACTGCTGCTCGGCGGCATTGCGCGGCGGCTGGGCCTGGTTACGCTCGTTCTGGTTGGCCGTAGCTCCGGTCCGCTCGTTCTGCTGGCCAGCCGGGCCCGCCTTGGACTTCTCGGACTCGGCCGTCGATTTTTGCGGGGCTGACTTGTCCTGCTTCGTGTCAGCGCTGCTCTTGCTGTCGCGTCCCGGTTTCGCGCTCTCCGCCTCACGGTTGCGATCGCGCGCAGGCTCACGGGATTCTTGTGCCTGATCCCCGGCCTTCGGCTGGTTACGCTCGGCAGAACTGGCAGGCTGACGCTTGTCGTCATTCGCCTGCTGCTTGGCCGCGCCGCCGCCCTTGTCCTCGCGGCCCGCGCCCTGCAGTCGCTCCTGGGCACCTTGTGTACGCTCTTGAACCCGTTCTTGGGCGCCGCCACGCTGCGGCGCAGCGCCTTTCGCCGGCTCTTCGGTCCGTCTCGGCTCGTCTCTGCGCTCACCGGGCCCTTGGGCATAGGCAATGCCGGACGCAAGCATGAGCCCGATGGCCGCGGTCGATAACATCAAGTGTTGACGCATGGTCCCTCTCCTCGACAATTCGCAACAACAGACGCGAACGTTCTGTGGGTGCGAAGGTTCCTGAGCAGGAACGAGGGCCGATCACGCGGGACTTACATCGCGTCCTTGAGTGTGAGGCGGGCCGTGAATGTCACGGTGGTTTTGCCGACCAGCGCCATGCCTTCGACTTCGGCGCCACCGGCGGAATAGTCACCCGAGAAACCGCAGGTGACCTCCCGGCCGCCGAATGCGAGCGTCCTGCCGACGGCTTCGGTGTGCTGATTGACGATCATGTCGCCCCGCCACTTGCCGTTCCGGAACGTGTAGCTCCCCGTGTAGTAGAAGAAGCTGTCGCCGCCCATGATGTGGCCATCGCTGAGCACGACCACGCCTCTGGCCTGCCCGCGCTTGCCGTCACGCATCTCGATGTCGAAGATGTAGAGGCCGTTGACGACCCCGGCCTCTCCGCCCGCTTCTGCCCCATCCCCGGCCGACATCCGATCATCTCCCCATGTCGATCCGCGCCCCGATCAGCTGGGCACGTTCCGTTCGAGATCCTCGAGCCACGCCGCCGCGCTCGCATCCGACGGCGCACGCCAGTCACCGCGCGGTGACAGCGACCCGCCGGCCGAGACCTTCGGCCCGTTCGGCATCGCCGAGCGCTTGAATTGGCTAAAGGCAAAGAAGCGGCGCAGGAACACTTCGAGCCAGCGCCGGATCTCGGGAAGCTCGTAGGCCTTGCGCCGGTCGCTCGGGAACGCCGGCGGCCATTCGCCTTTGGCGACGTCCTTCCAGGCGTGCTGCGCCATGAAGGCGATCTTGGACGGACGCATGCCGAAGCGCAGCGTGTAGAACAGGTTGAAATCCTGCAGCTCGTAGGGCCCGACGGCCGCTTCCGTGCTCTGCGGCTTCTCGCCGGCCTCAACCGGCACGAGCTCGGGCGAGATTTCGGCCACCAGGATCGAGCCAAGCGTTCGGTTGACGTCGTCGCTGAACTGCTTGGAGGAAATCACCCAGCGGATCAGATGCTGAATCAGCGTTTTCGGCACGCCGGAATTGACGTTGTAATGCGCCATCTGGTCGCCGACGCCATAGGTACACCAGCCGAGCGCGAGCTCGGAGAGATCGCCGGTTCCGATGACGATGCCGCCATGATGGTTGGCGAGCCGGAACAAATAGTCCGTGCGCAGGCCCGCCTGCACGTTCTCGAAGGTGACGTCGTAGACCTTTTGGCCCTGGCCGAAAGGATGGCCGATGTCCTTCAGCATCTGCGTCGCCGTGGTGCGGATGTCGAGCTCCTGCCAGCTCGTGTGCAACGCCTGCATCAGCGCCAGCGCATGCGTCTTGCTCTCGCTGCCCGTGGCAAAGCCCGGCATGGTGTAGGCCAGAATGTTCTCGCGAGGCAGACCGAGCAGATCGACCGCTTTAGCGGCGACGATCAATGCGTGGGTAGAATCGAGCCCGCCCGAGACGCCGATCACGACGCGCTTGGTGCCGGTCGCGCGCATGCGCTGCACGAGGCCTGCGACCTGGATGTTGTAGGCCTCGTAGCAATCCTGCTCGAGCAGGCTTTCGTCGCTCGGCACGAATGGGAAGCGCTCGACCCTGCGCAGGAAGCCGATGTCGGCGGCCGGCGGCTTCAGGGCAAATGTCACCTTGCGGAAAAACGCCTCGCGCTGGCGGCGGTTGTCGTCGAAGGTGCCCATCAGCGCGCGTTCCTGCCTGAGCAGGTCGAGATCGATGTCGGTAGTGGTGATCTGGCCGCCCTGGCGGAACCGCTCGCCCTCGGCCAACAGCACGCCGTTCTCGTAGATCGAGGTCTGGCCATCCCAGGAGAGATCGGTAGTCGATTCCCCTGCCCCTGCGGCGGAGTAAACGTAGGCCGCAAGGCAGCGCGCCGACGTCGATTGACACAGCAGCGCGCGTGAGCGGGCCCGGCCGATCGTGATCGGACTGCCCGAGAGATTGATCAGCACGCTGGCGCCGGCGAGCGCGAGCTCCGAGGCTGGCGTCACCGGAATCCACATGTCCTCGCAGATTTCGACGCCGATGGTGAGGCCTGGGACGTCCTCGGCCGAAAACAGGAGGTCGACGCCGAACGGCGCATGCGCCCCACCAAAGGAGATCGTCTCTCCGGCAATGCCGGCGCCGGAAGCGAAATGCCGCCCTTCGTAGAATTCGCGGTAGGTCGGCAGGTAGCTTTTGGGCACCACGCCGAGAATGTTGCCGCGATGAATGACCACGGCGCAGTTGTAGATGCGATGACCGAAGCGCAGCGGCGCGCCGACGACCAGGACGGTCATCAATCCCGCCGAGGCCTCGACGATGCCCAGAAGGCCGCGCTCGACCGCATCGAGCAGCGGATCCTGCTTGACCAGATCCTCGATCGCATAGCCGGACAGGCACAGCTCGGGAAACACGGCGACCGCCACCGACTGCTCGTGGCAGGCATCGGCCGCCGCCAGCACCGCCTTCGCGTTGGCCGAGGGATCGGCGACATGGGACGTGGTGACACAGGCCGCCACGCGCGCAAATCCGTGGGCGTAGATCGAGTGGAAAGTCATCGAGCGCAGTACCCTTGATCTCTTCGCTGCCGAAGCCGTCAGCTCCGGACCATATGTAGCCCATCGACCGGGGCACGTGCAGGCCATCCGCCGTCATGCATAACGGATTTGCAGAATAGCCCGCTGCGCCCGGCGAGTTAGGCGCTGCGGGCCAACACGCCGGACAGGTCGTCGCGCAGCCAGTCGGCGATCCGTGGCCAGGCATGCGCGTGAGTGCGCGCGCCCATGAACAGACCAAGGTGGTTGCTCGGCTCGGAAGCCGCCGCAATGAAGGCGGGCGGCGTGCCGAGGAGAGCGGCGGTCGCGAGAGCCTGCGCGGCCGGCACGACGTCGTCGTCGAGCCCGGCAAGCAGGAAGACCGGCGCCTTGACGTCCTTCAGATCGACTTTGCGGCCGAGAGCGGTGAAACTGCCGCCGGCGATCTGGTTTTCCCGGAAGATCCGGTTGACGGTCTCCAGGTAATATCTGCCCGGCAGATCGAGCGTCTCCGCGTTCCAGCGGTCGAAGCGCGCGAGCAGCGCCGCGCCCTCCTCGTCCGACAGGTCTCTCTGCAACGCCGCTGCGATATCGTCGCGGCTTGGCGACTTGGACCACAGGCGGAGCATCTCCCCGCCACTGACATTGCCGCCGCCGCGGGCGACGAGCTGGTCGTAGACCATCTCGGGTGCGTTGCGGGTGACCCGGCACAACGAGGAATCGATCGACAGGTCCACGGGAGCACCGACCAGCACCAGCCGCCGGACCTTGGCGGGAAAGCGTGCCGCATAGAGCAGCGACAGCCAACCGCCCTGGCACAAGCCGACCAGATCGACCGGCGCGCCGATCTCGTCGATGGCGACGTTGAGATCGCCGAGATAGCTGTCGATCGAGAGATAGCGCATGTCCGGCGTCGCTGACCGCCAATCGGTGAGATAGATCCGGTCAATCCCGCCGTCTCGCAGGGACCCCACCACGCTGTGGCCGGGCGCGAAATCGGCGATCAGGGCCCGATGCAGCGCATAGGGCGCACAGACCAGCACGGGCTGGCCGGACCGCGTCCGCGTGCAATCACGCAGACGCATCGTCGCGAGTTCCAGCGCGACGCTGTTGGGCGTCGTCCACGGCAGGTTGCTCTCTTCCTGCTCTGCCCGGCCGCGCTCGACCCACCAGAAGCAAGCGTCCATCGCGAGCCGGGCCGCCGCAAACGGCCACAGCAGCGGCTCATCAGTGGTATGATCCGATCCGCCCGGCTGTTTGCCGATCTTTTCCACCATGACTCTACTCAAGGTCCTTACAGAAACGCCTCGAGGCTGACGACGGAGATGCCGAGGTCCCGAAAGCTTCGATGAGCCACGGCCACCGAGCCGTCGAGATCGATGCCGCGGCAGGCGTCCTCGATGACGGCCACTTCCAACCCGGCCTTGCGCGCATCCTCCGCCGAGAAGCGGACGCAGAAGTCCAGCGCGAGACCGGCGACAAAAACGGTCTTCAGCTCACGTTCGCGCAAATACCCGAGCAGCCCCGTCGCCGTCCGATGGTCGTTCTCGAACAAGGCCGAATAGGAATCGATGCCGCGGCGAAACCCCTTGCGCACGACGAGGCTCGCTTTGGCGACGTCGAGATCGCGATGAAATTCGGCGCCCGAGGTGCCCTGCACGCAATGCGCCGGCCAGAGCACCTGGGTGCCGTAATCGAGCTCGATGGTCTGGAACGGCTGCTTACCCGCGTGGTTCGTCGCGAACGAGACGTGGTCGCGCGGATGCCAGTCCTGGGTCAGGACCACGTTGGCGAATTTTTTGGCGATTCGGTTGATCGCAGGCACGACCTTCTCGCCGCCGGGAACGGCAAGCGCGCCGCCGGTGCAGAAATCGTTCTGCACGTCGATCGCCAGCAGCACGTCGCAGTCGGAGATCTTCATGACCGGTCTCGTTCGATGTGCCCGGCGCACCGGCGCCAGACCCGTCCCCCAGTGTCGGTCTTCCCGCGCGACTTCGCAACCGGCGGCACCGTGCAAGGCCTGCGCGAATTGGTCACCGACCAGTGGCAGGATGCAACGGTTTGGCTTCGAACGTGTTGACTAGCCGCACCCAAGGGCGGATTCTCGCGCTGTCCGCGTCAGGCGGATCGGGTCAAAGGCGTGGAGGACAGGGTTGGCGCGGCCGGAAGGCGGTGGCAGCCGCGAGGTCATGAATATCGGCAAGACAGGACAAATTCTTCTCGCCGATATCGGCGGCACCAATGCGCGCTTCGCGCTGAGCCAGGGCGAATTGGGCCGCGGGGATTTCGATCGGATCGGACCGATCGATTACGTGAAGGTCGCCGACTTCCCGACCGTCCGGGAAGCCATTTCGGACGTCCTGGCACGCCGGTCCGGCGGCGAGCCGCCCCAGAGAGCCGTGCTGGCCGTCGCGGGTCCCGTCACCAACAACCGCTGCGTCATGACCAACAGTCCCTGGGTCATCGACGGCAACGAGCTACAGCCGGCGCTCGGCTTCGACAGCGTCCATGTGCTGAACGATTTCGAGGTGGTCGCCTGGTCCCTGCCCGCCTTGCAGCCTGCCGATCTGATCCCTCTCGGCGGACAAAATGGCCTGCCCGGTGAGCCGCTGCTGGTGGTCGGACCCGGAACCGGCTTTGGCGTCTCCTGTCTGATCGACCGCCATGGTGCGCGGCTGGCCGTCGTCACCGAGGCCGGACACGCGACCCTACCGGCGGAGAACGAACGCGAGGAGCGTGTGATCACGTGCTTGCGCCGACGCCTTGGCCACGTCTCCATCGAGCGTGGCGCGCTTTCGGGTTCCGGGCTGCAAAATCTCTACGGAGCCTTGGCGGAGGTCGACGGCGCGCAGGTGCCCCAGCGCGACGCTGCCGGCATCACCAAGGCCGCCCTGGAGGGAAGTTGTCCCGTCAGCCGCGCGACGCTGGAGATGTTCTGCGCCATCCTTGGTTCCGTCGCCGGCAATCTCGCGGTGACATTCGGCGCCCGCGGCGGTGTCTATATCGCCGGCGGAATCGTGCCGCGTTTTCCTGAATTCCTGATGGCCTCCGCCTTCCGGGCGCGCTTCGAAGCCAAGGGCCGGTTCCAGGATTATCTGCGCAACATTCCGACCAGCCTCGTGATCAAGCCCGACGCAAGCTTCGTGGGCCTGAAGATGTTCGCGGACCACAACGTGGATTGAGGCACTCTCGCTATTTGCGGGTTCCAATATTCACAGATGATTCAGCGCACGTGCGGTTCCACGCACGAACATGCTTGCCTGCATGTTCCCAATGAGAAACAATCAAGGTGTGTGGCGTAGTTGCGGGGGCGTAACATGCGTAAGCAGGATCTGGGTTTCGACTATCACCGCTATCACCGCCTGCTGAGCGAGGCGGATGACGAGGACAAGCGGCAGGCGCTGATCGATCTCTTGATCGAGGAGAAGGCGCGAGACCGGCTCGCCGCGCAGCGCGCTTCGGATCGTGCGGCCATGACGGCCCACACCATTGCCACGGTGCTGAAGAACGGTCGTAGCTGAGGCGCTCGATCTCATCTCGTCGTGACGCGAACGCCGCATCGCCGTTGCACGCGGCATCTTCGCCGTCGCCAGTCGGCTCTCAGTGCTGCGCTTTGACGGGAGTTCCCGGAAACATCGAATCGATCATCGCCTTGAGCTGATCCATAGCGATCGGCTTGCGCAGGATCGGCCTGCGCCGGAGCAAGGACGGCAGCAGCTCGGGGCCGTACCCAGTGGCAAACAGAAACGGCTTTCCGCGACGTTCGATCAAGTCGGCGACGGGATCGACGTAGACGCCCATGAGATTGATGTCGAGGATGGCCAGATCGTATTGCGCGGTCATGGCGAACGCGCTGGCGTCCCGGACATTGTCCGCTTCAGCGACGACGTGGTGGCCGAGTTCCACCACCATGTCGGCGATCATCATCCGGATCAACGCCTCGTCTTCGACCAGGAAAACGGAGAGTCCGTCCGCCATATCAACCCCGCAGTCAGCCTTAAGAAGCTAACCATAACCGAATTGCGGAGAGGATACACGAATTCGTGGCCAGCGCCGTTAATTCAGACGCGCACGATCCGATTCAACTTGATCAATCCAGTCCGCGCTCGTGGCTCAGGCGCACCATCTCCTGAATGAAGACTTGCTTCTGCTTGTCATCGAGGCTCGAAAAGAGCGGCTCCGCCGCGTCTGCGACATTGCGCTGGTCGGCGGCCCGGTCGATCAGGAACTGCGACTCGTTGCGCATCTGCTCGATGATGTCGTCGGGCGGATCCCGCTTGGCGCGCGCAACCCGCAAGTTGAGCCGCTCCGCACCATTATGCCCCAGGTAGTGCATGGCGCTTGAGAAGCCGTACCAGTGCTTCTCCTGGTCGGGCGTGAGATTCAGTTGGGTCTTGATCCGCTCGATATAGGCATCGCTGTTGGCGACGATCTGTTCGGCGGTCTGCTGCGGCGCGCCGGGCTGGGTGAGGACGGTGACATCCTTATCCTTGCCCTGCGGTGCGGTCTTCGCCTCCTTGGTCGCCTTGGCGCCCTTGCCTTTGGCGTTCTTGGCATCCTTGTCCTTGGCCGCGCCCTGCTGCTTGGCATCCTTCCCGGTGTCCTTGCCGGCGTCCTTTGCGGGTGGCGCCTGATTGCCATTGTTGTTGCCGACGCCGAGCACACCGGTGAAGACGCCGACCACACCGCCGATTGCGCCGCCAAGGACGCCACCGACCGGACCGGCCGCCTTGTTCCCCGCCGCCGCACCATCCTGAACGCCTTTGACCAGACCTTGAGCATTGGCCGCCGCGGGGTTGCAGAGCAGCGCGAGCACGGCCCCCAGCGCGCACCATCGCCGCATGTGAAGCCGCGCTGACGGCGCCGGGTTGATCATTCTCGTCTCCATCGTCGATCTGACTGGCCTGTTGGGGCGGAGCCCCGACAAACCGCAACTCTATCGTTTCCCCCGCTTCGCGGTCCAGACGCAACCGATTGCTGTCCACGCCCGAAAACTCTTTCGCGCGAAGCGGTTATGCAGGCTCATTCGAAACTGCGGCGTAATTGCGCACGGATCGTCCGCGGGCTCGCTTGCACGACGTGTGCGTCGCAAAATGAACGGCTGCGTCGACGGACGACGCGGGTGGCGGGCACACCATTAGTTCTAGACGAGGAGCCGTTCGGCTTTCTCGACAGACGCGATCAATCATGATCTGATCGCGCTACCAATTTGCTGTGGCCTGAATGCTCACGTCAGGCGACAGCACCAATAAGAAGATCCAACAACAAGAACTCGATAAGAAAGTCTCCCAGAGGAAACTCCAACAACAACACCCAGGCGAGGAAACGAGATGTCACGCAAGACACTGACGCGACGTCAATTTGTGGCTGCCACTGCAATGTCCTCCGCGGCGCTTATCACGGCGCCCTACGTCCGGGGCGCTTACGCCGCCGGCAAGCTTTCGATCGGTTTCTGGGACCATTGGGTGCCAGGCGCCAACAAGGCCTCTACCGATCTCGTCAACGAATGGGCGGCGAAGGAGAAGGTCGAAGTCTCCATCGACTACATCACCAGCAACAACAAGAAGCTCGAGCTGACGGTCGCCGCCGAGGCGCAGGCGAAATCCGGTCACGACATTCTCCAGATGCCGACCTGGTGGCCGCACGCCTATGCTGACCAGCTCGAGCCGGTCACCGACATCATGGGGCCGATCATCAAGCAGAACGGCGAGGTCAACGGCACGACCAAATATCTCGGCCAGGCCGGCGGCAAATGGCTCGCCGTCCCCGCGACCGTCGGCAGCCAGATCAAGGGCCCTTGCTCCCGCATCGACCTGATGAAGAAGCATGCCGGCATCGACGTTCAGGAGATGTATCCGGCAGGCAGCACGCCCAAGGACGAGAACTGGACGACCGACGTCTTCCTCAAGGCCGCCGAAGCCTGCAGCAAGGCCGGCTTCCCGTTCGGCATCGGCCTCGGCGAGACCACCGACAGCGTCGACACCGCCGGCGCGATCTTCCAGTCATTCGGCGCCGAGCTCGTGAACGCCAAGGGCGACGTCACCGTGAAGACCGACGCCGTGCGTCAAGCTCTCGAGTTCTACAAGAGGCTGATAGCGGTGCTGCCGGCGGACGCGGCCTCCTGGGATGACGCATCCAACAACAAATGGCTGATCTCGGGTCGCGGCGCACTGATCCTGAATCCGCCGAGCTCGTGGGCCGTTGCCAAACGCGACGCGCCACAGGTCGCCGAGCAGTGCTGGACGCACGGCATGCCGGTCGGTCCAAAGGGCCGCTTCGCGCCCTTCCTGCCCTATTTCTGGGGCGTCTGGGCCTTCGGCAAGAACAAGGAAGCCGCCAAGAGCCTGCTGACCCATCTGTCGCAGCCGTCGTCGATCGAAAAGTTCGTTGCGGCGAGCGGCGGCTACGACCTCCCGGCTTTCGCGAACATGACGAAGCTGAAGACGTGGGCCGAGGAAGGGCCGCCGAAGGGCACGCTTTACAGCTATCCCGACCCGCATGGCCGGCAGACGATGTCGATCGCAGCATCGCCGGCTCCGCCGAAGATCGCGCAGCAGATCTACTCGCAGGCGACGCTGACCAAGCTGGCGCTGCGCTATGCGAGGGGCGAGACGATGGAGCAGGCGCTCGCCTGGGCCGAGGGCGAGTGCGAAGGCTTCATGCGGAGCTGACCCCTGTGCGCCACGGCGGTACACCTGCTTGCATGTGAGCCGCCGACTGTCTCCGACCGTTCCATTCTCTTTCGAGAGGAGGCCGGCCGTCATGGCCGGCTTCCATTGAACCTTCCGTAGGAAAGTCCAAGCATGGCCGATGTCGTCGTTGAGCAAGCTCGCTCCGTACGCGCCGCGAGCCCGCGCAAACGCACCAGCTTGCACAATGCGCTCAGGCGGAAGTCGACGGTGGCGTTCTTCCTGACGCTGCCCCTGATTCTCCTGATCGCGCTATTGGTGCTCTATCCCGCCTTCTACTCCGTGCATCTGGCGACGCTGAACAAGTCGATGCAGAAGTTCGTCGGCTTCGCCAACTTCACGTTCCTGTTCAAGCGTGACACGTTCTGGATGGTGGTGAGGCAGTCCTGCATCTTCGCCATCACCGCCGTGTTCTTCAAGGCGCTGCTCGGCTTCATCGTCGCTCATTTCGTCCACAACCTTCCGGCCAAGGGCCAGCGCAAATGGCGCGGCATGCTGCTGGTGCCGTGGGTGATCCCTCCCGCAATGAGCACGCTGGCCTGGTTGTGGCTGTTCGACCCCTCCTATAGCGCCTTCAACTACACGCTCTCGTTCTTCGGCATCGGCCCGATTCCCTGGCTCGGCGACACCTTCTGGGCGCGCTTTTCGGTCATCCTCGTCAACGTCTGGTACGGCGCACCCTTCTTCATGATCATGTACCTGGCCGCGTTGAAATCGGTGCCGGACCAGCTCTACGAGGCGGCCGCCATCGACGGCGCCAATTGGTGGCAGCGGATCTGGTACGTGACCCTGCCGATGATGCGCAACATCATCGCCATTACTACGCTGTTCTCGCTGATCGTGACCTTCGCCAATTTCGACATCGTGCGCATCCTGACCTCGGGCGGCCCGCTGGACTCCACGCATATCTTCGCCACCTGGGCGTTCCAGGTCGGAATCCAGAGCAGCGACATTCCGCTCGGCGCCTGCGTCTCGCTGTTCATGGTGCCGATCCTCGCCGTCGCCGCGATCTTCATTCTGCGCGATGTCAACAAACGTGGGAACGAAGCCTGATGAGCACGATTGCGATCGACAAGGGCGGACCCACGCGCAAGGTCAAGTACCGCAGCATGAGCCGGGATCGCACCTGGGCGCTGCGCTGGTCCTACTTCTTTCTGGTGCTGTTCGCGATCTTCTCGCTCACCCCGCCAATCTACATGCTGATCACCTCGCTGAAGAGCAGCGCGGAGATCTCGGCGGCGACCAATCCGTGGTGGGTGTTTCACCCTACCCTGTCGAACTACGTCGAGCTCTTGACCTCGAACCAGTTCTTGCGCTTCTTCTGGAACTCCGCCATCGTCTCCATCGTGGTCGTGATGGTCACGATGCTGATCAGCATTCCCGCAGCGTTCGCCCTGGCCAGGATGAAGTTCTGGGGCTCCACCACGCTCGCGACCGGCGTATTCCTCACCTACCTGGTTCCCGACAGCCTGTTGTTCATTCCGCTGTTCAAGATGCTGGCCATGGTCCAGGACCTGACCGGCATCACGCTGCTGAACAGATGGTACGTTCTGCTGTTCATCTATCCGACGCTGACCGTGCCGTTCTGCACCTGGATCATGATCGGCTATTTCGCCTCGATCCCCAAGGAGCTCGATGAGGCCGCCCTCATCGACGGCGCCTCCTGGCTGCAGACGCTGACGCGAATCTTCATTCCCGTGGCGCTGCCCGGGCTGATCGCGGCGACCATCTTCGCCTTCACCGTCTCCTGGGCCCAGTTCCTCTATCCCCTGGTGTTCACGACGTCGGTGGATCAGCTCGTCCTGCCGGTCGGTATCACCACCACGCTGATCAAGGGCGACGTCTTCAACTGGGGGCAGATCATGACCGGCGCGCTGCTCGGCGCCGCGCCGCCGCTCATCATCTACGCGTTCCTGATGGACTACTACATTGCCGGCCTGACCGCCGGTGCGACAAAGGGTTGATGTCTCATGGCTGACGTTGCTTTGCGGAAGGTTGTCAAGCGTTACGACGATGTCGAAGCCGTGCGAGGCATCGATCTCGACATCGCAGACCATGAATTCATCGTGCTGGTCGGCCCCTCCGGCTGCGGCAAGTCGACGACGCTGCGCATGATCGCGGGACTCGAAGACATCAGCGACGGCGACATCATGATCGGCGGCGACGTCGTCAACGACGTGCCGCCGAAGGACCGCGACATCGCGATGGTGTTCCAGAACTACGCGCTCTACCCGCACATGACGGTCGCGGAGAACATGTCGTTCGGGCTGCGCCTGAAGCACTATCCCAAGGCCGAGATCAAGGCGCGGGTAACGGAGGCTGCTCGCCTCCTCGACATCACCGATCTGATCGACCGCAAGCCGAAGCAGCTCTCGGGCGGCCAGCGCCAGCGGGTCGCGATGGGCCGGGCCATCGTGCGCAATCCGAAGGTCTTCCTGTTCGACGAGCCGCTGTCCAATCTTGACGCGAAACTCCGCGTGCAGATGCGGATCGAGATCAAGAAGGTGCACCAGAAGGTGCGCACCACCACCGTCTACGTCACCCACGACCAGGTCGAGGCGATGACGCTGGCCGACCGCGTCGTTGTCATGAACAAGGGCCGGATCGAGCAGATCGGCACGCCGAACGAACTCTACCACAAGCCGGCCACGCGCTTCGTCGCCGGCTTCATCGGCTCGCCCGCGATGAACTTCATTCCGTGTCGGCTCGAGGATGTCGGCGGCACGCTTCAGATCCGCCTGACCGACCGGATCGCTTTCCCGCTGCCGCCGGCCCGTGCCGCGCGCTACAATGCGCTGCCGCGCACGGAGAAGCTGCTGCTCGGCCTTCGGCCCGAGCATCTGTCCGAGGCGCATGCGCATCTGGAGCCCGGCGTCGAGACTTTCGAAACCGTACTCGACGTCACCGAGCCGATGGGGATGGAAACGTTCGTTTATTTCGGGCTCGAGGGCACACCGATCTGTGGCCGCGTCAACCCCAATGCCGGCGCCAAGGACGGGGCACCCATGCGTTTGGCGATGGACCTCAACAATATGCACCTGCTAAACGAGGCGTCCGGCGTCGTGTTATGACGACCGGACAAGAAACTCGCGCAGGCAGGGGACGATGGCGACCAACAAGAAGAAGATTTTCGTTACGCAAACTTTGTCGCAAGGGGCGCGCGCCCTCCTCACCCAGCGCGACGATATCGAACTCGTCGAGTTTCCGAACCTGATCTCGGCCGGGGATTTCGAGGCGTTGCTGAAGAGCCATGCGCCGGTCCACGGCGTGGCACTTGGCGCCACCGCCTTCGGCGAGACCGAGCTCGAGGCGTCCCGCGGCATGCAGGTGGTGACCCGCATCGGCGTCGGCTATGACGCCGTCGACGTGCCCGCCCTCTCCCGCCGCAAGGTGCCGCTGATGGTGGCCGGCAGTGCGAACTCTCCTTCGGTCGCGGAAGCGGCGCTGTTCATGATGCTGACGCTCGCCAAGCGCGCGCAGGAGCTGCACGCCTGCGTCAGGGACGGCAAATGGGCCGACCGGCTCGGCATGCTGCCGTTCGATCTCTACGGCAAGACCGTGCTGGTCATCGGCTTCGGCCGCATCGGCAGCCGTACCGCCAAGCGGTGCCTCGCGATGGAAATGAACGTGCAGGTCTACGATCCCTACAAGCCTGCCTCCGAGATCAAGGCCGCCGGTTGCGAGCCGGTCGCCGACCTCGACGCCGCACTGCCCCAGGCCGATTTCGTCACCATCCACTGCCCGAAGACGCCCGAAACCGTGGGCCTGTTCGATGCGGCGCGGATCGGTCGGATGAAGCCGAAATCCTATCTCATCAACACGGCGCGCGGCGGCATCGTGAAGGAAGCCGCGCTCTACGACGCCCTGGTCTCCGGCAAGCTGGCCGGCGCCGGGATCGACGTGTTCGAGGTGGAGCCGCCGCCGGTCAGCAACGCGCTGTTCGCGCTGCCCAACGTCATCATTGCCCCGCATGTCGCCGGCGTCACGGTCGAGGCGGTCCAGCGCATGAGCGAGCAGACCGCGCGCAACATCCTGAGTGTGCTCGACGGCGATCCGATCAGACAGAACGTCATCAATCAGGACGTGCTGGGCTGAGCGAAATCACGCGCCGGCGTCCGGTCCACCCGCCTTCGGGACGCCAGAAAGCGTCCCATTTTGGTGCAGATCGGGCCCCAACTCAGCCTTAATCAAACGCGCGTAATGGAGGCGGAAGCACGGCGGTAGCGGGACAGACTGGCCGCCCGTGTCGAGCTGGAGGATGCCCCCTTGTCAGAGATCGATCCGACCGACCAAACGCTGGCGACCATCGCCAGCATCCTGGAGAATCCCGAGCCCGTTCTCGTCATTCGCAAGACCGAGACCGAAATCGTGATCGCCGGCGAGCGCGATCACAAGGACCCCCACGAGCAGCAGGTCGTCGACGAACATCCGGTGCTCGACGAGCATCCGTCGATCGACGAGCATCCGTCAGTCGAAGAGCATCCGGTCGTCGAAGAGCAACCGCTGGTGCCGGAGCACACCGATGCCGACGGCTACAGCAAGGTCGGCCCCGGCCCGATGGTCGCGATCCGCCTCAAATGGACGGTGCATCGCGGCGATGACGGCCAATTCTACGTCCACGAGACCATCGGCGAGCAGTCCGCGCCCGTGGTCAACGGCCCGATGACGAGCGAGGCCGCCGTGCGCTTCGTCGACGAGCAGGAGGACGAGGCCCAGCGGCGCTTCGAAGAGCTGCGCAGCGAGATCGCCGGCCGCAGCTCGCTCGCCGATTACGAGCGCAAAGGCGAAGCCTAAAGCGCGATCAGATATCGTCTGAGCATGATCTCCCCGGAAAGCCGCTTCGCACTTTGCGCTAACGCGGCCTTTCGGGTCCGGATCATGCTCTAGCGCTCGCGCGGGCCGAGAAAGTCCCGCTTCACCAGCTCGACGCCGGCGTGCCGCAACAGGTCGTAGGCCGTCGTCACGTGAAAGAAGAACTGCGGGACGCTGAACGTCAGCAGCAGCGTCCGCCCGGTGAAGGGCAGCTCGGTCCCGTTCTTCAGCTTGAAGAAGACATTCCGCTCCGCCGCCGCGTCGATCTCTGCGCGCGGCAAGCTCTCGATGAACTCGATCGACGTCGCGATGCGGGCCTGAAGCCCGGCCAGGTCGTGCTCGAGCACCGGCATCGCCACCGGCTCGCGCTGCGCCAGCAGGGCCGCCGCAACGGTGGCGTGGCGGCAGGCCTCACCGACCTGCTGCGCCAGATCGTACATGTCCGGCGCAATGCGCATACCGAGCAAAACCGTCGGATTGAACTTGCGGGTCTCGGCATAGGCCACACCTTTGTCGAGCAGGACAGACAAGTTGCGCAGGTAAGGCACGAACAGGCCGACCGAGGCCTCGTGCATCGAGATCGTCATTTCAAATTTCCCTTCGATTTCCGCCTCGTCAGCGACGGGCATCTGATCTAAACCCAACCTCAAGAGCCGCACAATGACAGCTCGCGCAGGGGTGGAGAAGATGATCGTTCGAATCGTAACCGCTTTGGCCATGGCGCTGTTGGCAAGCCTTTCGGCGCAGGCGCAGCAGACGCCCTCACGCCTCGACGAGATCGTCAAGCGCGGCACGTTGCGCGTCGGTATGACCGGCGACTACAAGCCGTTCACCTATCTGGACAAGCCGACGCAGCAGTTCAGCGGATTCGATGTCGACATGGCGCAGGCGCTCGGCAAGGCGCTCGGGGTCAAGGTCGAATTCGTCCCGACGGGCTGGCCGAAGCTGATGCAGGATTTCGAGGCCGACCAGTTCGACATCGCGATGGGCGGCGTCTCGGTCACGCTCGACCGACAGAAGAAGGGCTTCTTCTCCACGCCGATCATGCGCGAGGGCAAGACGCCGATCGCCCGCTGCGCCGACGTCGGCAAGTACCAGAGCATCGCCGACATCGATAAGAAGGGCACCCGCGTGATCGTCAATCCCGGCGGCACCAACGAGCGCTTCGCGCGCGCCAACATCCGCGATGCCGAGATCACCGTCTTTCCCGACAACACGATGATCTTCGACGAGATCGCCAAGGGCAATGCCGATTTGATGATGACGGACGCTTCCGAGACACGCTACCAGCAGAAGCAGCACGCAGGCGTGCTCTGCGCGGTGCATCCCGAAAAGCCGTTCGACTTCTCGGAGAAGGCCTATTGGCTCCAGCGCGACATGGCGCTGAAGGCCTTCGTCGACCAATGGCTGCACATTTCCATGGAAGACGGCAGCTACAAGAAGATCTACGCAACGTGGTTCGACTGACATGCGAAGGAAACTGGTGGTCGCAATTGTGCTCGGGATCAGCGGCGTCCACGGTGCGCTCGCACAGTCGAAGTTCACACCGGCGACCGGGCCGGCCTGCAAGGACGAGTCGACAGACGAGCTTGGTGTGTGGACCTGCCCTGGGCCGGCCGGTTACGTGGTGAGCTTTGCCGACGAAGGCAACATCGTATCGGTCACGATTGCGCCTCGGAGCGCAATCGAGAAAGTGTCCGGGCCGACTGCGCAATGGCGCGGTGCCCGCAAATCGTTTGGCGATAAGGTGCAGTGGATCATGCGTGCCGGCGTACCGAGGGCCGCGGTAATCCGCACGTGGCGACGGGTCGGCGAGGATGAAAAGGAGCTGCAGGAGCTCTCCGTGTTCGCGATCAGCGGCGCAAAGGCCTGCCTCGTCGGTTCCGTCGATGTTCATGCCGACAAGGCGAACGACGTAGCGCTTGCCCGCGCCCAACAGGCGGCCAATGCGGGTTGTCCGCGGAAATAGGCGGGGCGCGCTGAATTCTCGCGGATCAGGCGCGGACGGGGGGCATCGCCCGCCCAACTCCAGGCAGAGTTCGGCGTTATTGAACCAAGGCCGGCGTGAGCACGACTCATACCGAGAACAGTGATCTAGATCACGTTTGAGGATCAAGCCGGGGCGTAAGCGTCGGTCCGGGGACTATCTGCTCAGGAGATGGAAATGAGGAAGCTGTTGGCCGCGGCCGCATTCCTTTTGGCGAGTACAGCTGCTCAAGCACAGTACACGTTCGAATATGGCGGGCGCACCATCCGGATCGATCCGGACCGCGGCACGGTGCAGATTCCCGGCGTGTACGACAACACCGGCCAGGGCAAGGCCAAGAAAGCCAAGAAGAATGAGCAAGCGCCGCAGCAGGCGACGGTCGATCCGCAAGCGCTGGCGGCACCAGCTCCAGCTCCTGCCGCGCCGCCCGCCACCGCGCAGACGCCTGCAGCTGCGGCCGTAGCACCGGCTCCTGCACCGCCACCGCCACCGCCGGCGCCGCCGGCAACTACTGCCGCCACCGCACCGGCCGATACGGCCGTGCTGCCGCCGCCTGCGCCGCCATCCGCCCCTGCGCCGCAGCAGCAGGCAGCCCCCGCCGTGGCGCCTCCGCCCGCGCCGACCGTGGCTGCAGCGCCACCGGCACCGCCTCCACCACCTGCCGCGGCGCCCGCTCCCGCTCCCGTTCAGGCTGCCGCAGCCACGTCGGCTCCGGCCGCAGCCACTCGCGATCTCAGCTCGCCACTCGGCGTCTGGCTCACCGAGGAGAAGGAGGGCAAGGTCCGCATCGAGCAATGTGGCAGCAATCTCTGCGGCTATTCGGTCGATTCCAAATCGAACCAGAACGGCGAGCAGGTGCTGATCAACATGAAGCCCGGCAAGGACCAGAAATGGTCAGGCCGTATCCTCGACCCCAACTCGGGCTCGACCTACGATTCGACCATCGCGATGAAGGGCACGGACCGGCTGCGCGTGCAGGGCTGCGCCTTCGGCGGCATGTTCTGCGGCGGCCAGACCTGGACGCGGGTGAACTGAGGCCGGCTGTCGTTCCGGGAGAGACAAGGGGCCCGTCATGCGGGCCCCTTTGCTTTTGTGCGCGTGCCGTGGCGAGGTGCGCAACGTCACACAGCCTCGCGCGCACGTGACAGCCCTCACATCGCCGGTTCCACAGGCATGTCACCGTCCCCGCATGGTCAACCCACAGGGGCGTGTCATGAACGGATTTCGCAAGGGTCTCTTCGCCACCATCGTCGCCATCGCCTTCCCGCTCGCACAGGCTGATGCGGCGACAAGCACTTTCGACGGCACCTGGAATGTTCGCATCTCGTCAGCGAGCGAGACCTGCGGCAACGGCGCGAACGTTGCGATCGGCATCAACAACGGCCAGATCGCCTCGAGCAGCGCGGCCGTGTCGGCGTCGGGCCGCGTGGCCGATGCCGGCAGCATCAACGTCACCCTGAGCACCGGTATCAAGCGTGCCGTAGGCTTCGGCCGGCTCAGCGGCACCTCGGGCTCCGGCACCTGGCGCGGCGCGCTGTGCAAGGGCACCTGGACGGCGGAGCGGATGTAGGTTTGCCGTGTCCCGGACGCGCTGCAACGCGCCAGCGTTGCTGCGCAAATCCGGGATACACGCACAAGGCTTTCTTAGCCCAACGCCGCCCCATACTCCGCGTCCGTCACCGGCTCCAGCCAGGTCGAGTAGACGCCGTCGAGCGCTTCCTGCATGGCGATGTGGCACATGCCGTTGGTCGGCGAGGCCCCGTGCCAGTGCAATTCGCCCGGCGGAATCCAGACGGTGTCCCCGGGACGGATGTCCCTGACGGGGCCGCCCTTGGTCTGCACCCGCCCGACGCCGGAGATGACGTAGAGCGTCTGCCCGAGCGGATGGTAATGCCAGTTGGTGCGCGCGCCCGGCTCGAAGGCAACGCGCGAGCAGTTCAGCCGCGCCGGCGCGGGCGCCATGATGACCGGGTCCTGCCACACGGTGCCGGTGAAGTTTTCCTTGGGCGCGCGGCGGGTCGGCCGCGTGCCTGCAACAGTGATCTCCATGGGGTCCTCGCTCCTGTTACTTCTTGCTGGCGGCGTAGCGCGCCTTGGTCTCGGCGTTCATGGGATAGAGCCCCGGCAAGACCGCGCCGTTGTTCACCTCGTTGACGATCCAGGCTTCCATCCGCTCCTGCTCGACGCCCTCGTTGAGGACGTGATCGAGCATCGCCTGCGGGATCAGCACGCAGCCGTCCTGGTCGGCGACCACGATGTCGTTCGGGAAAACAGCGACCCCGCCGCAGCCGATCGGCTCGCCCCAGCCAACGAAGGTCAGGCCGGCCACGGAGGGCGGCGCGGCATAGCCGTCGCACCACACCGGCAAATTGGTGCCGAGCACGCCCTCGACGTCACGCACGACACCGTCAGTGACGAGCGCGGTGACGCCGCGCTTCATCATGCGGGCGCAGAGAATGTCGCCGAAGATGCCGGCGTCGGTGATGCCCATGGCATCGACCACGGCGATGCATCCCTCCGGCATCGCCTCGATCGCGGTACGGGTCGAGATCGGCGACGACCAGGATTCCGGCGTCGCCAGATCCTCGCGCGCCGGCACGAAGCGCAGCGTGAAGGCCGGTCCCACCAGGCGCGGCAGGCCCGGGCGCAGCGGCCGCGCGCCCCGCATCCACACATTGCGCAGGCCCTTCTTCAGCAGGACCGTGGTGATGGTGGCGGTGGTGATGCCGGCGAGGGTCTTGCGGGCTTCGGGGGACAGCGACATGGACGACAACGAGCTCCGAGGTGCGGGAAAGAACGCGCGCATCTTGCGAGCCGCAGCTCTTGCGTCAAGGGCCAAGAGGCCATCAATAACGCAGGGCGGCTGAGCCGTTATGCGACGCGATAACAAGGTCTTATCGCGCCCACTTGCATTAATTTATTGGACTTGCGGCCGCATTTACGCGAAGCAGGACGAAGCGGAACCCTCACGTCGGGGGCCGCATTCCTCAGAAGCCCGATTTCGACAGCTCTTCGACAGCTCATGGCCGCGACGCTTCCCCCGCCCCGCCTTCTGCCCAGTGGCGACAGCGCCGTCACTGTCGAGTTCAGCCGCACGATCGATGACGTCGCCAACCAGCGCGTGCTGGCGCTCGACAAGGCGCTCGCTGCGAGCCCCATCGACGGCATCACTGAGACCGTGCCGACCTATCGCTCGCTGCTGGTGCACTACGATCCCAGCAAGATCGGCTTCGACGCGCTCGGCGACAAGCTGCTCGCGCTCGCCACCCGGCCGCTGCCGCCGGTGACCAAGGCTCGCCGCTGGCGCATTCCCGTCGCCTATGGCGGCGAGCACGGCATCGATCTCGAGGATGTCGCCAAGGCACTCGGCACCACGCCAGACGACATCGTCGCCCGCCATGCCGGCGGCGACTACAAGGTTGCCATGATCGGCTTCACGCCGGGCTGGTCCTATCTCAGCGGTCTCGACAAATCGCTGCACATGTCGCGGCGGCAAAATCCGCGGCTGCTGACGCCCGCCGGCACCATCTCGATCGGCGGCATCCAGGCGGGCATCCAATGCCTGGCCGCGCCAAGCGGCTGGCACCTGCTCGGCCGCACGCCTGTGCGAACCTATCAGCTCCACCGCAATCCGACCTTCCTTACCGAGCCCGGTGACCGCGTGACGTTCTTCGCCATCGACCACAAGAGGTTCGACGAATTGGACCGCGCGGCGGAAGCCGGCGAGATCGTTGCCGAGCAGGTGAACGCATGAGCCGGCTCGTCGTCGCCAGCATCGGCCCTGCCAGCTCCGTCCAGGACGGCGGCCGCCATGGCGCGCAGCGCTATGGCCTGACCGTGAGCGGGGCGATGGACCGGTTGTCGCTGGCTGCAGCGAACACGCTGGTCGGCAACGAGCCGTTCGCGGCCGCCGTCGAGATCGGGCCGTTCGGCGCCTCCTTTACCGCGCGTGACGGCGCCGTACGCGTCGCGATCTCGGGCGCGCCGCGTAACGCTGACGTTGCCGGAAGCCCCCTCGCCATGGACACGTCAGTGACGCTGAAGGACGGCGAGACGCTGACGCTGGGCTTTGCCCGCGGCGGCGCCTTCACCTATCTCGCCATCGAAGGCGCCATCAAGGGCGAGCCGGTATTCGGCAGTCTCGCGGTCAATGCGCGCGCGGGCCTCGGCAGCCCCTACCCGCGCCCGCTCCAGGCCGGCGACGAGTTCAACGTTGATGCGGCGAGCGGCGCACCGGAACTGCGGATCGAGCTGCCGAAGCCCGCGAGCGGCCCGATCCGTGTGCTGCTGGGGCCGCAGGACGACGAGTTCGACGATGCCAACAAGGCACTCTTCCTGGACAGCGAGTGGAAGATCTCGGCAACGTCCGACCGCATGGGTTATCGGCTTGAGGGCCCCGCCATCAAGCATCTGCACGGCCACAACATCGTTTCCGACGGCACGGTCAACGGCAGCATCCAGGTCCCCGGCAACGGTTCGCCGATCGCGCTAATGATGGATCGCGGTACCTCCGGGGGCTATCCCAAGATCGCAACTGTCATCACGGCCGATGTCGGCCGTCTCGCGCAGACCTCGGCGGGAACGGCGTTTCGCTTCGAGGCGGTCGGCATGGCCGAGGCGCAGGACGAGGCAAAGAAATTCGCGCAACTGATCCGGGCCCTGCCCGATCGGCTGCGTTCTGCCGACACCGTCGCGCTCAACATCGAGGCGCTCAGCGATGCCAACGTTGCAGGCTATGCGGTGAGCGCCGTCGACGCCGGGACCTGGCAGGTCACCGCGGAGCCATAAACGCAACAACAAGACCAGAGGCGGAGAGCACCCATGAAGACAGTCGACCTCAATTGCGACCTCGGCGAAGGTTTTGGCGCGTGGGAGATGGGCAACGACGCCGCAATGATTGAGCTCGCAAGCTCGGTCAATGTCGCCTGCGGCTTCCATGCCGGCGATCCCGACATCATGCGAAGGACGGTGGAGCTTGCAAAGGCGCGCGGCGTCTCGGTCGGCGCACATCCCGGCTACCGCGACCTGCACGGCTTCGGCCGGCATCCGATCGCGGGGCTGAAAGCCTCCGAGATCGAGAACCTCGTCGCCTACCAGATCGGCGCGCTTCAGGCGATCGCCACCGCAGCCGGCCACAAGGTCACCCATGTGAAAGCGCATGGTGCGCTCTCCAACGTCGCCTGCGAGGACGACATGACGGCAAAGGCGATCGCCGCCGGCATCAAGGCGGTCGATCCCAGCCTGATCTTCGTCGTGCTCGCCAATTCGAAGCTGGTGCAGGCGGGCGAAGCGGCCAACCTGCCCATGGTCCACGAGGTATTCGCCGACCGCGCCTATGAGGACGACGGCAATCTCGTCTCGCGCAAGAAGCCCGGCGCGGTGCTGCACGATGCCAAGGCGATCGCCGACCGCGTGGTGCGCATGGTGCAGGACGGCGCGGTGGTCTCGGTCACCGGCAAGGTGATCAAGATGCGCACCGACACGGTCTGCATCCACGGCGATACGCCCGGCGCGGTCGACATAGCGCGCGGCTTGCGTCAGGCGTTGAAGGCTGCGGGGATCGAGGTCGCGCCGTTCAAGCGCGGGGCTTGAGGCACGAGAGGTGCCGTAGGGTGGGCAAAGGCGCAGCGCGCCGTGCCCACCATCTTCGCATGATTGAGACAAGCGGTGGGCGCGCTTCGCTTTGCCCACCCTACGAGACCGTCAGAACGGATGCACCGATAGCGTGCCGAACACGATGGCCGCGATAACCGCAAACGCGCTGTAGAGCGCCAGATGATGGGCGTTCGCCCGGGTCTGCCGCGAGAGCGAGCGCGCGTAAAAGTGCAGTCTGGCTTCCGCCGATAGTTCGCGCATGGTCGATCTCCAACGCCCCATTTGCGCGATTATGAAGGATCAACCAGGGCGGGAGGCAAGACGGTCGCGCAAATAGCGATAATGGTTCTTCGGAAGGGCCCGATTGCAGGTCCAAATTCTTCCGAAACGAGGGTTCCGAGAATCTTATTCGTTCAAATCCGAGCCAGTTGGAACCGGCTCGGATGATGGTGGAGTGACAGTCCTCAGTACACGTCAGCCTGGAAACGGCCGCTCTTCTTGAGTTCGGCGACGAAACTGACGGCCTCATCGGTCGAACGTGCGCCGAACTGGGCGACGATGTCGACCAGCGCGCGCTCGACGTCCTTGGCCATGCGCTTGGCATCGCCGCAGATGTAGAGATGCGCGCCTTCGGCGAGCCAGGTCCAGACCTCGCGGCCGACCTCACGCATGCGGTCCTGTACGTAGAACTTCTTCTCGCCGTCGCGCGACCAGGCCAGCGACATGCGCGTGAGCAGGCCCGAGGTCTTCATCGCGTTGAGCTCCTCCTGGTAGAAGAAGTCGCAATCGCTGCGCTGATGACCGAAGAACAGCCAGTTCTTGCCGGGTGCGCCGGTCGCCTTGCGGTCGAGCAGGAAGGCGCGGAACGGCGCGATGCCGGTGCCGGGACCGATCATAATGATTGGCGTCTTCGGGTCTCGCGGCAGGCCGAAGGCGTGCGCCTTCTGCACATAGACCTTGAGATTCTCGCCCTCATTGATGCGCTCGCCGAGGAAGGTCGAGGCGACGCCGAGACGCCTGCGCTTGCCGACGACGTAGCGCACGGAATCGACCGTCAGCGACAGCTTTCCGGGCGTTGCATTGTGCGAGGACGAGATCGAATAGAGCCGCGGCTGGAGCGGCTCCAGCGCCTCGACGAAGGCCTCCGGGTGCGGCCGCGTGCCGGAAAACTTCTGCAGCGCCGCCATCACGTCGAGAGTTGCGGCATCGCCATCGGGATCCTCCCCCTGTGCCAGCGCCCGCGCCTTTTCGCGCGCCCCGCCGCCGGTGATGAAGGAGATCAACTCGAACAGCGTGTCGGGTGCCGGCGACAGCGAGACGTCGTCGATCAGCACCTCGCGCAGCGTCTTGCCGTTGACCTTGGTGGTGTGGGAGGCGCCGAGCAGCGCGATGATCTGGTCGACGAGGCCGACATCGTTGCGCGCGAACACGCCAAAAGAGTCGCCGACGACGTAGTCGAGCCTACTCTCGGAAAGATCGAACTCGACGTGATAGGTTTCCTTCTCCGATTTGCCCTTGTTGAGCAGGCGGCGCGACAGGAAGGTCGCGGTAACAGGGTTGTCGCGCGAGCGGCCGGGCTCTGCGATCGTGACGGTCACCGCCGGCGCTGGAGCGTCCGGCTTGTCACCTGCCTTGGCCGCCGGGGCCTTGTCGAGCTCCTCGTACAGCGACTTCAGCATCCGCGCGGTTTCCTTGCCGCCGGGAACGCAGAGATTGAGCCGCGCTTCGCTGCGGCCTGCGATCGCCTCCGAATAGTCGTGGCAATTGTAGCCGCACTGGCCGCAATCCTGCTGCGCCATCGCCGCCATCATCTTGCGGCGCACGGGACGGCCCTCGGCGAGCTTCATCCGCTCAGTGATCGGCATGGTCTGGTCGTGCCAAGGCGCTTCGCCGTCGTCACCGTCACCGGCTCCGCCTTGCATGACGGCAGCGCCCTGCTCCGCCGACAGCGGCGCGGCGACGTCAGGCGACAGCAGCCCTGCGAAGAAACCGTTCAGCCAGGAGCGCTGCGCATCGGAGAACGGGGCGCTGGCGGGAATGATGTCGAGCTTGGGCGGAGGGGTGATCTGGTTCATGCGGACACCTGTGCATCGGCAAGCTTGCGCAGCGCTTCGCCGTCATGGCGGCGCGCGAAGGAGAGGAAGGTTTCGTCGGGAGACGCGCGATGGGCGATATAGGCCTTGAGCAGTGCCTCGACCGTCTTCGGCGCGTCCTCGGCCTTGAGGTCGTGATAGACCTCCTGCCCGACATCGGCGTCGGGACCGAAGCCGCCGCCGGTGAAGAGGTGATAACCCTCGACCGTATCGTCCTCGTTGACAGGCACGCGCGCCCCGATCAGGCCGATGTCGCTGATGTAATGCTGCGCACAGGAATGGTGGCAGCCGGTGACGTGGATGTTGACCGGCTTGTCCATTGCAACGCGCGGCTCGCACCAGTCGCCGATCTCCGCGGCATGGCGCTTGGTATTGGACGCGGCAAAGCGACAGCCGGCATTGCCGGTGCAGGCGATCAGGCCCGCGCGGATATGCGAGGCCTCGACCGCGAGCCCGATCTGCTTGATGGCCGCAATGGCGAGTTCGACGTTCTCGTCGCGCACTCCTGAAATCAGCAGGTTCTGCCAGACCGTCAGCCGAATCTCGCCGTCGCCGAGGTCGCGCGAAACCTTGGCAAGGCCGCGCATCTGCTCGGAGGTGAGCTTGCCGAGCGTCAGCGACACGCCGAGCCAGTTGAGGCCGTCCTGCTTCTGCTTGTGCACGCCGACATGCGCCATGCGGTCCGCTGCGGGGCGCGGGAGAAACGCCTCTTCGGGCACGCGCACGAATGACGTCTTCAGCCGTTCCTCGACCAGCTTGAGGAAGCCGTCGTGGCCCATCGCGTCGAGCACGTATTTCAGCCGCGCCTTGTTGCGGTTGGTGCGGTCGCCATGGTCGATGAACACGCGCACGATGGCATCGGCAACAGCGGTCGCCTGCTCCGGCTTGACGATGATGCCGGAATACTTTGCAAAATCCTTGTGGCCGGTAATGCCGCCGAGGCCGAGCCGGAACCAGATTCCGGGCTCGACGCCGAAGCCGTCCTTCACCTCATAGGCCGTAAACGCGATGTCGTTGGTCTCCTCCAGCACGGCGATCCTGCCGGCGCCGTCGAAGGCAACGTTGAACTTGCGCGGCAGGCCGTAGAGCGAGCGGTCGTTGAGGATGTGGTAATGCCACTCGCGCGCATAGGGCCGCGTGTCGACGATTTCCTGCGGATCGATGCCCGCCGTCGGCGTGCCCGTGACGTTGCGGATGTTGTCGGCGCCGGAGCCGCGCGAGCACAGGCCGAGTTCCTGAATGCCTTCGAGCAGCTTGATCGCGTGCTTCGGCGGAATCTCGCGGAGCTGCAGGTTGGCGCGCGTCGTGACGTGGCTGTAGGGGCCGCAGAGCTCTTCGGCGAGATCGGCAAGCCCTGACATCTGCCAGTGCTTCATGATGCCGTTCGGAATCCGCAGGCGGCTCATGTAGGAGTCCTGCGTCGGCGCGACATAGAAGATGCCGTAATAGCGCCAGCGGAAATTGTCCGCCGGGCTCGGCGGCGCGTTGTCGAGCGCTTGCTGGCGCAGTCTCGGATAGGCGTCGAAGGGGTGCTCGTCGCGCTTGAACTTCTCTTGGTCGGCGAGCTTCTTGCCCGACGCGATGACCTTGTCCTGCGCCTTGATGTGCACGGCATCGGGACCGGTCGGCTCCGCGTTTGCCTTGCCGGCGCCGCCGCCGCCAAGACCGCGCCCGACCCGGCTGATCTGCAGACCGGTCGTGAAGCCTTCGAGATAGCGTTTCTGCTCGTCGGTAAAGTCGACTGCGAGCGTATCGATTTTCATGGTCGGTAACGAAGCTCCTGCGGCCACCTCGGTGGCTTCGACGGAAATTGGTGCGACCCGCGAGCAACCTTGCCGGCTCGAGAGCCCGCCTGGCCACCAACGGTCCGATCAGCTTCGTTGCTGTAGGACTCGGCTCAGCAGGCACCTGTGACAAGCTGGCCGCACTGCAACATTCAAGTTGCGTGCCAGCTTAGTGAAAATGGAAAGCTTCGTCTTTTCAGTTGATTAGGCGCCCACCCGGAAAATCTCGGGGTGTGCACGTTCACGAAATTCGGGCACTCTGATCAATGTTTGGGCGATCGAATCGACTGCTCAAAAACGATGCAAACCCGAATCAGGCCTTCCAGCGCCCAACCTCGAAGGCCTCAAGATGCCCTGGGATGTTGTCGGGATCAAAAACCGGGCCAGCGAAAGCACCGAACGCTGCCGGAGCCTGCTCGGGCGGCCGACGGCCGAGAGCTGCATCGTAAAGGTCGGGCCTGAACACGGCCATCGCCGTCTTGACGCCCTCCGGGCTGAGCGCGGTCTGCCCCCAGCGCACCATCTGCGCATAGAGCCAGGCGGCCTGGACCGGATCGGGGCGCCCTGCCCCTTCCCGCCCCACCAGAAGGTAGCGGCCGCTTTCGCGGAAGGTGCCATCCGGGGAAATCTTCAGGCGTCCTGTCAGAGTGCGCTGGATGACTTCGGCGTCGACGCCGATCCGCTCGGGCTGCGCCAGGATACGCGCCGCCTCGGTCCGGTTGTCCGGATGCTCGATGAACTCGCCGGCCTTCACTGCCGCGCGCACGAGGCGAGCGACCACATCCGGATTCTTGTCGGCCCAGACCTGGCGGACCGCCAGCACCTTCTCCGCTGCGCGGTCCAGGATGTCCGAGACGAAGTGCAGGATATGACCAATGCCGAGATCGACTGCAATCGAGTTCCAGGGCGCACCGACGCAGAATGCGTCGACATGGCCATTGGCGAGGCTGTCGACCATGTAAGGCGGCGGCAGCACCACGAGGCGCACGTCCTCGTCGGGATCGACGCCGGCCGCGGCCATCCAGAACCGTAGCTGGTAATTGTGGGTCGAGAACGGGAAGGTCATGCCGAAGGTCAGCGGCTCAGCCCCTGCCTTGCGGCGCTTGGCAACCACCCGTGCCAGCGCTTTCGCAGTGGCGAGCGGGTCGAAACGGTCGCCCTCGACCTCCTCCATCAGGGCAGCATGGAGCGCCGGCGACACCGTGATTGCATTGCCGTTGACGCCCAGATTGAAAGGCGCGGCGATCGGCACCTTGACGTGGCCGAGCCCGAGCGAGGACGCGATCGCCACGGGCGCTAGCAGATGCGCGGCGTCGAACAGGCCGATATTGAGCTTGTCGCGGACGTTGGACCAGGAGACTTCGCGCACCAGTTCGACTTCGAGCCCCTCGGCGGCGGTGAACCCCTTGTCGACGGCAACGATCAGGGCTGCGGCATCGACCAGCGGAATGAACCCGATACGGAGGGGAGCAGTCATTTCAGCATCTCCGACGCGGTGATGATCGACTGCGCGATCTCGCCGATTTTTTTCTTCTCGCGCATCGCCGTGGAGCGCAGCAGCACATAGGCCTCGTCCTCGGTGAGGCCCTTCACCTTCATCAGAATGCCCTTGGCGCGTTCGATGATCTTGCGGTCCTCGAGCTGCGACTTGGTGCGCTCCAGTTCCTCCTGGAGCTTGGCGAAGGCGTTGAAGCGGGACACGCAGAGGTCGAGGATCGGCTTGATGCGCTCCTTCTTCAACCCGTCGACGATATAGGCCGAGACCCCCGCCTCGACCGAGGCCTGGATCGAGGCGGAATCGCTCTGGTCGACGAACATGGCAATCGGCCGTTTCACGGCGCGGCTGACCTGGAACATCGCCTCCAGCACGTCGCGGCTGGGGTTCTCCAGATCGATCAGGATGATGTCGGGGTCCACCGCATAAATACGGGCAAGCAGGCTCTGCATCTCGCGGATATGGGCGACCTGCGTGAATCCGGCCTCCCGCAACCCCTCCTCCAGGATCGCGGCCCGGATCGGGCTTTCGTCGACGATCACGATTTTGGGCGACTGTTCGGCGCTCATGGCTCACTCGCGGCAGGTGATTCATCCATAGCACGCCCGAACGCTCTGCAAAGGGTTGTAATTGTAAGCGATTGGAACTAGCTCAGGCCCCTCAATCAGGCAGTTCAGATATGGATCAGACGGCTGCGCCCGAGGTCAGCTTCGTGTCGCTCGGGTGCGCCTGAACGAACGGATGTAAGCTTGAGCTGCAGCTCCCAAAAAGCGTACCGCGCAGGCGGGCTCGTACTCGCTCAGGCGAGATTTGGGCTTTCGGACGCGAAGCAGAGCTATGTGGTCTATCGGAGCCCGATCGGTCGCTAGCCGGACCGAGCATCTGGCTCATGCTCTCACGGAATCTTCGCGCCAGCGATCATCTTGTCGAGAAGTGGTACGGCAGCCAGCACCGCCGCCTCGCTGAGGCCGGAGACCACTAGCCGCACGACGTAGGAATTGCCGTCCTTGTCGAGATCGGCGTAATGCGCGATCACTTCGACCGGTTGGTCCTTCAGGGACGGATTGTCGTAACGTTTGATAATGACCTTGGGGTCGACCGAAGGAAGCGTGGTGATCTTGGCATTCTTGCCGGACGTCGTCGCCCAGTCCCGATCGCTGGCTGCGACCCATTGAACCAATTCGGTCCGGTCCTTGTTGTAGCGGCCTTCGGCATAGATGATTGCCTCTGCTTTACCGAAGCTCTTCCCGTTAGGCACGAACATCGAGGCGCCGTATTTGAGACTGGCCGCCTCGTCCCTCGTCCACCGATCAGGTGCTTTCACGCGTGGCCTGAATTCCGGACATAATCCTTCTTGCCGGCCGCAGACATGGGCGATCTTGTCGACTTCAGCTCGCGCCGGAAACATCGCTCCATAGGAAACGATAATCAAAGCCATGCCGAAGATGAAACGGCGCATCGCAGTTACGCTCCGTGGAATCAAGCAAGTTCGTCGGGAGTGAGGACGGTTGGTTCACTCTCAAAAAGGGCGAGAGGTCCATGTCCGGCGGAAACTCGCGGCTCCCGCTAAGCCTTGGTCGTCTGATTGATCTATCCCGTTCAAGGAGCACAACGCGACCCGCCACCAACAGGTCCGCGTCAGCGGGGACCACCTGTCGGGTGTGTTGAACCTGCGCTGTCGCGTTGACTTGTGTCCAGGGCACCGATGAGCTCCAGCCGTCACGGACGAGCACCGCTTTATCATCACGGAAGCATTCTAAACGGTTGAATTTTTCTGTCAGATCAATTACTTGGATCGCAAATCTCAACGATCTAGAAGCAAGTTTCATGGAAAGAGCGCCGCGCATTAGCTTCCACAGCTTGGGTTGTCCCAAGGCCTTGGTGGATTCCGAGCGCATCATCACGCGCCTGCGCGCCGAGGGCTATGAGCTCGCCCGCAAGCATGACGGGGCTGATATCGTCATCGTCAACACCTGCGGCTTCCTCGACAGCGCCAAGCAGGAATCGCTCTCGGCGATCGGCGAGGCTATGGCCGAGAACGGCAAGGTGATCGTCACAGGCTGTATGGGCGCGGAACCCGAGCAGATCGAGCAGGCCTATCCCGGCGTGCTCTCCATCACCGGCCCGCAGCAATATGAAAGCGTCCTCGACGCCGTGCACCGCGCACTGCCGCCCGCCCACAATCCGCATCACGACCTGGTGCCGCCGCAGGGCATCAAGCTGACGCCGCGGCACTACGCCTATTTGAAGATCTCCGAGGGTTGCAACAACCGCTGCACCTTCTGCATCATTCCGAAGCTGCGCGGCGACCTGGTCTCGCGCCCCGCCAACGACGTGCTGCGCGAGGCCGAGCGCCTGGTCGGGGCCGGCGTGAAAGAGCTGCTGGTGATCTCGCAGGACACCTCGGCCTACGGCGTCGATCTCAAATATGCCGAGAGCCCGTGGAAGGATCGCCAGGTCCGCGCCAGATTCCTCGACCTCGCGCGCGAACTCGGCGATCTCGGCGCCTGGGTCCGGCTGCAATATGTCTACCCATACCCGCATGTCGACGAGGTCATCGCGCTGATGACGCAAGGCACGGTGCTGCCCTATCTCGACATCCCGTTCCAGCATGCGAGCCCCGAGGTGCTGAAGGCGATGAAGCGCCCGGCGGCGCAGGACAAGACGCTGGCGCGGATCAAGCGCTGGCGCGAGGAATGCCCCGATCTCGCTCTGCGCTCCACCTTCATCGTCGGCTTCCCCGGCGAGACCGATGCCGATTTCGCCTATCTGCTCGACTGGCTCGATGAAGCCGAGATCGACCGTCTCGGCTGTTTCAAATACGAGCCGGTGGCCGGCGCCACGTCCAATGCGATCGAGAACCCCGTGCCGGAAGAAGTCAAGCAGGAGCGCTACAACGCGCTGATGGCGCGACAGCAGAAGATTTCCGCGCGCAGGCTCAAGCGCAAGGTCGGCACCCGCCAGCAGGTCATCATCGACGAGGTCGGCCCGACGGTAGCGAAAGGCCGCTCCAAGGCCGATGCACCGGAAATCGACGGCGCGGTGTATCTCACCAGCCGCCGCCCCTTGCGCGTCGGCGAGATCGTCACCGCGAAGATCGAGCGCGCGGATGCGTACGATCTGCACGGCAGCGTCGCGGGGTTTTAGACCCCGGTCCTTCTGCCTGGTTGGGATAGTGCTGCGGTAAGTCGCTGGTGCAGCGCCAACCCTGGCAAATGCGACAATCAGGACTACGACTTGTCACGCCAGCCATTTCGGCACCCAGCGCTCCGGGCGCGGGGCGCGCGCAAGATCGGCTTGCGCCTCGGACAGTTTTGCCGGCTCGCCGTCAATGTTCGGGCGTACATCGTATTCGAAATTGGGCATGACGCGACCGTCCGCATAGAGCCCAAAATTCATCGCGTACCACAACCCAAGCTCGGGCTGCGCACGACGCATCTCCTCGCGCAGATCGCGCAGCAGGGATTCGATTGAGGCAGCTTCCTCGAACGGCTGGGGCCCGCGCGAGAGCACGCGCGCCTCGTATTGCTTGCCGACGATCGCGACCTCGAAGCGCGTCCGGTCCCAGGGCTTCTTGCCCTTGGGCAAATGCGCGGCCAGCCGCCAGCCGAGCTCCGCCATCAGCCGGTGATTGGCCCAATAGTCCTCGCGATCCCGGCTCCATTTCTCCACGAAGCCTCGGAAGTCGGGCAGCTCCGACGAAGCTTCCTCCGGAGGAGTCGGCTCGCCCTGCGGCCGTCCGGCAAGCCATTGTGCGAGCTCGACCGTCTGGCACTCGACCTCGTCGTGCGGATTGAGATCGCTCCAGGCATTGTCGAATTGTTGCGAGGTCAGTTTGGCGAGCAGACCATCAAGGCTCGGCGCGAGCAATTCGTAGTCGCCTTCCGACCCCAGTCCCACGATCGGCGGATTGTCGCGGTCGAGACCTGCGCCGTACCAGCCGCCGATGGCCGAGCCGTCCGGCAGCCGCATGAACAGCGAAAACCTGTCGCGCAAGGAACTGCCGTCGACGATCGGGGCGTGATCGGAGAATTGTCCCTGCAAAGAGAAACAGCCGACGCTGCCCCACGGGCGCCCCTTGAGCCAACCCGCAAAGTCGACCAGCAGCGGAGGCGCTTCGATGCCGGGCGGAAACGCGCCGCGAATGCTGTCGAGGTCGATCGGATAAGGCGTATCGGACAAGGCTGAAACTGTCTCGTTGGTCCCGCGACTCTTGGTCTGAGCCGCCGTTCGTCCGGTTCGAACCAAGTCCCGCCTTTCGATCACAAACGCGCCAGAGGCGCGATGGTTCTAGCGGGACCCGGATGAAATACGAGCGACATCCGGCTCATGGTACCGCACGCGACGGCACGCGCCGCACGGGTGGTTCGGAACAGTCCGCTTGACAAGCCCTGCCATTCGGCTGTAGGGACGCGCCCCATGTTCAACGCTCGGACCCATCAGCGCACCGAAATGCTCCGTCGTCGCTCCCGCGACGATGAGAGGGTGCGCCATGTCCGACGACGCCGCTGAACCACTAAAATTCAGCTGAAGTCTTCGAGAAGGCCGCACCCGCAAGGTGCGGCCTTTCTGCTTTTGCGCCCGCTTTCCACCCGCCTCCAGAGGAGTTCGACATGACCACCGCCACCCATCCGTATGATGCGCTGATGGACATCACCGCACGGCCAAAGGCCGTGTTCGTCCGCGGCGCCGGCTCCTACCTCTGGGACGACGGGCGCAAGCGCTATCTCGATTTCGTGCAGGGCTGGGCCGTGAATTGTCTCGGCCACTCGCCGCCGGCGATTGCCGAGGCGCTCACCGCGCAGGCCAAGCGGCTGCTGACGCCGAGCCCGGCCTTCTACAACGAGCCGAGCCTCAAGCTGGCGCAGGCACTGGTCGAGAACAGCGCCTTCGACCAGGTGTTCTTCGCCAATTCCGGCGCGGAAGCCAACGAAGGCGCGATCAAGCTCGCGCGGAAATATGGCAGCCTGCACAAGGGCGGCGCGTTCGAGATCATCAGCTTCGAGGGCGGCTTCCACGGACGGACGCTGGCGACGATGTCGGCCTCGGGCAAGAAGGCGTTCGAGCCGCTGTTCGAGCCGAAGGTCGCCGGCTTCAAGAAGGCGAAGCTCAACAACATCGCCTCGGTGAAGAATCTGATCAACGACAACACGGTTGCCGTGATGCTCGAACCGATCCAGGGCGAGTCCGGCGTGTGGCCCGCGAGCGATCAGTTCCTGCGGGACCTGCGCGCACTCACTGAGGCGCACGGCCTCCTGCTGATCTTCGACGAGATCCAGACCGGCATGGGCCGGACCGGCAAGCTCTTCCACTACGAGCACACCGGGATTTCGCCCGACGTCATGACGCTCGGCAAGGGCATCGGCGGCGGCGTGCCGCTCGCCGCCCTGCTCGCGACCGAACGTGCCTCGTGCTTCGAGCATGGCGATCAGGGTGGCACGTTCAACGGCAACCCGATCATGTGTGCGGCGGGGCTGGCGGTGCTCGAGGAGGTCGGCAAGCCGAACTTCCTGAAGCAGGTCACCGAGACCGGCCTGCTGCTCGAAAGCGAGTTGCAGAAAGTCTCGGCCCGGCACGGCCTAGGCGGCGTGCGGGGACGCGGCCTTCTGCTCGCGCTGGACCTCAAGCTGCCGATCGCGCCCGGCATCGTCGCGCAGGCGTTCGAGCAAGGCGTGCTGCTCAACGCCCCGCAGGTCGACACCCTGCGTTTCATGCCGGCGCTGAACGTCGGGAAGGCAGAGATCGCCGAGATGATCGATTGTCTCGACGGGATCCTGACCAGGGCCGGCGCAGCAAGGCGGGTGGCATAGAGCCGCTCGTGCCCCGGACGCAGCGCAGCGCCTCTTCGACGGTGCGCTGCTGAGCCGGGGGCCCATCTCTCTGCGAGTCCCGTGTCGCCCCTGGGTCCCGGCTCTGCGCTGCAATGCTCGCGCGTTGCAGCTTGTCCGGGACACGATACTACGGCTTCAAGATCGACGCGCCCGTGGTCTTGCGGCTCTCGAGGTCGATATGCGCCTTGGCCGCGTCCTTGAGCGCGTAGGCGTGGTTGATCGGCACGTGCAGCTTGCCGTTGATGACGGCGGCAAACAGCGTGTCGGCGCCTTCCAGCAGCTCCTTGCGCGTGCCGACATAATCGTTGAGCTTCGGCCGGGTCGCGAACAACGAGCCGTGATTGTTGAGCTCGGCGATCGAGAACGGCGGCACTGGACCTGAAGCGTTACCGAAGGAGACGAACATGCCGCGCGGCTTCAGGCACGACAGCGAGCCCGGGAAGGTCGCCTTGCCGACGCCGTCATAGACGACGTCGCAGCCCTCGTTGCGGCTGATCTGCTTGACGCGTGCGACGAAATCCTCCTCGTTGTAAAGGATGACGTGGTCGCAGCCATTGGCCTCGGCGAGCTCGGCCTTCTCGCGCGAGCCGACCGTGCCGATGACGTGGGCCCCGAGCGCCCTCGCCCATTGGCAGGCCAGAAGGCCGATGCCGCCGGCGGCGGCATGGATCAGGACGCGGTGATGCGGTTCGACCTTGAAGGTCTTGTGCAGGAGATACCAGACGGTCAGGCCTTTCAGCATCAGCACGGCGCCCTGCTCGTGGGTGATGTGATCGGGCAGCTTGACCAGCTTCTCCCAGGGGATGTTGCGCTCGCCGGTGTAGGCGCCGAGATTGTAGTAGTAGGCGACGCGGTCGCCCGGATGGAAATTCGTCACGCCCGGACCGACCGCGACTACCTCGCCGGAGGCCTCGTTGCCGGCGATGAAGGGCAGCCCCGGCGCCTTGTAGAGACCGGTGCGGTAATAGACGTCGATGAAGTTCAGGCCGACCGCGTGCTGGCGGATGCGCACCTCGCCGGGCCCGGGCGCCGGCACGTCGACGCTCTCATAGACCAGGGCCTCGGGGCCTCCGACCTTGTGCACACGGACGGCTTTGGTCATCACCTGACCTCCTCTTTTTCTTCTCGCGGACAAGCGAAAGACATCACGCCTGCCTTGTCAACTCGACGGCATCGGAACGCCTAAACCGACGGCTAGCCCGACTTCTTGCGGTTGCGCCTGGCCAGCACGTTGAACAACTCGACCGCCGCCGAGAACGCAATCGCGAAGTAGATATAGCCGCGGGGAATGTGGAACTGGAATCCGTCCGCGACCAGCGCGACGCCGATCAGCACGAGGAATGCCAAGGCCAGCATCTTCGTGGTCGGATGTTCCGCGACGAAGCGCGAGACTGGCCCGGCCGAAACATACATGACCGCGCAGGCGATCACGACCGCCGCGACCATGATCTTGATGTCCTCCGCCATGCCGATGGCGGTGATGATCGAATCCAGAGAAAACACGAGGTCAACGACGATGATCTGAACGATCACCCAGAAGAAGGCGTTGCCCGTGGTTTGCTTCTCGCTCTGGCCGTGATCGGATTCGACCTCGCCGTGAATCTCATGCGTCGCCTTGGCGATCAGGAACAGGCCGCCGCCGATCAGGATGAGGTCGCGCCAGGAGAAATCCTGCCCCGCAACCGAGAGCACCGGCGCGGTGAGGCCGATCAGCCAGACCAGGAGGCTGAGCAGGATGAGGCGGAAGACCAGGGCCAGCGAGAGCCCGATTTGCCGGGCACGGTGCGCCTGCTTCTCGGGAAGGCGCGAGACGAGCACCGAGATGAAGATGACGTTGTCGATGCCGAGCACGATCTCGAGCGCCGTCAAAGTGAGCAGCGCGGCCCAGGCTTCGGGGCTAACGAGGAGGTCCATCATCCAAACGATTTTCCCAGACGGATCAGGGCATCACTGAAGCTGATCCAGAGCGCGATGGCGCAAAGCACGAGGGTGACGCCGGTGCCGACGCGGAAATCCATTTCCAGCACGTAGAGAGCGAGCACCGCCCAGAGTGCGATCAGCGACATCGTCAGCCAGCGCAGCCGCACGACGCGAACCGGATGCAGCACGTGGAATGGTACGAAGGTCAGCACGACGAGTGCCGCCACCAGCAGCGTCGACCACAGCGGCGGCCAGTGCAGCAGGAACAGATAGAACGCCGCCGCATTCCACAGCGCCGGAAAGCCGCGGAAATGATTGTCGTCCGCCTTCATGCGCAGATCGGCGAAATACAACGCGCTGGTGACGATGATGGCGATGCCGAGCAAGGGCGCTGCGACCGGCAGCAGCAGCCCGCTGGCCACGATCGCGTAGGCCGGCACGAAGACGTAGGTCACGAAGTCGACCACGAGATCGAGCACGTCGCCCGACCAGTTCGGCTGCACGTTCTTGACGTTGAGCCGGCGCGCGATCGGCCCGTCGATGGCGTCGATGATCAGGGCGACGCCCAGCCATTGAAACATCGCCGCCCAGTGCTCGCGCACGGCTTCCAGCATCGCGAGCAGCGCGAGCGCCGCGCCGAACGCGGTGAAGATGTGCACCGAGAAGGCCGCGACGCGGATCGCGGGCGTGGGCTTCAGGGAATCCTCTTGGCTGTCCATGGTTTCTGCTATCAGAACGAGGCCGGTTTGCACATCCGCCATGGCGTCGCCGGGTTGCACAATTCGTCGAAAAATCAGGCAAAATCAGTGGACTTGAATTTGCCGCCGGGCGTGTCATGTGTCGTTCCATGACAGACGCATCGACACTCCATGACGCCGCCGTGATCGGTGGCGGACCGGCCGGACTTGCGGCGGCCATCGCGCTGGCGCAGGCGGGTGCGCGGACTGCGCTGGTGGCGCGGCGCCTACCCTATGCCGACAATCGCACCACCGCGCTGTTGGGAGCCTCCATCGATCTGCTGGAGACGCTCGACGTCTGGCCGCGCTGCAGGGACAAGGCGGCTGCGCTCGAGGTCATGCGCCTCGTCGACGATACCGGCCGGCTGTTTCGCGCGCCGGAAGTCCGGTTCTCCTGTCACGAAATCGCGCTCGACGCCTTCGGCTACAACATCGACAACCGCTCGCTGATGCTGGCGCTGGAACAGCGTGTGGCCGAGCTGCCCAATCTCGCCCGTTTCGACGACGAGGCCGAAAGCGTCGTCATCGAGGCCGACGATGTCGCCATCCGCACGGCCTCCGCGCAATTCCTGTCGGCCCGGCTTGTGGTCGGCGCCGACGGTCGGCATTCGCTGTGCCGCGAGGCGGCCGGCATTGCGGTGACGCGGCGGGAGCTGAACCAGACCGCGCTGACCTTCAACGTCGGCCATGCGCGGCCGCATCGCAATGTCTCCACCGAGTTCCACACGCCGCATGGCCCCTGCGTGTTCGTGCCCCTGCCCGGCGACCGATCCAGCATCGTCTGGGTTTCAGCACCCGCGGAAGCGGATCGCCTGCGCGGCCTCAGCGATGAGGACCTCTCTGCCGCGATCGAGAAGCAGTCGCACTCGATCCTCGGACGGATGAGTGTGGAGCCCGGCCGCAACCTGTTCCCGCTGGCGATCGAGCGTCCAAAATCCTTCGGCAGCGATCGCATCGCGCTGGTCGGCGAAGCCGCCCATGTCGTTCCCCCGATCGGCGCCCAGGGTCTCAATCTCGGCCTCCGCGATGCCGCCGACATTGCGCGGCTAGCTGGCGAAGCTGTCACTGCTGGCCAGGATCCGGGCGCGGATGAGGTGATCAAGCGCTACGACCGTGCCCGGCGCCCGGACATCCTGAGCCGCACGTTTGCGATCGATATGGCCAATCGCTCTCTGCTGAACGACTTCCTGCCGCTGCAGCCGGTCCGGGCCGTCGGCATGCACCTGCTCGGGGCCGTCGGCCCGCTTCGCCGGTTTGCCATGCGCGAAGGCCTGACACCGACCTGGCGACGGTAGGGCTCCTCACGGAAACGCCAGACGTCCGGTCTGGATCGCCCACATCACGGTGGTCAGCGTGACCACGGACGCAAACGTCCCGAGCAGCACCGCGACGGAGGCGGGTTCGATCCAGGCATCGTTCTGCCGGGCGATCACGAACACGTTCAGCGCCGGCGGCAGCGAGGCCATCAGCACGGCGGTTGCGGCCCAGGGCTGCGCGAACGGCCCGAACGCGAGCATCAGGCCGAACGCCGCGAGCGGATGAAACAGAAGCTTGATTGCGATCACGCCGGGCACCTCCCAAGGGACGCGGTCGAACGGCCGCAGCGCCACGGTGACGCCGAGCACGAATAGCGCCGTCGGCGCTGCGGCGTTCTGCAGAAAGGTGATGGTACGATCGATCGCGACGGGCATCTCGATATGCAGCGCCGCGACCGCCGCTCCGAAACAGGCCGACATGATCAGCGGGTTGAGCACGATCTGCTTCAGCACGACGCCGAAGGCGTGCACGATCGAGGGATGGTCCCGGTCGGAGAGTTCGATCAGCAGCGGCACGATGGTGAACAGGAAGATGCTGTCGCAGCAGAAGATCAGCGCGGTCGGCGCGGCAGCCTTGGTCCCGAGCACGGCGAGCGCCAGCCCGGGCCCCATGTAGCCGATATTGCCGTAACCGCCGGAGAGACCGGCGAGCGTCGCCTCGCGCAATGTCAGCCGGCCAAACACCTTGCCCACGACCAGCGCCAGGCTGAACGCAGCGACGGTCGCGAGCGTGGTTGCGATGAGGAACGGCGGGTTGTTCAATTCCGAGAACGGCGTCTTCGACATGATCGCAAACAGCAGTGCCGGCAGCGACACGTAGAGCAGGAAGAAGTTCATCCAGGCGAGGCCTGATTCCGGCAGCGACTTGGCCTTGCCGCACGCGAAACCGACGAAGATCAGCCCGAAATAAGGTAACGCCAGATTGAGGATATCGACCATTGATGAAGTGTTTTCTGAAGAGTTGGGGGCTATGCGCCCCTTAAGTGAACGCTAATTCCGGATGAGGCCACTAGCATCGGCCACAATCCTGGTCTATCGACGGGGGATGATTAAAGCGCGGACCGCCAAATTCCAGATCGGACAGGTCGTGCGCCACCGGATCTTCTCGTTCCGGGGCGTGATCTTCGACATCGATCCGGAATTCAACAACACCGAGGAGTGGTGGCTGTCGATCCCCGAGGAGGTGCGGCCCCACAAGGACCAGCCGTTCTACCACCTGCTCGCGGAGAACGCGGAGTCCGAATACGTCGCCTATGTCTCCGAGCAGAATCTGTTGCCAGACGATTCCGGCGAGCCGGTCCGGCATTCCCAGGTCGCCGAGATCTTCGTCAAGAGCAAGGACGGCGGCTACCGGCCGCGCAATCCCTCCCTGAACTGAGTCGTTCCGACAATCGCTCAACAAAAAAGGCGCTCGAGGTGAGCGCCTTTTTCATGTCCGGGATCGGGTCCGATTACTTCTGCCCAGCCGGAGGTGTGCCGGGAGGCGTGCCCTGTTGCTCGAGCTTCTTGCGCTGCTCGTCGGCCTTCTTCTGAAGCTCTTCCTGGAGCTTCTTCTGGGTTTCCTCGAACACCTTCGGATCGGTCGGCGGACCGTCATAGGCCTTCTGGAATTCACCGGTGAGCGGCAGCGGCAGGGTCAGCGGCGCGCCGTTGGCATTGATGGCCTGGACAACGAGATTCTGGCCCTTCTTCATGTTGTTGATGAGCTCAGGCGTCGCCTCGTAGTCAGACATGCAGCCGTTCTGGAAGCAGATGACATAGGGTTGCTGCAGCGGCGGGTTGCTGTCGACGATGATCCGGGTGCCGTGGACGAGCTGCATGCCGAGCGGCAGCGTCACGCGCAGGATCTTCTTGGGCTCGCCTTCGGGCTCGATGATCACGGCGGCGATGACAGGCTGGCCCGATTCGATGCGGCCGTCCTTGCCGGTGAAGCAGACTTGCTTGGCATTGGCGTCCTGGCCCTTGAGGCAGAACTTGGTCCAGGGGGCGTAGATCAGCTGGATCTGCTGGTCAGCGGGCTGGGCCGCGCCCTGCTGGCCGCCTTGGGCAGGAGCCGGCTGGGCCTGCGGAGATGCCGCGGGCGCCGGAGCCTTGGGGGCGGCCTTCGGAGGAGCCTTCGGGGCTGGAGTCGCTTTGGGTGCGGGCGCACCCGGAGCCGGCGCCGGGGTCTGAGCCTCGGCGGCAAACGGAACGGCCAACGCCGTCGCCGTCAACAGGGCGAGAAGTCGCCCGCGCGGCCGGACGGACGCGGCCAAGTAACGGAAATTCATTGCGGAAAACCCTTTCTGAACGGGAAGTGCCCGAACCGCTCCTAAGCGCCGAACCTAGCCGCCTTGGGCGCGGCTCTCTCCCCGTCAAATGAGGCGGATAAGTGACGGGCTCGGCGCTCTTGCGCGATTGGGTGCCTTCTTAACGTGGCCGGCGAAAAGATCAATGCCGACAAGCGCCTTTGACCACATCCGCGGCTGCGTCCGGTGAAATTCCCTGTGATAGGATTCAAGCCTGCCCGGCCCTCGAATCAACGTGTGCTGATGTTCATGTTCCAACGCCTTTTCGAGGGCCCCGGTGTCCGCTTTTGCGTCTTGGCCTCAACCCTCGTCTTGGCCCTCGGCGGGGGACACTCGACTGGCGCCGCCTCGGCCGAGGAGACGCATGCCATCGCCATGCACGGCAAGCCGGCGATGCCGGCCGATTTCACCCACATGCCCTACGCCAATCCCGATGCCCCCAAGGGCGGCCGGTTGACCTGGGGTGTGCTCGGAACCTTCGACAGTCTCAATCCCTTCATCGTGAGGGGATTGGCCGTGCAGCAGATGCGGAGCTACGTGATCGAGAGCCTGCTCGCGCGGGGCAATGACGAGCCGTTCACGCTCTACGGCCTGCTCGCCAGGAGCGTCGAGACCGACGACGAGCGAAGCTTCGTCACGTTCCGCCTCGATCCCCGCGCCCGTTTCTCCGATGGCAAGCAGGTCACCGCCGAGGACGTGCTGTTCTCCTGGCAGCTCCTGCGCGACCACGGCCGGCCGAACCACCGGCAGTACTATGCCAAAGTCGCCAAGGCCGAGGCGACCGACCCCCTCACCGTCCGCTTCGACCTCGCAGGGGCCAATGACCGCGAGCTGCCGCTGATCCTCGGCCTGATGCCGATCCTGCCGAAGCATGCGGTCGACGTCGCGACCTTCGAGGAGACGACGCTGACGAGCCCGATTGGCTCCGGTCCCTATCGGGTCACGGCGGTGAAGCCCGGCGCCAGCGTGACCCTCACCCGCAATCCCGACTATTGGGGCCGCGACCTCGCCATCAACCGCGGGCTCTACAATTTCGACGAGATCAAGCTCGACTATTTTCGCGAGGCCAACGGACAGTTCGAAGCCTTCAAGCGCGGCCTCTACGATTTCCGCGTCGAGCACGAGCCGTTGCGCTGGCACGACGGCTACGATTTTCCGGCCGCGAAAAGCGGCGAGGTGATCCGCGACACCGTCAGGCCGGGCGTGCCGCAGCCATCCGAATTCCTGGTGTTCAACACGCGCCGGCCGCTCTTCGCCGACATCCGCGTGCGCCAGGCACTGACGCTGCTGTTCGATTTCGAGCTGGTCAACCGCAACTATTTCTTCGGCCTCTATGCGCGCGTTGCCGGCTATTTCGCCGGCTCCGACCTGTCGGCCTATGGCCGCCCCGCGGACGCGCGCGAGCGCGAACTGCTCCAGCCGTTCGCTGCTCGAATTCCGCCCGACATCATGGACGGCAGCTACCGCCTGCCGGCCACCGACGGCTCCGGGCGGGACCGCACCACGCTGCGCGCCGCGCTGAAACTGCTGTCGGATGCCGGCTACGATCTCGACGGCACGGTGCTGCGCAACCGCGCGACCAGGGCGCCCTTCACATTCGAGATCCTGGTCACGACCCGCGACCAGGAGCGGATCGCGCTCGCGTTCCAGCGCGACCTCAAGCGCGCCGGCATCGAGCCGAGCGTGCGGTCGGTCGATCCCGTGCAGTTCGACCAGCGCCGGCTCGCGTTCGAGTTCGACATGATCCAGAACCGCTGGGATCAGTCGCTATCGCCCGGCAACGAGCAATCTTTCTACTGGGGCAGCGCCGCCGCGGACAATCCGGGGACCCGCAACTACATGGGCGCCAGGGATCCGGCGGTCGATGCCATGATCGCCGCCCTTCTCGAGGCCCGTGCACATACGGACTTCGTCGCGACGGTGCGGGCGCTCGATCGCGCCTTGATTGCGGGCGTCTACACAATCCCCCTGTTTAACGTATCCGAGCAATGGATCGCGCGCTGGAATCGGATAGAACGGCCCAAGGCCACCTCGCTCTCAGGCTATTTGCCGGAGACCTGGTGGTCGAAGGGGCAGCCTCCCGCTCATCAAGCAAAGTGACGCCGTGAACCAGCCAGCCATATCGCCGACGCTCGACACGTTGTTCCAGCGCACGCTGATGCGGCAACCGCACGCGACCGCGCTGCTCGATCCCCTCAACAAGGCCCGCGTGACCGGGCACCAGCCGCGACGGATGACCTATGCCGAGGCCGACACCGCCATCGAGGCGCTGTCGGCCTATTTCGTCGAATCGGGCCTGCCGGCCAATTCCGTCATTGCGATCCAGTTGCCTGCGACGGTCGAGTTCGTGCTCACCGTGCTCGCCGCCCATCGCGCAGGCCTCGTCGTCGCGGTGTTGCCGCTGCTGTGGCGACATGCGGAACTGACCGCTGCGCTCAATCGCACCGCGGCGCGCGCCATCGTCACCATGAGCACGGTCGACGGCGTCAGCTATGCCGACCTCGCGATGCACGCGGCCGCCGAAGCCTTCTCGATCCGTCACGTCTGCGGCTTCGGCACCGATCTGCCCGAAGGCATGGCTTCGCTCGACGAGGTGCTGGCCCGCCCGCCCGGCACCACACGCGCCGTGATCCAGGACGGCCGCAAGGCGGCGATGATCTCTTTCGACGTTACGGCGGAAGGCTTTCGCCCGGTGCCGCGGCCGCATTTCAGCCTGATCGCCGGCGGGCTCGCGATGTCGCTGGAAGCCGACATCAGGCAGGGCGCGACATTGATGGCCGCGTTCGCGCCGATGTCGTTTGCCGGCCTTGCTTCCTCGCTCGCCGTATGGCTGCTCTCCGGCGGCGCGCTTGCGCTGCATCATCCCTTCGAGAACGAGGTGCTGGAGCAGCAGATCAACGAGCACGAATGCGAGGTGCTGATCGCGCCCGCGCAGCTTGCCTTGCGGCTCGGCGATGCCGATCTGGCAGCGCGAATGCCGTCCTTGCGCAACGTCATCGGCTTGTGGCGCGCGCCCGAGCAGGTGGCGGCGAGCGATGCCTGGATCGCGCCGCGTGCGCCGCTGACCGACGTCTATCTGTTCGGCGAGGCCGGCCTATTCGGCGCCCGCCGCGGCGAGGACGGCATGCCGGTGCCGGTGATGCCGGGTCCGCACGGCGCCCCGCGCGAGCAGGCCGGCTCGTCCATCGCCGGCGAGATCCTGCTGACGCCGAAGGGCACGCTCGGCCTGCGCGGCGCGATGGTGCCGATCGCGGCCTATGTCCCGCCGCAGCCAGCCGGCGACACCCTGATCGCGCAGCCGCCGCGCGACTATGTCGACACCGGCTATGCCGCCCGGCTCGACCGCCCGAGCGGCGCGATCTGCATCACCGCGCCGCCCTCCGGCATCATGGCCGTCGGCGGCTACCGCTTCCTCTCCAACGACCTGCAGGAATGGGCACGCCGGCTCGGCCAGGGCGCGCTGCTCACCGCGCTGCCCGACCGACTTTCCGGCCACCGGCTGGCCGGACGCGCCCAGGACAACGCCCGCGCCCGCGAGGCTCTCAGCGAGCTCGGCCTTAACCCCCTGATGGTCGAGGCTTTTCGCGATCGCTCCGGCCCGGTCTAGGCGCAGTTTCGCCGGGTATGTTGACGCCGCATTAATGCGGCCAAACTAGATTGCGCGGCAACTGTCGCGTGATCAGAGTTTGACGAATGTCCCAGTCGGGCCCGATCCTGTTTGTGTCCAATGCCGAACGGCCGCCCTTCGTCGGGGCGCTGGACGAGGCCCGGCTGTTTCCCGTGGTCGATAT
Organism: Bradyrhizobium tunisiense; assembly: GCF_042263385.1. NCBI lineage: Bacteria > Pseudomonadati > Pseudomonadota > Alphaproteobacteria > Hyphomicrobiales > Nitrobacteraceae > Bradyrhizobium > Bradyrhizobium tunisiense. The sequence continues at coordinate 1,105,321 of NZ_JBHLEV010000002.1, forward strand.
CGACTGGGCCGGCGCGGCGCGCGCGGTCGAAGAGGTTCAGCCGGCCGCGATTCTCGCTGCGATGCATGGCGGACACGAGCCGCATATGGCCGCGCTCGCCAAGAAGATCGCCGACCAATCGCCCTACCTTCCCTTCGTGGCCGTGGATGCGGCGGGCATGCTGCCTCATAACGCCCTTCCCTTCTCCTCGCGCGGCGGCAATCCCGATCGCCTGATCGCACGGCTTCGCGCCGCGCTGCGCGTGCGCACGCTCCATGCCACGGTGCTGCGCCGGTTGCCGGAAGTGAAGGTGGTCCTGCCGCAGGGCGATCCCGCACGTGATGCGACCGTGCTCCTGATCGGCAGGGGCGCGGCCTATCCCGCGCTCTCCGTCGCGTTCGGTGAACGCGTCGGCGTGGTCGGCGCGCTCTCGATCGAGGCTGCCGCGAAACATCTCAACACCCGCGACCTCGACGGCGTCGTGCTTGCCGAAGGTTTTACCGCGCGTGTCACTGACGCCTTCCTCACCGTGCTCGCCGAGGACACCCGCTTCCGCAGCCTGCCCGTCGTCCTCACCGCGCACCAGCTGACGCAGACTTACGACCTGCCCAATCTCGAGCTGATCCCGGGCGAGCCGGCGAAGGTCGCGGCCAACGCGCTGCCCCTGATCCGCCAGCACGCGATGGAAGCTCAATTGAGCGGCACGCTGCGCTCGATCGATGCCGGCGGCTGGCTCGATCCGCGCAGCGGCCTGCTGACGGTCGAAGCTTTCGCGCGCGATTTCGCCAAGGCGGTCGAGCAGACGCTGGCCCGCGGCGGCGGCCTGTCGGTCGCACGCTTCGCTTTCGACCCTGGCAATTCCCGCGCCCAGCTCGATGCCGCCCGCATCCTCAGCCGCCTGATGCGGCAGATGGATTTCGGCGCGGCACAGAAGGACGGTTCGGTCATCGTCGTGTTCGCGGAAACCGACTTCCGCACCGCCCACATGATCGCCCGTCGCCTCTCCGCGGTGATGCGCCACACCTCCAACGGCAAGCACGAGATGCGCAGCGAGCCGGTCGTCAGCGTGGACTCGCTCTCGCCATCGGATACGGCAAGATCGCTGCTGGCCCGGCTATCGGCGGACGCGTCACGGGCGGCGTCGTAGTTACAGGCTACGCCGCCTTCTTGCTCTCCGCGAGCTGCGCCAATTGCCGCATGATCTCTGTCGTGCCGGCGAGGCGCTCTTCCGGCGTCTCCCAGTCCTGCAGGAACACCACCTTCATGTCGGGCCGCACCTTGGCGGCCTGGCCGTAGCTGCGGATGAATGACACCAGGCGGTCGGGATAGGCAAAGGAATTGTCGCGGAAGGCGATGACGGCGCCCTTCGGGCCGGCATCGATCTTGCCGACATTGGCCCTTCGGCAGAACGCCTTGATCGCGGCGACCTTGAACAGGTATCGCACCTCGTCCGGCAGCACGCCGAAGCGGTCGCGCATCTCGGCGCCAAAATTCTCGATCTCCTCCTCGGTCTCGAGATCCGCAAGGCGCCGGTACAGCGACAGCCGCACCGAGAGGTCGCTGACATAGTCCTCCGGAATGAGCACGGGCATGCCGATCGTGATCGACGGCGACCAGCGGTCGGCGGCGGGCTCGGAGACGCCGGCCTTGAGGTTGACGATCGCCTCCTCCAGCATCGATTGGTACAGCTCGAAGCCGACCTCCTTGATATGGCCGGACTGCTCCTCGCCGAGCAGATTGCCGGCGCCGCGGATGTCGAGGTCGTGCGAGGCGAGCTGGAAGCCCGCGCCCAGCGTCTCCAGCGATTGCAGCACGGTAAGCCGGCGCTCGGCCTGCGCCGTGATCTTCTGCTGCGCCGGCAGCGTGAACAGCGCATAGGCGCGCAGCTTGGCACGGCCGACGCGGCCGCGGAGCTGATAGAGCTGGGCCAGGCCGAACATGTCGGCGCGATGCACGATCAGCGTGTTGGCGTTGGGAATGTCGAGGCCCGACTCCACGATCGTGGTCGACAGCAGGATGTCGAACTTGCCGTCGTAGAAGGCGGTCATGATGTCCTCGATCACGGCGGGCGGCATCTGGCCGTGCGCGACCGCGACCTTCATCTCGGGCACGTTCTTGTCGAGGAAGTCCTTGACCTCGGCGAGGTCGTCGATGCGCGGCACCACGTAGAACGCCTGCCCACCGCGATAGCGCTCGCGCAGCAGCGCCTCGCGGATCATCAGGGGATCGTGCGGTGCGACGAAGGTGCGCACCGCCAGGCGATCGACCGGGGGCGAGGCAATGATCGAGAGTTCGCGGACGCCGGTGAGCGCGAGTTGCAGCGTGCGCGGGATCGGCGTCGCCGACAGCGTCAGCACGTGCACCTCGGCGCGAAGCGCCTTCAGCCGCTCCTTGTGGGTGACGCCAAAGTGCTGCTCCTCATCGACGATGACGAGGCCGAGATCGCGGAATTTGATCGCCTTGCCGAGCAGCGCATGGGTGCCGACGACGATGTCGACCGAGCCGTCGGCAATGCCCTTCTTGACCAGATTGAGCTCCTTGGCCGCGACCAGGCGCGAAGCCTGCGCCACGTTCACCGGAAAGCCCTTGAAGCGCTCCGTGAAGGTTCTTGCGTGCTGGCGCGCCAGGAGCGTGGTCGGCACCACGACCGCGACCTGCTTGCCCTCGAGCGCCACGGCAAACGCGGCGCGCAAGGCCACCTCGGTCTTGCCAAAACCGACGTCGCCGCAGATCAGCCGGTCCATCGGACGGCCGAGTTCGAGGTCCTTCAGTGTGGATTCGATGGCCCCGAGCTGGTCCTCGGTTTCGTCATAGGGGAAGCGGGCACAGAATTCGTCGTAGAGGCCGGGCTGCACCAGAAGCTTGGGCGCCTCGTGCAGATGACGCGCGGCGGCAATCTTGATCAATTCGCCCGCGATCTCGCGGATGCGGTTCTTGAGTTTGGCCTTGCGGGTCTGCCAGCCGCCACCCCCCAGGCGATCCAGCTCGACATCGGTCTGGTCGGAGCCGTAGCGCGACAAGAGCTCGATGTTCTCGACCGGCAGGAAGAGTTTTGTCTCGGCGGCATAGTGCAGCTCCAGACAGTCATGCGGCGCGCCGGCGACATCAAGCGTTTGCAGGCCGACGAAGCGGCCGATGCCATGATCGACGTGGACCACGATGTCGCCGGCGGCAAGGCTCGTCACCTCCGAGATGAAATTGTCGAGCTTGCGGCTGGCCTTGCGCGGCCGTACCAGGCGGTCGCCCAAAATGTCCTGCTCGCTGATCACAGCGATCTCGTCGGTCTCGAACCCGCTCTCGAGGCCGAGCACGGCGAGCATGGTCTCGTTGCGCGGGGTGGCCTGCACCGTGCGCCAGCTGTTCACGCTGGTGGTGTGGGTCAGCTTGTGGTCGCGCAGCATCGAAGTCATGCGGTCGCGCGAGCCTTCGCTCCAGAGCGCGATCACGACCTTCTTGCGCTGGGCGTGCAGCGCCATCACATGGCTCACCACGGACTCGAATACGTTGACCGTGGTGTCGTTGCGCTCCGGCGCGAAGTCGCGGCCCTTGCGCGCACCGGCGTCGACGACACTCGTCCCGTCGGCGGGAACCGAAAATTGCGTCAGCCGCACCAGCGGCATGTCGCTCTCGCGCCTGGTCCATTCCTCGCCGGTGAGATACAGCCGATCCGGCGGCAGCGGCTTGTAGATGGCGCCGCCGCCCGGATGCTCCATGGCGTCGCGGCGGGCTTCGTAATAGTCCAGGATCTGCTTGAACCGTTCGCGGATGGCGTCCTCGGCCTGCGGCTCGATCGCGATCGGAGCGCCTTGCAGATAGTCGAACAGCGTGTCCATCCGGTCCTGGAACAGCGGCAGCCAGTGCTCCATGCCGGGATGGCGGCGGCCTTCGCTGACGGCCTCATACAGCGCATCGTCGCGCTCGGGCGCGCCGAACTCGGCGACATAGCCCATGCGGAAACGGCGGATGGTGTCGGTGACGAGCTGGAATTCCGAGATCGGCACCAGGTCGAGCGCGCGCATGTCGAGCAGCGTACGCTGGGTCTCGGCGTCGAAGGTGCGGATCGATTCCAGGCTGTCGCCGAAGAAGTCGAACCGCACGGGCTGATCGAGGCCGGCCGGAAACAAATCCAGAATGCCGCCGCGCACGGCATATTCGCCGGGCTCGCGCACGGTCGAGGAGCGATTGTAGCCGTTGTGCTCGAGCCAGGCGATGATGGTGTCCATCGGCACGACGTTGCCGGGCGCGACCGACAGCGCCTGCGCCGCGACGAGTTCGCGCGCGGGCACGCGCTGCACGACCGCGTTCACCGTTGTCAGCACGATCAGCGGCTTGTCGCTGCCCGTCAGGGACGCAAGCCGTGCCAGCGTCGTCAGGCGTTGCGCCAGGATGCCGCCATGCGGCGAGACGCGGTCATAGGGCTGGCAGTCCCAGGCCGGGAAGGTCAGCACCGGCAGATCGGGGGCGAAGAACTGCAGCGCGCGTTCGAGCTGCTGCATGCGGGGACCGTCGCGGCAGACCACTGCAAGGCTGACGGCCGGCTTCTTCGGCCGCGCCGCGATGGCCCGGGCGAGATCGGAGACGACGAGGCCTTCGGCGCCTTCCGCGACATTGGCAAGCGTCAGCGCACGGCCGGGCGCAAGCAGCTCGGCCGGAGATTTCATGCCCGATTTCATACGCTGCGGTCCGCGATCGGATAGGCCTTGATGCGGGCAAACAGCGCGCCGGTGACATCAGCCGGCAGCACCTTGTCGCCGGTGATGGCGGCATAGAGATCGGGATCGTTGACCTCGAGCAGCGTCTCGAGCTCGGCGAGCTCGGCATCGGACAAATTGCCGATCTCGGCATCCGCGAAGCGGCCGAGAATCAGGTCCATCTCGCGCGTGCCGCGGTGCCAGCAGCGGAACAGCAGCCGCTTGCGGCGGTCGTCCAGCCCGCTGCTCGATCGTGTCGTTCCCGTCATGTCTCAAATCCAGTCAAACGCAGAAAGCCCGGACGTGCCGGGCCGGGCTGATATAGCCACTCGGGGTGGCCCTGTCAGCCCTCGATTTGGCATGACCGGATGCCCGGACGAAGGCTGCAAAAAAGACGTGGATGCCCGGCATAAAGCCGGGCATGACGGGCCGAAACGATCCTAGATACGCCTGATGCGCCCCAGCCTGCTCAATCCGCTGTTTGCTGCCGTGACCAGCCTGCCCGGCGTCGGTCCGAAGCAGGACAAGCTGCTGCAATATTTGCTCAGCCGGAGCGAGACGCCGCGGCTGGTCGATCTGCTGCTGCATTTGCCGACCCAGGTGATCGACCGCCGCGCGCGGCCAAAAATCAGCGACGCCGTGCAGGGAACCATGGTGACGCTGGAGGTGACGGTCGACCGCCACCGCCCACCCCCGCCGCGCAACGCACGCGCGCCGTATCTGGTCTACGCCAGCGACGACACCGGCGACGTCGTGCTGACCTTCTTCCGCGCCAAGCCCGGCTATGTCGAGAAGCTGCTGCCGGTCGGCGAGAAGCGCTACGTCTCCGGCACGCTTCAGATGTACGACGGTATTCCGCAGATCGTGCATCCCGACCGCGTGCTCGACGAGGAAGCGATCTCGAAACTCTCCGGCATCGATCCGGTCTATCCCTTGACCGAGGGCCTCGCGCTCGGCTCGCTCCGCCGCGCGATCGCGCAGGCATTGCAGAAGCTGCCGGCCCTGCCGGAATGGATCAGCCCGGAAGTGATGCGCAGGTGTCATTTTCCGCCGATCGCAGAAGCGCTCAATCGCGTGCACCAGCCGGTCGAGCTCACGGACATCCTGCCCGACCAGCCGTTCTGGTCGCGCCTCGCCTTCGACGAGCTTCTGGCCGGTCAGCTCGCGCTCGCCCTGATCCGCGCGCAACTCCGCCGTCCTGCCGGCGTCCGCAATGCCGGCAACGGTCACCTGCGCAACAAGATCATCGACGCCCTGCCCTACGCGCTGACGCCTTCGCAGCGCAGCGCCGCCGCCGCCATCGCTGAAGACCTGCAACAGCCTGTGCGCATGCTGCGGCTCCTCCAGGGCGACGTTGGCTCGGGCAAAACGGTCGTGGCGCTGCTCGCTGCCGCCGCCGTCGCCGAAGTCGGCAAGCAGGCCGCGCTGATGGCGCCGACCGAAATCCTGGCGCGCCAGCACATCAAGACCATCGCCCCGCTCGCCGAGCGCGCCGGCATGCGCGTCGCCATCCTCACCGGCCGCGAAAAGGGCAAGGAGCGGCGCGAGATCGTCGCCCGGCTCGCCGCAGGCGAGATCGACCTGCTCGTCGGCACCCATGCGCTGATCCAGGACGATGTGATGTTCCATGATCTCGCGCTCGCCGTCGTCGACGAGCAGCATCGCTTCGGTGTACGCGAACGGCTTGCGCTGACGTCGAAGGGCGAAGCCGTCGACGTGCTGGTGCTGAGCGCGACGCCGATTCCGCGTACGCTGGTGCTGACCTATTTCGGCGACATGGACATCTCGGAGCTACGGGAGAAGCCCGCGGGCCGCCAGCCGATCGACACCCGCGCCGTCGCCATGAGCCGGCTCGGCGAGGTGATGGACGGTGTCGGGCGCGCCCTCGAAACCGGCAAGCTGGTCTACTGGATCTGCCCCCTGGTCGAGGAATCCGAAGCCGAGGGCACCGAGCATCTCACCAACGCGACCAAGCGTTTCGAGAGCCTGCAAAAACGTTTCGGCGAGCGTGTCGGCCTTGTCCACGGCCAGATGAAGGGCACCGAGAAGGACCGCGTCATGGGCCAGTTCGCTGCCCATGAGATCGGCCTTTTGGTCGCGACCACCGTGGTCGAAGTCGGCGTCGACGTGCCCGCCGCGACGATCATGGTGATCGAGAACGCCGAGCGGTTCGGACTTGCCCAGTTGCACCAGCTCCGTGGCCGCATCGGGCGCGGCTCGGAAGCCTCGACCTGCATCCTGCTCTATTCGGAGCCGCTCGGTGAGATGTCGAAGGCCCGGCTGAAGGTGATCCGCGAGACCACCGACGGTTTTCGCATCGCCGAGGAAGATCTGAAGCTGCGCGGCGAAGGCGACGTGCTGGGCGTGCGCCAGAGCGGCCTGCCCGGCTACCGCATTGCGCGCTCGGAGGTGCACGGCCAACTGATCGCCCAGGCTCGTGACGAGGCGCTGCGGATCCTGAAGGACGATCCGAAGCTCAAGGGTGAGCGCGGCGAGGCGCTGCGGTGCCTGCTGTATCTCTACGAGCGCGACGAGGCGATCCCGCTGATCGGAGCAGGTTAGCTCGCGGCTCTTCGGCGCCCCACTTCATAGGCCGACACATGCGCGCGGGCCAGATCCAGCAGCGGCGTCTCGATGCCGAGCGCGCGGGCGCGATTGGCCATATCGCCAAGGATGTGCTCGGACTCGGTGACCGAACCGCGCTCGATGTCGCGCAGCATCGAGGCCTTCAGCGGCGAATCCAGCGTCGTGAAGAGCTTGCGGTCAAACTCGATGAAGGGAGCGCGCGGCTCGTATCCCGAGGCCGTCGCAACGGCGCAGCATTCGGCGAACAAGCGGAAGATGGACTGCTCGCCGTTGGGCACGGCCAGGATGTCTCCGATGCTTGCACGCATCAGGCAGGTGATGCCGGCGAGCGTCGAGAGCTGCACGAACTTCTCCCACATGTCCTGCATGATCGCTTCGCTGGCGCGCACGTCGATGCCGGGAACACCGAGCAGCGTCTCCAGCGCGAGCGCGCGTTCACTTAATGCGCCCTCGATCTCGCCGAAAATGATGGTCTGGTTGGCCATGAACTGAACGACCCGGCCATCGGCATCCAGCCCGGCACTGACATTCGCGAGACCGCCGAGGACACGAGCGGCGCCGAACCTTGTGGTGAGAGCGTCGACATGCTTCAGCCCGTTCAGGATCGGAAGGATCATCGTGCTCGTGCCGACGGCGGGCGCAAACTGGCTCATCGCGTCATCGAGCGAGTAGGCCTTGACGCCGACGAGCACGAGATCGAATGGCTCCTTGAGATCGCTTGCCAGCAGGATCGTCGGATGCACGGCAAAATCGCCGTGCGGGCTCACGACCTGCAATTCGTTCTGCCGCAATTGCTCGGCCCGCGTCTCGCGCACGAGAAAGGTCACGTCGCGGCCTGCACGGGCCAGACAAGCTCCGTAATAGCCGCCAAGCGCCCCTGCGCCGATGACGAGCACTCTCATTCGAACTCCCATTGCACACGAACAGCTGCCGCAGAGACAATAACAGATGGGCTCCGCGGCGTCTCCTCCCCGTCATTGCGAGCGCAGTGAAGCAATCCAGAATCCTTCCGCGGCGACAGTCTGGATTGCTTCAGCGAACGGCGAGTGAGCCCAAAGCGATCAGGCCTTCTTCCGCGCGATCCCCGCCGCGAACGCCTTCATCAGCTCCGCATCCACCGCCTTGCCCTTCGCATCTTCCGCCAGATGCTCGAACCAGCGCGCGAAGCCCTCGTAGATCTGGCTGGCCGGATGGTCGGGCCCGAGGAAACCGGAGATCTCCCGCATCTCCGCGACCCAGCGATAGGCTTTCGGAATCATGTCCGGCAGCGCGACTTCGAGCCGGGCCAGGATCGCGGGTTGGCTCAGCGCCAGTTCGTCGCGCAGCGCGTCGGCCGCGCCCGCTTTCGTTGCCGCGATCACCATGGCCGATCCGATGCCGGCGAGGCCCTTGACGATCCCGGCGTAGGACATTTTCAGCGCGGACGCCGCGCCCACTGGGCCTTCGACGATCCGCACGTCGAGGCCGAGATCCTTCAGCACGACGACATCCTTGGCGTATTCGCCGGACATGTAGAAGACCGGGCTCTTGCCGCCGGGCTGCGGCGGAAATCCGATGATGCCGCCATCGACGAACGGGGCCTGCGCCGAGCCGATGATCTCCTCGATCCGCAACACGGTGTCGACGTTGACCGCGTTGCAATCGACCACGACCGGCTTCTTCTCGCGTCTGACGATCAGCGACGCCAGCCGTTCAGCCAGTGCGACGGCTTCGCCCGGCGGCACGATCGAAAGAATGATGTCGGCACCTGCGATCGCGTCGTCATCGGCGCCGATCATGCCGGCGTCTGCTGCGCGCTTGCGCGTCGCCTCGCTCCGCCCCGCCAGGGACGTCAGCACGCGCGCGCCATGCTCGCTGAGGCGGCGGGCGACGGCGCTGCCCATGGCGCCTGGCGCGAGGATCGCAATGGTTTTGGACATCATGCACTCCAGGTCGAACGCCGGGCGAGGCGCTCGGCTCGACAGGAGACTAGCAGAGGATGCCCGCGCGCGCGTGACCGGCGCCATCACGCAAGGGAATGGCCCTACTCCACCTTCGCAGGCTCGGGCTAACGTGCCGACGCGTTGGCGATACGCGCGGCATTCGCCACGCCGGCAAGCGCCGCCGCCTTCTTCGGATCGGGCGCCGAACCCGGCTGCACCACGCCGGCCGACATGATCAGGGTCGCGGCATCCTCCGTGCTCATATCCACTTCGACGATCTTGCTCTTGGGCACGTAGAAGAAGAACCCGGTGGTCGGGTTCGGCGAGCACGGCAGGAACACCGAGACGTGCTCCTCCTGCCCCGGCAGGCTGCGCGCGACCTCTTCATTCGGCGATTGCGAGATCAGCACGATCGACCACATGCCCGGCGAGGGAAACTCGACCAGGCCCACTTTCCGGAAGCTCGAGCCCTTGCCCGAGAACAGCGTCTCGAACACCTGCTTCAGGCCGCGGTAGATGGCGCGCACGGCCGGGATCCGGCCGAGGAACGTTTCGCCGACATCGACCAGCGTCCGGCCGATCAGGTTGGCCGCGAGGAAGCCGACCAGCGTCAGCGTGAAGAATGCGACAACCAGTCCCCAGCCGGGAATGACGTACGGCAGATAGGTTTCCGGCCGGTAGGCCAGCGGCACGAACGGCCGCACCACGCCATCGACCCAGGTGACGAACCACCAGACCAGATACAGCGTGATGGCGATCGGTCCTGTGACGATGAGACCGGTCAGGAAATAATTGCGGAAGCGGCCCATCAGGCCGGTATGCGGTTCCGGAAGGGGATCTAGAGGCGCAGGCGCGTCGTCGCGGGGGGTCATTCGGGTTCCAAGTCGGTCGCAGCACACAAGCTAGGGTCTTCTAGCAGGTTTTGGAAGACCGCGACCGGTTGATATCCCTTCTGCCTATTCCACAGTCACCGATTTCGCGAGGTTGCGCGGCTGGTCGACGTCGGTGCCCATCACGACAGCCGTGTGATAGGCGAGCAGCTGCACGGGGATGGCATAGACCATCGGCGTGAAGGCGGCCGCCATGTCGGGCATGACGATGGTGACGAGGGACTCCACCGTCGCCTCCTCCGCGCCCTTCGCGTCCGTCATCAGGATGATGTTGCCGCCGCGGGCGGCGACCTCCTGCATGTTGGAGACCGTCTTCTCAAACACCCGGTCGTAAGGGGCGATGACGACCACCGGCATGGTCTCGTCGATCAGCGCGATCGGCCCGTGCTTAAGCTCGCCGGCGGCATAGCCCTCGGCGTGGATATAGGAGATCTCCTTCAGCTTGAGTGCGCCTTCGAGCGCGAGCGGAAAGCTGGTGCCGCGGCCGAGGTAGAGCACGTCGCGGGACTTTGCGATCCGGTGCGCGAGCCTTTCGATCTGGCTCTCGGTGGTAAGCGCATCCGCCATCAGGCGCGGGATCTCGACCAGGCCGTGAACCAGCTTGGTCTCGTCCTCATCGGACAATTCGCCGCGAGCCTTGCCAGCCGCAATTGCAAGATTCGCCAGCACCATGAGCTGACAGGTGAAGGCCTTGGTCGAGGCGACGCCGATCTCGGGGCCGGCCAGCGTTTGCAGCACGGTCTCGCTCTCACGCGCGATCGTCGAGGTCGGCACGTTGACGACGGCGACCGTGTGCACGCCCTCGGCCTTGGCATAGCGCAGTGCCGCCAACGTGTCGGCGGTCTCGCCGGACTGCGAGATGAAGATGGCGAGATCGCCCTTGCGCAAGGGCGCCTCGCGGTAACGGAACTCGGAGGCGACATCGACCTCGACCGGAAGACGCGCAAAGCGCTCGAACCAGTATTTTGCGACGAAGCCGGCATAGCTCGCGGTGCCGCAGGCGGTGATGTTGATGCGCTGGATATTCTTGAAGTCGAAGGGCAGCTTGACCGGCAGCGAGACGCGCTCGGTCGCCATGTCGACGTACCGCGCCAGCGTGTGGCCGACCACTTCCGGCTGCTCGTGGATCTCCTTGGCCATGAAGTGGCGGTAGTTGGCCTTGTCGACCAGCGAGGTCGAGGCGGCGTGCCTGATCTTGTCGCGCTGGACAGCGTGGCCGTCCTTGTCGAAGATCGTTGCGCTCTTGCGCCTCAGCACGACCCAGTCGCCGTCCTCGAGATAGCTGATCGTGTCGGTGAACGGGCCGAGCGCGATGGCGTCCGAGCCGAGATACATCTCGCCCTCGCCATAGCCGATCGCCAGCGGCGGGCCATTGCGGGCGCCGATCATGAGATCGTTGTTGCCGGCGAAGATGAAGCCGAGCGCGAAGGCGCCGCGCAGGCGCCCCAGCGCCAGCTTGACGGCCTCGACCGGCTTGTTGCCGCGCGAGAGCAGATCGTCGACGAGATGCAGCACGATCTCGGTGTCGGTCTCGGTGTGGAACACCGCGCCTTTCTTCTCGAGCTCCCCGCGCAGCTCGCGGAAGTTCTCGATGATACCGTTGTGGACCACGGCGACGCGTTCGGTCGCATGCGGATGGGCGTTGTTGACGGTCGGCTTGCCGTGGGTGGCCCACCGGGTGTGGCCGATGCCGGTGGTGCCCTTCAGAGGCTCGGCTTCGAGCCGCTTCTCCAAATTCTTCAGCTTGCCTTCGGCGCGGCGGCGCTCCAGGTGCTTGCCTTCGAGTGTGGCGACGCCCGCGGAATCATAGCCGCGATATTCGAGACGTTTGAGCGAATCGACCAGTTGCTCTGCAACCGGCTCGCGCCCGAGAATGCCGACAATTCCGCACATGCGGATCACTATCCCCCAAATCGTCGAAAAATCGCCTAAACGACGCGCTCGGTTTTTAGCGAAGTTCGCAAGGAAGCATATACTCAATAATTATTGCTGATTGAGACAGCATGGACCCGTCACCCTGCTTCACCTGCGTCGAATTGGCCGGCCTTAAACCGCGCGCATTAACCTGTTGTCAACAAGTCTGACCAACGCTTGCCGTTTAGGAGTGAGGTCATGAAGGACTCGTCCGACCGCAAAGGGCTGCCACCGATCCACCTGCGCGCCAGCGAGACGACGGGCACGCACCTTTCGCACTGGCCGCCGCCCCTGCGTGCCAAGGAGCGGGGCAAGGAATCCAAGCCTGCCCTCGTCAGCCAGGCCGCCGCCGCCGAACCGGCAAAACGCGCCGGGCCGCGCGGATGGCGCTTGCAGCGGGCGATGTTCTCGAAACTCGACGAGGACGACTAGGGCATGATCGGGAAAAATGTGCAGCGGTTCTCCGAAAAGATCATGCTCAAACTACAGCCCAAAGCGGCGCTCACTTCTCCGGTTTCTTGACGCCCGTCTTCAGCTCGCGATAGCGCGCCGCGCCGCCTTCCCGGATGGTCTGCTGGTTGCGCTCGAGCGCCATCGCATCGTCGGGCACGTCGCGCGTGATCACCGAGCCCGAGCCGATATAGGCGCCGTTGCCGATTTTCACCGGCGCGACCAGCGAGGAGTTGGTGCCGACGAAGGCACCCTGCCCGATCACCGTCTTGTGCTTCTTGAAGCCGTCGTAGTTGCAGGTGATGGTGCCGGCGCCGATGTTGGAGTTGGCACCGACGGTGGCATCGCCGATGTAGGAGAGATGATTGACCTTGACGCCCGCCTCCAGCGTCGCCGCCTTGGTCTCCACGAAATTGCCGATCCGCGCGCCGTCGCCGAGCGAGGTGCCGGGCCTTAAGCGCGCATAGGGGCCGATCGAAACGTTCTTGCCCAGCGTCGTCTGCACGATGTGGGAGAAGGAGTGGATCACGGTGCCGTCGGCGATCGACACGCCGGGGCCGATCACCACGAACGGCTCGATGGTCACGTCCTTGCCGAACATGGTGTCGGCGGCGAGATAAACCGTCTCGGGAGCGATCAGCGTGACCCCGGCCTCCATCGCCGCCTTGCGCAAGCGCGCCTGCATCACGGCTTCTGCCTCGGCGAGCTGTGCCTTGGTGTTGATGCCGCGCACCTCGTCCTCGCCGGTCTCGATCACCACGGCCTCCCATCCCTGCTTGCGGACGATTTCGACCGCGTCCGTCAGATAATATTCGCCCTTGGAATTGGCATTGCCGATTTGGCCGAGGATTTGAAGCGCCCGGCGCCCGTCGATCGCCATCACGCCGGCATTGCACAGATCGATTTTGCGCTCGTCAGCGCTCGCATCGGCCTGCTCGCGGATCGCGACCAGACGTTCGCCCTCGACGATGAAGCGGCCATAGCCGGTGGGGTCGGCGGCACGGAAGCCGAGCGCGGCGATCGCAGCGCCCCTGGCGAGCGGCGCGCGCAGCCGCGCCAACGTCTCGGCCGAGATCAGCGGCGTGTCGCCGAAGGCAATCAGGAGATCATCGACGCCCCGTTCGATCGCCTCGCGCGCCGCCAGCACCGCATGCGCGGTGCCGAGCCGCTCGGCCTGCACGAAGGTGAGCGCGTCGGGCCTGCTGCGCTTCGCTTCGTCCGCGACCGCCTGGTGATCGGGACCGATCACGACCGCGAGCGAGGTGCCGGTTCCCTTGGGTGCCGCAGCGAGCACGTGGTCAAGCAAGGTCTGGCTTGCGACCGGATGCAGGACCTTGGGCAGGCTCGATCGCATGCGCGTGCCTTCGCCGGCGGCGAGCACGATCGTGAGGCTGGAACGGGCGGTCATCGAAATCCTGTCAGATACGGCCGAATCAATTGGCGCGACGGCGGCGGGTCATCCCGAAAAGCTCTCGCCTTGCTACCCCCGCAAACGCCCGGAATTCAAGTGTGACGGGGTTTTCCTGTTAATGTTCCCTGATTGATTCGGGGAAGCTTCGGGGTTGGGCACTTAACGTTCATGGCAAAGGATTCCGACCCACTGGCGGATGCCTTCGGCACCAAGGAGACCGGCGGGCTGTTCTCCGGACTTGTAGCCGAGGAGAGCGCGCTCGACCGCCGCCTGATGTGGCGACTGGGCTCGTGGGGCGTGGCGGCCGTGGGCGCCGTCACCATCGCGGTGATGGCCAACCAGGCCGGGCTCGGCTGGCGACGCGACCAGGTCGCCTCCGCCGATCTCGCACGCCAGGCTGACCGGCTCCAGATGCTGACCCGGGAGAGCCAGAACGAGGCCCGCCGGCTCGCTGCCGCCGTAGAGACGCTGAACAGCGATCGCGACCGGCTCTATTCACGCGTCACGGTGCTGGAGCAAGGCCTCGATTCCGTCACGGGCGCCATCGCCAAACAGACGACCGCCCCGCCGAAGCCGCAGGATGCTGCGGCGGCACCCGCAGCTCCCAGCGTCGCACCCGTCGCCTCGACGCCAACTCCGGCGACCGAGAAGCCGCGCACCGAAGCCGCCAAGGACGCTCAAAAGGATCCTCCGAAGGAAGCTTCGAAGGAGCTCCTGAGCCCGCCACCGCAGACCGCGGCGGCCGCCTCGCTCGTGCAGCAATCGGCGGCCATGACATCGGCGCTGCCGACCATTCCGCTGGTGCCGTCCAAGTCGATCATGGCGCCACCCGATCCGGCCGCATCGAAATTGATTCAGCCCGAGACAACCGAGAAGGCCGCCGAGCCCGCGCCGGCCCCCGCCGAGGTCGTCGCAGCAGCAACGAAGCCACCGGAAGCAGCCGAGACCGAGGCGCCCGCGATCGCAGTCCAGCAGACGCGCTTTGCGATCGACCTCGGCGGCGCCAATTCGATCGACGGTCTGCGAGCGCTCTGGCGCGGCGTGACGAAATCCAATCCGGAAGTTGGAGCGCTGCGTCCGATCATCATGATCAAGGAGGGCGCCACGGGCCTCGGCATGCAGCTCCGCCTGGGTGCCGGCCCCCTCGTCAACGCCGCCGCCGCCGCAAAATTCTGCGCGAGCCTCGCCGAGAACGATCGTCCCTGTGAGACCGCCGTGTTCGACGGCCAGCGCCTGTCGATGCGCGGCGGACCGGAGAAGCCCGAGAAGAATCAGGACCGGGTGCAGGAGAAAACCTCCGAGAAGAGCCAGGAGGCGGCACCGCAAGCCGAAACCGCGCCCGCGCCCAGCGCCAAGCCGGACAAGCGCCGCCGCAGTTCTTCCTCGAAGCGCTCGTCCAAGCGCGAGGAGCCAGCACCCGCCCCTGCGGCGCCGCAGCCCGCGCCAGCGAAGCCGGAGGCCTCTGCATCTCCAGGATCAGGGCTGGCCTCTTTCTTCCGGCGATAGTGTTGCGCTCACCGCCAGTGGAGCGGCGAGCATGCGACCATCGGCCGCTTGAACCGGCCTGCTTTTTCTCGCGAAGTGCGAGTTCATTCCGGCGCGCCCGAAGGCGTTCGCGTCACCACCCAACTCAAGGGCCCCGATGAACGAACTGGATGATGTGCTGAGACTCCTCGTTGCCGCGGCGACAGGGCTGGTGATCGGCATCGATCGCGACATGAACGACAAGCCGGTGGGCATGCGTACCCTGGCGCTGGTGGCCCTGGGCTCTGCGCTGATTTCGATTTCTGTGATCGAGTTTCAGAATCTGCGCGACCACCCGGATGCGATCTCGAGGGTGGTCCAAGGCATTGTTACCGGCGTGCTGAGCGGCGTCGGGTTCATCGGCGCGGGCGTCATCCTGCACGACGTCAGGGCCAAGACGGTTCATGGCCTCACGACGGCGGCCACCGTCTGGATCGCTGCTGGTCTTGGCATCGCCTGCGCGCTGGGCGCCTGGCTGCTGGTCGGCGCCGCCATCGCAGTCACGCTGTTCGTGCTGTTCGGGCTCAGCTGGCTCGAACGCCGCCTGGGGTTGAAATGAGCCTGGCAGTCGCACACGGCAGGTGACCGACTTCATCTCTTCCGAGCGTACCAAATGATACGAACGAGGTTCGCGTAGGACTGCACTATCCGCCACGGATTTGATTCGGAGCGGAGATGACGGACACGAATTTTCTGCGCGACAGCTCACATTGATCCGCGAGCTGGCCGAGCAGGCTGATCCCTACATCAGGAAACGACTCATCGCATTGGCGGAGAAATACGAGCGCCGGCTGGCGGAGCAGCGCCGGAACGCGCAAGGTCTCCCATGAGCTGGTTCAACTGCTCTTGCGTTGGCTTGTCTATGCTCACTCCTCGGCGGCACATGCGTGAGGCGTCACACGCCCAGAACAACCCTCGTGCTCGCCTGTCCTCCGGGAAGCCTGAAGCGGCGGATCGACAGAAACATCGCCTGCCCTGTTGCCTGCCCGCGCCATCCCGACCATATTGCCCCCATGACAAAAAAGCCCTTCCGTCTCACGCCCTACCAGGTGCAGTTCCTGATCGTCGTCGGCTTCGTTTCCGTCGGCTGTGCGCTCTATGTGCGCTATCTCGCGGTCGAGTTCTCGCAGGTCGCCCTCGCCTGTGACGCCGGGCTTCAGACGCTGACCTGCAAGGCGCGGTCGGTCTCGACCGTGCTGTTCAAGAATTCGGTGTTCGGCATCGTCGCGCTGGTGGTTGCGACGCTGAACCTGATGCGCCCGTCGATCGTGCTGCTCACCGTCGGCATCATCGCGGCGGGCCTCGGCATCGTGCTCTACAATGTCGTGCTGTCGGGCCTTGCGATCGGCCTGTTCATTCTTGGCTTTGCTCGGCCCGCGCCCGCCACAGCGTGAGCGCGAACAACAGATAGATCGCGCAGGTCCACAGCGACTGCCAGTTGTCGCGGCCTTCGTTGAAGAGCACGAAGACCCCCGACAGCGCCAGCAGCCCCGCGAACACCGCTTCGGCGATCGGACGCTGGCCGATCTGCGGCCGGTTCAGCATCAATAGCGCAAACGGTACCACCGCCATCGTCAGCGCGGCGTAGGGAAAATCCTTGTAGCGCGGGTCGAACACGAAGCCGAGCGCGGTCGCGGCCGCGATCACCGCCGTCACCGCGAGCGTCAGGCCGAGCACGGCGGTGAGCTTCGACCATTTGCGGCCCTCGCGCGGACCGAGCAGATCGAGGAAGGTCGGAAGGCTGCGGCCGATCACCATCGCCTGCGCGCAGAAGATCGGCGACAGGATGCCGGCCAGCAGCAGCGCGCCCCAGAGCAGCCAGCCGCCGATGCCGTAGCTCTCGTAATACATCTTGTCGACGCCGATCCCGAGGAGGATCCCTGCCGTCGTCGCCGAGATACCGACGCCGAGCCAGGCCGAGAAGCGCGGCGTCCAGGGCCGCCGGCGCAGCGTGATGAGGGCGACCGCGAACACCAGCACGGAAAGTCCCATGCCCGCGCCCATGTACCATTTCCAGTACGGGAAGTTGCTGATCGCCTGGCCCGGCGGATATTTCAGGTTCCGGCGGACCGAATCGTACAGGCCCCAATAGCCGCCGACGGTGCCTTCCAGCTTGCGCTTCCACGGCTGGTCGTAGGACTCGATCAGGTTGACGCGAAACTTGTTCGCCTTCGCAAGGCCGAGGATTTCCGAGACCACACGCGCCTGATTGGTGCGCGAGGGCAACGCGCCGTCGCGCATCCGTCCCGCGCTCGGCCAGCCGGTCTCGCCGATCAGGATCTCCTTGCCGGGGAAGGCCACCGCCATGCGCTCGCGGATCGCCTCGACATGGGCGGAAGCGAATTTGGCCTTGACGGGCAAATCTTCCCAATAGGGCAGGATGTGGATCGTGACGAAGTCGACGACGTCATAGACCTCGCGGTTCTTCAGCCAATATTCCCAGACGTCGGCATAGGTGACGGGCACGCTGACCTGCCCCTTCACCAAGCGGATGATGGAGACGAGGTCGGCCGTCGTCATCTCGCCGCGCAGCAGCACCTCGTTGCCGACGATGACCGTGGTGATGATCTCGGGGAACTGCTTGGTGAGGCGGATCGCAAGGCCGGCCTGCTCGTAATTCTTCGTGCGATTGCTGGAGAGCCAGATGCCCTGCAGCACTTTCATTCCGCCGACCTTTGCCGCGATCGCCGGCACCTGGTCGAGCCCGTTCTCCATGGAATAGGTGCGGACGCAGTCGGTGATCTCCTTGAGCTGGCGCAGATCCTGCTCGATCTGCTCGGCCTCGATATGAGTCCACGGCTCCAGCGGCGTCTGCTCGCCGCGGAACGGCGCGTAGGACACGCATTGGACCTTCTCGGCGGGATCGATCGGGGCGCGCGCGAGCGTGATCGGCGTCGCCAACCACCACCACACGGCAGCAATCGCACCCAGTGAAACGAGCAGCAGCGCCAGTGGCGTACGAAGAGAAATCGGTTCCGTCCTCCGCGAAGGGTCCGTCGATTACCTGCTTGCAAGCCGTCTGCCAAGGGGGGCCCAAATGTGGATCCGACGCATGTATCCGCTCCGCGGATCCGCGCCTGCTCCAAAGAAACCGGCTGCGGCCGTTCGACCGGGGCCTAGCATCGTGACTTTGCTGGACAAAATTCCAAATACAGGTCATGGACTCCGAAAGACTTTTCCGCCGCATTGGAGACCCATTTGGACGCCATCACCGGCGCGTCCGCGGGATCCTGACGCGGACGGCCAGCGGATACATTGGGGAATTCATGCGGCAACGGGTGTTCGAGTCACGAAATGCGGTCCTGCGGCAGTTCGCCGCCACCTTGGCCGTCTCCTGCCTTCTCGTTCTCGCCGGTCTCGGTGGCGCCTCCGCCCAGAGCGGCACGCCCGCCCCGGACCAGGGCAAGGCCGCCGCCCAGCCCGCCGACGCCGCCAAGGATACCGCCCAGAACCAGCGCCGCACCGACGAGTTCGCAGAAGCAGCCCAGGTCATCAACGGCCCGGCCGGCAACCCCGAATGCGTCTGGCTCGGCCGGCGCGTGGTTCGGCTGATGTGGCGGGATGACCTCGATACCGCGTTCCGCCATCTCGACCTCTACGATCGCTTTGGCTGCCCCGGCGGCCACATCCAGGCTGCGTTCCGCTGCCTGACCCGCTTCGGCGGGCAGATCGATCCCAAGGTCGCCGAGACCCTGGACAGCCGCGTGCACGCTTGCTGGATCAATCCGGCCTCCCAGCCGCAGGCGGCGAGCGCCGCCCAACCGGCCGCGCCGGCCGCCAATGCACAACCCCAGCCGGCCGCCAGCCCCTCGCCTGCGGCGAGCCCGTCCCCGGCCCCCCCGAAATAGCCGCGATCGTTTCAGCTCTCGTTCAGGAACGATCGGCCATAGACGCGGTTGGCACCGCCGCGCGTCGTTCGAAAAAGGCCATGCCCTCATAATAAGGACATGAGGCCATGACAGTTGAACCGCACGGCGGAGATATGCTTCCTTTGCCGTGGACTTGGTCGGATCTCGGGGTCGGATCCGCTGCCCTGCCCCCTCAGCCCCTTTTGGTTTAGCCGCGATGCGCGTTGTCGCCGCCGTTCTGTTGCTCGTGTCCGCGCTCCACGCTGGGTTATGGGGAGTCCTGCGCGACAGGGAACCCGCGCCGGATTTCAAGGGCCTGGTGCCGAGCCTGTCCTATACGCCGTTCGAACCGGGCCATGTCGTCGATCTCAACGTCGACCCCGACAAGATTCGCGCGGACATGAAGAAGCTCTCGACCCTCACGCGAGCGATCCGTTCCTACTCCGCGACGGAGGGCAACGAGCTGGTGCCGCCGATCGCGGCCGAGTTCGGCCTCAAGGTTACGGTCGGCGCATGGATCGACAAGGACGAGGATCGCAACGAGCGCGAGATCAAGGCTGCGATCGAGCTCGCCCGCAAGAACAGCAACGTCGTCGGCGTCGTGGTCGGCAACGAGGTGATCTACCGCGGCGAGCAGAAGGTCGAAGACCTCATCCGGATGATCAAGAAGGTCAAGAGCGCGGTCCGCGTTCCCGTTACGACGGGCGAGATCTGGAACATCTGGCGCGATTTCCCTGACCTCGCCTCCAACGTCGACTTCATCGCCGCGCACGTGCTGCCCTATTGGGAAAACTTCCGTTCGGATCAGGCCGTCGACCAGGCCGTGGACCGCTACAACCTCCTGCGCAATCAGTTCCCGGGCAAGCGCATCGTGATCGCCGAGTTCGGTTGGCCGAGCGCAGGCTATAATTTGCGCAACGCAGACCCCGGTCCGTTCCAGCAGGCGGTGACCTTGCGCAACTTCGTCACCCGCGCCGAAGCGCTCGGCATGGACTACAACATCGTCGAAGCCATCGATCAGCCCTGGAAATTCTTCGAAGGTGGCGTCGGTCCCTATTGGGGCATCCTCAATGCCAGCCGCGAGCCGAAATTCGCCTGGACCGGCCCGGTGGAGAATCCCGATTACTGGAAGCTGATGGGCATTGCGCTCTTGGTCGGCGTGCTGCTGTCTCTACCGATTCTGCGGATCGAAAAGCCGACCGCCAGGCAGGCCTTCCTGCTGTCGGCGACCGCCAACGGCGTCGGCGCCTGGGCCGCGACCGTGTTCGCCTACTGGAACGGCCACTACTTCCTGTTCGGCTCGGCCTTCGCGCTGACGCTCGGCATGATCCTTCTCGTTCCGCTGGTCCTGATCGCGATGGCGCGCATCGACGAGATCGCCGCGGTCGCCTTCGGCCGGCCGCCGCAGCGCCTGATCGCCAAGGACAGGCCGGTCGAGAACGTGCCCGAGAATTACTGCCCCAAGGTCTCGATCCATATCCCGGCCTATTTCGAGCCGGTCGATATGCTGAAGCAGACGCTGGATGCGCTGTCGCGGCTGAACTATCCGAACTACGAATGCGTGGTCATCATCAACAACACGCCCGATCCCGCCTTCTGGCAGCCGATCCAGGATCATTGCCGCGCGCTCGGTGAACGCTTCAAGTTCATCAACGCCGAGAAGGTGCAGGGCTTCAAGGCCGGCGCGCTGCGCATCGCGATGGACCGCACGGCAGCGGATGCCGAGATCATCGGCATCCTCGATGCCGACTACGTCGTCGATCCCGACTGGCTGAAGGACCTCGTGCCCGCGTTCGCCGACCCGAGCGTCGGCCTCGTGCAGGCGCCGCAGGAGCATCGCGACGGCGACCTGTCGATCATGCACTACATCATGAACGGCGAATATGCCGGCTTCTTCGACATCGGCATGGTCCAGCGCAACGAGGCCAATGCCATTATCGTGCACGGCACGATGTGCCTGATCCGCCGCGCCGCGATGGACATGGCCGGCGGCTGGTCGAGCGACACGATCTGCGAGGATTCAGACCTCGGCCTTGCGATCCAGGAGCTCGGCTGGACCACGCACTACACCAACCACCGCTATGGCCAGGGCCTGCTTCCCGACACCTACGAGGCCTTCAAGAAGCAGCGTCACCGCTGGGCCTATGGCGGCCTCCAGATCGTCAAGAAGCACTGGCGCCAATTCCTGCCCGGCAAGAGCCGCCTGACGCCCGACCAGAAGCGCGAATACGGCCTCGGCTGGCTGAACTGGCTGGGCGCCGAAAGCCTCGGCGTGGTCGTGGCGCTGCTCAATCTCGTCTGGGTGCCGATCGTCGCCTTCGCCGACATCGCCATTCCCGACAAGATTCTGACGCTGCCGATCATCGGCGCCTTCATCGTCTCGCTGGCGCACTTCCTGTCGATGTACCGCGCCCGCGTCGCCATCAAGCCCGGCCAGATGCTGGGCGCCATGATCGCGGCGATGAGCGTGCAATGGACGGTGTCGCGCGCCGTGGCGCAGGGCCTGATCACCGAGCACATCGCCTTCGCCCGCACCTCGAAGGGCGGCCTGTCCAGGATGTCGATCGAGTTCCAGGCGTTCTGGGAGGCCGTGATCGGCGCCCTCCTCATCATCGGCGCCGGCGTCCTGATCGCCACCAACAGCTACAAGCAGATCACCGAGATCTACATCTTCGCCGGCGTCCTCCTGCTGCAAAGCCTGCCATTCCTGGCCGCGGTCGCAATCGCCGTCCTCGAGCTCAGCCGCATCAACTCGTTCCAGTTCTGGCGCGACAGCGCGATCCGGACCGCCGAGCTGATCGGCCTCCGCCCGGTGACGCTGCCTCCGGTGGGCGCGCCGCAGGCGGTGCCGAACGAGGTGCGGCGGGAGACGAACTGACGGGCACCCAGCCGGTTGAGACCTCGTGATGAAAAGTCACGTGCTCTTCGACGGGATGGCGGCCCGCCAATCGGGTTGAGAATTCCGGCCTAAGCCGTGGAGCCCGCAAGAAAATCCCCACTCCTGCCGAGACTTTCGGCAGCGCCCCGCACTATTGACCTGCGCAGCCGCTGCCCCTACACAGCGCAGGCCGAGAGCATGATCCGGAAACAGCCGGTTTTTCCTCGCGACGCTCATAGCGTAGCGGCAAGACATGCTTCTCGAATGTCCGAACACGATGGCGATCTCTTTGAAGCCATCAGCGGCCATGGGAGCGCGTAGCTCAGCCGGTAGAGCACGTGACTTTTAATCACGGGGTCCTGGGTTCGAGCCCCAGCGCGCTCACCAAATACAAGCAAGTATTTGCATCGCAACAAGAAGCACACTCGACAGGTTCACTTCTCCAGCGAGCAGGAAGCTCCCGGCAGCGGTGACTGTTCAATCACCCGGCGGCCTGTCTCGGCGCCGCTCCGGTCCAGATCGCGCTGCAGCGAGTGAATGTCGGCTCGCGAGTTCAAAGCGATGGTGGACAGGCACAACTTTTGCGATTATTCACTCATTGATTGCAGTTGGGGTTTGTTACTTTGTCCAGGTTGATCAGCGGCATGAGCTGGCGCCGCTATATCGCGTTTGGCGCGGCCAGCTTGACTTTCGGGCTTTTCCTCGCAGTTGCGATCTTGGCGGTTCTAGATCCGTTCGGACGCCTCCGGCTTAGCGAGGGCGATCAGTTCGGCTTCATCGAGGAGCGCCCCGTGATGGTATCCCGCGCGGTCGCCCCTCAATTCAACTCCGCGATCATCGGCAATTCCTCCTCAATGCCATTGATGCCTGAATCCCTGAGCACATCGACCGGCCAGAGGTTTGTGTCACTCTCGATTTCCGGCACTGCAGCTCCCGCTTCGATCGCAACAATGACGTTCTTCTTGGCTCAACATCCTGACGCCAAGATCATTGTCGCAGCGTTGCTTCCAGAGACATGGTGCGGAGCCGATTTCCAGGAGCATCGGCCCTTCCCGTATTGGCTCTACTCATCAGTGTCGCACTACTTGGTCGGCCTTGCCGGCGAAACGTCCTTCAAGCAGTTCGCAACGATATTCTCGAACCGTCAATCGATGAAAGCCGACGGTTACCGGCCGTGGATTGCAACGGACGGCTATCACCCATTTACCGGGCCATTTGTCCATCATGACATCGACACGGTACGGGCGATCCTGAGTGGCAATGCGAGGCCGGAGAAATCCTCCAATTCGACTGGCCGTTTTCCGGCAATCGAGCGTCTCGCCGAGGCCATCGGTCGCTCATCGCCGGCTTTCTTTGTACTCGTTTGGACACCGCGCTACGTCACCTACATTCCGCGGCCAGGAAGCGATGCCGACAAAACAGACCGTGAATGCAAGAGCACTCTAGTGCAGTCAACGTCAGATCTTCGCCATGTCAAGGTGCTCGACTGGTCTAGCGAGGATCGCCCAGAGAATCACAACGCCGCACACTTCTTCGATGCCATTCACTATCGACGGGCCTATGCGGCACTTATCGAGGACAGCATCGGGCTCGCTATTCCGACCGAACTCAAAGGGCCCTGAACTTGCTCTTCAATTCGTTCGGTTATCTCGCCGTCTTTCTTCCGTCAGCATGGCTCGTCTATGTCGCGTGCTGCAGGTGGCTTCCCAATTGGCGGCTTGAGATTCTACTCGCGCTATCGATGGTGTTCTACGGCTACTGGGATCCGCGCTTTATCCCTCTGATCGCGCTGTCCATCATCATTAACTGGCTCGCCGCGCGCTGGTTTGTCCGGACATCCCAGTCCTGGATCATCTATGGCGCAATCTGTGGCAACCTCTTGGCGCTCGCGGTATTCAAATATCTGAACTTTCTACTCGGCCTTCTGCCTATTCGATGGGTCGCCACTCCGAAGTTCGATATAGCGCTGCCGCTCGGAATCTCGTTTCTTACCTTCCATCATGTCATGTATCTGACGGATTTGCGGCGGAAGCTTGCACCACAATATTCCTTGGTCGAATATGGACTCTACATTGCGTTTTTCCCGCAGGTACTTGCTGGACCATTGGTTCGCTGGCGTGAAGTCATGCATCAGTTCGCGAGGCCTCTTTCGGGTGCCAATGAGCAATGGAAGCGCGCAGCAAACGGACTAATGCTGATCATTCTCGGTCTTTGCCAAAAGACCATGCTTGGTGACAACCTTGCAGCAATCGCCGATCCGGTCTTCAAGGCAGCAGAGACTTCGTCTGTTACACCCGTTGATGCTTGGATCGCGACTCTAGCATTCACCTTTCAGATCTTCTTTGACTTCTCGGGCTATACCGATATCGCGATCGGGTCCGCTCTACTGTTCGGCATCACCCTACCGCAGAACTTCGATGCCCCCTATCGCGCAACCTCACTACAGGATTTTTGGCGAAGATGGCATATGACGCTGTCTCGCTTTCTGCGAGACTATTTGTACATTCCACTAGGCGGCAATCGGCATGGCCTCGTTGTCCAGCTCTGGGCTCTTCTCGCAACCATGGCGCTCGGCGGCCTGTGGCATGGCGCCGGCCTCACCTTCATCGCTTGGGGCATCCTGCATGGAGCAGGGCTTGGAATAGACGTTCTTTGGCGACGGTCCAAATTGCCCATGCCAGCTATAATCTGTTGGCCGTTGACCTTTTTACTCGTTGTCTTCGGTTGGGTGCTATTCAGAGCTCAGCATTTTGACTCCGCGATACGCATCTACAAGGGATTGATCGGAAGCAGGAGCGTGGGCACCGATTCTCATCTAGATCCTATATTGCCTGCGATCGTCATTTGCATCGCGGCAGCGCTAGCCCTATTGCTTCCCAACACGTCCGATCTGGTATCCCGGGTTCAATCGAAGCCAGCGTACGCGGTCGCCTTTGGACTTCTTGCCGCCTGTGCAGTGCTGTCCTTGAACGGCAGCGAGAGTTTCGAGTTCATTTACTTTCACTTCTGAGATCATCACGCAGGGTGGTTGAACTCTTGCAAAACCCATCATTCGTTGCGATCGGCCGCCACTGCGACCGCGATCGGTTTATCTGAGCAATTCTCAAGACTGCGAATAACCAACCGAATTGCCAGCGATCGTTTCGCAGAAACTAAATCGATCCATCCAAGGCGGGTCCAACAGCTCCTTTGTGGCAAGAGAAGCGCCAATTTCCGATAGACTCCAGTAGTCGCCCCGAGATGACTCCCCGCAGCACGCGCCTATTGTGCCCTACCCTTCCAGGCATTTTGGCGATGATCTGCGCAGCGAAAGACAGTCCGCCCGTTCTGATCTGCTCCAAGTGCAGACGGCCGATGACGTTTTTGGCGACCCTGCCCGCAATCCTCACGCTTCCCGCGGAGCATGCCTACCAGTGCCGTCCGTGTCTGCGGGTGGACACCATCCGGCTGGCTTGAGACCGAAATGGCCGAGCGCGCGCCGGGCGCACCATGCTGTCGACTTGCCGCGCTCTGCCATTGCGTCGCACCCGCGGCTGCTCCCGGCCGCCCGAGCCCAAAATGCCGGAAGACAACGGGCCGGAAACGTGTAGGATTCCCCAAAACCGGAGGAACGGCATGTTTGAGATCAACGGTTTCGACACGGCGGGCGTCGTCAACCTGAAGCGGGCGTCACTCGCCGCGGCGCTCAAGAAGGCCAAGGAACTGGTTGAGGACGGCTGCTGGGACGTTCAGGTCGTTGATCCCAACGGCCGCGTCTACACCTCCTTCGAAGAGCAGGCCGCCTAATCCCGAGCGATCACCTGCCGTTATCCGCCTCGGCCGACGTTCGACGAGGCATTGCTCAACCAGCGCTGCGTCGCTCCAGACGGGGACCGCGAAGCGTGCCGGCGGGCTTGCATTCGCGTGCGGCCGATGCACCCTGTCATGGCGCGCGAGGACGATGCGCTGTTGCTGCCTCCACGGCACTGCATGATACGAGCGACAGCCCGACCTACGGAAAGAAGGCACGCATCGGCTCAGCTCCCATCGAGCAATCGTTCCATTATCTGATGTCCCGATCGGGGCACCACCATTGCCAGTCCACTGGTTTGGGCGCAGGCTCTCTGTAGGCGCTTTAAGACGCCTTACGGGAGAGAGACATGAAGGAAGCGGGCCTGGACGGCCGCCATCGCGACAAGGATGGCAGCATCAGCAAGAAGCACGGCAACACGCTGGTCGGCACATTGCGCAAGATCTACGGAAGGGGTTTTGCGGCCGGGTATCCCGATGCGACGCCACTCAGCGAGATCCTCGCCCAGCTGAACGAGACGTCGCTGAGCCAGTTGCGTCGCGATCACGACACCGGGCATTTGGCGCACAAGATCGATCACGCCGCGAAGTGACGAACTGCCAGACCTCACGGCCAATCCCGGGGCGACCTGGTCGATCAGGGACGTTGCGGTCGTCAGCTTTCCGGAGCCGCGGCCGGCACGGTCAACGGAGCGCCGCCAACGGAAACCGGCCCGAGAGGCCCGGCCGGACCGACGGGCCCAACTGGTTTGGGCTCCCGAACCAGCCGCTTGCGCATCGCGGCGGACAGTCCATAGCGGGCATTCGCTCTTCGAATGGAGGACGTGACGTCCGACATCATCGTGGCGCTTTGCAGCGCATCGACCTTCGCAATCAGCGTCGACAGCTGCGATGAGATCTTCTTCACATCGACCCGCTCGTCCGTGATGCTCTGTCGCAGCGACAGCAGCAGCATCGAATCCTGCTGCAGCATAACCGAGTTCTGGTCGGCTGCCTGATTGCTCTGTTGCAGCAACGCAGTGTGTTGCTGC
Source organism: Bradyrhizobium tunisiense (assembly GCF_042263385.1). Taxonomy (NCBI): domain Bacteria; kingdom Pseudomonadati; phylum Pseudomonadota; class Alphaproteobacteria; order Hyphomicrobiales; family Nitrobacteraceae; genus Bradyrhizobium; species Bradyrhizobium tunisiense. Next base: position 1,132,234 of record NZ_JBHLEV010000002.1, read on the forward strand.
TGGGCCGCCTGAATGTCCTTCAACGCAGCGACAACGGGATCCGGCTTTGGCTCGGACGCTTCCAGGCGCGGAAGCAGTTCGGCCAGGCGGCTGACGTTCAGCGAGGAAAAATCAGATGGCAAGGTATAGATGGCCGCCGCGCCGTTAATGGCCAGGGCACACACCGAAAAGGCCAGGATCGATTTGCGACTGGACCGCTTGACCGGCTCCGGAGCTTCGGGAGTGTCGGATTCAAGCGTTGACGCGGCGTCGGCCAGCGCGACAGCGTCGAGCTCTTCTGCGAAGCTTGCCGTTTCGAATGTCGCGGTCATTTGCGTTGACCCCAATGAGCGAGCAATAGGAAGCCGCCCCCTGGAACGCCCTCGCGACGCACCGTTTACGCAGCACCCATACACAACTGCCTAAAATTGTGAGCATTTTGAATTAATTCCACGTTAGCGACGTGGCCGGCCGACCCCGGCTGAATACGGAGGCCATCGCATCTGGACGCGATTTCGCCTGTGGCCATCCTTCGAGACGCCTGCCGTCGGCGGGCCCTCAGGATGAGGACCGCGTGGACGGCGCCAGTTTCAACGAGCACCGGTGCTGCTTAGCCTCATCCTGAGGAGCCCGCGCAAGCGGCGTCTCGAAGGACGAGGCGTGCACTCAGGTGGTTGCGACCAGCCTGTTTCCCGGATTCAAAACACGTTACGCCACCAGCACTTAGCTACTGTGCATGGGGTTGTTTTCGCAGTTTTTGATCCGCCCTACCCCTCGTCCAGCAGCTCGAACAGCTCCTCCACCCGCTCGAACGGCGCGTCCTGCATCTTGGCGTGATAGACGACGCGATCACCGTCGCGTTGCAGCGACTTGCCCCGCGATTTCTTCAAGCGTCCCGGCAGGAACGTCGCGGCCGCCGCCTCGGGGCCGACATCGAGGCGGATGATGCCGCGTCGCTTGCATTCGAACCTGAGCCTGGCTGCAGCGAAGAAGTCGCGCGCGACCTTCGGCAAAGGTCCGAAGCGGCGGGCGGTTTCCTCCTCGAGGTCTTCGAGGTCGTCCTCGTCGCTGCATCTTGCGGCGCGCGCATAGAGTTCGAGACGCACCGGCTCGGACTGCACGTAGGTCTCGGGCAGCATGTCCGCGACCGGAAGATTGAGGTCGGGCACCCACACCGCCTGTCCCTCGTCGAGCTTCTCCGAAGCCATCTTCAGGAGGTGGCTGTAGAGCACGGGCCCGAACACCTGGACGTGGCCGGATTGCTCCTCCGAAAACAAATCGCCGGCGCCTCGCAGATCCAGGTCGCGCTCGCTGATGGCAAAGCCCGCGCCGGGCCGGCTGAACTCCTCGAGCACGGCCAGCCGCTTCTCGGACTGCCCGGACTGCGTCTCGGTCAGGAGATGGGCGAAGGCGCGGATGCCGCCACGGCCGACGCGCCCGCGCAGCTGATGCAGCTGGGCGAGGCCGAACTTCTCCGGCCAGCAGACCACGATGGTGTTCGCGCGCGGAATGTCGAGCCCGCTCTCGACGATGTTGGTGGCGAGCAGGACGTCGGCCCTGCCCTCGACGAAGCTCATCATGCGATCGTCGATCTCGTCGGCCGCCAATCGGCCGTGCAGGCAGACGATGCGCAAGTCGGGCGCCACCGCCTGCACCCGCGCCAGCATCGGATCGAGATCCTGGATGCGTGGGCAGATCAGGAAGCTCTGGCCGTGGCGGCGCTGCTCGCGCAGCAGCGCGGAGGCAATCGCCGCGTCCGACAGCGGCGCGATCCGCGTCGCGACCGGCAGCCGGTGCACCGGGGGCGATGCGATCACGCTGAGGTCGCGGAAGCCGGCAAGGCCCGCGGCGAGCGTGCGCGGGATCGGCGTCGCGCTCATCATGAGCACGTGGACGTTCTTGGCAAGGCCCGCGAGCTTGGCCTTCTCGGCCGCGCCGAAATGCTGCTCTTCGTCGATGATGACGAGGCCGAGATCGTCGAACCTGACGTCCTTGCCGGTGAGCGCCTGGGTGCCGATCACGATCTTGATCCGGCCGCTGCGCAGGCCCTCCCTGGTCTCGCGCAGCTCCGCGCCCGAGGTCGCCCGCGACAAATTGCCGACCTCGATGCCGAATGGCGCAAAACGCTTCTGGAACGTTGCGACGTGCTGGCGGGCGAGCACCGTCGTCGGCACCGCGATCGCCACCTGCTTGCCCGACAGCACCACGGCGGCGGCCGCGCGCAACGCAACCTCGGTCTTGCCGAAGCCGACGTCGCCGCAGATCACCCGGTCCATGGGATGACCGGATGCGAGATCGTCGAGCACATCGGCGACCGCCTTGGCCTGGTCGCTGGTGGTGAAATAGGGAAACCGCGCGACGAACTTCTCGTAGGCCGATCCCGGCGGCACCAGCTTCTCGCCGCGCCGGCGGCGGCGCTGGCTGATGTGCTTGGCAAGCGCCTTGCCGGCGGCCTGGATTTCGCGCTCGGCCGAGGTGCGGCGGGCCCACCATGTGCTGCCGTCCGCCTTGTCGAGCGAAAGCTTGCCGAGCTCGGCCGCGTAAGGCCACATCAAGGCAAGATCAGGCGGCGGCACGAGCACGGCGTTGTCGCCGGCGAACTTCAGGCGGATCATCTCGCGCAGCGCGCCGCCGCCCGTGTTCACGGTCTGCAGGCCGTCGAGTACGCCGAGGCCGCGCTGGAGATGGATGACCACCGTGCCCTGCTCGGGCACGTCGGCATGCTCGAACGCCGCGCTCCAGGCGCGCGCCATCGGCTGCGGATGATGCGCCCGGCTGCCGAGCACGTCGGAGGCCGTCACCACGACGAGAGGCTTTTTCCCCGGCACGACGAAGCCCGCATCGAGATCGGCCAGCAGTGCCACCTCGCCGCTGCGCCCGCGCGTCGCCTCGTCCCAATCGTCACAGCGCTGCGCCTTGAGGCCGCTCATCCGCTCCATCACGCGCAGATCGTCCTCCTGCGCTGCGACGAGGATCAGTCGCGAGCCGGCGCGCCGCGTCTCCTCGACGAAACCACGCAGCGCCTTCCTAGCGGATGTCAGCTTCGAAAACTCCGGGATGGTCTGGAAGGACGAAGCGCGCGGCAGCACCTTCATGCCCCTGGAGAGCTGCTTCCAGTCGCGCCGTCCGAGATATTCGCGCTCACGCTCCGCACGCGGCGCGGCCTCCTCGATGGTATCGAACCAGCCGTCGGCGTGCACCGGGACGCCCGCATCGGCGATCCATTTGGCAGGCCCGCAATAGTCGAACAGGCTCGCGCGCCTGCTGCCTTTGCCGGCGAGGCCAAGTCGCTCCGACATGGGATCGACGAGAAGCTCCCTGGTCTCGAAGATGATCCTGTGCTCGTTCGGATCGAACGCCACGATCCGCTTTATCGCGCGATCCGAATGCTCGATCCGGAACGGCCCCAGCGCGCCCGCGGGGAATATCTCGAAGGTCTGCCCGTGGAACAGCGCCCCGCCCGGATAATCCGGCTCGTCCTCGAGGTCGTATCCCAAGGCTTCGAGGCGCGCCTCGAGGTCGCTCTCCGAGAAGGCGCCGCCTACCTTCAAGCTCAGGCTCAGGCGCGACAGGCTCGCCGGCGGCGGCAGGCGCTCCATCACGGCTTCCGCCGTCGAGACGAGAAACAGCGGCTTCTTGGATTTTGCGAGGCGCCTCAGGACGGAGGCCCTGCGTCCTGCGAGTTCGTGCGACGGCTCCAGCTGATCGAACGGCAAGGTGTTCAATCGCGGAAACACCAAAACCTCGCAAGCAGGGTCGAGCGCGTGAATGACACTGCCCAGCCGCTCCGCCCTGTTCTCGCTCTCGGCGAGAAAAACGATGCCGCTGCGTCCAGACTGTTTCCATTGGGCAAGCAGATGGAGAGCCAGCAGGCCGAGCGGCGACGCAGACGAGATCGTGCCGCGCTGCGCCGCTTTGCTCCTCCTCGGCGACGTCTTGCCAGGCAACGCCCTCTTCGGCGGCGTCTTCTTCGGGAGCGGCTTCTTCGGGAGCGTCTTGGCCACCCGCGCCTTTTTTGTAAGCCTCACTTGGATCCGTTTCTGGTCGTAAACCGTCGTCAACTGAACGCCAGCCGCCCATATTTCGATTCGGCGACTTCTCGCCCTGCATATGGGATTTGCCCCACGAACGCACGCCTGGTCGCAACGCTCGGCGTGGCGCTGCGATCCCGACATACGGGTTGTTTGATCAGGCTACGGATCGGAACTGGCGCGGCGTGGGATCTGCGTCGCGCGATGCGACGCCTGGCGCGATTGTAGACGTTCTGCGCGCAGGGGCCACGAAAAAGCCCCAGCGCTTGGAGCCACGCTGGGGCGTTTCGTTCAAAATGAATCGGTTAAGCAATGACCTCTTCATAACAGCGGATTCGCCGCGCGCTTGTGAGCTGGTTCACACGCCTTGCAACAGACAAACGACCTCGGGGGACCGAGGTCGCCAACCTTTGTGGGGAAGGTTTTCTCGCGGCCCGGGGGCTTTAGGGGGCTTGGGGGTTGGGCCGAGAGCCAGGATTCGACGCCTGCCGTAAGCAATCGTTCCAAACGCGCCGCCGGCACGCTCCGTCTGCCCATCAAGCCGGAGCGGGATACCGCGCCCCGGTTTGAGTGCGTACGCATCGCGCGCTACGATGGCCTCTTTCACGGAGGCTCATTTGAAACCATTCATTTTCTTCATCGCCGCCATCGCGTTGCTTGCGACCGCTCCCGCCCGCTCACAGCCGCTGGTCGACCCCAAGAAGGTCGCTCCCGAATTCCGCGAGGCGGCCGAGAAGCGCCGGGCCGAGCAGTTGCGCCAGCGCGAATGCGCGCTGAAGGCGGATCTCGAGAAGGTGCTGCCGAGAGACCGCACCGCTTTCCTGAACCATTGCCTGGAGACGATCGCGGCCAAGCAATAACAGCCGACAGCCTGTTTTCAACCGGGACCCTTCCGCCGCCGGCCGCGCGGCCGGCCGACGGCGCTTTGCCGCGCGCCGAAGGTATTCAAGCTTTCTTCAGACATTTGGGATCACCTGACGATCCATTTCAAAAGTCATTGTTGTCCGCGCATGAGTTCGGTCCAGATCCAGTGCACGCGGTGCAAGAACGTGTTTCGCGATCGCGCCGGGCGGTTGCAAGACGGCTATTCCAGGCAATGTCCGGGTTGCGAAGTGGTGCTGTTCTTCGCCGAGGACTCCCAACACCCCTTCATCAAGCGCGCGATGCGAAATGCGCGCAAGGCCCGCAAGGAGATGCGGGAGGCGGATGAGGCAAGACTAGCTGCTCCGGAGCCGCGCGTGGCTCGATCGAGGTCGTTCGCCGGACGGACGCGATCGGCGGAACGCGAGGACTAGCTCACCTGCGCTTCTGCTTCCTCGGAAACAGGCGGTCGCGGATATAGCGCGAGGTCGCCGTCAGACGGATGCCGCGCGGCTTCTGCCAGGCGGCACGGTCGATCTCCTTCTTGTCGCCGATCGCCAACCTGCCCTTGGCCGTCTTGGCAATAAAGATCGCGTCGCTCATCTTGCGGCCGGAGCGCTTGTTCCTCGCCTTCACTTCCTTCCAGAGGCTGATCCTGCCGAGCTTCAGCTTGGGCAGTTCCTCCCTGATCTCCCGACGCAGGCAATCCTTGTCGGACTCGCGCGCACGCTTACGGCCGCCCGGGAACATCCACAGGCCGTCCGACCGGCGCCTGACCAACAATACCTTGCCGCGCCTCGCTGCAACCAGCTTCGAAGACTTCGCCATCGCTGCCGTCAATGAAACAGAATCGTTCCAATCGTAACTTGTCTAGTCGAACAGACAAGTTTGCGACAGACTTTGATCACAGGCCCGCGCGCCGTCGGGACGTGACGAGACAGCGCGGGCAGATCGCGCCACTCCAGGCGAGATCAGCCCTCGCCCGCCCCTGCCCGATCCTCCGTACGGATCCACGCCATCATCATCTCCCAGGCCACCGACAGGATGATCGGCCCGATGAACAGGCCGACGATGCCGTGGGCGAGCGTGCCGCCGATCACACCGACGAAGATCACGATCGTCGGCGTGGTCAAGCCCCGACCCATGACGAGCGGCTTCAACATGGTGTCGATGAAGCCGACCAGGACGAGAAACACGGTGAGCAGAAGCGCCGTGGTGACGTCCTTGGCGGTCCAGATCCAGATGATCACCGGCAGCAGCACGAGGAAGGCGCCGATCTGCACGATCGAGAGCAGCAGCACGATGAAAGCGAGAAGGCCGGCGCTCGGCACCGCCGCAAGCTTGAAGCCGATGCCGGCGAGCAGCGCCTGCACGATCGCGACGCCAATCACGCCCTGGGCCACGGCGCGGATGGTCGCGCCCGCAAGCGACAGGAAATGCTCGGTCTGCTCGGGCACGATGCGAAACAGGAAGCCGCGCCCGGCCGCGACCAGCCTCGGCCCATGCGGAAACAAGAAGCCCGCCACGAACACCGAGACCAGAAACTGGAGCGTACCGACGCCGGCATCGCCCGCAAACGAAAGCAGCGGGCCCGCCAGCGGCTGGAGATAGGGCGCCACCTCGCGCACCACCGTACGGATGTTGGTGTAGGCCTGGTCCCAGAGGTCGTAGAGCCAGGGACCGACGAGCGGCCACGTCTTCAGCTGCTCGGGCGCTGCCTGAAGCGCCAGATCGCCGGTGCCGAGCTGCTGTGCCAGCTCGCGCACGCCGTCCACCGCGCTGATGCCGAGCCAGGTCGCCGGGCCGATGACGATGCCGAGCGTGATCAGGGTCAGGATTGCTGCTGCGGTCTTGGGCCGGCCGCCGAGGACCTTGGCGACCCAGCTGAAGGCCGGATAGAACGCGACGGCGAGCACGCCGCTCCACGCCAGGATCGGCACGAACGGGCGGATGATCAGGAAGGTCCAGATGATCAGCAGGGCGAGCAGGCCGAGCCGGATCACGAGCTGGATGACGTCCTCTCCGGTCAGGAGCTGACGGAGACTTTTCACGGGCACTGCCTTCCTTGCGGCATGAACGCAACTTCCGGTGCTTGCGAGGCCTAGCCGTTATTGCCAGCAACGCATCCGGCGTCAAGGCGAGTGGAACTGCCCGGGCCACGGTAGGGAGCAGTTCGGACCATTCCCCATGGCGAGACGGGCCCACAACGCGGCCGGCTTGGCTAACGCCGGTTAACCGGATTTCCCCGCGCCGGTTTACGCCGCTGCAAACGCCGCGTGACTACCGTGGATCGAGATCCCAAAAAGCATGCGGCGCAATGGCCAACACCATCTGGACGATCGAACAATTCACCTGTGCGGGATGCGGTATGGACTACACCGCGACCAGGGAGGAGCACAGCGAAACCCACGCCGGCAGCTTCAAATGCAGCATCTGCAGCGGCGTCGTGCACACCTGGTCCGGCAAGCATCATTTCTTCAGCTGGCAAGCCGTGAAGACACGGCCGCCCGTGTTCGGGAGGCGCTGGGCGGACGTCGAGTGGTAGGCCTGCCACCACCTGCCGCGGCTCATCCGGGACGGACCGGAGGATCGGCCCAATTGCACCGGCCGCGTTTGGACTCCATTCACCGATCGCCGCTAGATCAGGATGGATCCCTCGCGCCGAACAGCAATCATGGCCGACCTCAACGCCGTCCTTACCAGGCTCAACGACCGCCTGCTCCGCCTCGAGGGCGAGCTGTTCGTGCTGCGCTCGCTCGCGCGCGCCACGCTGACGGCGGGCGACGACCATGCGGCACGCATGCGCAAGCTGGTCGAAGCCGCAAAGATCGCGCTCGACGATGAGGCCAAGCGCCCCCTGGACAAGCCGACGCGCAAATATGTCGATGCAGCCACGGCGCTGGTGGAGGAGTTGCTGGTCGAGCCGACCCCGGCTCGGCCGCTGTTCACCGTGATCGACGGCGGCCGGCGCGACTGAGCGCGCCTGCCCTGGCACGGCGATCGGTTATCGCCCGTACATTCCGGGCGCGCGTGCGCCGTTCGGATAGCACTGCCCCTGCGAATAATTGTAATCGTAGCCGTGCGGACAAAGCCCGCCGCGCTGGCCGTGATACTCGGGTCGCCCATAGGCGCCGGGCGCACGCGCACCATTCGGATAACAGCTGCCGGTCGAGTAATTGTAGTCGTAACCGTGCGGGCACAAGCCGCCACGGCGCCCATAGCCCGGTCCGGTATCCCGGGTATAGACACCCGGTGCATGATGATCGTTGGGATAGCAGCGGCCGTTCGAGTGGTTGTAATCATAGCCGTGCGGACATTGTCCGCCTGGCCCCCCTCTGAACTGAACTTGCTCCACCATGGGCCCCGGCGATGCCGCAGGCACGGTTGCAAATGCAAGCAGGCCAGCCAGCGCAAGCTCGATCATGACGTCTCCTCCAAATCACGTGGACAAGCCTAGCAGGATTCGCGTCCCACGAAACGACCCAGGGATTGAGACATGGCCGGCCTGAACCATGCATGAACCGGTCTCGGACTGCGACGACGCGCCGTCCCCCGAGTGTAGCCCCGCTAGATCGCCGTGGAATTCTCCGCCTTGAGCCGGCTGAGGCCAGCCTCGATGATCGCGATCTCCTCGTCGATCTGGCCGATCGGCAGGCTGAAATCATAGCCGGATTTGCTCTTCAGATCGACCGCAAGCCGCTGCCGGTGCATCATCAGCTCGTCGAGTCCGCGGCGGTTCTTCAGCCGCACATAGCTGTCGACGATCTGCTCAATGGCGCTCGGCATGAAGTCTGTCCCGGCGAAAAGGCCCGCGCGGCGCACCCACGCCGGCGAGACATTTCAGTGTCGCGGTACGCAATACAAATCCGCGACGGATTCGTCGATACGCCAGGCTGGTTGAGATCGTGTTACCATTGGATGATTTCGCGATACGCGGCCATGAAAAGGCCGCTGACGATTGCGCCAGCGGCCAAAGCCGGGTTCAAAAACGGATGCGGGTTGAAATGTCGCCAGCCCCGGTGGGCACACTCTTACCATCCCACCCGGCCTCGCTCGGTTAAAAACGAAACACAGGAACCAACTTATCGGCCGCTTGCCGTCTCACCGGAACCGCGCGGCAACGCTAATCGGTGACGCAGAAGTATGTGCGCGGCAATCTGCGATAGGCGCTGTAGCGGTAGTACGGCCGGTAAGCATAGCCGCGATAGAGCGCTGGCGGCTCCTCGCCGTAATAGGCCCGGTGATAGAAATTGGTCACCGGCCCCCGTGTGCAGCGATAGGTGTCCCAGGTCGGCCCCACGAATGGCGCGATCCCGGTTTCGGGCGGCACGGCCGGGTACGGTCCGCCCGCATGGGCCGGGATGGCTGCAAGCAGTGTCGCGAAAAGGAAAAACCAGGCGCTTCGCATGCCCTCGCTCCCCAACCGGTGCAATGCCCGCCATGGAAGCACCGGAACGGCCGGCAACGCAATCACGGCGTTCATCGCGCGCCGACGGCCCGGCGCATTGTTGATAACCCGCGCAAATGGCGTCCGGGTGGTGACAGGGCGTCGGGACGTGTTATCGGGGGATGACGCAGTTGCGAAAGACCGGATCGGACACCCATGCGCATTACCCTCGTCGGCTCCCGCCATTTCGGCGTGACCACCTTGAACATGCTGCGGGAGCACGGCGTCTCGATCGTCCGGGTCGTGGTGGCCGATGCCGAGGATCGCCTTGCCGCGACCGCCACGGCGGCCGGCATCGAGGTCGTGGTCCAGGCCAACCCGAAGCTGGTGGTGGCCTCCGAGATTGCCCCCGATACCGACCTGATCATCACGGCGCACAGCCACGCCCGGATCGGCAAGGACGCGGTCGCCGCCGCCAAGCTCGGCGGCATCGGCTATCATCCTTCGCTGCTGCCGCGCCATCGCGGCAAGGCCGCCGTGGAATGGACCATCAAGGAAGGCGATCCGATCGCCGGCGGCACGATCTACCACCTCGCCGACCGCATGGACGCCGGCGCCATCGCCGCCCAGGACTGGTGCTTCGTCAAGAAGGGCGAGACGGCGCGCGAGCTCTGGGAGCGCGCATTGGCACCGCTCGGCCTCAAATTGCTGGCCGATGTGATCGACTATGCCAAGGTCCACAAGGCGCTGCCCGCCAAGATTCAGGACGAGCAGTTCGCGACCTCCGCACCAAGCCTGTCCTAGGCCCCTCTTCCGGCGTTTACCCTTAACGTGAAGGCGCGTTGATTCGGCTTCGAAAATTGCCGCTAAAAACCCAAATAAACCATTGTTCCCACATGAACAATTTTCGATTTGGCATCGCAACAAATTTCCGTCACATTTGGTCCAGATAAGCGGCAGCATATCAGACAGATTCAAGGACGGATTTATGCGTTTTGCTCGCATCGCGGTGTTCTGTGCCGCTTCAGTTTTCACCGGCACCCTCGCCGCTTCCGCCTTTGCCCAGACCCCCTATGACGGCAATTGGCAGGTCACGATCGTGACCAAGAGCGGCTCCTGCGAACCCACCGCGAGTTCCATGCTGACCGTTGCCGACGGCAAGATCACAGCGCCCGGCGCTAACGTTTCCGGCACCATCGGTAGCGGGGGACTTGTGAAAGTTTCGATCAATGGTGCATATGCTAACGGTCAACTCAGCGGCAACGCCGGATCGGGGAAGTGGAATGGAGCATCTGCAGGCATACCGTGCAGCGGGCGATGGGAAGCGTCGCGCCTATAAACCAATTGAGGCTGGCGCCCGGAACCGGCGGCTGCTGATTGCGGCCGCCGTTTTGTTTGTGTCCGCGTTCGCGAACACCGAAATTAATGCGCAGTCCGGCCCGTTCGCTCCGCTGGCGGGCAACTGGAGCGGCTCTGGCACTGTGACCCTGGACGACGGCTCGACCGAGCGGATCCGCTGCCGGGCCAAGTACGCCCCGATCGGCCCCACCATGGAGCTGTCGCTGACCTGCGCCAGCGACGCCTACAAGTTCAACTTTTCGGCCAACCTCAAGGCTGAGGGTAGTGCCATCGCCGGGAGCTGGTCCGAAGTCAGCCGCAATATCTCCGGTTCGCTGCAGGGACGTGGCGGCGGCGGCCATTACGAGCTGGTTGCCTCCACCGCCGGTTTCAATGCCAACCTCTCGCTGAAGACAAGCGGCAACAAGCAGAACGTCGCGATACGCGCGGACAGCCAGTTCCGCGGGGCGAACATCTCGTTGTCGAAGTAAGCCAGCAGTCGATCTGACAATCGATCCGGCGGCCCCGCCGGATCGATTTTTTATGCGGCCGGCACGAACGCTGTGACCTCGATCTCGACCTTGGCCCGCTCGTCCACGAGGCCACCGACGTAGAGTAGCGTCGAGGGCGGGATATTGCGTCCGAGCGTTTCCTTCCAGGCGGCACCGATGCCGGCGCCTGCAGCCTCATATTCGCTGCGGCTGGTCAGGTACCAGGTCAGGCGGACGATATGCTCGGGACCGGCGCCGGCCTCGCCCAGGAGCTGGATGATCCGCTTCAGCGCTGTCGCGACCTGCGAGGCCATGTCGGGTGCGTAATTGCCGGCCTCGTCGCCGCCGGTCTGGCCGGCCAGAACCACCCAGCGTCCCGGTCCTTCGACCACGACGCCATGGGAAAAGCCGCGAGGTTTCTTCCATTCGGCCGGCTGCAGGATTTGCATGAGCGGAGCTCTCCCTGTTTTCTCGTTGTTCGATGATGCCTAGCACGACACGCCGCATCGCGGCATCCATAGATTGACCATTGCAAACGGCTGCGATGTCGCCGATACCGGCCGTCCTTTCCGGCTTCCATCCTCCAGCATTTGCCCCAATGAGCGCGACACCGTCCAAAACGATGGCTGCCTTGTGGATGGCCGGCTGGCTGTCGCTGATGCTGGTCATGGCGGTTGCGGGGCGCGAGACCACGCGCGAGCTGAACGTTTTCCAGATCATGGAAGTGCGTTCCGTCATCGGATTCACGCTGCTCCTGCCGATCATCTACCGCGCCGGCGGCTTCAAGGCAGTCGCGACCCAACGCCTGCCGCAACACCTTGCACGCAACGGGGTTCATTATTTCGCGCAGCTCGGCTGGTTCTACGCATTGACGCTGATCGGAATCGGGCAAGTCGTCGCGATCGAGTTCACCATGCCGATCTGGACCGCCGTGCTGGCCGCAGCGTTCCTGTCCGAACGCATGACGATCTGGAAGATCGCCGCCATCGTGCTCGGCATCGTCGGCGTCGTCATGATCGTGCGGCCCGCCACCGGCGAGATCAATCCGGGCCAGTTGATCGCGCTCGGGGTCGCGATCGGCTTCAGCGTTTCCATGATTCTGGCGAAGTCGCTGACGCGGACCGAGAGCACATTATCGATCCTGTTCTGGATGATCGTGGTCCAGGCCGTCGTGGGCCTGCTGCCGACGCTCGCTGTGTGGGTCTGGCCGTCGCCTCGCCTATGGGGTTGGCTGTTCGTCATTGGGGTCTGCGGCACATTCTCACATTATTGCCTCGCCAGCGCGCTCCGGTACGCAGATGCGACCATCGTGGTTCCCATGGACTTTCTACGGGTTCCACTCACCGCAGCGGCCGGCTGGCTGCTCTATTCCGAGCGGCTCGACACCTGGACCGTCCTCGGCGCTGCATTGATCCTGTGCGGCAATCTCCTGAATCTGAAGCCGGCATCCGCGGTTCCCGTTCGCACATAGTGAACCTGGAGCGGCCTTGGGCGACAAAAACAAAGTGGCCGTGTGATTTGGATCACGTTGGGAAGCATTCCCATCGTGCACATTCTGCCACACAGCAGCGGTTTGGATGCGACCTACCTGCCGTTTTGGTGGCACGAAGTCGGGCACTTCGTGTAGGTTCGTTGCCAATTTGTTGCTGCCTGCAATTCGATTCTGTTGGGGATCTCAGATGCGCTATCTCACCCTCCTCGCTTCGCTGATGTGCATGGCCCTGTCGGTTGGTGCCGCGAAGGCCGACCGCCGCGTCGCCTTTGTCGTAGGCAACGGCAACTACAAGAACGTCGCCCAATTGCCGAACCCGCCGATCGACGCCAAGTCGATGGCGGCGACGCTGCGCAATGTCGGCTTCGAGGTGATCGAAGGATCCAATCTCAGCCGCGACCAGATGACGGAGAAGCTGCTCGACTTCGGCCGCAAGGCGCAGGGCTCCGACATCGCGCTGTTCTATTATGCTGGCCATGGCATCGCCGTCAGCGGCACCAACTACCTGCTGCCCGTCGACGCCGACATCAAGTCGGAGATGGACGTCAAGCTGGGCGCCGCCATCAACATCGACCTGACGCTCGAGCAGACCATGGGCGATGCCAAGGTCAAGCTGGTCTTCCTCGATGCCTGCCGCGACAATCCGTTCGCCGCCAAGATCAAGTCGAACTCGGCGACGCGCAGCGTCAACGTGCAGAGCGGTCTCGCCGAGATGAAATCCGGAGAAGGCACCCTCATCGCATTCGCCACCGGTCCCGGCCAGACCGCGCTCGACGGTCAGGAGGGCAACAACAGCCCGTTCACGCGTGCGTTGATCGACAACATCACCAAGCCCGGCATCGAGATCCAGCAGGCGATGACGTCGGTCCGCGCTCAGGTCAATGAAGAGACCCGCAAGGGTCAGCTGCCCTGGGGCCACACCAATCTGACCGGCTCTGTCTATCTCAACCAGGCCCCGACGATGCAGGTCGCCAACGCAGCACCGACCGCTACTGGCATGGTGCCGGCTTCGTCCGGCGGCTCGGACGGCGTCGAGCTCGAATACTGGCGCTCGGTGAAGGAGTCCAACAAACCGGAAGAGCTCAACGCCTATCTCTCCGCCTATCCGAACGGACAATTCAAGGCGTTGGCGCTGGCGCGCCTCGCGGCGATCAAGAGCGGCCCCTCGACCGCGACCCGCGCTCTCAACGCCGGCGTCGATCCCGCAACCTTCACCGATGAGGCGACCCAGGTCACCGAGGATCAGATCGGCCTCGACAAGAGCAAGCGACGCGACGTGCAGCGTCGGCTCACGGCCCTTGGCTTCGACACCCAGCAGACAGGTGCATTCAGCGACGAGACGCGATCGGTGATCAAGCGCTGGCAGACGGCGCGGGGTTATCCCTCGTCAGGCTACTTCAACAAGCACCAGCACAAGGCCCTGCTCTCCGAGATCGTGGCGGCCCCGGCGACCGCGAGCGATAGCAGCCAGAAGGCGGCCCGCCGCGCCGCTGCGCCCGCAGGCAGCAGCGCGCCGGCGCCGGCTCCCCAGCGCAGCAACCCCGGCGATGCTGCCGGTGCGGCCTTCGTGGGTGGCGTCGTCGGCGGCATGATGGGCGGCATGTTCCGCCGCTAAAGACGCGGCGCCCATCTCAGAACACAAAAGCCCGGCTCGCGCCGGGCTTTTTCGTTGATCGTTCTCGCAGAAGAGAGCTAGCGCTACTTCCCCGCAGCCTTTCGCAACGCCTCGTTGATCCGGTCCTGCCAGCCCGGGCCGCCGGCCTGGAAGTACTCCAGCACGTCCTGGTCGAGGCGCAGCGTGACCTGCTCCTTGACACCGGGAACGGCGTTCTGCTTGGGCGGTGCCACGGCGACCTTGGCCGTCACCTTCTTGAACGCTGCCTCCGCCTCGGTCCTGGCATCGCCGAGCGTGCGCGGCCGCCTCGGTGGTTGGTCCGCCATGTGCTAGATTCCCTCAAACAGAGCCGTCGAAAGATACCGCTCGGAGAAGGACGGCACGATAGCCAGGATGGTTTTTCCCGCAGCGTCCGGCCGCTTGCCAATCTGCAGCGCTGCCGCGATCGCCGCCCCCGAGGAGATGCCGCCCGGAATGCCCTCATGCCGCGCCAGCGCACGCGCGGTCTCGATCGCATTCGTCGAGTTGATCTTCACGATCTCGTCGATCACGGCGCGGTCGAGGATGTCAGGCACGAAGCCGGCGCCGATGCCCTGGATCTTGTGCGGCGTATGCTGGCCCCCTGACAGCACCGGGCTCTCCTCCGGCTCGACCGCGACGACGCGCAAGCCGGCCTTGCGCGGCTTGAGCACCTGGCCGACGCCGGTGATCGTGCCGCCGGTGCCGACGCCGGCCACGAAGAAATCGATGTTGCCGCCGGTGTCGTTCCAGATCTCCTCCGCGGTGGTGCGGCGGTGCACCTCCGGATTGGCGAGGTTCTTGAACTGCTGCGGCATCACCGAGTTCGGCGTCGTCTTCAACAGCTCCTCGGCGGCGGCGATCGCGCCCTTCATGCCTTGCGCCGCCGGCGTCAGGACCAGTTCGGCACCGAGAAAAGCCAGCATCTTGCGCCGCTCGATCGACATCGATTCCGGCATCACCAATTTGAGGCGGTAGCCGCGCGAAGCCGCCACGAAGGCGAGCGCAATACCGGTATTGCCGGAGGTCGGCTCGATCAGCACGGTGTCGGGCTTGATGATGCCCGCCTTCTCCATCGCGATGATCATGGCCGCGCCGATGCGGTCCTTCACGCTTGCGGCAGGGTTGAAATATTCAAGTTTTGCCAAAATGGTCGCATTCACGCCCTGCATGCCGGGCAGCCGGCGCAAGCGCACGATGGGGGTATCGCCGAAGGCCTCGACGATCGAGTCGTAGATCCGGCCGCGGCCGGGTTGGTGCGCTGCACCCGTGGTGGACGATGCGTCCATGGTGAACTCCCTGAGGCGACATGCTTCTGTCGCGAACGTTGCGCAGTTACCGACAGCTTGCGGCGACGCGCAAGCGACAATGCGGACGGCCCGGAATTCGTGGCAGGGCAAAACTGCGTGGGCAAGCGGGCTATCTGGCCTTCCGAGCGAGGCCCAAGCCTCGCCGCCAACCGGTTTCGTTGTCAATCCGTTCACGATTGCCGTGCTGAATTGCCGGGCCGGCGCGCAGCCTTCCGATCACCGCTTGCGCCCTAGCCAAATGTCGTCCCGGCAAGCGGCGTCCGCCGCGATCGGCCGATCACGGCCGGCGGGAGCGCAGAGAAGGCCTGATGCAGAGACGGCTGGCATTCATCGATACCCTGCGCGGCATCGCCGTCCTGGCGGTGGTGGTCCAGCATGCGCTCGAGGTCATCGTGCGGGAGCACCCGACCGGCGCCTATCACGCGTTCCTTCACAACGCGATCGGCTACTACATGAATTTCGGCCGGTTCGGCGTCGTGCTGTTCTTCTTCGTCAGCGGCTTCGTCATTCCCTTCAGTTTTCCGGCCAGCGCGTCGCCCGTGAACGACTTCGCGATCAGTCGCTTCTTCCGGCTCTACCCGGCCTACTGGGCCTCGATCGCGATCGGGCTGGTCACGATGCAGGCGGTCGCGTCCAATACGTATCCCCCGTCGCAGATCGCCGCCAACCTCACGATGCTCCAGTCCTTCCTGGAGGTCCCTCACCTCTGGGACTTCTACTGGACACTGACCATCGAGCTATTGTTCTACCTCGTCTGCATCGTTCTCTTCGCGGCAGGACTGCTGAACCGGCGGCTCACGGCGGTCGCGATCGTCGCTGCAAGCGCTGTTGTCGGGACGGCGGCGGCTGTCCTGGTTGAGGACAGAGCGGCCTGGGTGGTGATGGAGGTCGGACTGAACCTGTCGGCGATGTTCCTCGGCAAGGTCATTCGCGACACCGTCATCGGCGGAAGGCTGCGATGGCGGCATGTGGCTCTCTGCACGGCCCTCTACATCCTGTTCGCCATCACGCTGTCCAGCAAACGCTATGGCGGGATCTACCAGGACGATTTCTTCTACAGCTATTCGATCGCGGCAGCCTATGTCTGCGCGGCCGTCGTCTTCATCGCGTTTGCCGCATTCGGAGACAGGATGGCTTGGCGACCGATCGCGTTCGTCGGCGTCATCAGTTACTCGGTTTACCTGATGTCGCCGTTCGCCATGGAGTGGATTCACCACTACGCCTGGCCGGGCGACGGACCGCTGGCGTGGTTCGTCTTCGTCGCCGCGGTCGTGACCTCGTCAATCCTTGTCAGCTGCGTGACATACTCCCTCATCGAGAAACCCTGGATTTCGTTCGCACGCAGGCTCCGCTCGGACCGCAGCAAGGCGGTCGCGCTCGGGCCAGCTCTCGGCCGGCAGAGTGCGGCGCAGTAATTGCGCGTCATGTCGGGTGACGCGGCGGGGCGCATTATCGCAACGCACATGGATTGTTTGCGCTGCGATAACGAGGACGATTACGGCCAGCGAACACGTCGCGGTGACGGCAATTTTATAAAAGCCAGCGCTTTTGTGTTGCGACCTCGTCAAAGACTTCTGCTTATGTTAGACTTACGTCTTAAAGCAGGGAGGTCACCACGATGTCAGCAGTCGCTGAAGTGTTGCCGACCGTCGCGCCGAACCGCGATCCGCGTTGCAGCGAGTTGCCTACCTGTCCCGTCTGCGCCGACTCCATGGTCGCCGCCGAAGCATCCGCCTACGTCTCGGACCACGTCATCAGCTACCTCTGGACCTGCGACAATTGCGGATATGGCTTCGTGACCAAGCACGCCGTGAAGCAACGGTTCGTGTGCAATTGATCTAGCGCGGGGCGATGTCACCCCTCGCCCAGCCCTCGCGCGTACGCCGATAGAACTCGTCGAATTGTCCGTGTGCGATCGCCTCTCTGATGCCCTGCATCAGGAACTGGTAGTACGCGATATTGATCTCGGACAGCAGCATCGCCCCCAACGTCTCGCCCGCCTTGACGAGATGGTGCAGATAGGCGCGCGCGCAGTCGCGCGTTGACGGCCATGAGCTCTCCTCATCCAGCGGACGCGGATCGTCGGCGTGGCGCGCATTGCGAAGATTCACCTGACCAAAACGCGTGAAGGCGACGCCATGCCGGCCATTGCGCGTCGGCATCACGCAATCGAACATGTCGATGCCGCGTTTCACGGCTTCGAGGATGTCGTCGGGCGTGCCGACGCCCATCAGATAGCGCGGACGCTCTTTCGGCAGCACCGGCGCGGTCTCGTCGATCATCGCCAGCATCACCTCCTGCGGCTCGCCGACGGCAAGGCCGCCGATCGCATAGCCGTGGAAGCCGATCCCGACCAGTCCTTCCGCACTCGCATGACGAAGCTGGGGAATGTCGCCGCCTTGCACGATGCCGAACAGCATGTAGCCGTCGGGGGCGCTCTCGAAGGCGCGCTTGCTTCGCTCGGCCCAGCGCAGCGACAATTGCATCGCCCGGTCGATGTCGGCGCGCTCGGCCGGCAGCCGCACGCACTCGTCCATCTGCATGGCGATGTCCGAGCCGAGCAGGCGCTGGACCTCGATCGAGCGCTCCGGCGACAACTCGACCTTGGCACCGTCGATATGCGAGCGGAAGGTGACGGCATGCTCGCTGATCTTGCGCAGGTCCGCGAGCGACATCACCTGGAAACCGCCGGAATCCGTCAGCATGGGCCCGTTCCAGCCCGTGAACCGCTGCAAGCCGCCGAGCGCCGCGATCCGCTCGGCGCTGGGACGCAGCATCAGGTGATAGGTGTTGCCGAGCACGATGTCGGCGCCGGCATCGCGCACCTCGCGCCAGTGCATGCCCTTCATGGCACCGGCGGTGCCGACCGGCATGAAGGCCGGCGTCCGCACCACGCCGTGAGGTGTGGTCAGACGTCCGGTGCGCGCGGCGCCGTCAGTGGCGAGCAATTCAAAGTGATTGGGAAGGTCATTGTCTGGATTCATGGCGGTGCTTATTGCGTGTCGGACCAAGCCGATCAACCCGCCCAACGCACGCCGTGGCCGGCCTGTGCCTCAGGCTGGGACACAAAGTAGATATTCGCGCGGGACCCTTGATAAACAAAACGATACCGTGTAGTTTCATACTGGGGCTGAACGAGATGCCGTGGGCGAATTTGCCGGCGGCGGTCAAACTGTGATCGACAGCCTCCGACAATGCCGTTCCTGTCATGCTCGACCGACGTCTCCAGCCGCTCGCACGACTGGATCAGGCACACAATTGCCCGTCTGACCGGCCTTCTGGTCCTGACGTGCAGCCTGGCGCTCGCCGGTTGCACCTCCCTGCCCCGCACGCCTTATACCGCCGCCGAAGCCAGCACATCGCGCGTGCTCGATATCGACGGCCTCAGACGCTACGCCGACGACCCCGTCACCAAATTCAGCTTCGAGAAGGACACCGGCTCCGCAACGAAGTCCTATCTGGCGCTGTCCGGCGGCGGCGCCGATGGCGCCTACGGCGTCGGCGTCCTCAATGGCTGGAGCGCGGCCCGAACCCGCCCCACCTTTTCCGTCGTCTCGGGCGTGAGCACCGGCGGCCTGATCGCGCCGTTCGCCTTCCTCGGCTCGCAATACGACGACACGCTGAAGGAGGTCTATACCAGCGGCATTGCCGAGAGCCTGTTGAACGATCCGAGCATCATGCGCGTGCTGTTCGGATCCGGCCTGTTCGGCAACACGCGGCTGCGTGAGCTGGTGGCGCGCTATGTCGGGCCGGAGGTCATGGCGCAAGTCGCGCGCGAGAATGCCAAGGGCCGGAAGCTGCTGGTGGTGACGACCGATCTCGACACCCAGCGCACCGCGATCTGGGACATGGGCAAGATCGCCGCGGTCGGCACGCCCGAGGCGCTCAAGCTGTTTCGCGACGTGATGGCGGCCTCCGCCAGCATTCCCCTGGTGTTTCCGCCGATCATGATCGACGCCGAGGGCGAGGGTCGCAAGTTTCAGGAGATGCATGTCGACGGCGGCGTGACCGCGCCGGTGCTGACGCTGCCGGAGGCCCTGCTGTTCCAGGGCAGCCGGTTGCCGGGTAGCGTCAAGCTGGACATCTACATCCTCGTCAACAAGAAGATCGAACGCAATTTCGAGCTCGTCTCCAATGGCACCATCGACGTCGCCTCGCGCAGCCTGTCGGCGATCACCCAGTCGCAGACGCGCTCGATCATCTTCTCGACCTACGATTTCGCCAAGCGCAACCGTCTCGGCTTTCACCTCTCCTACATCGCGCGCGAATATCCGGCGCCGCCATCGGAAGGGTTCGACACCGCCTATATGCGGGCGCTCTATCAATACGGGTACGACAAGGCCGCTTCCGGTCAGGCCTGGAGCTCGACGGTGCCGTGAACGCCGGTGGCGGAACGAGGCCCTGCCGAAACCGTTGACGATACGGCCAATTCGGCCAGATTCGCGATGACGCCTCGGCTCCTGCGCGATATAGGTCGAATGACCATTGTCAGAAACGCGCAGGAATCATTTGGGCATGGGATTGACTGCGACCAAGACCAGACCGGCAGCGTCGCGCCGCGAGGTGCCGAAATCGCGCGGCGGCCGGCCGACGAAGACAGCCGCCATCGAACGCGACCAGCGGCTGATCGAGGTCGCCACCCGCCTGTTCCTGGACCGCGGCTTCGACGCGACCTCGCTCGACGCGGTGGCGGAAGCGGCCCGGGTCAGCAAGCCCACCGTCTATTCCCGCTACGGCGACAAGCGCGGCCTGTTTGCCGCCGTGCTGAGGCGCGAGATCGCGCGCTGGCTTGCCCCCCTCTCCGCCGCGGCGGAGACCCAGCTCAGCAGCCTTGCGGACATCTCGGTCGAGCAACGGCTGGTCGAGATCGGGCGCGAGATGCTGACTTTCACCTGCGGTCCCGATGCCGTCGCCTTCAGCCGCATGATGACGTCGCAGGCCATCAATTTCCCTGACATCGCCAAGCTCGGCAAGGAAGAAGGCTGGCTCAAGGCCGTCGCCACCACGGCACGCTTCTTCGACCTTCTGGTTGCGCAGGGCGCGATCGACGTCGAGGACACCACCATTGCGGCCGAGGTGTTTCTCGACGTGGTCGTCGGCCACACCCACCGCATGGCGACGTTCGGAACGGCCCTCGAGATGAAGGCCGCCGAAAAGCGCATGCGCGCCGCGATCAAGTTGTTCCTGGCCGGCGCGCTTGGGCCTTCCGATCGCGTCCAGGACACCAAGGCCACGCCACGTCGCCGCCCCACCCGCTGACAATTCCGTGAGGTGAGCGCTTTCACCACAGCGGACGCGATCGCGTCCATTGACCGAAATAAAACGATACGGTATGGTTTAGTTATGAGCGATACGGGCTGCTTTTTAACCAGCCCCAAAGGTGGCCCGTACCGCTGAGATCGCCGTGCCGGGTACAGCCCGGTGCGGCGCTCCGCGGCCGGCCGATGCCCAAGGCCGGCCGCGAATTCTTTACGATCATCCGGCACACGCGCTGGCCCGAGGGTTTCGAGCATGACGACAGTCAAACGATGGACCTCAGGACTGCTTGCGATCGCCTTGTCGGCGCACCTCCTCGCCGCACCCGCTCGGGCAATCGTGGCCACGAGCACGCCGACCACGCTTCGCAGCGACACGGATGGTGACGCCGAAGCGGACCGCCAGGCCGTCAGCCGCGAGATCGAGCGCTTTCGCGGCTCGTCGATCTCGATCAGCCAGGCCATGGCGATCGCGGAACGCCGCCACGCCGGCGCCATCACGGCGGATGTGAGTTTCGACGGAGCCTCCGGCGTACCGGTCTACCGCGTCAAGACGCTGCACAACGACCGGATCTGGCGCCACACCATCAATGCTTCGACCGGCGAGCTGGTCGGCGGCGAAGCCGCCCTGCCCCTCGCCGAGCTCGACCACGAGGACCGCGACAACCTCGCAGCGCTCGGCGCGATTAGGCACCGCCTCGCCGATGCCGTGCGGGTCGCCGAACGCGCGGCCTCGGGCAAGGCGATCAGCGGCGGGCTGGTGCGCGAACGCGGCCGGCTCAATTTCGCGATCGTCGTGATCAGCGGCGACGACCTCAAGGAGGTCATCCTGCAGCCGCCGGGCGCCAGAAAATAGCGACTGCCAAATAGCGGCTTCGGCCCCCGGCATCGGCCGGGGCGAAAAGCCATTGACGGCCGCAAGACTCTCCCGCATAAGTCGCCGCCATGTTCACGACCACCAAACGCACGACCAAAACCACCACGGCCTCAGGGGCCCGGGGAGGCGTGCGCGCGTAGTCGTCGACTAGAACGCAATCTGCTCTACCGAAGCCCCGCCCTCGATGGTCCGGGGCTTTTTTGTTGTCTAATTCGCAAATTCAATGGAGGACAAAGTGAGTAACGATCCTGTCGTCGCGATTGTCGGCGTCACCGGTGCGGTGGGCGCCGAATTCATCGCCACCATGGACAAGCGCGGCTTTCGCGTCGGTAAGCTCAAGGCGCTGGCGAGCGCCCGCTCCGCCGGCAGGACGGTATCGTTCCGCGGCCAGCCGGTCGTGATCGAGGAGCTGACCGAACGGTCTTTCGACGGTGTCGATATCGCCCTGTTCTCCGCCGGCGGCAGCATCTCCAAGAAGTTCGCGCCGATCGCGGTCAAGGCCGGCGCGGTCGTCGTCGACAACTCCTCCGCCTTCCGCATGGATCCGAACGTGCCGCTGGTGATCCCCGAGATCAATGCGAGCCGCATCCGCGACCACAAGGGCATCATTGCCAACCCGAACTGCGCGGCAATCACGGCGCTGGTGCCGCTGTGGCCGATCCATCAGAAGAACCGCATCAAGCGCGTCATCATCTCGACCTACCAGGCGGCGAGCGGCGCCGGCGCGGCCGCGATGGAGGAACTGGTCGAATCCACCCGCGCCAATCTCAACGGGCAGGTCTATACGCCCAGGGTGATGCCGCACCCCTATGCCTTCAACCTGTTCAACCACAACACCGCCGTCGACCCCGAGACCGGCTACAACGACGAAGAGACCAAGGTCATCAAGGAGACCCGCAAGATCTTCGAGGACGAGACGATCGCCGTCGGCGTCACCTGCGTGCGCGTGCCGGTGTTGCGCGCCCATTGCGAGGCCATCACGTTCGAGTGCGAGAATCCGATCAGCGAGGACCAGGTCCGCGCCATCATGGCGCAGGCCCCGGGCGTGAAGGTGGTGGACGACCGCGCCAAGAACTACTTCCCGATGCCGATCGACGCTTCGGGCCAGGACGACGTCCTGGTCGGCCGCATCCGCAAGGATCTCAGCGACCCCTCAGGGCATTCGATCTCGATGTTCGTGGCGGCGGACCAGCTCTTGAAGGGCGCCGCGCTGAATGCGGTGCAGATCGCCGAGCTCTTGCCGCAGCGGGTGATGGCGTAGTGGAAGGTGCGTAGGGTGGGCAAAGCGAAAGCGTGCCCACCACCTGCCTCGATCATGAAAAGATGGTGGGCACGGCGCTGTGCGCCTTTGCCCACCCTACGGCACCGCCCGAAACAACAGGCACGCATCTCCGTACGAATAGAACCGATACCCGTTCGAAATCGCGTGCGCATACGCCGCCTTCATCGTTCCCAGCCCGGAGAACGCCGACACCAGCATGAACAGCGTCGACTTCGGCAAATGGAAATTGGTCATCAGGACATCGACGGCGCGGAAGCGATAGCCGGGCGTAATGAAGATCGAGGTCTCCGCCGCGAACGGCTGGATGGTGCCGTCCTCGCGTGCGGCGCTCTCGAGCAGCCGCAATGACGTGGTGCCGACGGCGATGATGCGGCCGCCATTCCTTCGCGCGCTGTTGAGGCGCTCCGCCGTCTCGGCCGAGATCGTGCCCCACTCGGCATGCATCTTGTGGCCTTCGGTATCGTCGACCTTCACCGGCAGGAACGTGCCTGCCCCGACATGCAGCGTGATGCGGTTGAGGCCGACACCGCGCTCATGCAGCGCCCTCTCCAGCTCCGGGGTGAAATGCAGCCCGGCGGTCGGAGCTGCGACCGCGCCTTCGTTCGCGGCGAACATGGTCTGGTAGTCGGCGAGATCCTGATCGTCAGGCGTGCGCTTGGAGGCGATGTAGGGCGGCAGCGGCGGGCTGCCGAGATCGGCGATGGCCTGGTCCAGCGCGGACCCGTGGAACGAGAACGACAGCGTGACCTCGCCTTCGCTGCCCTTCGCCTCGACCTCGGCGTCGAGATGGCCGAGCAGGCACACCTTGCCTTCATTGCCGAAGCGGATGCGGTCGCCGGCGACAAGTTTCTTCGCGGGCTTCACCAGCGCCTGCCAGCGCGAGCCGTCGAGCCGCTTGATCAGCGTCGCCTCGATCCTGGGCTCGGTCTCGCGGCCGATGCGGCGGCCCTTGAGTTGCGCTGCGATCACCTTGGTGTCGTTGACGACGAGCTGGTCGCCCGCCTTCAGCCATTGCGGCAGGTCGGCGATGGTCCGGTCGCGCAGCGCACCGTTCTCCACGACCAGCATCCTTGCGGAGTCACGCGGGCTCGCCGGGCGCAGTGCGATACGCTCGGCGGGCAGGTCGAAATCGAACAGGTCGGTGCGCATGAGCAGGCTCAGAGCCGCACAGTCACTCCTCATCCTGAGGAGCGCGGAACGCGCGTCTCGAAGGATGAAGGCCCGCTGCGGCAGCTCGGCCTTCATGGTTCGAGACGGCGCGCGCGCCTCCTCACCATGAGGGGATGGGCCTATTCCTTGTCCGCGGCCATCCGCGCCTTGACGATCTTGTCGGGGTTCTGCACCGGCTCGCCGCGCTTGATCTTGTCGACGTTCTCCATGCCCTCGGTGACCTTGCCCCACACCGTGTACTGGTTGTCGAGGAAGCGGGCGTCGTCGAAGCAGATGAAGAACTGGCTGTCGCCGGAATCGGGGTTGGCGGCGCGCGCCATCGAGGTGGTACCGCGCACATGCGGCTCCTTGTTGAACTCGGCCTTCAGCTTCTTGCCGGAGCCGCCGGTGCCGGTGCCCTGCGGGCAGCCGGTCTGCGCCATGAATCCGTCGATCACCCGGTGGAACACGATACCGTCGTAGAAGCCTTCGCGCACGAGCTCCTTGATGCGCGCGACATGGCCGGGCGCGAGATCGGGCCGCATCTCGATGGTGACGGGGCCCTGCGTGGTCTCGAGGATCAGGGTGTTTTCGGTGGCGCTCATGCTCGTCTCTCTTGCGTTGAGGGTGAAGTCTTGTCAGGTGACGTTTTGCGGCTGCGGAACTGGATCGCGAATGGACGTCCCGCGGCAGCGCCCGCCATTGCATCGGTAAATGGCATCGGCGTGCAGCGTTGCAACGCCTCCATCACCGCGATCCGGTATTGCAGCCGGTCATTGTCGGAGGCCTCCGCGGATTCGTAGGAGATCCTCGGATGGCCCAGAATGTCGCCGGACCGGTTAAAGCTCACGACGACGGTGATGTCGAGTGGGCGGGCCCTGGAAGGCGGCGGGGGTTTCCAGCAGGTTCGTAGATGCCGGAAGATGTCCTGGATGGTGTTGACCTGCCCATCCTTGGCGGCCGCACCGGAGACGCCGAACAGCAGCAATGCGGCAACCAGCAGGAGCTTGTCGCCACAGCGCGCCATATCGCAATCTCCTATTTGATGTCGGAGGCGACCTGCACCTTCACCATCTTGTCCGGATCGGTCACGGCGCCGCCGGCGGAGCCGGGAGGTGCCTTCTTCAGCTTGTCGACGACATCCATGCCCTGCACGACCTCGCCGATCACGGTGTACTGGCCGTCGAGGCTGCCGCCGTCGGCGAACATGATGAAGAATTGCGAGTTGGCGCTATCGACGCTGTCGCCGCGCCGGGCCATGCCGACGATGCCGCGTGCAAAATGCACCTTGGAGAATTCCTGCTTCAGGTTCGGATATTTCGAGCCGCCGGTGCCGTTGAACTTCTCGCCGTCGCCGGTCTGCGCCATGAAGCCATCCATGACGCGGTGGAACGGCACGTTGTTGTAATAGCCCTCGCGCGCGAGCTGCTTGATCCGCTCGGCATGCTGAGGCGCGATATCGGTGCGGAGCTTGATGACGATACGGCCCTTGGTGCTGTCGATGACGATGGCGTTGGCCTTGTCGAGATTGGCGGGCAATTGCTGCGCCACCGCCGGCACCGCGAACAGAAGCGCGGCAAGAACTGCGAGAACTCGAATCATGACGACTCCGGATCAGAGATGAAGAGAAAGCGCCGTTAAGCGGCGAATTTTGCCTTGAGCTGTGCCGCAACCTGCGGCGGGACGAAGGCCGAGACGTCCCCGCCCATGCCGGCGATCTGGCGCACCAAAGTGGCGGTGATCGGGCGAACCATGGGAGAGGCCGGCAGGAAGACCGTGTGCACCTCGGGCGCCATGGTCCCGTTCATGCCGGCGAGCTGCATTTCGTAGTCGAGATCGGTGCCGTCACGCAGACCCCGGATCATGATGGTGGCACCGTGCTTGCGCGCCGCGGTCACCGCGAGATCGTCGAATGTGACCGCTTCGAGCACGCAGCCGGCCTGGGCCGCCAACGGCCCGCAGACGTCATGGAGCATCTGCAGCCGCTCCTCGGTGGCGAACAGCGGCTTCTTGCCGGGGTGGACCCCGATCGCGACCACGAGCCGGTCGCACAGCGAAACGCTGTGCCGGACCACGTCCAGGTGGCCGTTGGTGATGGGGTCGAAGGAACCGGGATAGAAGGCGATACGCGGCATGGCTCCCTCCTACCGCGCCCGGCCCGGCCCGGCAAGCCGGACCGGTTCCCTGGCCGACACAGGCGAATCTCCGCCAGCCCTGTCGGCAAGGGCCGGTTTGTTTCGTCCGCGGGGCAGCCACGAAACAAAACGGAGCGCGAACGAAACCATTTCCCGCGCCGGCGAAGACGTCCGGAAACTGGCCATGGTTACTAATCCGGCCAACGAATGACGGGCCGCACACTGGGCGTAGGCGGCCGCATCACAGGGGACTGTCAATGATCAAGACTCTTTCAGCGATCGCACTCTCTGCATCTGTTGCGGCCGCCCTCACCCTCCTGCCCGGCTTCGCTCCCTCCGTCGAAGCCAGCGTGCCGCAGCCGCTGGCCAAGAGCGACCGGCTCGACATCCGCGCCATCGGCAAAGATTGCTCGCAGCAGGCCTGGCCGAATTTCGAGGCCTCGTGCCTGCGCAAGGCCGGCACCAAGGCGAATGTCCGCGAGGCGCGCCTCGTGACCGCAAACCGCACCCCGTAGTCTGGTCTGTCAGGCCGGCGAATGTGAGAGGCGAATAGCGAATGTCGAGCAGAAACTGCTGTTCGCTACTCTCTCGCTATTCCCCATTCGCCCCGTTGCCGCTCTCCGCCTCTTCCGTGATGTGCTCGACCGACACCACGTGCTCGTCCTCGGCGGTGTCGAACACGATCACGCCCTGGGTCGAGCGGCCGGCGATACGGATGCCTTCGACCGGGCAGCGGATCAGCTGGCCCTTGTCGGTGACCAGCATGATCTGATCAGCCTCCTCGACCGGGAATGACGCCACCAGATTGCCGTTGCGGTTGTTGACGCTCATGGCGACGATGCCTTTGCCGCCGCGGCCGGTGGTGCGGTACTCGTAGGACGAGGTCCGCTTGCCATAGCCGTTGACGGAGACGGTGAGCACGACCTGCTCCTGCGCCGACATCTCGGCGTAACGCTCCTGCGCGAGCTGGAAGCTGCCGGAGGTTTCCTCGGCCTCGCCGTCCATTGCCGTGTCTTCGGTTCCGGCTTCGCCGGCTACCGCGCGACGCATCTTCAGATACGCCGAACGCTCGTCCGAGACGGTCTCGACATGGCGCAGGATCGCCATCGAAATCACCTTGTCGCCGTCGCCGAGGGCGATACCGCGCACGCCCATCGAGGTGCGCCCGGTGAACACGCGCACGTCGGTGACGGGGAAACGGATGCACTGGCCGCCGGCGGCGGTCAGCAGCACGTCGTCGCGCTCGGTGCAGATCTGCACGTCGACGATCGCCTCGTTCTCGTCGAGCTTCATCGCGATGATGCCGGAGCGGCGGACGTCGACGAAGTCTGACAGCTTGTTTCGCCGGACGTTACCGCCCGTGGTGGCAAACATCACGTCGAGGTTGCCCCAGGTCGATTCATCCTCGGGCAGCGGCATGATGGTGGTGATGCGCTCACCCTGCTCCAGCGGCAGGATGTTGATCAGCGCCTTGCCGCGCGCGTTCGGCGCCGCCATCGGCAGGCGCCAGACCTTTTCCTTGTAGACTTGGCCACGCGAGGAGAAGAACAACACCGGCGTGTGCGTGGAAGCCACGAACAGGCGCGAGACGAAATCCTCGTCGCGGGTCTGCATGCCGGCACGGCCCTTGCCGCCGCGGCGCTGCGCCCGGTAGGCCGACAGCGGCACGCGCTTGACGTAGCCGGCATGGGACACGGTGACGACCATGTCCTCGCGCTGGATCAGGTCCTCGTCCTCGACCTCGCCTTCCTGCTCGATGATGACGGTGCGCCGCGGCGTGGCGAACTCGGCCTTCACCTCGGCGAGCTCGGTCTTGATGATGCCCAGCACGCGGTCGCGCGAGCGCAGGATGTCGAGATAATCGGCGATCTCGCCGGCGAGCTTGTCGAGCTCGTCGCGGATCTCGTCGCGGCCGAGCGCGGTGAGGCGTTGCAGGCGCAGGTCGAGGATAGCCCTCGCCTGCTCCATCGACAGCCGGATCGTGCCGTCGGCGCTGATGCGATGGCGCGGATCGTCGATCAGCGTCAGCATGTCCTCGACGTCCCGTGCGGGCCAGTCGCGCGACATCAAGGTGTCGCGGGCGGTGGTCGGGTCGGGCGACGTCCGGATCACGCGGATCATTTCGTCGATATTGGCGACCGCGATCGCGAGGCCAACGAGGATATGCGCGCGATCGCGCGCCTTGGCCAGGAGATATTTGGTGCGCCGCGTGACGACCCGCTCGCGGAAGTCGACGAAGATCGTCAGCAGGTCCTTCAGATGCATGATCCGCGGACGGCCGCTGTCGAGCGCCACCATGTTGACGCCGAAGCTGGTTTGCAGCGGCGTGAATCTGTACAGCTGGTTCAGCACCACGTCCGGCACGGCATCGCGCTTCAACTCGATGACGACGCGGTAGCCTTCGCGGTCCGATTCATCGCGCAGGTCGCCGATGCCCTCGATCTTCTTTTCCTTGACCAGCTCGGCGATGCGCTCGACCATCGTCGCCTTGTTCACCTGGTAGGGAATCTCGGTGATGATGATCGCCTCGCGCTCCTTGCGGAAGGTCTCGATCGCGACCTTGCCGCGCATCATGATCGAGCCGCGGCCGAGGTGATAGGCTGAGCGGATGCCCTGCCGTCCGAGGATGACGCCGCCGGTCGGGAAATCCGGTCCCGGCACGATGTTGATGAGCTCGTCGATGGTGAGCGCGGGATTGTCGATCAACGCGACACAGGCGTCGATGACCTCGCCGAGATTGTGCGGCGGGATGTTGGTCGCCATGCCGACCGCGATACCGCCCGCACCGTTGACGAGAAGGTTCGGGAACTTGGCCGGCAAGACCGACGGTTCGGTCTCGTTGTTGTCGTAGTTGGGCTGGAAGTCGACGGTGTCCTTGTCGATGTCGGCCAGCAGAGCCAGCGCCGCCTTGGTCAGGCGGGCTTCGGTGTAACGATAGGCAGCCGGGGGATCGCCGTCGACCGAGCCGAAATTGCCCTGGCCGTCGATCAGCGGCACGCGCATGGAGAAGTCCTGCGCCATCCGGACCATGGCGTCGTAGATCGACTGGTCGCCGTGCGGATGATACTTACCGATGACGTCACCGACCACGCGGGCGGACTTGACGTACTTCTTGTCGGGCGTGTGCCCCTGCTCGTTCATCGAGAACAGGATGCGGCGGTGCACCGGCTTCAGACCGTCGCGCGCATCGGGCAGCGCCCGCGCCACGATCACGCTCATGGCGTAGTCGAGATAGGACTTCTTCATCTCCTCGAAGATGGAGACGGGGCGAATATCCGAGGGTTGCGCCGGCTGGTCGCCGGGCTTGTCGTCGTCGTCAGCCAAGGGGAAATCCGGTGAGATTTTATCTGGGAATCATATAGCGCATCGAGCCCCTGATAACCACCCTTGCGGGCTCCAGGGAAGCGCTTTTTCCGCTCATTTTTCCAATCACTTACGTCCCTACGGGCAGCTTCGCCGAGGGGCCTGGAACAGGCCTTCCGAAATCGCCTCTGCAGCTCGGCGATCGCGCGGCCCGCACGTCGACGAGCCTGTTTTGCGCTGGCGCCGTCCGAGTTCGACTCAAATATGAAGCGGGCCCGGAAATCCCGAGCCCTTCCTGTCGATTAGCAGGGTTTGCTGACACGAGGTGGAAGGCGCCGCTCTATCGGCCCTGCGCCACTCATTGTCCGGATCGTCCTCAGAACGGGATATCGTCGTCCATGTCGCTGTTGCGGCCACCGCCGCTGGCGGCAACGGGACGGCGCGGCGCGCTGCTGCCGGGGCCGGAGGAGCCGAAATCGCCGCCCGGCTCGTCGCCGAAGCTGCCGCCTCCACCGCCGCCGCGGCCGTCGAGCATCGTGAGCGTCGAATTGAAGCCCTGCAGCACCACCTCCGTCGAGTACTTCTCGACACCGCTCTGATCGGTCCATTTGCGGGTCTGGAGCGCGCCCTCGATGTAAACCTTGGCACCCTTCTTCAGGTACTGTTCGGCGACCTTGCAGAGGCCTTCATTGAAGATCACGACGCGGTGCCACTCGGTCTTCTCCTTGCGCTCGCCGGAGTTCTTGTCGCGCCAGGTTTCCGAAGTGGCGATGCTCAGATTCGCGATCGGCCGCCCGTCCTGCGTGCGGCGGATTTCAGGATCCTTGCCGAGATTTCCAACCAGAATGACCTTGTTGACGCTTCCCGCCATCGCCGCTCTCCACTCCGAATGCCACTAATTTGAAAAAGGCCGAGC
This sequence comes from Bradyrhizobium tunisiense, assembly GCF_042263385.1. Taxonomy (NCBI): domain Bacteria; kingdom Pseudomonadati; phylum Pseudomonadota; class Alphaproteobacteria; order Hyphomicrobiales; family Nitrobacteraceae; genus Bradyrhizobium; species Bradyrhizobium tunisiense. The sequence continues at coordinate 1,162,673 of NZ_JBHLEV010000002.1, forward strand.
GCGCCATCCGCGTTCCTCTGCGCCCTGTTGGGGCGAACCTATACGCTTGCAGGCGCCGCTCGGCCCGTCACCCCAAGGTTATCCCCACATATAGCACCGACGGGCAATTCGTTCCAGATTTGTTCTCGTATAAATCTCCCCAAAATGTGGAGACGGGATGGCGCTTAGATGGCGCTGCGATGGCGGACGAAATGGAACCAAATCGGGTTCCCGTGAATGGGCGAAACCACTTAACATTCATTAAGTTAAGCGCGGACCTATTGCTTCCAAACTGTTGCGCGCCGGGCACGGACTCTGCCGCCTAATCGGGCTATCGTTGTGCCTCGAATTGATGCAAATGGGCCTCGCGCCTGATAGTCCGCCTCGGGGAACTCTGAGAGGCGGATCGACTGGGGAGATTACAATGAAGAAGATTCTCGTTGGCTTCGCCGGCGCAGTTGCGCTGGCCCTCTCGGCTCCGGCCGGTGCTGCGGATCTCGGGGCCCGTCCCTATACAAAGGCGCCGGTCGCCCCCCCCGCTCCGATCTATACCTGGACCGGCTTCTACATCGGTGTGCAGGGCGGCGGCGGCTGGGGTCGCAGCGACGAGACCTTCTTCGGCGCTCCGAACGCTCCGGGCTTCGCTGGATCGCAGGATTACGATACCAGCGGCGGGTTCGTCGGTGGCGTGTTCGGCTACAACTGGCAAGTCAACAATGTCGTATTCGGTATCGAAGGCGACTACCATTGGGCCGACATCAACGGTCGTTCTGCGGAGATCAATGCCGGCCTGGGCGACACCTATTTCACGAGAATCCGCGGCTTCGGCGACATCAAGGGCCGTCTCGGCTACTCGACCGGCCCCGCTCTCTTGTTCATCAGCGGCGGCGCTGCAGTCGGCGACATTCAGCACCGCTATGATGGCGTTCCCGGAAACGTCTTCATCCAGAACAACACCCGCTGGGGTTGGACCGTCGGCGCCGGCGCGGAATACATGTTCGCTCCGAACTGGTCGGCCAAGGTCGAATACAACTACATCGACTTCGGCCGCAGCACGATCCAGTACACCGCCGTGCCTGCCAACCGTTCCGAGTGGAACGATACCGTTCACACCGTCAAGGCAGGTGTGAACTATCACTTCAATTGGGGCGGGATGGGCACCACCAGGTACTGATATCTCTCTGAAATCATTGAATCGAAGGCCGGCCTCGCGCCGGCCTTTTTCGTTTGGTGGCAAAGCAAATGAGTCAACTACGCTTACGTTTTGGGCGCCGTGTGGCTTTTTGGAGACACAACTTGCGGCTTTGCTGGTGTAAGTACGGCGTTAGTTGGACACGACGTCCGCTGCCCTTTCGATCGCGGAAGGCAACAATAGAAACTGGGACTGGGATTAAGTTGAAAATGAAAAAGGTTTTGTTGGCTTCGGCCTGTTTGTTCGCTCTGGCGGCCCCCGCTTCGGCTGCTGATCTCGCAGCCCGCCCCTACACCAAGGCTCCGGTCGCTCCGCTGGCTTCGGTCTACAACTGGACCGGCTTCTACCTCGGTATCGTCGGTGGCGGCGCCTGGGAAGACAGCTCCGGCGACCCGAAGATGAAGGGTGGCTTCGTCGGCGGCACCGCCGGCTACAACTGGCAGACCGGCAACGTCGTGTTCGGCCTCGAGGCTGATGCTGCCTGGGCTGACGTCAGCGCGTCCGCCACCGGTCCGATCCTCGTCCCCGGCTTCGGTGTTGCCACGGCGACTCTGAGCTCGAAGACGGATGCGATGGGCACCGTTCGCGGCCGCATCGGCTGGGCCGTCAACAACGTCCTGTTCTACGGCACGGGTGGTTACGCCTGGATCGACAACAAGCTGAGCGCCAGCGCTCTCGGCGTGACCATCTCCGACAGCAAGTTCCACTCCGGCTGGACCGTCGGTGCGGGCGTCGAGGCGTACTTCGCTCCGAACTGGACCGTCAAGGGCGAGTACCTCTACCGCAGCCTCGGCGGCGAGACCTACTTCTCGGGCACCCTGCCCACCGGCACGCTCGACTTCCACACCGTGCAGGTCGGCGTGAACTATCACTTCGGCGCCCCGGTGGTTGCGAAGTACTAAGCTTCACTCCAACGCTTCGCGTTGCGAAAGGCCGGCCTTGTGCCGGCCTTTTTGTTTGTGCGCGGCAACCCGCTTCGTGCTGGCGTTTTTGGCGAGATGTGGCGCGCCGGTGACACAACCTTCGGCTTCAATGGTGTAAAGCAATGGCATCGGTCGGATCATAGGGGGCCGCTGTCTTCCGCTTTTCGGAAGGCAAGAACGAAACGAAACTGGGGAATCGATATGAAGAAGCTTTTGCTGGCTTCGGCCGGTTTGTTTGCACTCAGCGCGTTGGCGCCGGCCTCAGCGGCCGATCTGGCGGCCCGCCCCTACACCAAGGCTCCGGTCGCGCCGGTCGCGATGTACAACTGGAGCGGTTTCTACATCGGCGTCAACGGCGGTGGCGCCTCGAGCCGCAACTGCTGGGATCTCAACGCTGTCCTCGGCGCGGCAATTCCGGTTGTCTCCGAAGGCTGTCACAACGCCACCGGCGGCGTCGTCGGTGGTCAGGTCGGCTATCGCTGGCAGTCGACCAACTGGGTCTTCGGCCTCGAAGCTCAAGGCGACTGGGCCAATCTCAAGGGATCGAACGCGAGCGCTCCCCTCGCCTTCGCGCCGATCGTCAATCAGACCCGAATCGATGCGATCGGCCTTTTCACCGGCCAGGTCGGCTATGCCTGGAACAACGTGCTCTGGTACGTGAAGGGCGGCGCCGCGGTTACCCATGCCAAATACGATGGTCTTCTGGGCGGCGTCGTCTTCGACAGCGCGAGCGAGACGCGCTGGGGTGGCGCAGTCGGCACCGGCATCGAATTCGGTTTCGCCCCGAACTGGTCTGTTGCCGTCGAATACAACCATCTGTTCATGGGCGGCCGCAATGTCGGGTTCACGGTCCTCGGCGTCAACGACCGTACCGACCGTATCAAGCAGGACGTCGACATGGGCACCGTCCGCCTCAACTACACCTTCGGCGGTCCCGTCGTCGCCCGGTACTGAAATCCCGATCGACCGACGTCACCTCGTCACGAAAGGCCGGCCTCGCGCCGGCCTTTTTGTTTCGGCGGGTGTACGTTCCCCAGCCCCGCTGCTGCCAGATGCCGCCAGCGCCCCAACAATCCGTTGACGATTCGCAACTCCCTCTGGAAATCCGAGCGCGTTCTTCCTACGTTCGCTGACAACCCCATCGGCGCCGATCCCGGTTCCGGGCGAAGCGCGCCTCTTTTGCTGGCGCGGTCGCGCACCCATGGGATTCCTTGAGGGCAACTCGGATGGATGAAGTGATCAAGGCGAAGCGCCAACAGCAGAACGCGGGGGCACACCTGCGCGCAATTACGATCCGCGGCGCGCGCGAGCACAACCTCAAGAACATCGACGTCGAGATTCCCCGCGACAAGCTGGTGGTGTTCACGGGCCTGTCGGGCTCCGGAAAATCCTCGCTCGCCTTCGACACGATCTACGCCGAAGGCCAGCGCCGCTACGTCGAATCGCTGTCGGCCTATGCGCGCCAGTTCCTGGAGATGATGCAGAAGCCCGACGTCGACCAGATCGACGGCCTGTCGCCGGCGATCTCGATCGAGCAGAAGACGACCTCGAAGAACCCGCGCTCCACCGTCGGCACCGTCACCGAGATCTACGACTACATGCGTCTGCTCTGGGCGCGCGTCGGCGTGCCCTATTCGCCGGCCACGGGCCTGCCGATCGAGAGCCAGACCGTCTCGCAGATGGTCGACCGCGTGCTGGCGCTGCCCGAGGGCACCCGCCTTTATCTGCTCGCGCCCGTCGTGCGCGGCCGCAAGGGTGAGTACCGCAAGGAGCTCGCCGAATGGCTCAAGAAGGGCTTTCAGCGCGTCAAGATCGACGGCACCTTTCATGAGCTCGCGGAAGCCCCGGCGCTGGACAAGAAGTTCCCGCACGACATCGACGTCGTGGTCGACCGCATCGTGGTGCGCGCCGACATCGGCCAGCGCCTTGCCGAGAGCTTCGAGACCGCGCTGAAGCTCGCCGAGGGCCTCGCCGTCGTCGAATTCGCCGACGCGCCGGCGGGCGCTGCGCCTGCGGAGGAAAAGGAAAAGAAGAAAACCGCAAAAATCCACGACAAGAGCGGACCCGAGCGCATGCTGTTCTCGGAAAAGTTCGCCTGCCCGGTCTCCGGCTTCACCATCCCCGAGGTCGAGCCGCGCCTGTTCTCGTTCAACAACCCCTACGGCGCCTGCCCCGCCTGCGGCGGCCTCGGCGTCGAGCAGCATGTCGACGAGGACCTCGTCATCCCCGACAAGGAGCTCGCCATCGGCAAGGGCGCGATCGCGCCGTGGGCCAAATCGTCCTCGCCCTATTACGTGCAGACGCTGACGGCGCTCGGCAAGCACTACAAATTCACGCTGATCACCAAGTGGAAGGACCTGCCTAAGAAGACGCAGAACGCCATCCTCCATGGCTCCGGCGAGGACGAGATCAAGTTCTCCTACGAGGACGGGGTGCGTTCCTACGACACCAAGAAGCCGTTCGAGGGCGTCATCACCAACATCAACCGCCGCTACCGCGAAACCGAAAGCGAGTGGGCGCGCGAGGAGCTGGCAAAGTATTTCCACGACGTGCCCTGCGAAGGCTGCAAGGGCTTCCGGCTCAAGCCCGAGGCGCTCTGCGTCAAGATCGGCGGCAAGCATATCGGCGAGATCTCGGAGCTCTCGGTCAGGAAGGCCGGCGAATGGTTCGAGACCGTGCCCGCTGCGCTCAACGCGCAGCAGAACGAGATTGCCGGACGTATCCTGAAAGAGATCCGTGAGCGCCTCACCTTCCTGCTCGACGTCGGCCTCAATTACCTGACGCTGTCCCGCTCCTCCGGTACCTTGTCCGGCGGCGAGAGCCAGCGCATTCGCCTGGCCTCGCAGATCGGCTCCGGACTCACAGGCGTGCTCTACGTGCTGGACGAGCCCTCGATCGGTCTGCACCAGCGCGACAATGCCCGCCTGCTCGATACCCTCAAGCGGCTGCGCGACCTCGGCAACACCGTGATCGTGGTCGAGCATGACGAGGACGCCATCCTCCTGGCCGACCACGTGCTCGACATCGGCCCCGGCGCCGGCATGCATGGCGGCAATATCATCGCCGAAGGCACGCCCGCCGAGATCATGCGCAACCCGAAATCGCTGACCGGCAAGTACCTGACCGGCGAGCTCGAGGTCGAGGTGCCGGAGCGGCGCCCGCCGAACCATCGCCGCACCATCAAGGTGGTGAACGCGCGCGGCAATAACCTCAAGAACGTCACGGCCGAAATTCCGCTGGGCCTGTTCACGGCGGTCACCGGCGTCTCCGGCGGCGGCAAGTCGACGCTCCTCCTCGACACGCTCTACCGCGCCATCGCCCGCAAGCTGAACAATGCCAGCGAAGGCGCTGCCCCGCACGACCGCATCGAGGGCCTCGAGCACATCGACAAGATCATCGACATTGACCAGTCGCCGATCGGCCGCACCCCGCGCTCGAACCCGGCGACCTACACCGGCGCCTTCACGCCGATCCGCGAATGGTTCGCCGGCCTGCCCGAGGCGAAAGCGCGCGGCTACGAGCCCGGCCGCTTCTCCTTCAACGTTAAGGGCGGCCGCTGCGAGGCCTGCCAGGGCGACGGCGTCATCAAGATCGAGATGCATTTCCTTCCCGACGTCTACGTGACCTGCGACGTCTGCAAGGGCAAGCGCTACAACCGCGAGACGCTGGAGGTGCTGTTCAAGGGCAAGAGCATCGCCGACGTGCTCGACATGACCGTCGAGGAGGCCGCCGAGTTCTTCAAGGCCGTGCCGCGCGTCCGCGAGACGTTCCAGACGCTCCACCGCGTCGGCCTCGACTACATCCACGTCGGCCAGCAGGCCACCACGCTCTCGGGCGGCGAAGCCCAGCGCGTCAAGCTCGCGAAGGAATTATCGAAGCGCGCCACCGGCCGCACCCTCTACATCCTGGACGAGCCGACCACCGGCCTGCACTTCCACGACGTCAAGAAGCTGCTCGAGGTGCTGCACGAGCTGGTCGCGCAGGGCAACACGGTCGTCGTCATCGAGCACAATCTCGAAGTCATCAAGACCGCCGACTGGGTCATCGACCTCGGCCCCGAAGGCGGCGACGGCGGCGGCGAGATCGTTGCCTGGGGCCCGCCCGAGGACATCGCCAAGGCGCCGCGGAGCTACACGGGCAAATTCCTGGAGCCGGTGCTGAAGAAGGCGCGGAAGCCGAAGCGAAGGAGCACGAGCGAGGCAGCGGAGTGACGACGCGATGCCGTACGGTTTTGAATTTGGAGATGATGGCGCATCTCCAGACGCTACCATACGTGCCAACGTCCCTCGGAACATCACGCACAAGACGGCGCTTCTAGTCACAATCGCGACACAGCTCAGATTTCCGAATTATTTTGGAGGAAATTGGGATGCGCTCGAGGAATGCATCTGTGATCTATCCTGGCTGCCAACCGGGCTGGTACTCGTAAAGCACGACGACCTGCCGCTCGTTGACGATGTGCGGAACGCAATTGTCTACGTTACCATACTGAACAGCGCCACCCGCAAGATGTCGAAATCGGAACAACATCCACTTTCGATCGTGTTTCCCGCCCAATATCGTGACCAGGTCTTGTGGCTACTTCGATCCAGCGAAAGCTCGTAGGTTAAAGACGTGCAGGCGGATTGGCGCTGATCTCGGAGGAAAACCTAGATGTCGGCCGGCCTCATTCAGACCTACGGCGCCTTTGCCCACAACAATGCCTGGGCGAACCATCGGCTGCTCACCGCCTGCGCCGCGCTGTCTCAGCCCGAGTTCGAAGCCCACCGCACCGGCTTCTTCCCGAGCCTCCAGCGCACGCTGAACCACATCTACGTCATTGATCTCTTCTACATTGATGCGCTCGAGGGCGGCTGGCTCGGGCCACAGGCCTGGGTGAACGAGGTGCCCCACCCCTCGGTTTCTGAGCTGAAGGCTGCCCAGGCCGCGATGGACAGACGCCTGCTCGCCATCTGCGACGCGCTCACGCCCGAGCTTCTCGATGGCCATGTCCGGATCAATAGAGACACGAGCGTCCAGATCGAACGTTGCGACCGGCTGTTGATGCACCTGTTTCAGCATCAGATCCATCATCGCGGGCAGGCGCATGCCATGCTGTCCGAAACCAGCGTCGCGCCGCCCCAACTCGACGAATTCTTCGCCGAAGGAGAGGCGCCGCTCAGGGCCGCAGAGTTCTCCGATCTCGGATGGACCGAGGCGACGGTGTGGAAAGCCTAGCGGTTTAATCTCCTCTCCATGCCCTACACCCTCGCCATCTTCGACCTCGACGGCACCCTCGCCGACAGCTTCCCTTGGTTCCTGCGCACCATCAACGATGTGGCCGATCGCTTCGGCTTTCGCCGCGTGACGGACGAGGACATCGAAGAGCTCAGGCATGCCTCGACGCGCGAGATCCTCGCCCGCCTCGAAGTGCCCCTGTGGAAGCTGCCGGCGATCGCGCGGCATGCGCGGCGGCTAAAGGCGGAAGCTGCTTCCGAGATCCCGCTGTTTGCGGGCGTCGAGGCGATGCTGCGGACGCTGGCCGATAGCGGCGTGCAGCTTGCGCTGGTGACCTCCGACAGTGAAGCCAATGCGCGCGAGAAGCTCGGCGAAGCGGCGGCGCTGTTTTCACATTTCGACTGTGCCGCATCGCTGTTCGGCAAGCCCGCGAAATTCCGCCGCGTCATCCGCCGTGCTGGAGCTGATCCGGCCCGCGTGATCGCGGTTGGCGACGAGGTGCGCGACATCGAGGCGGCGCGGGCTGTCGGGATCGGCTGCGGTGCGGTGTGCTGGGGTTATGCGGCGCCGGCGGCGCTGCGGGCGCTGGGGCCAGACCACGTCTTCGAGCGTATCGACGACATCGCGCCGATCCTGCTGAGCGGTGCCCTCGAGCCGAGAGATCGGACGCCGGCCTAGCTGCCCCGCGATGCTTCGTGCTTCTCCATCGAGATCGCGATCCGCTCCAGAAAACCGTTCATGCGCCGGGTCTCGGCGACCTGCTGCTCGTAGAGCTCGATCATAGTCACGCCGGACGATCCGCGCGCCTGCATTCCGTTCCGTCGCGAGAACCAGAACCAGAACCCGATCAGAAGCAGGAACGGCAGCCACGCCACGGCGAACTCGACCCATTTATCCATCGAAATGTCTCCGCTTCCTGCGCTGCGCACGATCCCGGCGCCAATGGAGACCATCTGTCGGCTCAGCCGGAGATCCGGTTCGACGCCGTGCTCCAACCGACATCATTGCGACCGGGAGCAGCTTGTCGATCGGGCTGGGGCCTCGACGATGCAGCAATTCGCCGCGTCCGTTTGCCGCTGCCCTCCCATTCTTCCGAACGAAGTCGTGATCGCGACCTGCCATGGAATCGACCAACTTACAAAATTACACTGAGTGCAATTATCAATGACATCTGGTGCGATCAAATGCAGGGTGCAAGCAGGTTGGGCAGCGACGCGTCCGCCCCCGGGAAAATGACGCGACGCCGCCTCGGTGCGATGCTGCTCGCGGTCGCAGTCACGGCAGCAGTCACCGCACACCCGGCGCAAGCGCAATCCGCCCCGCCCGCTCACATCGACTTCGACTGGGTCGATCCCGCGCGTGCGCGGCCCGTGCCGGCCCGCTTGCACTGGCCGACGGATGTTGCGCCCGGATCGCGCGTGCCGCTCATCGTCTTCTCCCATGGGCTCGGCGGTTCACGCAGAGGCTACAGCTATCTGGGGCGATATTGGTCGTCCCGCGGCGTTGCGAGCTTGCATGTTCAGCATACCGGCAGCGATTCCTCGCTCTGGGCAGGCAATCCCCTCGCCGTCGTCGACCGCTTGCAGCGCGCGGCTCACGAGAGCGAGGCGCTGGCGCGAGCGCGCGACCTGCACTTTGCCCTGGATCGCATGCTGTCTGGCCCCTATGGCGCCCGGATCGACCGTCGGCGCATCGTGGCGGCCGGGCATTCCTATGGCGCCAACACGGCCCTTGTTGCCGTTGGCGCCCGCGTGATGCGCGACGGAAGGTGGGTCGAGGCCCGCGACCCGCGCTTTACGGCCGCGATCGTCATCTCTGCTCCGCCATTTTATGGCGAAACCGATCTTGCCTCGGTCCTGGGCAAGATCACCGTTCCGAACCTGCACGTGACGGCGACGAACGACGTCATTCAAATCCCCGGATATCACTCGCCCACCACCGACCGACTGGCCGTCTTCAACGCCATAGCCACGCCCCGCAAGCTGCTTGCCGTGTTCGAGGGCGGCTCGCACAGCATCTTCACAGATCGCTCGTTCACGGGAGGCCCGGCCCTGAACCCGAAGGTGAAGGCCGCGACGGCTGAGCTCACTTTGGCGTTCCTCGACCTGGCCTATGACGGGAATCGGGAGACGCTGACGCGATGGAATGCGGATTGGCAGCCGATCCTGGCATTGGCTCCCGGTGCGGCGCCGCCGCAGCTTTCGGCTCCCCCGTCTCCGCGCATGGTGCGGGCAGCGGCCGGCCTCGTTCCGTCGCAATGAGATAGGTCGTCGTCGCTGCCTCGAGCAGAGCGACATGCCCCACGCTGCGTGGAGCGCTCTTCCGGATCGTAGCTCCCACTGAACCCGCGGGCTTGGACGCAAAGGCTTGGACGCAAAGGCTTGGGCGCAAAGGCTTGGGAGCAAAGGCTTGGGGTCGAACCGACCCACCTGCCGTTTTTTTGACGAACTACTCCGTCTTCCGCAAGAACGCGCCGAACGCGCGCGGGCCGTCGCCGGTCTTGATCTCGCCGATCACCTTCAGCTCAATCGCGTCGATGATGCTGAGCGTGTTGCTCTCCCAGCAGGCGACGATGATGCGCTTGCCGTCGGCGGTTGCGGCGATGCCTTCGGGATAGTCGCCGACATTGATGCGCTTGATCGGCTTCAGGCTCGCCAGGTCGAACACGCTGACGGTGCCGCCATACTGGTCAGTGACGAAACCCCGCCCTTGCGCGAGCGCCACTGCGTAGGGCCGCATCCCCGCCGGCACCCGGCCGATCTCGCGGCCTTGTGCGATGTCGATGACCGAAACGTCGTCGGAGCCGACATTGGCGGTGTAGGCGCGCCTGCCCTCGGCATCGATGGTGACGCCGAACGGACGCGTGCCGACCTTGATGGTCGCCTTGCGCTGCCGCGTCGCGGTGTCCACCACCGAGACGCTGTCATCGTCGCGGTCGGCCGAGAGCAGCAGCTTGCCATCCGGCGTCACTGCCAGCCCCGAGGGCGAGGCACCGACCGCGATGCTGGCGGCGACGCTGCGTGAGGTCGTATCGATCACCCGTACCGCGGCGGCGTACCAGTCGGCGACATAGACCGTCTTGCCATCGGGTGCGACCGCAATGCCGAGCGGCCCGCCGCCGACCTCGATGCGGCCGGCAACCTGCCGCCTAGCTGCGTCCACCACCGTCACCGCCTTGGCATCGGGGCTCGTCACATAGGCAAAGAGCCCGTCGGCGCTGACGGCCACGCCCGCCGGCTTGCCGCCGATCGGGATGGTCGCAACACCGCGCGCGCCAGCGAGGTCCACGACCATCAGATCGTCGCTGAGCTGGTTGGTGACGAACGCCTCTTCCGCGGACGCCTGCGCGATGCTGGCGGCGAGCGCCGCCAGAACCAGAATTCGCACGATCAGCTACCGCTCTCGATCTTCTTCTTGAGCGCCTCGAGGCCGGACTTGTACAGACCGCTCACCGCCTTCACCGCGGCCTCGTCGCTCAGTTCCGGCGGCGGATCGTTGTTGGGAAAGCCGCGGTAGAACGCGCCGGCCCATTCCAGCTTGGACTTGCCGTCGGGCGCCGGCGACACCGTCAAGGTCGAGGAATAATTGGTAACCGGCAGCACCTTCACGTCGACCTTGGTGATCCGGTACGAATAGCTCTGCATGTCGGGCTCGTATTTGTAGAGCTCCTCCTCGACCGTCGGGCCACCTGTCAGGGTCAGCGTCCGCGTCGCGCCGACCTCGTTGCCCTTCTGGCCTTCGGTCTTGGTGACGATCGGAAGCCAGCTCATGTCCTGGAAATTGGAGATCGCGGCCCACACCTTGGCCGGTGGCGCGCTGATCTCGATGGATTCCCGCACCTTCTGCCGGGTCGGCCCGTGCCCCCAGGCCGGGCCAAACGTCACCGTCAAGCCTGCCGTCCCAATTACAGCCAGCGCCGCAGCCACGGCTGCGCGCCGTCCCATCGTCACCCTCATCTCGTTTCCTCATACGTCCAGTTGATCACGCGCGACTTGGAATGCGCGCTGCGGTCATCCTAGCGCATTTTGGGGCCGAGGGGAGACCGGTTCATGGCACCGTTGCGGCGGCGTTCGGCCGAGCCCACAACCTGTTGCGCTGCCCGACGGGCAAAACACCCAACGAAAGGTCAATGCCTTCGTCGCAAATAATTCGCTTTACTAGAATTCGGAAATATCGCATATTTCGACTACCTCAACCCGGGCCGAGGGGCGGATCGCGATCGTCACGAACGCGGGTTGGGAGGTGGTGGACGCGGGCCGCGTCGCGCGCAGTCGGTTTGCAGGGCGGGTCACACCGTGAGCAGGCAACGCGCGCATACGACAGGTGCAGCCCGCGTACGGCAAAATCGTGTGGTCCTGGCGCCCGGGGTTCTGGCGTCAAGGTTTGCGGCGATGCGGCGGCCGACCGGCGCGCACATCGATCAGCCGCAAGGCGACGGGGGCAATAGTGCAACGCTCCCCGGGGAGCAACTGTGCTGAAGTAGACCGCCGATCGGCCGGCCTCAAGGCTGGCGCTGGACGCGCCACCGCCTTTGGCGGCTGACGGCCTTGACCCCGTCCGCTCGCCGGTCTGTCGGCTTGGCATGCGCTCGGTCGAGGACCGAGCGCGGTAGGGCGCGCTCGATCAGCTCACCGCAACGCGTAGCGGCTCGGATTCCATTTCTCGCCGCGGGCGATCATCGTATTGAGGATGACGATCAGCTTGCGCATGCAGGCAATGAGCGCAACTTTCGGCTCCTTGCCCTTGGCAATCAACCGTTGATAGAACGCCTTGAGCACCGGGTTGTTCTGGGTGGCTGCGCCGAGACAGGGCATGTAGAGGGCGTTGCGTACCCAGCGGCGGCCGCCCTTGATGTGGCGCTCGCCACGTCGCTTGCCACTATCGTCATCATAAGGCGCAGCGTCCAACAACGCGGCGGCGATCTCATCGCGAACCGTCCCGAGTTCCGGGAGCCCCGCAATGAGGACCGCAGAGGCCGTTTCGGCGAGGCCCGGCACGCTCTCGATGATCTCGGCGCGCGCGGCAAATGCCGGTGTGGCCTTGACCGTGACAACGATTGCATCTTCGAGCTTGGCAATCTCAGCATCCAGGCCCTTCAAGACGCGGGCGTGGGCTTTCTGCACCGCTCCCGGCACGGCGTGCTCGTTCTGGCTCTGCAAGCGGGTCTTCAGATCGATCACGGCTTTGCGTGCTTTGACCAGTGCCGCCAGCTCCTCGCGCGCCGCATCGTGGGTTTGGCTCGGCGCATCTTCAAACGTCTCAGCGAACCAGGCGATCGTGTCCGCGTCGATCGTATCGTTCTTGGCGAGCCGCCCCGCCGATCGGGCGAAGTTACGCACTCGCCGTGGATCGATGATCCGCACCGCGAAGCAGGCTTCGCGCAGCGCCTTGGCCCAGTCCCGCTCGTAGCCGCCGGACGCCTCCATCACCGCCCTGTCGACCTTGTGCTTGCGCAGCCAGGCGACCAGCTTGCGCCGTCCCTTCGCACCGCTCGGGAACGCTTGCCGTTGCGACAGCGAGCGAATGCATGCATCCACCTTGTCCTTGGCCACATCTATCCCGACGACAACGCGACCGTTCTGTGCCATCATCCACTCCCTTCCTTGCTCGGTTCGGGCTCGAAGCCAATGCAACTGTTCGGGTTGAGGAAGACACGCCGAATCCGTCCCACGCTCCCCGACAGGCTCTAGGCCTTTGAGCACGAACGGGCTCGGATCCAGCGACGGGCGGTTGGTCAGAACCGCCCGTTCGCACATCCTGGCAGATTTTGCGGACACAAGAGCACGACATAAGCCGTTCCAACCACTGCGCAGGGAAGGCCGGATGTTTCGGCTACACCTGTATGCCGCTGTGCAGCTTTCTCAAGCACACGCTTTCGCACAGTGGACCGTGGGTGCCAGCCGGCACCCGGCCTTCCCTGCGCCCTCGGCACTTTTGAGGGCGGCAAATGCCGCAAGGCTCGGGCGTAATACGCCGCGAGAACGGGAAGGTGTGCGCGTGAACTGGATTGGATGACGATATGGATTCGATGCTCATGCCCCGGACGCTGCGCAGCGCCCCCTTTGGCGATGCGCTGCAGAGCCGGGGCCCATGCAGCAGCGATATGCGCGGCCTCTGGGTCCCGGCTCTGCGCCGCAACGCTCGCGCATTGCAGCTTGTCCGGGACGCGACAGCGACTCCGGCGAAACGCCCTCCGACACACTCCCCTACTCTCCCAGCGTCGCCTCCACGAACCCGCGCGGGTCGTTGCAGAATTCCCGCATCAAGCGGTAATGGTCGGTCTCTTCCACGGTCACAGGCTCCAGGCCGTATTTCCCGAGCCGCAGCAGCCGGGCGTTCGGATAGGCCATCAGCATCGGCGAATGGGTCGCCATGATCACCTGGCAGATCCGGGACTCCTCCATGCGCCGGAGCAGCTTCAGGAATTCGAGCTGACGTGCCGGCGATAATGCCGATTCCGGCTCGTCGAAAATGAAGATACCCTGGCGCTGACAGCGCTCCTCGAAGAAGCGCAGGAAGCCTTCGCCGTGGGAATGCGAGAGGAAATCGGGACCGGCCTGGCCGGCGTCACGCGCGGCCTTGTCGAGATATCGCGCCACCGAGAAAAAGCTCTCGGCACGAAAAAACCAGCCATTGGTGATCTTCGGCAGCCAGCTTGCGCGCAGCGCCCTGGAGAGTTGACCACCCATCTTCTCGCGGGCTTCGGAGTGGTCGACCGGCATGTAGCCCTTGCCGCCTCCGGCATCGTCGTAGCCGGCAAGCGATGCGATGCCTTCGAGGATCGTCGACTTCCCGGTGCCGTTCTCTCCGACGATGATGGTGATGGCCGCGTCGAAGTTGAGCTCGAAATCATCCGGGAAGATCGGCAGGCAAAACGGATAGGCCTCGCGATCCCCAACCTGCAACGGGTCGAGCCAGACCCGCTTCAGATACGGCGCAGGCAAGTTGATGGTGCGATGACCCCTCCGGCTCATAACCGCCTCTCCGTCCGTTCCGCCAAAGACCCAAGAAAGAACATAACGGGAACAATGACGTTAGGCAATCGGCATGAATTCCCGGCGAAAGCCGCGACTGCACGGCTAATCCAGCGCCTCCAGCACCAGCTCCATCGTCATCAGCACGGGATTGTCGCCGTTGACCAGGCGCCCTTCCGCCAGGCCGCCGGTGTAGTCGACCAACGCGACGTCGAGCGCAGCCTCGGGCGCGCCGGAGGGCCCGGGCGCGATCAGCCCGGCCGTCACCGCAAGCTCGGTCGCAAACGGCTCGGTCACGCCGCCATGGATGAAGCGCGCGCCGATGGTCGAACCGACGCCGCCATGGATCTTCGCACGCGCGATGCCACGCGCGCGGCAGAACGCTTCGAGCGCGCCGGCAAAATCCTGGTTCGGGCGCAGCCGGAGCGCGAACGCGCGGCTCGTCGTGCGCGCGCCCGTACGCTCCGCGGGCACCGGCCCGAACAGCTTGAAATTGGTCTCGGGATCGGGCTCGGCGGTGAACGTCGCACCGTCGATACCGAAGGCCTCTACCTCGAACGGTTCGGCGACGACAGTCTGGTCGGGCAGCATGTGGCCACCACTGTCCCTGCCGTCGGCTTCCGTCCAGAGCCCATGGCAGTGAAAGAACGGCGCGCCGTCCCGCGTGCCGAGCGTCATGCTGCCGAGCCTCGTACGCGTCACGCCGCCGGGCCGGAACGTGTCGCTGTAAAACGCAGCGTTCTCACCGGTCTTCGACAGCGCCGGCATGACATAGGCGAACGGCCCGAGCGCGCCCTGCCGGAAGCTGAGCACGCCGTTCGTGAAACCTTCGGCCGCAAAGCCATGCCGTGCGGCTTCCAGCAGCGGCAGGCCCGCTTGAAGCATGAACGAGAAGGCACGTCCCCTCGCCTCCACCCATTGGATGCGTTCGGCGACAGGCGTGCCCGGCTGCTTGATATTCCGCATCGCCTGCGCTCAGCCAGCTTTCGTCTTGTCGAGATCGAGCAGCCCGCGCGCCTCGAGCTCGTCGCGCACCATGCGTTTTGGAATCTTGCCATAGCCGGATTTCGGCAGCGCCTCCCAGAAGAAGAACCGCTTCGGCATCTTGTAGCGCGGCACCTTTGGCGACAGGAATGCCGCCATCTCGGCCTCGCTCACCGGCTTCTGGCCGTCCCGCGCAACGCAAACGGCGACGCCGACCTCGCCCCAGGTCGCATCTGGCACGCCGAGCACGGCGACCTCCCCGACCGCGGGATGCGTCAAGATCTTCTCCTCGATCTCGCGCGGATAGATGTTGGAGCCGCCGGAGATGTACATGTCGGACGCGCGGCCGGTGATGTAGACGAAGCCCTCCTCGTCCATATGGCCGAGATCGCCGGTCCGGAACCAGCCGTTGCGGAATGCCTTCGCATTGGCTTCAGGGTTGTCGTAATAGCCGGCGAGCACCGCCGGCCCGATCACGCAGATCTCGCCGCTCTGGTTGGCCGCGAGTTCGCGGCCCTCGTCGTCCTGGATCGAAACCTGCATGCCGGTGCGCTCGAAACCGCAGGTGCCGATCTTGGCGTGCGGACCGTCCTCGGGATCGTGCAGCGCCGCCGGCAGCACGGTGATGTTGCCGGTGACCTCGCCAAGGCCGAAATATTGCACGATGACCTTGCCGAGCTTCTTCAGCGCGGTCTTCTGATCCTCCCGATACATCGGCGCGCCCGCATAGATCACGTGACGCAGCGAGGCGTGGTCGTATTTGTCGACGGCGGGGTGCTCGACCATCATCTTCAGGATCGTCGGCACGGTGAAGAGATTGGCGACCCGATGCTTTTCGATCAGACGGAAGGCCTCGTCGATGTCGAACTTCTCGGTCGGCAACAATACGGTGCAGACGCCGCGCGCGGTCTGCACCAGCTGGTGCACGCCGGCGCCATGCGAGAGCGGCGCCACCACCAGCGAGGCGTCCGCCTCGGTCACCCCGGGAGTGAGATCGGCGAGATGGTTGGTGACGACAAATCCCATCTGGCCGTGGGTCAGCACCGCCGCCTTGGAACGCCCGGTGGTGCCGGAGGTGAAGAAGAACCAGCAGGGATCGTCGTGCTCGACATCGGCATTCGCGATACTGGCGCCGGCCTGCGCGGCGATGGCATCAGCGACCGAGCGCTCGCCGAATCCGGCCTTGCCGTCGATGCTCCAGATGAACTCGAGCGCGCCGCGCTTCACCGCCGCGGCATGTTCAGGAAAATCGACATGGCAAAGGAATGCCTTGGCCCCGGAGGCCTCCGCGAGATAGGTGACCTCGTCCGGCATCAGGCGGAAATTGGTGGGCACCCAGACCGCGCCGAGCCGGAATGCCGCGAACATCGACAAGAACATCTCGTCGCCATTCTTGGAATGGACCAGGATGCGGTCGCCCTTCGCAATGCCGCGCGCGGCGAGCGCCGCGGCCAGCGCCGAGACCTGCGCATCGATCTCGCGCCAGGTCCAGGATCTGTCCCCCCAGACGAAGCCCGGACGAGACCCATGCCGCCGCGCGTTCTGGGTCAGCATGTAGGCGAGATTCATGACGCGGCGGGACATGCGCAGGGGCTGCATCGGGCTTCCTCTTCGAGGGCGGACGGCACGCGAGCTGCCCGCTCATTTCAGCCCATTTATCGCCATCGCCAGCGCCCCTGCAAGGCCGCCGGACGCACGGCTCCCCTACGGTTGCTTGAATGCGAACGGCGTCGTCGTGACGGTCCTGTGCTTGGCGCAGGCCTGCGGACCAAAGCCGCCGCAGAAGCTGCCATGCAGATCGAAGCGGATGCTGCGCGCAGCACCGCGCTTCGTGGGCGGGGCTATGATCCTGTAGCGAAGGACATGGCCGTCGAACACCTCGCGCATGCTGCCGTCCGGCAGCGTCACGAGGATCTTCATGACGCAACCGCCGGTTCCGCAATAGGTGGTCTCGCGATCTCCGCATTTGGTCTCGCCGAAGTCGACGATGTAGTCGTCGCGGCCGTCGCCGGTGAGATCGATCCTGCGTACCGTATCAGTCGCGAATCTCACCTCGCCGCCGTCCTGGCTTGTGCATTCCTCATTGGCGTAGCGCAGCGCCTTCTGCACGCCGGGTGGATAGTCGGCTGGATTGAACGTCTTTGCATCCTCGGCGCGCGCGGCAGAGGTGAACAGAGCGAGCATGAAGATCAGATAACGCATGCGGGTTGGTCGCCGGCGCGGCCGCAATCGTTCAGGGAATTTTAAACATGATCGGCGCACCTTCGTTCAGTTCTCGCGTACAGAGTGCCGCATCATGGTCAAAGCGCCTGCCTTCCTCCTGTTGTCGCTGGCGCTCGCCGGATGTGCCGTCGCGCCACAGGCGCATCTGGCGTCCGATCCCGCCTTCAAGCCAGCCCGTTATGCCTGGGATGGCGCCGGCGAGGATCCCAATCGTCCACATGCTACCTCACGACCAACGCGGACGGCGACCCGAGGCGAGCGAAGCAGCTCGCAAGCCGGTCTTCAGCCTTATTCGAAGGAGTGGTGGCAAGCGCAGGACGGCAGCGAGGCCGAGCATGATGCCAGGGTCAACCGCTCCCTGGTCATCTGCCAGGGTTGCCTGCGCCCGCAGCAGCAGCCCGAAGACTCCAGGCTCGCCAAAGCGGCCGATTGAACCGAACGACCTCAACATCGGAAACCGGCCTGCCCGACCGTGCGTCATGAATTGGTGCACGAGGCTGGCGTCTGGAAGGTCGACAACATGAGCGACGTCATCGATAACAAGGACCATTGCCGCTTCGAGCTCGCGGTGGAAGGCCATCTTGCGACCGAGCATTACAGGCTCGACGGCGACGTCATCACGTTCGAGCACACCGATGTGCCGAAGGAGCTCGGCGGCAAGGGCGTCGGCTCGAAGCTGGTACAAGGCGCGCTCGACCGGGTCCGTGCGTCCGGATTGAAGCTGATCCCGCAATGCCCGTTCGTGAAAGCATGGATCGAAAAGCACCCGGACTATGCGGATCTCGTCACGAGATAAGGGGGCAGGCCCGCCGCCCGTAGTCAGCAGGCCTGCCGCCATCTACGGACTATTGTCCGTGCTTGAGCATGTCACGATCGTTCAGATCCCAGTCCTGCCATAGCTGGAGTATGCCCAGCAGCACCACCACCGCGCCGAGGCTCGTGTGATAGATGCGGAGAAAACCGTCACCGGAATAGCCGAGCGCATAAGGCGAGGCGATGAGCCACAGTCCGACCAGGATCGTCATCACCTCCTGCCAGCGCTGCAAGGCGACATACTCGAGCTGGCTGATGCCAAATACGACCAGACCGATTGCGACCGTATTCAGGATCGCCGTCTGATGTCCGGCAATCCCCGGATCATGGATGGGAAACCACGGCGAAGCCACGATCGCCGCGCCGAGGAGCATCCCGCACCAGTCTTCCCATGTTCGATGAGTCTTCAAGAAACCAAAGTCCGACATCGTACCCTCCTACAAAGAGGCATACGTCTGCGGCTGGCAATCATGACACTCCGAATGTCTAGCGACCCTGCCGGCCGCATTCGGGCGTATGTCCTTGAGAGGACGTGGGAGCCGCCATGGAACTTGCAAGGGCGACGTCGGCAATTATTCGAGCCGACGTGATGTTCACAAGGAAGGTTTTTCATGCCGCACTGCAGCCAAAGGCATGCGCGTTTGCAGATATCTGCCGTGCGGCAAGCCCCCTTAACCGCGCCTTGCCAAGGACGGAGGCGGGCTCATAGATCAACGCGGAAGACGCACGCCGGAAGGATCTTGCATGGCCGCATCGGTACGAGACAACAAGGACAGGAGCCGCTTCGAACTGGATGTCGGCAGCGATATCGCCTTCGCCAATTACCGGCTGACGCCGACGGCGGTCATCATCACCCATACCGAGACGCCTCGTGCGCTCCGCGGCCGCGGCATCGCGTCCGAGCTGGTCAAGGGCGCGCTGGAGTTGATCCGGCGCGACGGCCGAAAGGTGATCGCCGGCTGCGGCTTCGTCGTCGACTATCTCGACAGGCATCCGGAGGACGCGGATCTCCTCGCCTGAAAGCAAAAGGGCCCGCGAGATCGCGGGCCCTTGCGGCACGACCTGTGGCCGGTCAGTGCTTGATCTCCGGCGGCAGCTTGCCGCCATTGGCGGCGAGCTTGGACATCACCTGCTTGTGCAGCCAGACGTTCATGCTGGCGGAATCGTTCATGTCGCCGCTGTAGCCGAGCTCCTTGGCGAGGTCCTTGCGCGCAGCGAGGCTGGAATCGATGTCGAGCGCCTTCATGAGGTCGACGATCGAGGTCCTCCATTCCAGCTTCTCGCCCTTGTGCGCGGCCACCGCCTTGTCGACGATCGCCGCGACATCGACCGCGGCCATAGGCGCGCCGGCCGGCGTCGACGATGCTCCCGGCGCCGCTCCAGCGGGCGAAGCTGCGCCACCGGCAGGCGCGGCGGAAGCCGGCTGGCTCCCGAAGATCGCGCCCATGATTTTACCGAAAATGCTCATATCTGCTCCCCGAAAAGGATCCGTTGGAAGGGCCTTGAGTGGCACTTATAGACCAAGTTACTGCGTTGTGCCCGCGAAGTTCTGCGAACCAGCGAGCAGCATCAGCTTATCTGCGGCGAAATGACGACCGAATGACGTCGTCAGGGTTGCGCTGCGGCATCGAATCTCACCCAAGCGTGAGGGACAGGACTCGGAAATCGGCGTACGCTTCGCGTTCAGCTCGCGATGCCTTCCGGAATTCGCGTCTGGTCGGACTCGCGAAACTCAAGAATGGCGGCCGCTCGCGCCGTTTGCCGGCGCCGGATTCGGCCGCTCGGCAAGGGAGCTAGCGACCATGGCCACACTCTACCAGGGCAATGTCCCCACAATGGCCCAGAGCGCGGATGCGGCTGGACCTGTCATTCGAACCATCCAGTTGTCCGATCTGCACGATGCGCTCCGGCGCGGCTGGGATGATTTCAAGGCCTTTCCGAGCCACGCCATCATTCTCTGCGTGATCTACCCGGTGCTCGGCCTCGTACTCGCCCGCGTGGTAATGGGCTATTCGGTGCTGCCATTGTTGTTTCCCCTCGCCGCCGGCTTCGCGCTGATCGGCCCCTTCGCAGCGCTCGGTCTCTACGAGCTCTCCAGCCGGCGCGAGCGCCATGAAGGAGCCAGTGCATGGGATGCCATGGAGGTGGTGCGCTCGCCCTCGTTCGGGGCGATGCTAGGTCTCGGCACATTGCTGCTCGCGCTATTCGTGACCTGGGTTGCAACTGCGCAGGCCATCTATGTCGCGGCGTTCGGCTATGAGGGCGTGACCGGGATCTCGGACTTCATGACGCGCGTGCTGACGACACAGCAGGGCTGGTGGCTGATCGTGGTCGGCTGTGGCACCGGCTTCCTGTTCGCGCTCGCCGCGCTCTGCATCAGCGCCGTGTCGTTCCCCTTGATGCTGGACCGCCATGCCGGCGCATTCGAGGCGATGAGCACCTCATTGCGCGTGGTCGCGAGGAACCCGGTGCCGATGGCGGCCTGGGGCCTGATCGTGGCGGTGCTGCTCGCACTCGGCACGATCCCGGCCTTCCTCGGCCTCGCCGTGGTGATCCCCCTGCTCGGCCATGCCACCTGGCATCTCTACCGCAAGGTGATCGTCTCGGAGCCCGGTGCACGGCCGGTGCCGCCCCCGCCGCCTCGTCCGCGCAAGCCTGCAGCCGACTTCCCCGCCAACCTCTTCCCCTGGCGTAACCGGCCGGAGCTCTGACGATATCGTGACATGCGATCCTGCCCCCGGCTCGGGCAGGATCGCGCTCTGTCGGACGCCTTGCTTTGGCCGCTGTTCCGACCGAGATTGCACCTGCCGGTCATACCGCTTCACGGAATTCATTGACTCGAATGACCTCGACGATTTCTCGTCTCGCTCTCGCAGCCCTCGCTCTCTCCGCCTCAATCCTGTCAGCCCAGCCAGCGTTCGCCGCGGTTGCCTGCGGCTCGGGCAATTTCGATGCCTGGCTTGCGGACTTCAAAACCGATGCGGCCGCCAAGGGCATCTCGCAGCAGGCGATCACGGCCGGGCTTGCCGGCGTGACGCTGGATCAGAACGTGATCAACCGCGACCGCTCGCAAAAGGTCTTCAGTCAGACCTTCGAAGAGTTTTCGGGTCGGATGGTGCCGCCCCGCTTGGAGCGCGGCTCCAACAGGATGAAGCAATACGGCTCAGTGCTGTCGCGCATCGAGCAGGCCTACGGCGTACCCGGCGAGGTGCTGGTCGCGATCTGGGGTCTGGAGACGGATTACGGCGTCAACACCGGCAAGTTCGCAACCATCCGCTCGCTGGCGACGCTGGCCTATGACTGCCGGCGCTCCGAGTACTTTCGCGCCGAGCTGTTGGACGCGCTGCGCATCGTCCAGCGCGGCGATCTCGCGGCTGCCGACATGAAGGGCGCCTGGGCCGGCGAACTCGGCCAGACCCAGTTCATGCCGTCGTCCTGGATGAAATACGCCATCGACTTCGATGGCAACGGCAAGCGCGACCTCCTGCACAATGTTCCCGACGTGCTGGCCTCCACCGCCAATTACCTCGTCGGCTATGGCTGGCAGAAGGGCAAGGATTGGCAGCCGGGCAGTCCGAATTTCGAGGTGCTCAAGCAGTGGAACAAGAGCGAGGTCTATTCCAAGACCGTCGCCTATTTCGCCAGCCAGCTTGCGCGCGCGCCCTGAATACTCGCCAAAGCATGATCCGGAAACGCGCGCAGCGGTTTTCGGAAGCGATCACGCTCAAACAACCACCTGAAGCGCGATGACGCTTCATCCTGATCGCATCGCGCTTCAGACAAACGCATAGGGCCGATCGCCCGGCGACCGGCCCTCTCCTCGCGACTACTTGACCATGGTAGCCTGCATCGCCTTGTTCAGATGCGCGCCGCACGCACCCATCTTGCCGTTGAGCAGCGAATCCTGCGCCGCCGCGATCTCCTTCTGCGCAACGAGCTTGCCGTCGCCGTCAGCCATGTTCTCGATCTCGGTCTCGGTCTTTTCCAGATTGGCCGAGCTGCAGCCGCCCACCGCTGCGCGCTTGGCGGCCTGGGCCGGCGCAACGGCGAACGCGACGGCGGCAATTGCGATAACCCCTAGTAACTTCGTCATGATGTTACTTTCCTTGTTCTTGAGACAGATCCAGCGACATTGCCGGACTCTGCGACAACACCTTCCTCCGGGCGCGGCAAGTTGCCGCAATAAATTCCTCGCGAGAATTGCGTGATGTTGCGCGCCGCGCAGAGGGTCATGCAGAAATTCTGATTTTCATTACCTGCAGGTAATGAACACTGCACGCTTGGCGAGTGTGCCCTGCACCGGATCACGCCCCGAATGCGGCGGAATCCTACTGTCTGCAAAAACATGATCTGAATTGATATTCAATTCAACAGATTCCGATACATGCGATTCGCGCATAGGTGATTTGGGTTTAGACGCTGGATCGAGTCCTTTGTCAGCGGATCAGAAAAGACATACTTCCCAAGAGACAAGGGGTCGCACTCCTGCATAACCCCGTGGATTTACGTCTATTTATGGCACCTTTGGTCGCACCTTGCCCGTTGTGTGGGCGGGAGCGCCTTCGAGTTAATCGTCCGTTACCGTCGCTATGCGCCCATAGCTTAGCTGCATCGCAACATAGGAACTTTCGCACTGCACTACTCTCCTCTATATTCATTTCAACGATGCAGCCCGGGCAAGGGCTGAATCGAACTACAGGAGACTACCAATGCTGCTCTCGCTCATCCGCATGATCCAGGCCTTCCGGGACTATCAGCGCAATGTTGCCGAGCTGTCCCAGCTCAGCGATCGCGAACTGGCCGATATCGGCCTCGATCGCTCGGACATCCCGCGCGTTGCCGCCGGTCAGTATCAGGGCTGATATCGTTCAGCCCTTCACCGGACGAACCGATAGCGCCCGCCTCGTGCGGGCGTTGTCGCATCTGGTGGCAGAAAACTCGATCTCGGCGATTCCACTGATCGCCGAAAAGCGCTACCTGTCCGCCCCATGACAGGACCCCTATCCAACATTGTGCACGTGATCGGCGCAGGCCTTGCCGGCTCGGAGGCAGCCTGGCAGGTCGCGAAAGCCGGCGTGCCCGTGGTGCTGCACGAGATGCGGCCGACCCGCATGACCGAGGCGCACCGCACCGACGGGCTCGCCGAGCTCGTCTGCTCCAATTCATTCCGCTCGGACGATGCCGCCAACAACGCCGTGGGCCTGTTGCATGCGGAGATGCGCCGGCTCGATTCGCTGGTCATGCGCGCAGCCGACGCCAACCAGGTGCCCGCCGGCGGCGCCCTCGCGGTCGATCGCGATGGCTTCTCAGCGGCCGTCACCAAGGCGCTGAACGACCACCCCCTGATCGAGATCGCACGCGGCGAGGTCGCAGGCCTGCCACCGGCCGAGTGGAACAACGTCATCGTCGCCACCGGCCCCCTCACCTCCGCCCCGCTGGCCGATGCCATCCGAGAACTGACCGACGAGAACGCCCTCGCCTTCTTCGACGCGATCGCACCGATCGTGCACCGCGAATCCATCGACATGTCGGTGGCCTGGTTCCAGTCCCGCTACGACAAGGTCGGCCCCGGCGGCACCGGCGCCGACTACATCAACTGCCCGATGACCAAGGAGCAGTATGACGGCTTCGTCGCCGCGCTGATCGCTGGTGAGAAGACCGAGTTCAAGGAATGGGAGACCAACACGCCCTATTTCGACGGCTGCCTGCCAATCGAAGTGATGGCGGAGCGTGGCCCGGAGACGTTGCGCCACGGCCCGATGAAGCCGGTCGGCCTCACCAATCCCCACGATCCCGCCACGAAGGCCTACGCCATCGTGCAGCTGCGTCAGGACAACAAGCTCGGCACGCTCTACAACATCGTCGGCTTCCAGACGAAATTGAAGTACGGCGAGCAGCAGCGCATCTTCCGCACCATTCCCGGTCTGGAGAAGGCCGAGTTCGCCCGCCTCGGTGGCCTGCACCGCAACACCTTCCTGAACTCGCCAAAGCTGCTCGACAGTCAGTTGCGCCTGCGCGCGCAGCCACGGCTGCGCTTTGCCGGCCAGATGACGGGCTGCGAGGGCTATGTGGAGTCTGCCAGCATCGGTCTGATCGCCGGTCTCTATGCAGCGGCCGACGCGCGCGGCGAAACCCTGGCGAGCCCACCGAACACGACTGCGCTCGGATCTCTGCTTGGCCACATCACCGGCGGCCATATCGAGACCGTCGAGCCGGGGACACGGTCGTTCCAGCCGATGAACATCAATTTCGGCCTGTTTCCGCCACTTGCGACCGCGCCGACCAAGAAGCCCGACGGCACGCGTCTGCGCGGCAACGAGAAGACGGTGGCCAAGAAGCAGGCCATGAGCGCACTCGCGCTCGCCGACCTCGATCGCTGGATCGCCGATCATCTGCGCATGGCCGCAGCCGCGTGAGTTTGCAATGAGCCTCCCCAAAGACGACGCCGCAGAGCTCTCGGCGCGCTGGACCGAGGGCGTACTGCTCAAGCGCGACGTGTTCTCGACCGTCGAGCGCGGCCGCTTCCGCGGCGAGAGCGGCGAGGTCGACGCGGTGCTGCGCCGGCTAGATGAAGTGCCGTGGTGGTCGTTCCTGCTGGCACGCCATCTGTTCGCCCGCGAGAAGCATGCACTCGCGCTCGCCAAAGGCCTCAACGTCGGTCCCGAGCTGCTCTGGGCCGGTCGCCGGGCGCTGGTGCGCGGCTTCGTCGACGGCGCCGCGTTGCATCTGGCAAAACCGCACGGTGACCTCGCCTATTTCCGTTCGGCCAAGGTGGCGCTGCGCCGACTGCGCCGCGCCGGCATCTGCCACAACGATCTTGCCAAGGAACAGAACTGGCTGGTCGGCCGCGACGGCCGCGCCTATGTAACCGACTTCCAGCTCGCGGCGTGCTTTGCGCGGCGCGGCCGGCTCTATCGCATCCTCGCCTATGAAGACCTTCGGCACCTGCTCAAGCACAAGCGCTCCTACGCGCCCGAGGCGTTGACTCCGCGTGAGCGAAAAATCCTCGCGAAGAAGTCGTTCGCGGCAAGCCTGTGGCTCGCCACCGGCAAGAAGGTCTACCGCGCCATCACCCGCGGCCTGTTCAACTTCACCGACCGCGAGGGCGGCGGCCGCAGGCTGGTCAACGATGCGCCGGTGCTGACCGAGTTGATCCGCAAGAACCCGGCCGTTCGCGACACCGCTATCGTCGCTTTTGCCGACCGCCGCTCCGGCGTCGGGCTCTATGCCTTCGTCGAGGCCGATCAAGCCACGCTCGAAGGCCAGTTGCGGACCGAGCTCACGGCAGCGAAGGGGCCGAAGCCGCCGGAACACATCCAGGTCGTGCACGCGCTGCCGCGCGATAGCAGCGGCAAGCCGCGGACCGAGATCCTGCAACTGGTCGCCATGAACCAGCTCGACCTGATCGAGCCCATGATGAAGAGCGACCAGGATCGCGCCTTCCTCAAGGACATCCTGGAACAAAGAAAAAACCTGCGCGACCGCTTCAACTTCGAAGCGGACCTGCCCACGAGCTGACAGGCTGCCGGCGCCTTGAAGCGTCCACATTGGCGATAGAGAAGCGGTCGAACGAAGGCGGACGTGGTGGGGTCATGGGCGGTCGGGGGACGATGATGCATCGTGTGGTTGGCGGTCTGGTCGCCGGCCTTCTGCTGCTGACAGTCGCGCCGGCACGAGCTGACTCCCCGGCCGAGTTGATCTCCAGCTTCCGCCTCAAGCACGGTGAAGTCCGCGTCGTCCGCGACGCCACCCTCGACCGCATCGCCATGGACCAAGCCCGCGCGATGGCCGCCAAGGACGATCTCAGCCACGACGCGCTCGGCCCGTTCAACCGCCGTGTCGCACCGGCCGGCGCCGGCCGCGCCGCCGAGAACATCGCCTATGGCTACGATAATTTCGAGAAGACCCTGGGCCAGTGGATCGACTCGTCCGGGCACCGCAAGAACCTGTTGCTGCGCAACGCCTCCCGCGTCGGCATCGCCAGCGCCAGGAACGCCAGCGGCAAGCGCACCTACTGGGCCATGGTGATCGCGGGCGATTACGAGCCGAAGGGCAAAGGCAAGAAGAAGGACAAGGAGCCCGTCGTTGCCGTGAAACGCGAGGCCGCGCCGGCAAGCAAGCCGAAGTCCAGCACCTGTCACATCAAGCTGCTCAGCCTCTGCATCTGAGGCAAGCCAGCATCAGCCGCGCCGCGCCGCCTCGATCGCCGCGACGTCGATCTTCGTCATCCCCATCATCGCGTCGAAGGCGCGCTTGGCCTCGGCCCCGCCGGCCGCCAGTGCCTCGGTCAGCACGCGCGGCGTGATCTGCCAGGAGATGCCCCATTTGTCCTTGCACCAACCGCAGGCGCTTTCCTGCCCGCCATTGCCGACGATGGCGCTCCAGTAGCGGTCGGTCTCCTCCTGATCGTCGGTGGCGATCTGGAACGAGAAGGCCTCATTGTGCTTGAAGACGGGACCGCCGTTGAGGCCGAGACAGGCAACGCCGGCCACGGTGAATTCGACGGTGAGCACATCACCAGCCTTGCCGGACGGGTAATCGCTGGGCGCACGGTGCACGGCACTCACCACGCTGTCCGGGAACGTCTCGGCATAGAAGCGGGCAGCCGCCTCGGCGTCCTTGTCGAACCAGAGGCAAATCGTGTTCTTCGCCATCGCAAGTCCTTTCCATTCCCCAGCGCATTACGCTCTATCAGCCCAGGGACCGGAATCAATGCCCAGCAGCACCTTCCGTTTGCCCGTCGCGCTCGCGTGCGTCATGGTGTCCAATTCCCGGAATCCAACGGCAGAGGCTCTCTCGTGATCGACATCGACCGAATTCGCGCCGACACGCTTGCCACCTCCCGGCTGGCATATCTCCACAACGCCGGCGCGGCACTCATGCCGACCCGGGTTGTCGCGGCGATGCAGCAGCATATCGATCTGGAAAGCGAGATCGGCGGTTATGCCGCGGCAGACCGGGAGGCAGCGCGGCTCGATGCGGTCTACGGCTCGGTGGCGCGCCTGCTGAATGCTGCGCCCGACGAGATCGCGCTCGTGGAGAATGCGACGGTTGCCTGGCAGATGGCGTTCTATTCGCTTTCGTTCGGCAAGGGCGATCGCATCCTGACCGCCGAAGCGGAATACGCCGCCAACTACGTGGCGTTCCTTCAGGTCGCCAAACGCACCGGCGCGGTCATCGATGTGGTGCCAAGCGATGCCAGCGGCGAGCTCGACGTCCACGCGCTCGAACGCATGATCGATGAGCGCGTCAAGCTGATCGCCATCACTTGGGTTCCGACCAACGGCGGACTGGTCAATCCCGCGGCGGCGATCGGCAAGATCGCACGGGCACGGGGCATTCCCTACCTGCTCGACGCCTGCCAGGCGGTCGGCCAGATGGAGGTGGACGTCGAGGCGATCGGCTGCGACATGCTGTCGGCCACGGGACGCAAATTCCTCCGCGGTCCGCGCGGCACCGGCTTTCTCTACGTCCGCAGGGCGATGCTGCAGCGGCTCGAGCCGCCGATGATCGATCACTTCGCCGCGCCCTGGGTCGCGCGCAATGAATATCGGCTGCGCGACGATGCGCGCCGTTTCGAGACCTGGGAGAACAATTACGCGGCGCGGCTGGGACTCGGCGCGGCCGTCGACTATGCCCTCGAGATCGGCATCGCTCCGATCGAGCAACGTTGCCGCCTGCTTGCCGGCCGTCTTCGCAGCGGCCTGGCGGCTCTTCCCGGCATCACCATTCGTGACCTCGGACGCGCGCCGGGTGCCATCGTCAGCTTCACGATGGACGGACACGAGGCGGACGCCATTGTCGCCAGTGCCGCTGCCGCCGCCATCACGATCGGCGCTTCCGATCCGCCGAGCACGCGCATCGATGCCGAAATTCGCGCGTTGCCGCATGTCGTGAGGGCGTCTCCGCACTATTACAACACGGAGGCCGAGGTCGACCGCCTGGTCGACCACATCGCGGGATTGGCGCGGCGGTAGTGGCGCGAGTCAGGCGCAGCGCGCGCTCAAGCCGGACGCGCTGAGCCTTGCCATGACCTCGTCGAGATGCGCGCTGTCGCGGGTCTCGATGACGAGCTGCAGCAACGTCGCCTTGGCCGGCAGGTCGGAGAACGTCCGCTGGTGCGAGACCTCGATGATGTTGGCACCGGCCTCAGCCAGCAGCGCCGCGACGGCGGCGAGCTGCCCGGGGCGATCAGGAATATCGAGCGAGAGCTGCGTCAGCCGCCCCTCGCGCGCCAGCTCACGCGTGAGGACGGATGCGATCAGCCGCGTGTCGATGTTGCCGCCGCTCAGCACGAGACCGACCTTCTGGCCGGCAAAGCGGGAGGGATCGGACATCAGCGCGGCGAGGCCGGCGGCGCCGGCGCCCTCGACCACCGTCTTCTCGATCGAAATCAGGGTCGCCACGGCGCGCTCGAGCTCGGCCTCGTTGACGAGCGCGATGTCGTCGACGAGGCGGCGGACGATTTCGGTGGTGATCTTACCGGGCGATTTCACCGCGATGCCTTCGGCGAGCGTATCGCCGCGCGCCGGCAGATTGCCGCCATGGATGGCGTTGTACATCGAGGGATAGAGCCAGGCCTCGACGCCCAGAACGCGCAGTGACGGCTTGATCGATTTCGCGGCAATGCCGATGCCGCTGATCAAGCCGCCGCCGCCGATCGGGACGACCAGCGTATCGAGCTCCGGCACCGCCCTCATCATTTCCAGCCCGACGGTACCCTGCCCTGCGATCACGAGCGGATCGTCGTAAGGGTGGACGAAGATCATGCCGCGGGCTTCGCCGTGGTGACGAGCGAACGCGGCCGCCTCCTCCAGCGTCGTGCCCGTCACGACGACTTCCGCGCCGTGATGCCTAGTGTTCTCGATCTTCACCATCGGCGTACCGATCGGCATGACGATGGTGGCGGGAATGCCGAGCCGCTTGGCGTGATAGGCAACGCCCTGCGCGTGGTTTCCGGCCGACATGGCGATGACGCCGCGCGCACGCTCCTCCGGCGACAGCGCGGTGAGGCGGTTGAGCGCGCCTCGCTCCTTGAAGGACGAGGTGAACTGAAGGTTCTCGAATTTGAGCCAGATGTCGCAGCCGCAGATGCTGCTCAGCGTGCGGCTGTAGCTGCAGGGCGTCTCGACGACCGCACCCCGGATGGTGTCGGCGGCGGCATGGATGTCGCCTGGCGCGACCGGAAAACCGCTCAGATCGGGCGACGTGCTTTGGGAGAACTCAGCCATGGGACAGCATAGAGCATCCGACGGTGCGAGGCGATATGCCAGCCGCTATTTGGTAAATTCCCGGGAACGTGAAGCCCGCCACAGCGTCCAGAGCGTGCCCAGCCGCGACGTCGGCTGCGGCGCGAACGGATTGCGGCCCGGGTGCGCCAGGCGCTTGAGATCGGCCCTCACCTGGCTGAGCGGCAGAAACGCCGGACGCACCGCGACCGGCACTTGCGCCAGCAGCGACAAGGCCGTGGTCAAATGCTGCTGCGCCTCGCCCGCGAGCTGCTCCAGCACGGCGCGCAGGTTCGGCGTGTCCTTGCCGGCAAACAAATCCTCCATCTGGCAGCCATGGCTCGCCAGCACCTGCTGCGGCAGGAACAGCTGCCGGTGCGATGCATCGCGCGGCAGGTTCGTGATGACCTGCACGATGCCCTGCGCCAGTCCCGCATGACGGGCGAGATGCTGGGCCGCCTCCGATGGCGGCCCCAGAACCTGCGCCGCCAGACCAAATAACGCCGAACAGGTGGCGGCCAGATAGCCCTCCAGCGCCGCCAGCGTCGGCATGGGGTCGTTGTAAAGGTCAAACTGGTGCTCGTCGACGAGCAGCGACAGCGGCTCGACCGGCAGGTTGAAATCACGGATCGCACGCAGCAGCTCGGCTGCGACCGGATTGCCCTCGGCACTGCCGTGGACCAGGCCGGAAAACAGGTCGGTCCACCATTGAAAGCGGATTTCGCCGGGCAAGGGTTGGCTCACCTGGTCGCGGACACGGACGATCTCGACATTGAAGGCGTAGAGCGCCAGCAATGCGCGGCGCTCGGCGGCGGGCGCGAACAGGGCCGCGGCATAGCGCGGAAAGTCATGGCTGCGCACGAGATTGGCGCAGAAGGCAGCCGAATCGGGCGGCGGCGCGGTGCTGCTCATGTGTTGTTCATGGCACCGCGATCAGCGCAGCGGCAACCCGCCGCCGTTCGCCGATCATGATGTTGTAGGTGCGCACGGCAGGACCGGTCTGCATCGTGTCCAGCACCACCCTCACCGCCTTGAGCGCCTGGCGCAGCTCCGGCGGCGGCAGCCAGACCCCGGTTCCGGTGCCGATCAGGAGCGTGTCGATGCTGTTGGCGGCCGTGAAGACCCGATCCAGCGAATAGCGGTCGATCTTCTGGGGATCCATTACGTCCCAGGCCCAGATCGCCTCCGGCAGGCAGAGCAGCGAGCCGCGATGCGACATGCCGGCAAAGGCGAAGCCGCCCTTGCCATAGGCTTCGATCGGCGCCGAGCGCGGGAAATGGGGAGCGTTGGGATCGCCGGCCATGAGCTTGGTCCGAATGAGCTTACTGCCCTCGCCAACTCGTGCGAGGGCATGCGGTTCGGATCATGCCTTGCTTTTCTTCGCCGGCGGAGCCTCTTCTTTCGCATCCTCGCGATGCTCGCCGACGCCGAGATAGATCAGGATCGGGGCCGCAATGAAGATCGACGTATAGGTGCCGACCAGCACCACGCCGAACATCATCACCGCGGTGAAGCTGTGGATCGCGTGACCGCCGAACAAGAGCAGCGCGAGCAGCGCCAGCGTCACGGTGACGTGGGTGATGATCGAGCGCGACAGCGTCGAGTTGATGGACTCGTTGAGAAGCTGCGGCATCGGCATCTTCTTGTAGCGGCGCAGCATCTCGCGGATACGGTCGTAGATGACGACGGTGTCGTTGAGCGAATAGCCGAGAATGGTGAGCAGCGCCGCGATGCTGGTCAGGTCGAAATCGACCTGACTGATCGACATGAAGCCGATCGTCAGCACGATGTCGTGGACGTTGGCGATCATGGCGCCCAGCGCGAACTGCCATTCGAACCGGAACCAGAGATAGATCAGGATGCCGAAGATCGCGAGCATCAGGCCGAGCATGCCGAAGGCCAGCAATTCGCCGGAGACGCGCGGGCCGACCACCTCGACGCGGCGATATTCCACGGAATCGCCAAGCGCGTTGCGGACCTTCTGCACGGCCTCCTGCTGGGCGGCGTCGCCACCCGGCTGCTCCGCGACGCGGATCAGGACGTTCTCGGGTCCGCCGAACTGCTGCAACTGCACTTCGCCGAGACGCAAGGCATCGAGCGTCGTGCGCATCGCAGCGATGTCGGCGGCGCCCGATTTTGCCTTCACTTCCAGCAGCGTACCGCCGCGGAAGTCGATGCCGAAATTCAGGCCATGGGTGAAGAACAGCACGATCGCGACGATCGACAGCGCGGCCGAGATCGGAAAACTGATGCGACGGAAGCGTGTGAAGTCGAAATGCGTATCGTCAGGAACGATGCGCAGCGACGGCAGCCAGCCGAACGCCGAGACCACGGTGAGGATGGCGATGAGGACGCCGAGCCCGATGAGAACGGTCTGAGTCACGATCAGGCTCCTAGATCGGCACGCTCTGCGGCCGCTTCCACCGCACCCACCAGGCAACGATCAGCCGGGTCAGGGTGAAAGCGGTGAACACCGTGGTGATGATGCCGATGCCGAGCGTCACAGCAAAGCCGCGCACCGGGCCGGTGCCGATGTAGAACAGCACCGCGGCAGCAATGAAGGTGGTGATGTTGGAATCGAGGATGGTCGCGAGCGCCCGTTTGAAGCCGGCGTCGATCGCCGAGATCGCGTTGCGGCCGCCGCGCAGCTCTTCTCGGATGCGCTCGTAGATCAGCACGTTGGAATCGACCGCGATGCCGACGGTGAGCACGATGCCGGCGATCCCGGGCAGCGTCAGGGTGGCATTGAGCAGCGACAACAGGCCGAAGATCATGGCGACGTTGATGGCCACCGCGATGTTGGCGAACACCCCGAACAGCCGGTAGGTCAGCAGCATGAAGACGATGACGAGGATCGAGCCGACATAGGCCGCCAGCTCGCCCTTCTCGATCGAATCCTGGCCGAGGCCCGGACCGACGGTGCGCTCCTCGACCACGGTCAGCGGCGCCGGCAGCGCGCCGGCGCGCAAGAGGATCGCAAGATCGTTGGCAGATTGCACGGTGAAGCTGCCGGAGATCTGCCCCTGGCCGCCGGTGATGGGCTCGCGGATGACGGGCGCCGAGATCACCTTGTTGTCCAGAACGATGGCGAACGGCAGCCCGACGTTCTCCTGCGTCGCCTGCGAGAACTTGCGCGCGCCCGAGGTGTTGAACTTGAAGCTGACGACCGGCTCACCCGTACGCTGGTCGAAGCTCGCCTGGGCGTCGGTCAGGTCGCCGCCGGCGACCAGCACCTGCTTCTTCACCACATAGGGGGTCGGTGGCGGCGAGGCGCTCATCAGCAGTTCGGATTCCGGCGGCACCCTGCCCGCCTGCGCCTGGTCCGGCGGCACGGAGGCGTCGACCATGCGGAATTCCATCTTCGCGGTCCGGCCCAGCAGTTCCTTCAGGCGGGTCGGATCCTGCAGGCCGGGGACCTGCACCAGGATGCGGTCGTTGCCCTGGCGCTGGATCACGGGCTCGACCGTGCCGAGCTCGTTGACGCGGCGCTCGACGATCTGGATCGACTGCTCGATGGTCTTGCGCAGGCGATCGAGCGTTGCGGCCTGCGGGACGTTCAGGCGGATCACCCCGCCGCCGGCATCGGCGACCTCGAGGTCGCGCTGACCGCTGGATCCCATCAGACCGCCCAGCGGCTGCGACAGCTCCCGCAGCTTGGCGAGCGCAGGCTGAACGTCGGATTCCTTGGTGATGCGAACCTCGACCGCGTCGTTGCGCACGGTGACACCGCCGGTGAAGCCGATCTTGGCATCGCGCAGCGTCCGGCGAACGTCGTCGCGGACCTGATCGAGCCGCTCCTTCTTCACGTAGTTGGAATCAACCTCGAGCAGCAGATAGGAGCCGCCCTGGAGGTCGAGGCCGAGCACGAGCCGACGCTGCGCCCAGGCTGGCCAGGTCTTGACCTGGGCCTCGGGAAAGAAGTTCGGGACCGCGCAGAGGCACACGATCAGCGCCGTCAGGATGATCCCGAGCGCCTTCCACCGCGTGAAATACAACATCGACTGGACCTGTCAGATCAGGAGACTTGAGATGCTCGCGGAAGTGCTCACTTCGACGCAGCGTCGTCCTTGGCGGCGTCCTTCGCGCTTTCCTTGGATTCCTTGGCCGGCTCGCCCTTGGCGCGCACGCCGGAGATCATCTGGCGCATCTGCCGCACCCGCACGCCGTCGGAAATCTCGAACTCGATCTGGTCGTCATCGACGACCTTGGTGACCTTGCCGACGAGGCCGCCCGAGGTCACGACGGTGTCGCCGCGGCGGATGTTCTTCACGAGGTCGGCGTGGTCGCGGACCTTCTTCTGCTGCGGGCGCAGAATCAGGAAGTACATGATCACGAAGATCAGGGCGAACGGCAGCAGCGACATCAACATGCTGTTGGTGTCGCCGGCGCCCGCGGCCTGGGCATACGCAGGAGTAATCAGCATTCGGACGATCCTCGTGAGAACGGGGGAAAGCCGGTCAGGCCCTCAAAGGCGACCGGCTCGGTCAAATTCGCGCGGACTATAGCGGCCATTGCCCCAATTGCAACGCTGCCAGACCGCCCTTTTAGCCACCTTGCGGCGAGTCCTCAGGCCCGATAAGGCTGCGTTCTCAGGAACTTCGGACATGCCCAAAAACCTCAGCAAAAGCCCGGCCGGCAAAGGCCCCCATACACCTGCCAGAAAGCCCGCCCGCGTCGCGGCAAATCGCCCCAAGGCGACGACCAGGGGTGCCCTCGAGGCAGCGCCCGACCTCTCCCAGGAGCGCATCGTCCGCGCGCTGGAGACCATTGCGGCGCACCTGTCCGCCCAGGGCAAGCCGGCCGTCTCCGCGGAGTCGTTCAAACAGGCGGATGCCTATGTCTGGCATCCCGACGGCCGCCTTGCGGCCGTGCCGCGGGTCAGCCGCGTCGAGTTGTTCCTGCTGAAGGGCGTCGACCGGATGCGCGACATCCTGATGGAGAACACCGAGCGCTTCGCCAACGGCCTACCCGCCAACAACGCGCTGCTCTGGGGCGCACGCGGCATGGGCAAATCGTCGCTGGTGAAGGCCGCGCATGCCAGCATCAACGCGGAGCGAAGGCCGGCCGGCAAGCTGAAGCTGATCGAGATCCATCGCGAGGACATCGAAAGCCTGCCCGCGCTGATGGAGCAGCTTCGGGCCTCCGCCTTCCGCTTCATCGTGTTCTGCGACGATCTCTCATTCGACGGCAACGACGCCTCGTACAAATCGCTGAAGGCGGTGCTCGAAGGCGGCATCGAGGGCCGACCCGAGAACGTCATCCTCTACGCCACCTCGAACCGCCGCCATCTGCTCGCACGGGAGATGATCGAGAACGAGCGCTCCACCGCGATCAATCCCGGCGAAGCTGTCGAGGAGAAGGTCTCGCTGTCGGATCGCTTCGGCCTCTGGCTCGGCTTCCACCGCTGCAGCCAGGACGAATATCTCGCCATGGTACGCGGCTATTGCAGCCATTTCGGCATTGAGGTCGACGACGAGGCGCTGGAGCGCGAGGCGCTGGAATGGTCG
The DNA here is from genome assembly GCF_042263385.1 of Bradyrhizobium tunisiense. Lineage (NCBI taxonomy): Bacteria > Pseudomonadati > Pseudomonadota > Alphaproteobacteria > Hyphomicrobiales > Nitrobacteraceae > Bradyrhizobium > Bradyrhizobium tunisiense. The sequence continues at coordinate 1,197,713 of NZ_JBHLEV010000002.1, forward strand.
ACCACCCGCGGCTCACGCTCGGGCCGCGTCGCCTGGCAGTTCGTGCAGGAGCTGGCGGGCCGGCTGGGCGTGAAGCTGACGGCGACGTAGCCAAAGCGAACGCGCGACCCCAACTGTCATTCCCCGCGAAAGCGGGGAATCCAGTACGCCGCGGCTTATCGGCTCAACAATAACTGTCTCTTGAATACTGGGTCGCCCGGTCAAGCCGGGCGACGACACTGTTCATACGGAGGCAACTTCGGCCTCACGCCCCGTTCAGGAATTGAAGCGGGTCAACCGGGCTCGATCCCTTGCGGATCTCGAAGTGGAGCTGCGGCGACGCCACTTCCCCGGATTGACCCGATTTGGCAATGACCTGACCGCGCTTGATGGTATCGCCGCGCTTCACCAGCAGCTCACTCGCATGGGCATATGCGGTGACGTAGCCGTTGGAATGCCGAACCAGGACCAGATTGCCGTAACCCTTCAGCTCGTTGCCGGAATAAGCGACGACACCATCTTCGGCAGCCTTGACCGGCGTCCCCTCGGGCACCGCGAGATTGATGCCGTCATTGGACTTGCCGTTTGTCTTGGCGCCGTAGCTCGTGACCACCTTGCCGCGCACCGGCCAGCGGAAGGTCGGCAGCGCGCTGGTGGTCTCCGCGGCCTTCGCCGGGGTCTCGGCGGGCTTCTCTTCGACGTTCGTCGTGGCCTGGGCCAGGCGCGCGCTCTGCACCGGTGCGGCAACGGCCGCCATCTTGGTGGCCGGCGCAGGAGCTGCGGCCACCGGCTGCAGCGTCCCCGCAACCGGCGCTGCCGCGACCGGAGCCGCAACGGCGGCGGTCTTGGCACCGGGCACGGTCAGCCTGGTGCCGAGCTTGAGCTTGGCTGAGGGATCGAGGCCGTTGGCACGGGCAAGCTCGGCCGACGAAATGCGGTTCTTGCGGGCAATGCTGGCGAGCGTGTCGCCATGATTGACGAAGTGGGTGCTCGGTGGCGCAGCCATGGCGGCAACCGGCTTCGCAGCGGGAGCCGCCGCGACCGGGGCCGGCGCAGGTGCCGTGGCCGGATGCGGGATGATGAGCTGCTGGCCGGGCGAGAGCGCGCGCGGGCCCTTGTAGCCGTTGGCGGCGAGGATTGCCTGCGGCGTGACGTGGTAGCGCTTGGCGAGCACGTCGAGCGTGTCGCTGGTACCGACGATGATCTTGGTCCCGCCAGCCGGCTGAGCGGCGGCGACGGAGCGCGGCGGCACGGTGGCCGTGGTCTCCAGATGCGGCTGCGCCGGAGGTGCGTAGGAGCTGACGCCGCGCCCGCCTCCGGACACCCCTCCACCTGACGCAGCGGGATAGGATTGCGGCGCGGAGACCGCCGGCGGCGGCAACGGCTGCGACTGATAATAACCGGGCTGCGTCTGCGGCCGCGAATATTGCGGCAGCTCACGCTGCTGCGGCGGCGCCTGCTGCACCGAACCGGTCTGGTCTGAGGCAAAGGGATTGGAGAAGTTCGACTGGGACAGCCGCGACGACATGTCGGCGCTGCACCCTGCGAAGCTGAAGGAAATCAGCGCCAGCACCGCGACCTGCGGTACGCGGCGCGAGTAAAGCAACTCGGCGACAACTGACATGGTTACTCACTCGTACGCAACAGAACTGGTGTTTTAAGTAAACACGCGCCGAGTAAATAACGGCTTAACCCTCCCAATAAGATGTTGGCGGCACAGCCAATCCGGAAATCTACAGCTCCCGCGCCACCCCGGGCAGCGCCGGCACGAAGCGGACCTCGACGAGTTCCTTGCGCTCGATCCCGGCTTCGCCGCGGGTCAGGCGGATCAGCGTCTGCACGCCCTGATGCGGGCCGACCGGCGCGATCAGGATGCCGCCGACCTCGAGCCGCTCGACCAGATTGTCCGGAAGCCGCTCCACCGCGGCGGTGACGATGATGCGATCGAACGGGCCGATATTGGGCGGCAGATTGAGGCCGTCGCCGAGCATCACCTCGACATTGTGACAATCCAGCTTTTCAAGCCGGGCGCGCGCCGTGTCCGCAAGCTTGCGATAGCGCTCGACCGTCAGCACCTGGCCGGCGAGCCGCGACAGCACCGCCGCCTGGTAGCCGGAGCCGGCGCCGATCTCGAGCACGCGGTGCTGCTTCCGGAGCTGGAGCTGTTCGGTCATATAGGCCACGACGAATGGCTGGCTGATGGTCTGTCCACAGGCGATCGGCAGCGCGCTGTCGCGGTAGGCGCCGTCGCGATCGGCCTCGTCGACGAAAAGCTCGCGCGGCACCTCCTCCATGGTTCGCAGCACCGCTTGATCGCTGATGCCCCGGCGTCTCAGCGTGAGCTGAAACATCATCTTTTCCGGCGGGTGCTGATTGGAGGTCATTGCCTGATTACGCTGTCTTGCCGGCCCCACGAGGCGCCAAGCCCGGACGCCAGAATCGTGTTCCTGCCTGGGAACTCATGATACTCTTCGCATGGCGCATTTGACCACCGACCGGCTTGCCAGAGGCGAGCCGCAATGACCATTTTCAGCCATCCGTTGGTCGAAACGCGCATTGCGTCAATTCGTGTTATCTGCGAACGTTTTTGGCAATGGGCAAGGACTCAATCATGACCGCGACAGGGCTTTCCGGCCGCTCTGTATTCCTCGTCGAGGACGAGGTGATGATCAGGATGATGGTCGCGGACATGCTCGAAGAGCTCGGCTACAAGGTCGCTGCCGAGGCCGGCGACATCACCGAGGCCATGCGGCTCGCTCAGGCGACCGAGTTCGACATCGCCATCCTCGACGTCAACGTCAACGGCAAGGTCATCTCGCCGGTCGCCGACGTGATCAAGGCCAAGGGCTGCCCGTTCATCTTTGCCACCGGCTACGGCTCCTCCGGCCTGCCCGAGCAGTACCGCGACCGGCCGGCGCTGCAGAAGCCGTTTCAGCTCGACGCCCTCGGCAAGACCATCGAAGCCGCGCTCCGCGGCGGATAGCCGCTATGCCCAATCCGTCACTTACTTCAACGTCGCGCCGAGCTCTTCGGAGAACGCCTCGTTGGTGCGGTCGAGCCTGAGCGGCGTGACCGAGACGTAGCGCTCGCGAAGCGCCGCGAGATCAGTGCCGTCGGCCGGCGTGTCCATCATCGCGGCGCGCTCGAAGCCGATCCAGAAATAGGGATTGCCCCGGCCATCCTTGCGCTCGTCGATCCGCAAGAAACCGAGATTGCGTTTGCCCTGGCGCGTGACGCGGACGCCCAGCACATCCTCCGGCGCGCAGGACGGGAAGTTGACGTTGATGACGGTGTCCTTCGGGATGCCGGCGGCGATCACCTTGCGCAGGATGTCGGGCCCGAACTTGCGCGCGGTATCCCAGGGCGGGCGCTCGCGGGTCTCGACGCTGAACTCCTGCGACAGCGCGAACGACGGCAAGCCCAGGATGGTACCCTCCAAAGCGCCGGCGATGGTGCCGGAATAGACCACGTCCTCGGCGACGTTACGGCCCTTGTTGACCCCGGACAGCACGATGTCGGGCAGTTTCGGCCCGAGGATATGGCGCGCCCCCATGATGACGCAGTCGGTCGGCGTGCCGCGCACGGCAAAGTGCCGTGGCCCGACCTCGCGCAGGCGCAAGGGATCGTTCAGCGACAGCGAATGCGACACGCCGGACTGGTCGAGCTCGGGCGCGACCACCCAGACATCGTCGGACAGCGCGCGCGCGATCTCCTCCACGACCTTGAGGCCGGGGGCGTGGATGCCGTCGTCATTGGTGCAGAGAATGCGCATGCGAAAGGTCGATTCCTGAAGGGGGTCTGAGCCGTCTTATCCGGCTCCGGCCGATCAGGCAAACCGGCTGCCAGGAGCCCTGGTGGCAGGTTCCGGCTTGAGCCCGTTACCGGCGGATGCGCCATTGCGGCAGGAAGCGTGCCAGCCGGCCCTCCGCACGCAGCTGCATCGCCGGTACGACCGGGCTCACCACGGGAGCCTCGATCACGCCGAGCGCCTCCAATTGCGCAACGAACGGGTCCAACTCGGGCGCCTGCGGAAAGCGTTCGCGCGCCACCGTCAGCGCCTTGTCGAAGTCTGCTATATTCACACCGGGCTTGGCCCGCCGGCTCTGCACGAGATCGTCGTCCCACAGCCGCGCGAGCTCGATGTCGAGCACACCGCGCAGGCGCTGGTCCACGGCCTGGATGCCGGCAGCCGTCACCGCCCATTGTCTGCCGACCCAGAAGATGTCGCGGTGCAAGGCCATGAACGGTGGGTTCGCGTGGACGGGCCGGCAGGATAGCCGCCCGTCCGATCTTCGCAACCAATCGTTTTTAGCGTTAGTCGCGCGCGATCACCTTCAGACCGCCCATATAGGGCTGCAGCACGTCGGGGACCGCGATCGAGCCGTCCTCCTGCTGATAGGTTTCCATCACGGCGATCAGTGCGCGACCGACCGCGGTGCCGGAGCCGTTCAGGGTGTGCACGAAACGCGGTTTGCCGTCCGGGCCGCGCGAGCGCGCATCCATGCGCCGAGCCTGGAAGTCGCCGCAGACCGAGCAGCTGGAGATCTCGCGGAACGCCCCGCCCTCGCCCTGGCCTGGCATCCAGACCTCGATGTCATAGGTTTTTTGCGACGAGAAACCCATATCGCCTGCGCAGAGCGTCATCACGCGATAATGCAGCCCGAGCCGCTGCAGCACCTGCTCGGCGCAGGATAGCATCCGCTCCAGCTCGTCCTTGCTGGTCTCGGGCGTCGTGATCGACACCAGCTCGACCTTGGTGAACTGGTGCTGGCGGATCATGCCCCGGGTATCGCGGCCCGCAGCGCCGGCTTCGGCGCGAAAGCACGGCGTCAGCGCGGTGAGCCGCATCGGCAATTGCTTCTCGTCCAGGATGGATTCCCGAACGAGGTTGGTGAGCGACACCTCAGCGGTCGGAATGAGGCCAAGGCGCTCAGTCTTGAGCCGCTCATGGTCAGGCGCAGCAAGCAACTCGCCCTTGATCGCCCAGAACTGATCGTCCTCGAATTTCGGCAATTGTCCGGTGCCGAACATCACCTCGTTGCGCACCAGGAGCGGCGGATTGATCTCGGTGTAGCCGTGCTCAGTCGTATGCAGGTCCAGCATGAACTGGCCAATTGCGCGCTCGAGCCGCGCCAGCCCCTTCTTCAGCACAACGAAGCGCGCGCCGGAGAGTTTTGCCGCCGCCTCGAAATCCATGTAGCCGAGCGCGGTGCCGAGATCGTCGTGGAGCTTCGGCGTGAAACCGTAGTTGCGCTTGTTGCCGTACACGTGGCGCTGCAAATTGCCGTGCTCGTCGACGCCATCGGGCACCTCGTCGAACGGAATGTTCGGTATCGCCGACAGCTCCTTCGTCAGCTCGTCGTCGGCAGCCTTCGCAGCCGCTTCGAGCTCCGGCATCGTGGTCTTGAGCTCGGCGACCTCGGCCATCAACGTCGCGGCGCGCGCCTCGTCCTTGGCCTTCTTGGCGTCGCCGATCTCCTTGGAGGCCGCGTTGCGCCGCGCCTGCGCCTGCTCAGAGGCCAGGATCGCCGCCCGCCGCTTCTCGTCGATCGCGAGCAACGAGGCCGACAGCGGCTTCAGACCCCGCCGAGCGAGGCCGGCGTCGAAGGCTTGCGGATTGTCGCGGATCGATTTGATGTCGTGCATGGCTGTCTTCCCGTCATGGCCGGGTTCATCCCGGCCATCCACGTATCTGCCGCCTTAGATCAAGTCGTGGATGCCCGGGTCAAGCCCGGGCATGACGAATCATGGGCTGTACGGCGCCATGATAGAGGGAAAGCGCCCTACTCTGCCGGATTGGCCGGCGTCGAGACATCGGTGCCGCTGGTCGCCTGCGCGGCTGCCGCCGCCTTCTTCTCCACGATCCCGACCGCGATGATCGAGCCCTCGTAGAGCGCCATCAGGGGAAACGCCAGGGAGCACTGACTGAGCACGTCGGGCGGGGTCAGCACGGCCGCGATGACGAAGGCGATGACGATGAAATAGCGGCGCTTCTCGCGCAGCATCTTCGAGCTCACGATGCCGATGCGGCCGAGCAGAGTCAGGATCACCGGGAGCTGGAAGGCGATGCCGAAGGCGAAGATCAGCGACATCATCAGCGACAGATATTCGCCGACCTTGGGCAGGAGCTGGATCTGCGCGGTCTCGTCGCCGCCGGCCTGCTGCATGCCGAGCGAGAACCGCACCAGCATCGGCAGCACGACGAAATAGACCAGTGCGGACCCCAGCACGAAGAAGAACGGAGTCGCGACCAGATAAGGCAGGAAGGCCTGCTTCTCGTGCTTGTACAGTCCGGGCGCCACAAATCCATAGATCTGCGTCGCGATGACCGGGAACGAGATGAAGCCGGCGCCGAACAGTGCGAGCTTGAGCTGGGTGATGAAATATTCCAGCAGCGCCGTGTAGATGAATTTCGAGTTCTCAGGGCCAGCGATCCACACGAACGGCCAGACCAGCACGTTGTAGATCTGCTTGGCGAAGAAGAAGCAGAAGATGAATGCAAGGCCGAAGCCGAGCAGCGCCTTGATCAGCCGCGAACGCAGCTCGATCAGATGGTCCATCAGCGGGGCTTTGCTGGCCTCGATATCGGCGTCGGTCATGACGCTTTGGCGTCCTTGATCGCTTCGGATGGCGCGGTGTCCTGCGCGACCGCTGCCTGCTCGACCTCACGGGTGATCGCGAGCGGCTCGTTCGCGGCCGCATGCGCCTCGGCTTCCATGAAGGTCGCCGGCGTCGGCGCTTCCGGCGGGGTGGGCGTCGTCGGCGGGTCGACGGCAGTCGTCGTGGACGTCTCGGCCGGCTTGTCGAGCGCATCGACGCGCAGCGCGTCGCTGACGTCCTTCTGGAGCGAGGTCAGCGGATTGAATCCCGTCGCGGCTTCCTTGACCTCGTCGAAGCTCTTCTTGAGGTCAGCCATTTCGGCCTCGCGCATCGCTTCCTGGAACTGGCCCTGGAATTCGGCGGCCATCTTGCGCGCTTTGCCCATCCACTGCCCGACCATGCGCAGCACGCCCGGCAGCTCTTTCGGGCCGATGGCGATCAGGGCCACGACCCCGATGAGGACCAGTTCACTCCACCCGATGTCGAACATGAGGTCTTCCGTTCACGCCAGCCGCAGCCGGCCCAACCCTCGCGCGCAGGATCGGGGCGCTGGCCGCGTCTTGCGTGCTTCTTTCGGCTCAGACGGCCTTGCTGCCGACGTCGGACCGTGCCGCGGTCGGCGCGGCATTGTTGTGCTCGATGGACTTGGCCGGCTCGGGCTTGTCACCGGACTTGTCGTCGTCCTGCATGCCCTTCTTGAATGCCTTGATGCCCTGCGCCACGTCGCCCATCAGATCCGAAATCTTGCCGCGGCCGAACAGCAGCAGGACCACTGCGATCACCAGGATCCAGTGCCAAATGCTGAGTGAACCCATCCTGCAACCCTCCAAACGCGCATGGCCGGGGGACCCGGCCGATCTTCACCGAAACGTAGGCTTGGCAGGGCTCAAAAACAAGGACCAAGGCAGTGCCAATTCGCTGTCGGCACTACGTAATCTTGCTAGTGTTAACTGGTCGCAGGAGCCCGCAAACAGCCGGGTGGTCACTCTTCGGTGCCACCCTCGCCGCCGCCTTCCTTGCCGCCGTCCGGCGTCTCTTCCGGGGCTTCGGGCTCGACCGCGGGCGCCAGCGCCAGATCGAGGTCGTCGCCCGGTTCCAGCGGATCCTCGTCCTCGCGGAGCTGCGGATCGTCAGAAGGCGTCGGCACGCTGAACCCGGTCGGCAGACGCGAATCCAACAGGCCCGTACCCTTCAGCTCCTCCAGACCCGGCAGATCGCCGAGCTGTTCCAGGGTGAACTGCGACAGGAAGTCCTCGGTGGTTCCGAAGGTCAGCGGACGGCCGGGTGTCTTGCGCCGTCCACGCGGCTTGATCCAGCCGGTCTCCAGCAGCACGTCGAGCGTGCCCTTCGAGGTGACGACGCCGCGGATCTCCTCGATCTCGGCGCGCGTCACCGGCTGGTGATAGGCAATGATCGCCAGCACCTCGATGGCCGCGCGCGACAGGCGGCGGGTCTCGGTGCTCTCCCGCGTCATCAGCCAGGCGAGATCGCCGGCGGTGCGGAAGGTCCATTTGTTGGCGACGCGAACGAGATTCACTCCGCGCAAGGAATAATCGGCCTGGAGCTGCTCGAGCGCGGCCTTGACGTCGACACCCTCGGGCATGCGCTTGGCGAGCGTCGCGGTATCCAGCGGTTCACTCGAAGCAAACAGCAGCGCTTCCAGCAGCCGCAGTTCCTCGGGACGTGCCTGGGTTTCGTTCTCCATCGGCTCGGCCTCTTCTACCCGCATTTCAGCCAGGCTTGCCATGGTCGCTTCTCCTTCTTGCACTTAACCGACCGGCGCATCAGACGCAGGAACTGCGTCCGGGACCGGTTTCGGGCGCCCCTTCCGGAAATAGATCGGCGCAAACGCCTCTTTCTGGTTCAGTTCCAGCTGACCTTCGCGCACGAGTTCGAGCGCGGCGGCAAAGCTCGAGGCGAACACCGTCGCGCGCTGCGTCGGGTCGGCGACGTGGCGGACCAGGAAATCGTCGAGCACGCCCCAATCGTCCTGCTCGCTGATGCTGCCGACCAGCCGCTCCAGCGTGGCGCGCGCCTCGGCGAGCGACCACACCGTGCGCTTGGCCAGATGCACGCTCGCCAGCACGCGCGACTGGCGCTGCGAGGCATAGGCGGTGAGCAAATCGTACAGCGTCGCCGTGTATTTCGGGTGCCTGATCTCGGCGATCTGCTCGGGCTCGCCGCGCGGGAAGATGTCACGCTGCAATTGCGGCCTGTTCATCAGCCGGTTGGCGGCCTCGCGAATGGCTTCCAGCCGGCGCAGACGGTTGGCAAGCGCCGTCGCCATCTGCTCCGCGCTCGGGCCTTCCGCACTCGGCGGCTCCGGCAGCAGCAGGCGCGACTTCAGGAAGGCGAGCCAGGCCGCCATGACCAGGTAGTCGGCGGCAAGCTCCAGCCGGATTTTTCGCGCGGCTTCGATGAAGTGGAGATACTGGTCCGCCAGCGCCAGAATCGAGATCTTGGCGAGATCGACCTTCTGCTGCCGCGCCAGCGCGAGCAGCAGGTCGAGCGGGCCCTCATAGCCCTCGACGTCGACCACCAACGCCGGCTCACCCTCGGCGAGCTCTGCGGGCCGCCCGGTTTCAAAGGATAGAATTTCTGCGGTCATGCGGATGCCGTGTTTGCCCGTGCGATCAATGCGTCCAGCTCAGTGCGCGCGGCCGCCCGGTCGAACGGCTGCGGCGGCCTGCGTGCGGCGAGCGCGGCGTTCGCCCGCTCCAGCGCCCTGCCGGACAGTTCCGGTGTCTGGCCGGCGACCTCGCGCATCTCCTCGATGTTGCCGTTGCAATGCAGGGCCACGTCGCAACGGGCCGCGAAGATGGCGCGGGTCCGTTCGGCAATATTCCCCGACAGCGCGTTCATCGACACGTCATCACTCATTAACAAACCCTGGAACCCGATTGCGCCGCGAATCACGTCAGCAATCATTGTCGCAGATGTCGTCGCCGGATGGGCGGGGTCGACCGCGCTAAACACAACATGTGCAGTCATGGCCATCGGCAGATCCGCCAGCGGCTTGAACGCCGCGAAGTCGGTCCGTTCCAGCTCGGCTCTCGGCGTATCCACCGTCGGCAGCTGGAAATGGGTGTCCGCGGTGGCCCGGCCATGGCCGGGAATGTGTTTGAGGACCGGCAGCACGCCGCCCTGCTCCAGCCCTTCGGTGACGGCACGCGCGATCGCCGCGACCTTGCCCGGCTCGGTGCCATAGGCGCGGTTCCCGATGACGGCATCGGCGCCGGCCACCGGCACGTCGGCCAGCGGCAGGCAATCCACGGTAATCCCGAGATCGACGAGATCAGCTGCGATCAGGCGGGCGCTCAGGCGCGCCGCGGTGAGCCCGAGGGCCGAATCAGTGTCGTACAAATTCGAGAATACGGCGCCCGGCGGATAGACCGGCCAGTGCGGCGGACCCAGCCGCTGCACCCGTCCGCCCTCCTGGTCGATCAGGACCGGCGCGTCAGCGAGACCTGCCGCCGTCCGCAATTCCGCAACCAATGCAGCGACTTGGACGGGCGTAGAGACATTGCGCTTGAAGAGGATGAAACCCCATGGGCGCTGGTCGCGGATGAACTCCCGCTCGGCGGCGGTCAGTTCGGTTCCGGATACGCCGGTAATGAAGGCCCGCGTGCTCATAACGGCCGATTAACCCTGACCCGCGAGGGGGTCAAGGAAACGGCCGTTAATTCCTCTGGACGAAGCAGGCGGACAGGCCTGCCGACTTCAGGCTGTTGCAGGCCTGCGTCGCCTCCTCAGCCGAAGCATAGGGCCCGGCGAAGGCGCGATAGACGACCCCCTTGCCCTTGTCGGTGAGGTCGACGCGCTTGATCACCGGCGAGCGGGAACCGAGCACGCTGCCATACTTGCTCTGAAGCACGCGATACGAGGCGGCGGCGCTATCCTCGCTCTGCTGCGAGGAGACTTGCACGATGTAGCCGCCACCACCGCTGCTGCTGGGCGCGATCTGAGTGGGGGCGGTCGCAGCCAGACGCTGCGGTGGCTCAGTCGCCGGCGCCGATTGCGGTGCCAGCGACATCGGCTGGTTGGCGCTGGCATTGGCGGAGGTTGGCGGATTGCGCGGCGCGGCCGGTGCGACGGGTGCAGCAACAGGCTTCGGTGCAGCCGTCGAGGGCGTGGGCCTGGCGGCGGCGGATTGCGGCGCGGCACTATCGGTCTGATCGCCCTTCACGGCTACGGTCCTGATCGCGCGCGGCGAATTGTTCGGCAGCGTGCCATTGCTGGCAGCCAGCCCCGCGCCCGGCGGCGGCGCAGCGGACGGCGACACGCTCGCGACCGACGGCGGGTTCGCATTCTGGTTCAGCGGCGGGAACACCACGCGGGGGCCGCCCGCCTTGGCTGCGACATCGACCGGCGCCTCTTCGCGCGGCACGATCTTCTCGGCGCCATCGCCGCTCGCCATGCGATCCGGCACCTTGGCCGACGAATCCGCCGGCGCAGGCACGATCTTGGTCGGGGTGTTGTCGGCCTTGATGATCGGCGGCTCACCGCTGCGGGGCGAACCGACATAGGTCTTGTAGGCAAAGGCTGCGCCCGTGCCGACGACGGCAAGCGCCAGGATCGCCGCGACCGTCATCATGCCGCCGCGCTGCTTCTTCGGCTCCTCGAGTTCGGGCTCGGGATAGTCGCTCTGATAGGCGTAGGGATCGTCCGGATAGGCCGGCTCACGCTGGTAGTCCTGCTCGCCTGCCTCGAGCCGACCATAGAGCGCATCGTCGTAGCGCGACGGATCGGGCTGCTGATATTGGCTCTGATCGGCTTGCTGCTGGTGGGCGTGATCCTGCGGCTGGTAAGCCTGCCCCTGATAGGCGTGATCCTGATAGGCATGCGGCTGATGAAGATCAGGCTCGGACGCAGCGGGCTGGGCTGAATAGCGATGCAGAGGATGGACCGGATTCACGGAGACGGGATAGTCAGGCTCCGGCACGGGTGCCGGCTGCGGCTGCACATTGGCGCGGCGCATCCATGAGGGCGGCCCGGGCGGAGTCTGCGAGGCCGGCTCGGCATAGTCCTGCTGGTCGTCGTCCTGGCGGTAATCGTCGTCCCGATAGTTCAGGGCCGGCGCTGCCGGTGGAGCAGTCGGCCGCGACTGCGCGGCGAAAGGATCGGTCTGTCCGATCAGGCGGGCCAGCTCAGCCAAGGGATCGCTTTCCGCCCTCCCATGCTGATCGCCACCGCGACCATAGTCATCGGAAGGAAACGGTCTGTCCTGATATCGTTCGGCCATCGTGATGATGCGTCCCTTCGGGAAAGCCGCGCGCCCCTCGACCAAGGCACGGCTTTCGACCCACAAGGCTTTCAACCAAGTCTAAGCGATCCGGCTTCTGCCGGTTACCCCCGAATTTCCCTTAAGTAGTTCGCCCCAAACTACCGCATCTCGTTCGGGGCATGGACGCCGAGGATGGCGAGGCCCGATGCCAGAACCGAGACGACGCCCTGGACCATGGCCAGCCGCGCCTTCGTTAGATCTGCATCATTATTGATAATGAAGCGTAAATAGGGCAAATCGCGCCCCTTCGTCCAAAGTGCATGAAATTCGCTGGCTAAATCATAGAGATAAAAGGCAATTCGGTGCGGCTCGTGGGCCGCCGCGGCGGCTTCGAGCATGCGAGGATATATTGCGAGGCGCTTGAGAAGTTCAAGCTCGACCGGGTCTGACAACCGTTCCACCGCCGACTCACTGAGCCAGGCGATGCGCTTGGCCGAATCCTCCGGCAGCTCCGGGAACACCTCGGCTCGCGCGTTGCGGAAGATCGAGTGGCCGCGGGCATGGCCGTACTGGACGTAGAACACCGGATTGTCGCGCGACTGTTCCATGACCTTGGCGAGGTCGAAGTCGAGCACCGCGTCGTTCTTGCGGTACAGCATCATGAAGCGGACGGCGTCCTGGCCGACTTCATCCACCACCTCACGCAAGGTGACGAAGTCCCCGCTTCGCTTGGACATTTTCACCGGCTCGCCATTGCGCAGCAACTTCACGAGCTGGACGATCTTGACGTCGAGCGATCCCTTGCCCGACGTGGTCGCCTTCACCGCCGCCTGCATCCGCTTGATGTAGCCGCCATGATCGGCGCCCCAGACGTCGATCATCTCGGCGAAGCCGCGGTCGAACTTGTTCTTGTGATAGGCGATGTCGGAGGCGAAGTAGGTGTAGGAACCATCCGACTTGATCAGCGGACGATCGACATCGTCGCCGTAGGCGGTCGCCTTGAACAGAAGCTGCTCGCGGTCTTCCCAATCCTCGACCGGGGCCCCCTTCGGCGGCGGCAGGCGGCCTTCGTAGATGTCGCCCTTGGCCTTCAGGAAATCGATGGTCTCGGCGACCTTGTTGTTGCCGGTCTCGATCAGCGAGCGCTCTGAGAAGAACACGTCGTGGCGGATGTTGAGGGCCGCGAGATCGTCCTTGATCTCGTCCATCATCATCGCGATCGCCTTGGCCCGGACGGTGGGCAGCCAATGAGCCTCGCTCATCGCGAGGAGCTTGTCGCCGTGCTCCTTCGCCAGCGCTGCGCCGACTGGCTTGAGGTAGTCGCCGGGATAGAGCCCTTCCGGGATCGCACCGATGTCCGCTCCCAGCGCCTCGCGGTATCTGAGGAAGGCGGAGCGGGCGAGCACGTCGACCTGGGCGCCGGCGTCGTTGATGTAATATTCGCGCGTGACGTCGTGGCCGGCGAACTGGAGCAGGCTCGAAAGGGCGTCGCCGAACACGGCGCCGCGACAATGGCCGACATGCATCGGCCCGGTCGGATTGGCCGAGACGTACTCGACATTGACCTTGGAGCCGCCGCGAACACGGCCGTAATCGGCGCCCTCGCGCAGCACCGTCCGCAGCGCCTCGGCCCAGGCGGCCGGCTTCAGCGTCAAATTGATGAAGCCGGGACCGGCGACGTCGACCTTGGCGATCAGCGCATCAGTGCGCAGCCGCTCGGCAATCCGCTCGGCGAGATCGCGCGGCTTTGCCTTTGCCTCTTTCGCCAGCACCATGGCGGCGTTGGTCGCCATGTCGCCATGCGAGGCATCGCGTGGCGGCTCGACGACCACGCGCGCGAAATCGATGCCCTCGGGCCAGTTGGCGTCCGCCGCAAGCGCGCGGCACGCGGCGTGCACGCGTGCAAGCACGTCGGCGAACAAATGCAGGGATGAGGATGTGTCGGGCATGGCCGCCGCCTAACGCAAATCCGGGGTCGAGTCAAAAAGCCGCTGGTGCTCGGTCAGGGCGAAACGGTCGGTCATCCCGGCGATGAAATTGCCGATCCGGCGGGCCCGGTCGCCCTCATTGTCCGCCTCTGCCCCCAGCAGCCATTCCGGCGGCAGTTCGCCAGGAGATTGCAGGTATTTCGCGAACAGGTCGAACAGGATCTGCTCCGCCTCCCCCATCACCCGCATCACCCGCTTGTGACGGTACATATGCTGGTACAGGAAGCGCTTGATGGCGGCCTCCTCCTCCGCGACCTCGGCCGGGAACGCGATCAGGGCCCTGCTCTGCCGGCGCACGTCCTGGGCCGACTGCGGCTTCACCGCGGCGAGATTCTTCTGCGCCTGCGCGAACACCGCGCCGATCAGGTGCGAGATCAGCTCGCGCACCAGTTCGGCGCCGCGCCTGAGGTCTTCGAGTTCAGGATAATGGGCGGAGGTCTCGGCGATGATCTCCGCCGTGAGCGGCATCACCTTGAGATCGTCGAGATGGAACAGGCCGGCGCGCAGGCCGTCGTCGATATCGTGGGCGTCATAGGCGATGTCGTCGGCGATGGCGGCGACCTGCGCCTCCAGTGAGGCGAAGCTCCACAATTCGAGGTCGTAGGTCTTGATGTAGTCGGCGATCCCGACGGGAATGCCGTGCTCGCGATAGCGCCCGACCGGCGCACCGCTGCGGTCGGTCAGCGGGCCGTTGTGCTTGACGATGCCCTCCAGCGACTCCCACGTCAGGTTCAACCCGTCGAACTCGGGATAGCGGTGCTCCAGCGAGGCGACGACGCGGAGCGTCTGGGCGTTGTGATCGAAGCCGCCGAAATCCTTGAGGCAGGCATCCAGCGCCCGTTCGCCGGCATGGCCGAACGGGGGATGACCGAGATCATGCGCCAGCGCCAGGGTCTCGGTGAGGTCCTCGTCCAGCCCGAGCTGCCGGGCCAGCGCGCGGGCGATCTGGGCCACCTCCAGCGAATGGGTCAGGCGGGTGCGGTAGTGATCCCCCTCATGGAACACGAACACCTGGGTCTTGTACTTCAGGCGGCGGAACGCGGTGGAGTGGATCACCCGGTCGCAATCCCGCCGGAACGGGCTGCGGGTCCGGCTCGGCGGCTCGGCGACCAGCCGGCCGCGGCTGCGGTCGGGGTCGCAGGCATAGGGCGCGCGGGGGGCTGCCATTCCGACGGACACGGCGAATTTAGTCCCTATCCATTTGATTCTGCGTATGGTGGCACTTAACTATGCCGAACGCGGGATACCAAATGAAATGGGTATGACGCCGGACGACGGGACTATCGGAGACCAGCAATGACGACTGCCGTGACCATCAGCGACCGGGCCGCACGCCGGATTGGGGAGATCCTCAAGGGCGAAGGCTCAGGCGCGATGCTGCGCATTTCGGTCGAGGGCGGCGGCTGCTCGGGCTTCCAGTACAAGTTCGACATCGACCGCGCCCGCACCGACGACGATCTCGTGATCGAGCAGGACAATGCGGTGGTGCTGGTCGATTCCGCCTCGCAACCGTTCCTGGAGGGGTCCCAGGTCGATTTCGTCGATGATCTGATCGGCGCCTCGTTCCGTGTCAACAATCCCAACGCCACGGCTTCCTGCGGCTGCGGCACGAGTTTTTCGATCTGAGCTCTTACGCGCCCGTGATCTGCCTTTCCTCGTCCGTCCACTCCACCACTGATGGCATCAGCTCCGGCTGGAGCGGCGCGTCCTCCGACATCACGTGGCCGTCCAGCGCACGCAGCAATGCCGCGACCAACGCCGGCTTGCGCAGCGGCTTGGCCAGGAAGTCGGACATGCCGGCCTCGCGGCAGATCCTGACGTCCTCCGGGAAGGCGTTCGCGGTCAACGCGATGATGGGCAAGGCCTCGAACCGCCCGCCTTGCGCGCGGATCGCGCGGGTGGCGGCGAGCCCGTCCATGTCGGGCATGCGCACGTCCATGAGCACGACATCGTAATTGCCTTCGGCGGCGGCCGTGACGGCCTCGGCGCCATCTGTGACGACCCGCAGATCGACGTCGAAGGCCCCTAACATCTTGCTCACGACCATGCGGTTGACCGCATCGTCCTCCGCGACCAGCACCTTCAGCGGCCGGTCGAGGCCGGCAATGCGAGCCTTGAGTTCATCGGCCTCGTCGCGACCGGGCACCAGATCGGATGCCTGCGTCGGGCTCCAGGGCAGCACCAGCGTGAAATGGAAGGTCGACCCCTCGCCCGGCGTCGAGGTGACGCCGATGGTGCCGCCCATCTGCTCAATGATGCGCCTGCTGATCGCAAGGCCGAGGCCGGTGCCGCCGAAGCGGCGGCTGATCGAGGCATCGGCCTGCGCGAAGTCGCTGAAGAGCTGACCGAGTTTTTCCGGGGCGATACCGATGCCGCTGTCGGTCACGGTCCATTCGACGGTCGCGAGCAGGTCGCGGCGCGCCCGGCAGGTGGCGGAGATCGTCACCTCGCCTTCGTCGGTGAACTTCACCGCGTTGGAGGCGAGGTTGAGCAGCACCTGGCGGATGCGCGCGACATCGCCGCGCAGCGTCGGCGGCAGGTTCGGATCGAGCTCGACCTTGACCGTCAGCCCCTTGCTCTTGGCACTCGCGCGCGCGACGTTTGCGACCGTCTCGACCAGCGTCTGCGGGGCAAAGTCGACCGCCTCGAACGCGAAGCGGCCGGCCTCGAGCTTGGACAAGTCGAGAATGTCGTTGAGGATGCGCTGGAGATTGTCGCCGGACTCGCGGATCGTGGTGACGGCCTCGCGCTGCTCCGGATCGAGCTCGGTCTCGAGCAGCATGCTGGCGAGCCCGAGCACGCCGTTCATCGGCGTGCGGATCTCGTGGCTCATCACCGCCAGGAAGTCGGATTTCGCACGGCTTTCGGCCTCGGCCTTTTCCGCGCGCCAGCGCTCGGTCACGTCGCGCCCGAAGCCGCGATAGCCGAGAAACTGTCCCTCGCGGTCATAGGCCGGCTTGGCGGTGAGCGACCACAGCCGCGCCTCGCCACCGGCGACGACCTTGAGGTTCATCTCGTGCAGCGGCTCGTTCTGCTCCATCAAGCCGACGACATTGTAGGCCGCGCTCTTGTCCTCCGGGCACAGCATGTCGAGCACGTCGGCGAAATGCGATCCCTTGAGCAGCGGCAGCGGCACTTGGGCGACGTCGGCGAAGCGCTGGGGCACGTCGATCAGATGCCCCTCGGCGTCGGTCTGCCACAGCCAGTCGCTGGCGTTCTCCTGAAAATCCTTCAGCAGCAGCGAGATGATCTCGGTCTGGTGCTCGAGCTCGAGCTGGGCCTTGAGATTGCCGAGGAAGAGATTGCCTTGCGAGACGATGTTGCGTGCCATGAAAAATGCGAACAGCAGCAGGAACACCGCTGTGATCAGATAGGGCCCGGTGCCGCAGAGCAGCAGCGCGCCGACGCAGGCGATCGTCATCGTGGCGAGATAGACGAGGCCGGCACGCGGGAATGTCGAGAGCGTGAAGGCGCCGCCCGACATCATGCCGACCATCAGGCAGGCCAGGAGCAGCTGGCTGGTCGGCTCGATGCGGCTGAACAGCGCCAGCGGCAGCGTGCCCCAGATCGCGGCGATGAAGACCGCCTGCCGCAGCATTTGCCGCGCAGCGCGGGGCGAGGCCTCCTGCAGCGGGCTGCGATGCGACCGGCGCCATGCGCGCACCGCGAGCGAGGCGGCGGTGGCGAGCGTCAGGCCCCAGATCGCGAGGAAGTCGTTCCAGCCCCGGCCCCAGAACAGGATCAGCACGATGACGACGCTCAGCATCGTCACCGCCATCGTCACCGGGATCAGCTGCGTCACCGTATCGATCTGCTTGGCGCGGATGCGGCGGATCTCGCGCTCGCTGAGACCGGCGGTCAGGCCGTCCTCGATCTCGAAGCCGCCGAGCCAGTACAGGAACGCGCCGATCAGGCCGTCATGCGGCGCAGTTCGTTTTGTCGATTTGTCCGGCCATCCCATCCGAGAACCTTTTTGGCATCAATGACCCAGCGCGCGCTTAAGCCGGGTTAATTTTGTGGGAGATTTTGCCGCGTCCTTGACGGCCACGTTGGCAGTTTGTTCTAACCATGGCCCCTGCCCGGAGCACGCCGACATGACCATCAGAGTTGCCACCTGGAACGTGAATTCGGTCCGGCAGAGGATCGACCTCCTGCTGACCTGGCTGAAGGAGTGCCAGCCGGACATCGTCTGCCTCCAGGAGATCAAATGCGTCGACGAGGCCTTCCCGCGGCTGGAGATCGAGGCGCTCGGCTACAACGTGGTCACGCACGGGCAGAAGACATTCAACGGCGTCGCCCTGCTCTCCAAGCTCCGCTTCGACGAGACCAAGTCGGGCCTCGCCGGCGACGACGAGGATGCGCATGCCCGTTTCCTCGAAGGCGTGGTGACGCTCAAGCGCGGGGTCCTGCGCATCGCCTGCCTCTATCTGCCCAATGGCAACCCGGTCGGGACCGAGAAATATCCCTACAAGCTCAAGTGGATGTCGCGGCTTCTTGACTATTCGAAGGAGCGTCTCAAGACCGAGGAGCCGCTGATCCTCGCCGGCGACTTCAACGTCATCCCGCATGCCCGCGACGTGCACAATCCCGCCGCCTGGACCGAGGACGCACTGTTCAAGACCGAGACCCGGGAGAGCTTTCAGTCCCTGCTCGGCCTCGGCCTCACCGACGCCTTGCGCGCCGTCACCGACGAACCGGGGCTGTACACCTTCTGGGATTACCAGGCCGGTGCCTGGCAGAAGAACCATGGCCTGCGGATCGACCATCTGCTGCTGTCGCCGCAGGCCAGCGACCGGCTCGCCAATGTCGGGATCGACAGCTATGTGCGGGCTTGGGAGAAGCCGTCGGACCACGTGCCGGTGTGGGCGGATCTCGATCTGGAGGCGGCGTAGGCCGCCTCGGGGGACTATTCCCTCCGGCCCTGCACCCACTGCTCCAGCATCTGCAGGGCCATGGCGCGGTCGTCGTCGGAGGCCTTGGCGAAGGCGCGGTTGTAGCTTTCCTTGATCCAGCTCTCTTCGGCACCGGCGCTGTCACGCGCCAAGGTGAGCCACATCAGGCCGCGCGCGGCCTGCCGCGGCAGGCGGTCGCCGTTGAACAGCATCTGACCGAGCAGCGCCTGGGCCTGGTGCTGGCCCTTCTGGGCGGCGAGGCCGAGCCAGCGTGCGCCGTAGCGGAAATCCTCACGCGAGGCGTCCGGCGTCTTCAGGTACAGGCGGGCGAGGTCGTATTGCGCATCGGCATTGCCGAAATAGGAGGCCGCATAGGAGAACATCTCCCGCGCCCGCTCCGGGTCCGACTTGACCTTCGAGTTCGGGATGCCGCTGAGATAATAGCGGCCGAGCGCGACGAAGGCATTGGCCACGATCTGCGCCTGCGGCGCCGAGGGGCTGTCCTCGGCATGCGCATTGGCGACCCGGCTGAAATATTCGAAGGCGCGCAGATCGTCCTGAGCGACGCCGTCGCCATTGGCGTACATGCGGCCGAGCTTCCACTGCGCGATGGGGTGGCCGCCCTCGGCGGCATATTGCAGCGCACTCAACGAGGTCTCCTGAGGCACGGCCGCCGGCGCGACCTTGCCGCGCACGGCCGCCGCGGTCCCCGGCAAGGTGGTCACGACCGGGAAAGCCGCGTCCTTCGGGTTGACCGGAGCACCGTCGAAGGCAAGCGCCGGCGCGGCCAGCGCGATGGCCCCCAACACAAACGCAACTGTGGCACGCCTAGATGTCCGCATAGCACTGTTTCTCGTGCGCGCCGCCCGGATGGGTCACTGCCCCCCCGACCGCTGGTCCAACCTGCTGAGCATATTTCCAGAGCGCACCCGACGTGTGGTTAGTCGCGCGAGCGCTCCATTTGGTTTTGCGCTGGGCGAGTTCGGCGTCGCTCAATTTTACGTTAAGGGTACCGGCAACGGCGTCGATCTCGATGATGTCGCCGTCCTCGAGCAGCCCGATCGGGCCGCCAATGGCGGCTTCCGGCCCGACATGGCCGATGCAGAAGCCGCGGGTGGCGCCGGAGAAGCGGCCGTCGGTGATGAGCGCGATCTTGCCGCCCATGCCCTGGCCGGTCAGCGCCGCGGTGGTCTGGAGCATTTCCCGCATGCCGGGGCCGCCCTTCGGCCCCTCGTAGCGGATCACGATGACTTCGCCTTCGCGGTAGGTGCGCTTCTGGACCGCCTCGAAAGCATCCTCCTCACGGTCGAAGCACCTGGCCGGACCGGTAAACCTGAGGTTGGACATTCCCGCGACTTTCACGATCGCACCTTCTGGCGCCAAATTGCCCTTCAGGCCGACCACACCGCCTGTGACGGTGATGGGCTTGTCTGCCGGGTGCACCACGTCCTGGTGCGGATTCCACTTCACGCTCTTGAGGTTTTCAGCGATCGTGCGGCCCGTGACGGTAAGGCAGTCACCGTGCAGGAAGCCGTTGTCGAGCAGCGTCTTCATCAGAAGCGGTATGCCACCTACTTCAAACATGTCTTTGGCGACATAACGGCCACCCGGCTTCAAATCCGCGACATATGGTGTCTTTTTGAAGATTTCGGCGACGTCGAATAAGTCGAACTTGATGCCGCACTCATGCGCGATCGCCGGCAGGTGCAGCGCAGCATTGGTCGAGCCGCCGGAGGCTGCAACCACGGCAGCCGCGTTCTCCAGCGCCTTGCGGGTGACGATGTCGCGCGGCCGGATGTTCTGGGCGATCAGGTCCATCACCTTCTCGCCCGCGGTCATGCAGAAGGCGTCGCGGATTTCATACGGTGCCGGCGCGCCGGCCGAGTAAGGCAGCGCAAGGCCAATCGCCTCGGAGACGGTCGCCATGGTGTTGGCGGTGAACTGCGCGCCGCAGGCGCCCGCCGAGGGGCAGGCCACGCGCTCGATCTCGTCGAGGTCCTCGTCCGACATGGCGCCGACCGAGTGCTTGCCGACGGCCTCGAACATGTCCTGCACGGTGACCTGCTGGCCGCGGAAATTGCCGGGCAGGATCGAGCCGCCATAGATGAAAATCGAGGGCACGTTGAGACGGACCATCGCCATCATCATGCCCGGCAGCGACTTGTCGCAGCCGGCGAGCCCGACGAGCGCGTCATAGGCATGGCCGCGCACGGTCAGCTCGACCGAATCGGCGATGCATTCGCGCGACGGCAACGAGGAGCGCATGCCGTCGTGCCCCATGGCGATCCCGTCGGTCACGGTGATGGTGCAGAACTCGCGCGGGGTGCCGCCGGCCGACGCCACGCCCTTCTTCACCGCCTGGGCCTGGCGCATCAGCGCGATGTTGCAGGGAGCGGCTTCATTCCAGCAGGAGGCGACGCCGACGAAGGGCTGGTGGATCTGGTCGGTGGTCAGACCCATGGCGTAGAAATAGGACCGATGGGGCGCGCGCGCAGGGCCTTCCGTCACGTGACGGCTCGGCAGCCTCTGCTTGTCAATCTTCGCGCTCATCGCAAACCAGTTTCCCCGGTCAACCCTTTCAGACCCGAAAAATCAGAGCCAAGATTTTAATCGACCTTGGGATTTCTCGTGACGTCGAGGACTGCCTGCTACCTCCAGAACTTAGAGCGATTTTATTCATGTTTGGGTGTGGCCAAAAAGCGGCGGTGATGCGAACCGCCGGTGATGACGGTTAAATCCGAGATGAGTGTTGCGGAGACAGCACAATCGTTACCGGGAAGACACGGATTTGCACACTCCAATACCTCACAAGGCAAGACAGTCCACAACCTTTGATTTCAAGGTCAGGAGAGCGCGCAAGCATCGTACTGAATGACGGAGATGCCCGCAGGTGAGTCGGCGACAGGGTCCAATGCCGTGACATGGGCCCCGGCTCAGCAGCGCACCGCCAAAGCGGCGCTGCGCTGCGTCCGGAGCTGAGTGACGCGCGCTCTCCCAACGACGCCCATTGTCTTGATCTCCTCGCGATGAATGAATGTGAGGCGGCAGCCTGTTCTCCAAGGGACGCTGTCATTCTCCGCGAAGGC